>CAYJKN010000002.1:183307-784389 GCA_964371075.1 uncultured Ignavibacteriaceae bacterium | reverse complement strand
GCAGAAAGAAATCCCGACTTGTCGGGGCAACCACTCTGCCAGCTCTCCTTTTATTTTCGGTTATTCCGAAAAATTTAGACTGTAAATTTAATATTTTCTGATTAGACTGACAAAAGATTTTTTCAATCTTTGTTTTTTTTGTCCAAAAATGCTTCTCTTGCATTCATTTCAGACAAAAACGTCTTTTATCACTTGAAAATGTTTATTAATTCGTTATGTTTGAATGATTAAAGGACAGTTAATTTATTTGTGGCTCCGGTCGCGTTAGAAGACAAAATAAAGATGCCCCAAACAGAAGAACTTAAAAGAATTATTGCCCGTAAAACCGGACTCATAGAGCTGGGTAGAGACGATGCAAAACTCCTCACATATTTTCGTGGACGAATGCACAGCCTTGGATTTAATTCTCTACATCAATATGCAGAGCTTCTTTCGGTCGATTCCCCTGAAGCGAATACCGAACTGAAGCGAATTGCCATCGACTTTTCCAACACTGAATCCTTCTTCTTCCGGGATCATGGTCAGATGAGGCTCCTCAGAGAGACGATTCTTCCCGAAATTATAATAAAAAACCAAACCACCCGAACTCTGAATATCCTTAGTGCCGCCTCCTCTACAGGTGAGGAGCTATATTCGATAGCCATCATGCTTTCCGGGATTTTACCCGAGTTTAAAACCTGGCGAATAACACTTCTTGGTGTTGACATAAACCATGATGCAATTAAAAAAGCTGAAAAAGGGGTATATTCCAAATGGTCGTTCCGATCTGTGCCTGAAGAAACCATTTCCAAATATTTTACCAAAAAAAACAACGAGTTTACCATCTCAGACAGCATAAAAGAGATGGTGCTTTTTAGATATTTTAATCTGGTTGACGATCTTTCAACTTTCCCACTTGGAAGAAGTGAATCCACATTCGATCTCATTGTCTGCCGAAATGTTTTTATCTATTTTGAGACTTCAGGAATTAAAACAGCAGTGACCAATCTTATACACTTGTTAAAAAAGAATTGCTATCTGCTCTCTGGGCACTCTGAACTTGCAAACATGCATTTCGCCGGACTAAAACCGGTTGCATTTCCCGATTCATTTATATATCAAAAAACGGATTCCGGGCAAGAACCAACTATCGATTTGTCACATCTCGAGACTCTTTACCCGACTGAGACAATAAAAAATCCCAAACCCCAACCGGCTAAAAAAAGAAAAATTTCTGTCGATCTGCCTCCTTTATCAGTAGATGGAAGCGTCTTCCCGGAGTATAAAACTGACAGAGAAGAGGAAATCACTGATGAATTCCCGGCAGATGAAGTTGAACGATTGATATCTGAAGGTTCGATTGCAGAGGCTGAATCGATAACCAGAAAATTCCTTAAAAACAATCATAACGAGATTCAAGCCCTTCTCGCCCTGGCAAATATATGTGCAAACCGCGGATTGAGGGAAGAAGCCCGGATTTGCTGTGATCTCGTTTTGGAGTCTGAAGCTTATAATCCTCTCGCTTATTTTGTTTTGGGGCAATTAGCCAATGAGGAAGGAGAGGTTGAAAATGCTCTCCTTTTGTTTAATAAAGTCTTATATTTGAACCATGAGTTTTTCCCTGCTCTTATTGAACTTGCCACAATTTATGAATTCCAGGGAGACAGGAAAAAAGCTCTCAAACTCAGGGAAAATGCTCTTGGAAAGATATCGAAACTTAATCCAGAATCTCCGATTGTCTTTTACAAAAACATGAAAGCCGGAAGGTTAATCGAAGAATTAAAAAAAATGACAGAACATTTATAAACACACAAATGGAAGTGTTTTATTTCGGATGAAAAGCTCAAATTATCTCGTTTTCGGATTTAACGGACTTTCTTATGCCCTTCCTGCAGAGATAGTTCAGGAGATTATTCCACTTCCCGAACTCTCACCAACCGACGAGATGCCATCCTGGATTAGAGGCGTTTTTTTCCTCCGGGGTAAGTTTATCCCTGTCATTGACCTTGAACAAAGAATCAATAATAAACGGCATATCTGCAAAACCACAGATAATCTAATCATCCTTTCTAAAGACTCTTTTCAACCTGCAATAATTGTCAGTGAAGTTTACGATGTAGTAGAAATTGATCAGGAAGAAATTAAGAGAATCAACGAAGTTTTCCCCGAAACCGGCAATTATTCATTTCATTTTGTTGAAGGTGTCACGAATACGGGTGGATCGATTGTCACATTATTATCGGTTGATAACATTCTTTCTTTATGGGTTGATCCTGCTGCACTCCCTGATCTACCCGCAGAATCAGAAACCGCTGAAAATCCTCAACACCCTGACTCCGGAAACCGTTATTTTTCACCTGAATCTTCAGATGAAGAAAAAACCATTTTTAAAGAGCGCGCCGATTCTTTGAGAGAAATAATCGAAGTTGAAGATTCAACAGAAAAAACCGCGTATGCAGTAGTTAAACTCGGGAACGAGTTTCTGGGAATAGACCTTAAAACAATAAGTGGATTCAGTGAAATCAAAAAGATTTCAAGGGTGCCTTGTTGTCCTCCCCATATCCCCGGCCAAATTAATTATCATGGTAAAATAATTACGCTTGTGGATATGAGTCCGGTGTTTAAACTTAAACCTCCAAAAAATTATAAGGGATCAAAAGTGATAATTGTTAATCTTCAAGAGGGTGAGGCAGGTGTTCTGGTAGATGATGTTGAAGATGTGGTCTATTTAAAAAATAGTGATATTTCACCATCACGATCCACCATAAATCTTATAAATGACTCTTTTCAAAAAGGTACCGTTCACTATAAAAACAGAATGTTAACACTTATCGATCTCGAAAGAGTTCTACTGTTTGGCAATCTTTCGGTTAATGACGAAGTTTAATTTTTTTTCAAAATCTTAGCAAACAAGGAATTTTATAATGTTAAGTTGGTTTAACAAACTCAAATTGGGAACGAAGATCAGTCTGGGTTTTACAGTAATTATCTTCATTTTGATAATAAATTCATTGTTGAATTATTATTATTTAACCGGGCTTAACAACATCAATACTGCCCGGAACTCAGCTACCGAGCTTATTAACGCCGTGGATAGAACATTTACCGACTATCTCTCAGCAGAGTCCGTCCATCTGCAATATCTCATTGGAATGAGGCAAGTTTCGCTGGATAGTTACTATGAGACAGAAGCCAGGTTTAAGGAGGATATTAAGAAACTTGATGATATGGGGAATGAAACTGCCGAAAACCATAAAAGACTGCTCGAAATCTCACAGCTTACTGATCAACAGTTCAAATTAAACCGGGCTTCTATCGAGATCATTAAAAAAGGTGAGCAAGAGAAAGCACTTCGAACTGAAGCAGGTGGAATCGACGAAAATTACACCGCCAGGATCAAAACTCTTTTTAATGAGATAAAGGATGGTGAACTAAAAGTTATCGAAAATCTTCGCCTGGCGAGAGAAGAAGCCATGACCCATGTGATGATTGCCGCTTTTGTTGGCTCACTTTTTGCAATAATTATCGGAATTCTTTTGGCATTCTTTACAAACAAGAGTGTTCTTACTACAATCAGAGAAGCCGTTGCTGCCATTGCTGCTACTTCAAACCAGATGGCAGCTACAATTACAGAACATGAAAAAGTGGCTTCACAACAGGCAGCATCCGTTAATGAAACCACCTCTACAATGAACGAACTGGATGTTACCTTCAGCCAGACTGCTTCAAAAGTGGGTGAAACTGCAAATTCAGCAAATAAAGCATCGGAAATTGCAGAAGATGGTGCCAAAACAGTTAAAATTGCAATGAACACTATGGCAGTGTTAAAAGACAAGGTCGCTCAGATTGCTGATCAAATATTAAAATTGAGTGAACAAACAAGCCAAATTGGTTCTATCACCGGTCTCGTCTCCGATCTTGCTAATCAAACGAATCTTTTAGCTCTGAACGCTGCCGTTGAAGCTGCAAGAGCCGGTGAACATGGAAAGGGATTTGCGGTTGTTGCGTCGGAAATCAGAAAACTCGCTGATCAAAGTAAAAAATCGGCTGACAAAATAAATACACTTGTTGCCGACATACAAAAAGCCACAAATTCCACTGTGATGGCTACTGAAGAGGGAACTAAAAATGTTGAATTAAGTATGACCTCTTCCAGACAAACTGCTGAATCGTTTAATGAAATAGCCACCTTCATTAGCAATACTTTTGATGTCTCTCAACAGACAGTTTTTACCGTTAAACAGCAAGTTGCGGCGGTTAAACAAGTGGTTGAGGCGATGAATGCGATCAATCTGGGTGTCAAAGAAACTGCATCAGGGCTCTCGCAAACAAGAGTTGGAGTACAAAAACTTAACGACACAGCTTCTGCTCTCAAGGCTCTCGTGTGATAATGAAAAGCAACAAAGGTTTCGAGGTTTAAAGTGATTGATGACCCCGAACTTAGAAGTATTTTTAAAATTGAATTTGAAGAAAACATTCAGACTCTAAACAGTGAATTGTTGAGGCTTGAATCTGATGTTTTTAATTCTGATGCACTCACAAAACTGATGCGTACTGCTCACTCAATGAAGGGTGGAGCGAGGATGATTGGGATTGTTGATGTCGTCACACTTGCACATTTTTTTGAAGACATGCTCGGTGCTGTTAAAAAAGAGGGTCTTGAGTTAAAAAGACATGACTTCGACAGGATGTATAAGGCTATTGATGTAATTAAATCACTTGTTAATGAAGCTGTTACGGGGGAGGCACCCAACTTTGTCTCCGCCGAAGTAATCAATCAAATAATCAATGACTCAATCAGTAGAAATTCCGGTGAGGAACAAACCGTGGGGTCTGCAAATGAAACAGCGTCGTTCACGGAAGCAACTGCGCACGAATCCGCAGGAGAAACCACCCCTTCGTTTTCAATCGATACAATTAGAGTTGCTTCAACCAAACTTGATACTTTAATGGACCTCTCGGGTGAACTCACGGTTTCCAAAATTCAACTCGCATTGAGACTCGGAAAAATTAATGACCTCTCTCTGCTGCTTGAGGATTCAACCCGTGAGTTAAAATCTATTGAAACAGCACTTCACCCTCAGAGAAGTGAAAACCCCGGGCTATTTTCCGAGGTAGGACTCATCATCAACAAACTTAAAAACAGGTTCGACTCAGCATCGGTGGAAATCAGCAGTCTTAGTGAAGGAATTTCAGAAGATAACTCCAGACTCAATTTTGTCGCCTACGAATTTGAAGAGGTTATTAAAAATCTCAGGATGTTAAAGCTGTCCAATATTTTTAATCTTTATCCCAGGATGGTCCGTGATATAGCAAATGAGCTGGGCAAAGAAGTTAGTTTTATAATCGAGGGGGGTGAGATAACTGCCGATAAAAAGATCCTGGAAGAGATGCGTGATCCCCTCATGCATATGATCAGAAATTCCATCGACCACGGCATCGAATTACCCGAAGAAAGAGTGGGAAAGGGAAAACCGAGGGAAGGAACAATCAAACTTTCGGCGAATCACTTTGCAGATCATATCACCATCACACTTGAGGATGATGGTAAAGGACTAAATGAAAAAACGATAATTGAGACCGCACTGAGAAAAAAACTCATCGACGAAGAAGCCACAAAAAACCTTTCACATCATCAAATTCATAAATTGATTTTTTCGCCGGGTTTTTCAACCTCAAAAATCATAACCGATGTTTCAGGCAGGGGTGTGGGAATGGAAGTGGTTCAGGCAAACATCGAAAAACTTAAAGGCAAAATCAATATTGAATCTGAAACAGGAATAAACACCAGGTTTATTATCGAACTGCCTCTCACTCTTGCCACTTTAAGAGTGATGACCGCTTCGGTTGGCAATTACATCTTTGCATTTCCTGTTGATTTTATCGTCTCGGCAATTATTGTAAGTGTTGATGAAATATTTTCCATGGAGGGGCGGGATACTATAGTTTTCAGGGATGAACCTGTAACTATTGTAAATCTTAAAACGGTTTTGGAACTGGATGATGTTGACGATCCATCTCGAAAAAACAGTACCTCCTTCCAGTGCGTCATCCTCTCCTCGATGGGTGAGAAGGCAGGATTTATTGTGGATTCCCTGATCGATGAACAGGAGGTATTGGTAAAACCACTCGGATTTATGCTGAAGAGAGTTCGGAATGTTTCAGGGTCAACCATTCTCGTTTCAGGTGATGTGTGTATGATCCTGAATCCTAATGATCTGTTAAAAACGGTGAAATTATTGTCGGCTTCAGAAATTCTTGAAACTTCAACACCTGAAAGCCTTAGAAAAAAAAGAATCCTTCTCGTGGAAGATTCAATAACCACACGAACCCAGGAGAAAAGAATACTCGAAAGTGCCGGTTATGAGGTTGTTACTGCTGTTGATGGCCTCGATGGGTACCAAAAACTGCTGATTAACGAAATTGACGCTGTAGTCTCCGATGTTGAAATGCCCAACTTGGATGGACTTTCTCTCACAGAAAAAATTAGAGCTGAGAAAAAATATACCTCTTTGCCTGTAGTTCTTGTTACTTCACTTTCATCTGATGAACAGAAAAAACGAGGGCTCGAAAGTGGTGCCAATGCTTACCTAACCAAGTCAGGCTTCGATCAGAAAATTTTGATCGAAACTCTGGATAGACTTTTATAAAACTGTAAAATCTTTCATCAGGTAACTACGATGACTCAATTTAAAAAACCGGTTAGAGTGATGTTGATTGACGACTCACCTGTCGTTTTACACATATTAAAAAAACTTTTAGTAAATTCCCCGGCTATAGAGGTTGTAGGGATTTTTACAGATGGGTTCGAAGCTCTTGCTTCCCTCTCCAAACTTAAACCCGATGTTATTTGCACCGACTACCAGATGCCAAAAATTGATGGTCTCGAACTTATTATGCAGATAATGGAAAAAGACCCCAAACCTATCCTTGTGATAAGTTCCGCCGTTCAGAAAGAGGGGGATGAAAATACCATCTTTGCACTCCTTGAAGCCGGAGCTGTGGATGTTTTTCCAAAACCACTCGTTCAGACTGAAGAAGAGTTTAGAAAAAACGGTGACCGGTTGATTAAAAAAATTATCCTGTTATCAGGAGTTTATACCTTCAGAAGGAAAAGAAAAGACCGTCCCGGAAGTGATACAAACGAGCAGGTTCAGCAAAAAGAGTTTAATCCGGGAAAATCGTTAAAAATCATTGGTGTTGGTGCCTCAACCGGGGGACCGCAAGTTCTCACCGAGCTATTCGATTTTTTCTCTTCTCCTCAGCAGTTGCCAATTGTGTGTGTCCAACACATAAGTGAGGGTTTTATTGCGGGATTTGTAGAGTGGTTTGGCAAAACCACTTCATTAAATGTGGGTTTTGCCACCGAGGGAGGGTTACCCGAAGCAGGCAATATCTATTTCCCTCCGGAAGACACACATCTTAAATTTGATAAGAATGGAAGATTTTTATTTTCACGATCATCAACCCTTAATGGACACAGGCCATCTATCGATGAGACTTTCAACTCCCTTGCTGGTACTTATGGTTCAAGCACTCTTGCTATTCTGCTAACAGGGATGGGGAGTGACGGTGCTCAAGGATTGTTAAATATTAAAAAGGCAGGCGGATTAACAATAACACAATCTGAAAAAAGTTGTGTTGTGTATGGTATGCCGAAAGTTGCTGATGAACTGGGTGCAAGTGAATTGTCACTTTCCCCGCTTGAAATTAAACGGTTGTTAAATAATTTAAGAAAAATGTAGAGAAAGGCAGTTGATGACCGACCATAAAATAAAAATTTTGTTAGTTGAAGACAGTCCCATCGCATCAAGACTGATCACTCTTCTCCTGAAAGAAGGGATGCCCGATGGAGAATATGAACTCTTTTTAAATTCCAACCTTACCGATGCAATTAAAACCACATCTGATAAAAATATTCAATTGGTACTTCTGGATCTCGGACTTCCTGAAAGTCAGGGGCTTGATACCTTTAAAACTTTTTTTGCAAAATATCCATACATCCCCGTTATCGTGCTTACCGGTAATGAGGATAAATCTCTTGCTCTGAAGGCAGTGAGAGAAGGCGCTCAAGACTATCTGGTTAAAGGTGAGGTTCACAGTTCGCTCCTTGCGAGATCAATCTTTTACGCAGTGGAAAGAGGCCGGCTCCAGCATGAAAAAATGTTAAATCAGGAAAAACTGAAGAAATATTCCGAGGAACTTGAGGTTCTAAATGCCACTAAAGATAAATTCTTTTCGATTCTGGCTCACGATCTTAAAAGCCCCTTTAATGCATTTATCGGGATAACTGATATTCTTGCAGAAGATATCGACATCCTCGACAGGGAGCAGATTAAGTCATTTGTGCTTGATATCAGCAGATCGGCACACAGTCAGTTTAAACTCCTTGAGAACCTTCTTGCCTGGGCACAGGTGCAGAGAGGATTGATGAAATTTGAGTCAATTGAGCTTGAAATTCATAGCGTTATTAACGATGTTTTTTTACTTTACCTTGATAACGCATCTGAGAAAGGGCTCAAGTTAACAAACGAAACACAACCCGGCAGAACGATTAAAGCAGATCACAACATGCTCTATCTTCTTCTAAGAAATCTGGTTTACAACGCAATTAAATTCACTAAACCCGGAGGTGAGATCAAGGTGGGTGAATATGCAACCGATGGTTTTTACGAAATATATGTTGCCGATAATGGTGTTGGAATTAGTCCTGCATCTATTTCAAAATTATTCAAAATTGAAAGTCAAAACACTACACTCGGAACCGCCCACGAAAAAGGAACAGGGCTCGGTCTTGTGCTCTGTAAAGATATGGTCGAAAAAAATGGAGGTTCAATTCGTGTAACATCGGAATTGGGTGTTGGTACCACTTTTTATTTTACAATTCCCCAGGGAGGTTAATATGCGATCCGGATATTTTACGGCAAAAGATAAAACAAAACTTTTTTTTCATACCACAGGCACAGGTCCTCATCATGTTGTATTACTTCATGGTGGATTAGGTGACAACAGAGAGATGGCACCAGTGGTTTACGCTCTCGACCGGAACAAATTTTCATTTATTGCCCCCGAATTCAGAGGGCATGGCAGGTCGTATCATGGTGAACTGCCTTTAAGTTACGAACTCTACGCGGATGATGTTTTTGGAATACTTGACCAACTCGGTGTTGAAGATGCTTCTGTTATCGGTTTTAGTGATGGAGCCATAACCGGCATTGTCATGGGATATCAACAACCAAAAAGAGTTAAAACCGTGGTGGCAATTGCTCCTGATTCAGGAAAGGACGGGTGGCATGAAGAGATAGACCTTCACGAGGCATTTGCGAGCATTGCTCAGGATGAGGAGATGAGAAATGATTATAAGTCACTTTCACCCGAGCCTGAGAAGTTTGATCGTCTGCTTGATAGTTTAAAGTCCCTTTGGTTATCGCCTGTTCACATTAATCCTGAAAAAATGAGTGAAATAGAGGCATTTTGCTGGTTTGTTGCAAGCGAGAGGGATGAATTTATGAAAATTGAGGACATCGAAATGTTGTGTAAAAAAGTTCCCAAAGCAGAAATGGTGATACTTTCTGATTTAAAACACGGAGAGCTCACACCAACTCTGGCTGAGCTCTCTCGAGGAAATCGTCATGTTCTTACGGACATGTTGGAACGGAGGAAATAACTCCTAATTCATTCCAAAATTTTTGTTGTGAAGTTCATCAATCGCTCCTAAGAGTGAATTGACTTTTTTCAGTTCTTCCTTTGCCCATGAATTGTTGGGGTCGAGTTTTAGAACTGCTTCAAGTTCAGTTTTTGCTGCGGAATAGTTTTTTTGTTTGATCAGTTCCTTTGCTGCAGAGATGTGTGCCCCCAGGGTCATTTCATTTTCACCCGGAAGTTTCTTTATTTTGAGTTTGTCACCACTCTCCTTAACTATCTCTCCTCTAAATTGTTCCGGATAACCAACATTTACGGTCTTAAAATGTTCGTTCTTTTTAACACCATCCATATATTTTAACAAAAGGTCTTCACTCAGTTTTCGCCAGGTTGTGTAAACTGATTTACCCGCTTCTTTTGAATAATTTGTCAGGAATAACAAACATTCAGCTCTCGATGAAAAGAGAAGTTTCACTGCTTTTTCTTCAACTTCCTTTTGACGAAGTAAAAATTGTCCTTCAAGCTGATTTTGCACAGTTTTGATATCATCTATGACAACATTATAACGGGGATATGCAAAGTTGGCTACAGCATTAAATACCCAAAAAGCAGAATCCCAGGTAAACTGTGAAAGTGAACCGAGTCCTTTTCTGTAATTTTCAGGGATATCGGTAACTGCTGCATACATTGGAAACCATACGGTTGTATATGTATCATCAACACCATACCATAAAACTCCACCAACTTCGTTGGGAAGATTACTGCGCGACTGGCTTATGAACGACCATCCTGTTTGGGGAGTGGAAATTGGTCTTTCGTTAAAATATTCTTCACCGTTATATTTCCATGTCAGTGGTCTGGCTCTCATCGGGTTACCATAAGGACCTGCGCCAATACCCGTGGTCATGTCAAGTTCGGTTCCGTTATAATGATCACGCATAAGGGACATTACATCGTGTACTGAAAGTTTTTTATCGGGTTTTATATAAAGTGGCATTCTCTCGAGAGTTTCACCTTTTATATACGGCAGATATTTATCCATCGTGGAATTACATCTGCGGAAAAGTGACCAGACTCGTCCATCACAAAATCTTATTCCACCAAAATCGAGTGGATTGTAAGCCGCTGCGAAATCAAAATCGGAATCTTTTCCTGAAAAATATCCTTTTTCTCTTGCAAATGTTATCACATCGGGAGCATATAGAAAGTTGTCGGGATCATTTAAATTAATTTTTGTGATCCTTGCCTGATTAGCATGACCTGAAATATATCCATCAGGAATTCTAACAGCCGCCCAAATTGCTCCCATAACACCGGGACCCTTGCCTGACATTTCAAGAATCCATGCTTCATTTGGATCAGCAATTGTAAATGATTCACCCGAGCTGTAATAGCCATACTCTTCAACCAATTGAGTCATTATTTTAATAGCTTCACGGACAGTTTTGGCTCTTTGCAAGGTTATATATATCAAACTGCCATAGTCAATCACCCCTTTTGGGTTCACAAGTTCATTCCTGCCTCCAAAAGTGGTCTCACCAATTGCGAGCTGGTGTTCATTCATGTTACCTGTCACATTGTAAGTTTCTCGAACCTGTCTGATTTTGCCAAGAAACTTGCCTGTGTCCCATTCATACACCTCAAGCAATGCACCTTCGGGGTACTTTGCTGCGGGGAAATGGTACAACTCTCCATACATATTGTAGGAATCAGCGGTATAGGTGATCATCGTAGAGCCATCAGTTGATGCCCCTCTTGTAACGATAAAATTAGTGCAGGCATAAAATGCTGCGGGTGAAAGGAATAGAATCAGCGTTATAAGCGTTGAAATTCTCTTCATCTGGTCTCCGGATATTTAAAATAATAGTCAAACAAGATAATAAAATCATCCAACCTAAACAGAGATAAATAAATGATCATTTTCGATTATATTTAGGATAAATCTATTTTATAATCTTTGAATCCATCATTAAAAAGCGATGAAATATGAAAAGTCTTCTGAACCCTGTTGATAAATCTGAAATGTTAAAAAGAATTGCAGAAGTTACACCAAAAGACCCCGCATTATGGGGTAAAATGAATGTTCATGAGATGCTGGTGCATGCAGCTGATCAGGTGAGATTGTCATTTGGCGAAAAACGCTCCCCCTATCGTGGAACCATGATGACTTCAACATTTGTGAAATTTATGATCCTTTTGGGAATGCCAATCCCTAAAGGCAAAATTGAAACCACTGATGAACTTAAGCAGGGTGTTGGAGGAACAAAACTAACAGCTTTTGAGTTGGATAGAGGAATTTTAACCGATATGGTGACTAATTTTGAAATCCGGTATGGGAATGAAGAGTTAAGAAAACACCCCGTCTTTGGTGATCTCGATAAACACCAGTGGGGGCGCCTGGCATATCTTCACCTCAATCACCACCTAAAACAGTTTGGGAGATAAACTAACTCACATGTATATTTATTTAAATTATAAATGAGAGTTAATTTTAACAAGTCTAAATGAATTTAATCTATCGTGAAAATTAGAGACAATCAATTTATTTCATAACTTTAACCAATTAAACAATTACACTACCATCGAAACTCTTGCGAAAACCATAATAATTAAACTCCTTTATCTATTCTGCAATCGGAAAATAGGGATTACTTTTTACCCTTTTTTATTCAGAAATTTTGATAACGTTTGAAAGAGCATTGAATTTTAATTCAATAGCTTTGAATCTCTTTGGGAGTAAACTATATCATGGGCCGGTTGTTCCATATTTTTGTACATCATCATTACATTAATATGATGGAAGTATCTTTATCTCCAATCAGGAAAAAATCCTTAATTTCATTTTGGGCTTCTTTCCTATCATCGCTGCATGTTTCAAATAACAAAAATTTGGGATATCCGATTTTTTTGTGCCTTCTTTTAACTCTTCTCAATCAAAATCTGTATCCATTTCCATCAACAAAAAATAATTGTGAGGTAATCCTATGTCCACACTAAAATATTTCTTAACCCGATGTGGATTTTTGCTTCTTCTCGTTGTAATAGTTACAACAGAAACGAATGCCCAGTTTGATACGATAGTATTCAGCAAGGCGGGGTATTTTTTGTATGAATCAATAGTCTATATGGGTGACCAAGACCCAGATGGGTATGATGATTTCCTGATAACACTTAGTGAAACTCCAAACACAAATGTTGCAAGAGCATATTTTTTTAAGGGTGGAAATCCAATAAATCAGAATGCCGTTTTTTCCATTCCGGTACTACACGCTAGAGCAGTGACTGCATGTGATTGGAACCGAGATGGTTATAGGGATATTATATGTGGTTGGTATTCACCCCCTGCAGCCGCTAAATTTCTTATCTATTATGGCGGACCATTTTTAGATTCACTCCCGGATCATACTTTTTATTTCTCATTTCCGGACAGTTCTAAGAACACGCTATTCCTCAAAGGACAGAATTGGCCAATAGATTTTAATGGTGATGGATGGGAGGAATTTGTTGGAACAAAGAATAGTTACCCAACCAAATCCGGGAGTATCGTTTTCTTTGAAACCGGGAACACAGATACTATACCCTCCTACCACATGCTTTCAGATTCTAACAACGCATATTATTATTCCGGTAACCATTTTGCGGTTTTTCAACAATTCGTTGACATAGATGGAGATGGTTGTACTGATATTTCAATGGAATATCAACCTGTGAACATCCCAGACAGAGAATTCAGGAAATTCTATTACGGTAATCCTTCATTTGCTTTCTCCGACACTTTTAAGATATATGATACAACACATATAAGAGCAATACCGGACATAAATGGTGATAATAAAGGAGAACTGATTACACTTAATTATGGCACGCCCTTTCCCTACTGGTACACAATAGTGATGTCATTTGGCACAAAACCTCCAAATCTTTCCCCTGATGCCGGACTAAACCTTCAAAACAGTGCATATACTTACATCACCTCGCCGGGAGATGTAAACCATGACGGATACAATGATTTAATAGTTCACATTTCATATTATTCTGCTCGTCTTTTTCTTGGAGGTAACCCGATACCAACTGAGAAGGCGGATGAATATTCCTTTAGTGATAAAAGACCAAACTTCTCCGGAAGAATAGGTGATGTAACAGGTGACGGAGTTGATGACATCTGTATTGGAGAGGAAGCAGAATACCAGGGTGGTTTTTCTCAATTTAACCGGGTATTTATTATGAAAGGTGTCAGAAAACCAACCGGTGTTGAAGATGAGTTTAACACACAACTATCCGGAGCGATAAAGATTTATGCAAGTCCAAACCCCTTCAGCGGAAGTACGAATGTCAAGTACACAATTCCGATGGAAGGTGAAGTAAATATTACAGTTTATGACATTATGGGCAGTGAAGTTTATACAAACACAACCTTCACAACAAAAGGTGAACATAGTGAGGAGATAAATTTCAACTTGCTTAATGTTTCAAGTGGGACATACATGATAAGGGTTTCTTCCCAAAAGGAGAACGGTCAAATGGCCACAACCGTAAAAGTGGCCTACATTAAGTAACCACAGGAGAAAAGTAAAATGAAACAGACAAAGTTCTTTCTGTTTTTAATTCTTTTTTCGTTTTGTGTTTTAGCACAGAGCAGACCGGGAGTAGATTATTTCCCACATATCGGGTTCTTTGATTTCGTCGTTAATTATAAGAGCCCTCCAAACGGTGAATCTTCACAATTTGATATAATCAATGTAACCAAGAACAACGGATACTATTTCAACCAACTATTACTTTTGGGAATGACCAATTTTATTTCAGATGGTCAAGAACATGCAAACAATCTGGGGGTTCCATCCCCTTTCCGAATAAATGACATGGGTTTTTCCTGGAAGGCGGAAACAGATAATTTTAATCCGTCAATCTACATGAATGCCATGGGGCACGACAAAGAAGCATATCCCCTTGAGTTCGGAGGGACTCCCCTTGGTTATATTGATCCTGTTCAATGCAATTATGGGTTTGTGATACCAAATCAAAATAGAACAAATTTTTGGAGTATGACCCCTGCTGATTTACCAGAAGATGTAAGCGCGACGGGGTTTGATGACGATGAAGAAATTGGAAATGCCACTATCAATTATCGTGGAGTTAGAACAGCTAGCAGTATTCCCGGCGGTGCGATAGCTTGGGGTAAATTACCCCCTGAGCAATTTTCGTTTGCGAATCTTAACCATATTATGAAGATCAGGATAAGAAAACTTAACACAGGTGGAGACAATGAGGAGGCGATTCGGATTATTATAAGTTCGACACCAATCAATGAGTCAAATAGCAATAAATTTTACAGTAATGTTTATAAAAACGGCTTCAGTCCTGATGTTAATCTTGCACCACTTGGTTTGGATCAGGTCGTATTAGGTTCTAATATTCAATGGGTAAACGACTACGGTTGGTTTGAGACCAGTCTGTTTACATTGGAAAAGAATAAACAGCTATATTTTGCAATATTGTGGCCCGGGTATATTGATTTGAATATCGATAAAATAGTAATAATGACTCAGAAGTACGATGAACTATTTGAGGTTGATTCACTTGTCACTATATCATTAATGAATGCACTTCAATCAGAAATACAATTGAAATATGGACTTTCTCCCGATTCCACCATTCAAGACTTTTATTTCGATGAACCATTTATGTTGACTGCGCGTTATAGATCGAAATTACAATCGAAGATAAGGGAATTATATGGTAGTAACAGCACAATTCATCTAAATGGGGCTACGGCAGGAGTTCCGGAATATTTCCTTAAATTTGACATTGATAATGCTTCTACTGGAAATTCGTATCTGAAGAATTACCTCTTATATAATATTTATCCTATTCCGGAAACGACAGCAACAGATAATCAAACTGTTCAGAACATACTTGATGGATGGATCGATTGTGGAGCATGGAACGCACCTCATAATACAGAGTTGTACAATCGTGCAGGATTGAGTGCAGCTTACCGTGCCTCTATATTATATGATGAAGTGGAAGGAAACGATATCCCATTATTTGTCACATTGCAGGTACATGGCGAGCACCAACTTGATACACTGTTGCATACTTACATACCAAATGCAGGAAGAGGCAAGCGCCCACCAACCAGAGATGAAATATTTGCCATGGGGAATATAGCGTTGGCGTATGGAGCAAAAGGTTTAATGTACTATATGGTACCTACGAGATCAGAATACGCTTGGGGAACTTATGGTTTATTTGACGATCAAAATCGGGTGTATAATTTTCAGACCAAGGCAGGACTTTGGCAAGACCCTGGAAACACGCAAGTACCAAATGAAAGATACACAGCCGTCAAAGATTTTATAACTTCCATGAAGCCGTATGAATCAGATTTGTTAAGTCTGAAATGGAAGGGAGCTTATAAATGGACTGATACAAATACAGTTTACGGTAACTGGATAAGCAAAATCACGACGGCGGTGGACTCATCATTTTACAACAAGGATGGTACAATTTGGATACAAACGGGATACTTCGAGGAGTATAGCAATCTAACCGGCTATGACCCCTTCTCCAGATATATCTATATCGTAAATAGAAGATGCAATGAGAGTAACTCATCAAGATATGTCAAGTTCACTATTGGGGATGATATTATATCCTCATTCAAGAATTATTGTATAACTGACTTAAGAACGGGAAAGAAAGATTTTGTTGCCTCCGGTTTAGAATACAGTTTGTACCTGGCTGCCGGTAACGGTACTTTACTGAAGATTGAACCTATGCTTCGATATGGAGGTACTTTATTTACCAGCGAAACGGTGCCCTCCGGTAATTTTTCCATTGACACTACCCTCACAGTCCCCGACAATGTAAAACTAACAGTAAATGCCGGTGCCAACTTGACTTTTATGAAGTCAGGCAAACTACTGATCTTGGATGGACAACTTGAGGTTAAAGGTACACCAACCAACAAAGTGGAATTTAACTTCTTTGCTAAAAACTGGTCAGCCGGTAACGGAATATTTGCGTACAGAACACCCCTTAAAATCAGTAATGCAACAATAAAGAATGCGAGTTGTGGTATTTACAGTCATATCAGTCCCGGCGACACAATTGATGGGCTATCGACTGAAAATACACATACCGGAATAAGTTTGTATTACAGTTACAACTACGGGTCTGATAATACCGTCATAAGGAATTCTTCTTTCGAGGACAGTCAGTTGTGGGGGATTACTATGGTTGGTTCAAGACCAAGGATACACAATAACTGGTTTACAAATATTACGGAAAAGGCTATATCGGCTTCCACAGGTTCAGCACCGATATTATTGAGGGCAGCAGATACTGTTGGCAACAACAGGTTCCAACTTAATGGAACTTCGATTTATGCAATTAACTCAATTCCGTTTCTTGGTACCATTGACAGTAAAGAAAACTATATTGGTGGTAATTGTTTTTATGAAGACACGACCAGTTTAAAGGTAGTGTTTGAGAATTACCAAACAGCCGATATATCTGCTTATGGAAATGATTGGGCTACAGAGGATCCCTCTGAATTCAGAATTGAACTCGTTGGTGATGTGACAGTTCAAACAGATGGCTACAATTCTGATTGTTCCGGGATATGGTCAAATCCAAATATGTTGAGTGGAGGTTCATCATCACCAAAACAAATGGAAAGTGGCGGAGACCCTGACAGTATTAAGACTCTGATAAAAGATGTCAAAAGGATGATAGCGCAGGGACAACTTCGTGATGCTCTTGTTGTTCTTACTGATATCATAAACGGAACAACTGATGTCAGATACAAAAAATCTGCAGTTAGTTTAATTCCTCAATGTTATGAGTATGTAAATTTGAGTGAGTTAAAAAGTAATCTGCTTTCAATAAGAAATGTGAGTGGCCTCTTTAAGTTTACCACAATGCTCTTAATGAATGTTGATACTCAAAACATGGATACATACAAACAGGAAATCCTGAATGCAGGCAATAACAAGGCGTATGGAGCCGGTGACAACAGCGAACAAGTGATGATGATCTACAACAATCTTCTTGAAGAGAAATACAAATCATCCGGAGTAATTGATACAGTCGGAATAGTTACCCCAATACTTTCTTATCTGAACAGTAATTTCCCGACATCAGAATATACAAAGTCAGCAAACCTGTTGTTCAGTGAAGTGTCAAATAATTCATCATCAGGAAATGGTCCAATGAACAAACCTCAGGTAAGTGGAACAAAATCTGAAGGAATTGAATATGACTATAATCTTTACAACAACTATCCCAATCCATTTAATCCGGAGACTGTGATAAAATTCTCCCTTAAAGAGAAAAGTAATGTAACTCTGACTGTTTTTAACATCGCAGGTTAGAAAGTTGCTGAACTTGTATCAGGTGAAATGGAGAAAGGTATGTACGAAAAAAGATTCAACGGAACCAAACTCTCTTCAGGAGTTTACATTTTCCGTTTGAGTGCTCAATCACTTGAACATACGAGCACAAGTTACACCAAAACGATGAAAGCTTTGTTACTTAAGTAGCGAAGTATCGAAGTAGCAGAGTAGCGTACAATACCAATAGCCTCCGAATTCATTCGGAGGAGTAGAACGCAAAATCTATAGTTAATTTATTTAGGCTGTCTCGAAAGGGGCAGCCTTTAATTATTTGAACATAATATCAAAGATTATACACATGTTCCAATTATGTTTTCACTTCTCTACACAATAAATCTGTTCTTAATTTCACCAATTTTTCTTATGAGCGAACTACCAATCAACAAATTCACTAATTAAAATAATAATCTATTTTGTTATCTGGTCAAAGTTTTTTAGTTTACCGTTCTTAATTGAATCCGTTCTTCACTTTATTTGGAGTATCAATGAAAACAACCAAGCAGGAGGCTTTAGACTACCACAGTATGGGTAGAAAAGGGAAAATTGAAGTTGTCCCGACAAAGCCCTGCATCACTCAGAGAGACCTCTCTCTAGCTTATACCCCGGGAGTAGCTCAGCCATGCCTTGATATCGAAAAAGATCCATCGCTGGCTTATGAATATACTGCAAAAGGTAACCTTGTGGCTGTTGTCAGCAATGGTACTGCAGTGCTCGGACTGGGAGACATAGGACCCCTTGCCGGTAAACCGGTTATGGAAGGCAAAGGAGTTCTTTTCAAAAGATTTGCAGATATTGATGTTTTTGATATTGAACTAAACACCAAAGACCCTGATGAAATAGTCAGATGTGTACAACTCCTCGAACCAACATTTGGAGGGATAAACCTTGAGGATATAAAAGCACCGGAGTGTTTTTATATTGAGGAAAAATGTAAAGCCACCATGAAAATTCCGGTGTTTCATGATGACCAACATGGAACTGCAATTATTAGTGGTGCTGCTCTTATTAATGCGGTGGAAATTTCGGGCAAAAAACTCTCTGAGGTTAAAATTGTGGTTAATGGTGCCGGTGCCTCTGCAATTTCATGTTCAAGACTTTATGTGAAACTTGGTGCTAAAATTGAAAACATCACACTATGTGACTCAAAAGGAGCAATCTACAAAGGCAGAACCGAGGGAATGAATGAGTTTAAACTCGAATTTGCTCACGAAACTGATGCCAGAACCCTTGCAGATGCGATAAAAGGAGCCGATGTTTTTGTTGGCCTTTCAAAAGGTAATGTTGTCTCAAAAGAGATGATCGCAAGCATGGCACCAAATTGTGTCGTTTTTGCAATGGCAAATCCTGATCCCGAAATAACTTACGAAGATGCCACCTCCGTTAGAAAAGACATTATTATGGCAACAGGAAGATCGGATTATCCAAATCAGATCAACAATGTTCTTGGTTTTCCTTTCATTTTTAGAGGTGCCCTTGATGTTCAGGCCTCTGCTATAAATGATGAAATGAAACTTGCCGCCTCTTATGCCCTGGCTGCTCTTGCAAAAGAGGATGTGCCTGATATTGTAAAAAGAGCATACGAAGGTCATGAAATGAATTATGGCAGGGATTACATCGTGCCAAAACCATTCGATTCAAGAGTCCTTACATGGGTTGCCCCCGCGGTAGCTAAAGCAGCAATGGAAACAGGTGTGGCTGCAAAACCAATCACGGATTTTGACGCCTACAAAGAACAACTTCTCGAAAGACTCGGAATCTCGCAGGAAATCGTCAGACATACAATTCATGCCGCACAAAGTTACAAAACAGGCAAACTTGTTTTCTCAGAAGGTACCAATGTCAGGATACTTAAAGCAGCCCAGATTATTCAGGATATGGATATTGCACATCCAATCCTGATTGGTAATCCCGAAGAAGTAAATGCCCTTATGTCTGCCAATAATATCGAACCTGAAGGATTGACAATTGTCTCCCCGACAGATTGGGATAAATCAGACTTTTATGTTGACGAATTCTACAAACTAAGACAGCGTAAAGGAATCACTCATGAGGAGGCTAAACGCCTGATGACCCGTCATCGTCACAAAAATTATTTTGCTGCAATGATGGTCAGAATGGGTGATGCAGATGCGATGATCGCAGGTATGACTTCTCATTATCCTGAGACCATTCGTCCTGCTCTTGAAGTACTCGATCTGCAACCGGGTGTGTCCCGTGTTTCCGGTATGTATATTCTGATCATAAAAAATCGGGTATATTTCTTTGCTGATACAACAGTAAATGTTGATCCAAATGCAGAACAACTCGCCGAAATTGCTATACTTTCAGCAAAAGCCGCAAGAAGGTTTGATATCGAACCCCGAGTGGCAATGCTTTCATTCAGCAATTTTGGTAGTGCTGTTCATCCGCACAGTGTTAAGGTCAAAAAAGCCACCGAAATAGTGAAACAGCTTGAACCTGATCTTATTGTTGAAGGTGAAATGCAGGCAGATACTGCGATGATCCCGGCAATAATGGAAAATCTTTACCCCTTCTCGAAATTAAAGAAAAGGGCAAACGTTCTGATTTTCCCAAATCTCGATTCAGGAAATATTGCTTACAAACTGTTAAACAGAATAGGCGGTGCCGAAGTGGTTGGTCCAATTCTAAACGGTTTAAGCAAACCTGTGTATGTCCTTCAGCGTGGTGCCGAAGTTGATGATGTGGTCAATATGGCCGCATTTGCAATGGTTGAGGCGAAAAGGAAATGAGACTAATGCAATAATGCAGTAATGCAGTAATTGCAAATTTCAGTTTGAGGTTGTCCGGGAGAGTATTTCGGACAGCCTCTTTTTTTGATATTGCCTTGATCTTTAGCCATCTTTATCTCTCAATTAACTAAATTAGTGGTTAGAATTTTTTGAATTTTTCAACTTTGGGAAAATATGTGGAATAATATTGTAGATGAACTTGAATGGCGTGGACTTGTTTACCAATCCACTCCGCTGGATCAATTAAAAGAACGGCTTAAAGAGGGACCAATTACTTTATATGCAGGGTTTGACCCGACTGCAGATTCACTTCATATTGGGCACTTAATCCCAATTCTTGGTTTACGCAGATTTCAGCAAGCAGGAAATAAAGTGATTTGTGTTGTTGGTGGTGCCACTGCTCTGCTTGGTGATCCTTCAGGAAAAGAAGCTGAAAGAGAGCTCAGTGCCGATGAACTCGTACGAAACTGGGCAGTCATTTTTGAAGAACAACTTTCACAGTACCTCGAATTCTCGGGTAATAATGCTGCTCTTATGACCAACAATTACGATTGGATCAGCACGATTTCAGCATTTGAATATCTCAGAGAGATTGGAAAAAAATTCTCCGTGAATGTGATGGTAACAAAAGAATCTGTTAAACGCAGACTTCAGGACCCCGACAAAGGGATCTCCTACACCGAGTTCAGTTATATGGTTATGCAGGCTTTTGATTATTTCATTTTAAATGAACGACACAATTGTGAGCTACAAATTGGTGGAAGTGACCAGTGGGGTAACATAACCGCTGGGATGGACCTCATTTGGAAAAAGAAAAACAAAAAAGTTCATTGTATGACTTTCCCACTCATTCAAACAGCGGATGGGAAAAAGATTGGTAAAACCGAAGCCGGAACTGTATGGCTCGATAAAAAGCGCACTTCCCCATATGAGCTTTACCAATATTGGTTAAATGTTGATGACAGAGATGTAATAAAATTCTTGAAGTTTTATACTTTCCTTCCAAAAGAAGAGATCGAAGAACTGGAAGCAATTCACAATTCCGATCCGGGAAAAAGAGTTGCACACAAAAAACTCGCTGAAGAAGTCACTTCACTTATTCACGGGAAAGAGGAGATGTTGGGAGCTGTGGCTGCCTCAAAAGCTCTTTTTGGTGAAGCTGAGATAACTGAGATTGGTGAATCAACACTTCAATCTTTGTGTGATACAACTCCTTCAGTTGCACTGAGTTCATCCGAAGCGATTCCATCTTTGGTTGATCTTCTGGTTCTTGCAGGATTTTACACCAGCAAAGGTGCAGCGAGAAGAGACCTTACCGGTGGAGGCATCTACTTTAATAACCGAAGGATTTCTGATCCTGAATTTACGCCAAAAACTGAAGACCTTCTGTTTGGAAAATATTTTGTGCTGAGAAAAGGCAAAAAGAACTTCAAACCGGGTTTTTACAAATAATTTACCGGGTTCACCGTGTCAACTCTTGAAACAGGAAAGTTAGGCGAAAAACTCGCTGAAGAATTCCTGATTAAAAACGGATTCAAGATTCTTGATAAAAACTGGCGAGAGAGCCATGGTGAACTCGATATTGTTGCCCTCGATGGAACCACACTCGTAATTATTGAAGTGAAATATCGGAGTGACGAAAATTTTACGGATATCCAACATGCCATCTCCTGGCAAAAAGCCAAATCTCTTAAAAAATATGCCCAAAAATATCTCTATAAATCAGATGTTTATTTTGAAGAGATTCGTTTTGATTTCATTGGTGTTCTCCCCAATCCCGATGGTACCTACCGAATTGAACACAACCCTGACTATATTGACTGGAGAAATTGAGATAATGCAATAATGCAGTAATTCAATAATGCAGTAATGCAATAATTCAATAATTTGGTATCTTCCTGTTTTGTCAATTGATAATAAACAACTATATTTGAATCGGACTTTTTTATCTGTTTTGGAGAATAAAATGCGTAGAAAAATAATAAATATAAATGAAGAATTGTGCGACGGATGTGGCGAATGTGTTCCTGCTTGTCATGAGGGTGCACTTCAAATAATTGATGGTAAAGCAAGATTAATCAGTGATCTTTTTTGTGACGGTCTGGGAGCCTGCCTTGGTGAATGCCCCACGGGAGCTTTAACAATTGAAGAGCGTGAAGCTGAACCTTACAATGAATATAAGGTTATGGATTACATCGTAAAAGGTGGTCCCAATGTGATTAAAGCCCATCTTGAACATCTTCTTGATCATAACGAAATCGAATATTTCACCGAAGCTCTTGAATACCTAAAAGCACATGATATGATAAATCCTGTCGCCCTTCAACCCGAAAAAACTGAGACTCCTGCTCCCGCAGAACATCATCATGGTGGTGGTTCGTGTGGATGTAAAGGTTCTGCTCCTCAAGAGATCAAAAAATCTGAGCCCGGGAAAAGGATGGAGTATGTTGGTGATGAGCAGCCAAGTGAATTAACACACTGGCCAATTCAATTACATCTCTTAAATCCTCAAGCAGGATTTTTCAGGAATGCCGACCTTCTGCTCGCTGCTGATTGTGCCGGATTTGTTTCAACAGCTTTCCATCAAAAATATCTTTCGGGAAAAGTCATGGCAATTGCCTGCCCCAAACTGGATACGAATAAAGAAGCTTATCTCGAAAAACTGGTTGATATGATCGACTATTCAAATCTCAATTCGATGAATGTTGTCATCATGAAAGTGCCATGTTGCAGTGGACTCGCCCAGTTGGCGATGAAAGCTAACCAACTTGCAGTCAGGAAAATTCCGGTTTACATCACAGTTCTTGATCTTGATGGATCTGAATTGCAGACTTACAGAGCAGCTTGACGAATTAGGTCAAGGACCTGGTCATGAAGATTTTGATTTCCAGTGACCAAAACATCCCCTTTTGAGTTGAGGTTTAATTCTGCACCGTTCCAATCGGTAATAATGGCTCCTGAACCTTTAAGTACGGGAACAAGTGCTGCCCAGTCGTATAGATTTAGTCCCCTTTCAAGGATGATATCTATATGCCCTGATGCACAGAGACCAAACTGGTAAGCATCTCCTCCAAAACTTGTGATGTGTACTTTTTTCTGCAATTCGCTGAATACTTTCGCAGATATTGGGTCGTTAAACATTCCCGGAGAAGTAGTGCTCAGTTTGGCTTTTGAAAGTTCCGTTTGAGTTGATGATTTTATTGGTTCCTCATTGAGCATGGTTGTGTTCCCTAACACTCCAATCCATCTCTCTCTGGTGATAGGTTGGTCTATGATCCCAATCAAAGGAATACCGTCATTCATTAATGCAATAAGTGTTGCAAAAACCGGTTTTCCGCAACTGAAAGCTATTGTACCATCAATTGGATCGATAACCCAGGTGTAACCGTTTTTAGATTTTCTCTCTCCAAACTCTTCTCCAATAATTCCTGATTCCGAGTCTTCAAATTCTATCTCTTCACGCAATTTCTCTTCCACTTCCTTATCGGCAATGGTAACGATTGGTGAAGGTGAGTTTTTATATTCCGCGCGGATGTCGCCTCTAAAATATCGCTCTATGGTTGCCCCGGCAATATCAGCGAGGTGCTCCGCAAAAAGAACATATCCAAAATAACTTTTCATTCCTTATCCCAATTGGTTTTGATTGTGGCAGGTCCATACCATGGGTGAATTTCGTATGCTAGTCTGCCTGCAATAATGGCAGGATCCTGTTTTACGTAGCTTTCAGCTTCCTCAATCGTCTTGCAGTCCATGATAAAAATTCCACGCCAGTTCCCGTCATCAATAAAAGGTCCAGCAATCCTTAAGACTCCGAGCTCTGCCATTTTGTTTATATTCGCCATGTGCCCTTCCATCAGTTTTGCCGTTTCAACTGAATCCTGGGTGCGGTTTTCCCCTCTCGTAAGCATGACAAAGAACCATTGTTTCATTTGTTCCTTCTCGACGGGTTTCTCCTGAGCAAAAGAGATGGCGCTCAATGTGAGAAACAATGCCAATACTAAAAATATTTTCTTCATTTTAGAGTCTCTCCGATTTTTTGATATGCTAATCCGCTAATTTAAACAAAATTTCTTCTATCTTCATATCTTACCTTATGATGTTTGTTAAATCAGCCATCAGGGTTTTGAGTTCCCTCTGCGAAGTGATGAGATATTTGTGTTTAAAGTCAGAATTATTAAAAAGTTCAAGCTGTTTACCTTCAAGTTCCGAATGATATTTCGATTCTATCAGGACTTTTTTGTCAATCAGAAAGTCAATTTCATATCCATCCACCGCATAATAACATGGATTGAATTTTTTGATTTTATTAAACACATAATTCTCGAAAAGACTTCCTTTATCTCTGAAACCTGTAAACAGGTTTCTTAAACCCAAATCCACCGAGTATATCTTTTTGAGAGAGAGAATTGACTGATTTGTCTTTCCACATTTCGAAATCGCGGAGATCAGAAATGCCTCTTCAAAATATGTTAAAAACCTCTTGACAGTATCCGGAGAGAGTCCGAGTATATTAGCTACCTTGTTAAGGCTGATACTTTTCCCTGATCTTTCCATCAGAAGTAAATACATCTCTTTAAGAGAGGAAGTGTTTTTAATATTGTGAAGTGCCGATATGTCTTTCATGATAATATCATCAACCAGATTTTTCAGATATTCAAAATCCCCCGTTTTTACGAATTCGGGAATACCACCCGACTTCAAATACTCCTCAAAATAAACATCAGTAAGGTGTGTGTCCGCCTGTTTTAGTTCAATCCCTTTGAAGATCATGTACTCCTCAAATGTCAGTGGATCAACTTCCAAAATTCTGTTTCTGCCCGTCAGATATGGTTTTTTGTCTCGGAGTAGTGAGGCGCTGGAGGATGAAGCGAATATTTTTACATTCTGAGAATCGAAAATATTTTTTAATTGAATTTCATAATCCGGACAGTAAGTAACTTCATCAAAAAAGAGATAAATCTTCTCTTCAAACTTTTTCTTTGTTATCTTTCGATATTCATCGATGAGTTCAGGGATATTTTTGTCCAGTAACAGGTAGTCATCGAGAGAAAGATAAAAGATGGATAAAGCGTCAATTCCCCTTTCATCAATCAATGATTTTATTAACATTCTAAGAAGTGTTGTTTTTCCAACTCTCCTCAATCCGCTAATAAATGTTACTTCGGTAATATCAACACTTTTTTCCAACTTCTCAAGGGTTTGAAGCCTCGGAAATAAGTGTTCGAGTTTATACTCACCATCCCACCAGGGATTGTATCTGTAAAACAGTTGTTCCATTTTAAAATCTCCTCTCCCCAAATATACGATACCATCGGATGATTTACAAGCTTTTTATACGATACCATCGGATGATTTTGCCATAAACTATACGATACCATCGGATATCTGCAAAGAAACCACCCGGTTTTTGAGAATTTTCAATTATTTGATTGATAAAAATTACTTTAGAATTTCTTTAGCTTTTGCAGGATCATTACCGAAAAGTTTATCTTCCCAAAACAGAGCACAGGCGTTAATGTCTTTGGCATTTTTCATCTGAACAGCTATTTCGGTAGCCATTATGAGGATATCTTTTCCGGTAATTCTTGCCTTTTTGCCCGAATTTGACTCTTCCAAAAATAAAATAACCGCCGCTGAAAGAAGAGCTTTTACATCATTTTGATCTTTGCCTCTTTGGATAATCTCTCCAATTTTCTTCAGAGCCTTGTTTTTTGAACCTAATTCTATCTGAAAATCGATTGTTAAGGGACTTACCAATGGTGCATTTTTTAGAACAACATCCGGTTGTTTTTCCATCGGTTTCTCTTTTTTGTCGTGGTGTGGTTTTTGGTCAATTCCTTGAGAGAACGCTGTAAAAACAAGGATGATAAGAAAGAACATCAATTTATGCATTAATACTCCTGGTGAAAAAACTTAAACTGCAATTTATACTATTCAAACTTAAAAATGTTACAAAAAAAGGGGTTATCTCAAGAAACAAATTTCTTTTGATAACCCCTAAAAGTCTTCAGGGTGATTTACAGATTCATATTCACATTTAGTAAATATGAACTGAAATATCAGATTTTAGATTTGAACATCAGGGAAGTTGTCCATGACTCTGTTTGTTCGCAGATGGACAATTTTGTCGATTGCTGCATCTGATGACATCTTAATCTGATCCTGCACACAATATCTTCTCCATGTTATTGTACCTTCGGCTTTTTCATTATCACCGATGATCCACATATTTGGAGTCTTTTTTGTTACTGCTTTACGGATTTTTTTATTGAACGAATCATCAGAAACATCGATGTCACATCTGATTCCCAGTTCGGTCATCTTATGTTTCATATCCATTGCATAGTCAACAACACCCTCGTTCACGGGTATCAGCATTACCTGATTTGGAGCCATCCAAGTTGGGAACGCTCCACCCCAGAACTCAATCAGGAATGAAATCATTCTTTCATGTGTTGAAAGAGGGGCTCTGTGAAGGATGTAAGGCTGTTTCATTGTTCCATCTTTGGCAGAATACCAAAGATCAAATCTTTTTGCCATAACAAAATCGAGTTGACAGGTTGAAACGGTTTCTTCTCTGCCAAGCAGGTTTTTAATCTGGATGTCAACTTTAGGACCGTAGAAAGCAGCTTCGCCACGTTCTTCAATAAAGTCGATTTTGTTTTCATTAAGAATTTCTCTTACGATATCCTCGCTAAACTGCCATTCCTCTTCATCCTTAACATATTTGTCACTTTCCGAATCATGCAGGGAGAGTCTTACTCTGAAATTTCCAAGTCTTAGGTAATCATAATAATATTTGTAGAGGTCCATAACCTTTGCAAATTCCTCTTTCACCTGGTCATATTCACAATAGATATGAGCATCATTGAGGCACATGGCTCTAACACGGAGTAATCCGGAGAGAGAACCGTGTTTTTCGTAGCGGAACATATCACCATATTCAGCGAGACGATAAGGAAGTTCTCTGTAACTTCTGGGTCTAAAACCATAAATTTTATGGTGATGAGGACAGTTCATCGGCCTTAAATAGTATTCAGTATTCTCATCCAGTACCATTGGAGGGAACATCGATTCAGCATAATAAGGAAGATGCCCGGATCTAAGATACAAAGTAGATTTGCTTAGGGATGGAGTTGAAACATGGTGATAACCGGCTTTAAATTCCACTTCTTTTGCCCATGCTTCAAGTTCTGCTCTGATAACTGCTCCATTTGGGAGCCAAAGAGGAAGACCGGTTCCAACTTCTTCATCAATAAGGAATATTTCGAGCTCGGCACCAAGTTTCCTGTGGTCCCTCTGCATCGCAAGTTCTCGCCTTCTGATGTAGTCTTTAAGCTCTTCTTCATTCTCAAAAGCAAGACCATAAATTCTGGTGAGCATAGGTTTTTTCTCATCACCACGCCAATAGCTACCGGAAATCCTGTCTAATTTAAAACATTTTTGAGGTATTTCACCGGTGTTGGCGATGTGTGGACCTTCACACATGTCAGTAAATGTACCGTTAACATAAAAACTTAATCCTTGATCCTCAGCTTGACCCGTTTCAACAAGTTCCTTTGCATATTCAACCTTATAAGATTGATCCATGCCTGCAAGAAGCTCTATCGCTTCATCCAGAGGTTTGTAATATATGTTGAATTCCTGTTTTTGATTGATGATTTTGTACATCGATTTTTCGATCTTCTTAAAATCTTCAGAAGATATTTTCTCGGTACCAAAATCAAAATCATAATAGAAACCGTTGTCAACCGGGGGGCCAAAACCCATTTTGGCTTTGGGATAATGTTCAAGAACCGCCTGCGCCATAATGTGCGCCAACGAATGTCTTATTTTATATAACTGATCCACTTCTTTCATTTTGTCCACTTTTTATAATTACAACCCTAAATTTACTCATTTTTTACGAATTTTATTATGGCATTGCAGAGGAATTGGTTACACATGCTGAAACATGTGTAACCAAAAAAATAAATGTTACTTGAAGATTTCCTCAAGTTTCTTTTCCAATCCACCATCTCTGAGTGTTTCTTCATTGGCAATGATCTTTCCATCGGGACCAACAAGAAGCATTTTAGGGATGTATTGAACATTATAAAGGTTTGCAAGAGTTTCAGCATCAACATCATTTAACAATGCATGTAACCATGGCATAGGAGTTTTTTTCCTCTGATTTTTGAAATCTTCCTCAGGAGAGTTAAAACCAAGACTTATGATCTCAAATCCTTTGGAGCTGAATTTTGCATAAGCTTTTTCGATACTTGGAATCTCTTCGATACACGGCATACACCATGTTCCCCAGAAATCGATCAAGTAATATTTTCCCTCAAGTTGTTTGGGAGAGAAATCTTTTCCATCGATCAGTTTTACTGTAAAATCCTCCACCTTTTGTTCACTGAGTGGCACTGCCGGTTTTAGATCAGTTAAAGAGTAACCATATTTTTCATCGGTTGCAACTTTTTTATATGCGGCAAAAAGCTCGGCATATTTTTCTTCTGATACCATGTTTGGTTTACCCTTTAAATAATAAAGGACATACATTTTTAGATCAACACTTGTGGAGCTCTCAAAAATATCAGAAATAAATTTAGACTGTTCAGAGACTGGTTTGCGTTCAACAATTTCAATTAAACTATAGAAGTTTCTGCTCCATCCAATATTATCAGCAGTTATGGCATTTATCACTTCTTCAATGTTTTCAACACTTGGGTATTCTGCAGTGACATGGTAAGTGAAGAGTTGCACGGCGGCAATATCTCTTGCGGCTTTTGATTTACCATTCTTGAAGAGATCTTTGAAATAGTTGAATGTTTTGAGATTCGTTTCTTCAAAATTTTTGTTTGGTCTTTCGGACGCTTCATAAACTTCTTTGATATTAACAGGATCACTCAGAAAAGTGATTGATTCAGTATTGTTACCAACTGTTTTTGGAAGTGTAGTTGGATCTATGATTATCGAAAATCCCGGTTTTACATTGTAGAAGGCTGTGTGATATCCACCAAGACTGTCGGGTACATATTTGGCACCCGGATATTCAAATCCCGCAGGTGTTGAGTATGCCCTTCCCGTAAGTTGCACCAGAAGTGTATCGATTTTTTTATTAACAGTGAAAGTATATTTACCGTCACTTCCCTTTTTAACAAAATCAGGAAGAAAGAAATCGACCCCTGCATTGGATTTAAATCCCAGTGTGTTAGGGAATAGCTGTGTTTTGGGAACAGAAAGTTTTACCTCAACTTCAGTAACCCCTTTAACATCAAATACGGGTAGAGTAGCCATATACATCGTGTGCCCGAGACCACAAAAAGCCACTGAATAACTTCCGGGAGTTTTGAATTTTAATTCGAATGAACCGTCATCTTTAACGGCAGCAGGAACAGTTGATGCAAAATAGGACACCGCATCTGCGAAGATATAAATTTCCGATTTTGGCATTGGTTTACCATCACTTCCAAGGAGTTTACCTTTGAGAGTGAAATCTACATTTGATTGGGCTGAAATTCCGATTATGGAGACGATACTGAAGAAAACAGCAAGAGCTGTTCTACTTACTTTAGACATTTTTGCCTCAGATTATTTTATTTTGATGATTAAAAATTTACTTCTTTAATTAAACAATTTATTTGGCCACTTGTTCCAAATCAGAACTTTTATTTTTACGATTTATACTCGTCCCATCCCGTTATTGCAATTTGATCAATTGTATATCTGTTCATGGCTTCAATAAATGCTGATGCAAGTCTTGCATTTGTGATGAGAGGGATATTATAATCAACCGCACTTCGCCTGATTGTGTAATCGTTATTGAGTTCATCCCTCGAATTATTCTTCGGAATGTTGACGATGAGATCAAACTTTTTCTCCCGAATCATATCAAGAGAATTGGGATGAGACTCTTCATCGGGCCATGAAACAGTTGTACATTCAATGTTGTGATCATGAAGAAATTTTGCTGTCCCCGCGGTTGCAAACAGCTCTACACCACCCGATGCGAGCAATCTGCATGGTTCAAGCAATTCAACTTTATCACGCAAAGGACCGGTTGAGAGAAAAATCCTTCTAACCGGTAAACGATAACCAACAGATAACATCGCTTTTAGCAGTGCCTCATAAAAATCGTCACCGATACACCCAACTTCCCCGGTCGAGGTCATGTCAACACCCAAAACCGGGTCTGCACCACTCAACCTGTGGAATGAAAACTGGGAAGCTTTCACTCCGATATATTCAAGATCAAACGCCGATTTGGAAGGTTTTGTAACAGGCAGCCCCAAAGCAGCTTTTGTCGCCAACTCGATCAGATTTACCTTTAGCACTTTTGATACAAAAGGAAAAGACCTTGATGCCCTCAGGTTACACTCAATAACTTTAATATAGTTATCCCGTGCAATAAACTGGATGTTAAAGGGACCTGTGATATTTAACTCCCTCGCAATCCTTTGGGCAGTTTTTTTTATCAAACGGCTGGTTTCCACATAAATTTTTTGTGGCGGGAAAATAATTGTTGAATCACCTGAGTGTACACCGGCAAACTCAACATGTTCAGAAACAGTATAAACCACAATTTCGCCATGGTTCGCAACAGCATCAAACTCGATTTCTTTTGCGTTTTCGATAAATTCTGAGACCACAACAGGATATTGTTTTGAAACGGTCGCCGCTTCTTTTAAGAAATATTCCAGGTCTTCCCTGTTGGAAACCACATTCATTGCTGAACCGGCAAGCACATAAGATGGTCGGATAAGAAGTGGAAACCCGGTTGTATCTGCAAACTGAACGATATCATCGATCGATGTAAGCTCTTTCCACCGAGGCTGGTCTATCCCAAGTTGATCGAGCATCTCTGAAAATTTATGTCGATTTTCAGAACGGTCAATCGACTCTGCTGAAGTCCCAAGAATTGGAACATTTTGATCGTTTAGTCTGGTCGCAAGCCCGTTTGGAATCTGCCCTCCCGAATTTACTATCACTCCAAATGGACATTCGAGATCGATTATGTCCATTACCCGTTCAAATGAAAGTTCATCAAAGTAGAGCCGGTCGCAGATATCATAATCGGTACTTACGGTCTCAGGGTTATAGTTTATCATTATCGCCCTGAATCCCTCATTCCTGACAGTTGTGAGTGCAGAGACAGAACACCAGTCAAATTCCACAGAACTCCCGATTCTGTAAGCTCCCGAACCAAGCACAATTACACTTTTTTGATCATTTTCATAATTAATATCATGATCGGTTCCGGAATATGTAAGATAAAGATAATTTGTTTGGGCAGGATATTCCGCTGCTAAAGTGTCAATTTGTTTAACCACGGGAAGAATTCCGCGCAGTTTTCTCTCATTCCGAACCAACATTATATCTTCTTCAATCAATCGGTCAACTGATTTTAATACAAATCTTGCGATCTGGAAATCGCTGAATCCATACCGTTTGGCTTTTGCGAGAAGTTCATTGGACAATTTTGGCAGTGTATCAAACTTCAGGAGCTCGTTTTTAAGATCAAAAATGTTTTTTAGTTTCCCAAGAAACCAATTGTCGATTTTTGTTAATGAATGGATTTCTTCAACCGACATGCCCTCTTCAAATGCCTCTGCAATATAAAATATTCTTTTGTCTGTAGGTTCTTGAAGTTGTGCTTTTAAATCGGCAACAGGAGCTTCTCTGGTCCCCACAAACCCATGCCGCGCCTGACGTATCATCCGCAATCCCTTTTGTATCGCCTCTTCGAAAGTTCTACCAATTGCCATGACCTCCCCGACACTTTTCATGGAACTTCCAATTTTTTTCGATACTCCCGAAAACTTGTCTAAATCCCAACGGGGAATTTTGACCACAATATAGTCGAGTGCCGGTTCAAAAAGTGCCGAAGTTACTTTGGTAACATTGTTTTTTAATTCATGAAGTCCGTATCCCAAAGCAAGTTTTGCCGCAACAAAAGCAAGAGGATACCCCGTTGCTTTTGACGCCAAAGCTGAAGAGCGACTTAACCGTGCATTCACTTCTATGACCCTGTAATCCTGTGATTTGGGATCAAGGGCAAATTGCACATTACACTCGCCAACTATTCCAATGTGCCTGATAAGTTTTATCGAAATATTCCGTAAAAGCTGATAATCATCGTTTGAGAGAGTTTGCGAAGGTGCAACTACAATACTTTCACCTGTATGTATTCCGAGTGGATCAAAATTCTCCATGTTGCAAACCGTGATACAATTGTCGTATCTGTCACGAACCACTTCATATTCAACCTCTTTCCATCCTTTTAACGACTCTTCAACAAGAATCTGATCAGAGTAGGAAAAGGCCAAATCCGCCATTTCCTTTAGGGAATCGAGATCGTGGCAGAATCCACTTCCCTGACCACCCAGTGTGTAAGCTGCCCTTATGATTAAAGGATAACCAATTGTTTCAGCCGCTTTTACCGCATCATCCACCGAAGTAACAGCAAAACTTTTTGGTGTTTTGATACTGACGGATTCAAGTTTTCTGGCAAAAAGTTCTCTATCCTCGGTCTCAATTATCGCATCAACAGGAGTCCCCAACACCTCAACACCATATTTCGCCAAAGTACCTGCTCTATAGAGTTCAACCCCACAGTTAAGTGCAGTCTGCCCACCAAATGAAAGTAATATTCCATCAGGTTTCTCTTTTTTAATAATTTCTTCAACAAACCAGGGAGTAACGGGTAGAAAATAGACTCTGTCAGCAAGGTCTTCCGAGGTTTGAACAGTTGCAATGTTTGGATTCAACAAAACGGTTTTTACACCCTCTTCACGGAGTGCTTTCAGTGCCTGTGAACCACTATAATCGAATTCCCCGGCCTCACCAATTTTTAGTGCACCGGAGCCAATGATCACAACTTTATTCAGTTTTTTCACTCTTGGGTTCATCATTTACTCCCTCTTTTCACCATATTCATAAATTCATCAAAGAGAAATTCTGTGTCGGTTGGTCCACTTGAAGCTTCAGGATGGAATTGAACCGAGAAGTACGGGAGAGATTTATGGCGAATTCCTTCGTTGGTTCCGTCATTAAGATTCACAAAATAGTGTCCCCACTCAGAGGGTATTGTGGGGTTATCCACCACATACCCGTGATTTTGTGAAGTTATAAAAGCGCGATCAGTGTTGTAAAGCAGGACAGGTTGATTGTGGCTTCTGTGGCCATATTTCATTTTTAAGGTGTCCGCTCCGGATGCAAGAGACATTAGCTGATGACCGAGACAAATCCCCATAATTGGTTTCTCTTTTTGAAATGCCTTTTTGAGATTTTCGATTATGATTTCTGCTCTTTTGGGATTCCCCGGTCCATTTGAAATAAAAAGTCCGTCATATTCTTCTGTTGAAAAATCATGGTTCCATGGAACCCTGATAACAGTGGCATCCCGACTCATTAAACACCTTATAATATTGGTTTTACTCCCACAATCAACCAACATAATCTTATACTTGCCGTTACCCAATTCGTCAATTTTTTCAATCGTCACCTTCTGTAAAAGGTCGTGTTTATCAGGATCAAAAAAAGGAATATCTTCATCTATTACAATTTTCCCGAGAAGTGAGCCTTTTTCTCTGAGTTTTTGGGTTAATGCACGGGTGTCTATTCCCGTTAAACCGGGAACACCATACTCTTCCAACCAGTCTGAAAGACTCCTCTCTGCATTCCAATGGCTATACTCTGGCGAGTAGTTGTTCACTATGAGTCCCGCAGCTTGCACCTTATCGGATTCAAAATATTTTGCGATATTTTCATCCCGTGCCTTGCCGGGTATCCCGTAATTTCCAACCAACGGAAAGGTGAGGGTTAATATCTGACCTGAATAAGAGGGGTCAGATAGACTTTCGGTATAACCGGTTACAGCGGTGCTGAATACAGTTTCACCGGCGGATGAACGGGCTGCACCAAACACAGTGCCGCTGTATTCGCTGCCATCTTCAAGAATTAGTTTTCCAAGCATTTTGTGTGGGTTTGTTTTTTTAGGAATTGAAAAAGATTGGAATCAAATATAAGGTTTTCTTGGGCCACTTCGAAATCTGTAACTCCTCATTTTGATTTGAACTCGATTTTGTGAAAAGACTACTCCTAATAAATGGCTTAAAATTAAAAAAACTGACTGTTGTTAGTTTTGATATAAACAACAGTCAGTTTTGAATAACAACCAATTGACTCAATATTTATTCAGAAAATAAAACAAATCTCATTTCAACAACAACATCTTCACCATTTGTTGTTTAGTTCCTGAGCGAAGTTGACAAAAATATACGCCTCCTGAAAGATTTCCGGCTTCAAAATTTATCTGGTGTTCACCGGCGGGTAATTCTTTGTTCAAGAGTGTCACAACCTTTTCACCAAGTGAGTTATAAATATCCAAAGTTGTTGCCCCTGCAACGGGTAATGAGAACCGGATGATGGTTGAAGGGTTAAATGGATTTGGATAATTCTGCTCAAGCCTAAAATCATAAAGATAATCTGCCGGGGTTTCAATCTCTTGTGAATAAGCAAACGAACCATCGTAGTCGGTTTGTTTTATTCTGTAGAGTGCCCCAGGAACAGGTGTATTGTCGGTAAAATTGTATGACATAAATTGTGTTGAAGTGCCGGCTCCGTTAACAGTGCCAATGGCATAAAAACCTTCACCACTGTTTTTTTCAATTGTGAAGATATAATTGTTTTTCTCGGTCGCTGTTACCCATTCAAGAACAACACCTCTAATGCTGCCTCTTGCAGTAAATGAAGTAAATTCTACCGGACTGAGTGGAATGGGGATAGTAAAATTAGTAAAATAAATTGTACTTGCTTGAGAATCATAACCGCCATTATTTGGGAAATGACCTTCATACCCCGCAGGATAATTATACATGATTCTTGCATAATACTCTATATTGCTTGAATTGAATGAAATTCGGGGACTCATATGATGGCTGTTTTCATTTTTACCCGGAGTCTCTGTTAAGTTGAAAGGATAAAAATAGTAAGTTCCTTCAGTTCTGGTAGCGACATAAACATCACAAAGTGAATCAAGCGGATTGTTTAATGGTGGATGTACAAAGGAAACCGCATAAACTCCAATGGACCTTCCCGCAGCAATATTTACACTGTAACCCATCTGCCCAAGGGCAGGACCATCAAGTTTTGACCAGGTAATATCACTTAAATTTTCAGCTACCATCGCTGCCGACCAGTAACTTCCTGTTTGCAAAATTTCAGCTATTACATTTCGATTTTGACCTGTGGTCATGTTGGTATCCTGGAGCCCAAGAGCAAAATGTACTCTTCCGTCGAATCCAACTGCCATATCACCTTGTAACTGAAGGAATTGATCGTTGGGTTTATAGTCCCATAACCTGTCAAATCGGGTTGCGCCAACAGCCTGTCTAAAATCCACCCAATTTACGGGTGACCAGGTGGCTCCATTATCTGTGGAAGTTACATATGCCGGCATATAGACCAATTGGGTTCCGCTTCCGGGTTTGGCAGCAATAAATCCAAAATATAGTTTACCATTGTATGAATCACCTTGCAGTGGAATAAAAGCTCCCGCAATATCGGCTGAATTTATCATTGGAAATGACTCAATATTAACAAGATCAGAAGTTCTGAACAGAGTATAGTTCCCACCCGCAGGATTTTGACCAACCCAGAAAAAACGATTCTCTGTGTCACTTGCCCAACATATTTGTCCCGATTGAGAACCTGTCATCTGATTAAAGGTTATGGAAGTGGAAGTGGCGTTAAAAATATCAGACACCAGTGCCGCCCCCTGATCTATTTCGGGTATGGCTGAGAGGTGACCAAAAGTGGAAAAAGCCTTGGCATTTTGCAAAGCCTGACCCGAATCCAATTTAAGCGCCAAAGTCGGGTACCTCGCACCAAATCCGGCTTGTGTATTTATTGGCGGGAGTTTCCTGCTCCAGCTATTCCCATTATCCGTGGATAAGTTATAAACCAGCGCACTTCCGGATGCATAACTGGAATTTCCACGATGTAGAATCATCACTAAAGGTGAATAATAGCTGCTGGCTATGGGACCCAGATTTGGGGACGCAGTGCTGAATGTATTTTGCATCGTATCTACAGGTGTCCAAGGAGTCATCTGCGACATAACCGGTGCAGAAAAAACCAAAATTATGAAAAGTGCATAACTTATTTTATGGTTTACATTTCTCATGGTAATCCTCACAAAATATTTTTTGTATAGAAGTGAATTATAACATAATAAATGAATTGTCAAAGTACTTTATATTTTTTATTCATTCAACGGGACGCTAATTGTTTTTCTTTGTTTGATTTTATCACTATTTTAGGCAGATAACTTTTGGAGTATTTATGCGATACCAATCCAAATCGTTGACCGGGTTGATACAATTAGTTTCACTGATTTTTATTTTTTATAATGTGGTTATTAATGCCCAGTTTTTGAACAATTCCGGGCTTTCCTCCCTCGTAAGAGAATATATAATTCTCGACAGCTCAAAACTTCCATCAAATCCATCAACTTTTCTTGGCGATACATCTTATTTCCCCTGGGATAAAAGAAACCAGTGGCAATACTATTGGGAACACGTAAATGGACCCCCGGGACACCCAATTATATATAAAAATAAATTCGTCTCCGAACAAATCATAAACGGCAAAGAATTTCACAGTTACTCATATTTTCCGGGTAGCTCTCAATTGATCCATTATGACCCCAGAACACAAAAAGTTTACATCTCAGGTGGTCAGGTGGCGCTGGATTTTGTGGCTGAAGACAGTTCAATTCAAAATATTTATTGCCTCTTCGAGCGTGGAATGACCAATTATCTTATAGAATATGAAACTTTTACCGGTTGGGGCAATACATTTACCGAACAAACATATTCAGCAGTATATGACTATGGATTTGCAAAGGGAATCGGATATACTTTTTTCCATGAACCATATGGATGGCCCTGGCCATATATAGTGGTGTATGTTAATCAGGCAATAATCTATGATTCAGTTGGGGTAACCCTTTATTTCGATCCGAGCAAAAAACCGGTAATCGACTATAATCCTCCATATATTTTAGATACATCTTATTTTAATATACCCGTGGAGGTAACACACCCCTACAGTTCTATAACTCCTTATTCATCCTTTAATTTCATCGATCATATTGAACTACAAGGCTTTTATGTTGGTCCTACTCTTGATACAATTATGCCGGTATCTCATCCAATTTATTACGAGCCCGGTTCTTTCACATGTTATCTTAAATTCAATGTAAATGATTCCCTGATGAGGAAAGGGTATCTTTTTAAATATAGAATCAAAGCGGTGGATCAAGCAATTATCCCTCAATCAGCCATCAGACCAGCAGGGGGTGTATATTTTACAGCAAGATATCCTCCACATGGTATTAACTCTGAAGAGAAGAAAGTTATCAATTTTCATCTTTCACAAAATTATCCCAACCCTTTCAATTCAGAAACTTTGATCTCTTTTTCGGTACCTTATAATGGTAATTCCTCACAAACATCGAAAGTTTCTGTGAAAGTTTTTGATATCCTGGGGAGTGTAAAGGAGATTTTGTACAATGGTGAAATGACAACCGGAGAACATCAAATTCGTTTTACCGCTGAGAACCTTCCCAGTGGAATTTATTTTTATGAATTGAATATTAATGGGAGAAGAGAGATTAAAAAAATGATCCTACAGAAATAGGTTTAGGTTTATTAGAAGCTGATACACACAGATTTTGCAAAAAAAAGCCGTTCAACCTTTAGAGTGAACGGCTAAAAACAATACAACTAACAGCTGTCAAGCTTCAGGATTAAAACTCGATATTACCCCATCTACAATTTGTGAGCGGGCATGGATCTCATTGAGTTTCTGAATTATTTTTAACATTTCAGGTCTCCTTGATTCAATAATATCCGTAAGGAAACTTTTGATTTCGGGAGAATTGCAATCTTCCATCATGTTTTCATAAAAATGCACAATACTGGTCTCTTTACGAAGTGCTTCCTGAAGGGATGCACATGAGTTTTTACAGATTTTATTGCAATTGAAGTCTTTATCGGTCATTTTAATACCTGCCTTGCTGTTTAAACCGGTTCTTTTAAGTACTCAGAAATTATCTCTTTCCCCTTTAACAATGCCTGTTCGTTGATTGGGATGAGATGATGATGCCTCTCGGGAAGAACTTTCTTTAAAGCAGCCAGGATACTTTCAAACTGAACTATCGGCTTCACTTCAAGAAATGCTCCGAGCATAACCATATTGGCCACTTGCTTTTTGTTTAGCCTTTCGGCTTCCCTGAGGGCACTTATTCTGTAGATGTTAATATCTGTCCTCATGGGAGGTTGAATTATAGTGGATTCCTCATAAAAGAGGGAACCGCCCGGTTTAACTGCCTTTTCGAATTTCTCCATGGAAGGCTGGTTAAGGATTATAGCGGTGTCATACTTACTTACGAGTGGTGAGCTGATTCTGCTGTCTGAAACGATTACCACACAATTTGCAGTTCCACCACGCATTTCGGGGCCATAAGATGGCATCCAACTGGTTTCTTTATTATCTATAAGAGCGGAGTAGGCGAGCATTTGTCCCATGGAAAGGACTCCCTGACCACCAAATCCGGCAATAATGATCTCTTCTGTTTTCATATCTATTCCTAAACCTTAATTATTTTTAACCATGACAGGGTTGCCGGTTTTTGGATCGGGAACCTTGATGTCGCCGAGTGGGAACATGGGGAGCATGTTCTTTTCAATCCAGTCGATCGACTGAACAGGACTCATCTTCCACCCTGAGGGGCAATTTGAGACCACTTCGATGAAGCAGGTGCCCCGGTTTAATTTCTGATATTCAAACGCATTTTTAAATGCTTTTGTTAATTTACGAACTGCATTTGGAGTGTGCACTGCGTGGCGAGCAACATAATATGCCCCCGGCAATTGTGCGAGCAGTTCAGTAATCTTTATGGGGTTACCCATGGAAGCGGCATCTCTTCCATAAGGAGAAGTAGCAGTTTTCATTCCGATAAGTGAAGTGGGAGCCATCTGGCCGCCCGTCATTCCATAGATTGCGTTATTTACAAATACCATCAGGATGTTTTCACCACGGTTTACTGTGTGGATAGTTTCTGCGGTACCAATGGCAGCAAGATCACCATCTCCCTGATAGGAGAAAACATAATTTTGAGGTCTTACTCTTTTGATTGCTGTGGCAACTGCACTTGCTCTTCCGTGAGCTGCTTCCTGCATATCAACATTCATATAGTGATAAGCAAAAACTGAACAACCAACGGGAGCCACACCAATTACTTCTTCCTGGATACCAAGATCACGAACCACTTCCATAAGTACTTTATGGATGACACCATGTCCACATCCGGGGCAATAGTGAAAAGGTTCACCTGTAAGAGTAACGGGATGGTTATCATAAACCATACAATCGGGGTTAATTAAAAATTGTTCCATCGTTTATCTCCCGTTATTTCATCATTGATTCAAGTTTTGTTAAAATTTCTTCCGGATCAGGGATCATACCACCCATTCTTCCGTAGAATTGAACATCAGCTTTACCGTTTATTGAGAGTCGAACATCTTCGACCATCTGACCGGCATTCATTTCAACAACGAGGAATTTTTTTACACGGTCGGCAGTGGTATTAAGGACCTCTGTTGGGAACGGGAAAAGAGTGATGGGTCTGATAACACCCACTTTAATTCCCTTTTCACGGGCAAGTTCGGCTGCTTTCATACAAATTCTTGCTACCAGTCCAAAAGCCACGAGGATAAGATCCGCATCTTCCGTATTGATTGATTCCGATTTAACCTCTACTTCCATTTTTTTATATTTAGCCTGGAGATCGAGATTTATCTGTTCCATTTTTTCAGGTTGAATGAAGAGAGAAGTAATAACATTCTGTTTTCTTCCTTCTTTTTTACCCGTGGTTGCCCACTCTGGAATCACATGAGGGAACTGACCCTCTGCGGGTAATTCAACTTTTTCCATCATCTGGCCCAAGGCACCATCTGCAAGAATCATTGCAGGTACACGGTATTTTTCAGCCATTTTGAATCCTTCAAAAACAAAATCAACCATTTCCTGAACGGTTGAAGGGGCAAGTGTAAAAAGTTTGTAGTCGCCGTGGCCACCACCTTTTACTGCCTGAAAATAATCTCCCTGTGATGGTTGAATGGTGCCCAATCCGGGACCACCACGCATAACATTAACCAATAAACATGGCAACTGTGCAGATGCAATGTATGATATACCTTCTTGCATTAAGCTCATACCGGGTGAAGAGGAAGAAGTCATAACTCTTGCTCCAGCACCGGCAGCTCCATAAACCATATTGATTGATGCCACTTCACTTTCAGCCTGAAGGACAAGCCCCCGGCGAAGGGGAATATTTTCGGTAAGGTATTCCATTACTTCAGATTGTGGGGTGATAGGGTAACCAAAGTATGCATCAAGTCCGGCTCTAATAGCAGCTTCAGCCAATGCTTCGTTTCCCTTCATCAACTTTATTTCTTTTCCTTTTAATTCTTGTTTCTCCATCGTAGTCTCTCTTTTTAAACCGCTTTAGCTTTTTTCTCGCGATAAACGGTTATTGCCGAATCAGGACAAACCAGTGCGCAGTTCACACAACCGGTACAGTTATCCATATACAATTCAACGACGCGGTATCCTTTTAAATTAATTTTATCAGAAAGGACCAATCCTTTCTGCGGGCAAGCCATAACACATAGCTCGCAACCTTTACAGAGTTCTGTATCAATAATTATTGTGCCTTTTATAGCCATTTTATGTGATCTTTCCGTTTAAGTCCATATGTCCCCTTCCATTCAACTACTATGCCAAACTATTTTGTGACTTAAACAGATGTATTAACAACAATTAGAAGAAGAGATTACCAATTTATAGAAACATCTCTTTTGATAATTCTAATAAGTGAGAAGGAAGACTAAATTGGTACTCCATTTATATAGTGATATTTTTTTACCCCGTTTTGAACTTAATATTAAAATTACAAGTTACAACATCAATTAAACTTATGGATACAATGACAAAAAATAAAATAACCCTGCTGATTCTTTTTATTCTTTCACCCGTGTTGATGTCCGCCCCACTTTCCGGTGTGATTTCGGGTAAAGTAATTAATATTGCTACAAAACAACCCGTACCATTCGCTACTGTCGTTGTAGTTGCCACACAAAAAGGCGCTACTACACTCGATGATGGTACATTCACAATAGAAGGACTTGAACCCGGAACTTACCAGGTCAGGGTATCTGCAATAGGTTTTGCCACTATCACCAGAGCTGATGTGCTTGTAACCAATAACAAACCCGCTGAAATAACTTTTGAACTGCAAGAGACGACGCTCCAACTTAAGGATGTGACCATTACTTCAGACTATTTTTATACTCCACCCACTGATGTAAACTCAACTACAACTTTTTCTTATGAAGAATTGAGAAGAGCACCCGGCGGATTTGAGGATGTTGTAAGAGCACTTTCCATTCTCCCCGGAGTTGCACAGGCATCAGCCGGAAGGAACGATTTGGTAGTTCGAGGTGGCGCACCCTCCGAGAACCTTTATATTCTTGATGGAATAAAACTTCCAACAATCAACCATTTTGGTTCACAGGGAGCAACAGGTGGACCACTTTCATTTGTGAATCTTGATTTTGTTAAAGAATCAGTCTTCTCAACAGGCGGGTTTTCTTCGTTATATGGTGATAAACTTTCATCGGTATTAAAAATTGATTTAAGGGATGGAAGAAGTGACAAAATTGGAGGTAAAGCAACAATTTCAGCCTCACAGTTTGGTTTTAACCTCGAAGGACCTCTATCGGAATCATCAAATTTTATCTTTTCTGCCAGAAGAAGTTATCTCGATTTTATCTTCAAAGCTGCCGGATTCGGGTTTGTCCCCGAGTATTATGATGTTTTAACCAAGTTTGATTTTAACCTCGGCAAAAACCAAAAGTTGTCTTATCTCTTTATTGGTGCATTCGATAATGTAAAGTTTTTTAATGATACCGAAGATCAGAGATATGATAACTCAAGAGTGCTTGGTAGTGACCAGACCCAGTATGGAACAGGGCTTACCTTCACCAACCTGATGGACAAAGGTTATTACAAAGTTGTATTATCACGGAGTTTCATCGATTATGATTCCCGCCAAAGCGATTCACTACTGAATCCTGTCTTCAAAAATGTTTCAAGAGAGGCTGAGAACAAACTTCGTTTTGAGTTTTTCCATCAATTCTCAAAAATTACCGAACTCACTTCGGGAATTCAGGGTGAATACATCACAACTCAATATGATGTTCAGCTGCCACGGTTCAGAACTTCCTTTGGAGAGTTGTTGCCGGTGGATTCGGTAAATGTTTCTAAAAATTTCTTTAAATACAGTGCTTTCACCAATGTAACCCACAGGTTTTCAGCCGGTCTTCTTTTTAATGCAGGATTTCGTGTTGATGACTTTAGTGGAATTAATGATGGTCTCCGTTTAAGTCCAAGATTTTCAGTAGAATATAAATTTAATCCTGAAACAGGGGTCTCCTTTTCAACAGGAGTTTATTATCAAACACCTTCGTATATCTGGTTGATAGCTGACTCAAGAAATGAAGACCTTAAACCTATCAGAGTTGATCAGTATGTGCTTAGTCTTGAACACAGGGTGAGTGAAGATGCAATTTTGAAGTTGGAAGGATTTTACAAGGATTACAAAAACTATCCTGCAAGTCTTACCAGGCCTTATGTGGTATTGTCAAATACAGGGGCAGGTTTTGAGGGATCTGATAACAATTTTGAATCTTTTGGATTTGAACCGCTAACGAGTGCTGGTGGTGGAATCGCAAAAGGAATCGAATTTTCCGCACAGAAAAAGCTTTCGACCATTCCACTTTATGGTTTAATGAGCCTTACCTACTCGGAGATTGAAAACACTGCTTTTGATGGTGTGCCGAGACAGGGTAAATTTAATCAAAAATGGCTTTTTAATCTTTCAGGAGGATATCAGTTCAACGAATCGTGGGAAGCAAGCTTTAAATTCCGCTATGCATCAGGCGCACCCTATACACCTTATGAATCTGACGGTTCCCAACTTGTTTCGAGATACAACACCGGGAAACTTCCCGATGTACACAGCCTCGATCTCAGAGTTGACAAAAAATGGTTCTTCGAAACCGTCACGCTTATCACCTATATAGATGTGCAAAATGTTTACAACAAAAAGAATGTTTTTGCATACAGATGGGACAGACGCGACAAAAAAGAAGACGGCGGCGGAAATATTGGAATATTACCTTCCATTGGCGTAAGTCTGGAGTTTTAGGTAAGATGTTCTTGTCATAAGATTAATAGTTCCACGGATGACACGTGCCGAAGGCATCCCTTTGGGAGATTCACACAGATTTTACGGATTGATTTTAACCGTGAGTGTGAGGAGTGGTAATCGTCCCGATTGCCGTCAGTAGAACGATCAACCGTAAGAGTGATAGTTCCACGGATGACACGGATTGAGCACAGATTTTACGGATGGATTTTAACAACAGTTCCAACAATTCCCGCTGAGTGGGATAAATATTCGTAGCAACTGCCATCTCAAACAGAACAAAATTAGGGCTCTCGACCTGTGGTTGAAACCGACAGGCTATTGGTTTGCAGCCCTAACTGTCAAGATAACAAATCGTGAGTAACTTTTAGAATCGTGAAAATCGTTTTCAATGCGCAAAAAAGTTTGGAAATTAAATTTTCGTTCTCGCCAAACGGAAACCACGATTGAAACTCCTACTGTCAGGGTAGTCGTAGCCACGGTACGATACGCGACAGTACTCAGCTGAATCGTCCCAACCTCCACCACGATACACTCGAACAGAGCCTTCGGCAGGTCCCCAAGGGTTAGTATAACTTCCTGAATTGTAGTCCGAGTTCCAGTCCCAACACCACTCCCATACATTTCCGCTCATGTCGTATAATCCCAATTCATTAGATTGCTTTGCTCCAACTTCTTCAGTTTTTTCGATTGAATTCCTTGAGTACCACGCAACTGTTTCGATATCGTAACTTCCACTGTATTTGTAACCCATACTTTTATTTCCACCCTTTGCTGCATATTCCCACTCTGCTTCTGTTGGCAAACGGTAACCGTTTACATTAAAATCACAAGTTGTGATGTAGCCATCGCTTGAATATGCTATCTGCAATCCCTCCATCTCACTTAGTTTGTTACAGAATTCTACAACTTCATGCCAACTCACTCTCTCGACAGGTCTTTTAGTTCCTTTAAAGTTTGATGGATTAATTCCTGTGACACTTTCCCACAATTCCTGTGTTACCTCATACTTCCCAATCAAGAAACTGTCAATTGTCACCCAATGCGTTGGTTTCTCATCCGGACCTCCTGTGTCACTTCCCATTGTAAATGTTGCTCCCTCAACAAGAACCATTTCCGTTCCAATCCCCACAGGAGGAAAGTTATTTGACATCTTAATTTTTGGGATATTTAAGTTATCGGCTGCTATGAACTCTGCTTTACCTCCCAAAGATTGCAGAAATTCATCGATACTCTGGAATCTTCTGTTTTTATCTTTTTGAATGGACTTCATAACTGAACTAACCACATTCTCTGGAATGTGGGGATAAAACTCTCTCGGATCAGGAATTTCTGCATCATGTACCTGTTTCATGATCGCAAACGGATTTGATGTATTAGCGAAATTAAACGGAAGTCTGCCTGCAAGCATCTCGTAGAAAGTCATTCCCAGACTGTAAATGTCACTTCTTTCATCTATCTCTTCACCTTCCATTTGTTCAGGCGACATATAGTAAATGGTTCCCATCTTCATTCCTGCTGTTCCCATAGTGGCACCAAGAACTTTTGCAATTCCAAAATCAGTGATTTTAACAACACCATCACTTCTTACTAAAATATTTGCAGGCTTTATATCACGGTGTACAATTCCATTTTGATGGGCATGGGACATCCCTTGCAGGATTTGTATAAATATAGGGACGGCCTTTTCCGATACAATAGGACCCACTTCTATTCCAATAATATCAGATAATGGTTTTCCCTCCACAAATTCCATCGCTATGAAGAGTTCATTATCAAAAGAAAAGAAATCGCTGACTTGAACAATATTGGGGTGTGAAAGCTTCGAAAGAACTACAGCTTCATATTCGAATCGTTTTTGTATTTCGGGGGAGTCATCATTGAGTTGTTTTAATGCAAGAATTTCATTCCTGAGTGTATGTCGCACTTTATAAACTGTGCCCATACCACCTTTGCCGACCCGTTCAAGTACTTCGTAGGAGTTTATTTTTTTCATAGATTGTTTAGGTAATATTTTTTCAATAAAAACCAGATTTATATGGCTTTAACTTACTGAATTTTACCATTTTATTTATCATTTCGATTCCAGTCCCAAACCTAGTGCCCACAAACTCACCTTTTTAGATATTATAATTTACTTGATAATCCAGTTAATCCTCTAATCGTGAAAATCCTGATTCAGACCCCCTTCAGCGAAAATTTCCCAAAGAGACGCCTCCGGCAAGTTTTATCTGCGTGCTAAAAACTTGACTATTCGCAGTGTATGTCTTGCTCATTCAACTCAAATAAAAACCCTCGCTACATAGATTAACAGACCGGGATTGTGAATTAGGGCAGTCTTGATGGCTGATGTATTCATAGGAATGATTGAAACCTCCTAGCACAAATCTACAACTTATCGTATTGAGACACTAGTGGCCAATTGCAGTCTGAAGAGGGAATAAGATTAGGATTCGTGCTCTGTGGTTAAAACCGACAGGCTGTTGGTTTTGGGTTTGGACCGTCATGATACCATATCGTGACCATCTTTTCCCATCATGAGCATCTTGTTCAAAAGTAAAAAGGTTATCACTTTGTCCTCGCTAACCGGAAGCCAAGATCGTAGTCCCTGCGAAAGGGGTCGTTGTCGCCACGGTAAGCAACATGGCAGCACTCCACAGGGTCTACCCAACTGCCACCACGACCCACACGAGCGGAACCGGCTGAAGGTCCCCTCGGGTTCGTCTGATTTCCTGAACCATAAGCCCCATACCAATCCCAACACCATTCCCATACATTCCCGCTCATGTCGTGTATCCCAAGTTCATTTGGTTGTTTTGTGCCGACATTATGTGTGGTTCTACCTGGAATTTCATAACCATACCATGCAACAGCATCTATATCATCACTCCCGCTGTATTCATATCTTTTACTCTTGTTACCTCCCCTCGCAGCAAACTCCCACTCTACTTCCGTCGGCAACCTGTAGCCGTTTGCAGTAAAATCGCAGGTGATAATTTCTGCTTGATAACCTACCATTCTACTGATAAAACCTTCTTTTGCTTTGATTCCCTTCCTGTAGCAGGGAGTTAATCCCTCTTTTTGGCTCAGTTTGTTACAAAATTCAGTAGCATCAAACCATGAAACCGTTTCTGCTGGCCTTCTTTGACCTTTGAAATGAGAAGGATTATTTCCCATGACACTTTCCCACAATTGCTGTGTTACTTGATATTTCCCGATCAAAATACTTCCTACTGTAACTTGATGCACCGGTTTTTCATCTGAATAATAACGTCTACTCCCCATTATAAATGTTCCTCCCTCAACAAAAACCATTTCGTTCCCAATACCAGCTGGAGGAAAATTATTCGACCTCTGAATTTTTGGAATATATATGTCGCCGGCTGTTCTAAATTCTGCTTTCCCTCCCAAAGATTGAAGGAATTCATCGATACTCTGGAATCTACTTCCTTTATCTTTTTGAATTGACCTCATCACCGCACTCACAACATTCTCAGGGATATGGGGATAAAACTCCCTTGGGTCAGGGATGATGGTATCATGCACCTGCTTCATTATCGCAAACGGATTAGAGGTATTTGCGAAATTAAACGGAAGTCTGCCTGCCAGCATCTCGTAGAAAGTCATTCCCAAACTATAGATGTCACTTCTTTGGTCTATCTCTTCTCCTTCCATCTGTTCGGGTGACATATAATAAATGGTACCCATTTTCATTCCAGCAGTTCCCATCGTTGCACCGAGAACCTTGGCAATTCCAAAGTCGGTAATCTTTACGATTCCATCGTTTCTGACTATAATGTTTGCAGGTTTGATGTCCCTGTGAACTATTCCGTTTTGGTGAGCATGTGCCATCCCTTGAAGGATCTGAGTGAAAAGTGGTACTGCTTTTACTGAAACAATGGGACCCACTTCTCTTCCAATTATATCGGATAGCGGCTTTCCTTCCACAAATTCCATTGCTATATAGAGTTCATTTTCAAACGAGAAGAAATCGCTGACTTGTACAATATTTGTGTGTAAAAGTTTTGATAGGACGACAGCCTCATTTTCGAATCGCTTTTGTATTTCGGGCGAGTCATCATTGAGTTGCTTTAATGCAAGAATTTCATTCCTGAGAGTATGCCGCACTTTAAAAACTGTGCCCATACCACCCTTACCGACCCGTTCAAGTACTTCGTAAGAATTAATTTTTTTCATTGTTTGTGGATTTTTATAGCTTCAATAACAAAGTTGATTTTTATGGCATTAATTTAGCGATTTTTAACATTTTATTTATCATTTCGAACCAAGTCCCAAACCTCATGACCACAAACTTACCTTATTTGATATTAAAATCCGGTTGATAATCCTGTTAATCCTCTAATCATGAGAATCCAAATTCAGACAGCCATCTGCGAGAATCTCCCAAATGGATGCCTTCGGCATGTTTAATCTGCGTGTATATGCGTGCTAAAAACATAACTATACATAGTGAATCTCCAGCCCCACACCCCAAATAAAAATCCTCACCACATCGATTAACAGACCGGCATTGTGCCTCATTGCCATTGAAAATGAGAGGGCGATTGAATTAAATTTTTCATCGGAGAAACCATAAATTCCATATTTAATTCTGTCAAAAGTTTCATGTCATTTGCCGAGACGATCCATCCATTCCACCCCTCGATATGCGTTTATTCATCGCGGCAAAATGTCCATTTGCTCCTTGCATTTCTTTCTGAATTTCCTTAACTTTAATTTTCAATCTGCTAATTTATTAACGGGTGAAGGCAACTATGCTCAGCAGCAACCTCAACCTTACATTTATTACAAACGATGCTGACGGATCACTTCCTCAGAGATTGAGGAAGATTCTTCGATCTTCCAGAAATTTTGATGAGCGGATTGGGTATTTCCACGCGAGCAAGTTTTATAATTTTTATCGATCGTTCGAAAATCTCGTAAAGTTCAATTTGATCACCAGTCACAAATTTGATGATCTCAGTTGGGATATTTATCTCCATAAGTATGAAAGTTCCCCTAGGTATTTACTTGCCTTAAAATGATAAACAATTTTAAGAATTTCATTCTCACAAGGAACCTATTTTGGAAAGTTTGACACCTCAACAATTTATTTTTGAGACACCATTATATCATGATATTAGCTGGACAGGTAAAGAGAGTAATGATCTTATAGACATTATCTATCATTCGGGAACGATTGATGGTCCATGTTTGGCCTGCCGAAAAGAAACGACCTATCGAAGAGCAGACAAAGTGATTGTGAGAAACTATGCCCCAGAAGCAGCGCAACTATCATATCATCGGATAAATTATGCATGCAGTCGGGACGATAGACATAAAGTTGTTATATTCATAAATGTCTCGCTCTCAGAAAAGGTTTTCAGAAAGATTGGTCAATTTCCATCTTTGGCATCACTCCATGGAGGAAAACTAAACATGTACAGGAAAGTACTTGACGATGAGAAATTTCTGGAATTAAGCAAAGGATTTGGCCTAGCATCGCATGGAGTTGGAATAGGATCATTCGTCTATTTAAGAAGAGTCTTCGAATATTTACTCGAAGAAGCCCATCAAGCAAAATTACTCGAACCAGAATGGAATGAAAGTAGTTACCAGAAAGCAAGGGTGGGTGAAAAAATACGGTTACTTAAGTCAATTTTACCTTCATTCTTAGTTGACCATGCAGTATTATATAAGATTCTCAGCAAAGGGTTACACGAACTGAGTGAGGATGAATGTCTCAAGGTTTTTCCTGTTGTAACAGTAGGAATTGAATTAATTCTTGATGAGAAAATAAGGATTAGGGACAATGATCTAAAAATACAGAATGCTAAAAAGACAATTTCCGAGCTTGCCTCACAAATTTGAATAAAGACTCGGTTACAACCTGAAATTCAAAGAGAGTAATTCATAATGTTTCTGTTATCTAGTAAAAAACTTTTGACTTTGAATCAAATCCAATAAATACCATGTCATGCATTACAAAAGTTTAAAGTAAAAATGACCGCAGGTTTAGGGAATTAACTTTTGACATTAACAAATACTAGATTATCTTGATAGGAAACCGTATAAATGGAACAACAACCGTTGTCAAACAGTTATGATCCAAAATTTATTGAAAATTGGTTGAAAGAGTACCCGGAAGGTTTCCCGCCCTATAAAGAAATTGCGGATGCCTGGGAGAAAGGGAAGAAATACGAATCGGTTCCAATTGAAATAATCCCTGATCCGGAGACTCCGATCTCGGATATTGACACAAGTGTAGAATGGGATATTCCATTCTAAAACGCCAAATTAGTAATTTTACCAAGGTGTAAATAACAGGAAGATATTTGAAATACATCGTCTATTTAGTATTACTCTCTTCTACAATCAAAGCTCAAACCTATTCCGGTGGAATTTATGTGGAATCGGGCACTGAAAATTTTGGTATAGGTATCGATCTCTACATTATTCCCGATTCTTCTGTCGCTGTCACGGTTGGATTGGCATGGGCGAGTGAATACGGCAAAAAGGAAGTCTCGGGGACATTTGCCTATACATCCCCAAATCCGATGAGTTGGTGGCAATACCGGGGTGAACATGAAACGAAAAAGACATATCCCGGATTGGCCGTTGGGATGCTGCTGTTTCGAACACTCCATATATCGGCATTAGTAGATTACACTAAGTTTGAGAAATATAAGATTTGGTACTCTCCCGCAATAATGGCAGAGTTTAATACAAAAGCCGAGGATGTCACAAAATTTGGTTTTGGTGCGGGTCTTCAATTCAAATTTGCATCTAATAGCATGTTGGGATTTTCATATCACAACGCCAGGGGTTTCGCGTTGAGATATACTTTTACGGCGTTGTAATATCTGATTTGATTGTTCCCATAGGGCACCCCTGGCGAGGCGCTTTCTGATTGTTCAATTATTCTCTACCCATAGGGCACCCCTGCCGGGGCGCATTTAGATGGTTTTTCATTATTTCTACCCAGAGGTGACCCCTCCGGGGCCAAACGCCCACATCCGCGAAAATCTCCCGAAGGGATGCCTTTGGCACATCTAATCAGCGTGTATCTGCGTCCAAAACAAATCTCAGTCTGTTATATATTACTGAATTATTGGATTTTTGGATTACTGCATTAAATAAAAACCCTCGCTACATCAATTAGCAGCCCGGGATTGTGAATGAGGGCAGTCTTAAAGAGATTGCCCAGACTTCGCTTGTCATTTGGGACTTTGGAAAATGAGTGTGCGATTGAATTAAATTTCTCATCGGAGAAGTTGTAAATTCCATTTTTAATTCTGTCAAAAGTTTCGTGTCGTTTGCCGAGACGATCCATCCATTCCTTGTCATAAGTTAACAGATGTTGTGGTTTCCCCTTTTTGATCGATTCCGCAGCTATTCGTCCCCCGATTTTTCCTCCAATCATTCCTGAAGCTATTCCACCACCTGAAAGTGGATTTACCTGTCGCGCAGCATCTCCCACAAGAATAATTCCGGGTGCAGAAATTCTTTCAAGTGTTACACTGCAAGGAACACCCCCTGCAATTGAGGTTAAAATTGCCGCATCGGGGTAACTTCTTTCCATAAAATCGGTCAGGTATTTTAGAGCAGATTTTTTTTTACCGATTGGTCCACTGACACCCAAACCGATGTTTGCTGAATGACTCCCTTTCGAGAATACCCAAAGATATCCCTCAGGAGCTGCATTACTTCCAAAATGGAAATAGATGGTATTTGGATCAACATCAATTCCCGATACGGTATATTGAACACACGATTCCATATCCCGGAAATTGATGTGTGTTTTAATTCCTGCCCATCTGCCAACCCTGGATTCCACTCCGTCGGCTGCGATAACAACCCCTGCCCTCACCTCAAAATCTTCACCACGAAATTCATATTTGACCCCTGTAACAGTTCCCCCTTCAATTATGAGACCGTTAACATAAGCTCTGGTGAGAATTTCCGCTCCGGCATTTGCCGCAGATTTGGCGAGTTCATAATCAAAAACTCTTCTCTCGAGTACATATCCCTCTTCTGGAAGAGGAAGCACAACTTCTGTTCCATCGGGTGAGTTCATCGAAAATTTTGTAATATGAGACGCAATCCATTTTTCATCAGGGGTAATAAATTCCTCCACTCCCTTTCTGCTGACAGCTTCTCCACACCTCACAGGATAACCAATATCACGATCTTTTTCAAGTATCAACACCGAAACACCCAACTCTGCCGCATATCTCGCTGCCATAGATCCCGCGGGACCACCACCAACAACAACTATATCGTAATAATTTTTCATCCTACTTCAACACCCCTTCCTTCTTGAACTTGATCACTTCAATAGGACAACTCCAAACACATTTTGAACAGTTTGTACACCGCGGATCAATAATATATATCTCGGCTTCCTTCAATTCTATTGCATCCTCAGGGCATACCCCAACACAGCAACCACAAAAGTCACATTTATTTGGCAAAATATCTATCATAAGTTTGCCGGTTTTCGCCATTCTATATTCGGGGGATTCAGTCATGTTGCTTTCATTTTAAGAACCTCAGAACCTCGGAACTTCAGAACCTCAGTGATTGATTACTTGAGTACCAGAGTACTTGAGAAATTCAACTATTGTGTTATAAAAATTTATCTGCGAAAATCCGTATAATCTGCTCACAGTACGAATATCAAACCCCGTAAACGGGGTAGTGGGTTGTGGGAGAGCATTCATGATCTACGAATATCAATTCCTCTCCGAGGAATAGTAAAAAGCCCATCCGCTAAAATCCGCCTCATCCGTTTCATCCGCGTTCTATCAAAATCCGTGGAACTATTAACTGGAGTTCCGAAGTTCCGAATCTCCGGAGTTCTTAGAACCACCCACCGGGGTTAAGGTTTTGTTTTCCTTTCCAGATTTCAAAGTGGAAAATGTATCCTTCAAGGCTTTTGCCTACGGTACCGATAATGGAACCGGCTGTTACTTTGTTGCCTTCACGGACTGAAATTCCACCAAGATGTCCATAAACAGTGCGGTAGCCTTCAGTATGAGTGATTATCACAACACTGCCATAACCGGGGAGCCATTCAATTGCAGAAATTATTCCGTCTGCCACACATTTTACCGCTTGTGCACTCTCAACTTTAAAATCGATTCCATAGTTCACAGTAACAGTTTTTAATTCTTCGTTTTTATTTTCACCAAATGGTCTAAAAATCTTTGCGGAACCAACGGGTTTCATCAGGTTCCCTTTAAGAGATGAAAATGCCTTCCCCGTAACCACCTGTTCTTCATAATCTTCAACGGGCGATCCTCCAATAAACTCTTCATCATCCTCCACAACCGGAGTTTTATCCTCAGTTTTGGTTGGAATGTCAGTTTTTTTACCGGGTTTGGTTTCCGGTTTTGGTTTTGGTTTGGTTTCCGGTTTTTTGGGAGTTGGGTTCTTCTTGGTTTTATTCTTTTTTGCCAATTCTTCTTTTGCGATGAGTTGGTCGATTAGAGAACCGATCTTTTTCTCGGATTGTTTTTTGGCTTCAAGTTCCTTTTTCAGCGCATCCTTGTTTTTGCCGATATCGGCCAGCAGATCCTTTTGTTCCTCGATACTCTCTTTATAAGATTTTTCTTCCCCTACTTTAAGAGCAATTATTTTCTCTTTTTCTTTCTGTTCATATTGAAGTGAGATTTTTGCCGACTCCAGTTTTTCAACCGAGCTCTTAAGATCTGCAATAACACTCTCTCCCTTGTCAGAAAGGGCTTTTAGGTATCGATACCTCCGAAGTGCCTCGTCAAATGAGCCTGAATTAAGGATATATAGCCATTTATCCTTTACCAATCCTTTGTAAACTGCAACAACATAACGGGCATAAAACTGTCTGAGTTGGTCCATCTGAAACTCAATCCCCGATATCTCACTCTGAAGTCCGGAAATCTGCCTCGATTTAAGTTGCTCTTCTGCTTTTAATTCATTAACCAGCTTGTTAAGAAGAAATACCTGTTTGTTATACTTCTCAATCGATTCATACGAGCGTTTTTCCTCTTTTGAGGCTTTTTTCAGCTCATCTTTAATCGCTTCAATCTGATTTTTGAGTTTGGAAAGTTCATCTTTTTTCTTCTTAATATCCCCCTGTTGCAGATGACCATCTGAAAACAAAGTAAGTGCAAAAATGACAATCAACAAAAATTGTTGCCACCCGGAAACTCGAAAAGACAAACTAATACTCGATCACCGTTGCGTCTGCAGGTGGTGCAAACTCGATTACCAGATCTTTATTGACAGTCATGCTTTCATAAACAATTTTTAGCGACTGTTTTAGTTTTGGAGACTTCACTTCAATGTTCTGCGGGATTAACACCCCTTCCACCTTTTTGAAGTTGGAATAATTGCCATCAAGCAGCAACTCCCCCTTTTTTGTCTTCACAGTATAATTCTCAACAACAAGCCCATCGGCTTTGATTTTATAAAAACTCAGGTTCCCGGAAAGTGAATCAACAAAAGTTACAAAAAAGTAACCTTTGTCAAAATTAAACTCCTTTGGTTCGGTATATAACCTTTTTGTCATGTTAACCGCCCCCGCAAATGCATCCCTGATATCATCAAAACCAAGATCCATCTTAAAAATATTACTTAATGCAACATCGTCAACACCCCCCTTATAGAGAGTATTGTTTAAAGACTCATAAAACTTAAACTCGGTTTCGGTCAAGAGGACATTTGCAAGTTCGATTCCAAATGGACCATAAACATTGATATTTAATGAATCGGGTCTTTTTAATATCACCTGAAAAAAAGCTGTGTTATCAAGTTCAGGAGTCACCACATGCATCTCCCCTTTTCCATCGAATGTCCTGATCTTTCTTCGGTTGGCTTCCATTTTTTTCATCAGGCGTTCGGGTTTTATATTCCCGTCAACAATTTCCTCATCATCCATCGATTCCTCAACCGTAGCACATCCTTGCCATACAAACATAAGGGGAAGTGCAAAGAAGAATAAAAACATCATCTTTTTCAAATTTCGCCTCTTTCAATTTTTCTTTTAATTGTTTCATTTTCTTTATTTAACTCAAGGGCTCTTTTCCAATATTTTTTGGCATTTTCCTTATCACCCAACATAAAAAGTACATCTCCGATATGATCGAGAAGTTCGTGGTTGTCACCATCCATAGTTAAAGCTCTTTCGATATAAACTTTTGCGGTATCATAGTTTCCAAGTTTAAATTGCACCCAACCGTAAGTATCCAGATAAGATGGACTGTTTGGCTCAATCGAAAGAGCCATCTCAGCATATCTCAACGCATCTTCAAGTCTTACATTTCTTTTTGCAAGTGAATAAGCAAAATTGTTGCATGCCAGTGCATTTTTAGGATCAAGTTCCAGTGATTTTGTATATAAACTGTCACTCACCGACTGGGCGCCCATCCCGTCATAAACGATAGCGAGAGAATTTATCAATTCAACATTTTCGGGCTCAATTTGCAATGCCCTCTTATAATTCTCAATTGCAAGATCATTCATTTTTAATCTTGAAAGAGTGAATGCATAAGCAGAAAAAGTGTTCACCTCTGCGGGATTCAGTTGAGTCGCCTTGTAGAGGAACGGCTCTGAAGCCCCATAATCGCCTGTCAGTGCGTAAGAGAGTCCAAGTAAAAAATTGACAACAAAATCTTCAGAGAAACTTTCCCATGCCTTCTTCAAAACAAAAGTTGATTCTTTATAAAGTTTACCATCGTACATAACTCCGCCAATCCTCTGCCACAACTGGAGATACATATAGGAATCACCTTGAATTTTTGCAAACCGTTCCTGCGCAGTAACACTATCCTTTTTTATTACAGCGTTTGCACCGGTATAAAAATGTGTAAACCAGAAAACAGTATCTTTTTCTATTGCAGTAAAAAGTGTATCCACAATCCGTATGAATTGAGTGTCTTTTACTGCCTGTTCAAAATATAACCCCCCGAGATTCAGCTTAAATTCCAGATTAACACCCGGATTTTTAACAAGTCTGATATACGGTTCCGATGCACCCAGGTAATCCTCTTTCTCAACAAAAATTCTGGCTTTTGCTTCGAGAGTTGGGATTCTGTCTGGGAACAACTGTAAAATTCCATCAAGGTGTTGAAGAGCAAGATCATATTTTTTCTGTTCAACATAGTTGTTTACCAGAATTTCCCGTAATTCAAGACTGGAAGGATTATATGCCAAAAACTCTTCGAGTATTTGTGTAGACGCCTCTTTGTTACCCGTTTTGTCATAAAGATCGGCAAGCCTGATGTAGGCATTCCAGTCTTCAGGCTCTTCATCAAGAATTCTTTTGTAAATTTCAATCGCTGAAAGTGGCTTCGACTTTTCGTAGATACCGGCAAGGCGGTATAAACAGTTGTAGTCATTTGGGTATTTTTCAACCAGTTTTTCGATAACTGCAGCTGCCGAATCGGGTTGTCTCGCCGAAAGATGGATATCGGAGAGCAGATAAAAATACTCCATCGTTTCTCCATCACTTAAAGCAGCGGCCCTTGCATAAGGAAGTGCCTGCGACAATTTCCCGAGGAAATAATAACACCTGCCGATTGAATAACTTATCCCCGGTGAAGGATCATATTCAAATGCCTTTAAATAAGCGTTCACTGCAAGAAAATAGTCTCCTCTTGCTTCAAACCCTGTTCCGGTAATAAAATTCTGAAGTGCTTCCTTTTTTGAAGGTTCAATGACGGGTACCTGAACTACCAATTTAGGGTCATTCTTCACCGTTTCATTTACAACAACGGAGTTACACCCCGATGTTATAAAAACAACAGTGCACAAGATCGAAAATTTTAAAACGGAATAATAAATGTTCATATTGGTTTGTTTATAGGGAGATTTTATTGATTGTTCCTGAAAAAGAGGAATAACACGGCAATTTGTGAAAAATTTGTGTGAATAAAAGTCCAAAAATTTGCATTCCAAAGTTAACTATTTTGAAGGAATTGCTATTTTATATTTAAATTACGAATAATTAATTAAGATCATTATTTTGCCGGAAAAAAAGACCAGTTTGAACATCCTGATAATCGGAGGAATAACTTTTGTTGTCCTCATCATCATCTCTTTTCTCATTTTCAATTATTACTTTTCAATCTATGAAGTGACATTTGGAAAAGTGCCGGAGAAAGTAAAAATCGGTGATTCAGTTACAATATCACTCACCCCTATTAATGGTGCGGGTACAAAGGTACCGTTCCGCACTTCCCCATTTGAAATTAAATTTATTGAAGGTGAATCAACAATAAAAACAGTTGTCGACAATTCAACCGAAGGTGAGTATATTTTCAAAGTAACCTCCCCCGGAAACATTAAACTTTTAGTCACCCCAAAACACGCACTAAAACCGACACTGTTTGAAATCAATGCAATAATCCAATAATCCAATAATCCAATAATGCAGTAATCCAATAATCCAATAATGCAGTAATTTTTAAAAGAATAACAAATTTAAGGTACGCAGATACACGCAGATTAAACAGATTTTCGCAGATGGGCTGTTATATATTTTACCTCTGTGTGCTCGGTGTGCTCTGTGGTTTTATCCCCTCTGGCTACTCCGCTACTTCGATACTCCGCTTCTTTCTTCACGACCATTTGAATTTATCTCAATATTTTTTGTAAATTAAGGGTCATAAAAAATAAGAAATTGTTGTATGAAAAAGATACTCATCATCGTCTTTTCCTTTTTGTTATCTGTTCCTGTATATTCCCAAATTCTTGCCGGTGAAAAGCTTGATTTTGAGCCCCGCTTTCTTGTGGACATGCCCACAGCAGGAGTGTTAAAACGGGGTTATGTAAGTGTTGGATCCGATCTGATGCCGGGTGGTGTTCTGCTTACAAGACTCGATGTCGGGGTGTTTGATAACTTGAGTTTTGGAATTTCTTACGGTGGTGAAAATGTTATCGGTTCCGGAGATGTTTTTTGGTATAAATACCCGGGCGTTAACATTAGATTTAAATTAATCGATGAGAGCCTCTCATTACCTTCCATATCGGTGGGTGCTGATCTTCAGGGAAAAGGGAGATATTTTGACTCCGAAAGCAGATACGAAATAAAATCTCCCGGAATCTTTGCCGCCGTGAGTAAAAACTATAAACTGCTCGGATATTTAAGTCTGCACGGAACTGTAAACTACTCCTTCGAACAGAAGGATGGCGATGGTTTTGCCAATTTTATGGTCGGAATTGAGAAAACAGTAGGTCCAAGTGTAAGTGTAATGGTGGAATACAATTTTGGATTTAATGACAATTCCAACGACCGTTATGGAAAAGGTAACGGATATTTACACGCCGGCATCAGATGGGCTGTAGCAGAAGGATTTTCACTCGGTTTCGATTTCCGCGATCTGCTCAACAACAAAAAGTGGTCACCCTCAACCGCCGACAGAGGCATAAAATTCGAGTTCACCCGACGGATATTGTAGTAAATATGTTGAGCAAATAGTTCCACAGATTTCACAGATTTCACGGATGTATTTTTTCACCCACCTTAACAAGGAGGGGGTTAAGGGGCGGTCTTGTGGGACGCAGATACACATCCCGACATTTCGGGAACCGATTTTCGCAGTTAAGGAATTTTTCTCAGGTTCTCAGGTTTTCAAGTCACTTGCAAAACAGTTAGAAACAATAGGAATATTTTCAAGATGTTAGGGTGAAAAATAAAGATAGATTGCGTCAGGAACTGCTCATTTCGTCATGAAACCGGAAAGCATTCCAAGCTATTTTGTCCCTCCCAAAGGCACCCTATTCCTTTTAACCCAAATTATTTTCTTGGGTCCGAATATATTCCCGTTCTGGAGATTAAGGTAGGATTCAATTTTTATGTAAATTGAAGAGCCTTATCAAAATATTTTGTCATTTACCTATTGGAGTTCCCCAAAAATCTAAATGAAAATTCTAATAGACAAAAACCGTAATTTAAAGCTAACCAGATGATAGTGAGAGAAAAAGGTTTGGTGATTATATATACAACGTCGAACATTCTACCTGTTCCACTGCATAATGCATTAGCTTTAAAATGAGCAAAGCTTATTACCGATGAAATCCATTTTACTGCTCATGGGCCAACACCCAAATAATTTCTATAACCTGAGATAGGTAGACTACTAATGAGAGAGAGAATTTCGTGGCAGGATGTTCAAGAAGCTTATATCAAGTACAAATCATTCATTTACTATGATACCTCTGAACTTTTTCAGAGAATGAAGCTTGCGGAGTTTGAATCGAGTGTAAACTCCGACAATAAGCCTTTCGGTTCGAAAAACCATTCTGATGTGAGAGACAACAAAAAATCTCCAATGGAGCGGAAATTCGAATCTATTGCAAACTTGATTAATTCACACCTCACTCATAACACATATAAAGATTTCTTAGATGAGATCGATCTTATTTGTTTACCTAAGAATTTTGAAAAAAAGGGAGAGGAAGAGGGCAATTTTATAACAAACTCCCGAATTTCTGATACTTACACAATTGACAGAATAACCATTTTTGCAGACATCCCTGTTGAATTACATTTGGTTGCGATACTATGGATTATGAAATTTGGTTATAAACTTGATGCTAAATTTGATTCAAGTTGTCTTGGGAATCGATTGATATTAAATGAGAACCTGAGAGGAGTTGTAAATGGCAGTGGTTTGTTTAAACCTTATTTTGCTCAATACCAGAAATGGCGAGACACGGCTGTTCAAGAGGCGCAGAACAAACTTGATGCAGGTAACAAGATCGCATTTATAAATTTAGATTTGAAGGACTACTTTTACTCTGTCCAACTAGATTTTAATGAAGTTGAAAGAGATGTTTGGGGGAAAGATGGTTATGAAGACACATCAAATGTTCACCACATATTAAAGGAGTTATATGAAAGATTTACTGAAAAACTGTCATCAAAGAGACTAATAAATTATGATATAAACTCAAATGGTATAAAAAAATGTGTACTACCAATTGGGGTAGCCACATCGTACATTTTTGGGAATTATTATTTAAGAGAGTTTGATAAGAAAATTAGAAAATTAATCCCACAGGTTTATTATGGTCGATATGTTGATGACATTTTATTGGTTATTGAAAATCCGGATTATAATATCCACGAATATGGGGTGAGTGAGGATAAACAATTTTCAGCAGAAAGAGACCATGGACTAAATGATACTAGTACTGTGAAACAGAACAACCTAACCAAAACAGATAAATTTATTCTCAGAACACTAGGTACTATAATAGAGTTAGATGACTCCCACAAAAATCCCAAGCGTTTCTCCAAGATTAAAAAGGATAATGATGCGAGATTTAAAATAAAAGAAATTGAAGGTGCATCTTTCCAATCGAAGAAAACATTAGTTTATCATTTTGATTGCAATGAGTCAACTGCTGTTATTGATAAATTGAAACAAGAATTAGAAGCTCGTTCGAGTGAATTTCGAGATTTTCCCGATGAAACTGAAAGTGATAAATCATTTGATGAACAGGCTTATTATTTGTTATTTGACGGAACAGAAGGAAAAATAAGGACCCTAAAGGATTATAAAGAGAATCGTTATGGATTAAGTGTTTTTCTTGCAAATAGGATATTTGCAGCACTTAGAAGATCCAAAGAAAATGACTCAACGGAGACGAAAAAGTTGTTAAAACTTTTTAAAGGTATGAATAATTTAGAACACTTCAGACTCTGGGAAAAATTATTTACATACTTTTTAGTTAATGAAGATGCCGATGGATTTGTATCATTTTATAAGCATACTTATAGCGAAATAATGAAACTCAGAAAAAAGGGAGAAAACAAAATACAAGAATCGGAAATAACTTATTCAGACATAGCCAATTCCTTATTCCGATATTTTGTTATTGCTTACAAAATGCCTTTAGCTCTCAACCCAGGTTTCTTAAAGAAAGGTTCAAAAGCATATAAAGATATTCTAATTTTTGAGAATATTCAAAATATTAACAAAAGAATTACAGAAAATACCGAGGAAAGAGATTTTTCATGTTTTAGAAAAAGTAATTTGATAAGGCACCACTATCTCTCACTTCCATTGTTGAATTACATTACTGAAGCCCAAAGTAGCAAGATAAACTGGTGTAGTAGATCAGTATTAAGGAGTTCTCACTTTAAGGGGGGTGAATTTAATATTGAGAAAAACTCTGTATTACTATCTCCTCGAATGGTAAAGTTTTGGGAATGTTGTTTCATCGTGGTGTATAATGAGGTGCTTAAAAAAAGTGCTAAACCGGCAGATAGTTGTAATCCTCGGCATAGTTACATAAAACTATTTATAGATTCTGATCTACAAGAAGGTTATTTCCTGGATGAAGCTTTTAAATTATACACTCAAATAAATGAGATACACTTTCCGCACGGGAGACACACCAAAAAAGATTTCTATAATAGGAATATAAAACCTATAAGATACAAAGATGGTCAAAACCCCGTGGATATTACTGAGTTACAAATTCAGATCAATGAGAAATTTGAAAGAAACCCTAGAATATCAATTGCTAATACAGAAGTCACGATCAGGAACCTCGAAAGTAGCATAAAAAACAAACCGATATTTAATACTAATCGATATAACACATTTGCAAAACTACTTAAGGAATCTCGAGTTGAAGGAGCAGACCTGTTTATCCTTCCTGAATGTTCGGTCCCATATGATTTTGTTCCTAGCCTAGCAAATTACAGTGAAAGGAACCAAATGGCGATTATCGCTGGATTGGAGCACTGGAATGTCAACGATATCGTTTACAATTTCATTGTATCTATAATCCCGGTAACGGTAGATGGAATCAAAGATGCCGTCGTCATTTATAGATTAAAAAATCATTACTCCCATGCTGAAGAACTAATGATACGGGGATATGGTTACAAGGTCCCTAAACCAGAACCATATAAATATGATTTGATCAATTGGAGAAATTTATATTTTACTTCTTTCTACTGTTTCGAACTGGCTGATACATATCATCGGAGTATATTTCGATCAAAGATAGATTTACTAATTGCGTCCGAATGGAATAAGGACACTCCATATTTTTCGAATATTGTTGAAGCTTCATCTCGAGATTTGCACTGTTATATTGCTCAAGTTAATACAAGTCAGTATGGAGATTCCAGAATAACTCAACCCACAGAAAGTGCAAGAAAAGATTTACTAAAGCTAAAAGGTGGTCGGAATAACACCATTCTGGTTGAGGAGATGAATATAAAGAATCTTAGGGAATTTCAACTGAAGTATTTCGAAAGAATTAAAGCAGATAGAGATGAAGCATTTAAACCCTTGCCCCCTGACTGGGATAGAAAAGATGTAAATAAACGGATGGAAAATAAATGGATATTTACAAATGAATTTGAAGTGAACAGGACAAATATTCTTGATTATTTGGAGAAAAAGAAAGAATATTTTTATTCAACTTATCAAATCGTTCAGATTGGTTTGTTTGGTTCATATGCTCGCGGCACACAGACGGAAGATAGTGACATCGAAATTCTCATAGAGTTTGAGGAGAATACCACTTCAATCTACTATAAAAAATTTGCATTCCGTCAAGAAATCGAGACCGATTTTAATCATGGTGTTGATGTTTGCAGGATCAAATCAATTAAATCGGCATTTAAGGGACAAATATTGGCTGAGGCTGTTTTAGTTTAAACTTCCACAACTCATCAAGGATCTGAAAACCCCCAAAATCCATCGACATCAAATACCCATGTTCTCAAGTTCTCAAGTTCTAAAGTTCTAAAGTTCTAAAGTTCTAAAGTTCTAAACTTTGAATCCTTTTTCAATTCCCCACATCTCACTAATAAAGAAAAAGATTTTTTTATCAACGGAGAAAACATGACCGAGCATCTAACTAAAGAAACTTTCCTTAAAAAGGTTTTCAATTTTGAGGAAAACCAGGATTGGAAATTTGAAGGTGACAAACCTTGTCTTATCGATTTTTATGCCGACTGGTGTGGTCCCTGCAAAATGGTTGCACCTGTCCTCGAAGAACTGTCCAATGAATACAAAGACCAGGTGAATATTTACAAAATAGACACAGAAGCCGAGCAGGAACTTGCTGCTGCTTTTGGAATAAGAAGCATCCCTTCACTCCTCTTTGTCCCTATGAAAGGACAACCAAGAATGGCTCAGGGAGCTCTTCCAAAACCTTCCCTCGTCGAGATAATCGACAAACTTCTTATTAAAGAAGAAGAATTAAACTAAATCAAAAAAGGCTGTCTCAAAAGGGCAGCCTTTTTTTTTAATATATATCCGTTTAACCCTCAAAACAACATAAAAGGGCACAAAACCGCAATTATATAATACCCTTTCCCCCTTATTTGGTTATAAAATTTCTTATTTTTATATTACCATATCAAAAGGGACTCATTATGAGGAATTTGTTAATTATTATAATCATGTCAAGTTCACTCCTGTTTTCACAGTGGACTGAGGTAAAGTTTTCTCCTTTCAACGGGAAGATCAGTGGCTTTTACCTGACTGACTCACTAAATATTACTGCGGTTTTTTCCGGTGACTCATGTTATGTCATCAAAAGCAGCGATGGGGGCAGGAACTGGTACATCTCAAAGAACATTCCAAAAACTGAAATTCTAAAAGTTGAATTTGTTGATGAACAAAATATCTTCCTGCTGAATAAACAACACCCTCTCCTAAAGACCTCCAATGGTGGAGAAACCTGGAATTTCATCACAATCCCCTCAAGATATCAATATCCTCACGCTTTTCAAGTTTTTTCCCCGGATACAATATATGTAGCAGCTCCCATTAATAACAGTTCTACCTATAAAACTCATATGCTCAAAAGTTACGATGGAGGCAACAACTGGGCAGCCATGGATACCTCGGTTACCCTCATCTCATCATTTAACTGTTTCCTCCGGTTAAAACTCCATAAAAATCCTCTGTGGCCTCTTTGTGCTCTGTGGTTTTTAAAGATGTGTATTTGATAAAATAAAAAAGAAAAGTTTAAATATGGAAAAAGAAAAATTTCTCCGCCTGTTAATCAGCATATTTACATCATTGCTGGTCCCCTTTTTGAACATTTATGCTCAAACCACACCATTTTTTGTGATGAGTCTCCAGGATAAAGAACAGTATGTGAAAACAAAATCTGCTTGGGAATATTCTATGACAACATCAACCACCAAATCACTTCATCAAACATCTGTGAACTCCATGATTGAGGTTGATGGTATTAAGTTTTATAAAGGTTATTGTGTTTCGCCCGAAACTTATTTTGGGATGGATGAAGTAAATAACAAATTGTACTTCCTGAAAGACGGTGCTAAAATTATGATGATCGATTTTAGTATCCCACCCGGAGGAAGTTTTGTGGGAAGGTTTCCAGGATTTTCATCTGACATTACTATATCTGTAAGCGGAAATGACTCTGTAAGAAACTATGGTTATTATGTAACATATGCGCTGGGTAGCCAATCAATTGATTATCGCCTTGAAAAACAACTGGGTTTTCGCCAATGGCATAGAGTTTATTCATATTCAAATTCGAGAGGGTCTAGTGATGACTATTCCACTTTCGATCTGATAAGATTCGATAAAAATGGTGATACGATTTACAAAACTCAGACCTGGATTCCTCGGCTTACATACACACCGGATTCAATTACGGCAGTTTTTAATAAGACCTTCGTTGTTAATACTACACACGATGCTAACAGCGTTTTTGCTCAATATATTCAGGGGATAAATTTTAACGATTCACTTTTTATACAATATTTCTACACAAACGGCCCTGATACTACTGCTAAAGTTGTAAAGAGAATTGCCGCTGCAACCCCTGTCACAACGTTTGCTTTGCAACTTGACAGTACAAAAATGAAAACCGGCTACAAGTTTAAATACCGTTTTACATTGCGCGATAAATTTTACAGACCCAAATTGGCGTTCCATCCTTCATCAACCGGCTACAATACATTAAGCATTGACTCAAGTATTATAACGAGCGGTGACTCAAGCAATATACCGAGTCCACCCACCAACACACAAATCCCCGTTTCAATCGATTTGAAGTCATTTCCTAATCCGGTATCTCTGAACAACAATTTGGGAAACCAATCTGCCACGATACGATTTAATATGCTATCTGCCGGTCATGCTAAAGGAACACTTTATGACATCCTTGGCAGACCTGTAGCCGACATTCTTGATGGTAACTTCCCTGTCGGCGAAAATTCAATTAAGTTAAATGCTGAAGGACTTCCTACGGGCATCTATGTTTTTCGATTGACAACCAAATCCGGTACAGAACATATAAAAATATTAGTAACGAAGTAGAATACCATGGAATGGGTTCGCAGAGAGAAAATTCCCCCACTTTGCGAAAGAGGGGTCAGGGAGCAGTTTTAAGGGAACAAGGATTCCACGGATTTAACACTGGTGATTTTATAAATCTTACTCTGCGTTCTCTGCGGTTTATAATTTCTCTGTGGTTTATAAAGATTTGAATTAAATGAAATAGAAATTGAAAGTAAAGAAATGAAAAATGAATTACACCATCGCTTTTTAATCAGCATACTTACACTAATGATGGTCCCCTTTTTGAACATTTATGCTCAAACCACTCCATTTTTTGTGATGAGTCCTCAGGATAAGGAACAGTACATCTACACACAATCGTCTTGGGAATATGGCTCCTCATCATCTACTAAATCATTCCATCAAACATCGGCTAATTCCATGGTGGATAAGGATGGAATCAGATTTTTTAAAGGTTATTGTGCCGGAACAAGTATTTATTTTGGAATGGATGAAGCAAATAACAAGTTATACTTCTTAAGAGACAGTGTTAAAATTATGATGCTTGATTTTAACATACCTCCGGGCTCAAGTTTTGTCGGTCAGTTTCCTGGTGAATATTCATCTCATAATATTACCGTAACCGGAAGCGACTCAGTAAGATATTACGAATATTATCACTCACACGCACAGGGTGGAGAATCAACTGAATACCGCGTTGAAAAAGGACTCGGACTCCGCCAAAGGTACACCTCCTATTCAATTTCAAACGGGAGAGGGTTTAGTGACGACTGGTCAACCTTCAATTTAATAAGATTTAATCAAAATGGAGACACTTTATACAAGACTCAAACATGGGCACCAATAATCTCATTTACACCGGAGGTGACTACAAAAGTTTTCCTTAAAACATTTAATGTCAATACAACACATGATGTGAACAATCTCTTCGCACAATATATTCCTGATATAAATTTTAACGATTCACTTTTTATACAATATTTCTACACAAACGGCCCTGATACTACTGCTAAAGTTGTAAAGAGAATTGCCGCTGCAACCCCTGTCACAACGTTTGCTTTGCAACTTGACAGTACAAAAATGAAAACCGGCTACAAGTTTAAATACCGTTTTACATTGCGCGATAAATTTTACAGACCCAAATTGGCGTTCCATCCTTCATCAACCGGCTACAATACATTAAGCATTGACTCAAGTATTATAACGAGCGGTGACTCAAGCAATATACCGAGTCCACCCACCAACACACAAATCCCCGTTTCAATCGATTTGAAGTCATTTCCTAATCCGGTATCTCTGAACAACAATTTGGGAAACCAATCTGCCACGATACGATTTAATATGCTATCTGCCGGTCATGCTAAAGGAACACTTTATGACATCCTTGGCAGACCTGTAGCCGACATTCTTGATGGTAACTTCCCTGTCGGCGAAAATTCAATTAAGTTAAATGCTGAAGGACTTCCTACGGGCATCTATGTATTTCGATTGACAACCAAATCCGGTACAGAGCATATTAAAATATTAGTGACCAAATAGTCTCCTGATAGAACCAACTGTTATTTATCAGGTTAAAGAAAATTTATTTTGGGAGAAAAAATGGAAATCATTATGAAAAGATTGTTTATCACACTTTTAGTGTTTAATTCCCTGATGTTTTCACAGTGGGAGCCGGTAGATGTAACGCCATTTAATGGCAGAATCGCCGGATTCCACATGGACGATTCCTTAAATGTAACCGCTGCATTTGAGGGTGATTCTTGTTTTGTTATAAAAAGTATTGATGGCGGCAGAAATTGGGCGATCACAAACCGAATACCACTGAGTTATATTGCTTTAATCAAATTTTACAATGACTCCCTGATTTTCGTCACCGGGAGCTATCCCATTATCAACAAGCTATCAACGGACGGGGGCTATTCCTGGACTAATATCCCCTTTCCTCTTGGCTACCAATACTTCCACGATTTTCAGTTCATAGACAGCATTAATGCTTTTGCCCTCGCGGATTTAGACGTCGGAGGAATGAGACAAGGCAGATTGTTAATTACCACCAACCGTGGGGTCTCATGGTCCGCTCTTGATTCGATCAGATATGAACCTGTCAGAATAAAATTCCTCGACAGAAACACAGGTTGGTTGTTCGGGAGGGGATTATTCCACACAACCGATGGTGGAATCACATTTTCCGAGGTAACCCTTCCATCGAATTTTAAGACCCCTGTTTCAATTGATGTAAATGATAACGGTGTAATAGTAGTTGGAGCTTACAAAATCGTAGATATTTCGCCGTACATACATCTCCCGGTTCCGCTTGTAGCCTTTTCCACAAATAACGGAGCCACCTGGCGGGTAAAAGATTTTCAAACCGACGATATCTGGGGCAAAGCTGATAATATCCAACTGCTCAATCAGAACACGGCAATTACAACGCTGGGTGAAGCTCGGGGAGTGGTTTACACAACCGATTTTGGTGTGAACTGGAATCCGGGTACCGGTCTAACAAGAGGATTTGAGTTTAATGATATGCATATTCTCGATGGTAAGGTATTCATCGGAGGTGTGGGATCTGTCTTCATGGCTTGCGAGGATCCCCCGGCAGGAGTATGGGACACAAGGTTTGACGGTGAATATCAGACTCCAACCGCGGGAATTTTTCACAAGCCTGCCTATGCCGCACTGGGTTCCTCACCCGGACCTGAGAAACCGGCAAAGTTTTATTTTTCAACCGATCGGGGACACAACTGGACCGCGAAACCTGCACCCTGGCAGTATCTGCGGGATATGGAAGTTGATCGTGATTCAGTCTTGTTAGTTCTCTCGAGTGACGGGCTGTACAAGAGTGATCTTTCAGGGTCCGTCTTCTCTCTTATCAGTAATCTCCCGCTCTGCCAGGATCTTGAAGCGTTGCCGAATGGCGAACTCTGGCTTTGCTCTGGCGGGGATATTCTCCGAAGTAGCGACGGTGGGTTGAACTGGGTTACAAAATACTCACTTCCTAACGGAAACTTCTGGAAGATCAAGATGTTCGGTGATGGCTGTGGTTTCGCTAACGCCGGGTCTCTTTACAAAACCACTGATCACGGAAATACATGGACCAAATTGGGCTTTTCAGAGTACACTCTTTCCGGTTTTGATTTTTCCGATCGTAACAATGGATTGATTTTCAACTTATATAATAAAATTCACCGTACCACCGACGGAGGGCTGAGTTTTCAACCCCTCTTTTTCGAGGGAAATACAAATTATGGTACCGTGGCAGCACTGGACAGTCTGAATATGTTTGTGGGTGGTAACCAGTTATACTCCACTTATGATGGAGGTAGACAGTGGAAAATTAACGAGTTCCGGGGTCTTTCCGGCAGACCGGCGGGGTCAGGGTATCTGATGATGTATGACTTTTTAGATGGCGCCTACTTCGGGAGTACAAAAAATATCTGGATCACTTCCAACCGAGGAAACACACCGGTTGAACTCTCATTATTCTCCGCTCTCCCTTTCGGAAACAAAGTAGTTCTTCAATGGACAACCGAAACCGAAACCAACAACATGGGTTTTGAGATCGAAAGAAAATACAAGTATGGCGATTGGAAAAAAATCGCTTTCTCAAAAGGTTCCGGCACCTCCACTCGTAAGATTTTCTACGGTTATGATGATTATGAACCAAAAGCACCCGCAATCCTTTATTATCGATTAAAACAGATTGATTATAACGGTGAATTTGAATACTCTAATGAAGTGGAAGTGTTGTTGGGTGAGGTACCCGAGAATTATGCAATTCAACAGAACTACCCAAATCCCTTTAATCCTTCGACTAAGGTTACATTTTCACTTCCCGAAGAGAACAAAGTAGTAATCAAAGTCTTCAATTCAATGGGAGAACAGGTGAAAGAAATTGATAGAGGGGTTCTCAGTCATGGCTATTTTGAACAGGATTTTGAAATGGGTACTGAATCTTCGGGGATGTATTTCTGTCAGGTTTTGTGCACAAATACAATCTCCGGCAGAACAAAATCACTAACGGTTAAAATGGTACTTATGAAGTAGAGTACCTGAGAAACTTGAGTACTTGAGTAGTTCAGAATTTGAACTCACCCTTGGAATACGTGGGCTTATTATTCATGAAATATTGGAATTAAAAAAGAGATTAAAATGAAACAATTGATAATTTTACTATTTGTAATAAATTCCTTGTTGTTTTCACAGTGGGAAAAGTTAGATTTTCTTCCCTTAAATGGAAGAATAGCTCAATTTCACATGATTGATTCTTTGAACATAGTGGCGGTAATTGAGGGAGATTTTTGTTCTGTAATTAAAAGTAGTGATGGTGGAAGAAATTGGGTAAAAACAAGTAATATACCTGTCAATTATATTGATGCGATCGATATTTTGAATGAACGGGTTTTATTCATTAACAGTTTTTCTCCTGAGGTTAACCTCAAAACCACAGATGGTGGTGCCAATTGGACAGAAATTGTTTTTCCCGAAGTATATTCAAATATTCGAAAATTCCAATTCATCGACACCAACACCGCTTATGCAATGGCGCGAGTTACCACAACTAAACATATTCTGATTAAAACGACTGATGGTGGCATAACCTGGTCGCCTTCCGACTCTGCCCGAAACGATGTATCTGGTTTCCGTTTCAAAAATGAAAATGAAGGTTGGTTGTTTGGTTCTAATTTATATCATACTACTAACGGTGGAAATACATTCATAAAAGTATATCTTCCAAGTAATTTCTTCAACCCAAGTTCAATTGATATTGTCAACGACAGTATCATTGCAGTGGGAGGATCGAATTATGTAACTTATCAGCATATTACATATCAGGTACCCATCGTTGCATTTTCGACTAATCGTGGAGTGTCATGGAGAGTAAAGGATTTTAATCCGAATGATATTGATGGTGAAGCAAACAACATTAGATTACTTGATGAAAATACAGCTATCACAACCCTAAAGAGCTCATTGAATTCTGAAATGGGATACGGTTTATTATATACGACAGATCGGGGGGTAACATGGAACAAAGGAACGGGAGCTGTTGATACTTATATATATTCAGATATGAAGACTATTAACAAAAAAGTTTATGTCGGAGGCCAAGGCGCTGCTTTTCTCGCATCGAGTAACCACCCGGCTGACCCGTGGGAATTGCGATTTAAAGGTGAGTATGAAATTCCAGAAGCAGGAGCTTTCCTTAAATCCGGTTATGTGGCTATTGGAACTTACGCCGGTTCAACAAAACCCGGCAATGTTTACATCTCCAACGACAGGGGCAACAATTGGGTAAAAAAAACCACTCCTTGGAGCCGCATTTTTGATATGGAGATTTCAAGAGACTCAATCTTATTCTTCATTGTCTCTGAAGGGCTGTATCGAAGTGATCTCTCACTCTCAAACATATCTTTGGTTAGTAGTACTGCAATCTCTGACGATGAACTCGAAGTGACTCCTAATGGAGATTTGTGGCTAATCAAAACCAAGAATTTGCTGTACAGTAACGATGACGGTTTAACATGGCAAACTAAATTCACAAGTACTCAAAATATCAGCAGTGTCAAGATGCTTCCTGATGGTTACGGTTTTTTGAATACTGGCTCATTATACAAAACTACCGATAACGGAAACACTTGGACCAAACTTGGGTTTTCACAATTTTCAATTTATAAATTCGACTTCTATGATCGTAACAATGGATTTATATGCTATCCATATACTCACTCTCTTCATCGCACAACAGATGGTGGAGTAAGTTTTTACCCGATCACCCTGGAAGGTTTATCCTTTCCGAATAATGTTTTCTGTTTTGACTCACTGAATATATTTTTGTGTGGGAATAGTATTCTCTCAACATATGATGGAGGTTGGATATGGAAACAAAACCAGTTCCAGATTCCACTTTCCAGTACCTTGGGGATTTTGGATATGTATATGTTTGATCACTTTGATGGTATTATGATTATGAAAGATAAAGGTGTCTGGAAAACCCACAACCGAGGCAACACACCTGTTGAGCTCTCATTATTCTCGGCTCTTCCATTTGGAAACAAAGTGGTTCTTCAATGGACAACCGAAACCGAGACCAATAACATGGGTTTTGAGATCGAAAGAAAATACAGGAATGGTGAGTGGAAGAAAATTGCCTTCTCAAAAGGATCAGGTACATCAACCCGCAAGATATTCTACGGTTATGATGACTACGAGCCAAAAGCTCCCGCAATCCTTTATTATCGATTAAAACAAATCGATTACAACGGTGAATTTGAATACTCGAATGAAGTCGAAGTGTTATTGGGTGAAATACCCGAGAATTATTCAATACAACAGAACTACCCTAACCCCTTTAATCCATCAACAAAGGTAACATTTTCACTCCCTGAAGAGAACAAAGTTGTGATTCGAGTGTTCAATGCAATGGGAGAACAGATAAAGGAAATTGATAGAGGGGTTCTCAGTCATGGCTATTTTGAACAAGATTTTGAGATGGGTAACGAATCCTCGGGAATGTATTTCTGTCAGGTTTTGTGCACAAATACAATCTCCGGCAGAACAAAATCGCTTACGGTTAAAATGGTTTTGATGAAATAAAGAAGCAATAAACCACAGAGCTCACAGAGCACACGAAGAAAGAGTTGAGAATTTTGAGACTAATTGGTCATACCGGATTTATTCAAAAAACGAAACATTGGTCATCATCCAAATGTTTCCTTCGGTTAAAACTCCATAAAATCCCTCTGTGAACTCTGCGTGCTCTGTGGTTTTAAAAGATGTGTATTTGATAAAATGAAAAATAAAAGTATAAAATGAAAAAAGTAATTTATCTCCGCCTGTTAATCAGCATATTCACATTAATGCTGGTTCCCTTTTTGAACATTTATGCTCAAACCACACCATTTTTTGTGATGAGCCTTCAGGATAAGGATAAGTACATCCAGACATCTGAATCCAGGGTGGGTGCAATTATAACAACCGAAAAATCTTTGTATGAAGCATCAGTAGATTCCATGGTGGTCCATGATGGTATTAAATTCTACCGGGGTTATTTCATCGCCCCAACTTCTTTTCTCGGAATGGATGAAGCAAATAATAAGTTATACTTTCTCAAAGATGGTAACAAGTATATGATGTTAGATTTTAACATCCCCCCTCAGGGTACTTTTACCGGATATTTGTTGGGAACAACTCCTGTTCAAATTTTTGTGGGTGGAACTGATGGGGCAAGATATTATACTTATACAGAGAGTAACCCTATGGGTAGCTCGTCAACAACATATTGGGTTCAAAGGAGTCGCGGTTTTGTAGAAAAACATTCAGGCTTTTCAGTTTCATACTATGGGTCTTCAAGTCACTCCTGGTCTTCATTTGATCAAATTCGTTTCAATAAAAATGGCGATACGATCTACAAAGCTGAAACCTGGGCACCAAAAATCTCCTATACTACCGAAACGACTACAAAAGTTTTCCTCAACACATTTAATGTCAATACCAATCATGATATGAACAGTCTCCTCTCACAATATATCCCCGGAATGAATTTTAATGATTCACTTTTGATAAAATACTTTTACACAAACGGGATCGATTCTACTGCTACAGTTGAAAAAGGAGTAGCCGCTTCAACCCCGACCACAACATTCTCTCTGCAACTCGACAGCCTGAAAATGAAAGCCGGCTACAAGTTTAAGTACAGATTTACTCTGCGCGATAAATTTTACAGACCCAAATTGGTTTACCATCCTACTTCAACCGGCTACAATACATTAAGCTGTGACTCAAGTCTTCTATCAAGGCCAGCCAGTCCCCAAATTCCAGCTTCGATCGATTTGGAAGCTTTTCCAAATCCCGTTTCAATAAATAACAATTCCGGGAGAAGTTCTGTCACAATCCGGTTTAATATGCCCACGGCCGGTTATGCCGATGGGACAGTTTATGATATCTTGGGCAGAGATGTAGCCAAAATTGTTGAGGGAGTTTTACCAGCAGGAGAAAATTCAATAAAATTTGTTACAGCGGGGCTTACTTCCGGTGTGTATGTCTTCAGATTGACAACCAAATCCAGTACTGAGCATATAAAAATATTGGTAACCAAATAGCCTTCTGATAAAACTAACTGTTTTTTATCAGGTTAAAGAAAACTTTTTTTGGGAGTAAAAGAAGGAAATCATTATGAAAAGATTGTTTATCATACTTTTAGTGTTTAATTCTCTATTGTTTTCCCAGTGGGAGGAAGCTAAGATATATCCATTTAGTGGAGAAATCACAGCTTTTCACTTGACAGACTCACTAAACATAACAGCTGTTTATCACGGTGACTCATCTGCAGTCATACGGAGCAGTGATGGTGGGAGAACCTGGTCTTTGGTTGCTAAGACTCCTGTAACTTATGCGAAAGAAGCTTCATTCATCGATAAAGATACATTTTTTATTGGTACAGGTAGCCCTGCACCAATCTACAAAACTTTCGATGGTGGTTTGACATGGATTGAGGCACCTCTTCCTCCTTGGTGCTCCAGTGTCGGACACATGCAATTTTTCGATGCAAAATTTGGATACGCACTGTTATACCCTAAAGTTGGAGCCTACGATATGATGGTTAAAACTTCAGATGGAGGACTAAACTGGGTTGTAATTGACTCAACTTATTATGCCGTCAATCGTTTCGAATTCATAAACCAACAAGAAGGATGGTTGTTTGGTGAACAATTACGGCACACTACAAATGGTGGAAACAGTTTCACTCAAGTCAGTTTACCACCGGGTCTCGACAATGCCTGGTCGATGGACATAATTTCAGACAGCATTATTGTAGTTGGTGGTTCAAAACAAGTGCCGATCCCACCCTATTTCTTCGATTATGCTCCACATATGGCATTTTCAACTGATAGAGGGGTTAGCTGGAATGTGCAAGACTTTTCCGGATCTTATTTAAGAGGAGTCCCCTCTGATTTATGTTTCCTCGATGAGAATACAGCCATTTCTATTCTAACTTATGGCAGTGGTGTAATCTACACCACCGACAAGGGAGTGAATTGGAGTGGGGGCCACCCGCCGGCACGCTCTTACAAATACAATGATATGAAAGTATTAGAGAACAAGGTCTATGTGTCAGGGTCAGGGTCAGTGTTTGTTGCATCAGGGCAAAACATTGTTGAGCCATGGGATTTGCGGTTGGAGAATATAGTACTCGATCACCGTGGTTTTGATGCCATGAATCCCGGTTCGATTGTGATTGGAACCTATAATCCCGGGAGCACTAAGTCCAAACTTTATGTATCGACAGATAAAGGAAGAAATTGGAAGACTGAATATTTCCCTGATGTTGCCGGGATGGTGGTTGAGATCGCAAGTGACTCGTTAGTATTGATCTCATCGGTCGACCAGATATATAAGTCAGATATCTCGTGCAAGGTTTTTCAACCTCTTGGTCCCACTTTCAGTTCTAGCATCCAGGAGATAAAGGTTGCCCTGAACGGTAATATTGTGGTCGGAACACTTAGAGAGCTTCGACTAAGCACTGACAATGGTCAGACTTGGAGCACAAAGTTAAGTAACACCACAAATCCATATAAATGCATTAATATGTTCGCCGATGGAACAGGATTTGTTTTGAGCAACGATCTCTTCAGAACCACTGACTTTGGCACTTCATGGACGCCTGTGGGGGTGTCTGGTATCACCCTTAAACATTCCAGTTTCTACGATGGAAAAAATGGGTTCATTGTTGGCAGTAATCAGAAAATTTATCGGACGCGAAATGCAGGAATCACCTTCGAAGAAGTGACTTTCCCCGGTCTGACTCAGGCTTCTTATATCTATTGTTTCGATTCACTCAGCTACTACTTGCCAGGGAACAAACTTTTTTCAACTTATGATGGAGGTTTGTCATGGAAGGAGAACGATACAAAAGGACTCATTGGAAATTCCTTTTATAATATTTATATGTTTGATCACCTTGATGGGGTAGCAATGAATTTCTATGGACTACCGGGAATTTGGGTCACTTATAACCGTGGCAACACACCTGTTGAACTCTCATTGTTCTCGGCTCTTCCATTTGGCAATAAAGTGGTTCTTCAATGGACTACCGAAACCGAGACCAACAACATGGGCTTTGAAATCGAAAGAAAATACCGAAATGGTGATTGGAAGAAAATTGCTTTCTCAAAAGGTTCAGGAACTTCAACCCGCAAGATTTTCTACGGCTATGACGATTATGAACCAAAAGCACCCGCCATTCTTTATTATCGACTGAAACAGATCGATTATAACGGTGAATTTGAATACTCCAACGAAGTGGAAGTATTGTTGGGTGAGGTACCTGAGAATTATTCAATACAACAGAATTACCCAAACCCTTTTAACCCTTCAACTAAGGTGACATTTTCTCTTCCTGAAGAAAATAAGGTTGTGATCAGAGTGTTCAATGCAATGGGAGAACAGGTGAAAGAAATTGATAGAGGGATTCTAAGTCATGGTTATTTTGAACAGGATTTTGAGATGGGTACTGAATCTTCGGGAATGTATTTCTGTCAGATCTTGTGCACAAATACAATCTCCGGCAGAACAAAATCACTTACGATTAAAATGGTTTTGATGAAGTAAACTTAATTATTGAAGGAATAATAAAATGAAACGCTTGGTACTTTTTCTGTTTGTGATAAATTTCATGCTGTTTTCCCAGTGGGAGGAAGTTAAGATATTTCCCGTTAAAGGCGATATAGTAAACTTTCAGTTGAAGGATTCATTGAATATCACTGCAGTTATAAGAGCGGAAACATCGAAAGTCATAAAATCTACCAACGGTGGAAGAGATTGGTTAGTTGTAAATCCTGGATTACCCGGTTCCGTTAGGGATGCAATATTTTTAGATGAGAATAACATTTTCATATGTAATTTTTCATCTGCGAGTATTTCGAAGTCTAATGATGGAGGATTAACCTGGGTCTCGGTTACAGTTCCATCAAGATTCGAAAGTATTGACTGTCTGAATTTTCTTGATCTTAATCTTGGGTTTGCTCTTGTTTACGATTCAGATTTTCTCGATCAGAAAAGACTGATTAAAACGACCGATGGCGGAGCCACTTGGACCGTTATGGATTCTTCTTTTAATAATGGACAGTCCTCTTATAGTGTACAGACCATGAGGTTCATTAATTCACAAAAAGGTTGGTTGTTTTCTGATAAAATTTATCAAACAACAGATGGAGGCGCTTCTTTCACAATTTTGCCTAAACCAACAGAAATGGCGAGTATCCGATCAATAGATATCCTTAATGACACATTAATGGTTATCGGTGGATTTAGAACTTATTCTGTACCACCGTATTATCAGTATCTAAGTCCGCAAGTTGCCTATTCCTCAAACAGTGGCCAGACCTGGAAATTCAAGGATCTCGCCGGTTGGACCAACAGTAGGATATTAGACATTACTTTTATTGACCCCGAAACCGTTGTCGGAGTATGTTCCGAAGGTATAGGGGTTGTTTATACAACTGACGCAGGCACTACTTGGGGTTTTGGTGAAGGACAAATTAGGGAATTCAAGATGTCGAGCGTAGAAGTCCATAATGGTAAAGTTTACGCTGCCGGTCAGAATGTCTCGTTCTTTTCTTCTGATTCTGATTTTTCGCAACCTTGGAAACTATTATGCGACTACACCGTTCCCGAAATCCGGGATGTTTACTTCCGTGACCCGGGGTTTGTTCTAATTGGCACTGAAAATCGAAAAATATTCATATCCACAGATAAAGGCAACAACTGGCTGTCAAGGAGTTTGGAGGTCAGAGAACCCTGTTGTGTAACTATGGCTGCTGATTCCACAATATACGCTACCACCAGATTAGGACTCTATCGGTCAACTGATATGGGGCTGAGTTTTGATTCTATTGCATCCCACACACTGATCCATCCCACACATATGGAAGTCCGGGAAAATGGTGATATTTGGGTGGCTCACAGTGGTGGCTTGCTCTATAGCAACAATTATGGATTAAGCTGGGAAACCCGCTCCCCACAGATATTTCCTAACTCAAATCCCAACATCTTCGCTGATGGAACAATATACATATGTGGTGGAGGAAAATTCTATAAATCAACAGATTTTGGCCTCACTTGGACAACCCCATTAAGCTCCTCGGTAAATTATTCTTGTGCAGATTTTTATGACAATATGAACGGAATTGTGACGGGGCAAAATGGATTAGTCCTGAGAACCCGCGATGGTGGAGTAACAACAGAGCAAATGGCTTTTCCTGAGACAGATTATTATCTCCCCAAAGTTTTTTTCTTTGATTCGCTGAGTATCTTCATAAAAGCATCCGAACTTTATTCCAGTTATGATGGTGGTTGGTCCTGGAAGATTAACGAATTTTCAATTCCCGGATTCCAATCGAATCTAAGGTGGATCAAATTTTATGATCATTTTGAAGGTATCGCTATCAATTCCTACCGTGGAGTTGCTAAAACCCACAACCGTGGCAACACACCGGTTGAACTCTCATTGTTCTCAGCACTCCCGTTTGGGAACAAAATGGTTCTTCAATGGACTACCGAAACCGAGACCAACAACATGGGCTTTGAGATCGAAAGAAAATACAAGTATGGAGATTGGAAAAAAATTGCTTTCTCAAAGGGTTCCGGCACCTCGACCCGTAAAATATTCTACGGTTATGATGATTATGAACCAAAAGCACCAGCCATTCTTTATTATCGGTTGAAACAGATCGATTATAACGGTGAATTTGAATACTCCAATGAAGTGGAAGTATTGTTGGGTGAGGTACCTGAGAATTATTCAATTCAACAGAATTACCCAAACCCTTTTAACCCTTCAACAAAGGTGACATTTTCTCTTCCTGAAGAAAATAAGGTTGTGATCAGAGTGTTCAATGCAATGGGAGAACAGGTAAGAGAGATAGAAAGAGGAATTCTAAGTCACGGCTATTTTGAACAGGATTTTGAAATGGGTACTGAATCTTCGGGGATGTATTTCTGTCAGGTTTTGTGCACAAATACAATCTCCGGCAGAACAAAATCACTTACGGTTAAAATGGTTTTGATGAAATAAAGGTGAAAAACCACAGAGCACACAGAGAATGAGTTAAGAAATTTGAGAATGATCGGTCATACCGGACTTATTCAAAAGACGAAACACTGGTCATCATCCAAATGTTTCCTCCGGTTAAAACTTGATAAAAATCCTCTGTGGACTCAATGTGCTCTGTGGTGTTTAAAGATGTTTATTAGATACAATGAAAAATAAAAGTATAAAAATGAAAAAAGAAATATCTCCCAGCTTGTTAATCAGGATATTTACATTATTGCTGGTTCTTTCATTGAACATCTATGCTCAAACGACACCTTTTTTTGTGATGAGCCTTCAGGATAAGGAACAGATTATCTATAAATGGAATCAATTTGATAATTGGAGCAATAGTACAACTATTTCTAATTCGCAAGCTTCGGTCAGGTTAATGATTGAAATCGATGGTATCAAATTCTATAATGGTTATTGTGGTAGTTCGTTTAGTTATTTTGGGATGGATGAAGCAAATAATAAATTATACTTTTTGCGAGACAGTACTAAATATATGATGTTAGATTTTAACATCCCTCCGGGTGGAAGTTATGTCGGACACCTTGACAATCTTGGTGGACCATATACTATTTATGTTGGCGGAACTGATTCAGTAAGAACTTATAGAGTCGAAGTCACTAACGAGTCTACAATCAAAAAAAGCGAATATCAAGTTGAAAGAGGACTTGGGTTACGCCGAATCTACTACTACCATTATTATCTGACTTTTTGGGGATATAGCAAGGAGTACACTACATTCGAAATGTTAAGATTTAATAAAAATGGTGACACGATCTACAATGTTCAAAACTGGGCACCAGTTCTCACTTATTACTCGAATTCAAATATTTCCGTGTTCGAAAAGACTTTTACTGTTAATACATCCCATGATATGCACAACTATTACGCCCAATATACTTCAGATTTAAATTTTAACGATTCTCTCTTCATTTGGTATTATTATTCAAATGATTCAGTCTCCACCACACCTGTTTTAAGTGCTGTGGCAGCTACAACACCCACCACTACCTTCACAATGCAACTTGATAGCACAAAAATGAAAGCAGGATTAAAATTTAGATACAGATTTACTTTGCGTGATAAATTTTTCAGACCAAAATTGGTCTCAAGTCCCTCTCCAATCGGGGTTCATACTTTAACTTATAAACCAACTGTTGGCTTGATTGAGGATGATCCCCAAATTCCTGTTTCGATCGATTTGGAGGCTTTTCCGAATCCCGTTTCAATAAATAACAATTCCGGGAGAAGTTCTGTCACAATCCGGTTTAATATGCCATCAACCGGCTATGCCAATGGCACACTTTACGATATCCTTGGCAGAACTGTGACCAACATTCTTGCTGGAGACTTGCTTGCCGGCGAAAATTCAATTAAGTTGGAAGCTGCAGGACTTCCTACGGGCATCTATGTTTTTCGATTGACAACCAAATCCGGTACAGAACACATAAAAATATTAGTGACCAAATAGCCTCCTGATAGAACTAAATGTAATGTATCAGGTTAAAAAGAACTCTTTATAAGAGTAAAAAATGGAAATCATCATGAAAAAATTATTTGTAGTACTTTTAGTATTCACCTCAGTATTGTTTTCACAGTGGGACGAAGTTACGATCTTTCCTTTCTCAGGTTCAATTCATCAATTCTATATGACGGATTCCCTGAATATAACCGCCCTTTTTTACCCTGGTGTTGCGGATAGTGTATGTTCTGTAATAAAGAGTAATGATGGAGGCAGGTCGTGGTCTTTTTCGCAGATTTTACCCCTTGCATATATTGTGCATGCTCAATTTATTGATGAAAATAATATTTTCGCCAGCATGGGGTATTCCTATATGAATTCAAGTAAAAAAACGACTGATGGTGGAATCACCTGGACAAATGTGTCATTTCCGTCAAGGTATGTGAGCTTGAATGATGTACAGTTTATTAATCCTGAGGTTGCCTACGCCTCTGTCGATTACAAGGGCCCAACCGGAAACCCAGCTATGTTACTCAAAACCACTGATGGCGGTGTAAGCTGGATTGAGGTTGATTCAACTGCAAAGTCAATTGAATCGGTAAAATTTTATAATTCACAATTTGGATACCTTATTGGAAATCATCTCTTAGAAACCACAGATGGTGGGCTTACTTTTACGAATGTGCCCATGCCGGAAGGTTTTGCGACCCCTACATCAGTCGATCTTTTTCAAGACAGTATTTTGGTAGTTGGCGGATACAGAAATGTTTTTGTGCCCCCTTATTATAACTATTCAATTCCGCAGGCAGCATTTTCAACCAATAGAGGGGTATCATGGAGGTTTAAGGATTTTGGTAATGACAATTGGTTTGGGCGTTTAGTACAGATAAAAATTCTGAATGGAGACACAGCCTTCGCAATTAACGATGCCGGTTCGGGTATTTTCTACACTACAGATCAGGGCGTGACATGGAGCAGAGGAAACTCCCCCGAGAACGGTTATCAATATTATGACTTTGAATCATATGAAAATCGAATATATCTTGGCGGCATTGGGTCAACTTTTGTAGTATCAGGTAATGATATTACTGAACCCTGGCAAGTGAGGCTGGATCATACACGCAAAAAGCCGTTAAGTGCAGCATTTTCAGAATCAGGATTGGTTGTTGTCGGTGCTGAAACAGGCAGAATATATGTTTCCACTGACAAGGGTAATACTTTTCGTGTAAAATTGTCTCAGATCAACACTCCCAATAGTACATTTATAGTGAATGATTCTTTAATCTACATTGCAAATCTGAACACCATTTACCGGTCAGTTGATAAATGTATTACGATTGATTCTCTTGTATATTTGCCTTCCGGTTGGATACATGATCTGAAAGTGACAAAAAATGGAGATATTTGGCTTTGTAATGGCAATACACTTTTATCAAGCAGTGATAATGGGGCAACATGGATCACAAAGTTCCAAGGACCGGATGAAAACTTCGAGGAGCTGCTTATATTTGAGAATGGTACGATGTATGCAACCGACGGAGACCTCTACAAGAGCACTGATAACGGGACTACATGGGTGAAAATAAATAATCCAGCCCTAAGTATCAATGATTTAGAATTTTATGACAGTAACAATGGATTTATTGGACAGAAATATGGTAATTATTATCGAACCACAGATGGTGGCTTGAACTTCCAGTTATTGAGTATTCCGGGAATGACATACCCCTACACAATTTATAGCAAAGATTCTCTAAACATTTTTGTTGCGGCTAACAAACTCTACTCCACATATGATGGTGGCTTGAGCTGGAAAATCAATGAATTTCATCCTGCAAATCGCTGGGCCCGTTTCACATGGATATATATGTATGACCATTTTGATGGTGTTGGAGTTTCTTATTATGACGGTGTCTGGAGAACCTGGAACCGTGGCAACACACCGGTTGAACTCTCATTGTTCTCAGCACTCCCTTTTGGAAACAAAGTGGTTCTTCAATGGACTACCGAAACCGAGACCAACAACATGGGATTTGAAATCGAAAGACGGGATAAATATGGAGATTGGAAGAAAATTGCATTCTCAAAAGGATCCGGTACCTCAACTCGTAAGATTTTCTACGGTTATGATGATTATGAGCCAAAAGCACCGGCCATTCTCTACTACCGCCTGAAACAGATCGACTACAACGGTGAATTTGAATACTCAAATGAAGTGGAAGTGTTATTGGGGGAAGTGCCCGAGAATTATTCAATACAACAGAATTACCCTAATCCCTTTAACCCTTCAACAAAAGTGACATTTGCACTCCCTGAAGAGAACAAAGTAGTGATTCGAGTGTTCAATGCTATGGGAGAACAGGTAAAGGAAATTGACAGAGGGATTCTTAGTCATGGATATTTTGAACAGGATTTTGAAATGGGCACCGAATCATCCGGGATGTATTTCTGTCAGGTTTTGTGCACAAATACAATCTCCGGCAGAACAAAATCACTAACGGTTAAAATGGTGTTGATGAAGTAGAGAGCTTCGGAGCTCCGGAACCTCGGAACTTCAGAGACTTGAGAGGCCACGAATATTTAACCCGGTACGCCGGGTAAGGTGTGATGGGTGATTCGATCGCAAACTACGAATATGTAATCCCGCAGGCGGGATATTAGCTTCTTTTAAACATATTTCTCCTGCGGGATTTTGTTTTGCAGACGGCAAACGGGACACTACGAATATCAATTCCTCTTCGAGTAAAATTTTGGTAAAATGGACAGAATAATCCTGCGAATCCTTTAATCCTTCCCGATCCTCGGGATGATTCAGAAAAATTCGCGGAAATCCGTATTAAATCCGTGAAATTTGTGTTACTATTACAAAACTCATCCGTGGAAATCCGTGTTTAATCCGTGATATCCGTGGAACTATCTCTCACGGAATTTAGTTTTGCAGACGGCAATCGAGACGATTACCACTCCTCTCACTATCGACTAAAACCCGCGTTTATCCGCATGATATTACTGCATTATTGGATTATTGCATTACTGCATTATTGCATTAGGTACTCATCAATTGCAGTGGCAGCTTTTCTTCCGGCACCCATTGCAAGGATAACTGTCGCTCCACCGGTTACAATATCACCACCTGCAAAAACACCCTTTTTCGAGGTTTTCATAGTGGCTTCTTCAACTGTGATATTACCCCACTTATTGAAGTTTATATCAGGTGTTGTTTTTTGTATAATTGGATTTGAGCCGTTACCAATTGCAATAACCGCCATATCAATCGGCATAACATACTCTGAACCCGGTATCGCCACGGGTCTTCTTCTTCCGGAAGCATCGGGTTCGCCAAGCTCCATCTTTTGAAGTTTTACTCCATGAAGCCAGCCGGCTTCATCACCCAAGAACTCAAGTGGATTGGTGAGCATAACAAATTCAATTCCCTCTTCCTTGGCGTGATGCACTTCTTCAATTCTCGCCGGCATTTCCACTTCACTTCGTCTGTATATTATACGGGCATTGGCAGCACCCAACCGTTTTGAAGTTCTTACGGCATCCATTGCGGTATTTCCACCCCCAAAAACAGCAACATTTTTCCCTTTTACATCAAATACAGGAGTATCGTATTCAGGGAATTTATATGCTTTCATAAGGTTCACTCTTGTGAGGAACTCATTTGCCGAATAAACACCGTTGTAATTCTCTCCGGGAAGATTCATAAAATATGGCAATCCCGCTCCTACACCAATAAATACGGCATCATAACCTTCCACCGACATCAATTCATCGATGGTATCGGTGAAACCAATAACGCTGTTGGTTTTGAATTCAACACCCAAAGCTTCAAGTGCATCCACTTCGGCTTTTACGATCTCTTTTGGTAATCTGAATTCAGGGATGCCATAAATCAAAACACCGCCGATATCGTGAAGTGCTTCAAAAACAGTGACTGTATGTCCAAGCTGAACAAGTTCACCTGCGCAGCTAAGTCCTGCAGGTCCACTCCCGATAATGGCAACTTTTTTACCGGTTTTTGGTTTAATTTCAGCCTGACGAATGCCAGTGGTGGTTCTTTCATAATCGGCAACAAATCTCTCAAGCCGACCAATCGCAACCGATTCCCCTTTGACACCAGTAACACATTTTGCTTCACATTGTTCTTCCTGGGGACAAACTCTTCCACAAACCGCAGGCAAAACATTATTCTCTTTGATCTTGGAGGCAGCCGCGAGATAGTCACCATCGGCAACCAACTTTATAAAATCTTTAATTTGCACTCCAACCGGACACCCTTCTATACACTTGGGTTTTGGGCACTGCAAACAGCGTTCCGCTTCAAGTTTTGCAAGTTCCTCTGTAAAACCAAGATTAACCTCAGTAAAGTTTTTGTTTCTTGAGTTGGGAGCCTGCTCGGGCATGGGTTGGCGAGGAATTTGCATTCTCTCTTTTTTTGTTAACTCTGCCATTGATTCTCTTTTATTTAAGTTAAAAGGTTAAACTAATTGTTAATTGCTTCTGCGAATTGTTTATCGAGGCTACAAACATGTTTGTCGAGTGCCGATTTTTCTTCGCTTCTGTATGTGTTGTTTCGTTTCATCAACAAGGTGAAATCAACTTCGTGAGCGTCAAATTCAGGTCCATCAACACAAACAAATACTGTTTGTCCACCAACCACGGCTCTGCAGCCTCCACACATCCCTGTGCCGTCAACCATGACGGGATTGAGGCTTACTACGGTTTTTATCCCATAAGGTCTGGTAACATCCGCAACAGCCTTCATCATGGGAACGGGACCAATAGCCAAAACAAAATCGACTTTTGTGCCTGATTCAATAATGTCTTTTAATTTACCCGTTACAAACCCGTGATAGCCATAACTTCCATCATCGGTAGTTGGATAAACCTCGTCACAAATCTCTCTGAGTTCTTTCTCAAGAATTACATATTCTTTCGATTTTCCGCCAATTATGGAGATAGTGTGGTTTCCTGCCTCTTTTAATGCTTTGGCCGTGGGAAATGCAATAGCAGTTCCAACTCCTCCACCGATGCTGATTGCTGTCCCAAAATTTTCTATATGAGATGGAAGTCCCAAAGGACCGACCACATCCATGAAGAAGTCACCGGATTTATGTTCGTTGATCTCTCGTGTGGTTTTTCCAATGCCTTGAACAATAATGGTTATTGTTCCTCTTTCAACTGAAGAGTCAGCTATAGTCAAAGGGATTCTTTCTCCTTGTGCAGAAATACGAACAATAACAAATTGTCCCGCTTTTCTTTTTGCAGCGATTTTTGGTGCTTCTATTTCAAATCGTTTAACTTCTGGTGCCAAAAATTCTGCTGAGACTATTTTAAACATTAATATCCTTGTTTAATGATTAATTGACTGAAAGGATTTTTTAATTCTAACTGTTTTTGGAAGATTTTCCTTTTTTACATTCCCTTTTACACCGGCAATTTTTATAATTGTATAATACACCGCAAGAACAAGAATTGCCGAGAAAAATGCTATAATTTCTTTGTTAACATCCCCGCTATAAAAATAAATGAGAGTTCCAATTGTAAAAATAAACAAAAACAAAGGCAGACCATACACCATCATCACTGCTTTAAGCAGATCGGAGCCCTTCACCTCAATGATTACCTCATCTCCGGGTTTGGAGCCCAGTTTGTCGTACACTGTGAGATTGGAATAAACTCCATCCACGTTGGTTTTACAAAACGGCTTTGCAGCGCATGTTTTGCAATTACCTTTGTCCATGATGGCAATCTCGGCGAGATCACCTCGTTTCTCGACGACAATTCCTTCTTCGGTGAATACTTCAGCCATTGGCTATTTTTCTACCAGTTCTATCATTCTGATCGCTTTGGTTGTACATTTTTCAAACGGGATTTTTTCTACATCAAGTAAATCATAGTCGATTATTGCAAGATTATTATCCATGACAACACTTCCATCCGATTTTCTTGCACAGATGCTGCATCCCATGCAGGAAACAGAGCAAACGGACTTCGAAGTTTTTGGGTCGTCATGACTCTTGCAAAATACAAAAACTTTTCGATTTGCAGGGTGCATTTCGATGATATTTCTTGGACAGGCTTTAACACATTTGCCACAACCTGTGCAAAGTGATTCAATCACCTCGGGTAATCCATTTTCACCCATCACCATCGCACCAAAAGGACATGATGTAACACAGTCACCACCACTCAAACAACCGTAGAAACAGAGTTTATCTCCTCCTGAAAGAAGGTCCATGGCACTGCATGTAACGGGTCCGTGGTAAGTTGAATACTTTTTAACTGCTTCAACATTTCCACCTCTGCAAAGGACTCTTGGTAGAAACCTTACAACTTCACCGGCTTCTTCACCCAATAAACGGGCAATAGAGAGTGCTGTTTCAGAACCACCCACGGGACAACCATTTGATGGAGCTGTTTTGTCAGCTGCGTGGCAGGCAAAGTCGTAACAGCCCGCGTAGCCACACCCACCACAGTTTGCACCCGGCAGCACATCATTGATATCACCAATAAGAGGATTTTCTTCAACTCTTAACTTTTTGTCTGCAATAGCCAAAGCACCGGCAAAAATAAAACCGAGTCCTCCCATTGTTGCAAGAGCAATTAAAAATTGAGTGTCCATATCAACTCCTTGTATATTTTTTGAATCCGTCAGAATAGAATTTTTTACCATCTTTGTCGATGATCAAAAATTCACTTCCCGGGAATTTTTTTAACAATTCTTTACTTTTTTCGATTCCAACCACAAAAAAGGCTGTTGCCAAAGCATCAGCTAGGGTTACATCATCACTGATAACTGTTACACTCACCACTTTGTCAGCCGGAAATCCCGTTTTAGGATCAAACAGATGACAATAACGAATTTTGTCCACTTCAAAGTAGTTTTGATAATTACCCGAAGTGGCCACAGCTTTGTCACCCGGAACAATAATTTCAACAATTCCCTGCTCTGAAAAAGGGTCTTGAACTCCGGTTTTCCAATCCTCACCCATTCCTCTGATCTCGCCACCGGCATTTATCAAAAAGCTTTTTATTCCCAGACCTTTAAGAACCAGGTATGCCATATCAACGGCGTAACCCTTTGCGATTCCACTAAGGTCGAGTTGGGAATTTTTCTTTTTGATGATGGTTGAGTCGTCGACCACTTCAATATTTGAATAACCGATGTTGTTCATCACCATCAAAATTGAATCTTTCATGGGAACATGGTATGTTTCATCTTTAAAGCCCCAAAGTTTGACCAGTCCACCAACTGTGACATCAAAGGCACCATTTGTTTCTGCAGAAATTTTTAAGGCTCTTTTTATTAGTGATGTCACCTCTTTTGACACCACCACCTTACCCGAATCCAGCCGGTTAATTAGACTGATGCTACTCGAATCTTTATAATCAGAAAAGAGAGAATCAATTCGTCTGATCTCATCAAAAGCCTTCTCAAATGCCAGGGGGTAATTTTGTCCGTCACCCTCAAGAATCTGTATTTCAACTACAGTTCCCATCAATGGCATTATCTGTTTAACCTTTCGTTCCGTTGTGCTGCCCCAATCTGAATAAAAGAGACCCACGAGGAAAAAGAGGATAAATGCGATAATAAAAAAGACGGCTTTCCGATTGAACATTTTAGACTTTCACAACAGAAATCATTGTCTGGTGTGGAGCACAGGCGATAACATCACCCGCCATGGAAACATGACCCATGCTTGTGCAGATCCCATGTTTACAGCCGTGATGTTTTACAAATGCCCTGCCATTACCGACCGAGATTATATTCCCGCCATAAACGACAATTTCTTTTACTTCGCCGGATAATGGAAGTCTTTCGATATTTTTCCCTTCCGATTCAATCACTACAAATCGTTCACCTTTTGAATCATTTTCTCCAAGTGATTTTACTGAAAGAAGAAGTGAAGCTTTTGTCGATTTTAATTCCTGACGTAAATTTCTGAGGGAATTTGAGAAACCTGTTTCAGGTTTAAGAATCGCCAAATCATCAGTGTGTACAAATATATCACCTTCATTCCCCGGGGCTATCCGCGAAATCGAAATGGCAAATCGTGGATCATTAACCTTATGGGATGAAAAACCAAGTTTTACAAGTTTGGAAACAACTGAATTCTCACCAATTAGCATTGTGGTTGATGGTCTCAGGGATATCCCTGCCTCACCTGCAAGGTTGTTTAACACTTTTGCCAGCATTACAGTATCATCGGGCAGAAGGGCAGCAAGGGTTACTTCTCTTTCAGGACGGAAAAGCAGCCTTTTTAGACCTGCACCACTTCCCAAAGCGACAAGAGCAACACCCGATAATTTTAAAAAATCTCTTCTGTTTATCATTTTAAACTCCAGTTTTAATTTCTATATCAGTCCCGAAAATCCCATAAAAGCCATTGCAAGAAGTCCCGCAGTAATCAATGTGATGGGAACACCTCTAAACGGTTTGGGAATATCGGCGAGTTCAAGTTCTTCTCTGATCCCTGCCATGATTACCAGGGCAAGGGTAAAGCCTGTTCCTGCGCCAAGTCCAAAGAATATACTTTGCATCATCGAATAATCGCGAAGTGCCATAAAAAGGGCAAGCCCAAGAATAGCACAATTAGTGGTGATGAGTGGAAGATATATTCCAAGTGCTCTGTAAAGTGGCTGTGATGTTTTTTTAATGAACATCTCAACAAACTGCACAAGCGAAGCAATTACCAGAATGAAGGAAACATACTGCAAATAGTCGAGCCCGGCAGGCAGCAGGATCAAATTATTGATCATCCATGTTACCACAGCGGTTAATACAAGTACAAAAGTAGTTGCAACTCCCATCGAAAACGCAGAAGTAAGTTTGTTTGATACTCCGATGAAGGGACAAATCCCCAGGAAGTAAGAAAGAACAAAGTTGTTTACAATTGCAGCAGAAAGAAAAATTAATAACAAATCCATCTTACGCCTCCTCAGTTTCAGTTTGTGGAGTGGCCGGAGCAGTTACAAGTTTTGTTGATCTCTCGGATAAAATTGCCTTCTGAATCTCTTTATCCTTCTTCTTCTGCTCATAATTATTGGCTATCCCAAAAAGAATTCCAAGAGTGAGGAATGCTCCTGCAGGAAGGATAAAAATTAACATCGGTTCAACAGTATCAGGAAGTACAACAAAACCAAAAAGTTTGTTTGATCCAAGTATTTCTCTAATACCGCCAATTACCAACAGAGCCAGCGTAAACCCGGCACCCATGCCAAGGGCGTCAAATCCGGAACGGACAACTGTGTTCTTTGATGCAAACGCTTCAGCTCTTCCAAGTATGATACAGTTTACAACGATCAACGGAATGAATGGTCCAAGTGCCTTGCTTAAATCAGGAAATTGTGCTTTCATTACAATATCAACTATTGTAACAAAAGTTGCAATAACCACGATATATGCGGCAATTCTTACCTGGTTGGGAATCAGTTTTTTGATCATCGAAATAATCAGACTGCTGAAAAGCAACACAAATGTTGTTGCAAGTCCCATTGCTACGCCGTTGATAACCGAAACTGTTACAGCGAGAGTGGGACAAGTCCCAAGCACCTGTTTAAATATCGGGTTCTGTTTCCAGATTCCGTTCATGAAATCATTTAAGGGTCCAATTGATTTACTCATATCTTCCCCTCTTTTTTAAGTTTTCTCAACTCTTCAAGTCCAAGATTCATAATTTTCACAACTGCTTTTGAGGAAATTGTTGCGCCCGTAATTGTCAGGATGTCATTTGGAGTTTCAGTGGCACCTTTTTTGCCAACGATGGCAGGGGTGGGATCAACTTTTTTAAATTGATCGGTGAAACTCTCTTTAGTGATCTCGGAACCAAGTCCCGGGGTTTCAACCTGATCGAGAACTGTAAGTCCGGTAATCTTCTTCAGATCGGGAGACACTCCCATCATCATCTTAATTACACCTTGAAAACCGTTCCCTTTAACAGGCATTGCATAACCTATTAGGTTGCCTTTATCATCCATTACCTTGTAAAGTTCATCCGGAATTCCGGTCAATTTTTCCTGTTTTTTACCTTCGGGATGAACCACAAAGATGGCTTTTTCAGTCTCTTTTTGTGCATTAGCTTTAATCTGAGGGTCTGCCCATTCAAATATTTTGGCGAGAAGACCCCCGGAGATGGCTCCAATTACTACAAGAGTAACCAGCATTTTTGTTACATTATTCATTTTTCTGCTCCAAAAATTACAGGTTTTGTATATCTGTTAATTAACGGAACAAATCCGTTCATGATCAAAATAGCATACATGACACCTTCAGGAAGACCACCAAATAACCTGATCATGACAACAATTAATGAAATTGCCATGCCATATATCCAGATTCCTTTGTTGGTGACGGGTGAGGTAACCCAATCACTTGCCATGTAAACAGCACCAAACATAAAACCACCCATAAACAGGTGATGGATGGGCGATGCAAATTTTGTGGGATCGATGAGCCAAAAAATGCCGCTGAAAAGGAGTAAACCAACAATCATTGCAAGTGGTACACGCCAGTTCAACACTTTCATTGCGATCAAAAAGACCATCCCGACAAGTATGGCAATTGAGGAAGTTTCACCAATCGAACCGCCTACATTCCCAAGGAACAGGGACAACGGATCAACTCCACCTTTTGATGCAATTGCTTCAAATTTAAAGAGGCTGAGAGGGGTTGCTTTTGTTACGGTGTCAACTGCCATTGCAGGGGCACTCCAGGTGGTCATCGCCACGGGATATGCCGCTTGCAAAAATGCTCTTCCAACAAGTGCGGGATTAAAGATGTTATATCCCAATCCTCCAAACACTTCTTTCCCAAAGCCTATTGCAACCACCGACCCGATAAAGGCAAACACAGGATTTAACCCCGGAGGCACAATCAATCCAAGAAGAAGGCCCGTAATTATGGCACTTCCATCAAGAATTGTGATCTTTTGATTTCTAATGTACTTTAAAGCCGATTCAGTAATTACCGCTCCGGCAAGTGCGGCCAAAACGATGATAAGCTGATAAAGACCAAAATAGACAACCCCCATTACCAAAGGAGGCAGGAGGGAGATGACAACCAGCCACATCGCTTTTTGTGCACTCAATTTTGAGTGAACATGTGGTGTACTGGTGAGAATTGTTTTATTTTTTAATTCAACAGTGGTAGCAGTATCCATATCAGGCACTCTTCCTTTCCTGTTGTTTTATTTTCATCACTTCCTTTTTACCCAGTTTAATCCATTGAACAAGCGGAATATTTGCAGGACATTCATAAGCGCAACAACCACATTCCATACAAACAAGAATCCCGGCAGCCTCTGCGTCTTCAAATCGTTGAAGTTTAGAGTATTGCGAAAGCCTTGTTGGCATCAGATTAACCGGACAAACTTCAATACACTTTCCACACCGCAGGCAGGCAATTGCTTCACCCGGTTGTGATTCGGCTTCCGTGAGGATCAGTAAACCTGAAGTTGCTTTCATAACGGGAGCGCTGTAATCGTAGAGGTTGTTTCCCATCATTGGACCACCTGCGATAACTTTTATTGCATCGGGTTTTAGTCCTCCACAAAAGTCAAGTATCTCTGATACAGGAGTTCCTATCGGAACAATAATATTTCGAGGTTTTGTAATGCCGCCACCGGTTACAGAAACATAGGCTTCTATTTGTGGTTCGCCAAAAGCGACAGCTCTGAACACCGAGATGGCAGTTCCAACATTTTGCATCACAATACCCACATCCATCGGGAGTTTTCCGGGGGGTACTTTCTTTCCGGTGACAGCGTAAATCAACATCTTCTCGGCACCTTGAGGATACTTTACAGGTAGAACTTCTACTGTTATATCTGTGCGGTTTCCGAGTTTATTTTTTAAGATTTCAACTGCTTTTGGTTTGTTATCCTCGATACCAATCACACATTCAACACCCGTGATTTTCATCAAAATTTCGATTCCGGCGATTAATTCGTCGGTAAATTCGAGCATTAACCGATAGTCGCGTGTGAGATATGGTTCACATTCAGCGGCATTAATGATAAGTTTATCGATTTTTTTGCCGGGAGGGGGTGAAAGTTTAACAAAAGCGGGAAACGCAGCTCCGCCCATGCCAACAATTCCGGCATCTTTTATTCTATCGAGCAGTTGTGTTTTATTTGCAGTTTTGTAGTCAATTGCCTCAAGGTATGACGGTTCGCTCTCTTCGGAGACAGAGATCTCAATAACACTTTTGGGGACGCCTGAAAGATTTGCAGTTTTTGATATTTTGGTAACGGTTCCATTCACAGGAGAGTGAATCGGAGCTGAAATAAACCCGTCGGGTTCAGCGAGTAACTCACCTTTTTTTACCATACTGCCTTTGGCGACCAAAAGCTTTGATTCTTTGCCCGCATGTTGAGAGAGGGGGAGATAAATCATCTTCGGATTGGGCATTCTTTCAAAGGGAGAATCCATCGAAAGCTCTTTTGCTTCTGCTGGATGTACCCCACCTTTAAATGATCCCGGGTGTACAAGCGATTTGAACATTCTCTAACTTATATTTGTGGCAATTTAATACATCAAAAATTGTACCACTAAGAATCGTCGTTTTAAATCGAATAATGAAATTATTAACAATTTACATTGTCATAAACAGTAAAGATTTTCTTTTTTTTGATAAATCAAAAGTGAGTTATCTTTACTCATTCTTTATATTTGGAGTGCATTTATTAACTTTTCCGAGAGGATTATTATTTCAACATACCCCACCCGAGTAGCCACAAACTGGAAATCGAATTTTAGAGAAAACAAATTCCGGATATATTTTATCGCAACGGTGATATTCAGTCTATTGCTCGCATACATTGCACCAAGAATTCTTGAATTAAACGAAGTTCGGGAGGGATTCAGTTTTGTTGATCCTGTGCTGAATCTGTTTAGTCCGGTGGATCTTACATGGTGGATTTTTCTGATGCTCTATGGAGGAGTGTTTATTACCTTCTATTATATATCCGACAGACCTGTCAGATTTATGATGGGATTTCAAGCCTATTTTTTCCTGCTGAGTTCGAGACTGGTTGCAATGTGGTTGCTTCCTCTGAAAGCTCCCGAAACCCTTATCCCTCTTTTTGATCCATTTATTTCATCTTTAAGTTCAGGAATTGTTCTTAAACATGACCTCTTTTTTTCGGGGCATATATCAGTTGCGGTACTATTCGCCTACATTGTTGAAAACAAAACGATGAAATATATCCTTGTGGCGCTTGCTGTGTTAATGTCAGTTTTTATTCTGCTTCAACATGTACATTACACAATTGATATTTTTGTGGCTCCATTTTTCTCCTTTGCGATATGGAGGTCGATCGAGGCGTTTAATAAAAAACATGGTTTTACCCCGGAGAAATAATCAGGGGTTCAACTCCTTCATTTTTTTCCATTCATCCACCCATTCCGTGAATGGTCTCATAAGTGGAAAAGCCGTAATTCTACTCCCAAATCCCATATATCTGAAATAGACAGCGTTTGTTTCTGTAACTTTGAGTTCATCAATTTTGTTCAGATCGATATTTACATTAAATTTTGAAGCAAGTGATGCCGTGTTTTTCACCATCGATTTGTAATATTTCTGGAAACCAAGATCTCTTTTTAACTTATCCTTAACTGCATCATATTCTTCAACCAATAAAATGTCTTCAAGTTTTTTATCAATCAGTTTTAAAACTACAAATTCATCGCCAATCTTTACAGGTCCAAAAACTCTACCGGGGGATAATTTTAGTGCTATGGTACCTGCTTCACCATAATCGGAAGCAGGAACAAATTCATCCACCCTGCCATTTACCTCTTTATCCCGCTCACCATTCACCGATTTCGCCAGGGTAAGAAAATCTGTTCCGTCATCCATCCCTGTAATCAATGAAGCAAGTGCATCAAGATCAGAGCTAATGGCCCTTGCAAGTTTAAGAGTAACTCCACCTGCCTGCCCGTTGTTCCGTTTCACAAAATAATCCATAACTTCGGCTTCACTGATGTAAGAAGAGTCGAGATACAGAGCCTGGTAGGCATTTGAAAGGGTGTAGTCGCGCCAGATGTTCATTTCTCTACGAACATCAGGTTTTTTATGCAATGTTCGTTTCATGGCTTCTTCTGCTAAAACTTCTGATTCGATATAATCACGAGTCCAATTTTTCAACTTTATCATAAGTTTGTTGTAATCAACCGACTCAACCTCCCTCACATCACCTGCAAGGAAATAGATAAAATCTTCAAGAGAGTAGTTTTTGGAATTGTGGGAGAAGTAAGTCATCTGCAGTGAGTCATACGGAATTTTACTCTTTGTAAAATAAAACTCTTCGCTTTTTAAGTTCCACTTACCAGTTTCAGAAAGAGACCTGACAGTATTTGGTTCAGCAGCAAGTTTCGCTTTCAGATGTTCGTAAAACCTGCCCGTAAAAGCTGAAAGAAGATTCCCATCAGTTGAGATTTTTAATCCCTTAAAGAACTCTTTTTTAAAGGTTTGGTAGTTTTTTTGTGTCAACCGTTCAATATACAGTTTTTTTACTCTTGTAAATTCGTTTTCTATCTGCTTTGAATCAGCAAACGAAGAGTCCCTTTTTGATTCAACATAAAAAATATACCAAAGATTGTTATAGAACAAAGGCTCAGTATATTCACCCGGTTTCTTCTGATAAAGTTTATCCTCTATATCATAGTCAAACATCCCATAGGAAAGTTCAAGCATATTCTCTTCATAACCGGTTTTGTAGATATCAAAAAACAATGAATCAAAAGGGACACCGGTGTTCAGAAAATTGTAAACATTTTTGATCTGGTCGGGATCAGTGTTTCTGATCGCCTTAATTTTGATTTTGGTGATGGCTTTTGCCATCTCATTGGCGAGAGTTTGTTGGGTCTGGTCAATTTTATCAACTATCTCGGCTTTAAAGAGTGCATCCCGGGCGAACATTTTTTCAAATTGTTCGATTCTTCTTTTTACATCCTTTAAAGTGTCGAGTCGCAATAACTCAGCTTCAAGAGCAAACAGTTTTTCTGCGGTCACGGTATAAATCAGCTCTTCTTTAAGAGCTTTAACAGCCCCTTTAACATGTGGAGTGAATTTGGGTGACATCTCATAGCGAAGAATAAATTCTTCAGCAGTTATTTCACGATTCCCGATTTTTGCCACCAATTCTTTTTGGGGCTGAGCAAACGTACCTCCGCTTAATATCAATAATATTACCGGAACAAGCAGAAATTTAACTGGTTTCATTCTTATATTTATGTTTTAGAATAATCAATATTTTACGATTTTATACGCATTAATTAAGCAACTGACACTGACTGAATGGCAAACAAAAAGAAATACCCGATATCGTTTTACATAATCTCAATTTTGCTCCCGTTTTTAATTCTTGGACTGGTTGAACTTGGTTTAAGAGCCTTTGGATACGCGGCTGATAATCCTGTTTTTATAACCGTTCCGGGAAGTGAAGAGAAATTGTTGGTTCTCAACCCCGACCTTACCAGAAGATATTTTAAGGGAGCAACATTTGTCCCCCACTCGATAAACGATGTATTCACAAAAACCAAAGACCCCAACACACTAAGAATCATGATACTGGGCGAAAGTAGTGCTGCCGGTTTCCCGTTTGAGCCCAATGGTGGATTCTCCCGTTTCCTTGATCAAAGACTCTCTATTCTCTATCCAAAGAAAAAATTTGAGATTGTGAATTTAGGAATTGCAGCCATAAATTCTTATGCAATTATGGATATACTTGAGGATGTGATTGAACAGAAACCCGATTTGGTTCTCATTTATACCGGCCACAATGAATATTATGGAGCTCTCGGTGCTGCCTCAATGACGAGTATTGCCTCATCACCCGGAATGTCCCGTTTCCTTCAAAGTATGGGGAAATTGCGATTTATAAGACTGCTTTCTTCAATATTTTCAGGAGAACCAGAACAACAAACTTCTCCCGGATTAATGGAATCACTCGCAAAAGATAAACTTATCCCTCTTAATTCTGACCTTTATCAGGCAGGAGTAAACCAATTTGAACACAATCTCAATTACATACTCGAAGAGTTGAAAGGGAACAACATCCCTGTTGTAATTGGTACACTTGTTTCAAACCTGCTCAACCAACCTCCATTTATCGCGGAGAAAGGTGGTGCAGGGAAATCGTTTGAAACAGCTGAAAAACTTTACAGAGATGGAAAATATGACGAAGCAAAAATTGAATTTATAAAAGCCAAAGAACTTGATGAACTTCGTTTCAGAGCCCCTCAATCATTTAATTCAATTATCAAAGAAACCGCAGTAAAACATGGTGCATCATTAATTGAGATTGATTCCGTATTCAACTTTGTGTCGAGGAATGGTATTGTTGGCAACGATTTGATGACCGACCACCTTCATCCCAATTTAGAGGGTTATAACCTGATGTCAGGTTTATTCCTTGAAGGAATAACAAAATCGGGGGTACTCAAAGAAAAGCCTGAAGTCACAGTTGATCCAAAGACATTAGACAGTCTGACGATGGTAAATCTTCCCTTTTCAAAACTTGATTCTCTGATTTCCGATTACCGTCTTCTTGGAATCAAATCACAATGGCCCTTTAACAGATCCAATACCAAAATAGCTCTTGAAAAGATGAGACCACCGCAAAACCATATCGATTCACTTGCTCTACAATCTGCAAAAGGGGAATTAAAGTGGGATGAAGCCCATATCAAAGCAGCAAACTGGTTTGTATCTCAAAATGATGAAATAAGAGCCTCAAAGGAATTTGAAGTTTTAATCTCGCAATTCCACTACATCACTAAATTTTATAACATGTATGCTGATGCTTTAATGCAGCTTAAGTTGTATGAGAAGGCAAAAACCGTACTACTCCAAAGTTATGCCATAACCCCGGGGGCTTATTCAACCAAATGGCTTGGAATTCTTGCTTTGAGCGAAAACAAAGCCGGAGAGGGTAAAAAATGGCTTTTGGAAAGTGTTAACTATGATGCCCTTGATCCTCAGGCTTTATATAATCTGGCTGGAGCTTTTATAAATCTTAAAGATTACACTTCAGCTAAAATTTATCTGCAGAAATGTCTCGAGGTTGATCCAAAATTTCCCGGTGCAAGAGAGTTGAACAGTCAGTTAAAAAACATTAAATAGACTATTTCCGCATGGCAAAAAGCCAACCACCCTGGTAATTTTCTCCAACAACAGTAAAATCGGGAGACTTTTTAATATCAAGATAACTCCTGTGATGTTTCACATGATGAACATCATCAAGAATAATGCAAAATGGTTCATTTTCCAAAGCTTTTAGTGTTGTTTTAAATTCCAGGTAACCAACCCCTCCTGAAGAATCCAACAGGACAAGTGGATTGTTTTTTTTCATCCCGGAAAGATATTTTGTGATCATATTTTCACCCTCATAGTATTTTTTTTCTTCTCTTTTGATCTTTCGGTCATAAATCAGGTTCAAAATTCCGAATCGGGAATTACCAAATTCACCCTTGATCTCTCTTGTATAAAATCCATGTGGATCATCTCCGCCATCACAATAGATGTCGGGATATTTGTCCGCATTTTTTAACATATCATCATTTACAACAAATTCGATAGCTTCCACTCTGTTTAGAGTTAAACCCCAAACCGGTGTAACAAATGGATATTTTTCAAGGTTTTTAACAGCCTTAATCCAGTTAAAATAGTTTGCTTCAACTGTAATGAATTTTTTTGGAGCACCCACATCTGCAAATGCATCTGCTATCATTCTCGTGGAGCCCGTCCCGAGGTAAGTACCCGATTCAAATACATGTGTAATCTTTTCTTCAATAATGATCTTCCTGATCAGTTCTTGAAGTTGTTTGTCATCTGCCATCGAGGTTGAAAAGCCGGGGTGTGAGGTATATTGTTTCATTTTACGCTGTTTTTCCAAAAAAAATAATTAATCAACTATACAAAATAAAAAATCCGGATTGCATTTCGGCAATCCGGATTTTAACTCTTCAAACGAAGAAATTACTTTAAGAGCATCATTTTACGAGTCTGGGTAAAGCTACCTGACTGAATTGTGTAAAGATAGATACCTGAAGGTAATTTAGCTGCATCAAAACTAACTTCATAGTTTCCTGCTGCTTTTTCGCCATCCAAAAGAACTGCAACTTCCTGACCTATTGCATTATAAACAACCATTCTAACCATACCGGCTTCAGGGATACTGAACTGGATTGAGGTTGAAGGGTTAAATGGGTTAGGATAGTTCTGGCTCATGTTATAGGTGTTAGGAATATTGTTGTCAATTTCTTTAACGTCTGTAACAACATTGATCAAGTTAGCAACTGTGATTCTACCAAAAGTATCAATAGCGGTTGCACTTACATAATTGATCTGCCATCCGAATGTGTGGTTTGAACCAACACCGGCTTCGTTATCGTTTGAACCCTGGTTTGTTGCCAATCCAAAGTTAAGACCATATTTGTATTCGGTTCCAAGTGAAGTGTAAGCAGGGAAAAGGATATCTTTTGAGAATATCTTGTCACCGGCTGTCAAATCGCCATTGGTTCCATCATCAAATAATCTGATAACAACTGCTGAGTCACTTGTTGGCCATCCGCCACCGGGCCAGCCCAAAGGAGCTGATGAACCGCAAACGATTGCATTGGTAACTTCGGTAAATGGACCAATAGGACCACTTGCGCCATTTGTGTTAACAGTCAATTTGATTGTACATGGTTGATTAATAACGGTTGCAAGGCTACCATCATTGTATGTACCTTCCTGAATAACAAATCCAGCTGTGATATCTTCCTGTGTGATGAGATATTGTCTGTTAGGACGGCTTTCCCATGCATTAGGAGTATACCAGTATTTGTAGTTCAGTTCTTCAGCTAATGAAACTTCTCTATCAAAAGAAACCTCATAAACATCAGGATTTGCACTTGGAAGCATGATATTAACCAAAGATGCCCAGCCATTAAAGTTACCGTTTACAGAAACAGTATCTTCTGATGGTGTGAATCTACCGGAAAGTCTTTCAAGTTCCATGTTAACAGAAAATGTAAGATTGACCATAAAAGTTGTCTGATATCCGTTGTTATCGAAATAAACAACATCAACAACCGTTGGGTCACCACCAATTGTAACTACTCTGTTAGCAACACTTTCCCAAACATCAGCAGAAGCAGATACATCTCTGAATCTGAATTTGTATTCTGATGTTGTGGTTGGTGCACCAACTGCTGGTACGGTTACAACCCAAACTGAGTCATTACCTGCTGGCCTTGGGATCGGATTTCCGGTTCCCCACCCATTAAATGCACCACTGACATATAAAGTATCTGCATTAGGATCAAAGTTACCCAAAGTAACTTGTTTTCCCATGTTCACTTGAAATGTCACAGCATTCTGGGCGAAAGCCATTGATGCCATAGCCGTAATTAAGACCACAGCCGTAAAGATTTTCTTCATCGCGTTTCTCCTCATTAAATGAATTTGTGTGTTCAAATTATTCTTTTTTATGGTTGTAAAATAAACTAAAATTTAATCCCAAGTGAAAAGAATTGTGTGTTCTTAAGCAAACCAAAATCCTGATATGCATAATCTACTGATAAGCCAAGATTTGGGGCTATATCGTAATTCAATCCTACACCGAGGGTGAGTCCTTCTTCCGCATTATCGAGGAACAGGGATTTGTATCCACCTCTGAGAGAAATAAGGTTTTTGTATATAACCTCACCACCCACATTGATGCTTTCCGAATTGTCATTTGGATGAAGTGCATCCAGGCCGACTGTGAATTTTAGATCCTGCGAATTTACAACGTCCATCGCAATACCCACCTTGAAGGTAAGCGGAAGAGGAAATGGATCGGTTTTCAATTTTGCGAGAACCTGGTCGTTGTTGCCAAAGATTCCGGGATCAACATCATAGAGCACCAGGAGATCTTTACCATCCATTGTCATGTCACCACCGAAGTTGGAGATGGTTGCCCCTATTCTCAATCCGTAGATCTCTGAAAGGAAAAGCACACCAAGATCAAATGCCACAGTTGAGGCACTTGTGTTCCAGATCGATTGCTGAACATATTTGACGGTACCACCAATTGAAAACCGGTCTGTCAGGTTCATCGCATAGTGTAATCCCATTGAGAGATCTTTTGCACCATAAGTTTCACCGGTACCATCAGGTTCTTTAATTGTGGTTACTTCTGTTTCGCCATAATCAAGAATAGTAACACTACCACCCACTGTTCCCCAGTCGCCCAGGCTCAGCATTGCAGCAGCATAATTAAAGTTGATGTCAGCGAACCATTTAGTGTGAGAGAAGTAGGCAGCACTTCCGCCAACTCTTGAGACACCTGCAGGGTTCCAATATAACGCTGTGATGTCGTTTGCTGTAGCAGTAAACGCACCACCCATTCCGACAGCTCTTGGCCCAATCCCTATTGATAAGAATGGAGCAGCAGTTGAGCCGACCTTAGTCTGACCGTACATTAAAGTAGCAGCAGACAGTAGAATAAACAAAAAATAAAGTCTTTTCATTCTCTTAATCTCCGCTATTTAATTAAGGCAAACTTGCCGATTTTAGTCCCGACATTCGGTATTTCAACAGTGTAAACATACATACCAAATGCTGCGTCAAGATTTTCTTCAGTTCTTAAGTTCCAGTAAACATCTCCAACATATTGATCGGCTGAAAGAAGGGTCTTAATCAGCTCTCCTTTTACGGTGAAGATATTTATTTTCGATCCGGGTGGAATATGTGTGAACCTGATTTCTCTTTCACCTCTACCACTCGTTTGTGTACTGAGTAATCTTGCCTCATTCTGATGTGTAACCACATAAGGATTAGGGACTACTTTAATTTTTTCCAATTCATTAGCAGCAGCGGCGCTGTTGATCGAACTCGATTTCATATTAAACCGGTAAGAATCAGAGCTTGAGAATGGCTTTTTAGTAAATGTTTTCAGCACACCTGAGGTGGGCAAAGGAGCATTTACTGCATCCATGAAGATATTCAGTCTCCATGTACGATAAACTGTTCCGTTAATATTTTCTTTGAAATAAATATTATGAACAGTACTTTGTTGACCCGTTTTATAATAAACGAATGGAACTTCTGTACCGTCGGCGGTCCGTTTTATCTTAAAATTGGTATTCTTCGCAGGGAATCTGTTCGCTGAAGTTGGTGGTCTTAGAGTATCAGCAACGGACAAGCCAAATGTTGTATCAGGACTAAACTCAACAAAATAATCATCTGCCCAAACTGTTCCGGTATTTGTTCCTACAAGGAAAGTAGTGAAAGTGAAACCGGGGAATTGAGTTGAACCGGCACCACCTGCGGCAGGAATTGTATCCTGAGCATTGAAGTACCAGCCTGATTTGTTTGTATCAAGTTTTATTGCTTCATCATTTGCAATCTGAAGCCTGAATCCATTAACAATAGGTGTTGATCCACCAAATGTTGTTGCTTGTTTAACAACAGTGTCACCCGTTGTTACATTTACAAGTGACCATGACTCAGTATATCTTTGAAGTGAAGTATCAGCAAAAATCACACGATATGTGTATTTTGGATTTATAGCTGATTGATCAATAACTTCAACCATCACTTTTCCGGTTCCTCTCGGAGTGGTCTCGGCTGTAAGCGATTCAAGACTTGCATCAACATATCCGATTGGTCTTGCACCTGGAGTGATATAACCGGTGTTGTCATCGGTTATAACTTCACCTGTGTTTGACCGGAAAATAAAGGTTGAGTTTTCACTTGGGAAGATATTGCTTGCTGCATCGCCTTTATCATAAGCTGCAACAGCGTAGTAATATGTTTGTCCTTTTACTGCAGAAGAATCGATAAATCTGTTTGTCAATCCTGTTGTATCATCACCTAAATAATAAGTGATTCCACCAAGTTGCTCAAGCAGTTCAGGTTTTGGATAGAAGAACCCTTTAACACCATTTCCCTTTATGTCGTATTGTCTCAACGGTTTGTTGAAGAATAAAACGCCATAGGCATTGGTGATGGTTCTTGCATCGATAAATCCAGCATCACTGGCACGATAAATTTTATAACCTTCAAAATCTTTTGATTTGGAAATAAAATCGATTGAGTTTTCAACAGGTCTTGGATCCCAGTAAAGAATAACCTTACCGTCATCCTGTGTGATGCTGATCTTTGGTTTTCTTGGTGGCTGCGGGAATTTGTAGCCGGCGTTATAAATCTGCTGAACTACATTTTTCTGACGAACCACATCTGCATAATCCTGTCCAAAAAGAAGAGAAACTGAAAATCTCTCTGTAATATTTGGAGCCAACGGGAAATAACCCGAAGCGTAAATAAAATCACCATCCTGCGGATTTGGTGGAATTACATCAAACCTTCCGGGGTACATTCTGTTCCAAAGAATCTCATCCTGACTCATGTTAGGAGAAGAAGCCTGCTCAAAAAAGTTAAATGCTGTAAGACCAATCTGATCTGATTCATCAGGATCAACTCTTCCGAAGTTTGGTTCACCCTGATCAGGTCTTCCATTACCCTCGGTTCCATCAGCATCAGGTCCAAGATAACCTTCATCAAGGGGGCCTATACCATCAGCACCAACATCATCTCTGATATCACCGGTTGCTATGTCGGTTGCCACCCAGTTGGCATTTTCATCACCTGACCAGTGACTCATTAAAACCACGGTTCCATCACCCATCTTTATAAATGACGAAGTCATCACACCGGCATCATTATCTCTTCTTTCGTCGATCAATGGTGCATTAATTGCGAGACCTGTTTTGTAATCTTTATATTTAAGACCGGGAAGGTTTTTAAGTTTTCTGGTTTCAAAATGGATCGCCTGGTTTTCATCGATAATTCCGTCAAAATCGTTATCCATACCATCATTTGATGATGAATCAGGAATAGCCACACCATTGATGATCTCTTTGATGTGTCCTTCACGGAAATATGTAACGCCCGGTGTGAAAGTAGTGGTTTTACCAAGACTTACTACCGTGTTGTCACCAGCTGTAACTGTGTATTGAGTTCTTGCATAGGTGTTTGCATCAATCAAAATCATCACTGAACCGGGAAGATAGGTCACGGAATCAAACGAGGTCTGAATAAATCTCAGTGCATTTGGATCACCACTGTCGTCATCGTTATCGATACCGTCAAAAGGGTTACCCGGTGACTCAAGGAATGCATAACCTACATAACCTACTTTTTGACCTTTGTTACCCGAACCATCACTATCCCATGAATAAGTGATCGAGTTGTTGACATCAAATGATCCAAGATCATCCTGGCTGTCACCATCTCCACCGGCGAGAGTACCAACCACGGTACCAAAATCGGCTTTTCTAAAGATTGTTGTGCCTTCGTTTTTTATATCATAAAGCCAGAAGATACTGTTGGCAGCAAGAAAACTTGACCATTGGAAACCTCTAACACCCATCGTAAGACCCATTCCTTTTCTGGATGTGTCTCTTGAATCGGGATTGAAGGTACCATTAAATTCATCGTCCTGGTTGTCATCTGCCCAGTAGTAGCTTTCCTGATCTGCCTGGATAATTCCACGACCGAAGTAGCCATTCCATTGGGTTTTTCCGGTAAGGGGATCAACCCATGTTGGCTGATCTTTCCATCCACCGATAGGCCATGAATCAGGCAAATGTGACATTGCAACTGATTCTGAAGCTGGGTTTAAAAAGCCCGGTAACGGGTTCCAACCCCAAAAATAGTTAAACAACGGGTGTCTCTCGTCAAACTGCCCTGCACGAGGACCTCTTGAAATACAAACCGAGTGTTTAATTTCCCCAAGAATATTGGTGAATTCAACACCAATAAGGGGGATAAGATCTCCAATATAGTTTTCGCCGGATCCAAGCGGCCACTCACCTCTGATATCAACACCCTGGTTAAAACCGGATATTTGTCCATCATTGTAGTAAGAGATACCTATACGGTTTCCCGTATGATATCCGATCCTTCTCAGGTTCGGGTCGCCGCGTTGAGCTAATGCTTCGTTGGCAAAAACGATAAGAAGCAATAACGAGATATATATCATAAATTTATTCATAGACTCAACCTGCATTAAAAGTTATACGATAAACCGAGTTCAACTCTTCTTGGTTCGGAGAAGAAGCCCGGATTTAAGTACAGTTCTTCCAGTGTATTATAATACAATCTGGGGTTAACTTTTCTGGCTTCAAGCAGCCCGAATGTAAAGTATGGATCGCCTGTATCGGAGTATAATCCGCGGGGATTATCAAGATCCAACAGGTTAAATACTCTCAAGAATGCGGTAATCTTCTGATCGAAGATCTCGAATTCTTTGTATGCTCTAAGATCGACATTAAAGATATCGTTCTTGTAGTCGCTGTTTCTCGGGAAAGCATTTTGTGTCACTCTTGTGTTTTTATTAACAGCAGGAGTGTAAGGCTGACCTGTGAAATAGTTGGCGATCAATGAAATACCAAAATCGCTTGGAACTGAATAACTTACAGCCAGGTTGAAGGTATGTGATTGATCCCAATCGAGTGGAGCAATGTAAGTTTCAGGTGCTGCACCGCCGAGGATGGCATTTCTTGCATCCGCAGGATTTGATGAATTACCTTTGGTTACAGAGAATGTATAATCCATATTAACGGAAAGTCCGCCACCAAATCTTTTTTCAAATTTAATTATGAATCCTTTTGAGAACCCAAAATCAGAGTTGGCATACTGACTGTAAGTTGACTGTGTTCCAAAAATCGAAATTTGATCGGTTTGTGTACCGGTAAGGTCTCTAAAATCTTCAAAAAACATTGTTATGTCGATTGCCATATCATCAGATAACTGTTGCTGGAGACCAATCTCTCCCTTAACTGTCTTCTGTGGTTGCAAGTCGGCATTTCCAAAGAGAGCCACATTACCTGAACCGTCAAGAACTTCAAAATCAGGATTGCTGTAAAGCAATTCATAACTTGGGAGCTGGAAGAAATGACCGTATGAGAAGTGGATAACTCCTCTTGCTGTAATAGGGAATGCAATTCCAAGTCTTGGGCTGATCTGAGTTTTCCACGAAGCATCTTTATACCAGTAGGTTAATCTTTCTTCGTATGTTTTTGCTCTGTTTGCAGGCTTAACAGGTTTCCTGATATCAGGATCTGTAGGGTCTGAAAGAATTCTGCCATCAGGATTAAAAACATCAACTCTGAATCCTGCGTTGAAAATAAGGTTAAAAGCTTCAAACTTCGATTGTACATAACCGGAAAATTCTTGAGGTTTTCTTGTGTAGGTATCGTGGTCGGTTGAAGATTCGGGTGGAGTAATAACATTATACGGTTTAACATCAACACCGTTTACAGTCATCGGGACGAGATTAATATTCTCGAAGTAAATGCTGTGTTGTTTTATATCAGCACCAAACTTAACACTGATCTGCTGGTTAAACTGAGTTTCCCAGTCCAATTTTACAGAATAGGTTCCTGTGTTTCTTACAAATCTATTGTTGTCAGTTCCACCAATGTCGAAGCTGTAAGGAGGATTCTGCTTCAGTCTGTTGTCAACATAAAGTGTTGGCCTGGCAGCATTTCCTGTGTAAATGTCTTCGTATAAGTAGTGTCTGTAGTCTTTGAAGAAGTAGGAGAGGTTTAATGTATAAAACGAGGAGTTTGAGAGTGCATGGTTGATACTGAAAGTATTACTAATACCTTGTCTGAACCGTTGCAGTTTATTATCGGGTGTCAACCTGGGTGCACCGTCAAAATAATCCTGCTTGTCAAACAGATAACTAAACCTGATAGTAAATGCATTAAACATTCGGTATGTTAACTTACCTTGTGCAAAATAGCGGGTGTTTTCATTGGTTGGAACCATTGAACCGTCACCACGAGGACCTGCAAGCGGGGTTAACAGAGAATCTGTTCCATCAACAAGATTGTAGTTGGCATTTGCACTATTCTCTCTTGAAATATCGGAAGTTAAGAAAGTTCTTTTCCCGTAAAAGTATCCTTCATTATAGTAGTACCTTCCGTTTGCAAAGAAGAAGAGTTTGTCTCTGAGGATCGCTCCACTTATGCTACCATCAATATTACGAACAGCAATTGGGTTTATTTTGTCGATATTCCAGAATACGTCTTTATTGGTAGAGAGGTAATCACCACCATAAAACGATATCGATCCGGTGTAATCGTTGTTACCATCTTTTGTTACGATGTTAACGATACCCGACATTGCCTGGCCATACTCAGCATTAAAAGCACCGGAGATAACCTGAAGTTCTTTAACTGAATTGGTACCAACATCAACAACATTACTGTTGTCGTAAGCATCGGTAACAGGCACACCATCCACCTGGTAAACAACCTGACCACCCCTGCCTCCACGCATGTGAAGTTCACCTCCACCACCAACAACAATACCTGCCTGTAACTGAAGTACATCAGAAATGTCGGTGACCGGGAGTTCAGAGATTAGTTCATCGCCGATAACAGAGGTCGATGCAGTAATATCTTTATTAATTAAAGGCTTTTCAGCAATTACGACTACCTCTTCCGTCTGAAACGAAGCAGGTACAATCGCAAAATCGAGAGAGGTGGTTAGACCCGTAGCCACTGAGATATTCTCTACAGTATAATTGTTGTATCCGGTCATTGAAGCACGGATTTTGTATGTTCCGGGGGGAACATTTATAATAATATATTCGCCATCCAAATTTGTGGCAGCACCAAGATTGGTACCCATTATAACCACATTAGCAAATGGAAGTGGCTCCTTTGTCTGTGAGTCTAAAACCCGCCCGGAAATTTTACCGGCCTGGCCTAAAACCTGTGGGGACAGAAGCATAAAGGAAACAAATAAGGCACACAGTAACAGTTTTATCCTCATTAAGGCCTCCGATTATCTCTCTTCGTTTGTTAATAAATCATTACCTAAAATTTCGCATCATAAAAATATTCCATTTTCAGCAAAAAATCAAAACATTTTTTCGCTGGTTTACATCTTATTTTAATGGTTGTCCAATTTTATATTATACAATATCTAGACAAAAAGTATACACGACCGACCATTTGTCATTTTGTTAGGTCTTTCTTTTTTACCCATGATATATACATTTCTACCGCAATTAAACCCAACGCAATAATAATAAACAACTTCCATAATTCCGACCCTACTCTGGACTCATAAATCTTTGACACAAAATTTTCCGCAGGATCAAAAAACTCAGGTTCGTTTTTTATTTTGATTGTTTGAAAATAGTTTTCAATTTCACTTACAGTTAATTGTTTTGAATTTGATTCAACTGTATCAAGGTTTACAGGTATAAAGTCGATCTCTTTCCCGTCCCTCGTAAATTTGTAAACGCCCGGCCTCAAAGTTTTATCGAAGAGAACACCACCATTGTCAGGTGAGGTTTGAAGCACATAGCCTGCCTCTCCGGGTGCTGCTAATTCGATGCTTCCGCCACCGGTTTTTTTACCGGGAATCAAAATTTGTTCTCCAATGAGGGATTCTTCTCCCGCCGGCTCTTGTGAGGCAAGATAAAAGAGTGATCTGTATATGAGTGGTGCAAAAATCGGGATAACGGGGAAGTTTCCCGCAGGAATCACTGCAGCCGCCGCGGAAGTAATCACCTTTCCTTTTCCAAAACGGGTCTCTTTCAAAAATGATCCACCATCTGACAAAGAGATGACGTCTGTTCCACTACCCGAAGGAAGCCTGAAATACGTAAAAAGTTCAGGAGACTCAACCGAATTGCCGTATTGAGTTTGGAATATCTCCCTGAGCAGCGGGTGTTCAAATCGGATTGATGTAAATTTCCCCGGTAATGCCTTTGCGTCCTTCTTCATCTCAGAAGGAGCTACGACACCAAAAGATGAAAGGAGCGAAGAATATTCTGCAAGAGTTGTATTCTCTCCGGGGAAAAGCATAATTCCCCCACCCTGTTTCACATATTCTTTTAATTTACTCAAATCGCCACCACTACCCGATCCGGAAGTTATCACCATATTTATTTCATTAAAATCGAGTGAGCCTGTCTGTGAAATCTCTTTTGTGATTATCTGCATATTACCTGCAAATGAACCGGCTTCAATAGCTGCATTAATAAATTTTAAATCAGATGCCTTCCCTAATAAAACCACCTTAAATTCATAAGGGAGGTAGATGGAAGCGAACCTTGAATTATCAGCTTTAAGATCGTCCTCATCTATTTCAACTCTAATCTCAGAAAAACCAGGTTTGTCAACCCTTGCAGAGAGGGTTACATCTGTTATTTTCCCCGAAGCGAGGTTATAACTTTTTTGTGCTCCCCGCTCCCCGTTTACAAAAAGAGAAACCAAGCCATTGTTGACGTCGTCTTCAGAATAATTCCTGATTGTTGCAGTAACCGAGATGTCTTTCCCAGGCTCAAAAACCTGATTGTTCACTTTTACGGCTGTGACAGCGGAATTTACAACTTCTTTTGAATTAAAATTAAAAAGTCGGGTTTTTACTCGCGAGTCTAAAAGTGCCGAAACATCTGTGAATTCCTTTTCATTACCGAGAGTACTTTTTTGGAAATCAGAAAAGATATAAAGTTCTTTGTTTAAATTTTCTGATTCACCGATAATCGATGCAGCTTTTAAGATTGCACTGTTCAACATCCCCGTTTGAAAACCGGGTTCGATTTGCGAGATGAGTTTCTTGAGATTTGAAAAATCGGCCGAAGGAGATGAAAGTTCGGGATAACTCTCTGAGGTGAATATAATTGAGACATCGTCACCCTCTTTGAGTCCAGAAAGAATCAAATTAACACCGTTTTTAACCTGATTAAAGTAGGAGCCCCTGCCGTCAACCACTTCCATACTAAAACTGTCATCTATGATAATCACTGCTGATGTTTTTGAGGCTGAGGTAAATCCGGGGATACGGACATCCTGAATGACGGGACGGGAAAAACCGAGTACAAGCATTGCAATTATCAACACGCGTAACGCCATTAATAACCACTGAATGAGTTTAACTCGTCTTACTTTTTGTTTTTCAATCAGTTTAAGGAAGTGCAGGGTGGAAAAATCGATTTTTTTAAGTTTCCGCAAATTGAGCAGATGGATCAATATTGGAATTGATGCCGCTAACAGCCCAAACAGCAGACCCGGAGAAAGGAAATTCATATTTTAGAAGCAGGAAGTTGCACAAAACAAATCCGGCGATTTGGGTCAGGGGATTGGAGTAAAGTCTTCTGTGAAATGTGAGGGATAACATAAAACATACTATCCTTCACAAACAAAAAACCATACTCCATCCCCCGTTCGCCAAATTTCATTAACTAAGCTCCGGCCGCTATCAAATTTAATGCGCTGCCTGCTTTGAACCAGTCAAACTGTCTTTCGTTGAATGTGTGGTTCAATTTACATTCATCTGTTGTACCATCAGAATGTTTGAGCAGAAGAGTTACTTGTTTACCCGGTGCAAATTCTTTCAGACCAATTATCGAAACCCGGTCGTCTTCCCGAACTTTGTCATAATCGGCAGGATTTGCGAAAGTTAGAGGCAACATTCCTTGTTTTTTCAGGTTGGTTTCGTGAATCCTTGCAAAACTTTTTACTATTATTGCACGACCACCAAGATGCCTTGGTTCAAGAGCTGCATGTTCGCGGCTTGATCCTTCACCATAGTTTTCATCTCCTACCACAACCCAGTTAACTCCCGCAGCTTTATATTCACGAGCCACATCAGGAACCGAAGAAGTAACACCACTGAATACATTTTTTACTTTGCCGGGTTCACCGGTATAAGCATTGATTGCACCAATAAACATGTTATTTGAAATGTTATCGAGGTGACCGCGATATTTTAACCATGGACCGGCCATCGAGATATGATCGGTAGTACATTTACCTTTTGCTTTTAACAAGACAGGAAGTCCCTCAGGATCGTTTCCATCCCATGGAGCAAACGGCTCTAAAAGCTGTAAGCGGTCACTGGTTGGAGCAACTTTTACTTCAACCGATCCACCATCTTCTGCGGGTGAAATGAATCCATTTTCGCCTTGATCAAAACCTCTTGCCGGTAATTCATCACCAACAGGAGCCACAAGTTTTACTTTTTCACCCTTTTCATTCACCAATTCATCGGTCAAAGGATTAAATGTAATCGACCCTGCGATAGCAAGAGCAGTTACAATTTCAGGTGACGCAACAAATGCGAGAGTGTCAGGATTTCCATCATTTCGCTTTGCAAAGTTTCTGTTGAATGATGTTATAATGGTGTTTCTTTCACCCGTTTTAACATCCATTCTTTTCCACATTCCGATACATGGACCGCATGCATTTGCGAGGATAACTCCACCAAGTTCGGTGAGTGTCTCCAACTGACCGTCTCTTTCAATCGTAGCTCTTACCTGTTCTGAACCGGGTGTGATTGTAAACTGTGATTTGGCTTTTAAACCAATTGCAAGTGCTTGACGTGCAATGTTTGTTGATCTGTCAATATCCTCATAACTTGAGTTGGTGCAACTACCTATGAGTGCAACACTAAGTTTTTCGGGATAATTGTTCGCTTTGGCCGCTTCTTTCATTTTTGAAATTGGCCACGCAAGGTCAGGTGTGAATGGCCCATTAATATGTGGTTCCAGTTCATCAAGATTTATTTCAATGATTTCATCAAAATATTTTTCAGGATTTGATGCCACATCTGCATCAGCTTTAAGTTCATTTGCATGTTTATCTGCAAGCTCTGCAAGATCGGCTCTGTCAGTTGACTTCAAATATGCTGCCATTTTGGCATCATAAGGGAAAAGTGAAGTGGTGGCACCAATTTCGGCACCCATGTTGCAGATAGTTCCTTTACCGGTACATGAGATTGCTTCGGTTCCTTCTCCAAAATATTCAACTATGGCACCGGTTCCACCTTTAACAGTAAGGATTCCGGCAAGTTTCAGGATAACATCTTTTGGTGAAGTCCAGCCGTTAAGTTTACCGGTAAGTTTTACACCGATAAGTTTTGGCCATTTTAACTCCCAAGCCATCCCTGCCATTACATCCACTGCATCAGCTCCGCCAACACCAATTGCGATCATGCCAAGACCACCGGCATTTGGTGTATGTGAGTCGGTTCCGATCATCATTCCACCCGGGAATGCATAATTTTCGAGCACCACCTGATGGATAATTCCTGCACCGGGTTTCCAGAATCCGATACCATATTTGGAACTTACACTCTCGAGGAAATCGTAAACTTCTTTGTTGTCACTGTTGGCTCTGTTAAGATCTTCAACAGCCCCTGTTTGTGCCTGAATCAAATGGTCACAATGAACCGTTGAAGGCACAGCGGCTTCTTTTCTTCCTGCCGACATAAATTGTAAAAGTGCCATTTGTGCTGTCGCATCCTGCATCGCAACACGATCGGGAGCGAGATCACAATAATCTTTCCCTCTTACAGGGGCAGACGTTGGAAGATCCCAAAGGTGGGTGTATAGAATTTTCTCGGCATAAGTTAAAGGCCTGCCCAAAAGGGTGCGTGCATGTTCCACTTTTCCGGCAAATCCTTCATAAACTTTCTTGATCATATCAAGGTTGGCTGTCATCGAATTCCTCATTAAAAAATTAAAATAAATCAATGAGTAAATATAATTAAAACGGAGGAGAGACGGGAGTACTTGAGAACTTCGGAACCTCAGAACCTCAGAACTTCAGTGACTTTGGTACTTGAGAACCTCAGAACCTCAGAACTTCAGTGACTTTGGTACTTGAGAACCTCAGAACTTCAGAACTTCTGTGACTTGAGAACTTCAGTTATTGGAAATAAAAAAAAATGGGTGAGGAGTGGTAATCGTCTCGATTGCCTTCTGCAAAACCCTAAACCCTTAGAAAAAATTCTATTTCCCTTGTGCTTTCTGCAAGATGAATTCCGTTAGAGAAAATTATATTTCCTCTTTGCCGTCTGCAGAATCTCTTCGAGTAATTGTGGCCATGCTTTTGGAAACTTCTACGTTAGTGTGAGGAGTGGTAATCGTCCCGATTGCCATCTGCAGAATCTCAAACTTCAGTGAATAAAGGATATAATTAATCTCCCAAAAAACCATAATACCACTTGTATACTTCATCTTCATTGATCAACCCCTTCTTAACAGGGTTGTTTTGAATATAACTCGCAAAAGTCACAAAATCGTCATCTCCCCTGACGGTCCTGTCAAACGACTCATGTTGCCAAAGTTTTCTTTTACATTGATGGGAAGTGTAACTCTTCAAACTATGATTTATTTCAGCCAAAGAGTACTCCGAGGAATCATCCTTTAGAAGCGGTCGCAGTAATAAATGAAAGTGATCAGGCATGACTACTGCGGAGATAAGATCGTACTTTTTACCATCCAGGAATTTTATGGCGGCAAAAACGATATCCCTTTCCTGTGAAGAAAGATCAACACCCCTCGCACAATGAGATGTTATAAAATAATAAGAAAGTGTTGATTGGTAGTGTGGTAGTCTTCGCTTGGTGACAATTAAATCTTCAACTGATTTAAGGTTGGATTTCATTTTATATTGGTCAAGTTAATTTTGTACAATTTTTTGATTGAAGCATGAGATTCTGCAGACGGCAATCGGGACGATTACCTCTCCTCACTCTATCGTAAAACATGTCTACAATTCGGGCACCTTGATTCTCAATTTAATTCTGCAGACGGCAATCGGGACGCTACGAATATTAATCCTTCTCCGATGGAAATCGAATTATTTAACATCACACAAAAATCCGCATCATCAGCGTTCTATTCCCAGTTCACTCTGCAGACGGCAATCGGGACGATTACCTCTCCTCACCCCACGATTTAAATCTCAATAATTTGCGAGGGTATGAACCCCGGAACTTCAGTTGACAGAACCTCTGAGGTTCTGAAGTTCTGAAGTACCGGAGCTCTTAAATCTCCCTACTTCTTCTTTGGTCTGTAGAGATGGACGCTTTCGCCGAAGAAAACTTCGGCGGCTTCCATCACAGTTTCGGAAAGTGTGGGGTGGGGATGAATTGTTAATTTAAGGTCGGATGCTACTGCTCCCATCTCGATGGCAAGGGTGCCTTCGGCAATGAGTTCTCCTGCACCGGGACCACAAATTCCAACTCCGAGAATTCTTTCAGTGTCGGGATCAATAATCAATTTGGTAACACCGTCAAATCTATCCAAAGTGGTTGCTCTGCCTGATGCCGCCCAAGGGAATTTTGCAACTTCATGTTTAATTCCTTTTTCACGAGCCTCAGTTTCAGTGATACCTGCCCAGGCAATTTCGGGATCGGTAAACACAACAGCCGGAATTGCAGCCGGTTCAAAAGCCACTCTGTGACCTGCGATAGCCTCTACTGCCACACGTGCTTCATGTGAAGCTTTGTGAGCGAGCATTGGATCACCGGCGATATCGCCAATAGCGTAAATGTATTGATCAGAAGTTTTAAGTGTTTTGTCAACTTTGATATGACCTTTGGGTGTCAATTCAACTTTTGTGTTTTCAAGTCCAAGTCCCGCTGTGTTTGGTCTTCTGCCAATTGAAGCGAGAACATAATCGTAGAACTCTACCCTGTCGGCTCCAGTTTTGTCCTGAATCGTTACATTAATTCCATTTTCAACAGGTTCAAGTTTCATAACTCTTGATTCGAGCATAATGGCATCAAACCTCTTTTTTAACATCTGAGAGAGGTAGTTAACCATGTCACGATCAGCCCCCGGAAGAAGTCCGTTTGTCATTTCAACAACGGAAACTTTTGTGCCAAGAGCAGAATAAACTGAACCAAGTTCAAGACCAATATATCCTCCACCAATCACAAGCAATCTTTCAGGAATTGCGGGGAGATCGAGGGCAGAGGTTGAATTAAGAAGTCTGTCACTTTTGATATTAAAAGCCGGAATTGTGATAATTTCAGAGCCTATTGCAATAATTGCTTTTTCGAAATGTATCTCATCCTTGCCACCATCATTCAAATCAACTTTAACCGAACGGGAGGAGGTAAAGGTAGCTCTTCCCTGAACAAAATTGATCTTGCGTTGTTTGGCTAACTGACCAAGTCCACCGGTCATCTTGGCAACAACCCTGTTTTTAAAATCTCTTAATTCATCGAGATTAATTTTAGGTTCGCCAAAATCAACACCCCAGTGTTTTGCTTCTTTGGTTTCATTTATCAGTTTGGCAACATGAAGAAGTGCTTTTGAAGGGATACATCCCCTAAAAAGGCATACTCCACCCGGATTTTTATCAAGATCAACAAGAGTTACTTCCATGCCCATGTCTGCTGCTGCAAATGCTGCTGCATATCCACCGGGACCGGCACCTATCACCAATAATTGTGTTTTTATCATATCAAATACCCTACCCTTCAATCAAAAGTTTAAAGGGATTCTCAAGGGTCTCAATTACCCATCTTAAAAAGCGGATTGCATCAGCACCATCAATCACTCTGTGGTCATACGAAAGTGAAAGTGGCAATATTAGTCTCGGTACAAACTCACCGCCTTTGTAAACGGGTTCAAAGGTACCTCTCGAAACACCAAGAATTGCAACTTCGGGTGAATTTACAATTGGAGTGAAATATGTACCACCAATACCACCAAGATTTGAGATGGTGAAACAGCCACCCTGAAGATCATCAAGCCCAATTTTTTTGTTGCGGGCTTTTTCTGAGATGACATTCATTTCAGTGGATATCTGTGTAAGATTTAACTTGTCTGTTCCTTTGATATTGGGAACAATCAATCCAAATTCAGTGTCAACAGCAATTCCAATATTGAAATAATTTTTGTAAACTATCTCTTTTTTCTCCATGTCAATCGAGGAGTTGAACTGAGGAAACTGTTTCATCGCAGCGGTGACAACTTTCACAAGAATTGATGTCATGGTCAATTTTCCTGCTGATTTTGCAACTTCTGGAGCAAACTTTTTCCTCAACTGTTCAAGATCCGTGATATCCGCTTTATCAAATTGAGTAACATGTGGGATTGTTGCCCAGGCATAACTCAAATGTTCAGCAGTTTTTGTGCGGATGTTGTTCATTCCCTTCCGTTCGATATCACCAAATTTGCTGAAATCAGGGAGTGGTTTTTGAGCTAAAAAGCTTAAGCCCCCCTCTCCTTTCGGAGATGTGGTTGAGGTCCTGCCCTCATGTAGTGCTTTTGAGAAGGCTTTTACATCATCAAGATTGATTCTGCCTCTTGGACCCGAACCTTTAACCTGATTGATGTCAACTCCAATTTCGCGGGCAAGTCTTCTTACAGAAGGGGCTGCCGGAGCAGAATTTTGAAGTATAGGTGGCTGTAAATCCACCAATGCTTTTGGTGGTGCCACAGCTACTTCAGGTTTACCAATTTCTTCTTTTAACTCTTCAATCTCTTTTGCAGAGAGAGCAGGTGTTTTTGCTTCTGAATCAACAGCCGGACTAACATCGGCAGCTGTTTTAACTTCAACAGGAGCACCGGCAGATTTTGTTGTAAGTTTGAATATAACAGATCCAACCTTTGCCTTTTCACCTTCTTTTACCAACACTTCGGAAATAACTCCCGCCATTGGTGAAGGTACTTCAACAGTTGCTTTATCTGTCTCAATTTCAAGGATAGTATCATCCTCTTTTATCACATCGCCAACTTTTACTGTCACCTTTACTACCAAAGCTGATTCGATGGTATCACCAAGATCAGGAAGAATAATCTCCTGAACTGATGATACAGGTTCAGTGGCCGTGGGTTGAGCGGAAGCAGCTTCAACAACCGGAGCTTCAGTTTTAACACTCTTAGCCGGTTTCTCTGCGACTTCGTGAGTCTGTGCCTCTGTTACTTTTACCTTCTTAACATCTACATTCTCTTTTTCACTCCCTGAACTTACAGAGAAAACCACGGCACCAACTTCAACTTTTTGTCCTTCTTTGATATAAACTCCGGTAACTTTACCTGCAATCTCTGAAGGTACCTCAATTGTTGCCTTGTCGGTTTCAATTTCGAGAACAGTCTGATCTTCCTTAACCATGTCTCCGGGTGCAATCAATACTTTAACAACTGTTGCCGAGACAATACTTTCGCCCAGATCGGGCAGTTTAAATTCTTTTTCCATTGTATTCAATCCTGCCTTTCCTACGATATCATCGGGTTAAGTTTATTCTTGTCGATGTCAAGCTCTTCAATCGCTTTATCAACAACACTTTGTTTAACTTTGCCCTCGAGCATCAATCCATAAAGTGCAGCCACTGTTACATATCTTGCATCAACTTCAAAGAAGTCTCTCAACTCTTTTCTGCCTTCGCTTCTACCAAATCCATCGGTTCCAAGAGAAATCAATCTGCCCGGTACCCATTTTGAAATGGAATCGGGAATGGCTTTGATGTAATCACTTGAAGCAACAAAAACTCCCGATGCACCTTCAAACACTTTGGATATGTAGGTCTGTTTTGGCTCTCCCGGGTTTAACATATTCCATCTTTCAACTTCAAGAGCTTCTCTTCTGAGTTCTTTGTAACTTGTTGCACTGTAGATATCGGCAGCAACACCATATCTCTCTTCAAGTATTTCCTGAGCTTTAAGCACTTCATTCATTATCGTACCGTTACCAAGGAGATTTACTTTAAGTTTTAATTTTTTCTTGTCGGATGAACGGAATTTGTATAAGCCTTTTACAATTCCCTCTTTCACACCCTCAGGCATAGGGGGCATCGCATAATTTTCGTTCATTACAGTGATATAATAGAATATCGATTCCTGCTCTTCATACATCCTGCGAATACCTTCTCTTATTATAACCGCAAGCTCAAAAGCAAATGCAGGATCATAAGTAAGAAGTGTTGGTACAGGATAAGCGAGGTGATGCGAATGACCATCCTGATGCTGAAGTCCTTCTCCGTTAAGAGTTGTTCTTCCGGCAGTTCCTCCCACGAGGAATCCTTTCGTACGCATATCTGCGCCTGCCCAAACAAGATCACCAATCCTTTGGAAACCAAACATCGAATAATAAATAAAGAACGGAATCATGTTTAGCCCGTGATTTGCATACGATGTTCCAGCTGCAAGGAATGACGCCATCGAACCGGCTTCAGTAATTCCTTCTTCAAGAATCTGACCATCAATTGCTTCTTTATAATAGAGAAGACTTTGTCTGTCAACCGGTTCATAAAGCTGACCAACATGTGAGTAGATACCCACTTGACGGAAAAGTGCTTCCATACCAAATGTTCTGGCTTCATCAGGCACAATTGGCACAATCAGTTTGCCAATTTCTCTGTCTTTGAGAAGATTGGCAAGAATCTTCACAAACACCATTGTGGTTGAGACTTCTCTCCCCTCAGTTCCATCATAAAACTCGGAGATAATATCTTCCGGGGGAGTTTTAATGGGTCGTATATCAACTATCCTTTTGGGAACAGAACCGCCCAAAGCTTCTCTTTTTGCTTTAAGATATATTAATTCAGGGCTGTCTTCAGCAGGTTTGTAAAATGGAGCTTTTGCCACTTCATCGTCTGAAATTGGGATCCCAAAACGGGTTCTGAATTCTCTTAATTCATCCTCGTTTAATTTTTTCTGTTGGTGGGTTATGTTTTTTCCTTCACCACTCTCACCAAGCCCGTAACCTTTAATGGTTTTTGCAAGAATTACGGTTGGCTGACCTTTGTGTTCAAATGCCGTTTTGTAAGCTGTAAACACTTTTTCAGGATCGTGGCCACCTCTTCTCATTTTCCTGAGCTGTTCATCACTCATCTCTTCAACCATTTTGGCAAGTTCAGGATGTTTTCCAAAAAGTTTTTCTCTAACATAAGAACCTGATTCTACGGAGAATTTCTGGTATTCTCCGTCAACAAGTTCATTCAGCGTCTGGACGAGTATCCCCTTGTCATCTTTTTCAAGTAATGGATCCCAGTCGGAACCCCATACAACTTTGATTACATTCCAACCTGCACCACGGAATGCAGCTTCAAGCTCTTGTATGATCTTTCCATTCCCTCTTACGGGACCGTCAAGTCTCTGCAGGTTACAGTTGATCACAAAAATGAGGTTATCAAGTTTTTCGCGGGAAGCAAGTGTGATTGCACCGAGTGATTCAGGTTCATCGGTTTCGCCATCTCCAAGGTATGCAATAACTTTTGCATCACTCTTTGGAATCAGCCCTCTGTCTTCAAGGTATCTGTTAAACCTTGCCTGATAAATTGCCTGAAGAGGTCCCAAACCCATCGAAACTGTTGGAAATTGCCAAAAATCAGGCATTAACCATGGGTGTGGATAAGAAGAAAGTCCCCTGTTGGGTTTTAATTCTCTTCTGAAATTTTCTAATTGTTCTACTGAGAGTCTTCCCTCAAGGAATGCTCTGGCATAGATTCCGGGGGATGCGTGTCCCTGAAAATAGATCATGTCACCGGGATGATTTTCACTTCTTGCCCTAAAGAAATGATTAAATCCGATTTCAAGAAGTGTTGCAACTGAGGCATAAGTTGAAATATGCCCGCCGATTCCGTTCTCAATCTTGTTTGCTCTGACAACCATTGCCATTGCATTCCAACGGATTATGCTTTTTATTCTTCGTTCAATTTCTCTATCGCCGGGAAAAGTAACCTGTTTTTCCCTTGGGATGGTGTTTATATATGGTGTATTTGCTGTAAACGGTATTTGTACACCTGCTTTGTGTGCCCTGATCTGGAGAAGTTGCAATAGCTCAACTACCCTCTCTTTTCCACCATTTTGTAGTACATAATCCAACGAGTATAACCATTCCTGGTTCTCAAGTTCCTGTATTTCACGCAAATTTTTATCGTCTGTCATATTATAAGCCTTTAGTTTTCGATGTTCTTATTCAAATTCAGTAACGGGGCGGGAGAAAATATTATTTTCAAACTTACAAATTTACTAAAACTTTGTCAGAAAGAGAACTTCTGTACCTCGGAACCTCAGAACTTCTGCAACTCGGAACCTCGGAACCTCAGAACTTCTGTAACTCTAAAGTCTTAGACTCTGAAGCTCTAAAGTTCTAAAGCTCTAAAGTTCTAAAGTTCTAAAGTTCTAAAGTTCTAAAGTTCTGAAGTTCTGATGTTCTCAAAGAATATTCTTCTTGTTTATACTCATATTTAAATATAATTTTACATTCAAATCTTTTAAATTTAATTTGTCATTTGACAGATAGAGAATAAAATGCCTGTTGATGTCGATTCGATTTTTGCACAGCCTTCCATCTTCGAAAACTGGTTCAGTTATCTACCCGGATTAGCTTATCGCTGCAAAAACGACTCAGAATATACAATGATGTTTGTCTCCGAAGGAGCTGCCGAACTTACAGGCTATTTCCCAAAAGAATTTACCGACCAGGAAGTCTATTATGATTCCCTTATTCTGCCTGAATTTAGAGAATTTGTGTGGGCAGAAATACAGAACCACCTCGACAAAAGAGAACCCTTCACACTTGAATATAAAATTTTAACCCGCTCGGGTGAAATCAGATGGGTGTGGGAAAAAGGCTCCGGAATATTCAACGATGAAGGGGAACTCCTCTTCCTTGAAGGATTTATTACCGATATTTCCAGGCAAAAACAGTCAGAAAGGGAAGTTGCCAAAAGTGAAAATCTACTAAAAACATTATTTAATGCGATAACAGAGTCCTCTTTTCTAGTCGAACTTGATGGTACAGTGGTAATTGCAAATGAGATTTTTGCACAGCGAATGAACAAAACCATTCCTGAACTCATCGGAAAAAATGCCCTGGATTTTCTGGACAAAGATGTGGCAAATCACAGACGCACGATGATGACTCAAGTGAGACGGACCAAACAGCCTGTGGTTTTTGAAGATCAGCGTTTTGGAAGAACTCTCTTAAATTCGATTTATCCTGTCTTTGATGAGTCAGGTGAAGTATTCAGATTTGCGATTTTTGGATATGACATAACAGACAAAAAAAATATTGAAAGAAAAGCTGAACTTTCCGATTCTCTCTTTAGTGTGGTTTTGAATTCTGCACCTGATGCAATTTTTCTTGTTCAGCCCCATACATTTCTGATAATAAAAGCAAATTTAAAAGCATTACAGTTGTTCGAGATTCCCGAGGGAACCGACCTCAGCACCACCCGCGGGACTATTTTCCATAAACATCCATTCTCGCCGGAAGAGAGAAACGAAGTGGAGCAGGCTTTACTTGAAAAAGGTTTATGGAGTAAAGAGATCGAATATGTTTCAATGAAAGGAAGGGAATTCTGGGGCGAAATTGTAATTAATGAATTCAATTTCCAGGAAGAAAAATTTTTGGTGGTTAGAATAACAGACATATCTGAAAGAAAAGAAAAACTCTTGATGCTCGAATCATTGACCGAAGAACTTCGCGAAATCAATGATCATAAAGATAAATTTATCTCAATTTTGGCTCACGACTTAAGGAGCCCTTTCCACCCTCTATTAAATTCACTTGAATTGCTTGATTCTGAATATGACTCCCTCTCGGATGAGGAAAAAAAGAACTTTATAAAAAACAGTTTTGAAACTGCCAATAACCAATATCATCTGCTCGAGTCCATTTTAAGCTGGTCGAGAGCTTCACAGAACAACCTCAAAGCAAAATTTGAACGGTTTAATATCTTTCAGATTGTCGCCAAGTCAATCCAACAGGTGGGCTCGGTTTCTCTTGAAAAAAGGATAATCATCGAAAACAGGTGTGATCAAAATCTTGAAGTGATAGCCGATAATGAAATGATCCTCACAGTTTTACGCAATCTGCTCACTAATGCAATAAAATTTAGTGAACCGGAAAACAATGTTGTTGTGTCCACAAAAAGTGTTGATGGAATGGTCATCACGTCCGTGGCAGACAGGGGACATGGTATCATGCAGGAAAGACTGGATAAGATGTTTAATATTGTTTTTGCAAAATCAACACCGGGTACCCAAAAAGAAAAAGGCTCAGGACTTGGATTACTTATTTGCAAAGAATTGATCGAAAAAATGGGGGGTACTATCAAAGTTGAGAGTGAACAGAATCGTGGAACCACGATTGCATTTTCACTCCCTGCTCCAAAAAGTTAAAGAAATTCCCTTTGATTGTGAAGATGTTTAAAATAATAGTCTGACTCGGTTTCAAGCACATCGAGGATTTTCCCCTCAAGAAGAGTATAATGAACCTCACCTGCATATCTCATTACCGATCCGAGTGATGTTGCAAGTTGATCAATCCCCTTGGTAATCTTTTCCAACTCAACCGCGACTTGTAGTTCGTTATTGTCAAATTTATCTATCTTCTGACGGGTGGTTTCACTGCAAACGATAAGGAGATACACTTCTGAATCTTTCATATAATCGGGTTTTACAGCAAGCTTCGACTTCAGATATTTCTTATTACCGATCTCAACAATTCCTTCGGTGATTGTATCCAGAACGACCACCTTTCCCGGCAGTTCAAAAAGTTGATCATCGTTATTTATATCATTTAATACAGTCGCATTATACTTGTTTACAAGATCAGAAATATTATGGTTTTTTTTTGCTGCCTTCAGAGCATGATAGTTGTTTTCTATCTCATTTTCACATCCAATGAAAATAAGCAGAAACGGAAATAACAATGGAATAAAACTTTTCATCGTTTTCATCATCTTTGCTCCAAAATGATTTTATTTAATGTTATAAAATAAAAAACTCCGGAACAATTCAAACAAACAGTGTGACTAATGGTAAAAGAAATTGAAATAGTTGTTAAACCCGAAGATTCTCGCAACAATGAGAAGATCAGGGCTTTGATCCTGGAGACAGTAAAAGAAGACCGAACAAAAATCACCGGTTATTACATCTCAAAAAGGTCGATAGATGCAAGAAGCAAGTTTCCAATCTATCGATTTAAAGCTCTTGTTTTTATCGATGAAGAGGTGGTTACTCCAGTTCATCCACCTGAATATAAAGAGGTTTCCAGGGATAAACGGGTAATCATTGTTGGAGCTGGTCCCGCAGGGATTTTTGCAGCTTTGCGCCTTCTCGAAGCCGGAATAAAACCAATTATACTTGAAAGAGGAAAAGATGTCCGCAGTCGAAGGAGAGACCTTAGGGCAATCATGCAATTCCATCAGGTAAATCCCGATTCCAATTATTGTTTTGGAGAGGGAGGAGCCGGAACCTACAGTGATGGTAAACTTTATACCCGTTCTGACAAAAGAGGAAATGTGTTAAAAATCCTGAACATTTTGGTGATGCATGGAGCTGATCCCGATATTCTTGTTGACGCCCACCCCCACATTGGATCAAATAAACTTCCTGTAATTGTGGCTGCGATGCGTGAGACAATCCTGAAAAATGGTGGTGAAATCCATTTCGACTCGAGAGTTACCGGAATTATCAGAAATGGTGACACAATAAAAGGTGTTAAAGTGAATGGTGAAACGGAATATCCTGGTGATGCTGTTTTACTTGCAACAGGGCACTCGGCAAGAGATATTTATTATCTTTTGAATGACGAAAATATTCTGATCGAAGCAAAACCTTTTGCACTGGGGGTTAGAATTGAACATCCACAGTCCTTCATCGACGAATCAAGGTATCATTCAAAAATCAGGAGTGAATTCCTGCCGGCAGCAAGTTATTCACTTTCCTGTCAGGTACAGGGTAGAGGTGTATATTCTTTTTGTATGTGTCCGGGAGGTATCATCGTTCCGGCTTCAAGTGCACCGGGTGAACTTGTGCTGAATGGAATGTCTGTCTCAAGAAGAGATTCTCCATTTGCCAATTCCGGTTTTGTTGTTGAAGTGACACCCCGGGACTGGACTCAATTCAACGGAAGTGGTCCACTCGCTGCACTGGAATATCAGAAAATGGTGGAATTGTCGGCATGGGAAGCAGGAGGAAAAACCCAGACCGCCCCGGCTCAAAGAGTTATCGATTTTCTAAAAGGGAGAGTATCAAGTTCTTTGCCCAAGTCAAGTTATATCCCGGGTACAGTTTCAACCGATCTCCATGATGTCCTGCCCGTCGAAATCTCCAAACGACTAAAAGAAGCACTGACTAAATTTGATTCAAATTTGAAGGGGTATATAAGTTCTGATGCACAAATGCTGGCGGTTGAATCGAGGACTTCATCTCCAGTTAGAATTCCAAGAGATCGAACTACTTTAATGCATCCACAGATTAAAGGATTATATCCCTGTGGTGAAGGGGCGGGTTATGCCGGAGGAATTGTTTCAGCAGCCATTGATGGTGAAAATGTGGCTTCTGCAATCCTAAATGTGACGTCCAATCGCTGAGGCAATTAATCTGACCTCGGAGATCAGTTTTTCAAATTGATCGGGTAATAATGCCTGAGGACCATCGGACAAAGCTTTGTTTGGATCGTTATGTACTTCAATTATTAAACCGTCCGCTCCGGCGGCAACAGCAGCTCTGGCAACAGGTGTAACCATATCTCTGAAACCCGTGGCATGTGAGGGATCAGCAATTACGGGAAGATGACTCTTTTGTTGAATCACTGGAATGGCGGAAATGTCAAATGTATTTCTGGTAGAGGGTTCAAATGTACGAATTCCTCTTTCACATAAAATTACTTTGTTGTTGCCTCCGGCAAGAATATATTCGGACGACATCAAAAGTTCATCTATTGTTGCGGATAGACCTCTTTTAAGAAGTACAGGGATGTTAAGTTTTCCAAGTTCTTTTAACAACGGGTAGTTATACATGTTTCTGGCACCCACCTGGAAAATATCTGTATATTTTCCTACCATATCGATGAGTGTAAGATCGATAATTTCAGTTACCACTTTTAATCCGTTGGAATCGGCAGCATCTCTTATAAACTTGAGGCCATCTTCGCCGAGCCCCTGGAATGAGTATGGTGATGTTCTTGGTTTGTAAGCTCCACCTCTTAAAAACTTAGCGCCTGCTTTAGCCACATATTGTGCCACTGTGTGGATCTGTAATTCATTTTCCACGGCACACGGACCGGCAATAATCGTAACCTCATTGCTCCCTATTAAAGCATCTCCCACATTAATAACAGTATTTTCAGGTTTAAAATCCCTTCCTGCAAAAACATAAGGTTCGGAGATGCTTAAAACCCTTGCAACCCCCTCAATCATACTGATTTCTTTAATGTCACTTTCCGGTTTCACTCCCCCAATTCCAATAATCCGTTGCCCCTCACCCTCAGATTTTAAAACTGAATAACCCATATTTTTGATCTTCTCAACTATACGGTTTATCTCTTCTTCATCTGCTTTTTGTTCAAAAACTACGACCAACTAACTCTCCGGTAAAAGTGAACTACAAAACTAATTCTATTTTGGATGTTTAACAATAAAATATTGGTTAATGATTCCCTTACCCCCCTGAAAGAGCCTTTAGTTTATCGACAATATCCGGATCATCAGGATATCGCTGGTTTAAATCTTTCAGGAGTTGAATCATTTTATCTTTCTGACCTGATTTGATGTAATAATCCAAAAGCATGTCGTAGGGGTTTGCAGGATCATTATATGAGAAGGGTTCGCGCGAGATTTCCTTGATTGCAAGTAATTCCGCTACCTTACCAAGACGGTCAAAATCGGCCATTTCGCCAACTCTGTCATATAATAACGCTGCACGGTAGATGGTTGAATAACTTCTGATAAGTTCGCCGGGTTTAAGGTGCATATCAAAATAAATCATCACCCTGCGTGCCTGGTCTTTGTTATCCATCATCAAATAGGAATCTGCAAGGTCAAAATAGAGGTTCGAATAGTTGTCGATTAGAGGATAAAGTGAACGATCGAGAACAATCTCTTCCGTGTTGATGGAACCAAAGTCGAATGGCATCCCAAAATTTGCAGTCTCATCAAAATAATCGGGTGGTGGACTTAAAAAAACCTCCAAAAGTTCAGTATTTATCGTCTCATTCCTGGAAGAAGTAATAAAAGGAAGAATTCTGTAAGACAATCCTTCTGACCTCAAATAACCCGAAAAAAGCGATCTTATCCTCCCTTGGTAAGTAAGAGTTAAACATACATCACGCAGCCACTTCGTTTTTTGGATGATGTCAAGAATCACCTGTTCCGATGCACTCATCCAATAAGATGTTGAATCAACCACACCGGTCTGAAAGGGCGGAAAAACAAACTCCAATTTTGGAAATCTTTCACTGCTTTCAATTTTATATTTATCGATTACTGAAAGAGGAATTTCGATCGATCTTTTTTGGGGTTCTCTGTAAACCGGTTGAATTTTGGCGATTTCATCATCAGTAAGATCCATTCCGGCATTGTAAATCCCCATTTTGTAGTTGTTTTTAACAAAATTTACATATGCCGGTGCACTCAAAAAACCGGCATGAATTAAGGTAACATCTTTCCTCATTCCATCCATTAATTGCAAATAATAGATCATAAATGTTTCAAGTTCATCATCAGAAAACACGATTGCATTCAGAGGAATTGACCTGAGGAGGTTTTCACCATAATCAAAATAAGTGGAGGAGATCACTCCATTTTTTAATATCTGCCGAAAACAAATCCGGGCTGAATCCAGATTCCCTTTAACTATATAGGAGATGGCTGCTGTCCCCCAAATGGAAATTACTTTTGAATAGGCACTAAGATGCCACGACTCCCCTTGATACTCGGGACTTATCTGAATTGATTTTAAAAAATGGTTTATTGATTTTCTGAGATACTCCATATCCAGAGTAACAAGATAATTCATGGTCGGGAGTGAAATTCTGTCATAGGCGTATCCAAGGAAATAGTGGGCCTCTGCATTGAGGGAGTCAACAAGGAGGTATTCCTCTATCCGCGCAGCCGCTTCACGATATAATTCCAACTGAACAGTGTCACTGGTTTCTGCTCGACGGAACAAGTCTTTCCCCTCTTCGAGTGCATTTTGTGAAAATCCAAAACTTTGAAAAAGGAATAAAATTATAAAAAATGAGTGGCTTTTAAACATCTAAAAAAAATTGTTTTTCAATCAGGAAAGATACATAAACAGGTATTAAGTATTAAGTATTAAGTATTATTTTTTGCCAATCTTACGGGAACCCCGACCCAATAAAAAAAGCCCGCCAAATAATCTTAACGGGCTTTTTAATTCATAACTTAGTTACTAAATATCCAATATTTAATACCTAATAATTAATACCTAATATTTAAAATCTACATTCCTCTCAAGGCATTTACGATATTCAGTCTTGCAGCCCTTATCGAAGGAAGGAATCCACCGATAAACCCCATGAATAAAGCAAAAATAAGAGAACCGATTATGATCTGTGGAGAGAGCGAAAACTTAAATGCAATCTCTGAGAATGATGCAAAATTAAGTGTCGATATCTGTACAAATGAAAGTGATGAAGCCAAAAGAAGACCAAGCACACCACCGAGCAACGACAAAAAGAGGGATTCTATCAAAAATGCTGAGAGAATACTCCTTCTGCTGAATCCAAGTGCCCTCAGTGTTCCAATCTCTACTGTTCTGTTGGCGACCGCTGAATACATAGTTATTGTGGCACCGATCGTGGCACCAAAACTGAATATTACCGTAACAAAAATTCCTACAATGCTGATAAACATCGACATTGCTTCCGACTGTTCGGCATAATATTGTTGCTCGGCTTTCGCTTCAAACATATTAAGTCGGGTATCCTTCATCAGAAACTTGTTAAACTGATCAAGTTGATCCGGAGAGCCAAGTTTGATTGTCATTGAACTGACTGTGTTTCCTCTGTTGAAAGATGACAGAATCTGTTTTGCGTCACCCCAAAGTTCAGAATCAAACCCGCTGCCATCGGTGCTGAATACACCAACAACCAACCAGTCACCACCGGCAAACTTTATCTTTTTACCAAGTGTTGCATCCGGGAATTTTTTGGTGAGACCTTCACCAACAATAAGTTCGTTTACACCAAACCTGAATTCCCTTCCCTCAACAATTTTTGCCTGAGGACGAAGTTCTTTATAGGTTTCATTTACACCTCTTACCATCAGATTGCCTGTTCCCCCCTCGTCGCTTGTGAGGTTGATCAGAACAACAGGTTCATTTGAAACAAGAGGTTTTCCATCTTTCGATTTTACAATCATGTTGGATGTGGCAATAATCGACTGTGCATCACCATCAATAAGACTGGAAATCTCACCCGTTGCCGATTTCCTCACAACTTTTATATTGTCGGGTGAACCGGTATCTTGAAGTGTTTTTTCTATTCCATGTGCCATCATCAATACTGCCGTGAAGACGAAGGCAACAAGAGAAACACCTACAATCGTAATTGCGGTGGTAAGTTTTCTCCGTTTTAAACTGTTTACTGTATATTTTAATGGTATCATCGTCTCCTCCTTATCCTACGAATCTGAAACCATCAACAATTTTTGTGTTGACAGCTTTGTGAATTGGGAAAATGGAAGCGATGAATCCTGTCAGCAATGCTGACACCATCGCTAAAATGATATTTAGTGTCGTTACTTCAAGCAGTGGGAAAATCGTCTTCGGAATTACCTGACCCAAGCCTGTAACCATCATTTCACCAAGAAATAAACCAATTATCCCACCAAGAAAAGAGATTATTAAAGATTCTCCAAGTATCAAGACAGTGATATGTTTACCTGAAAATCCGAGAGTTTTTAGAACTGAATATTCTCTGGTTCTTTCTCTTGCCGACATAATCATAGTATTTCCGAGAACAAGCATTATTATTCCGATGATTACGAAGGAAACCACATTCATTGCAGTTAAAATTGCACTCGAGGATGCAATAAATCCCTGATTAAATGCTCTCTCCGACTCCGTTTTTGTGGCAGCAGAACTATTCTTAAAATAGTTGTCAACTTTCTGAGAAATGGCAGCAATCTGTGATGGATCGTTTACCTGAAGAACATACCATCCCGCTTCGTTTGCCCTTTGGGGAGATTCCTTCTCAAGTCGTTCATTGAAATAATCCCATCTGAAATACATCCCCGTTGCATCTGTCATTTTGTCACGAGGTTTATATATAGCGGCGACTTTAAAATCCCAGTTCCCGGGGTAAATATCTCCTTCAAGAGTTACGATATCACCTTTTTTAATATTATACTGAGTGGCAGTAGCCTCTCCGATAATACAACTTTGGATATCCTCCATAAACATCTTTTTTTCATCCGGAGTTATCAAGAATTCAGGATATACATCTAAAAAGGTATTATGGTCCACGGCAAGACGACCAAAAAAGTTTTGTTTTTCTTTGTAAACGCCACCAAACCAGTTAGCCCAGGTTACTCTTTTAACGCCATCAATCTTTTCTAACTTATCTTTATAAGCATAAGGAATCGGAAAAATGAAAGAGACTGAATTTCTGACTATAACTCTATCAGCTGCAGCAGCTTCAACCCCAACATCCCAGGCGGAAACGATTGACCTCATCACTATAAAAGCGATAACAGCAACCGAGATTCCAAGGATTGTCAGAGAAGTACGAAGCTTGTGCCTCATCGAGTTCTTAAACATAATTTTTAAGATTTTCATACGGTCTCCTTAACCAACTCACCTTTCTCAAGATGAAGTATCCTGCCGGCTCTTTCTGCGGCGTGAGGATCATGTGTAACCATTACAATAGTCTTATTATACTCTTTATTCAGCTTTTCCATCAAATTCAGGATTTCTGTTGCTGAATTTTTGTCAAGATCACCCGTAGGCTCATCAGCCACAAGAATCAGGGGATCTGTAACTATAGCTCTGGCAATTGCAACCCGTTGTTCCTGACCACCGGAGAGCTGTTTTGGTGAGTGGTGCATTCTATCGCCCAATCCCACAATTGTTAAGGCTGTCTCAACATGTTTCTTCCTCTCGTCCTTTTTCAATTTTGTAAGGAGGAGTGGAAGTTCAACATTTTCATATGCAGTTAGAACAGGTATAAGATTATAAAACTGAAATATGAAACCGATATTTGCAGATCTCCATTTTGCGAGATTTGATTCGCTCATTTTTGCGATATCAGTTCCGCTTATGGTTATTTTACCCTCGGTTGGTCTGTCAATTCCGGCAATCAAATTTAAAAGAGTTGTTTTTCCGGACCCTGAGGGACCCATAAGTGCGAGAAACTCTCCACTCTCTACACCAAGATTTAACTTGTTAAGAACGGGAATTTCAATGTTGTTCCTCCAGTAAGATTTCTGGAGGTCTGTTACCTCTATTAATGCTGACATATTCTACCTGTTATTGTTTTATCTTCACTTTTAAGCCCGGAACAAGATCTTTTCCCGGTTTCTCGACAACTTTGTCGCCTTCAGCCAGTCCGGTTTTTATTTCAACTGTGATACCGTAGTCTTTCCCTAAAGTCACGGGTACTTCCACAATTTTGTCGTCGGTTACTTTTAATACAAACTTTTTATCATTTTTAGTCACGATCGCGGTAACAGGTAAGGCAAGAAATGATTTTTCGTTGGTTACTTTAACCTCTTCTGCCATGAATGATACTCTTGCACGCATCTCGGGGAGAACCTTGTTATCAAGACCCTTAAATCCAATTTTCACGAGCACTGTTGCTTTTGACCGGTCTGCAGTTGGAACTATTTTATCCACAAATCCCGGATATCCTTTGTCAGGATAAGCATCAAGATAGATAATACACTCCATGTTCAGCTGAACTTTGTCGATGTTTGCTTCAGCTACATCTGCCTCAACCTGAAGCGAATTCATATCAGCAATTGTTATAACTGCAGCTCTTGAATTTGCACCACCCGACAAAGGCGACACAACTTCACCAACTTCGGCATTTTTTGTGAGTACTGTTCCATCAAACGGAGCTCTTATAAGAGTGTTCTCGAGATCAACTTTTAGAGTTTTGATCTGCATCCTGGCAAGTTCAATTCCTGCCACTACCCTTTTTAATTTTGTCTCGGCAGCATCAACTTCCATTTCTGTAGCAACTGCTTTTGCAAAAAGCTGTTTAACCCGTTTGTAGTTGTTTTCTGCTTCTCTAAGATCAGTCTCTGCGAGCTTCAAATTCGCTTCGGCTTGTGCTATCTGGGCAAGGATATCAGTGTCTTCCAGGCGACCAATTACTTCACCTTTCCTGACTCTATCTCCCTCAACCACTTTAAGATATACGAGTCTGCCCATCGCTTTTGATGCGATTGATGCTTTTCGTTGGGCAACCACATAACCATTACCGGTGAGAAGAGCCTCACTCTCGGTAGGAGTTTGCATAATGGCGGTTGTCATTTTTACTTCGAGTGGCGGATCAAAAATATCGCCAAAGAAATAGAATATTGCATAGGCAATAACTGCGAACAAAAGGATAATAATCCCTGTTTTAATGTATTTTCCACGGGTCTCCGGGTTTTTTCGCTGTGATCTGTCAATTTTTAGCGAAGAGAGATCCATTTCTTTTTCAGACATATATAGTTTCTCGAATGGTTATTCCTGATGTGGGCTTGTTTAATGAGATTAAAATAGTTTACAAAAATAAAATAATATTCATTTAAAACCACAAATATTAAATATAAAACTAAAGATTCGAAACCAATCATCTTTACCGCTTGTTTATTCATTGAACCGTTTAACAGAAAATCGTCAAGAAGATTAATCTTTTCAAGATTTTGCATGTCAAATTATTAAGATTCGTAAACAATTTCTATCGAGGAAAATGAAACAGAAGTTTTTTTTAGCAATATTAGCAGTTGTGGTTTTGTTCTCAGAGGGTATTAGCCAACAGAAAAAACCAACAAATACTCCCGGTGGAGCTGACCCGTCAGGAGAAATATCCGGTGTTTTAATCGATTCAAAGTCAGGAAAACCTGTTGAATACGGGAATTTTGTAATTTACCGTAAAAAAGATAATGCTCTGGTAAATGGTACCGTTTCTGATGTAACCGGTGCTTTTAAATTAACCGCAGTTCCCTATGGCTTTTATACTGCCGAGATTACTTTTATCGGTTATGAAAAAGTAATTATCGATTCAATAATGGTAACACCAAAAAGCATCTCAGTAAATCTGGGCACCCTTAAAATTAATCCTGCAGGACTTACCACAGATGAAGTTCTTGTAACAGGTGAAAAAGATGGTATAATTAACAATCTCGACAAAATTGTCATAAATGTTGATAAAAACATCGCATCTGCCGGTGGAAATGCCGCTGATGTTTTAAGAAATGTCCCTGCAGTTACCGTTGATATCGATGGAAACCTCACTCTCCGTGGTAACGGCAATGTTAAAATTTTAATTGATGGCAGACCTGCAAACACAGGCGGCCAATCAATTGGTGATATCCTCGCTTCCATCCCGGCAGGTTCTATTGAATCAATAGAATTGGTAACAAATCCTTCCGCGAAATATGATGCCGAAGGCACAGCAGGAATAGTTAATATTAAATTGAAGAAAAAGAGCAACCTTGGACTGAATGGAATGATTTCTTCCAATGTTGGAACAAATGACAAATATAATTCTTCAGTGAATTTGAATTATAAACTGGAGCAGATCAATTTCTTCGGAAATTTTGATTTTAGAATCAACAACTTTGTAAATGAAGGAACATCCACCCGGTTTGCAACCTATCCCGGGTTTACAAATTCCCTCGATCAAGCTTCCAGTGGTAACTTCACCATGAATATGAATAATTACAACCTGGGTTTTGATTATTTCCTTGATGATTTTAATACTCTTACCCTTCAAGGAAATTACAGGAAATTTAGTTTTGATAACGCATTCAAATCACTAAACACCTCCATATCCTCCAACTCCCCGACTGAGACTTATCAGAGATATTCAGAAGGTGCAAGAGATTTCCAGAATCAGAACTATTCACTTAACTATAAAAGATCTTTTCTCGATAAAAATACAGAGCTAACTGCTGATGTAACTTATTCAAGAAACGATGTTAATCTTGGTAGTTTTGCAAATATTGACAAGTTTGACAACAGCGCGGTTACCCGCACCCGGAACGATTCAAAAAACAAGTTCGAATTTTTAGTCGGTTCTGTTAATTTTACCATGCCACTATTCGACAACACAGGCAAAATTGAGACAGGTCTTAAAAGCACTGTTCGTGATCTCAACTCAGCAGTTGAATATTTTACCGGTGACGCCGGAACAAATAACTGGATATTTAACAGCAACCAATCGAATACTTTTAAGATGAAAGAGCAGATTCATGCTGCATTCCTTATCTATACCGGAAGTTTTGGTGACTTTAAGTATCAGGCGGGTGTCAGAGCTGAAAACACGACCACTGAAGGAAAAACTGATAAAACAAATGTTGATGTAAACAAAAATTACACCGATTTTTTCCCATCAGTTTATTTAACCTGGTCTCCTGCCATGGCTCAAGAAATTAAAGCCAACTACAGCAGAAGAGTTGACAGACCAAACCCAAGACAGATTAATCCTTTCATCGATAATACTGATTCACTCAATATCAGTTATGGAAATCCGAACCTGGATCCACAGTTTACCGATGCTTATGAAGTTGGTTATTCACTCTTCATGGGAAAACTCAATTTTATGACAAGTCTGTTTTATCGTCAAACTAACGGTGCTATCAACTTCTTCACTAGACTTGGCAACAATGGAGCGACAGAATCCACATGGGATAATATCGCAACACAAAAGAGCACAGGTTTTGAGGTAAGTGCCGGTGGTGAAATTCTCCCGGGATTCAGACTTAACCCAAGTTTCTCCTACTTCAGAACACAGGTGAATGGTCAATCAGGAATCACAACGATCGCTTCCGATGATTATAGCTGGACTGCAAAAATAATTTCTTCTCTCAATCTATTTGAGGGAGCAAGTATGCAACTCTTCTTCAACTATAATGCACCCAATGTTTCAGGTCAAGGAAGAACCGAAGAGATGTATTTTATGGATCTTGCTTACAAACAGGATTTTTTTGATGGTAATCTCTCCCTTTCAATCAGAGTTTCAGATCTCTTCAATACAATGAAGTGGAACATGACAACAACCGGTACAAATTTTGATCTCTCGAACTACAGAAAAAATGATTCACGAAATGTTTATGTGGGTCTTACTTATGTCTTCAACAGCTTCAAAAAACAGCAGAGAAAACCCGGCGAAGGCGGAGTGGATGAAAATGCCTTTTAGGCAGGAATCAGGTATTAATTATTAGGTATTAATTATTAGGTATTAAATCTGGAAAAATAGATGACTAATCCCCGATAGTTATTAAGTGTTTATAAAGGCTGTCTTTAATCAGGCAGCCTTTTTTAATTTAAGATTACTGCATTATTGGATTATTGGATTATTGCATTATTGCATTATTGCATTATTGGATTATTCCCCATAAATCACAAATGGAGACCAATAATATGGTCGAGTGCCTTTTTTAATAAATGAAAGTTTTGATTGTCTGAGAGCTTCTGTTTTGGAAAGATTTTTGTTTATCAGGTTTTCAAAAAAGCCAATCATCAACTCCTTTGTTCCTTTATCACTTACATTCCACAGACTTACCGTTACGGCATCTGCCCCGGCATACATAACTGCCCGCGTGAGACCAACCACACCCTCGGTCCGTTTTAACTCTCCCGTTCCGGTCTGACATGCTGACAAAACCACAAGTTCAGCATCCCAATCGAGATTTAACATCTCTTCAAATGTCAGATATCCATCCTCGGTTCGTGTTAAACTGTCCTCTACTGCAAGTGCAAGACTCTGAAACCCCGGGTTAATTATCCCGTGACATGCAAAAACGATATATCTGTAATTTTTTATCTCTTCGAGTTTTGCATTTCCTTCATTTGCGTCTTTACGGAGTTTAATGTTTACCGGTTCACCTTTGCTACGGAAAACATCTGCAATTCCATTTATCTCTTCGCCAGTCCCTCTCAATCGGAAAAGTGTAAGTCCGGCACGACTGAACTCATCCTCCACCGCATCCTCATATTTTCCATCTCCTCTTTGGGCGATTTTAACACCCCTCTCATCAGCCCCCTTGTTAAAATTTTCAAGGTCATAAACGGGATCACCAAAACCCGCAAATCCGCTGCTTTTGTGTTCCTTTTTAAGGTCCGTCCTCATTAATCCCATCAAAGTTGTCGATTGAAAATAATTTAATGAGTGTTTTTCGATCAGATATAGTGAATCGTCGACCAATACTTCAAAAGGAATTAAATTTAAAATCCCATCGGGAATTATTGTAAGCCTGACATCCTTACCGAGTTTTCGCTCTACAGGTTTTATCAACAAACCATACAATTTTTTGGCGGCATCAAGCGAAATTTCTTCCTCGATGTCCATATCCGCGATTGGGATGTCCTTGCCAAATTTATTCCTTCTTAGTCCATCCAGAAAAATGCTTCCAAACTGTGCAATAGAATCTTCTGTTGCTCCGAGAGAAATTATTTCAAAATTGTCTTTTGAAGTTAAAAAGAGCCAGGAATTTTCGGCGGCGAGGAAATATTGCAGAACCACTTCATCCTCGGCGAGCAATTCCCTGATTTCTTCAATGACCATCGATTTTGGGTATTCCACTGCTGCAAAAGCGGGATTTTTTGTCCTTATCTCAAAGATCAATTTGTCGAGTTGATCTTCATAATGTTTTAGTTGTTGTTTATTCGATTCCATTTCATCAAGGGTATTTGTAAACATTCCGGTCTTTAATGAGGTTATCAACTTCTCAAGCTTGTTTCTCTCAGCCAACAATTCAGGTTCAATTTTAGATGAAAGATTTACACTTCGTTCAGTTAGAAGTTCATTCAGGGTTCTGCTTTTGATATTTTCAAGATATCTGAAAGCCAATGTGGGTTCCTCGAGCGTGATTGCTGAGACAACAGAAAACTGGAGATAAGCCGAAAATTTTTCGTAAAAGCTGGTTCGATCTTCCTGTCTGACAAGATTGGAACGAAATTTTTCAAGATATTCGATTGCCTGCCTCAGTCCATCCAAAGCAGACTCTTTTTTACCCGGTTGTTGCATATAGATATCGGCAAGAGCAAAATGCCCAAGAATCTGAAAAAATCCATAATCGGAAGCTGAAAAATATTTTAGGGCGGTTTTTATTTCCTCAACTGCCTCATCATATTTTTCCTGAAAATAAAAGATTGTCCCTTTGCTGTATGCAACTTTCCCCAGTCCAAGAGTATATTTGGCGTCAGTATAAAATTTTTCAGCTTTGTCATTATAGGCAATTACCCCATCGAGATTATCCTCTGATATCCAGGATATTTGACCCAATATATAGTTCACATTTCCGAGGCCCAGCAAATAACCGGATTTTTCATAATAAAGAATTGCCTTTTGATTTTCAACTATCGCTTTGGTATAATTCCCTCTGTTGACGGCAATTTGTCCCAGTGTGTAATGTGCGTTTCCCATTCCGATTATAAAATCTGCATCGCGGTAATACTGAAGTGCCTTGCCCAATAATTCTTCCGCCTTGTCAAGATTTCCGGCATTCATATTCATAGAAGCAAGCAACTCATAAATATTTCCAATTCCCGACTTAAATCCTGCAAGTTCAAAATATTCGATCGATTTTTTTGCCGCTTCTTCCGCTTTTTTGTTATCACCTGTATTTAATGCGACCGTCGAAATTCCCTGATAACCCTTTCCTATTCCCAGGTTATATCCGGCCTTTGTATGGAGTTCTATCGCTTTATGGTAATACTCAAGTGCTTTGTTATGTTCACCGGTGTTGATACTTAATGCACCATAATTTAAATAAACCGATCCTTCACCCAGGATATAATTTAGTTTTGCAAAACAGATTAAAGCAGAATCATTGTAATTTTTAGCAGCATCAAAACTACTGATATTGACAGCAAGCAACCCGAGGTTTGTGTAAGCATTCCCCATTCCAAGTAAATAATTAAACTGTTTAAAAATAGCTATTGCTTTGATAGTCTCTTTAATCGCAGCTTCATTTTTACCCGTATTCATCCAAACAACACCCATCCCATAATGGACATTTCCTTCACCAAGGGGATAATTTGCTTTAATAAAGTGATCGCGTGCTACAGTAAAATATTTTTCAGCCTCGGCGTTATTTCCCTGATTTGCTGCAGCAAGACCCAATCCATAATAAACTTCACCTCTCCCCATTTCCAGATCGGCAGCATCGTAATATTTTAGTGCCTCCATCAAAAATTGAACAGCTTTTGAGTTGTCGCCCTGATTTAAATAGATATTCCCGAGACTGTTAAGTACAAGTCCAATGGCAACTATATCAGTTGAATCATTAAAATAATTGAGCGATTCTATATAGTTTTTCTCCGATTCACTTGTTAGCCCTTTGCTTAACAGAATATCACCATACCCCTTAAAAACATAACCAAGCACCTCCAAAGAATTCACATCCCTGAAATTTTTCTCAGCATTTTTGAAACACTCTTCAGCCATTTCAAGATTATTAATACTTCTGAAACAATCACCCATCAAATACCATGCACGTCCCGGAACATCACCATAGTCGCCCCCCTCCATCAATATTATCGACCTGTCAAAAAACAAAATAGCATCAGTGGCATTCCCTTTTGCATACGCCTCCACCCCTTTTTCGAAATAGATGAATACACTGTCATTTTCAGTTTGGGCAAAATTCACCTGAGAACAGATTAAAAGAAGGGAAAATATGAATGCGAGTTTTTTCATAAAATTTAGCATCACAAAATTTGTAAAATTCAGTTATTGACCCATAAATATAGTAATTCTACTATATTTGACTCAACTAAAATCAGGTTTTTCATGAAACTACTTTTTGTTGGTTCTTCCATTGAAGATTTTATTCACTCAGGTGATGAGATTCTTAATCAGCCGGGTGGAATGTTTTACACAGCCTCTGCAGTTGATGCTCTTATGGGAAAAGATGATATTTGTTACCTACTGACAAATATGTCTGAGTCCCAAAAGCACCATTATTTCCCCCTGTATAACAGCTTTAATCTTGAACTGGTTAACCCTGTGGAGAAACTTCCTGTGAACCATCTTTTCATAAAAGAACATGGAGAACGGGATGAAAAATATGAAAACCTTACAGAACCGATTGTTTTTGATGCAACAAAAATCGCCGAAGAGAATTTTGATGGTATTCTCGTTAATCTTATTACAGGATATGATCTTGGTTGTGAGGCTTTTAAAAAATTAAAACCTGCAACAAATGGGCCTGTCTTTCTTGATGTCCATTCACTCGCCCGGTCAATGAACTCTGATGGAACAAGAGAGTTTAAAATTATTGAGAAAATTGAAGAGTGGCTTTCCTCTGTTGACATCCTTCAGGCAAATGAAACCGAAATAATGTGTTGTGGTACCGCAGAAACGGAAGAATTGATAGTTGAAAATATCTTAAATTTGGGGGTGAAAATTGTTTTGGTTACCAAAAGTAATCTTGGTGCCAGGATGTATTACAAAAGTGAAGGCGAGATCAACTCAATTTTTGCCAAAGCCCATCCGGTTGAAACGATAAACAAAGTGGGTTGCGGTGACTTGTTTGGAGCGGCATATTTTATGTCATATCTCGCAAACAACGACCCGATAAAATCACTTTATTATGCAAATGCTGCCGGGGCCGCAGTATCCACTTATGATTCAACTGCCCTCATTAAAAATTTGAAGAACGATATTGATACCCTATTATATGAAAAATAAAATCCTCATTTTTGGTGCCACGGGAATGCTTGGACAAAGATGTTACGAATATTTTGCAAAAAAACTTGGTTATACTGTGCTTTGTTCATCGGTGGAGGGTGATTTTTACGATCCTTCTGCCAAATATGTAAGATGTGACATTACTAAAAGAGATGAAGTAAAAAAAGTAATTTCAGATTTTTTTCCTGATTATATAATAAACGCTGCTGCGTTTACAAATGTTGACAAATCGGAATCAGAGCGGGAAACCGCCTGGAATATCAATGTAAAAGCAATTGAATATATGGCTGAAGGTGCCAGAAACTGCGATGCACACATCATCCACATCTCTTCCGATTACATTTTTGATGGAGTAAAGGGTCAATATGCCGAGGGTGACAAACCAAATCCCGTGGGATATTACGGAAGAACCAAACTTGCAGGAGAAAACGCCCTCAGAATTTCCAATGCTCTCTACACAATCCTTCGAACCAATGTACTTTATGGCGTGATAACAAAAGGCCGGCTCGATTTTGTCCGCTGGGTTGTGGAGTCGATTAGAAAAGGGGAAAGAATAAGAATTGTAACTGATCAGATAAATAACCCGACGTTTCTTGATGACCTCGTTAGAGCCATAGCTCAGGTTATTGAGTTCAGAAAATATGGCGTTTATAATATCGGTGGAAGAGAATTCCTCTCCCGTTACGATTTCACGATGAGAATTGTCGATTTCTTTAAACTTGATGGTTCACTTGTTGATAAAATTATAACTCCCGACCTGAAACAACCGGCAAAAAGACCGTTGAACTCGGGTCTCGTAACTCTGAAAGCTGAAACAGAATTTGGCTATTCACCTACACAGATGGAAGAAACCTTCCGAATTATGCAAGAAGAACTGGGTATTTAATCCGGTTTTCCCATCAAATCTGCAATAAATTGCATATTTCTCGAATCAAAGTTTGAAATAACTATTTTAAGAATCGCCGTAAGCGGTACAGCAAGAAACATTCCCGCAATTCCCCAGATATACCCCCAGACCAAAAGAGAAATAAGAATAACCAGTGGATTCAGATTAAGTCGTTTACCCAGAATCATTGGTTCAAGGAAATTGAAATAAAAAGTCTGAACCACTGCCATCACACCAAGAACCAGGAGGGCACTCCCAATACTTCCCGTTTGAACAAGTGTCATCAGAACCGGTAAAATTGTTGCAAATGCCGATCCAATAGTGGGAATAAAATTTAGAATTGCGGTTAATACACCCCAAATTTGTGGGTGTGGAACTCCAAGCAACATAAGGATGAACCAGACAGTTACACCTGCCATTACATTCAGAATGATTTTGGTTAACACATACTTTTGAATTTGTTGAGGAATTCGGATAAAAGTAGACTCAAGTTTTGTCGCCTCTTTTTCGAGATCATCAGGGTCAAGGCCATCTGTTTCGGGCAAAATAACATCGGGATTCTGTTTCCGTTTCATAATTGCAAACTTTTTTGGAGCAACAACTCTTTTTTCAATTGCCTTGTAAATGGCATTATGCCCGGGTAAAATGAAAGCAAAAAAGAAGATCACAAATAGAACATATCCCATTAAATCTATCGTTGAATTTACGAGACCACCTGCAAGTGTGCCGTAATCGAGATTCTCCAAAGCTTTTGCAAGTGAAAAATCTTTTAATGCGGGGTCGTTTATTCCAACAGACTCAGCTGTGGAAATAATCAACGCTGTGAGTTTACTCTCATAAGCTCCAAATTCGCTTTGAAAACTCATCAAACTGTCGATTACAAATTTACCGGCAACATAAGTCATGCTGAAAATAATTGCTATGTCAATAATTCCTGCAACAGCGAGAGGAATTCTTTTCGATGTCAGGAATCTGTTTAATGGTGCAAAAAGAAAATAGAGCAGGTATGCAATAACAAAAGGTAAAAAGAGATTTTGCAGTTCTTTGAATACCAAACAAACTGTAACTATCCCGATTACCGATATAAAAAACTTTGTCAGATTGTCGAGTGATATTTTATTCATTATTCTCAGAAGAAATTGTTTTGCAAAAGTTTAAATTATGGTTTGGTAAAATAGAAATTTATTGGATGTCAGAAATAGTAAATATTCATTACGGAACATGCAGCTGGAAATACGACTCCTGGAAGGGGCTCGTCTATCCTCATTATGAAAAAATAAACCATCTTGAAGAGTATGCAAAAGTATATTCTTCGGTGGAAGTTGATCAGTGGTTCTGGTCCCTCTTTACTCCCGACAAACCCCCGGTTCTTCCCAAACAGAAGGATGTGGAGGAATATAACAGTGTTACTCCCGATGATTTTCGATTTACGATCAAAGCACCAAATTCTATTTCACTTACCCACTATTATCCGAGAAATACGGGTGGGATTGTTTTGGAAAACCCGATGTTTTTGTCAACTGAACTTTGGGGTACTTTTTTAGACACGCTCTCTGAACTGAAATCCAAAACAGCGGCCGTTATTCTTCAGTTTGAATATCTGAATAAACAAAAAATGCCCGACCCGTCTCTTTTTCTGAAAATGATCGAAGATTTTGGTAAGTCGGCCTCCCGGGTGATACCCATAGCAGTTGAGACAAGAAATCCCAATCTGCTCACAAAGGAATATTTTACACTGCTTCACGATCTTGAACTGATCCCTGTTTTTTTACAGGGTTATTTTATGCCTCCTGTTTTTGGAATCATAGAAAAATTTATCAACTTACTTCCAAAAACGATTATTCTCCGACTCCATGGACCTGACAGATCGGGGATTGAAGAAAAAACCAAAGGGATCTGGAACAGGATAGTTGAACCCAGGGATGAAGAACTTATCCTTCTAACCAACCTGTTGAGAGAACTTGCCGACCGCGACACTGAAGTTTATCTTAATGTTAACAACCATTACGAAGGTTCGGCACCAATTACAATTGATAAACTTAAAAGCCTGTTAAAGGATAATTAATGCACTGGTTTTTCTTCGCCATCACTTCAGCAGTGCTCTCAAGTGTTGCGGCTATTACTCAAAAAAAAGCACTCGTAAAAATGAATGCTTTGGAGTTTTCGTTCCATCTTTCATGGGTGAATCTCCTCTTTTGTCTCCCATTTTTGTTTGACCCCGGATTTGGAGAGATAAACTCACACCAGGCACTTATCATGTTTATCAAAACCATGTTGCAGGCCTTGGCTTTTTGGTGTGTTATGCTCTCTTTAAAAAACCTCGAAATAAGCTCTGCTCTCCCTCTTCTTGCATTAACTCCCGGATTTGTGGCAATTTTTGCTTTTATTTTCATCGGTGAAAAATTAACAACTCTTCAGACTCTTGGACTTACTCTGCTCCTCCTGGGATCTTATTTCATCGAAATGAAGAGTTTGGATAAAGCGATTGAACCTTTCAGAGTCTTCTTCAAAACAAAAAAATATATTTATGTAGCTGCTGCTCTTGCCTTTTTTACTGTTTCAACAATCCTCGATAAATATCTCTTAAAAGATCAGAAAATGGAGACCTCCTCCTTTATGCTTCTGCAACATCTTTTCTTTTTGGTTGATTTTTTGGTTTTGATGTTAGTAACAAGATCCAGTTTTTCACTCCCTAAAAAACCTGATTTTAGATATGTTGCACTGCTGGTCCTTCTCACTGCTTTTATGACAATAGGCTACAGATATACACAAATTATTGCTTTTACACTCGCTCCTGTAGCACTGGTAATTGCGGTTAAAAGGATTTCAGTTTTCTTTGCAAGTGTTGCAGGTGGGAAGATATTTAATGAGGGCGGGCTGCTTAAAAAAGGCCTCGCCGCCCTCGTAATTGTGGGTGGAACTCTGTTAATGCTCCTTTAGACCGCCCTCCTGCCCCCTCCATGTCAAGGTGGGGAGGATAATCTCTAACATTATAAGTTGTTTAGGATTGGCAGTTTTCTCATTCTTTTTCCTGAAGCAGCAAAGATGGCATTGCTGAGAGCCGGGGCACAGGCACCAATTCCAACCTCTCCAACACCCCCAACTTTTAGAGTGTTTTCAACTATATGAACCTCTATTTCCGGTGATTCATCAAATGTAAGAATTGGATAGTCATCATAATTCGACTGTTCAACAGCGCCGTTTTTGGTTGTAATCTGTCCCTTCATCGCAGCAGATAAAGCAAAAATCACGGCTCCCTCCATCTGGGATTTTACAGCATCAGGGCTTATCACTATTCCACAATCGATGGCTACGACAAATTTTATCAGTTTTATCCGGTTATTAACAACCGAAACGGTTGCCACCTCGGCACAATAGCTGTCGTAACCTTCAAAAAACGCAATTCCCATTCCGGTACCGGGTGGAAGGGTCTTTCCCCAACCTGCCTTTTCAGCAGCAAGTTCAAGCACAGCTCTGGCCCTGCTTCCGGGTTGCATCATATCCCTTCTGAAAATAAACGGATCAATCTTCACCGAATGAGCAAGTTCATCAAAGAAAGATTCAACCACAAATGGCACCTGAGAATGATATACCGCCCTGAATGCACTCGTAATTAGAGGGGTTTGCAAAATTGTACCTGTGATTTTGAAGTCACTTATATTGTATGGAAAAGATTTTGAGCCTTCGGCGAAGTCATATTGATCAGGTTTTAGGGGATCTTTTGACCATTGTTGTCTGATCGACTGACCAACTATATGGTGTTCAAAAGCTTTTATTCCACCACTTTCGCCGGCGAGACCACGACATTTATAGACCCCAAATGGACGAAAAACTCCATGTTTCATATCGTCTTCACGAGTCCAGGTCAATTTCACAGGTTTACCTGTTTTTTTAGCAATTTCGGCGGCTTCCAATCCAAAATCACTCACAAGTCTCCTGCCAAATCCACCCCCGAGAAAAGTGACATGAACAGTAACATCGTTTTGGTCGATGCCAAGTCTCTCAGCCACATCTTTCCTTAGTCTCTGAGGATTTTGGGTCGGTGCCCACATTTCACATTTACCATTCTTAATTTCGACGCTACAGTTCATCGGTTCAAAAGGTGCATGTGCAAGAAAGGGTACTTCATAAACGGCTTCAACAATATTTTTACCCGTTTTCAGAATCGAATCAACATCGCCCAGCTCTTTTATCACCCCACCGGGTTCTTTCAACTTTTTGTAAGCTTCTTCAACCGTAGCCTTTGTGTTGAATTTTATGGTATCGGTCTCTTTCCACTCAACTTTAATCTTTTCAGCGGCTTTAAATACTTCCCAGGTTGATCTCCCAACAACGGCAACTCCCGTTGAGATTTCGAAAACTTCATGGATATTGATATTTCCCTTTGCTGATGATGCATCAAACGACTTAACTTTGAGTCCATAAGCAGTTGGCCTTTTAATGGTTGCATATACCATCCCCGTAAGTCTAACATCAATACCAAAAATTGCATCACCAAACAATTTTGGGGGAGTGTCGCGTCTTGGGATTTTTTTGCCGATTAGTTTAAAGTCTTTTGGGTCTTTCAGAGGTACATCGGCAGGAACAGGAAGTTTTCCCGCTTCAACTGCAAGTTCACCATAAGAAAGTTTTTTACCGGTTACCTTGCTGATAACAAATCCCGATTCGGCATACAAAACATCGGTTTTCTCTTTCAACATAATCGAAGCTGCAGAAATTAACATCACTCTGGCAGTTGCTCCTGCCTTTCTCAGTGGTTCATAGCCCAAGCGCACACTTGTACTTCCACCGGTTGCCTGACTGCCATAATCAAATCCTGCATCTGCCTGTATTATCTCAATCGATTCCCAGTCAACTTCAAGTTCTTCAGCCACAATGGTGGGAAGTGTTGTATAAACCCCCTGCCCCATTTCAGATCTTGACATCATGATCGAAACTTTGCCGTTTGAATCAATCTGTAAAAATGGACCCGGTTTAAAGACACCTTTGGGATCGTCACCCGGGAAAGAAAAGAGCCCTTCCTCTTTTCCCAAAGCCGACATTGGTATGAATGATCCAAGCACAAGGCCACCGCCGGTTAAACTTACTATCTTAATAAAATCTCTTCTTTTCATCTTAATCCCTCTCTTTCAACAGTTCTTCAACTGCCTTTTTGATTCTGGGATATGTTCCGCATCTGCAGAGCACACCTGTGAGGGCTGTTTCCATTTCGGTATAAGTTGGTTTTTCAGGTCGGTTTAAAAGAGATGCCACTGTGAGAATCTGCCCGGGTTGACAATATCCACACTGTGAAACTTCATGTTCGATCCACTTCTTAAAAATTGGATGATTTTTATCCCCGGCAAATCCTTCGATTGTTGTAATTTTACGGTTGCCAACTGTTTCCACCGGGATCGAGCAAGATCTGTCTGATTCACCATCAATCAATACTGTGCACGATCCACACAAACCTTTTCCACATGCATACTTGGTACCTGTAAGTCCAAGTTCGTCTCTCAGCACCCACAAAAGCGGGGTTCCGGCTTCCACTACAACTCTCTCTTCTTTGCCATTAATATTCAGTTTGTATTCGGGCATTTAGATCTCCGTATTTAAGCCTTCATCAATCGAACATATTTCCGATGTTTAACAAGTTATTTGGATCGAGATATCTTTTCACTTTTTTCATCTCGTTTATCCCTTTTTCACCATACATTAATTTTAAATATTCTTTTTTTAGTTTGCCGATTCCATGCTCCGCTGAAACGGTGCCACCATGCTCCACAGCTTTTTTACACAATTCCAGATATATTTCCTTCCCTTTTAGATATTCTTCCTGATCTTTCGGGAGCATGTTAAGATGCAAGTGACAGTCGCCGAAGTGTCCATAAATAACATACTCAAGCCCTGCATCCTGCACCATCTTAACAGCGAATAAATAATAATCATCAAAATACTCAGCAGGCACTGCTGTATCTGTTCCCATCTTCATAAATCCTTTTGCGGAGATATACTCATTTACTTTGTATGAAATTGCATGCCTGAACTTTTTGATCTCTTGAAGGTCACCAGAATCATATGCTAACCACGCATCTTCAATCGAAGAATTATGACTTGTTATTTTATCTGCCCACTCTGCCATTACATTATCAAGTTGTTGGACATCTGTTTCCACTTCAAACCAAACGGCAGCTTCCGCTCCCTCCGGTATCCAGGGGTAATCTTCTCTTAAAAACTCGAGGGCTTTCCCGTCAAAAAATTCCAAAGCCCTTAACCCGGGTCTTGGGACAACGGGTTTTTCTTCTTTAATTTCCTGCTCCGTAGCAGGTGTCTCATCCGTGACTTGTTTCTCTCCGCCGGGATTTTCTTCTTCAGGCTCATGCTCCGCTGCAGGCGATTCTTCCATGGTTTTATGCTCCGATACAGTTGCTGCTTCGGCCGTGCTCCTGGCAATATAATCATTCCAAAGTGATTGCTGCTCCCTGAACTCAGTTCGTCCATCTTTTATGAAACCAAGAGCATCTTCCACTTCCTCAAAATATGCCACACAGGAGAAAAGCCTCTCTGGGAGTGGTTCCACTTTTAATTTGATTCTCCAAAAAATTCCCAATGTCCCTTCTGACCCGATAAAAAGATCAATGAGGTCTGAGCCCTTTTTTGAATAATAACCGGCTGCATTTTTTGTCTCGGGCATTTTATAATTTGGAGCGGGTAAATTAAAATTTTTATCACCCACAGTTGCAAAGGAGAAGTAGCCAAATTTTTCCTTCGTATCTCCCCGTTTAACGGACATCAGGTGACCATCAGGAAGCAGAACCTGCAGACTCTGAATATAATTTCTGGCAGCTCCATATTTAAAAGAGGTTGCCCCCGATGAATTGTTGGCTACCACTCCACCGATTGTGCACAATTCTTCAGTGGGATCAGCCGGGAAAAAATATCCAAAGTCGTGGAGAAATTTTTGTAAATCACTCAGAATCGCACCCGGTTCACAGGTAACTTCACATTTATGGGGATTAAAACCCATTATTCGGTTTAATTTTCTCGTGAGAATTAAAGCTCCACCTTGTGGAACACATCCCCCCGTCAGGCCTGTTCTACTCGCTGAAGTTGTGATTTTTGTTTTGTTTTTATTACATTCAACAACCATTTCTTGCAACTCAAAGCGATTTAAAGGGATTAACACCTCTTCGCACTCACCTTTAAAATTTGAAGCATCCCGTAAAAGATCTTCACGTCCATCCATATTTTGATCGTCTATCATGGTTTCCCTCGCCAGGATTTAGTTTATTCCAAGTTCTTTTTTAATCATCGTCACTTCTTCCTTAAGTTTTTCCAATTCTTCCCTTAAATTTTTTACTTCGTCCTCTTTCAGAGGTTTAAATCCGATATCTACCGCCTCTTCACTTTTTATCACCTCAGGTTGCCCGTAAAAAAGATGTGTATATTTTTGTCCTCTTCCTGTGGTCCCGGGAACTTCTGCCACTAATGGCGATTCGAGGGAACACAGCCTTTTGATTGAATCTTCAACCGAATTAATATCCGGGAATTCATATATTCGTTCACACCTCTGTCTTATCTCTCCGCAGGTTTGTGCGCCACGAAGCATCAATATGCATAATACCGCCGCTTCGGGAAGTTTTAATTCAAGATTTTCTGTGATAAGTTCCCGATATTTCTCAACCTTTAAACCTCCTCCTGACACTCTAATAACAAGTCTTTTTTCGCGAAGCTGTTCGATACATTTTTCAATTGATTCTTCCGAATAACTGCTCACGGGGTCACGACTGCTTTTTTGGTTGCAGGCGTTGGTGATCGCGTTTAGACTCATTGGATAATATTCAGGGGTGGTGTGGCGTTTCTCAATGAGAGCACCCAGGATTCTGGTTTCAATTGGAGTCAGTAGCATGTAATCCTTTCCGAATGGAGAAATCATCTTGTTTTGAATATTAAATTAATAACAAATTGGAATTTCTCCAATTATTTTGTTAAATTTTGACATTCACTTTATTTTCTATCTGAACAACACACCCTATGAAAAAATTATTTTTGTCCCTGATACTAATCTTATCAATTACCCCGGCACAATCATTCCGATTCAAGAGACCCGTTAAAGACAATATCCAAACCAATGGTTCTTACCTTTACGGCGAACCACGATATGGTAATACTGCACTTGCCCACCTCGGAATTGATATTGCTGCCCGATATGATACCGTGTTCGCCGCAGCTCCGGGTGTAATCACTTTTGTTGGATACAATCCGAACGACACAGTTGGTGGATATGAACCCGGTGGTGGAGGGAATTACATCACTCAGCGGGCAACATGGGATGGGAAAAATGTTTATATGCTTCACATGCACCTGCAAAAACCTCTTGTAACTTCGGGAGCAACAGTTGTTCAAGGACAACCAATAGCCATTTCGGGTAACACAGGGAATTCAACCGGTGCACACCTCCACTTTGAAATAAGGATGAACACCGCGACTTATGCCACTCCCGGTTCAAGAAGAAATGCAGAATTGTGGGCTGGAATGACAGGGATGGGTGCAATTTATGGCAGGGTTCCCAATGCCCCAAACAGCACCCGGGTTGATATCTCCCCCGATCCAAAACCGAGACCACCTTACACCACTTATGGCTACTCACTAACTTATAATTTTAACGATCCCTATGTTGGAAGCGACGAAATTTACAACGAAAACTATGCAATTGGGGATGTAAAACCGGGAACTTACACAATCTCTGCTCTAAGTGGAACTTACACAAGAATTGTAACCGTTGGTGCCGGCCAGGTTGTAAGTGCAGATCCTCCAACAGATATTGAAGAACAGGAAAATCTCCCAGAAGAATTTACACTCTACCAGAATTATCCAAATCCGTTTAATCCATCCACGGTTATCTCCTTTAACCTGGTTGAACAATCATTTGTCAATGCAACTGTATATGATATAATTGGAAGAGAAATTGTAACTCTTATCAGTTCAGAAATGCCGGCAGGCAAACACTCAGTGACATTTGATGCATCAAATCTTCCATCAGGTATCTACCTTTTAAGGCTTATTGCAGGAAAAAATCAAAATTTAATAAAGATGACATTTAATAAATGATCGGATGATGGCTTAAATTTATTTTATCAAAAACTCCTTTGTCACCTATTATTTGTTTGTTAATTAGTGACATTATACCGAAATTGTAAGTCCAACTTTTTAATAACCACAAACACAGGTCAACAATGAAGAAAATCTTCTTCCTGCTCCTTTTTATGGCTTCTCTCGGCATGACTCAAAACCTGAGCCTTAATCCCTGGAAAGACATTGCACACAACAATCTCCCCGTCGGTTTGGAGAAACAGATAACCGTGGATACATACAGACTAATAGAACTTGACAAACAACTTCTGGCTGAGTTTTTAAAAACAGCCCCTGCTGAATTCAGCTACACAAGCGGAAGGGTCCCAATTCTTGAATTACCCCTTCCAAATGGTAAAACCTCCAAATTTGCGATTTATTACTCGCCTGTGATGGAATCTGAACTTGCAGCAAAATTTCCTGAAATTAGAACTTATTTAGCAAAATCGATCGATGACAATTCATATTCCGCTCGATTGGATCTTACTCCACATGGTTTTCATGGTCAGATATTTACTTCAGAGGGAACTGTATTTATCGATCCCTATTCAAAAGGAAACAGTGTAGTTTACCTTTCATATTTTAAGAAAGATTTTAAACCCAGCGCCGAAAAACTCGAAAAAGGTATCTGTCTCGTTGATGAACAAACACCGGGTGTTTCCACTGAGGCAAGACTCGCTGCAGGCACTCTTAGAACCTACCGTCTCGCCTGTGCGGCAACGGGAGAATATACAACATTTCACGGTGGAACTGTTGCCCTTGCAATGGCAGCTATTGTTACCTCTATTAACAGAATTAATCAGGTCTATGAACGCGAATTTAGCATCAGAATGCTTCTGGTTGCAAATAACAACCTTCTAGTTTACACTAATGCCTCTACCGATCCATATACCAACAACAACGGTTCAACAATGTTGGGGCAAAACATCAACAACTGCAACACCGTAATTGGCAGTGCCAATTATGACATCGGACATGTTTTCAGCACCGGTGGCGGTGGTGTTGCTTATCTTGGAAGTGTTTGTGGCTCCAGCAAAGCCGGTGGTGTTACCGGTGGACCTGCTCCCGTCGGTGATCCTTTTGATATCGATTATGTTGCCCATGAAATGGGACACCAATATGGTGCCAACCATACACAAAACAATAACTGCCAAAGGAACGCAAATACTGCTTTTGAACCGGGAAGTGCAGCTACAATTATGGGTTATGCAGGAATCTGCTCACCTAATCTGCAAAACAACTCCGATGATTACTTCCATATCGGAAGCATGGTTGAAATTTCCAATTTCATTGCCGGCAGTGGAAACAATTGTGCAGTTTCCGTTTCAAACGGAAATGAAAAACCTGTTATCACTTCATTCCCGACAGGTGGATTCACAATCCCTATAAACACCCCATTTAAACTAACGGGTGCTGCAACCGATGTTGATAATACTTCAATCACCTACTGCTGGGAAGAATATGATCTGGGTCCATCAACCCATCCTAACACTCCATCAGGTAATGCACCAATCTTTAGAAGTTTTGATCCTGAAATTTCAGGAACACGCTGGTTCCCAAAAAGAGCAAATGTATTTGCCGGAACACAAGTGCTTGGTGAAATCCTTCCTTCTTATGCAAGAAATCTGAAATTCAGACTGGTAGTAAGGGATAATAACCCCGGTGCCGGAGACTATGTTTTCAGTGAAATTACATTCGCTGTCGCAGGAAGTTCACCTTTTAAAGTGACTTACCCCAATACCAATGTTTCGATCCCTGCTCTCTCATCCGTGAATATCACATGGGATGTTGCAAATACCAATGTTGCGCCGGTTAATTGTCAAACAGTGAATGTAAAACTTACCACAGATGGTGGAAACACATTTGTAACGGTTGCAAATGCACTCCCAAATACCGGTGCAGCAACAATCACCATGCCTGATGTGCAAACAACAACAGCCAGACTCTACATCGAAGCAGCCGATAACATCTTTTATGATGTTTCTGACGTCAATTTCACAGTATCACAAGCTGTTCCTGTGGAACTCGCTTCATTTTCTGCGGTTTCAAATAATGGAACCATTAAACTTGAATGGACAACAGCTACTGAAACCAACAACAAAGGATTTTTTATTGAGAGAAGTCTTGATGGCAATGAATTTTTAACAACCGGTTTTGTTGAAGGAAAAGGGACAACAACCCGTTTCTCAGAATATGTTTTCTCTGAAAAATTAACTCAGTCAGGAAACTACACATACAGACTTAAACAAGTCGATTATGATGGTTCCTCATCATTTTCAAATGAAGTTGAAGTTGAATTAGCCAACCCGGCGACGTTCAGTCTTGACCAGAATTATCCAAATCCGTTTAATCCTTCAACCTCAATCAGCTTTAGCCTTCCTGAGGCTTCATCTGTAAAGATTGTTGTATACGACGTACTCGGAAATAAGATTACCGAACTTTTAAACGGAAATCTTGCTTTGGGCTATCACAAATTGAATTTTGATGCGGGAAAACTTAACAGTGGACTCTATCTTTATACAATTACAGCACAGTCAAACTCGGGTCAGAGTTTCTCTACCACCCGTAAAATGATGCTCCTGAAATAATCCAATAATGCAGTAATCCAATAATTCAATAATTTTGGATAGTTCCACAAAGAGGGAGATATTTAATTGTCTCCCTCTGTGTGCTCTGTGGTTTTGCTTTTGTTTCAGACCTTTGCGGTTTTCTTTTAAATCAATTCGCTACACTAAAATCTTTAACAGCTTCAAAAAATGCTTCCTCAACAAGTTCAAAAGGTATTAACCCCTTCATCTGAACATCTTTGGGATCACCATAATCAAACTTCTTAAAATTATCTGCGATAATCACTGCATCGTCACTGATCACTTTCACAAATCCCATATTGATATTTGGGGTAATGAAGACAAGACAGGCAGGTAACAACTCTTTGTCTGTACCAATCACAGCAGCTACACCACTTCCAAGTGGTTGTGCCCTTCCGGCATCAACAAGATTGTTTCTTTCATGATGATGTTGCCTTACGATCAACTTTGAAGCCTCTTTGGTGAGTTTTGTTTCAATCGTCGCAAGTTTGATGTCTTTATCCGACTTAACAAAAGCCTGGGATCTCGCCCACAACTCTGAATGATTTACATTTTTTTCGAGGATAAAATAGTATTCGACTGAATCGATTTTATTTAGGGAGATAATTATCGATTCCTGCGCAGTAAGTGAGGACGGAAAAATAAAAATAAATATTAACGGAATTAATCTGATCGTTGTCATGATTCTTCTCCATGTTTTATTTGGTCATGAGTTAAATACTCACGACCCGTTACATGCAAACATAACAAATTCCTCAACCAATGTCAAGTAGGTTTAGAAACCGCCACCTTATTAATAAACCAGATACCCGAGATGATCAACGCCATTCCGGCGATATGCCAAACGCTGATTGTTTCGCCATCAAGTACTCCCCAGATGACGGCAACAATTGGAATTAAATATGTTGTGGTTGATGCAAAAACGGGAGAAGTCTCCTGTATCACTTTATTAAATAACATCAACGCCATTGCAGTACCAACGACCGCCAAAATCAGGATATAAAAAAATGAGGGAAGTGCATTTGGATGTGTTAATGCAGTTGAGAAAAATCCCGAGAAGATCAGAATTACAAATGCAACAGGCATTACCGTCATAAACGCAAGTGATGTAAGAGCCACGGGATTAATTTTTGAGAAATTTTTCTTCAGGAAATTGCTCCCCATACCGTAGAAAAAAGTGGCAAGCACAACAAAAAATGCGTAAAAGTTAACATCTCCAAGGTCACCACCACTAAAAAGGATCAAAACCACGGAGCCGGCAATTCCAAGTGTTAATCCTAACGCCTGGTTAAATCGAAATTTGGCTTTGTAAATAAATATTCCTATCAAAAATGTAAAAATAGGAGTTGTGCTATTTAAAATTCCGGTTAACGAACTTGATAGCTCCATCTCAGCTTTTGCAAATAAAATTGCCGGTAATAAATTGGAAATTGTTGCAAAAAAGAGAAATTTTTTCCAATATTGTTTGAGATATTGTTTATAACTCTTAATCGCAAAAGGAAGCAGGACAAGACCCGACAGGACCACTCTAAGAGCACCTAACTGGACAGGTGAATATGCCTCCAGACCCCTTTTTATAAGGATAAAAGAACTGCCCCAGATTAATGCGAGGATACCAAGAGAAAGAAATGGAAAAATTTTACTGTCTGTACGAAGGAGTCGTTTCATATAAACTTGAGATGTTAAATTTCAAAATTACGCATTTTGACTTTCATTTGGCTTCAAAATTCATTATCTATGTGGTTACTTTTTTTATTATGTTGAAATTGATATGAAACTTCAAAAACTGATTAGATTTTTTATTGTCTCCATCCTCCTTTTTCCTTCTTTCATGATCTATTCACAAGGTCCGGGCAACTGGTGGAATGATGCAGTTTTTTATGAAATATTTGTCAGAAGTTTTTACGATTCAAATGGTGACGGGAAAGGTGATTTCAGAGGTATAATTCAAAAACTTGATTATTTAAACGATGGAAATCCTAACACAACCACCGATCTTGGGATTACAGGTATCTGGTTGATGCCAATAAATCCATCCCCCAGTTATCACGGGTATGATGTAACTGACTACAAAGGGATTGAGTCGGATTACGGAACAATGAACGATTTTAAGGAGTTTTTGCAACTTGCTCACCAAAGAGGTATAAAAGTGATCATCGATTTTGTTATGAATCACTCCTCAAGACAACATCCCTGGTTTGCCGCATCGACAGACCCCTCTTCCCCCTTCAGAAATTATTACATCTGGCGCAATACCAATCCCGGATACGGTGGGACATGGGGGCAGACAGTGTGGCACCCCTTCAACAGCGATTATTATTTTGGGATGTTCTCAAGCGGAATGCCCGACATCGATTACAATCATCTGCCTGTAAAAAACGCAATGTTTGACATAGCCCGGTATTGGCTCGACACTCTGAATATCGACGGTTTTAGATTGGATGCAATTAAACATCTATTTGAAGATGGTCAGGTAATGGAGCATGTTCCTGCAACTTTTTCATTCCTTCAGGAATTCAGAACTTTTTACAAGGGTGTAAAACCCAATGCTTTTGTTGTGGGAGAGGTGTGGTCGTCCACTGCCCAAACAGTCCCTTATTCAAATGGTACACGATTGGATGCATGTTTTGAGTTTGATCTCGCCACTGCAATTATAAATGCGGTTAAAAATTCTGCACCGGGTGGACTTGCAAGTAAAGTTTCCTCCATAGTTTCTGCTTATCAACCTCTTCAATATGCCACTTTTTTGAGCAATCACGATCAAGACAGAGTGTTTGGAATCCTGAATCAAAACGAAAAATGGATGAAACTTGCTGCATCGGTTTACCTCACCCTGCCGGGCATACCTTTTCTCTACTACGGTGAAGAAATTGGCATGAACGGTTATGGTCAGGATCAAAACAAAAGAAGGCCACTCCCCTGGACCAACGGTGTCAATGGTGGTTTTACAACAGGTACTCCTTGGTATGCACTTGGAACCCCCTACACAACAAACAATATCCAAACAATGTCAGCAAGTCCCACTTCACTCCTAAGCAGATATAGAAATTTGATTCATTTGCGAAACAAAGAGCTGGCTCTCAGGAGGGGTGGTTACAGAGCAGGTACTTCATCAAATCAGTACATTTATTCATTTGGAAGAGACCTTGATAATGAGGCAATTTATGTGATCCATAATTTCAGCGATTTTCCTGTATCAAACTATAATGTCTCACTAAATCAATCCAATCTTGATATGGGAAACTTCTATGTTTATGACGCCGAAACAGGTGAAGCTCTTGGACAGGTTCCTGTAAACTATCAGGGAGGATTCGCCAATTTTGTTGTTTCCGGTGAACTTGCAGGTAAAGAATCAAGAGTAATAAAACTGCTACCCAATCCAACGGGAATTGAAGAAGAATCCGATCTACCGGGTACATTCACACTTTATCAAAACTATCCCAACCCATTTTCTGATGGATCACTCACAGGCAATTCATCAACTGAAATTACATGGTCATTGGGTTCCCGTTCAGCCGTGGATATCACGGTTTATGATATTACCGGTGTAACGGCAATTAATCTTCTATCAGAAACAAAGGAACCGGGTTTACATTCAATAAAGTTTGAACCAAAAGACCTTCCTGCAGGCGTTTACCTGATAAAAGTTACCGCCGGCTCCCAAACGAAAGTTATTAAGGCTGTGTATCTGAAATAGTATTGCCTTTTTTGTCATCCATGAAGGCTTTAAACTGTTTATCTTTATTTTCCTGGGCGGCTTCCGTAAGGCGGATAACCACATAAGCAATCAACGCAAAAAGGAAAACAAAAAGCAACATCCATGCAGTGGCTTCGAGTGTTCCCATTATTGCACGGTAAATTTCTATTGCCCACCTCTCAACAGTGAGAGTATAAATATAAGCTCCGGTTTTTTCATTTGTATTCAGGTATTTTTCAAGTTCCCAGATTCTGACACCACCTGAAATTCCCACGACAAAAATTGCAAACAGAATATATCTGCTCCAGGCAATATATATATCCTCTTTTACCAGTCTTTGGAAAATGGTGTCAAGCGGTTTTTTGAAGAAATAAGCGATGATCCCACAAGTGAGAAGTGCTACAAGAAAGTTGAAGATTAAAAGCGTAATTAGCATTTGAATACTCTCTAATTAATGATTGGTTAAACTTAAACATTTAACCTGTTATATCAATAAAATGTTTCGTAAAAAATTGTCATCATAACCAAAATCGATAATACCCGGCTTACCAACAGGCTTTATTTATTTGGTGAATTTCACCCAAAACTTAACAATTACGGAATCAGGAAGTGGATAAATTACCCGATTTTCCTTAAAGTACCCGTTATTTCCACAAATTATTTTGCCGTTTTTCACTAATATTGGTCACAAATACTACATTTTAGCTGAAGCATCAACTCCCCACCGGATACTACCGTTTCACGCTTTAATCCGATTCATATTTTTGGAGTTTCTGAATTGAAATATTTCTCCGTTTTGCTGGTACTCTCCTCAATTCTCATTTTTGGACAAGCAACACCGGATCCCGACAAGGCGATTCTCAGAGGGTTTGTAACCGATTCAACCAATGGCGAAGCTGTGATTTACGCCAATGTGATCATTAAAGGAACCTCGATGGGTGCAACTACCAATACATCGGGGTATTATATAATTACCTCGGTTCCGCGGGGAAAACAGACAATTATTTATTCAATGATGGGCTTTAATCCAAAGGAAGTTCAGATTGATCTTCCTGCGGGTAAAATCACTCAGATTGATATTAAACTCTCCCCAACTTCTTACACCACACAGACCCTGACGATTTTTGGCGAAAAAACAATTGAAGCCAACGCAACCGATCTTGGACTTGAAAAGATCACTGCACAGGAGATTAAACTTCTTCCAAAAGGTGTTGAAGCCGATATCCTCAGAACTCTTCAATACAGTTCAGGGGTTAGTACAACAGGTGATGTCACTGCCCGTTATTTTGTCAGAGGAAGTGACAACGAACAAAATGTCGTGCTGCTAAATGGTGCCACAATTTATAATCCTTTCCATGCACTTGGAATCTTCTCAGTAGTTGATCCCGAGATTGCTTCTGCGCTTGAATTTCATAAAGGTGGTTTTTCAGCTGAACACGGGGGTAGATTGTCATCCGTCCTCGATATTATTACAAAAGATGGAAACAAAAATCACTTTGCCGGATCATTCAACGCGTCTCTCCTTTCAGGGAAAGCTGCAGTGGAGGGTCCAATTCCGGGCGGGAGTTTCCTGCTTACAGGCAGGAAAAGTTATTTTACCGAGACTTTAAACAAGTTTATGAATAACAAAACTTCTCCCTTCGATTTTTACGATTATACTTTTAAAGTAAATTACAGCAATCCCGAGATACTTGAAAATTCAAAATTTGTATTCCATCTTTTTGGCAGTCAGGATGATCTTAAAAATAATGACCCCCTCAAAGAGGATTATTCTCTGAGTAACCGGGTTCTTGGATTAAACTGGTATCAGGTATGGGCAAGCCCCATCTTCTCCGAGTTTACGTTTTCCCTCTCAACATTTGATGCTTCAGTAACACCAAATTTCAGCAAAGTTAAAGACAGAAAAAACGCTGTAACTGATTTTACTTCAAAATGGAATTTTACTTACATTTTCGACTCAAGAGATGAACTTGGTGTTGGACTTCAGACAATGGTTTTTAACTCCACACTCGATCAGGAAAACCTCCGCGGTTCCCGAACCAAAATTGAGGGAAATGGTGTTTCGATGAACCTGTTTGTGAAATATAAATTCCTTCGTTTTGAAGATTTTGGACTTGATCTCGGTGCAAGAATCATCATGACAACAATTACACAAAACAGGGCAGGTTTTATTGAGCCAAGGATAAAAACAACTTACAGATTAAACAACTGGCTCACTTTTAAAGCTTCGTTTGGTAAATATTCGCAGGAGATTACCACTCTTGTTGATGAAAACGACCTGCTCTCCATCTTTGAGCCATGGATTGTGATTCCTGAATATCTCACTACACCTGAAGCTTATCATTACATCGCAGGGTTTAAAATCACTCCGATGACCGGTGTGGTCCTTGAACTTGAAGGTTATTATAAAGATATCAGAAACCTTACCGACTTTAATGACAGAAAATTCACCGCCGAAGACCCCGATCTTATCCAGTTAAATGGTGAATCCTACGGTTTTGAAGCCGATTTGGTGATGCAATCCGATATGTTTTATTTCAAAGCAGGTTATTCACTTGGTTGGGCATTCAAATTTAAGGATGGCGGCAAATATGCGCCGCGATACGATACCCGCCACTCCCTCAGCACTATTCTGGGATTTAACCCCGGCGATGGATGGAATATCTATATGACCTGGAATTTCTCAACGGGAAGACCCTACACCCCGCTTGGTGGATATATGGATCGCTTTTCGATAAATGATTTTTATTCACAATGGCTGGTTTTGGGGCAATATGACCCCAAAAGCCTCTATGGTGCAGTTAATTCTGAAAGATTCCCTGTATATCACAGGATGGATATCGGAATTTCAAAAGCCCTTGTTATCTATTTTATGACCTGCACAGTTGATTTTTCAATAATTAATGTATATGATCGACAAAATATTTTCTATTTCGATGATAAAACCGGTGAAAGGGTTGATATGCTCCCGTTCCTTCCATCTCTTTCTTTGAAGGTGCAATTATGATGAAAAAAACAGTTTTTATGTTGGCTTTTGTGTTGCCAATTCTGCTCCTCTCAGGCTGCGAAAATTCTTTTGATCCTAAAAAGAACTATCAGGAAAAATATATTCTCAATCTTGTTATCAAAGGAGACTCCACAGTCCAACTTGCAGTTGTGGCAAAAACCTATGATGTCCCCGGATATAACCCCAATGAAAATCAGACAAGCCCTTTTATCAGAGGTGCTGCAATAACGATGTATTCTTCTTTTTATAAAAACACATACACTTTTAGTGACTCCACATCTACGGAAATTGGACAAAAATATGGAGGCCCTGCTCCGGTTTATGTGCTGAAAAATGTTAAGGCTCGCCCAAACGACACTCTTCGACTTACGGCAGTTATGCCCGATGGAACCGTCCTTCGTTCAACCTGTGCTGTGCCTCGTGATCTTGATTTTCGACTCTCAAAAAACTTCATATCAACTGCTACACAAAATCCAAATGAAAAAGAATTTGTCATTAACTGGACAGCTCCCGCTGATTACATATATGAGCCTAAACTTGTGCTCTATTATGCAACCGACAAAAATGGAGTGGTGACGGGTTACAAAAAAGAGATCCCGTTAAAATATTCAGATATTAATGGTGTCCAAACCCCGTTTTATCCCGGAATTTCCAGAGACAAGATACTTATCTATGAGTATGCAGCGATCAACAAAGTGATGATGGATATCTCGGCAGGTGATCAGGATAAATATTCTTATGTAATTCAGGATGCCATATTTGAAGTGATGGTTATGGACAAAAACCTCGGAAATTATTACGGTTCAACCGAAGGCTTTCTCGATGACTTTTCCGTAAGACTCGATGAAGTGGTTTTCAGCAACATCGATAATGGACTTGGCGTTTTTGGTGCTTACCTCGTCTCCTCCCGAAAAATTAACGTCGAAGAGAATTTTGTTCAGTCATTTGGCTACAGAAGCAGGTTGTGATTGGGTGGGGAGGAAGTGATATTCGCGGCTCATGATTTCTCCACCGATGCAATTAAAATACAAAAATAATTTTCATATTGTTGTCGTGTATATTATATTTGTGACAACAATATTTTATTTTTTAATAAGGAGTCAAAATGAGACGGATGGAATTTGTTTCTCTTCAAGTAAGGGATCTTGAAATTTCAAAACAATTTTACACAAATAAATTAGGATTTGAGCTGTCTGAAATGAAAAATCCTGATGCTGTAATCTTTAAATTTAACAAAGGAGATGCGAGTTTTGCCATCAGGAGGCCCCTCGAGAATCTGGAAAATAAAGATTTGGGCAACGGTGTTTCTCTCTGGTTCACGATAGATGAAAAAATTGAAGATATGCATGCCACTCTTGTCGAAAAGGATGTAACTATTTTGGGGACAATCATGAATACACCATTTGGTAAAGCATTTCATGTAAAAGACCCCGATGGGTATAAACTGACTTTTTTAGAATCATTATAAATCCAAAGTTCATCGGAACCTTAAACACAGGATGACAATTATGGATAATAAAATAGAATTTCATTTCCGGAACCCTGAAGAGAGTTCCGGTTATCTACTTTGGCAAGTGAGTATGCGTTGGCAACTCAAAATGAAAAGATCCCTGGACACTTTGAATTTGACACATACACAATTTGCTCTTTTGGCTGCGTTGGCATGGTTGTCAACGACAGAGAAAATTGTCACACAAGTTGATATTGCTAACCATAGCCACACAGACCGAATGATGGTTTCAAAAGTGTTACGCACTTTAGAAACGAAGGGTTTTATTAACAGAGAAGAACACAGTGACGATACCAGAGCCAAAGTTATTTCACTATCGAATTCGGGTCGGGAAATTTTACAAAAAGCCCTTAAAATTGTCGAAGAAACAGATAACAGTTTTTTCTCAAGTTTGCAGTCGAATGCAAATTCATTTAATTCCATCCTGCTCCGGCTTATCAACGGAAACAGTGATACAGAATCTCCATATAATCGTTTTAAGTGATATTATATAGGAAATGTTGATATGTCTAAAAGCATAAACAGCGATTTGTTGGATATTTTTCAATATGACGGGCTTGTTTTCTCCCCATAACCCCTTTCAATTTAAAGAGTTACCGGCAGTTGGGAAATTATGTATATTATAGTATATATAATTTCCCAATTCGACATCCATCGATATCGGCAGATAATAGACAAAAAAAAGGCTGCCCTTTTGTTTAGGCAGCCTTTTAGTACCGGCTTTGCACTAATGAGGTAATGCGAAGAGGTAATGATTTATGCGAAATGTCTTCTTCCAATTATTGGACCGGATTTGAGCTGATTCTGTCGAGTTTTATCTGCTCGGTTATTGCAAACATCATCCTTCTGGTGTCGTCATCCTTCTCAGTTTTCGAGAGATTTTCGATCATGTTTAATGAATTCTCGTCACCAATTTTGTAAAGTGCCAGTGCAATTAAAACTTTGACTGCCGGGTTGATTTCGTTTTTAAGCTCGTCACACAAAGTATTTGCAACTTCACTTACTTCATAAAATCCTGCCATATAAATTGCGCTTCTGCGGAGTCCGTTATTTTTGGATGTGATTCCATCTCTTAACGACTCGATCGAGTTTTTGTTAAACTGATATTTTCTTTGGGCTTCTGTGTTGGTCGTCGATGCCAAAAGCATCAACACTACCATCATAACACTTAAAGTTTTCATTGTCGTCTCCGGTTTGTATTTGATTGAAATTATTCTTAATCTCTGGGTTCAAATTACTTTTCAAAATTGTAACATGTGCCACCGTCAAGTAAACCTTTGTAAAACTTTGTAACCAAATGCCGTTAATTGTCTGCTATATTAAGAGATTGTTATCGTTTAACTTAATTATATAAACTATCTACATAAAAACGCCTGAACTTTTTAGGTGTATTGGACAATTCCCCTTCAATTATTTGTTGAGGAACTAAACTAAATAATTATATGTTATAACATTTATTGAGAACTATAAACAAAAGGATTTAAAATGAACGATATTGGAATACTGGTTTTAAGGGTTGTGGCAGGGTCATTTATGGCGTTTGGTCATGGATTGGGGAAAGTTGAAATGTTTTTCTCGGGTAACGAGATTAAATTTATCGATTTTCTGGGAATAGGGGAACCTGCAAGTCTTTTTCTGACAATGTTTGCAGAATTTTTAATGGCAATATTTATCATATTTGGAATTTCAACGAAGTTGTCATCAATCCCCCTGATCATTGCCATGGCAGTGGCGGCATTTGTGGCTCATGCGGCTGATCCGTTTCACACAAAAGAAATGGCACTGCTCTTTCTTCTCATTTTTGTTACTCTTTTTATTACGGGTGGTGGGAAATATGCCGTCTCTTCTCTATATGCCAATAAAATTGCACCAGATAATGAGAAATTGGCTTGTCTGCTTAAATAGTCAAATATTATAATTGTTATTGATGAGGCCGGGAGATAACTTCCCGGTTCTCTCAAGTTTATCCTCCCCTTTTAGAAGTTCCCCCCAAAAATAAGTTTGTCTTTTCCGTCTTTATTGTGTAATTTTAGAGAATGATTATCTAAACAATAGATACAAACAATAACGGAGAATCTCATGAGAAATCTTTTCTACAAAATTTCATTTTTCACACTACTTTTGAGTCTTGGTGTTTTAAATGCCCAGGCACTTTCAGGTACATATTACATTCCTCAAGGCGCAAACCCACAAGGATATGCTTCACTTTCAGCAGCTTGTGCTGCTATCACTGCTAACGGTGCTAACGGAGTTGTTACTTTCATGATAGATGGTAACCTTACCGAAACTGCCCCCAGCATGATTAATAATACAACATTCACCGCAGCCAACAGATTAGTGATAAAACCAGCACCAACAAAACAGCCGGTTGTAACTTTCACCGCAGTGGATGCTTCAAATCAATTTTTCCTCATCCTCAATTCAAGTTTTGTAACACTTGAAGGTTCAAACGGGAACAGTCTCGATGGAGACCGTGACTTGACATTTGCCTTCGACCTTCCAACCGGAAGATGGGCAATTGAAGTGCAGGACAATTCAGATTTCATAACCATTCAGAATATGAAAATTATAAGCATCAACACCTCCAGAACGGCTCAGGCAGCGGGTATTGCGGTTGATGGCTCAATTGGTACTGTCGGTTCTGCACCAAACGACATCTTCATTTACAATTGCCAGGTTGGTACACCAACCCTTACTTTTGAAACTGCAGTTGGTATGTGGGGAAATGATCCAACTTCCCCCGTCACCGGAATAATCGCAAATTGTGACCTTTACGGAGCAAGAAGAGTGATCACCACTTTCTATATCGCAAACAACATGTATCTAAACAATAGAATATCCATTGTTGATCCAAGAGTTGATTTATCCTTCTACGCCGGAATTTATATTACCGGAAGTGTAACAAATGATACAACAATCATCTCGGGCAATAAGTTTACCAAAATTGATGTAAACACAACCACAAATAAATTTGCCGGTGCAGTAGTTGTTTATGGTAACACGGGTGTTATCAATGTCATCAACAATTTTATTGCTCCCAATTTTAACAATCTTGGTACCGCAACAGCAAATAAATATTTTGGTATTGTGTTTGGTTCAGCTACCTGGAATGGCGTGATCAATATCGCTCACAATTCTTTCAGAATTGATGCCCCCGCAACAACAGGTATTAATGCATGTATTGGATACAATGTGAATTCAGATGCTACAATGAATGCCGCCAATAACATATTCCATCAAGGCAACAGCACTGCAGCTACCTATATCATTCATTACCCAATGGCTGAGTCAGGTACAAACGTTCTAAATTTCGACTACAATGCTTATTATCTTGCCGGAATTGGTTCAAATTTTGCACTCTACAACACAACAACTTGTGCAACCCTTAATGACTGGAGAACCGCTACCTCAGACGATCCAAATTCTGTTTACAAAATGGTTAATTTTGTTTCCAATACCGATCTTCACTTAACAGGTGCTTCAAACGGCGACTGGGACCTTCACGGTATGCCTATTCCACAAATTGACCATGACATTGATGGTTCACCAAGAAGTCCTCTATATCCTTACAAAGGTGCTCACGAAGGCAGTATTGCACTACCTGTTGAATTCACCACATTCACTGCTCAGCAGTCGGGTGAAGCTGTTATCCTCGACTGGTCAACCTCAACCGAAACCAACAACATGGGATTTGAAGTTGAAAGATCAATTGATGGTTTAACTTTCAATAAAATTGGATTTGTTAAAGGCGCAGGAACTTCAACCACTGAACAATCTTACAGATTCACAGACAACTCGGCAATAAACGGAACAAACTATTACAGACTCCGTCAGATCGATCTTAATGGTGAGTTTGTCTTTACAAGTGCAATCGAAGTGAATTTTGCATCAGTTACCGATTTCACTCTGCATCAAAATTATCCTAATCCATTCAACCCCTCAACCAGTATTAAATTTGCTTTGCCTGCACCGGCAAAAGTTAATATTACTGTTTATGATATGATGGGAAGTGAAGTTGCAAATCTTATTTCCAAAGACTTTGCAACCGGTTCACATCAGGTTGAATTTAATGCAGCCAACCTTGCAAGTGGAAGTTACATTTATACTATTACCGCAACATCTGTTGATGGTAAAATGTTTAAAGAATCAAGAAAAATGCAACTCTTGAAATAAACTAATTTAAAAACAAAGCACACAGAAATTATGGAGAGTTGTTTCTCTTGATTCTGTGTGCTTTGTAATTTTAAACTAAATATAAAGTGACATGACAGCAATTATTGACTATGGCGAACGCCCCTCTTATCTTTTATACCAACTCGAAAAGCTTGGAGTGGATCAAAAATTCACATCCGTTGAAAGTGAAATTCTTGCCGCCGATAGAATAATCCTGCCCGATTGCTCTGATATAAAAAAAGCACTTAAACGACTTCACCTTTTGAATCTCTTTTCAATGTTAAGAATGATTCAAAAACCTGTGCTCGGTATCGCCAATGGTTTTTCGCTAATGTGTGAAAACCCTCATGTACCCGGTACATCAGGACTTGCCTTTTTTCCCCTCTCACTTACCCTAGCGCTGGAAACACCTCCACTTCCGGGGAAATACGGTGCAACACTTTGTAATTCTATGATGTTTATCGAAGCTGAAGAATTGGAAGGACTCTATTTTGAGAAGTTGTTTAAACCGTCATCTGACAAATTTAACGCAGCAGTCCTCACCGGTTTTAACGGGATTCCTGCTGCTTATAAAAAGGGGAACTCAATGGGGGTAATCTTTAATCCGGAATACTCGGGTATTGCCGGAAATTTGATTCTGAACAGTTTTCTCGAGATCTGATTGTTTACAGTTTACTTATAAAATATGGAAGCATTTTTCGCCATGTGGGCCAGTCATGTGGCATATCGTGTCCCCAAATCTCAAGCTCATGAGGAATTCCTTTACTCCTTAGGATGTTCGACAGATTAATTGAACCCTGCGGTGCTTCATATTCTCCCTGCCCTGTAGCGATAATTATTCTTTTCCCGTGCCTCATCTGATTTAAGAGATTTTCATCCCCGAGATTTGACAGATAATCAACCGGTGAATTAAAATAGACATTTTCGTCGTAATATCCTTTTGTATATGACTTCAGATCATAATAACCACTCATCGGAATGGTTCCTGCAAAAAGATTTGGACTTCTGAAAAAGATATTTGCCGCATGGAGTGCACCCAGAGAAGCCCCTGTAAGCATAATAGGCTGAAGGCCACCACAATTAGTGTGGATGAAGGGTACAACCTCGTCAGTTACATAATAGTTGTAAGTCATGTGTCTTAGAGCTTTATGGTGGGGCATCATCGAATTGTTTAGCCAGCTCTCATTGTTGATGCTGTTAATCGAAAAAACTTTAATTTTCCCAGCTTCAATGTAGGGAGCAATCGCATCGATCAGTTGGAACCGCTCATACTCAAGGAAGTCGGCACCCGCTGTTGGAAACATTAAAAGGGGTTTTCCCCAATGGCCATAAACAACAATCTCCATATTTTTTTCCAGCCGTGGGCTCCACCAACCGTGAATTTCTCTCTTCATTTAATTTCCTTTGTTATAAAATATTAAGTTTTTTCAACAGATCGTTTTTATACATTGCTCCGATAGGAATGATATGTTTATCGATCATTAAATTGTGTTCGGTTATATCGGCAATTCTATCCATTCTTACAATAAATGAGCGGTGTACTCTCGCAAACTCCTCCCTTGGAAGATTCGCTTCAATATGCTTCATTGTCGAATAAATCATATGTTTACCACTTTTGGTGTGAAGTTGAATATAGTCACCATGAGCTTCCACATAATCGATATCTGAAAGATTAAGACGAAGCAGTCGTGATTCAACTTTCACAAAAATATACCCAGGAGTTGTGGTTGTTGCCGGCTGTTTAATATTATCTTGTGCTTTGTTCACCGATTTTAAAAATCTCGCATAAGTTAACGGTTTTAACAAATAGTCGGTAACATCATGCTCAAATGCCTCAACTGCATAATCTTCTTTAGCAGTTACAAAAATTATCTGAGGATTTCCCTTAAGAGTTTCTATCAACTCAATCCCCGTCATTTCAGGCATCTCGATATCAAGAAAGATAAGATCAACATCTTCAGTTTTTAAAATTTTAACAGCATCAATTGCGTTTTCACACGATCCGGCAAGTTTCAGCGAGTCCGTTTGTGCTACAAACCGTTCAAGAATTTTTCTTGAAATCTCTTCGTCATCAACAATTAAACAGTTCATTCGCATTTTCGTTTACTGGGGTTTTTGGATTTAATTGATATCCGGATAAATCTTAATGTCAAGATAGCGAATTTAGTCATTTTTACAAAAACAGACTGTGATTTTCTTGAGAATTTCAGAGATTCAGAACCTCGGAGTTTCAGAGATTCAGTACTTCAGAGTTTCGGTACTCCGGTGATTCAGACCTTCAGGTGTCTTAAATTCTTGAGTTCCGGGGTTCCGAGGTTCCAAAGTTCCGGGGTTCCGAGGTTCTGTGTTCCGGAGAGATTTGGTTATTTTTATACCTTTTGTTATATATAGATGTTACTTTAAATTAAATTGGCAAATACAATGATCAGGCATTTGGTAGTGTTTCTACTTCTTTCACTCATGACTTTTGGTCAGAATGTTAAGATCTCAGGCAAAATACACGAAGAAAATACAGGAAAAGTGATCGAAAATGTGATGGTTTATTCGGTCAACTTCCAGAAGTCCACCTTTTCAGATAAAGATGGCAACTATGAAATAACTCTCCCCACTGCAACCAACTATACTTTAAAATTTCTTTTTACAGGTTATTCCCCAGTTACGGCGGAAATAACGGTAACAGGAACAAATATGATGGGCTTTGATGTCTCGCTTACACCCGTATCAATTCACCTCGGTGAGGTGACCGTTACAAGTCCAAGGTATGTATCTTCTCTACAAGAGTCACCATATCCACTCGGAATCATCTCCAAAGGAGATTTTGAACTCGACAGTAAACTTAGTGTCGCAGAATATCTTTCTGAAGAGCCCGGCGTTTCGATGTCACGGGACGGGATCTGGGCAACCGACATTTCAGTTCGTGGTATCAGAGGAACAGGAATTGTATTAATGGTTGACGGCGTAAGAGTCGAAACAGCTACAGAGCTGAGTGCAAGGTTATCTTTAATTGATCAGTTTGATATCGAACGGGTTGAGATGATTAAAGGTGCAGCCTCATCGATGTATGGAACCGGCGCATTGGGTGGAATCGTAAATGTGATTACTCAAAACCGGAAATTCCGAAACAACTTTTACCAGACAGGCTCTTTTGGGAACTACTACAACAGTGTGAATAAAGGCGGAGGAACCAGTCTCTTCTTCAATACAGGTTCTTCAAACTGGTTTGTTAAGGTTCGAGGTTCATTCAGAGGTGCTTCTGCCACTGAAACCCCCGATGGATTAATTACAAACAGCCACTTTCATGATAACAGTTTTACCGGGGCACTTGGCTTTAAACCCTTCGATAATCAAGAGTTGGAGTTAAATTATCAGAGATATGAAGGAGTTGATATTGGGCTACCCGGTGGTTCAGCTTTTGCAGCCGCTGCCATTGCAAGATATCCCGTTCAAAAAAGAGAACTTGTTTCAGCCGAGTATAAAATAAATGAAATCTCTCCACTTATCTCAAATATCAGCTTAAAATATTTCCATCAGTTGATCGTTCGTGATGCCGAAGTGGTGATGCCCACTGCAAGACTGCTCCCGGCAGCTGATCACACCATGGACGGAATTCAATTAACCAGCAACTGGGTCTTTTCCCCTAATTACAGATTTGTTTTTGGACTTGATGCCTGGCAACGGGAAATGGACAGTAAAAGACAACGAATCCTCAATGCTAAAAAGGATTCAATTATCCATGAAAGACCCGTTCCACTTTCCAAATTTAAAAGCATGGGTTTCTTCTTCCAAAATGAAATAGACAATCTAACTAAAAATCTTAATGTCGCCGTTGGTGGAAGGTTCGACTATATCAATGTTACAAATGAGGAATCCTACAATCCCGATTTTGTTGAAGTTAGAGGTGTGGTAAACAATAACCCACCCGGAAGAAAACTTCTGTGGTCGGCAAGAGATGAAAACAATTATTCATGGAGTCTCAACTTAGCGACACTCTATAAACTGACAAAAGATCACCATATCACATTTAATTTTGGTAAATCTTTCAGAGCTCCATCATTGGAAGAAAGATTCCAGTTCCTTGATCTTGGTGGACTTGTGAAACTTGGTGATCCTGCCCTTGAACCTGAAGAAGGCTGGTTCTACGATTTTGGATACAGATATTATTCAAACAGTGCGATGTGGAAAATCAATTTTTTCCTGAATACCCTCACGAACATGGTAGTTGAAACCCCGGGTTTTACATATCAAAACCGACCCGCAACTCAGATGGTGAATTTTGGTTCTGCAAAGATATATGGTCTCGATCTTGCTTTTGAAGTTCATATCATAAAAGATTTAATTCTTTATGGAAGGGGCTCTATCGTAAGAGGTGAGGACACAAAAAAGACAGAAGACCTCCCCTTCATGACGGGTGATAACGGAACTCTGGGAATAAGAGCAAGAGCACATGAATATGTTGATATCTCTGTTGAAATTGAAGGGGTAATGGATCAAAACAAAGTGGCTCCATCAGAAAAAAGGACGGGAGGCTACAGCCTCGTTAACATGATTGTTAACATAAAACCCGTAAAAATCGCTTACGGAGAATTAGTCTTTACCTTCGGAGTTGATAATATTCTGGATCGACTTTATCTCAGCCACCTCTCTACAAACAGAGGTCTCGTTAAAGCCGAACCCGGAAGAAATATCTTCATCAGAGCAAACTATAATTTCTAAATATTAAGTATTAAGTATTAGGTATTATTTTTTGTTTGTGATAATTTTCAACTAAAGTAAAAAGCCCGTGAGGAAAATCTTCACGGGCTTTTATACTTAATAATTAATACTTATTTATTGCTTCTAAGGAACTCAATTCTTTCCTGAAGGTCGGCGATTGGAGTTAAGAGTTTGTCTTTACCATAAATGGCATCCTGACGGTTGGTGAAGGCAATCTCATATTCTTTGCTCATTACAATTGCTTCTTCGGGACAAACTTCTTCGCACAGACCACAAAAGATGCAGCGAAGCATGTTTATTTCAAATCTTTCGGGATAACGTTCCTTCTCTCTTTCCGTCTCGGCTGCCTGAATATCGATGGCAAGTGCGGGACATACTCTGGAACAGAGTCCACATGCAACACATCTTTCACCGCCATCTTCCTCCTGAACCAAAACAGGTCGTCCACGATAATGCCCTGAAGGCATAAATTTAACTTCAGGATATTCCATCGTATATTTTGGTTTAAACATATTCTGCAGAGTTATGCTCAATCCTGCAGCTATTGAGGGAAGATAAATCTTCTCCATCAATGTAAAATCTTTCATCCGTTTCTTAACTGCCATATCGAATCTCCTACTTAATAAGCATTGCTAATACTGCTGCCCAAAGCACATTCAAAAGGGCCAGCGGGAACATAACCTTCCAACCGATATCCATCAATTGGTCATATCTGAAACGGGGGATACTCCATCTTACCCAGATGAAAAAGAACATTAAAAAGACAAGTTTAGCGAAAAATGCAGCCACCTGAATAATCGCTTCCCAACCTGCTGAAAGTCCAAGTTTCTCAAGATAAGGCACCTGCCAGCCACCCAAATAAAGAGTAACAATGAGAGCCGAAGCGATCATCATGTTTGCATATTCAGCAAGGAAAAATGCAGCAAATTTCATACTGGAATATTCGGTATGGAAACCACCAACCAATTCGGGTTCAGCTTCGGGTAAATCGAAAGGAAGCCGGTTTGTCTCAGCAAAAGCCGCAGTTACAAATGTGATAAATCCAATCGGCTGAAGGAATGCATTCCACATCAAACCACTTTGAGATTTAACAATTTCAGATGGAAGAAGTGATTGTGAAAAGATAAGAACTCCGGCAACAGAAAATCCCATCGAAATTTCGTAGGATATCATCTGCGCAGATGCTCTTACTCCACCAAGAAGTGAATATTTTGATCCTGAAGACCACCCTGAAAGTGTGATCGCATAAACTCCGATTGAAGTAAGTGCAAGAACATAGAGGATACCGGCATTAATATTTGGGACCACTGAAAGTTCAATAACTCTGCCAAATATCGTTACATCAGGTCCCCATGGAATTACTGCGTATGTGGTAAATGCCACAAACAGAGCAAGAAAAGGGGCTAATGTGTGAATCGATTTATTTGCCTGATCGGGGACTATATCCTCTTTGAGCAAAAGTTTAAAAACATCCGCAAATGGCTGCAATAAACCGGCGTAACCAACTCTGTTGGGACCAACCCTGCTCTGTGCCCATGCTGATATCTTTCGTTCAAAATATACAAGATACGAAACCGTAAGCAGGATAATATTGGCAAGGATAAGCACCTTCACTAACGCTATGCCTGCAATGATCAAAGATTCCATTTATCAGATATCTCCGTTAAACTTTATGTAGTTCTTTTTTTACTGTGAGTCCCATTTCACCAAGATCATCGTATGTGATCCCGTGAAATCCGGGAGAATGTTTCGTGAAATCTTCCCAAACATCCTCTGCAAATTCGAATTTGGCTTTCATTCCGAGCAGATGCCCAAGATCTAAAAATATTCTCCATGCCGGACGGGCGTCATATTTTTTGTAATTACCCCAACGGTCAAATTTTGTACCAAATTTGTCCAACCGGCTCATGCTAAATCCATCAAGACTTCTGTCCATCTGTTCAGTAGCTACTGCGGGACGAATTCTTTGTGCTCTTCCTTCAAAATTGATAAAGATACCATTTTTTTCAGTCCAGGTTGCTGACGGGATAACTATATGTGCCAACTCAGTGGTTGCATTAAAGTTTGAAGCCAACACCACAAGAAGCTGAAGTTGTTTCAGGGCTGCGGCATATTTTTCATCCATTGCGGCAATATCTTCATCAACCACAACAAGAGCTTTAATTTTGTGTGATTTAACAGCGGTCATTATCTCTTCAAATGCAAGTCCGTCTTTAACGGGGGAAATGCCGGCTGCCAATGCTCCTGCGGAATTTGGTGTTTTGTCCTCTTTGCGAAGAATTTTATCACCACTTCCCGGAACGATGTGTCTTGGGAAATCGATATTTTTACAATGAAGATGATTTGCAAGCTTGGCAAGCAGGTAATTGTCCTCAACGGTTGATGTTGCAGAACCAATAAAAGCTATTTCACCTGCACTAAAACTGTGAAGTTCTGCTGAAGCTTTTGAATAAATTTCATCCCAGGTTGCTTTGCTTAATCCTTCATCACGTCTGATGTGTGGACAATCAACCCTGTCACCGGCATTAACATGTTTCCAGGTGTTGAGTCTTCCTTCATCACACATCCAAACATTATTCACTTCTTCGTTTTCACGAGGAGTTAAACGCAAAATTTCGTTGCTCCTTACCCATACATCAACATTACAACCACGGGAACAGCCCGGGCAAACGGATGCCGTGTTCGACATATCCCAAACACGTGCTTTAAACCGGAAATCACGGTTTGTTAAAGCACCAACGGGACAAATATCTGTAACACAAAGGGAATATGGATTTTTAAGTTCTTTTCCGGGGAAGGTTTGAATCGTAACGCGGTCGCCTCTGTTCACAAAAGTGAGCTCGGATTCACCTGCGATTTCATCACAAAAACGGATACAACGGGAACAGGAAATACAACGGTCGCCGTCGAACATCACATGAGGTCCCAAAGGAACCCTTTTTTCTTTGTGCTGTTTTTCTTCTGTGAAACGGCTTTCACCAACGCTGTGGCTAAAAGTATAGTCTTGAAGTTTACATTCACCGGCTTCATCACATATTGGACAATCAAGTGGGTGATTGATAAGGAGGAACTCCATAACTGCCTGACGGGCTGAGAGCGCTCTCGTCGATTCGGTATGTACAACCATTCCCTCTGAGGCTTGAGTAGCACATGCAATAGCAAGCTTCGGCATCTTTTCAACTTCAACTAAACAAACACGACAGTTACCGGAAACACTTAACGAGGGGTGCCAACAAAAATGTGGAATCTCTACTCCCACTTCCTTTGCTGCCTCAATAATTGTTTGGCCCGGCTTAAAACCTATCTCTTGTCCGTCCAAAATAAACTTTCCCATTCAGTCCTTCTCCTATGCTGCGGTAGTTATCAGTTTGGTTTGCGGTTTAATAAATACTTTTGTAAAATTTTCAAATATCAGCAGTTCTTCCGCAAGAACTTTGATTTCTTCTGCAGAGACTGCATCAATCTTACCTATCACCTCTTCAACAGGAATTATTCTGCCGTGGTTCAAGATCAGATTAGCCATTCTAATCATTCTGTTTGAAGTGCTTTCGAGTGAAAGAAGGATACTTCCTTTCAAATACTCTTTGGCTCTTTTTAATTCCCGTTCATTGATCCCTTTTTCTCTGAAACGGTTAAGTTCTTTTTCAATGTTTTTCATCGCCTTATCAAAACTGCCCGTGTTAGTGGAAAAATAGATTCCAAACGATGAAGCGTCACGATAAAAATTGATGAAACTGTTGATTTGGTATGTAATACCAAGTTTTTCCCTGATGTTTTGGTAAAGTCTGCTGCTTGTGCCTTCTCCCAGAATAAGGGAAAGAAGGTTAAGAGGCAGTCTCTGTCCACTGTTGTAACCGACACTTTTGGTGCCAAGGATACTGTAAACCTGTTCGGTTTCTTTTGCAATATAATGTTCTGACCCAACCACCTCACATGCATATTGACGATCAATTACTGCGGTTGTTGTCTCTTTTTTGATATATTTTTCAGCAAGCTTCAGAAGTTGTTCATGACTTATATTCCCCGATGCTGAGATCAGCAGATTCCCTTTGGTGTAGTGATGGTCAAAATGTGATACCACCATCTCCCTGTTAAAGGAAGAAACATTCGACTCGGAACCCAAAATTGGATATCCAAGAGGAAGCCCCGGGAAAACCAGCTCTTCAAACTTGTCAAACACCAGCTCATCGGGATTGTCGTTGAGATCGTTTAATTCATCCATGATTACACCGATCTCATTTTTTATATCCTTCTCCTTCAGGAGTGGATATTGAATCATATCTGCTATAACATCAAATGTTTTTCCAAAATTGGAAGCCATTCCCCTTGCATAATAACAAGTGTGCTCCTTCGCAGTGAAAGCATTTATGTAACCGCCAAGTGACTCGATCTCATCAGAGATTTTTTTGGCTGAGCGGCGTTTTGTGCCTTTAAAAAGCATGTGTTCGAGAAAATGCGAAATTCCGCTTGTTTCAGGGGTTTCGTCGCATGATCCCGTGTTGTACCAGAATCCAAGTGAAAATGATTGGACGTAAGGTACATGCTCGGAGACAACAATTGTGCCACCGGGTAATGTGGAAATATTTATGTTATTCAAACATGTCCGTTAAGTAGAATAAATCAAACTTTAAATATAGAGATATTAAAGACTTTAAGCAAACTGCGGGTGAAGTTATCACCCGCAAAATTGGCTTTAAATGGTTAAAATCGGCTTTTTATGAAAAATTTCAGGAGGTAAATTTTTTATAAAAATCACCAATCTTTTGATATGCTTTTCTGAGAATTTCATCATTCGGCAGGAAAACCACTCTGAAGTGATGTGTTCCCGGCACTTGTCCAAATCCACTACCGTGAACTACCACAACACCGGTCTCTTTAATAAGACCTGAAACGAATTCCAAATCAGGTTTATCAATCTCAATTTTGGGGAAAGCATAAAACGCACCTTCAGGTTTTACGCAGCTGATTCCTTCAACCTGATTCAACATTTCAAATGTAATGTCTCTTCTTACCTGAAGTTTTTTCATTGCTTCTACCAGATGTGACTGGTCACCTTCAAGAGCTATTTTAATGCCATATTGTTCAGGATGATTTGCCGAAAGTCTTGAACGGAGAATTCGATTGATAGCATTCAGGTAGTCTTTAAGTTTGTTGATGTTTCCGCTTATCACTCCCCAACCAATTCTAAAACCGGGAACCATATAGTTTTTGGAGAGTCCACCAAAAGTGATGCAAGGAACTTCCGAATTTAACGAAGCTATTGAGATATGTTTTTGTCCATCAAACAGGAGTTTATCATAAATTTCATCGGCAAAAATCACCAGATTGTTCTCTTCCGCAAGTTTTATGATCTCTTCAAGAATCTCTTTTTTGTAGAGAGAGCCTGTTGGATTATTTGGGTTAATCAACACAATCGCTTTTGTTTTGCTGTTGATTTTCTTTTTAATATCTTCGATATCTGGCTGCCAGCCGTTTGATTCATCTAAGTAATATGGATTTTCATAAGCTGACAATTTGGCTGAAATAGCAGTATAAAGTGGATATCCGGGGGTTGGGGTAAGTACATTCTCACCATCGTTTACCAAAGCTGTAAGACAGATATCAATCGCTTCGCTGGCCCCGTGGGTGACAAATACATCGTGGATGTTTTTTATTCCTTTTCGTCCGGCTTCATTTCTGATCGCTTCAACGGCATCTTTTATTCCCGATGAGGGAGCGTAACCGTTTTTGTTCCGCAACATCGCATCATAAGATGCTTCAATAAGGTGGCGGGGTGGCTCAAAATCATAGATATTGGGATCGCCAATATTTAGATAAAGCATCTCTTTTCCCGTCTTTGCAACTTCGTCTGCCACTAACAGGATGTCCCTGATGGCATAGGTAATATTGTCGGTTCTAACCGCCGGTTTTATTGCTTCTGGTGTCATAATTTTAATCCTGATTTCAAAATTTTAAGTCATCAAATTTAACAAATTTTCACGAGACAGAATTGATTTGAAGGTATTTTAATTAAGGGGTAGTGAGGAAGTAGAAGAGTTGCTAAGTATCGAAGATGCGGGGAAAAACCACAGAGCACACAGAGCACACGGAGGAGGATTTTGAAATAGAACGGGGATGAAGCGGATTAGGCGGATTATCGCGGATTTTGGTCGTAAGTGTGAGGAGTGGTAATCGTCTCGATTGCCTTCTCCAACACGAAAGGGGGGACACAGATACACGCAGATAAACAGATTTTCGCGGAGGGGGTTTTGAACAATCAAAATACGCCCCGGATGGGGTGCCCTATGGGTAGCAATGTCCAACAAATGAAAAATTCGGCCCGGGATGGGATCATGTATGGGTAGAGGTCCAACATATGAAGAATTTGGCCCCGGATGGGGTCATGTAGGGGTAGAGATATCCAACAAATGAAAAATTTGGCCCCGGATGGGGTCATGTAGGGGTGGAGGGTTTCTCAAGGGAAAATTGGATTAGGGATTCATAATTTTCTACGAACATGTCATTCGCCCGGGCGAATTTATCTTCAATTCGCGGAACCATCCCCAATTCATTTTACAGCTGGCAATCGAGACTCTACGAATATGTAATCCCGCAGGCGGGATATTAGCTAACTCTCTTACGGTCTATCATTTTGCAGACGGCAATCGAGACTCTACGAATATATAATCCCGCAGGCGGGATATTAGCTAACTCTCTTACGGTCTAGCATTTTGCAGACGGCAATCGGGACGATTACCACTCCTCACTCTTACGCCTAAAAATCAATCCGTGGAATCTGTGTAAATCCGTGATATCCGCGTAACTATTTCACTCTGCGAAAATCCGTTTAATCTGCGTGTACCTTGTCCGCCGGGGCGGATCTGCGTCCCAAAAAATACAATTACCATCAAAAATTACTGCATTATTGGATTATTGCATTACTGCATTATTGGATTATTGCATTACTGCATTAACTACCATTTTCCTCTTTCGCGGAGGGTGTTAAAGAGGATAACGCCGGTGGCGACGGAGACATTTAGAGACTGGATTTCACCGAGCATCGGGATGGTGATAAGGAAATCGCAGTTTTCTTTTACGAGGCGGCGAAGACCTTTTTCTTCATTTCCTGAGACGATAAGAAGGGGGGAATTGTAGTCGATTTTTGGTGTATGTTTTTTCTCGTCGAGGGCTGTGCCAAGTGACCAGAAGCCTGCTTTTTTACATTCTTCCATCGCGGTGACAAGATTATTCACTTCACAAATTTTCATGTAAGCTGCGGCACCGGCAGAGGTTTTAAAAGCTGTCATGCTTAATGGTGCACTGTTGTGTACTGTGGTAATTATTCCATCAACACCGGCACATTCGGCGGTTCGGATTATTGCCCCAAGATTTTGGGGATCCTGAACAGAATCGAGTGCAAGCAGGAGTTTATTGCGCCTGAGTGAATAGGTAATCACTTCCTGAAGTGACCAGGTCTGAAATGCCTGAATCTTGGCAGCTACACCTTGAGTGGTTTCGGCTCCTTTTGAAAGGGTATCAAATTTTCTTTGATCCACTTCCAAAACCGAGATTCTTCGATTAGCTGCAAGTTCGGAAATCTCTTTAAGAAGTTCTCCGCGGATTCCTTTCAAAAAAAAGACGACATCCACTTTGCCGGAAGCCTTTAGTGCTTCGAGAACTGGCTTCCTGCCAACAATTACAATGGATTCACTCATTTTTTTGTCTTGTGAGGATGCGTTTTTTCCTCTTTTTTAGGCTTGATGGAATCGGGTGGAACAAACCGCGGTTTATTGGGATTCTGGTAAGTGTAATAATAAAGTCCAAAACTACCGGCGATTACAAGTCCAAAAGCAACAAGTTGCGCTTCGCTTAACCCAAGGAAAACCACCGGATTTAACCTGATGATCTCAATGAGAAGTCGTTCAATTCCTGCACCCATCAGATAAATTGAGAACAATTTTCCCGTGGGCCAGTCTTTTCGTTGCAATTTGTAAAGCACAAATGCAAAAATTGCCATTGCAAGGAATTCATAAATTGGTGTTGGATGAAGTGGGGTGTTGTCCGGGACAAGTCCACCGGGATAGGCATTTGCCACTTTTGTACCAAGGAACATCAAAGAAGGCTTTACAATACCATTTTCGTAGTTTGTGCCCCATGGAAGGTCAGTTGGCAGTCCGTAATCGCCGTCTCCGGCGAGGTGACAACCAATTCGTCCGATACCGTAAGCAAGTGCAAGAGCGGGAACAACCGAATCTGCTACAAATAGAAACGGAATTTTTTTCATCCGCATTCTTATATAAATGACAAGCATCGCAAGCAGCAGACCACCGTGAAATGTTAGACCACCCGGTGAAAAAAGCGCCCCAATAGGGTCTTCCCGGAATTCTGCAGGATTTGCAAAAAGATGAAACAATTTGCTTCCAAGAACTCCAAAGATAATTGCCAGAAGGGTGATTTCGGTTGCAAGGTTTGAATCCACTCCCCTTCTTTCAAACTCTTTTGAAAGCATCCAGCTTGCAACGATAAAGGAAATTCCGAGCATTAATCCATAACTGTGTACAGTGAATGGTCCGATGGTTAAAATCTCAGGGTACATCTATTTATAAACCTCTTCAAAAGTGTTTCGTTCGGGGGCAAGTTTAAAACTACAAAAGAGTCTGTTATTTTTTTTGTCAGGCATCGATTCTTCAACCAGAATCATCTCTTTTTTGTAGATATTAAAGTCGATCACAACAGAGTTGATACTTCCATCCTGTTTGATCACATTAAAAGTGTAAACTCCGTATAAATCTTCAAACTGGAGGTCAACTCTGGCAGGTCCGGCTTGAACATGATAGGATTGTCTTGTGTTAAGACCAAGAAGACTGATGTCAATCACATTTTTTACTCTCCTTACATCCACAGAAAGTTCATAATCGAGATAGACAAATTCTTTTACAGTAGCAATCGTGAGCACATAAAACTGTTTTTTTAGAACCTTGTCGTATTTGTAATAAACAGTTCCTCTGTATTCGATGAGATCTTCTGTCTTAGTCGGAGTGCTGCTCTTCACCTTATCAATTGTTTTTTTACGGGTTTTGGGTATTTTAGGAACACCCTCCTGCTTTCTTAAAGACATGGGTTATAAATTATCGTAGTAGGTTGCTTCTTCACCGGAGAAAATTTCCATTATCTCTTCAGATGTTTTGGCATCCATCAATTTTCGGCGAAATTCGTCCTTGGTCATCATTCTGGAAATTCTGCTGAGCAATTTGATGTGTAAACTAACTAAATTCTCTTTCCCAACAAGAAGGAAAACGAGATGTACTGGTTGTCCATCGTGTGAATTATACTCAATCGGACGGGTACTCTTTCCAAATGCACAAAGAATCTCGGTAATTGAATCAGTTTTTCCGTGAGGAAGAGCAAAATTCTTCCCGATACCGGTGGATATAATCTTTTCTCTTTCAAAAACCGCAGTTCTTACTTTTTCAAGGTCATTAACACGCGGATCTTCGGCAAAAAGATTGACCATCTCATCAATTACTTCTTCCTTGCTGCTACCACTTAGCTCAGGAATTACAAATTCTGTTTTTAACAGGTCAGAAAGTTTCATGTCTATATGTCCAAATTATTTTTTTTGATCAAGATTAAACTTAATCAATATTTGATTGTCAATAAAATTAAATTATTATAAACGAAGAGGCTGTGATAAATGACAGCCTCCACGAAATATCTCCTCAGGTGCCTTATGGCATCAAAAGAACTTCCTTAATTTTAACCAGTGCTTCGTCAATCTGCTCTTTCTTGATTACAAGTGGAGGAGCAAATCTGATAACATGGGTATGTGTTTCTTTACAGAGGATGCCTCTTTCAGCGAGTGCTTCGCAGAATCTTCTGGCACCACCGGCCTCTTCATGAAGTTCAACTCCGATGAATAATCCTTTTCCTCTGATCAATTTTACATGTTTTGAAGGAATTTCATTAAGCTGAGCCCTGAAATAGTTGCCAAGCTCAAATGAATTTTCAATAAGTTTTTCCTCGATCAAAACTTTAAGACTTTCACGGGCAACAGCAGCGCCAAGAGGGTTTCCGCCAAATGTTGAACCATGGTCACCGGGGTTAAACACGCCCAATACTTCCTTGTCGGAAAGAACTGCGGAGACAGGATAACAACCACCCGAAAGTGCTTTTCCTATTATCACAACATCAGGTCTGATATTGTCATATTCAAAAGCAAAAAGTTTTCCGGATCTGCCAAGTCCCGACTGAATTTCGTCAGCTATAAACAGTACATTATGTTTTTTACAAAGATCAAATGCCTCTTTCAGATATCCGTCAGGAGGAATGATTATACCGGCTTCGCCCTGGATTGGCTCAATTAGGAACGCTATGGTGTCTTCATTTATTGCTGCTTTAAGCGATTCTATATCACCATACTCAACATTCTGAAATCCGGGTGTAAATGGTCCAAAACCATCTTTGTATTGTTCTTCAGTTGAAAAACTTACAATCGAGATTGTTCTTCCCGAAAAGTTATTGGTACATGTAAGAATGGTTCCCTTGTCTTCGGAAATACCTTTCACTTTATGTCCCCATTTACGGGCAGCTTTTAACGCTGTTTCAACAGCTTCCGCACCTGAATTCATAGGGAGCATCATTGCGTATCCGGTCATTTCACACAATTCTTTTGCAAGAAGTGGAAGTTGATCGTTTCTGAATGCTCTTGAAGTGAGGGTAACCTTGCTTGCCTGTTCCTTAAGTGCATTGATTATTCTCGGATGACAATGTCCCTGGTTTACAGCTGAGTAAGCTGCGAGACAGTCGAGGTATTTTTTACCATCAACATCCCACATATAAACACCTTCTGCTCTGTCAATTACAACATCCAATGGATGATAATTGTGGGCACCATACTGTTCTTCTAAAGCGATATAATCTTTTGTATTCATAAATAACCTTTTTAAAATTTAGAAATCTCCATCTACAAATTTACCAAAAACAAACGAGATTGTTGCCAGAACAGGTTCGGTGGGGTCAGTGGTGTGAATCATGATTCCATTTTAAGTAATTAAGAAAACTTAATGAAAAAAGTAAAGATATCGTATTGAATGGAAATTACAATAAAATTCCGACATTCACAAAACCATGATAACTTATAAAAAAAATGCTGCCCCTTTCGAGACAGCCTTAAGAAATTTTATAGAGCGACCTCCGATTGAAATCGGAGGCTATTGGTTGTTTTCCCGGGCACTTTAAACCAATAGCGTTGGGATTCATCCCAACGAAAGTCAGTAAACCTTGGACTTATTTGTCTTGAATGTCTATTTAATTAATTGAACTTTAACACTTTTGGTTAAAGTCTTCTCACCTGTTGCCAGAGTGAAGTGGAAAATATATATGCCGCTTGTAACGGCAAAGTTATGAATATTTAGCTCTTTTGTGAAAACCCCTTTCTCTTCTTGTGTTGAATTGTTATATATCCTCTGTCCAAGAATATCAAATATCTCTGAAGTCAGCAGACCTGAATCAGGGATTGAATAATGAATGTTCACCTTTCCATTAGTTGGATTGGGTGATATTGCGACACCAATCTTCTTTTCATCAGTTTTCTCCACTACTTCTTCCTCCACCGAAGCAGGGGTTCTGGTTCCTTTATAAATGTAGATTTCTCCGGCAGGTATCGATTGATGATTAATGGCGGCATTCTCACCCACACAGATATCATCTATCCCATCGCCATTAACATCTCCCACTCTTCCGGCAAAATCTATATCCCTCCTAAAATAATTAGAAACATAAAGTTTTGCCACGAGTCCTGATATTGTACTGCCTCCAAGATATAAGGCATAACTCTCATAAGGTATATATTTTAACAAGTCTCCATAACCATCTCCGTTTATGTCTCCGGGAGAGACTCCTCCTCCTGAAAGTCCACCGGCACTGATTCGGACATCAGTTATTATATCAGGTGGGCGAGACCCAAAAGAAAGTCCATATCCTCCTTCACCTCCACCTAAATCAAGATAGATTATTAGTTCACCATTACCATTTCCATTCATATCATTTACCATAAAGATGTTTTGTGGTTGAAATGTTGTATCGCTCGAGAATTGGTAATATTCATTGAAGGAAAAATCACTGTTGCCAAAATAAAAGCGGCGGAGCTCAACAGGCGAATTTGGATTCCAAAGCATTGGTGAAAAATCTGTTTTACCGTCACCATCAATATCAGCAAATGATAAATAATTATACTTAAACCGATGGTTTGAATAGATTGAATCGGGTTTTAGAGCATAGTACTCAACTGGATGGATTTCAGGTGTGGTTATAATAAAGAAAAATTTGCCTGTGTTTGAGTATGTAACCCACTCTTCCCATCCGTCACCATTAAAATCGACCGGCCAATCCCTTCCATAAAGATAGGGCGTAGAATTCTCAGGATGTAATATTTCAAAGTCAGAAACTGTATCAATGTTAGGTCCTCCCAGATAAACTAAGAAACTAATAGGATAGGTTAAATTAGCTCCTTTCCTACTAATTACATCTCTGTATCCATCCCTGTTAATATCACATGCAGTGATAGAGATTGGATTAAGTGCCCTAATATGAAATGCAGGTGTATCAGGGACAGGGTTACCTCCATAATAAAAATATGCTTTCCCTTCTGAGCCGGGTGCAGTAGTGTCCATCTTCGTAATCATAAAATCATTGCATCCATCATCATTTTGGTCCCCCATATAAATGACCGACTCTTTCCAATACAAACCGGTTGTCCTGAAAATTAGTGTATCGAAGTATTGTGCACTTACTTCTGAAGAAATTGTTAAAAAAAGAAGTATCAATCCCGATATCGGGACAAATCGAAGTGGGTTTTGTTTTAGATTGAACATAGAATTGCCTCACACAAGGTTTGTGTTGATGGATCAAAAAATGAATATTTAGGAAGAAAAGTTATTGGAAGGTACAAAAAAGTTGGATATCCCAAATCACAGCGATTGCCTATGACAAGCGATAACAGGAAGTTACAAACTAACAGATAAGTTTCGATTTCTCTTGTGTGAGAAAAAGGGACTTCCTTACAAATTACAGGATTATAATGACAACAGACAATATTCCACCAAAGCATCATTCCCTCATGAAGAACCGCAAATAACAATATATAGAACAAACTAATAAAAAATATTTGGTGATTGTAAATTAGGATAATGTAATTTATTGTGCAATTTAAAAATTGCATTTTTTAAGAAATTTTTTATGGAGATAAGAAAATAGATTAATAAATAATCTGCTTTATACCCAGGGTAGATCCGGTCAGGGGCCAACCTTTTCCTCTGTGCGCTCGGTGGTTTTACCCTTCTCCCCGTCCGGGTCAAATCTTTCACTTATTTATCTTGTTGCAAAACAAAAACAATCCCGCTACCTGTAGCCGGTAAAACAGACTTGAACCTGTGACAACTGTCACCATATAGCCTCGATTTTAACCTTTGGAATCATAATTTGTTGCTTTTGTGAAATAAAACAACATTTTACCTCCCCCCGCCGATATAATTGCAACTGCGATATTTAATTTTAGGTTTATTTACAAATCAAAGGAACATCTCATCATGTTAAAAACTATGTCAATATTTTTGATCTTTGGATCGATACTTTTTGCTCAAATCCCAAATGGAAATTTTGAGCAATGGACCACCGATGGCCCCACGGAATGGGCAACCCCCAATAACCCTGTTTTAACCCATCTTGTCACCCAATCAACTAATGCTTTCGAGGGAAGTTTTGCTGCAAAAGGTGAGGTTATACGGGTGTTGCCACAACTTTTACTGGCTCCTTACCTTCAGACAGGTGAAGAGGCAACCGGATTCAGTTACACGGAAAGACCTGTAAAAATGACCGGAAATTATATCTTCTCTCCTCTTCAAGGTGACAGACTTTCCATAATTGTTTCGTTTTATAAAAATGGAGAGGCAGTTGGGTTGGGTGCTGTTGCAATTTCAAGTGCTTCTGCGTCATATTCGGCAGTTGAAATACCAATTCAATATTTATCTGAACTGACTCCTGATACTTGCATAGTTAATATCGGTATAATTGGGCCTGTAACCGGTGACGACTACCATGAAGGATCATTTTTTATCGTGGATAATTTCCAGTTCTCAAATTTGCCGACTGATGTTAAAGAAGAGGTTTTGGCTCCTGAAAAGTTTGAATTGAACCAAAACTTTCCAAATCCTTTTAACCCTTCAACGGTGATTAGCTTTTCCTTACCTGTCTCCGGAGATGTTAACCTGAGTGTTTTTAACAGTCTTGGAGAAAAGGTTGTCGAATTGGTGAATGGGGTTATGGAGGCAGGAAATCATAAGGTCGAATTTAATGCTTTCGATCTTCCAAGTGGAATTTACTTTTATAAAATCAATTCAGGCAGTTTTAACTCGATTAAAAAAATGGTTCTGCTTAAGTAGGATTGTAAAACAAAAAATATTTTGTAGTTTTACTCATCTTTAAATTTATTATGTTTATGTGGATGGAGTGAGTCCCACTCCATTCACAAACTAAAGATGAAAAACATGAAAAAGCTAAACTATACCGTTAAAATCTCCCTTCTGTTTCTTTTTTTACTCATCAATTTTTCCTGCACAAAAGAGAACTCCTCCAACCCCGTTGAACCCGTTGATAATACAAAACTTGAAGCGGCTTTTTCACAGGCAGGGGGGATGTCAAATCTTAAAAGTCTGGTTGTCTCCCGGAATGGAACAATAATAAAAGAAGCCTATTTTAACGGTGGTGGAGCAAACATCACCCACGATGTCCGCTCAGTTACTAAAAGTGTAATCGCCATTCTTACCGGTATTGCCATAGAAAAAGGTTTGATTCAATCCACCGAACAGCCAATCGACAGTTTTATCAGACCCTTGGTTCCTGATCTTACACCTGAAAAAGGAAACATCCGGATAGGTCATCTTCTTTCAATGAGCAGTGGATTCGAATGGGCTGAGTTAAACTCAGATTTTGGTTACACCAATTGGGCGACGGCTGAGAATCAGGTTCAGTATCTTTTTGCAAAACCTTTAACCTCCACACCGGGACAAACTTTCACATACAATTCTGCGGCGTTGCACATTTTATCGGTCATTATTTCCCGAAAAGCAAATATGCAAACTCTCGATTATGCGAATATCCATTTTTTTGAAAGACTTGAAATGGGAGCGAGAAACTGGCTGGTTGATAAACAAGGTTACAACAATGGCGGTGCCGGACTGGAGCTTACCCCCAGAGAAATGATAAAAATTGGAAACCTGATCCTGGACAAAGGTGAATATATCGGACGCAGAATTGTCTCTGAGGAATGGTTAGATCATATGACAACTCAAAAAATAGCACTCCCTGCAAATACGATGAATTATGCCACTGGATACGGCTATGCCTGGTGGACGGGCTCAGGCACCAAGGGCAACTATTTTTTCGCCAATGGATATGGCGGGCAATTTATTGTAGTTGTACCAAACCTTAAGCTGGTGGTGGTGGCGACCAATAAATGGAGCGGCATTGGATCATCTGTTGCAGATCAGCAATGGTTGGCGACCATGAACCTGATAATGTCAGATATTTTATCTGCTTTTAATTAGTTTCCCGTTCCTTCTCAACGGTTTGTTTATTTTTTAAAGTGTCACCAAGATCATCTCTTCCGGTCTTTTCCCACAAAGGCAGTTTGTTTAGATAAGCTGCCCTGCCAAGCAGATGTGAAGCGACAGGCGCTGTGATCATAAGAAAAAGCACAATCAAAATCGTTCTGGATATTATCTCCGTAGTGCCAAAATGAAGACCTGTTGAGATCAGAATGATGGAAATTCCGAGTGTCGCTGCTTTTGCAGTTGCCGACATTCGAAGATAAATATCGGGCATTTTAACAACACCCAGCCCTGCCAATAGAATAACCAGACTTCCAAGTATCAAAAGGCTTCCGATAATTATTTCACTCATCTTTGTTACTCCTCAGTTGAAGATAATATGCATAACCCACAGTTCCGAGGAAACTAACAAATCCAAGTATCAAACCGGCATCAAGTATATATGTTTCGTTACTTTTTATGGCATAAAGAGCGATAAATGCTATTGCAATTGAGGTGGTAAGGTCCACTGCAACAACCCTGTCGGCAGTGTGGGGCCCCATAACAAGTCTGATTAACACCAAAAACATAGAAAATCCTGTAATTGCCAATGAAAAATTGACTGCAAATTCAAAAAACATTATTCAAACACCTCCAGAATCTTTTTCTCGAAACCGGATTTAATATCAGCAATCGCCTTGTCAGGATCGGCTCCATACATAAGATGAACAAACAGGAATTTTTTATCTTCAGAGACATCTATGCTTAGTGTGCCCGGCGTTAATGTAATCAGATTCGCAAGCAAAGTAATTTGCAGATCGGTTGTAACACTTAACGGAACCGCCACAATGGCAGGTGATGAGAGAAACCTTGTCGTCAACAATTCTGCAGCCACCTTAAAATTGGAAACAAGTAATTCCCATAAAAAGAAGAGGATAAGTTTGAGTACCCTGTAGGCCTTTTTAGTATATTCTGATCTTCCAAGCACTCCCTCCATCAAAAAGATTATCCCAAATCCAATAACTACTCCCTCGATCAAGGTGAAAATTCCAAAATCACCTGTTAGAAACAGCCACATTAAAGCGAGAAGGATATTTAGTGTAAATTTTGCCATTATTTACCCCCCAGTACGGACTTGATATAATCTACATTGTTCACCAATTCAGAGGCAGAACTTGCAGCAGCATCAAAAAATGGAGCGGTGAAAAACCCGATTATCAGAGTAAACACAGCAAGTGTGATAGCCGGAATGAATAAATACCGTTTTTTTGAGGGTGAGAAAGTATCAAATTTGTCGATATATTCTACACCCTCGGGCAGTTCTTTCCAAAAAACTTCATTCCATATTTTGATCATTGAAAAAAGCGTTAAAATGGAAACAAAAAGTGATAATCCCGTGATAAACCATGCCTCAGATTCAAATCCTGCTTTTACCAGAGAAAATTTAGCCCAAAAGCCCGAAAGGGGCGGGATTCCCGCCAGGGAGAGTGCCGGTATAAGAAACAAGAGCCCAAGCAATGGATATTCTTTGTAAACCCCGCCAAGTTTGTTTAAAGCAAATGTCCCTTTAATCTCATTCACAATTCCCCCAATCAGGAAGAGGTTGGTTTTAACGATTATATGGTGAATTATGTAAAACACAGCTCCTGCTATGGCGAGGGGTGAAGCGAGAGCCAGTCCCATTATCATGTAACCAATCTGACTCACGATGTGGAAAGAGAGAATTCGCCTGATGTCATTTTGTGCCGCTGCACCAAGCACACCCACGAGCATCGTTGCACCAGCTAAAACAATTAGAACTCCATTTGTAACTTCAGGATTGTTTGTGAAAATTAATGTAAACACTCTGATCATTGCATAGACACCCACCTTGGTTAACATGCCGGCAAACACAGCCGAAATCACAGCAGGAGGAGTATGATATGAGGCAGGCAGCCAGAAAAACAGAGGAAACATAGCCGACTTAATTCCAAAGGCGATGATAAACATCAATGCCACAGTTGTTATCAACCACGGATCCTGATGAGTTTTAATCTTCACTGCCAAATCTGCCATGTTAAGCGTTCCAACTATCCCGTACAATATGCCAACAGCAACGAGGAAAAAGAGGGATGAGATCAGGTTGAGCGTAACATATTTGACCGCTCCCTCAAGTTGGGCTTTGGTTCCCCCAAGTGCAATCAACACAAATGATGACATCAACATCACTTCAAACCAGACATAAAGATTAAACAGATCACCAGTCAGGAAACTGCCATTTATTCCAACAAAAAGAGTGGAAAGAAGGGTGTAAAATCCAAATTTCTCCCTCTCCGCATCTATCGATCCAAAAGCATATAACGATGTCGAAAATGCCATGAGCCCTGAAATCGAGATCATTATCGCGCTTAGTTTATCAACTACAAAGGTTATTCCAAAGGGAGCTTTCCAGCCGCCAATTTGGACAGAGAAAACTCCGGAGGTGAAAACATGCTCAAGTAGAAATAATGATACAATAAACACCAGTCCGGAGGAAACAGAAAAAATCCCTCTTTGTACAGCTATCTTTTCCCTGAAAAAGAGTGTGAGTATAGCACCGAGAAACGGGATGACCAACGGAAGTAAAATCAAAATATTCATCATAACATATCCGTCGTGTTCATATCGTCGAGATCGTCAGATTTTAGGCTTTTATAGTTTTGTTTAAACAACACAATCAAAAAAGCCTGAACTCCAAAACCGATTACAATAGCTGTCAGGATAAGTGCCTGAGGAAGTGGATCGGCAAATGGTTCAAACGGTGAAAGTGAACCCTCGGGCACAAAAGCCGCCTTCCCTTTTGTAATTCGTCCAATTGTAAAAATCAACAGATTTGCTGCGTGACCCAAAAATGCCAGTCCAAGAATTACCTTTACGAGACTTCTTCTAAGAATTAAAAAGATACCCACAGTGGTGAGTATGCCCGTTATCAGGGCGAGAAAAAGGATCATTGGCTCTCTTCCTCTCTTGTGTCGGCAAGCGTAAAAATTACTTTCACTACCATACCTGTTACGAGGAGATAAACGCCGATATCAAAAAGAACGGGGGTACCAAACTTCCCCATCACAGGGATGGGTACATCAAGCCAGATTCCGGTCATAAATTCTTTTCCGGCAACCCAACCCGTTATCCCTGCCAACAAAGCTACAAGAAGCCCTGTGGCGATCAGTTTTTGGGGTGATACATGCAACATCTTCTCCGCCATCTCAACTCCATTTGCAAGAGTATAAAGAATGACGGCTGCGGCTGCCACAAGTCCCCCCACAAATCCTCCCCCCGGTTCATTGTGCCCTCTGAATAGAAGGAAAAGGGAAAAGAGAAACATCCCGGGGATTATATATTTTACGGCTGTTCTGAGAATTAATGTGGACATCTACTCCCCCTTCTTTACAAGTTTTACGAGTCCAAAAATCCCAACAGCTGCAATCCCAAGAACCATTATCTCACCCATTGTGTCAATAGCACGGAAGTCAACCAATATTACATTTACTATGTTCCTTCCTTTCCCACCAGGGAGGCTCTCGGCGGCAAAAAAATCTTTAAGTTCAGTGGAGTGTTCGTGAACATAAACAGCAAGAATAACAAAAGTGATAAAAACTCCCATCGATGAGGCAATTATCAAATCCCTTATTTTTGAGTTTTTCCCTGATAACTTTAGAAATTTTGGAAGTTTATAAATTGCCAGTACAAAAAGGATTACCGAAAGAGTTTCAATCGAAAATTGTGTTAGAGCCAAATCTGGGGCACCATAAAGTATAAAAACCAATGCCACACCCAATCCCGTAATTCCGAGTGCCATCACCGCATAAAGTCTGGATTTTGCAACAGCTGCTATGATTGCTCCTGCAATAATTACCATTCCGGCAATCGCCTCATACATCTCCATCGATGGATCAATTATCAATTCAGTCAAATCAAGATGGTAGAAAAAATATCCACCAACCAGCAACATTGCAGTGACAAAAATTGTGATTATATAATTCCTGAGATATCCGTTCTGGAAAAATGAAGTTTGTGACTTTGCGGTAAACATCAGCAGATTAAGTGTTTTGTCATATAATTTTGAAGGCATTAGATACTCGAGTGGACCATAAACCTGCGGAAGCAAGTACAATTTTTCGCGAACAGTATAGAGTCCATAACCGGCGAGGATAGTCCCCAAACTGAGTAAAAGCACCAAATTAAACCCGTGCCAAAGACCAAGCGACACATCAATACTCTTTCCTGCAACCGGTGAAACTGCAAGTGACACCATCCCGGTAAGCAGATTTGATGCCAAAACACCAAGGATTAATCCCAGAGTTGCAGCAGTAACAGTCCCGGCCGTGAGAGTAAAATCCCCTTCATGTGGAGTAAGTGGTGTTTCCTTTTCAGGTGCAAAGTATGGGTGAATACCGGCTTGAATTGCTGAATATACCATTACCGCCCCTGCAAATAAGACTCCAAAAAAGAGTGCCGGTTCCCCCGCCAATGCCGTCTCATACAACAGTTCTTTCCCGACAAATCCAACCATCGGAATCATCCCTGCCATCGAAAAAGCTGCAACAATCCCTGCATAAGCAGTAAATGGCATCTTCTTTAATAATCCACCAAGAATTCTTACATCACGGGTGCCCGTGGAATGATCAATTGCCCCCGCCGTTAAAAAGAGTGTTCCTTTGTAAAGAGCATGTGCAGTCAGGTAAACGATCATCGTTGTCAGTGCCATATCAGAACCATAACCTGTCAGCATTATCAGAGTCCCGAGTACACTAAGTGTCGTATAAGCCAGAATTTTCTTCAAATCGGTCTGCTTTAGCGCAAGGAAAGCCCCGACCACCATAGTGGAACCACCAAAAATCATCAATGCGTCATTCCAAAAGTCGATTCCGGTGAAGACTGGATTTAACCTCGCTACAAGGAAAACACCGGCTTTAACCATTGTGGCAGAATGAAGATATGCACTTACAGGTGTGGGTGCCTCCATTGCATTTGGAAGCCAAAAATGAAACGGCACCTGAGCAGATTTAGTGAATGCTCCGCCAAGAATAAGAATAATTATTGGAACAAGGAGAGAACTTTCGCGAATCACTGAAGAGTCTGCTATGATAGCAGAAATCGAAAATGTTCCGGTAACGGAATTTATGAGGATAACCCCGGCGAGAAGTAAAAGTCCTCCGAGACCCGTTACCAACAAAGCTTGAAGTGCAGCATATCGGGATGCAACATATGTATGTTTAAATCCAATAAGCAAAAAAGAGGAAAATGAAGTCAATTCCCAGAATATGAATAACAGCAGAAGGTTATCCGAGAATACGATCCCTAACATCGCCCCCATAAAAATGAGGATATAGATATAAAACTTTACTGTTTCTATCCCCTTGCCGAGATATCCACCGGCAAACAAAAATACCGCAGAGCCGATTCCTGTTATTATGAGTCCAAATAACAGGCTCAATCCATCCGACCGGAACGCCAAATCGACACCAATGGATGGTATCCACTGATATATTTCAGGAGTTATTGTCGCCGGTTTAAGATTAATAAATTCGAAAAGGAAGGAGATGAAAAGAAGAAACGGAACTAACGCCAAAACCATTCCCAAATCGCGACCACCCCTTTTTTTACCAATCAGGGGGACAAACGGGGCTATCAAAAATGGAAATAATATTTGGAAAAGTGTCATGGATTCCGTTGTTTGTGTCAAATCGTTATTTGGTTGCGGCGTCGTGGCACTATTAATTTAACGCCATTTTTTTACTTTGAGTTCCTGTATCTAATTTTTAGGTGCAATTTTCCTGTTAATTAATATATTTTTGTCCAGTTACATTTTAAACATTCCCGGAAACAAACCTAATGGCGAAAGACACCAAAGATCGAAAAATTGGAAAAAAAGGGGTGGATAAACCACAGCCTGAGTGGATTGTCTATTACAAAAAGAACAAAAGCTGGATACAAGGCATCGTTTTCACTATTATTGTAATATTTTTTCTGATAATCAACAATACCAGAAATGAACCTGAAAGTGGCAATTATCCACCGGGGATCACAGCCGACAGTGTAAATGCACTTATGAAAGCCGAACCTGCTAAACCCGATACTTCAGAAAAAGATACAGTTATTCTCAAATAATACGAATCTTTTTTCTAACATCTGCATCTTACTTAATATATTTTTTAATTGGAGACTAAATGAAACGAAATTTGATTTTATCTGCCTTTGTGGTCATTTCACTTTTGACCCTCACTGCATGTAATAAAAAAACAGAAGACCAGCCTGCAAACAACCAGCCACAAAAGTTCGAAACTGAACCTGTGGAACAGGCAGCAGGTAAAGCTGCCGACTTTGTGTTAAAAAGTGCAAAAGGTGGACAGGATATTAAGCTTGCAGATTATAAAGGTAAAGTTGTAATAATTGATTTTTGGGCAACCTGGTGTGGTCCTTGCAGAAGAGGAGTTCCCGATCTCGTAAGCCTTCAGGAAAAATACGGAAATGATGTTGTGATAATTGGAATTTCAGTTGACACTGATACCAAAGCCGATGTCCCCGGATTTATAAGTGAGTATAAAATCAATTACCCGATTGCCTATGCCGATCAGGCAGTTGTTGCGAGTTATGGTGGAGTTGAGGCAATACCAACTTCTTTCATTATTGACAAAGAGGGTAACATCGTTGACAAACATGTTGGACTTGTTGACAAAAGTGTTTACGAAGAAGCCATCGCAAAATTGAAATAAAATCGTTATTATAAAAAAAAGAGTCATCTCAGTAACGGGATGGCTCTTTTTTTGTTCTATTTCAACTTTAATATCAAAAAGGAATGACCGTCCAGTTCCACCAATCCTTCAGGTGTCACCTTCATCTCTTTCCCTGTCATAAGATCTATTCCAGCGGAAACCCCTGAGGTTTTTGATCCAAATCTTCCAAAAGCCACCGATTTATTGTTGTTTCCACCATTAAGAGCAACCATAAATCTTTCACCATTATACTCCCTGAAATAGACATATATATCATTCTCAGGTGGGAAATGGGTCAGTTTACCTTTTGTAAAGGCAGGATTTGATTTTCTGATTTCAATTAACTTTTTCAGATGGTCATATAGATCATTCTCTGAAGGTGTTCTTCCATTTTTGGTAAAAGCATCACGTTCGTCCTCTTTCCATCCACCGGGGAAATCAGCTCTGAGGTAACCGTGGTGGTCAGTCCCTTTTATCCCGATCTCTGTTCCGTAAAAAATTTGTGGAATCCCTCTTGTAGTCATAAGAAGTGCAAAGGCATTTTTGAACTTTCGAGCGTTTCCGTTAGCACCAAACATAGCACGATTGATATCGTGATTATCCACAAAAGTAACAAGCTGATGAGCATCTTTATAAAGATTATCCATTGCCAAAACACTGTATATTTTGTATAACGACTCTTTCCCTGTCAGATAATCATAAAGTGCGTCCCTTAACCCAAAATCTGTAAGAGAAGTGATACCATTGTCAAAGTTTGTTCTTGTTTTACTTCCACTCTGGAAATATGAAAGAAACGCAGGTTCACCCGTCCAGACTTCTGCAACAATATTAATCGTCGGGTATTCGTCTCTAATCTTTTTAGCCCAATCTGCCATATACCCTTCAGAATTGTAAGGATATGTGTCCTCTCTGATGGCATCAAGCCCTGCATATTCAACCCACCAGATTGTATTTTGTGTGATGTAGTTTTGTACAAAACTGTTTGACTGATTAAAATCCGGCATATAATCAGTAAACCATCCCTCAACCACCCTTTTGATTGTTAGGCTATCACCATTGATGTCTGCAAAACCTTGTTTATGATGCATCGGAGGTGGTGGATTCTTTAAAGAACCGGAAATCCATTCAGGATGTGGAAGCTCTTTTGCCCATAAATGATCTTTACTAAAATGATTTGCCACATGGTCAAGGATTACTTTGATTCCTCTTTTTTGTGCTTCAGTAACCATTTTTTTGTAGAGTGAATTATCCCCGAGACGGGCATCAACTTTATAAAAGTCGGTGGAAGAATAACCATGATAACTTCTGAATGTATTGTTTTCGACAACCGGTGTCAGCCAAAGAGAAGTAAATCCTAAATCTTTCAAATAATCAAGTTTGTTTATTATCCCCTGAATATCTCCACCATGTCTGCCGTCATAAAATCCGCGATCAATCGATTCGGATAACCCCTCAACCTTGTCGTTTCCCGTGTCTCCATTTACAAATCTGTCGGGCATTACGAGATAAATAACATCATCCACTGAAAATCCACCCGGTTTTTTGCCTGATCTTTCAAGAAGCGGATAATTAAATGATGTTTCTTTCCCATTATTGGTGATCACAATCTTTTGGTCACCAGGATTCATCCCTGTGGGAATCTCGATGTCGATAAACAGATAGTTTTTGTTAAAACTGTTAACTGCCTTAATTTTTAATTCTGAATCTGATTTGGCAACAGCACCAAAAAGATCGTTACCATAAACCATCAACTGAACCTTGTTGTTCTTCATCCCGGTCCACCAGTTGGGTGGTTCCACTTTGTTTATAACAGGTGACTGTGCATTGATATAAACTACTAAAGAGAAAAAGAGTATAACTGCTCTAATCATAATAAAATCTCCGGGTAAACTCTGCATTAAATTGAATTCAAAAATACAAAAAAAAGGCTGTCTCATAAGAGACAGCCTCAAAATTTATTCCAATATTTGTGTTATGAATGTTTAATTCATATTACAAACAGATTAGAATTTCCTGTCGTTCTTTGTCTGGTTGAAATACCAGCGAAGTTCGATATAAGAAGGATCAGAAACACCGGTACCACCACCAAAGCCTGTGATTTTCATCTTGGCATAGTGCTGATCAGTTGTGTATAAGAAGAAATAATTGGTTTCTCTGTCACCAACACTTAGTGTCCATGTTGCATCTTTTGCAGGTGAATCTTCGCCATCAGTAATGGTTGTTCCACCACCAACTTTAAAGAATGTTTCTCTTGGCAGGTTGAAGATGTTATCTTTTGCTGAAGCTACAAGGAAACCATTGGTTTTGTAGTAGATATCAACTGAATCTTTTGAAGTACCTGAGCCGATGAGTGAAGCCCTTCCTGATGAAAGGATAAGTCCGCTTGGAACTGCTGCTGTTGAATTTGATTCATATATTCTAACAGATGTGTACTCAACCAAAGGAATTTTGACAAGAGTAATCGATCTGCTAATATTAGCTGAATCTGCAGGAATTGTGAATGTTGTGTCACTATATCCGGACAAAGAAAGGGTAATTGTGTTTGTACCCAATGCGAGTGTGATACCGGCAGGGGTTACAGAACCTGTGTTAACTCCATTCAAATAAATTTTTGCTCCGGCAGGAGTTGAAGATATTGTAAAGGATGCTACTTTTAAAGTGATATTTCTTGTGACGGTCTGATTTGCAACAACAGTAACACTGAATGTTGTGTCTTTGTAAAGAGTTTTCTTTAAGGTAACGCTGTATGTGCCTGCGTTAAGTGTTAAAGAATCGCCGGTTTTTCCTCTGTTTGTTCCATTAACATAAACATCTGCGTTAGTAGGTGTTGATGTTACGAACAATTTTCCTGTATCAGGATTAAGTGGATTGGTTTCTTTATTATCACAACCTGTAAAGATTGCCAGAAGTGCTATTGTGAGTGTGGCAAAAATAAGTCTTTTTGTCATATGATTTTTCTCCGATTTTATTGTTATTTACTAAAACTAAATGTAACGGTTATTCCACCAGCGCGTTTTTCGGTGAATGAACCCGAAATCGAACGGCCATTAGGCGCTACTCGACCATTATAATTACCTGCTGACCTGGTCTGGTCGTTGTCGCTCATTGAAAAAGCGCCGGTTTCAGGATTTACGCTACCTATAACACTGTGTGTAGCTACATTTCTGTAGTTAACTACAATGGTACCACTGAAATTGTTCCCGTTCTGATTTGTGACTCTCAGAGTGGAGGTATAATTGGCTACTTTACCTTGCCATGTGCCAACAACTGAAATTTCTTTTTTTGCTTCAGTGGAGTCAACTTTTGAAGTATCCTTCAAAGTTGTGGTGTCAACGACCTGTTTTGTCGTGTCTGTTACCACTTTAGTGGTGTCCGGGGTCTCAACCGGTTTCTCTTTTTTTGTACATCCGACAAAAAAGAGTGTTGAGGCTACTAAAAGAATGGCTAAAAGTCTTATTTTACTGTTCATTTTGCAATATTATTTGTGAAAAAACTTTTTTTATGAATCTAACATACAAAGATATAAATATCAATTAATAAAAACTGTGATAAAGATATCAAAATAAATTGACCCCGAAACTAAAAACGAACAATCTTTCAGTTATTTTTCTTGGCACTCATGTGTTTGGTGTGTATCTACTCTCCGGAAAAAGGAAGAGGAACACCAAGAATTTTACTATATACCCACTGGAAGACCAGGTTCCACACTCCATCTTTCCAAAACAATTACCACCGGATATCCTGAAAAGAATCCAAAAAAGCAATATCGTTGTTATTCCGGATATTTCCCTTCTTTGCATCGGCAAAAATAAAGAAAAAAATATAACATTTTCAAATGATACAATAGATGATCTTTACACTTATTTAATCTCTTTGGGCGTGAAAAATCCTGTGATTATTTCGTCCCTTGCTTCGATAGAAATTCTATTTCACTACTATTCAAAGACCCTGAAATTTTTTCCGGATGACAAAACCTTCATCCTTTCCGGAAACGACGATCTTGTCTTCGAAGCACGACTCAGGGGACGAGGTCTCGCAGCCGCAAGATTAATAGATTATGACAATTTTGCTGAATCCACTCACAACTACGATGATTGTGACCACTTGATCACTTTTTCCTCTGATCCCTACGCATTCAGGTTTGATGAAGTACTTTCCGGGATAGACAACCCAATGATATCCTGCGGGCATGAAGAAAATTTTTTACTCTCTGCGCATACCGAGGACGGTAAATCCTATAAAGGTGTCTTTAATATTTGTGAGATGGTAAGCGACTTATATTACACAAAATCGTTGCCAATTCCGGGTTTGCTTACGGCGCAGGAAATGGAACGCGCCGCAGATCATATTAAAACAAGAAGAGTTCAAACAATCAACCGGACTTTTCTGGTTTTGGTTATTCTTCTTTTTCTCTACTTTGTTTATGCCCTGTTTGATCTGATAAGCCTTAATGAAGCCCAATCAGAGCTTGACACCTATAAAATAAAAAACAGGGAACAATTTAAACTGGTTAATGAATACGGTGGGAAAATAAAACTCATACCGGAAAGTAAGATATTGATCGATTCAACCCGAGCTAAATTTGTTGAATTGTCAAGTTTTATTGGTATAATTGAGGACTACACTCTCGACAAAAACATTCAAATAACAAAAATTTCGCTTCAACCAAATAAATACATTTACATAAGGGGATACACAGATTCCCCCGGTGTAATCTCAACTTTTCTTGAAAAATTTAAAGGCTCCCAACTCCTTAGTTCAGAATCTTTGCAGACCGGGACAGAATATTTTACCGCTTTTAAAGCTATAATTCCGTGGGGTGTGAAATGAACCTTAAATTGTACTTTAAAGATATTAAACCGGCGGTCATTTATCTTGCTACGGGATTGGTTCTGATCGTTATTCTTATAGCCTTGATCAACCCGGCGAGAAGAGAGATAAAAAACGAATTTGCCACTCTTGGAATATCCCCCGGAGATGATATCGGTAAGGTAATAAAACTATCTGAAGAAAAGATCAACAAAGCACTTGATAATCCTGACGGGATAAACTTTACTCTTTTTGAATCGATTGAACTCCGTCAGCTCCGAATGATGATCGACAGCATCAAACTTTCCCTGACCACAGGGTTTCAATTTTCAATCAGTGAATTGGATGAGTCAACTCTTCCGGGACTAAAAGTTAAAAATTTTAATTTAAAGGGGCGTTCATCCTTCCTGGGTCTTTCAGGGTTTATTTCAAGTATGGAAAACTATCCAAAACTGATGCGATTCTCTTCAGGAAACATCAAATATTATGGTGTTTTAGAACAGAGTGTTGCATTTGTTGAATATGACCTGAATTTATCGGTTTTTCTCCCCGCAGGTCGATTTTATCTCCCTCCGATTGCTGCAGTAGAAGATATCTATTTTGAACAAGTCGATTTTTTCCTCCCCTTCATTGAGGATATCGGATATTTTTCAGACCCTTCGGCGATTGATCTTGCAGATTATGAATTAAAATCGATTAAAGGTGCAGATGCTTATTTCCAGCATATCAGATTTAATGAACAAAAGATTTTGCGTGCAGGAGATGAAGTAAAGAATGGTATCATCACAGAAATCAATGAAAATATTGTGAAAATTATGATGATAAAAGGGAGTGGAGCCGATTTTATTGAATTAAAACAACCTGAATGATTATATTATAAAACACAAATTTGTGGAATTTCAATGAGCTTGATTTTAGCGGTCGACGACCACGAACAAAATATTAAATACCTCGAAACTATTCTCAAAAGAGAAAAACATGACTTCATTTTTGCTTACGACGGCGAAGCAGGAATGAAAATGGCTTATGAGTATCTGCCGGATCTTATCCTGCTTGATATCATGCTCCCCGGCATGAACGGGCTTGAAGTTTGTCAGCATCTAAGTTCTGATGAAAAAACTGCCGACATTCCGATTATTCTGGTAACCGCCAGAGTATCCGCAGAAGATACTTCCATTGGTCTAAAAGCCGGTGCACACGATTATGTAAAAAAACCCTTCGACAGAATCGAAATCATCGCCAGAATTCACGCTGCGCTTAAGTTCAGAGAAATCAGAAAACAAATGATTGAATCTGAGCGACTTAATATGTTTGCAGCTACAGTAGTTACAGCGAACCACAAAATAAAACAACCTCTTACTGTTATCAAACTTGCTGTTTCCGCCCTTAAAAGGGAACTCAACAAGGAGGAGCTTTCAAAAGAGGCAATTTCCAAAAGAATCGATTATATTGATACCGCCGTTAATGATGTCGCTTTTATACTTGATCAACTAAAAGAGATTCAGGAACCAAAAATGTCTGATTACATTAAAGATGTTAAAATGGTGGATATCGATAATTCACCCAAACTTACGGAGCCTGAAGAATAAAACCATTTTCACGTTTTCGCACTGAAATAAGGGTCAGGCCCGATGATGTTGATATGAACAATCATGTCCATTTCACCAAATATCTCGATTATGTTCTGGCTGCAAGATACGACCAGATGGAAAACAATTACAAGTTTCCAATGGACGAATTTGTAAAAAGTGGTCTTACATGGGTTGTTTCCAAAACCACAATTGAGTATAAAAGATCACTTGTGATGGGCGATGTGGCACTCGTAGAAACAGGTATCCACTCATACAGTGGATCAAACTGTATAGTTGATTTTGTAATCTACAATCAAAAAACGATGAAAATTGTTGCAACAGGCGACTTTTTCTATACACTCATCTCCACCTCAACCGGCAGGCCGGTGAAACTTACCGACGACATTATCTCCCATTATTCCATTTAAAACAAAAAAAAGGCTGTCCCTTTAGAGACAGCCTCTTCACAATTAAAATCTTTAATTGTTAATCTTTTTTTGCATCATCCTTTTTTGAGGTTGACGGATGTGTCACTTTCTCAGGGATTGGATGAGTTTTGCTTTCTGTATTGTGGCAGCTCATGCAGTCAATATCTTTGGGGTCAAATTTTTCAACCTTGGACATCTTATCCTGATGGCATGACAAACAAGTCTCAGATTCTTTTGGATTTGCAATTTTATTGGTTGCGGCAATCTCTTTTGCTTCTGGTTTGTCGAGAGCATCGGCAGCTTTGGCATGGTTGGTCTGGAGCCATGCTTTATAATCGTCAAACTTATTTTTGCCTTCTTTGTGGCAACTTCCGCACATTTTAATCTTGGCGTCTTTTGGCGCCTTCTGTGCTAAAGTGGTTCCTGCCGAGAAAAGAATTAATACAGCAGCTAATAATGTCAACTTTTTCATTTGGTTTTCCTTACCTAATTAATTTTGTTCGCAACATCAAAATAATTCACAATTGATTTATATGCAAGTCAAATAGTAAACTACTTTCTAATTCTTTATACTTTTACAAGTAAAATAAAGTTCCCAACATATTATTCATGTTAAAATCTTAAATTGCAGATCAAAATCTCAGTGAATATGGCAAAGAAAAAAAACACAATTTTATCTCAGGAAAACTTTCCGGTTGGGCTCCTTCCGGTTGGGATATTGATATTTGACAACAATTTGTTGGTCAAATATGTTAATCCTGCTCTTCTGCGAATGGGTGTAATTAATAATGAAATTCCAGATGAGGTTACCGGAACAGACCTGTCAGAAATTTCACTCTTCCCAAATATCGATCTTAGACATGAGTTTAAGTCGATCCTGCAAGGTCAATCCTTCGAAAAAGAGATAAAAAGAGTCTTTTCGAAAAACGGTGACATGAGTATTGTTGCAAAAGCCATCCCTGTTTTTGATGGTGATAAACTCGCCGGAGGGATCATTGTTGTTGAAGACCTGCGCTCCATTCCTGAAATAAAAATGCGCTCTTCCATCCCGTTGGATCGTTCAGGCGATATTCTGGCATCCACTTTTGACACTGTTTTTGTGACAACTGAAAAAGGAGAGATTTCGTTTTACGGTGGCAGGCACATGAACGTCCTATTCCCCGGTGAAAAAGATATCCTGAAAAGTAATATTTTTTCATTAATGGCGAACCTCGATAAAAAAATCCTCAAAAAAATTCAATATGGCGCTAAACACGTGATTTCACACGAAACAGGTGGTGAAACTTTTCACCTCAGCGTTCGAATTACACCATTTGAAGACCATACAACCAAACAATATTTCCTCTTTATCATCGATGATATTACCCCACGGGTTAGTGAAAGAGAAGCCCTCAACAATCAGATAGCAGAACTTGAAGAATTTGCGTCACTTGCAGATGAAGGTGGACTCGCCCTTTTTTCAATTGACGACTCCGGTAACATCATAAGCTGGAGCAAAGAAGCTGAATCCTTTTTTGGTGTTAAAAAAATTGATGTATTTGGCAAATCCGTAAAAAATATTATCCCGTCATTTGACTTAACTGATCGTCAAAAATTTTTCAAAGCGGAATATCTGATAAAAGAAGAAAAAGGGTATGGGGAATTTAGGATCGTAAAACGAAGTTTCGATTCGGTCGGCAAATCAATTGTTATTTGCAGGGACATAAAAGAAGAAGAAAAAAAGTTATCAGAACTGGAACTCTCTTACCAACAGATAACTGAAATGTTGAATTCAACTGAAGACCTGGTGTGTACATTTGATTCTGAAGGAAGGATAACCAAAGGAAATCTCAAATTTTACTCAACCATGGGATACGACCCGGGTAGAAATGACATCACTCTGTATGACATCTTTGATGAAAAAGAATTTGATCTGGATGAGATTATAAAAAAAGGTAAAATCAAAAAGACACTCCCTGTCAAAGTTGGTTTGGGAAAATCGTTTACCGGAGAGGTGATGTTTGTTTATAATTCGGTTAAAGGAGGATTATTCGACTCTTTTGGATGTTTGATCAGGGATATTTCTGCGGAGGAAAAAGCCGCTCAGGATATTCTTCTTATGCAGTCGATCTTTGAGACTTCAAATGACGGCATCGCAGTGGAAACAGGGGGGGAAGTAATATTTATTAATAACAGCTTCGTCAGGATATTTGGTTACAATTCAGAACTTGAAATTGTTGGTAGATCCATCTCCAACTTCTTCTCTGCCGGAGATGAGACATTAACCGATGAGGATTTCTCCACCGGGGACTCAGGTAAAGAATTTCACGGTTTAAAAAGTGATTCAACTAAATTTCTCGCTGAAGTATCCACCGCCTCTTTCGAATTTAACAACAAAACTTTTAAAGTTTTAATAGTAAGAGATATTACACAAATCAGAATGTCGCAAAAATTAATCGAAGATTCTGAAGCAAAATACAGAAGTATAGCTGAAAACATCGACGATTTTTTGTGGGTTTCCGAACGGGTTGGTGGCGTCCTGCAACCTGTATTTGTTACAGCATCTTTTGTTGCGATGACCGGATATAAAATTAAGGATTTTGTTGGTAACAATCAGTTCTGGTTTAAGATTATCCACCCCGAAGATATTCAACAATATTTTGAAGACCTCAAAAATCTTTTCAGAAACAAATATAAAAACAGCGGTTCAATCGAAGTAAGAATTCTTACAAGAAACGGGCTTGCCATTTGGATAAGAAACAAAATCACAGTTGTCAGAGATGGTGATAAAATTATTAAAATGTTTGGACTGGTTTCTGATATCACTAAACAGAAACAGGCAGAGCAGGAGATCAGATTATCCACTGAAAATCTCAAAAGCCTGAATGAAGCTAAAGACCGTTTTATTTCTATTATATCTCACGACATGAGAACCCCGTTCAGTTCTATCCTTGGGTTTACCGATTTTCTTCTTTCGGAAGATATGAATCCTGATGAGATGAAAAAATATGTTTCCTACATTCAGGATTCAACAAAAATTATGCTGGGGCTTGTGAATTCACTGCTCGATTGGACCAGACTGCAGACAGGAAGAATGAAATTTGAACCCGTAAAACAAAATCTGAATCTGATTGTAAGTAAATCGTTCTCGGCCGTCTCGGGAACCGCGCTCCAAAAGTCGATTAATCTGATAAATGATGTTCCGGACGATATTACTGTTTTTGTGGATCAGAATCTAATTTTACAAGTGTTCAACAATCTTTTCTCTAACGCCATCAAATTCACCCCCGCAGGGGGCAGAATCTCCGCAGGCATTACCGGTCGGATAAATGGGAGATTCCTCGAAGTGTTTGTTAAAGATTCGGGAGTTGGCATCAGGGCAGAGGATATTCCAAAAGTTTTTAAAGTGGACACCAAATTTACAACGGTGGGTACAGCCGGCGAGAAGGGTACCGGACTTGGATTGAGCCTCGTGAAAGAAATATTGGAAAAACATGGAGGCACCATTGACCTCGAAAGTACCCCGGGTGTTGGAACCAGTTTTATTTTCACAATCCCGGCAGCTTCTTCAAAAATTATTCTTGTTGAAAGCAGCCCCACAGACAGGGTTTTATACACAAAAATTATTGGCAACCTTGCCCGCGGTTACGAGATTGAACAATTTAAGGATATAGAAAGTGCTGTTGCTGAGATTCAGATTAGTGTGCCCGCTGTGATTATCAGTGGACATGCATTCCCGGATGGAACCGGTCTTGACCTGATTAAAAAAGTTCAAGCCATACCTGAAAGATCAAAAATACCGGTAATTATTCTGGGAAATAATCTTGGGAAAAGTGAACAACTTGCTTACAAGGAAGCCGGTGTGGAAGAGCTTTTTAACAAACCTGTAATATTACAAAAATTCAAAGATGCAATCCAAAACTCAGTTAAAACCATTTTTAATATCAGAAGTTTGAATACATAATTATGGATCATTTAAGAGATCAAATACTCAACTCTATCAGTGAGGCAGTTTTTACCGTTGACAAAAACCTTCGGATTAAATATTTTAATGACGCTGCCTCCGAACTGACCGGCTACTCCAAAGATGAAGTCCTCGATAAAATCTGCAAACGTGTATTTAAACCCTCCAATTGTTGTTCTCAATGCCCCCTTCTCATGGTGCTTGAGACTAAAAAGAAAATAACGGACTATTATTCTGATATATGTGCAAAAAATGGCGAACTTAAACAGGTTAAAATGTCGGCATCACTTCTTAAAAATGAAGATGGTGAACCTGATGGAGGGATAATATCCGTAACACCCGTTTCAGAAATAGAAAAACTTCAAAGGGAATTGGTGGACGGTACCGACTTCCATGGCATTGTAGGAAAATCTCAACCAATGCGGGAGATTTTTTCTCTCATTGAGGATGTAGCCGGAAGTAACGCACCCGTTTTTATCAGGGGAGAATCGGGAACCGGGAAAGAGATGGTTGCCAATGCCATTCAACTCCTGTCTGAAAGGAGATTCAAACCATATCTTAAAGTTTCTTGTTCAGTTTTCCACGACAATCTCCTCGCAAGTGAACTTTTTGGACATGTTAAAGGTGCCTATACCGATGCTCATCGTGACAGGCTTGGACGATTTGAAGTTGCTGACAGTGGTACTCTTTTCCTTGATGAAATAGCTGAAATTCCACTAAATATGCAAATTAAACTCCTCAGAGTTTTGCAGGAAGGTACATTTGAAAGGCTCGGTGAATCAGTAACGCGAAAGGTTGATGTAAGAATAATTGCCGCTACAAATATTGATATCGAAAAAGCTCTTAAATCAGGGAACCTAAGAGAAGACCTCTACTACAGACTGAATGTAATTCCAATAGTCGTTCCACCTCTCAGAGAAAGAACCGACGATATCCCTCTACTCGTTTACCACTTTCTCAAAAAGTTTGCAAAAATTTTTAATTCAGGTGAAAAAACAATTGACGACGAATCTCTTGATATTTTAATGCGCTACAACTGGCCGGGTAATATCAGAGAACTTGAAAATATAATGGAATATCTTTTTGTCAGATCACAAAGAGAAAACAAAATCAGTGCTTCAAAAATACCCGAGAGCCTACGGAGTGTTAATCCACCCTCTCCCAGGGTCCACGACAGATTTATAAAAAACATTCTCGCAAACTCCGGCGAAAGAAGCACTATAATCTCTGTGCTCGAAAAACATCGCTGGAATAAGGGAAAAACTGCATCTGAACTGGGAATGGGAAGAACCACCCTTTGGCGAAAAATGAAAGAGCTTGATATCCTCTCGGAATAAAATGTTTCATTTTTGGAACATTTTGTTCCTTCTCATCTAACTTATTATATTTAATTTAGTTAACTCCTTCCTTCGTTCCATCTGGAACATTTTGTTCCATTCTGTTCCAAATCCAAACCCCGCTTTCTGACTAAATTGGACGTTTTCTCTTCGGCAAGGTTTTTGCATATAAACCAACATGTCAGAGATGTTAGCAAACAACTATTTTTTAGTTAGAAATTATGAAAGTGCGAAGGCCACTTTTTTTGCCCTCCCCGAACCGCTACGCAGTGAACTGCGAGTAATAAAGAAATTGATCCTTTGTGAAATTTTTCTTGGGGAATCCGAGGCAGCGCTTAAACATCTCCTGACCATACTAAAAGAAAATCCCGATTTTATTATAAAAACAGATGTCGATGCCGAGGACTGCCCTTGCCGCGATCTGATTTGTCAACTCGAATCCCGACCCGGATATTCTCCCGAAAACGAATCCACTATCCTTTCGATGTCAATTTTGTGGCTCTATTGCAGTATCGAAAAGTCTTTATACTACCTCAGTATGCTTACATCATTCAATTCAATTCCACAAATTCAAGAGTTTAAAGAACTAATACATAACTATATAAACAATAACTTAACGATCAACTCAGCGGAGAGATCTCTATGAAAACTACTACTGTTTTATTCTCGGTAGCTTTATTACTGTTTCTTGTTGTCGATGGCTTTTCACAGCCAGCGAATTTTGGCACCTCACTCCATAAAACCCGCGCCGGCAAATACTTCTGGTATTCCACCGCTAATGGCGGTTTTGAAGGACTGACCGGCGTGCCGGGCACACACCCTAATCTCGAATGTGAGGGATGCCATGGCTCTGCCAATGCAGACGGCACTGCCTACACCGGCACCTACGACCCTTCCTGTGTCGATTGTCACCCTACAAACAGTTTTTTCAACCCTGACTCCATTAAAGAATCTCAATGCCGCAGTTGCCATTCGCGCCAAAGCACTGAAATTACGATGGGATACACTGATGTTCACAGAACAGCCGGAATGAAATGCTGGGATTGCCATGGAACACAGGATATGCACGGTGATGGAACATCATACAATTCGATGTTACAACCCGGAGCAATAAAAACTGATTGTTCTAATGCCGGATGCCACCCTACGCTTCCTGCAGGACATGCAGCTTACGATCCACATAATGGAGCTCTTCATTGCAGTTCTTGTCACGCAAAAACCGCCATAACATGTTACAATTGCCATTTTGATTCTCAAGTTGAACACCATTTAAAAAGACCCCGTGCACAACTAAAAGATTTTGTATTTCTTGTAAATCGTGTTAAAGACGGTAAAGTGGGTGTTGGCTCAATGCAAAGCCTTACTTACCAGGCTAATAAATCCTTTGTTGCAATTGGTGTTTATTCTGCTCATACAATCGTGAAGACCGGTGCAAGAGTTTGTGCCGATTGCCATGCTAACTTTGGTGGCTCAATTCCTGCTATCACTGAATTTAACAACACCGGCAAGATAAAGTTTGTTACCTTTAACCCTGCCGATAGCACTATTACAAACCTTAAAGGTGTTATTCCAATTCCAAATAATTATATGCAGACATTTAAAATGGACTTCATCACCTATCTTGGAAACACTGGCGATCCGGTTGCTCCGTCTAAAAACTGGGGTCTTATCGGAGAAGACACACCTGATGGCTCTAATATGATGTACACCAATCCATTGACCGCGGATCAAATGACAAAGCTTGGAATGGTTCCAACTTCTATCGAAGAGTTTAATACATCAAAATTTGAGTTTAAATTGGAACAGAATTATCCCAATCCGTTTAACCCAACAACCAGAATTTCGTTCTCTTTGCCAAATGATGGAGATGTTACTCTACATGTATTCGACAGCAATGGGAAACTTGTTCAGACTTTGGTAAATGGGAAGATGAATACCGGCCTCTATACTTTCAATTTCGATGGGTCGAAACTTGCAAGTGGTGTTTATTTTGCCAGATTATCAAGTGGTAAGTACATCAGTACTCAGAAGATGGTTCTCCTCAAGTAAACTTGGGAAGTATATAACAGCTCATCCCGGGCATTCCTCCCTTGTGGGAGGAATACCGGGATTTTTTTTATAATTTGAGCCTGATACCTGCGTTGATCCCGAGATAGGATCCTGTTGAGGAGGAATAAGTTACAGAACCGGAAGTTGCTGTCATCTGACTGAATTCCTGTCCAAGAAGAGCATAACGAATGTTTACATCAAGATCAGCAACAAGTCCTACACCAATCAGAACACCTGCTCCAACTGAAAAATATTGTTTTGTCTCTGATTTTTCTTCAGTTTTTATAGACATCGAGTTCCCTGAAGTTGACTCAAGAAAAACATTTTTTGATGATGCAATACCAACCCCGAGGGTCACTTCACCGTAAGGGCGAATTGCAACAGGTACAAAGTAGTATCTTGCATTCACGGTCAATGGAATCAGATTTAAGGGTGCATCAACATCAACAGCCACTGTTGAACCGGTACCTGTTTTCAACTGAGTTGCAAAATAGTCGTTGTTGAATTTAAATGAGTAATAACCAACAGAAGCTGATAATTCAATCGGAATCGGCAACGGTAAAACCAGTGTAAGACTTCCGCCAACACCCGTTTTGTAGATATCGCCCATATCACCGGAAGGTATTGCAACTCCGCCACTAATACCCAATCCAAATTTAGGAACAATCTGACCAAAAGTCAGTGAAACAAATGTTAATATGAAAAGAAATGTATATATCTTTTTCATGAATACTCCTTGATTTTGTGAATTAAATTAATTAAAATTATAACGCCGTAATATAATATATTTAAAATAAAAAAGGCGTACTCATAAGTACGCCGTAATTCAATTGCACCACCGGTCAGAAGTCTTAGTTACTTCTCGCTCTTTTTATCAAAATATTATAGAGCGCTTTGGTAAGATATTTCACATCAGTGATTAAACCGTATTTTTCATACGCATTTAAGTAATTTTTTTCTGAATTGATAATCTCTTCAAGTGTTTTAGGAAGATCTGCATAAAACGGAGGTAATAAACCGGGTTTGTGTTTTAACCGCATCTCTCGCAATTCTTCATCATAAAGACTCAGATAATGAGTGCTTAGTGGACGAACACCCACCAGTTTAAGGTCTCCCTTAAAAAAGTTGATAAACATCGGAAGCTCATCTATCCACAACTTGCGCATAATTCTACCCCAGTAAGTCACCCGGAAATCATCTTTGATTTTTCCACCCTCTTGAAGGCTGTTCTTCTCAAAAATATATCTCTGAAGATACTCGGAATAGGGATGCATCGTCCTGAACTTATACACATGAATTACCTTGCCATTTTTACCGATTCTTCTCATCCTGAACAAAGGGCCATACGACGGCTCTTCATTATATTCCGGATCGGAAATCTTTTTAACAGCAAAATAGGTCTGCTCTTCAAATGCCTTGTAATCAACTATATCAAAACCGCAGGAAACAAGCCTCCCCAAAACTTCCGTAAGGGAATAAACCCGATTTGAGCCTCCGGTAAGGAAAAAGTAAATCTTGCGCGTTATTTTTACTTTTGGAAACACACGATGAAACATAAAGTCAACAAAATATATCGGAGCAGCGAGCCATTTGTCATATTTGCTGAATATCCTTCGTCTTCTTTGTCCGTAAGTCTCAAAAGTGCCGATGAACACACCATTCTCGGGAATCTTACGATTAACAGCTTCAAAAAATTTGTTTAAATAACGGATATGATTGAGAGTTCGAATATTTACAAAATCACTAATTTCATCTTCTGAAAGTGATTCAACATTAAACTTTGAGGAAGTATGTAAAACTTTTGTGCCGGGATTGGCGAGACTAACATGTTGCCTGATGAAATTTAATGCCATCGAACCAACAGTATTGGCAATCCTGTAGTCGAGCATTATATTCTCAACCGGGATTCCGTCGCTTACAGTCGAGTCGTAACTCTCGTAAGGATAAGCCGTTTTGTTCTTGGTAGAATTTGATTTCATAGGTTCAAATTAGATTTTTATTAAATTCACGATGTAAAAATACCTTTGTAAAGTGTAAAATATTATGACCCATATCAAGTTTTCTCCATAATTTAAGTATTAGTGACAATTATCACAATTTCACTGTTTTATTTTCCCGGGTATTTTAAGTCGGATTCTTTGATTGTATACGACCATTTCTCTTCCCCTGCTACATTGTAAACAGTGCATTTCAGAATTCGTTCCCTTTTTTTGCCCGAGATTGAAATCCTGGCAAAATTCCGTTCAGTTACAAGCGTTCCCTCCTGCCTGTAAACATTGTTTTCCTTCACAGCATAATTGCTTGGACCCGCTGTTAAAGAGGATATTGTGAACTCGTGCAACGGATAAGATTTTTCTCTCGGCATGATATCCAACTCGGTACTGTGGCGATCACCGGAAAGAAAAATGACTCCATTTATTTTCTCAAGCTCAAGTTGATCGAGTATCCATTGCCTCTCCAACTCATAATTTGCATAATTCTCGAGTACTTTTGTAGAGTTAAGGAACTGCCCACCCATACACACTATTTTAAATGTTGCTTTGCTGCTTGAAAGAACATCGATCAACCACTCTCGTTGATCTTTTCCAAGAATCGTACGGTCACCGTTTTTTCGATCATTCGGTGTTCGGTTATATCTGTTGTCAAGCAGGAAAAAATCGACATCCGAATAGTTAAATGAAGTGGTTACACCTGGTTTACCGTCAATTCCATATCCCGGATTTCCCCAAAACATTTTAAATACATCAAGAGCATCCTGCTTGTTTCGCCATCCTCTATCACTGTCGTTGTTACCATAATCATGATCGTCCCAGATCGCATAATGATGCATCGATGATAACATTTCCTGCATTTCCTTGTTCGAGCGCGAGTGTGTATATCGATAAATCATCCCGTCACGGGTTGACCACTCAGCTTCTCTAAGGTAAACATTATCCCCAAGCCAGAGCATAAAATCACCCTTATTTGCAGTTATCGAGTTAAATATCTCATACTGCCCGCCATAGGGTTTGCCCGGTCGGTCATAAGGTTCATCATTTATATATGCACAACTACCCGTTATAAAAGAAAAATCGGGGGCATCTTCACGCCACTCCCATAACTTCTGAGTTTTAAAGGAAAACTTGTATGGTTTTTCAACCTTTTTCCCATCAACAAAAACATCATATGTGTAAGTATTTCCCGGTTCAAGTCTTTGAATATAAAATTGAGCAGTAAATCCGTTTGATGCCTCTGTATTTATAGATGAAGTTTCGAAAGTCTCGGAAGGATTTTTAGAATTATTATAGATTAAATAAACTTTTGAAGCCGATCTGGTTTGCAGCCAAATCAAAACTTCTCTTTTTTCAGAATAACACGGCATTGGGCCCGACGACAGAAGATCTGCCTGTCCATAAACACCAGTCTGGAGGAACATTAAAGACAGTAACACAATGAAAAATGGTAATCTTGTGCTACTCAGTCTGCCCTCACGTTCAAAAAGTGACATTATTTTCACTAATTCTCTTTTTTATCTGAGCAAATAAAATATAATTTAATATCAAAAACAAACATTTAACTGTTATCAAACCAATTTTTTGTAGAAATATTACTACAAATTGATGAGACCGGCTTCATTCACCGGCCTCATTATTTTCCAATATCAGACAACATCTATTATTTGACGAAGTACCTCTGTCTGATTTTTACCTCCAAACAGTGTAAATACTGCTCTTCCGTTTCCAACAAGGGCATCCCGATCGCCCATGGCTTGAGCTACAACGAGTGTTCCAAATGACATGGCTCCTTCAGGTTTCCCGGTTTCGTCGGGAATAAAACAATCGTCATCTATTCCGGCGATTATCTGAATAAACATTCCGTGACCCGAGTCTCCTTTGTGAAGTTGACCTGTGGAATGAAGAAAGCGTGGTCCGTAGCCTGTAGTAACAGCAATTTTGTATATACTTTGGAAACGACACCTAAGTTCCTGTAAAAGAATTTCGGTCTCAGGTGATGCTTTAACATACGCCTGAATTGACAGATAACTTCTATGATCGTCTCCGGGGTTGCCTTCATGCATCTTCTTCATAAATTCGACAATTGCCGGTTTAATCGCACGAGCGGAAACATTAGCCACTACTTTTATTCCATTTTCTTCAAAAACCACCTCAGGATCGGGAAGTTTACCCTCATCTTTGAATTTTTTCAACACAGCTCTTGCTGATATCTTTGCAGATTCAACATCAGGCTGATCAAATGGCTGAATTTTCATTCCCCAACCGGCAATGGCAGTGGCAACCTCCCATCTTAAAAATTCGTAGCCAATATAAGTGTTATCAGGGATGATTATTTCAACTCCCGGATGTCCGGCGGCAACAAGTGCATCAAATTTACTTTTCTCTTCACCTGATTTTTTATCAGACAGGTAAACAAAAATCCTGTCCCCTGCATAATCTGCAGGGTTTAGTATTTTTTCACCTTCAACCGGAAGGATACCCTTTCCGGTTTTTCCGGTACTTTCTGCTATCAATTGTTCAACCCAGGGTCCAAAACAAGAATAAACACCTGGCGAAATAAAAGTTACTTTGTCATAAGCCAGATTTGCTCCTGCGGCAAGAAGAACACCCAGTTTTGCAGGTGTTCCACCGGACATCTTTGCTTCTGAGGCCATTAACATTGTTTTATTCAGAATATCCTTTATATCGATTCCCATTAGAGCTGCAGGCACCATTCCAAAAAGTGAAAGTGCTGAATACCTGCCGCCAATGTTGGGATCATTCAGGAATATTTTCCGGAAACCAAGTTCTTTTGCCATCTCTTCGAGTCCACTGCCGGGGTCGGTTATCGCAACAAATCTTTTTGAAGCTTCAACTTTTCCCAGTTTTGCTGCAACTGAAGTATAAAAATATTTCATAAAAGAGAGTGTTTCCACAGTTCCACCTGATTTAGTGGAAACAATATAGAGGGTCTTTTTATCTGCAAGTTTTGCCTCTTTTTCGAGTACCGCAGCAGGATGTGTGCTGTCAAGTATCTCCAAAGAGAGAAAACCATCAACTTTTCCAAACGCCTGACTAAAAACCTCGGGGGCAAGTGATGACCCACCCATTCCGAGAAGCAGTCCGTTAGTGAAACCTTCTTTTTTAACCCCGGCAACAAAATCATTAATTTCGTCAAGAGAATTAAGTGTGTTAATCGGACTTTGTAACCATCCTAAACGATTGGATATCTCAACAGGAGAATTGCTCCAAACAGTAAAATCACCGTCATGGATTCGTTTTGGAATTTCGTTTTTGTTAAGCTCACCGAGCATCGAATCGTATGATTCTTTCAAAACGGTGGGATACAAGTTGAATTCATTATTCTTCCGTAAAATTACAAGAGCTTTTTTTTCTATTGATCCAAGAAGCGAATCAAATGAATCCTCAAACGATTTTACTCCATCAATCTGGAGTTTTGTAGTGATCTCATCAATGTTGACTCCTGCTGATTTTAGTGCCTCAAACTGCGCTTCAGCTTCATCAACTCCCTTATCAAGGGTGACAGCGAGTTTTCCATGATCAAGAAATGATTCGATTGTTGCAGGAGGCATCGTGTTTACAGTTGGACTTCCAATTAATTCATCAACATACAGAACATCTGAGTATGCGGGATTTTTTGTCCCTGTGCTCGCCCAAAGTACTCTCTGAGGCATTGCCCCTGAAGAAAGCAGATTGTTCCACCTCTCTCCTGAGAATAAATTATTAAACTCCTTAAATGCTATTTTTGCATTGGCAACGGCAATTTTCCCTTGCAGGTCTTTGTTTCCAACCTTGTCAAGTGCTGAGTCACATGCTGAATCAACTCTACTTACAAAAAATGATGCGACTGAAGCAACTTTTGAAACATCTCCACCATTCTTTTTCAGGATTTCAAGACCTTCAATAAATGCCTTCGCTGTTTCGATGTAACTTTCAATTGAAAAAATCAGGGTTACATTCACGGAAATTCCATGTGAGATCAATTCTTTCACAGCCGGAATCCCCTCTTTGGTTGCAGGAACCTTAATCATAAGGTTTGGAGCTCCAACAGTCTGATAGAGTCTGACCGCCTCAGCGATTGTTCCTTCGGTCTCATAAGCGAGTTTTGGATTAACCTCAAGACTTACATAGCCATCGAGTCCTTTGGTTCGTTCATAAACAGGAAACATCATTTTGCATGCTGTTTGAATATCTCTGATAACCAGCTGTTCATATATTTCAAGAGTGGATGAACCTTTTGCCAGCAGTTCTGCTATTTCGGAATCATATGAATTGCTTCCTGCAATCGCTTTGTCAAAAATAGTTGGATTTGAGGTGATGCCTCTTAATCCATCTTTGATCATATCTTGAAGTTTGCCGCCTGAGATATAATCACGGCTGATAAAATCGAGCCAGAGTGACTGACCAAGTTCTGCTAATTTTTCAATTTTGCTCATTTTCAAATCCTTTTAAAGTTTTCAGACAAGTCCGGCTGCAATAAAAGCAGCTCCGTTTAGCCCTGCATTGCTGTCTTTGATCAAATAGACCGGTGTATCTTTTACGATATAACTCAATCTTCCTTTGTTGATATACGATTCAACAAAAGAACCCTCCATAAATTTAGATGCTATCTTTGGTGGTATTCCCCCGCCAAGATAAACTCCTCCTGTTGCCATTAGAGTAAGTACAAGATTACCCGCTTGTGAGCCGAGAACCCTCGTAAAAATTTCAAGAGCAAGAACCGCAAACTCATCTTCACCCTCAAGGGCAAATTTTGAAATCATTGCGGCCATGTCCTCTGTTTTTATAGCTTCAAGTAATTCATCTCCGGGTACTGCAAGTTTTGTGTCATTCAGAAATTTGAATATCGCTTTAAGTCCCAATCCCGAAGCCACCCTTTCAATACTTACTCTGCCATATTCTGCCCGCATAAATTTTAGCATTTCGACCTGAAGATCATCGGTTGGGGCAAAATCTGCATGACTCCCCTCAGAAGGGATCACTTTAAATTTCCCATTTTCAAGAGGAACAAGAAACCCCTGCCCCAAGCCTGTACCGGGTGCAAGTATAGCTTTCACTCCATCCAATTTGGGACCGGCTCCCTCATATACAGTAAGAATATCCTCTTCATCCAAAAAAGGAACAGCTGAAGCGAGAGCATATAGATCATTCACTAATTTGAAGTTTGGTATCCCTGTTGCTTTAGCAATTTTATTTTCATCCATTGCCCAGGTTAAGTTTGTGGAATTGCTTATCCCATCAACCACCGGACCCGGAACACCCGCACAGCCTGTCTGAATGTCATAACCTGTATCCTTTAAAAAGTCGCATATCATCTCTTCAAGACTGCTAAACTCGTTACTTACATATCGTTCACTTTTGTGAGGTTTTAATTTTTTACCTTCAATCGAAAAAACAGAAAGAGCGGTTTTTGTTCCTCCTGCGTCGCAAGCCAAAATCATTTTTTCTCCATTACTAATATTTATTAATTCTTAAGGCAATCGGTAGGCAGCCGAATCAAGATACCAGTAAACACCAAACCTTGCATTAAACACGAGTCCTGCCGGATAGTGTTCTCTTTTTTTATGGTTTAATATCCCGTCGAGTACTTCCTTTTTTTCTTTGCCGTATGCCAAAAATATCACTGTTTTACAATTGTTAATAAGTCTGCCCGTTACGGTAATCCTGTTTTGTCCCGTGTTTGGGTTAACAGTATTCACAACAAACTTTTTGCTTTCCATTAATTTGATATCTGCAGGAAAGATCGAAGCTGTGTGTCCATCCGTCCCGATTCCAAGCAGGCAGATATCAAATCTGACCTCGGAACCCAACTCTTTTTCGAGCAGTTCTGAATATCTTTCAACTTCCGCTAAAGGGTCATTTTCTCCAAATATTCTAAATATATTTTCATCCCGGATTTTAAGAGGGTCGAGTAAAAGTTTTTTTACTGTCCCAAAATTGCTTTCCGGATCATCGGGTGCCACACATCTTTCATCAACCCAAAAGAACTTTATTTTGCCCCAGGCAACTTCCTCCCGATACTCTTGGGCAAGTAACGAAAAAAGCATATTTGGAGAACTCCCGCCGGAAAGTCCAATTGAAACATATTCCTTTGTTTCGAGAATCTCTTCAATTTTCCTGACTATAAAGGCGACACATGCGCTAACCGTCATCCCGGGATCGGGATAAATCCTGATTACATCCTGCATCTAAAGCTCACAATAATTTTCGTCATCAGTCAGATTTTTGCACGGATATCGCCAGGTCTGTCCGTTTGAATGAAGCAGTGCATCTGCTTCTTCAGGTCCCCAGGTTCCCGAAGGATACCCGTAAACTTTGATTGTTTCGTCTTTTTTCCAGGCTTCAAGCAGGGGATCGATAAACTTCCAGCAGGCCTCCAGAGCATCACCACGAGTGTAAAGTGTGGAATCACCCATCATACAATCGTAGATCAATCTTTCATAGGCTTCGGGAAGTTTTCCGTCTGACAGACTCGAATAATGAAAATCGAGAGAAGCATTTTTAACCTGATAACCAGCACCCGGTTGTTTGAGGGAGAACCTCAACAAAATTCCTTCATCGGGTTGGATTCTGATTATAAGTTGATTTGTGCCTGCCTCCTCGTCAAAAATACTTCTGAACAAACGGTGAGGTGTATTCTTAAAACGAACAACAATCTCAGTAACGCGAGTTGGAAGCCGTTTCCCTGTTCTGATGTAAAATGGAATACCGCCCCATCTCCAGTTATCGATATAAAATTTAAGAGCAACAAAGGTTTCGGTACGCGAATCGGGAGGAACAGCTTTTTCTTCACGATAGGCTTTAATTTTCTCGTCTTTAATTTTCGATCCGATATACTGCCCTCGGATAACATTTTTCCGTATATCCGCAGGAGAAAGTGGTTTTATCGATTGAAAAACTTTTACAGTTTCATTTCTGATGGAATCAGCGTCAAAACCTGCAGGGGGCTCCATCGCGGCGAGTGCCACAAGTTGAAGAAGGTGATTTTGAACCATATCCCGCAATGCACCGGCAGTGTCATAATAACCGCCACGATTTTCAACACCAATACTTTCTGATGAGGTCACCTGGATGTGGTCGATATAATTACGATTCCAAAGTGGTTCAAATATGCCGTTTGCAAAACGAAACACAAGAATATTCTGTGCAGTCTCTTTTCCCAGATAATGATCGATACGATAAAGTTGATTTTCATCAAAATAGTGACGAAGTTTCTGATTCAGCGCTTGTGCTGATGCGAGGTCGTAACCAAATGGTTTTTCAATTATCAGCTTTTTTAATCCTGTACCTGACTCATTGTGATTTAACCCTGCCGCAGCCAAACCTTCGGCAATTGTGTCGTATAACAAAGGTGGTGTTGCGAGGTAAAATATATAGTTACCTTTTACCTTAAAACCGTGATCAAGATGCCGTAACTTCTCCCGGAGTTGGTAATAATTTTCAGGATTTTGCGGATCGATGGAGATATAATGGAGCATTTTAATGAATTCACGGTCATACCCCTCCCCTTTTTTATCCATCTTTTTCCTGAATTGCTCATCAGTCATCTCAGTTCTGCCGGTTCCAAGAACAGCAAAATTCGCGGGAAGCAGATCCCTCTGTTTTAGGGCAAAAAGTGCGGGGATTAGCTTTCTCTCTGTGAGATCACCTGAAGCACCAAAGATAACTAATATCTGGTCAGTTGGCACCGGATTTTACTCCTTCGTTTTCATTTCGTGGCCACCAAACTTATTCCTTAAAGCAGAAAGAGTCTTCATTGCAAAACTTTCATTCTGCCTGCTCTGAAATCTGTTAAACAGCGATGTGGTGATTACATGAGCCGGCACATCAAAGTCGATTGCTGTCTGAACTGTCCATCTGCCTTCACCGCTGTCAGCTACATAATCTTTTACATTTTCAAGTTTTGGATCTTCTTTAAATGCAAGATTTGCTAGATCAAGAAGCCATGAACGGACAACACTTCCATGTTGCCAAATACCCGTTACTTTTTCGAGGTCGATGTTAAATGGCGATTTTTCCATTATTTCAAAACCTTCGGCATAAGCCTGCATCATACCATATTCAATTCCATTGTGCACCATTTTAACAAAGTGCCCGGCACCACTTTCACCGCAATATGTATGTCCACCCACCGGTGCAAGTGTTTCAAGAACCGGTAAAATAAAATCAATCGCTTCTTTTTTACCACCATACATCAGGCAATAACCGTTTTGAAGTCCCCAGACTCCTCCACTTGTTCCACAGTCGAGATATTCAAATCCCAACTCCGCAACTTTTTTACTTCTTGCCTGAGTGTCTCTCCAGTAAGAATTTCCACCGTCAACGATGATGTCACCGGGATTGAGATATTTAACAGTTTCTGCAATATTGTCATCAACTGCCTGCCCCGACGGGACCATCAACCAGACCACTTTTCTTCCTTCAAGCTTGCCGCACAGGTCTGCAATTGAAGTTGATCCAATAGCCCCTTTTGCGACAGCTTCTAAAACCTTTCCTTCTGATCGGTTGTAAGCCACCACTTCATGACCACCAAGCAAAAGTCTCTCGACCATGTTGGCTCCCATTTTACCAAGTCCTACAAATCCTATCCTCACATTAAACTCCTGCTAATTGACGTTGTAATAAAATTAATTCCCATAGATGGTTAGTTTTGGTGCTCTCGGTCCATCGATTTTTTTAAGATTTTCCATTGCATTTTCGTTTAATCTGTAGAAGCGGAACCCCAGGAACTGCCATCCGTTTTTCTTTTTTGGCTTCGCCTTAAAATCATCCCAATATGATTGAAGAGTCTGTGTTTTAACCACAGGATCTGCAGAATGCATAAAATTTACAGTTCCATTTTCCTCAACCGAGATTAGTCCCACATGCCCAACCCATGGTTCACTTGCGGGATAAGCCCGAACTATATTAACAAAATCTCCCGTTTTCAGATATGGAAGCACTTTATATACCGAATCTCCGGGAATATATGTCCAGTTTATCTTTTCTTTGGGAATGTTTTGGCCAATGCCATGTTTTTTAAAGAATTTAGCTCTGTCGATCTCAGAAGAAGTTTTTGCAACCGCATCTCCGCCAATTTCATTCGTAATTTCGGTGATGAGCCATGTATTGTTTTTCACCCAGTCAGCTTCAGTATAATGGTTCCTTGTGAGCATGCCAATTTCACCGTCTTTATAACGGATCCGCTGAAGCATCGCAAAAAACTCTTTCCAATTGCTGCTTAAAGACATTGCATAAATATGTTCTGCAAAAACAACACAATCACTCTGTTTAAGATTGTAAAGTGGTTGTTTATCTTTGATTTCGAAAGGGAACTCACCCAACAAATAAATATTATAATTCTGACCCATGTTCTGACGGGCAAGAAACTGTATTCTGTCTCTAAGATTTGGAATATTTGTTTTCAAAAATCCCAGATAAAGATCAATATCTTCTTCGTTGAAAGTGTACAAAGGTTTTTTAAGGAGTTTTTTAATCTCTTTGGGTACACTTGCATCATCAAAATTTGCCGGATAATTTAATTCTATGGTAGTTTCAGTATTCTTTTTATCAGTTCCATTTTTGTTTTTTTTATTCTGCGGAACCACGGTTAAGAGCAGTGAGAATAAAATAAGAATCAGATATTTGTGCATATTATTTTCCTTAATTTTGTGGTGGAAACAGTGTGAGTATTCGTTCAACAGTATTACGCATAACCACTTTTGGGTCTTCTTCTCGTCCAACAAGCTGGTTGTCCCAACCTCTCCAAACTACATCACCGGTGTTACCATCAATAATATCGATGACAATCAATCCTTTTGCAGCGAAGAGGGGTTCCTCTTTTGTTGACCAGAAACCTTTCCACCGATCAAAGTTTACACTACCATAAGATGTCTCAATTTCAGTCTCTGTATAAAAAGTCACAACAAAATCGTGCACTTCTGCACCACGACTGTAGCCTTTTTTAATGAGAGAGGAATCGATCAATGATCCAAGTGCCGATGCAATAAGAGGAGATTTACTCTTAAGGGCAGTGCTTGGATAGATAGTAAAAACTTTCAGCGTTGAAAAGTTGAACTCTTTTTTGTAATCACTGTCGAATGTGGTGGTGCTGCATGCTGAAAAGATCAACGACAGAATCACCGTGGTTAGTATTAAAAATCTGTTTTTCATATTTTTTGTCTTAATAATCGAATATGAACATACCGGCAAGTTTATCAGAAACGGTATAAATTTTTCTTTTAGCGGGATCAACGGCGATCCCTTCAAGTTTTTCAACTTTGAGTTTATGTTTTTTGATGATCTCACCCTCTCTGTTGCATCTTGCCGCAAATTCTCCCTGGTCACTCAGAATCCAGAGTTGGTTTGATCCGGAATCATAAAAAATATCACTAATATCAGGAAATTCCTTCCCGAGTTTTATCTCTCTTTTTACCTCAAGAGTTACTGCATCAATTTCGATCAGTCTGCGGGGTTTTTTCTCCTGAGCGAGGATAAATATATTCTCCTTTGCTACGTAAGCCAATCCTTCAATTCCGGAATTGCTTTTTTGATCCAGATCAAATTCTTCATCTCTTAAAATCTCACCATCTATTGTAACAAACATTATTGAATGTTTCCCCTCACGGGCAAGCACAAGAACTGTGTCATTAAAATGGGTTATCGCTTCAAAATCGACTTCCTTGAGGGTGAATTTCCTGATAAGCTGCCCCGTAAACGAGATCTGAGCAACTTCACCTGTGCGATCACTGACTGTCCAGAAACCTTTTCCATCGGATGAAAAAACCAATCCCGACGGTTCAGGGATCATAATATCATAATATTCCAGTGGTTTTTCCTTTTTTGCGAAGACAAAAAATATCAGAAAAATCGCCACGGCAAATACCGTCAATGATAGGGCAATAACTAAAGTAGGTCGTTTCATATTATTTTAAATATAGAATTTTTAAAATAACTATTTTTAAGGAGATAAGTGGTGGACAAACCTGAGGGTTTTAAGGGCATCAAACCAGACATCTTTTTGGCGGGTTATCTGTCTTGAGGAACGGGAGGATGTATAGATTCCATTCATGGCAGATGAAAACTTGTATGATTCAAGGAAATTAAACACTTCTCCGTCTGCCTGTTTCACTGCCGATATCAATTCTGCTGCTGACGGAAAATCATGATGGAAGAGGTCAAGAAAATTTTTTAATCGATCAAATATTAAATCCGGATAAGGTTTTATAATTTCCCCCGAGTCGAGACGGGTGTTTACTGCTTTCCCGGTACCAAAAATCACTCTGTCACTCCGACGGTTGGATGGGAATACCAGTTTTTCGTGAATCGTTTCAATACCTGCAACTTTTGCAAGACTCTCCAGAAAATAAAAATCTTCGGCTGCCCTTTTTGTATTCATCCCCCCTGCCTTCACATAAGTCTCGACATTACACACCATTGTTGATCCTATAAAATGATATGCATAAGGGGAACCCGCTTTTTTGAGCCCTGCTGTGTAAGACCGCAGCCAGGTTTCATATTCCGATATCGCATCCAGGTTCCCGGGATGATCGTTCCTGTGTTCATACTCAAGCACCGCTGCCTTACATCCTCTGTGGACAAGTTTCTTTAAGGTTTTAAAATAGGAAGGAGCAACCTCACAATCGGCATCGAGACAAACAAGAAGAGATTTTTGTGAATTTGAGGGATCAAAAAGGTGAAGTGCAGAGTCGAGCCCAACTTTTCGCGGAAAACCTGCCCCGGCAAACTTTGCAGGCACCTCATGCCCCTCGCTGAATCTGTCGATGAGTGCAACAGGGATGGAATTTTCAGTGCATACCGTTTTAAGATATTCAACTGTCTTCAAACTTTCCTGTTTACGCTCAAATGAGGTATTGTCGGGATGGTTAACAACAAAAAGGAAAGCAAAACTTTCATCAAAAGGAGGATCACATTTTAGAATGGAGTTGATAACAACGGGAAGATTTTCCATTTCATCGAAACAGGGAATTACAACAACTATTTCTCGAAACGAACTGAAATTTTTGAAGAAAGGGAGACGATTAAGACCCCGCTTCTCAAGATATGAGGCTACGGGGTCTTTAAATTTATTCAACGATTGGGAATCCTGATTCTACAAGAAGGTCCTTTACAGTATTAATCTCCTCAGGTGGAATCCAGTTTACTTCAATCCCGTTTCTCTCAAGCTTGTTGATGCCTGTTATTTGCTTCTTTGCATACTCATTAATCGCATTTACAAGCCTCTGGATCATATCGTTTTTTGACAATTCGGAGCGGAGATACCTGCCGGCAAATTTGTATTCAAGACCAAAATAGTCAAGTCTTTCGTCTGTCATCCCTGAATTCATCAGTGCTCTTACTTCATCAACAAGGCCTTCTCTGAGTCTCTCACTGAGTCTTAGCCTTATTCTCTTGTAAAATTCCTCACGGGAAACCTGAGTGGCAATAACAAGGGGTTTTAACTCAATTGGTCTGTATGTGATCCCGTGTTCGGTTTCATATCTCTGACTTTCACGAGCAATTACCAGTGCCTTGGCAGTTTTAAAATGTTCCGTTAGATCGGTTCTGTTGTGAAGTAATGGATTTAATTCCTTCAGTTCCTCAATCAATTTTTCATGTTCAATCTCAAGAAGTTGAGCTGCTTTTTCGTCAAGATCGTCAACTTTTACGAGCCCATATCTTAAAAAGAGAGCTGTGAAGTACATGTAGGTACCACCACAAAGCACGGGTACTTTGCCACGGGATTTTATGTCGTAGAAACATCTGTGAAAATCTTCGAGGAAGTGAAAAACACTATAATCCTGTGTGGGTTCCAGTATGTCGATAAGATGATAAGGGATTTTTCCTTTGGGTGTGTTGTAAGCATCCAGGTCCTTCCCCGACCCAATATTCATACCTTTGTACACTTGTCTTGAGTCGCAGGAGATTATCTCTCCATCGACCATAGAGGCAATTTTAACAGCAAGATTTGTCTTACCGGTAGCGGTTGCTCCGATTACAGCGATATAGTCATAATTCATACAGGCAAAGCTATTATTATTTCTGTTCCTTGAGTTCTTGATGATTCCTGGTAGATATATCCACCATGTTCTTTAATTATTTTGTTGGCGATTGGTAATCCGAGGCCAACCCCGGTTTTGCCGATCGAGAAGAACGGCTCAAAAATCTTATCACGAAGATCGGGATGAATTCCGGTTCCTGTGTCCCTGATTGAGATCAAAATGTTTGATTCATTTGCCGAGGTGGAGAAATATATCTTCCCGCCATTTGGCATTGCGTCAAATGAATTTTGGGTAATCAATGAAAGTGCGTGTATAAACAGTTCTCTGTTAAAAAACATCACAATATCGGAATCATATTTTCTAAGAAGTGTAACTTCCCGTTGTTTTGCTGATTCTGAAACTTTAACGAGAAAATCGTCCAAAAGTTCACTTACAAGATAAGGTTGTTTTGAGAAACCGGATAATTTTCCGAGGAAATACTGGATTGAATCGAGAAATCCTTTTAAACCGGTAGCTCTTTCTCTGATAATGTCAAAACCATATCTGACCTTCTCGGCGAGTTTTCCCCTGTCAAGAGTTTCACTGACAGAAAGAATTGTCTCAACCGCCATTTTTATTTCTGCCCCAAAAAAGGCAGTATATTTTTCAAGATCCTCATATTTATAGGTTACAGGAGTTTGTCCAACGGTTATCTTCTCTAAAATTGCGGAAGCACTTTTTGCAAAATCTTCTATTGCAATTACATCTGAATGGCTGAATCTTCCATTACCCGAGGTGAAAAAGAGGAAACAACCGATCACTCTTTTTTCACTTTCGATCAATGGATAATAAAGTAATGAAGACGGTATCTGAGTTTCATCAACTTGATCCAATCCCTCCATGATACCGGAACTGTCGAGATCAAAAAGGGTAACAGGCTCCTGCATTGTGATCAGTTCATAAGCGATCTTTTCACGAATTGCAAAATTTGTCCCTTCATCGTGATGACTCTCAACCGAAGCAAGGAATCCACCATCAAATACAAACATCATATATTCTTGGGCATCAATTATACCCGGCAGATCGTCCTTCAGTGTTTCATATATCTCAAGAGGAGAATTTGCTTTACATAATCCTGAAATGAGTTTGATATTTTTCCGAAGTGTTTCAATTTCAACCAGATTCCGTTCTAATTGTGCCTCGTTTATGGCGGGAACGGTCGCTTTTTCTTCAACCTCACCCTCAATCTCTTCAATATCGGGCAGGGTATCTGACTCAAGATTTTCCGGGGATTGATCCTCATCAGATTCTATTTCAGAGTTTTCCTCGGAGATCAATCCTTCATCGTCTTCAAACTCCGCACGATCAAAATCTTCATCCCCGTTGGATTCAAATAATTCCCGCTCTTCTTCAGAACTTAATTCTTTTCTCTCTTCATCCTCGGTCCAGGGTTCATCAAACTCAGTTTCCTCTAATTCAAATTCAGGATCGGGGTCTTCAAATCTGTCATCAAATCTAAACTCCGGGAGTTTGTCGGATTCTGATTCTTCTTCGTCATCATCATCCCCCTCCGGAAGTTCCGGTTCGATTTCCGCCTTAACCTCATTTATCTCGTCGTCCGGAAATTCAGGTTCCAGTTCCGCATCTTCTTCGTCTATCTCTTCGTCGGGAAACTCTTCTTCAAACTCTGCTTCATCTTCTTCAATCTCCTCTTCAGGAGTTTCTTCTTCAATTTCATCTTCGTCTTGTTTTATCTCCTTGTCAGGGAATTCTTCTTCCAACTCTTCTTCATGTTCTTCGGTTTCCTCATCAGAGAGTTCTTCTTCCAACTCTTCTTCATCTATTTCATCAACCGGGATTTGCCGTACTGACTCAATATCTTGATTAATGACAACAAAACCGTTATCTATTTTATCTTTAACTTCTTCACTGAAAGAGAATCCTTTTGCTTCCGATTCTTCCTTTTTTACTTCGGGAACAGGTGCCACACCCGGGCTTAACATCGATCCACCTCTGTGGGACGGATCATTTTTGGTAATAATAGCTTCAGCGCCTTCCCTCGACAAATCGTAAGTTTTCGCTAAATTTATTTTTACATTAATTTTAATTTCTTTATCGTTATAGGCGAGGTCCAAAAATCGGGGTTTTTCGATGAGGTAGAGTTGGGTATCCATCTCGGCGATGGCAGTGGAATTTCTCTCATGGTTTTCCATTACTTCGCGTTCACCAAAAAAATCACCGACGGCTTTGGTTGTTATTTTGGCTCCGGTTTTGGTTTTGATTTTTATCTTTACCAAACCGTACAGAATAAGATATATACTATCAGATGGATCACCATTCTGATAGATTATATCACCTTCCGGAATTTCCTTCACTTTGCCCTTTAAATTGCCTTCTGCTTCTGCAGCGGCGGGGGCTTTTTTGAAGAAAAAATTGGATTTTAATTTTTCTGTTAACTTTGAAGTTTTAAGCATCTATTTTTGAAATTAAAAATTTTTCATTTTGAAAGAAGCAAGTTAATACAATGAATCGAAAAGATATAGAAAAAGGTATTAAACACCTTCGAAAAAACGATAAAGTTTTGGCAAATTTAATAGAAATACTGCCGGAATATAATTATGAACCCCGAACAGAGTATGCATCAGACCTTATGACTGCAATAATCAGTCAACAACTGTCGATAAAAGCAGCAGCTACAATAGAGAAAAGGTTCGTCTCCAGATTTGGTGAGGTGCCCGATCTCTCAGCCATCATTGATGCCGACCATCAGGAAATCAGGCAACTTGGACTCTCAAATGCAAAAGTCACTTATGTTAAAGCTATTGCCAAAGCATTTTTGGATGAGGAAATCCACTTTCATAAATTTGACTCAATGTCTGATGAAGAAATTATTAAAGAGCTTGTTAAAATTAAAGGGGTTGGTGACTGGACTGCTCACATGTTCCTTATGTTCACCCTCACCCGGCCAAATGTGCTCCCAACAGGTGACCTGGGAATTAAAAGAGCCATAATGATTAACTATGAACTACCTGAAATGCCGGATGCAAAAATGGTCACCCAAATATCAAATGACAGAGGTTGGGCACCTTTTAATACGATTGCCTGTTCTTACCTCTGGAAAAGCATCGACACTCCGGGTGTTGCTTCACCCAAATATTGAATCTTTTTTTGATTGGAAACATCTAACTTTATGTCAGAAGAAAAATTGATACAGCTTGCCAGAGACGGGGACAAAGATGCTCTCAGAGAACTGGTAAAACAACACGAAAAAACCCTTTATAGCTTCGCCTTTAAAATATGCCGTAACAAAGACAAAGCTGAGGATATCATGCAGGAAACCTTTCTTAGCATGATAAAATCGTTAAAAAACTTCGACGGTAATTCCAAACTTTCAACCTGGCTCTATAGAATTACTGTGAATCATTGTTTGATGTCTGCGAGAAGTAAAAAAAAGGAATTATTTGTTGAACCCAATGATGATGATGAATTGTTTGGGGAAAAACATGCAGCCGATTGGTCAACAATCCCTAATAAATCGTTAGAAAATAAAGAATTAAGGGAAATTCTCGACCGGTCAATCGAAAAACTTGCTCCCGACTATAGAATTGTTTTTACTCTTAGAGATGTTCAGCAACTTTCAACTGAGGAGACAGCAAGTATTACAGGGCTCTCAATTGCGGCCGTTAAATCAAGGCTCCACAGAGCAAGAGCCTTTTTGAGAAATGAAATTTCAGAGGCGTTCAAAAAATGAAATTTGAAGATGTTAAATGCAAAGATGTGATGATCCACATCTGTGAAAATCTTAAAGAAGATCTGGACTCTGATAAATGCAGAGCCATCAAAGAACATATCGAACACTGCACCTCATGTGCAGATTATTGTTCATCGGTTGAGGACACTATCTCATGGTATCGCGAATACGATCCCGGATTCACCGATGATATGCACCAAAATTTATTAAAAAAACTTAATCTCGAATAAACCCGGAGAAGTTAACAATGCCCATATACGAATATAAATGTAGCAATTGTGATCACAAATTTGAAATATTACACAGATCGATCACAAAGGTTGAGGATGTAAACTGTCCAAAATGTAAATCTGCAGAGATCAAAAAGATGCTCTCTACTTTTTCAGCGTCATTCAACGGTGGCGGATTTGCCAATGGTTATGCATCATCAAGTCCAAGCAGTTCGTGCGACACCGGTGGTAGCGGTGGAGGATGCTGTGGAGGCGGATCTTGCAGTCACAATTAACAAAATCGAGAGGAATAATGAAAAAATCTTTTAGCTTACTTGTATTCTTCACTCTAATCGCAATCACAGGGTGTAATGCTCAGGATAATTCAGCTGGTAAGGGGAGTGGAGATAAAAGTCCACAGAAAAAAACTGACATGACTGTTGAAGAATTAAAGTCGAGGCTTGATGCCGGAGACACAAATCTTGTGGTTCTCGATGTAAGAACAGCGGATGAACTTAAAGGTGAACTTGGAGCTATCCCGGGAGTCATCCATATCTCCCTTCAGGAACTCGGAACCAGAGCAAACGAACTCGATCAACACAGAAACAAAGAGATTGCAGTAATTTGCAGATCAGGAAACAGATCGGTAACCGCCTGCAATATCCTGAAAAAAGATGGACATAATGTAATTAATGTCCAAGGTGGAATGAAAGCCTGGAGAAAACTCTAATACACAGTTTCAAATAATATTCAGCAGGAAGTTACATTTGGGGTTGTAAATTCCTGCTGAAATTAATCTAAAATCTATTTTTTCTTTATCTTAAAACTTCCTTCAAACATCAAATCACTTGGCGATTCGGCACGAATGTCGGTTGCACCACCTTTTATTGTTCCTTCGATGAAATCAGTGTAAGTTTTAATATCTATTTCGCCTGTGTTGCTTAAATAGAAATATTTACTGCCGGGATCAGCTCCGGGAATCCAGCCGATAACTGTAAATCCATTTTTGCCCGAGCCTTTACCACTCATTTTACCAACTTCAAATTTGCCCGGTTTTGTATCTGCAAATGTTATGTTAACCACGGCTGAATCTTTCTCGATCATTCCCTTAAATTCAACAGTTGTAACTCCATCCGCATCGTTATAATATGCTGAAAGAGGTTGAAGAACCAGCTTACCATCCTTAAATATCTCACCCTTAAGTGTGAAGGAAAGTTCACCTTCAGTGGCAACTGTAGCAGTTTCGGCAACCGGGGGAGGCGTTGTTGCAGCAGTGTCGAGAGTATATTCACGAGAATTGTTATCACCACAACCTGATAACAAAATTATTGCGATAAAAAAAAGCGGTACAAGGAATATTAATTTTTTCATGCCACAAATCCTGTTTTTATTTGAAAGAACTGTTTGAGATCAAATCTCTTAATTTCTATTGCCAAATATAACAAAGTTATTTCAGTTACACCGTCAGGCGGAAGAGATTCGGAACCTGAGTACTTGAGCACCTGAGTACTTGAGTAACTTGAGTTCTAAAGTTCTGATTTCAAGTGGTTTTAGATTACTGCATTTTTGCACTACTGCATTATTGAATTATTGGATTATTGCATTACTGAATTACCCCCAAACTTTTTGTATTTTATATGTTTACAATATTTGTTTAACTTATTACTTTAGTTTTTTAAAAGTCCGGAAGCAGAATGAAATTTATATCCAAATTCCTCTTAATGTCGTTGATGTTATTTACATTTATCTCAGCTCAAAGTGTGGAGATAACCGTAAATGGCAAAACGAAAAAAGTAAAGACGATAAAACTGGAAAAGATTACCTTCCTTTCGTTAAATGATCTTGCTTCAAAATTCTCTTTGAAGTTGAACAAATCGAAAGAAAATGTAAAATTTGATCTCACCACCACTTCAAAAAGTGTCGCAAAGTTTACTTCAAAAAATCCTAATGTGATCGTAACAAAAGATAAAAAGAGCAAGACCTACAAGATGTCGAAGTCGGCAGTGAAAAAAGGCAACGACCTCTATATCCCGGTTGCCGGTAGCAAAGATGCCCTTTCTGCTGCATTTGAAGACAAATACTCATATAAATTCCCCAAAGATGAGAGTATTGGAAAAGACAACGGTAAAAAAGACGGTAAAGATATTGATAAAAAAGAGGATAAAGATACTTCCTCAACGGTAAAAAAAGAAGATACCACAAAAAATGAGGAAGATGATAAAGACGTAAAATCGACAAAAAAAACTGTGGTGAAAAAAGCGACCTATGAATTAAAATCAAATGGCCTGCTTGCCCGTTTCACATATACCGGTGAAGCAAATGGAATAAAACATTCCATAAAAGAAAACGGCAATAAATATATCTCCATCACAATTACCAACAGCGATATTACACTAAAGAATGTTGAAAAAACATTTAAATCGGGTCCTGTAAAAGAAGTAAAAGGAAGAGTGAGAAAAGGAACGGGTGAATTAATGATTCATCTTACCGATGATTATTCCTCGTATGAAGTTAAAAGGATTAAATCCAAAAAAGAGATTCAAGTGCTTGTTTATTCAAAAACTGAAACAAGTGACATCCCCGTAAAAAAAAAGATGACTGGAAATTCGATGTAGTTGTTCTTGATGCCGGACACGGCGGAAAAGACGGTGGAGCAGTTGGCTCAAACAAAACCAGGGAGAAGGATGTTAACCTTTCAGTAGCGCTGAAGGTTGGCGAACAGATTAAGAAGAACATGCCCGGTGTTAAGGTTGTTTATACGAGGGATGATGATTTTTTTGTTGAGCTCTACAAAAGAGGGAAAATTGCCAACGAAAAAGGGGGTGATCTATTTGTGTCGATTCACTGTAACTCAACTCCTGAAAGAAACAGTAAAGCCCGCGGTTTTGAAGTTTATCTTTTGAGACCGGGAAAAACAAAAGATGCCATTGATATAGCAAACATCGAAAACAGCGTAATTAAATATGAGGATAATCCTTCACGCTATAAAGAACTCGATGATGAAAATTATATCCTTACTTCGATGGCTCACGCCGCTTATATGCACCACTCGGAAAAATTTTCCGGATACCTTGTTGAATCATTTAAAAAGCATACCAGCCGGGTTTCCAGGGGTGTGAAACAGGCCGGTTTTTATGTTTTGGTTGGCGCATCAATGCCAAATGTACTTATTGAACTTGGATTTATTTCGAATACTGAGGAAGAAAATTATCTGGCAAGCCAATCCGGACAGGATCAACTTGCAAAAAGCATTTTTGAAGGGATTAAAGCTTACAAAAATTATTACGATATTGCAAACAACAATTAACAATTTTTTCGAGGTTACATGACTAAAACCTTAGTATGGATATTAGTTTTCTTGGGCACATTTGCTGCTCTCTTTTTTCTTCAGCATCTCACAAAAGATGAAGGCACTTCTTCGACCGAAACCGGTTATATGGAAGGAAGTGACTCAGTTGGAGTTGCAGGTGCAACGGGAAAAGAACTGGTATCCCAATTCGGCTGTTTGAACTGCCATGGCAACGACCTTGCAGGCACTCCGGCAGCACCACCACTTACCGGACTGAGCAAGTATTACGACAGGGAAGGATTGATCACATATTTGAGAAATCCTGACAAGAATAAAACAGGCGCAAGATTCGATGAATATAAAACGAAATATGCTTCAGGTATTATGCCGGCTTATGGCAACAAAGACCTGAAAGATCTCGGTAAGATTGCGGATTATCTCCTTTCGAAGTAGATTCTAATCTAATAAATTAAAAAAACGGCAATTGCTGCAATGCAACTGCCGTTTTTTTTTGGTTTTACAATTATTTGGTTATCGATTTTTCAAGGATTTCAATTAAATCTTTCTTTTTAAATGGTTTGGAAAGATAATAATCAAACCCGCTTTTAAGTAGTCGCTCCCGGTCGCCTGCCATCGCATAAGCCGTAACCGCAGCAATCGTTACCCCCGAGAGTTCGGGGTTTCCTTTAATCCGGTGCAACATGTCCAATCCGTTTTCACCGGAACCAAGGTTTATATCCACAATTATGAGTGAATAAGAATTTTTTGTAAGTAGATAACAAGCTTCTGAAACATTCATTGCCTTAAAGGTTGCTGCCCTGCCTCTGAATATTCTTTCAGTGAGATCGTGCATCAGAGGATCGTCGTCTATCACCAGAATTGAGGGAATGGTTAGTCCATCATGCAATATCATCAGTGAGTCAATGGTCTCAGGGATAGTTACGGTGAATTTACTACCTGCCCCTATTGTGCTGTCTATGTTAATTGTACCATCCAAAAGTTCAATGTATTTTTTGGTGATGGTTAAACCCAGACCAATGCCTTCAAAAGCACGGTCGTATCCCTCACTTCCTTGTCTAAAGGCTTCAAAAATCAGTTCACGATCTTCGTCTTTTATCCCGATCCCTGTGTCTTCAACCGAAAAGACCAACGATTCAGTCCCTTCCTCCAATTGTCTTATCGCTCTGATATTAATATCCCCGTCTTTTGTGAACTTAACGGCATTCGAAAGAAGATTCATGATAATTGAATTCACCAGATTATAATCCTGTCCTATCGATAGATTTGGTTGGATATCCAGGGTGACTTTAACATTGTTGGCCAGGATGAGAGGTGTGAGAACCTCGAGATTTTGACGAATAACCCTTTCAACATCGATCATACTAAATTGCAGTTCTTGACGATTTGATTCAATTCGGGCGATTTTCAGAAGTGCATCAAACGTCTCTAAAAGCCTGTGTCCCGATTTGTTTATGGTTTCAGCCATTTCAGAAGTGGTTTTATCTTCAGTCATCTCACTCATAATCTCCGAATAACCAAGTATCCCGATTAGTGGAGTTCTTAATTCATGACTCATATTCTGCAGGAAAACTGTTTTGGCTTTGTTTGATGCCTCAGCCTTTTTAATTGCCTCGTGAAGATCGTGTTCATATTTAACCTGGTCAGTTATTTCTCTTATTATAGTAAGGAAATGACCAACCCCACAATTCACAAGTCTCGATTCAAAGTGACGTGTCATCCCATCGAGGTCAAGGATATATCGATAGACCTGCATTTTGCCTGTTTCGATAAGTTTGGAGAGGTTTTCCATGGTGAGTTTTGCAATATACGGAGGAAGAACATCATTAACATGTTTCTGGAGGAAAAATTCGGGTGGGGCAAATAAACTCCCTCTGTCGCCACTCCAATCGATAAAAAAACCATCACGACTTAACAGGAACATGAGATCGGGGTTAGCTTCGAGCAGGGCACGATATCTCGTTTCACTCTCTGCAAGTGCAATTTCGTATAATTTTTCTTTTGTAATATCCCGGCCACTTCCAACCGTTCCTGTAATTCTCCCAAGATTATCAAAAATTGGAGCCTTGTTAATATCAAGGTAGAGCATCTTGCCTCTAATATTCCCATGTTCCTGCAATCTGATCGCCCTTTTCTCAGCTACCACTTTTGCATCGGAATCGAGACACAATTCACCAAATGTTATCCAATTTGTATCCTCAGAATGTTTTGCCTTTTCTCTCTCAAAAAAATATGAGTCCTTTTTACCGATCGATTCTCCCGGATATTCGACTCCCAGGAATTCATCATTTGCCTTGTTGCTGTAGATAAATCTCCCCTCAAGATCTTTAGCCCAAACCATATCAGGAAAATTTTCGACCATTAAGCCGAAAATACTTTCAATATTGTCGTGCATTGTTCCGATTCCTCTTTTTACCTGATTAAAAGCATTTTTCTGGTTATAGAATTTGAAGGTGTCTCGATTCTGTAAAAATAGAGCCCACTCGCTAAATTTGAGGCGTCAAAGTCAACAAAGTGACTGCCACGATTAAATTCTCCATTCACCAAAATCGACATTACACTTCCCAATTGATCAAAAACTGTGATTTTAACCTGACTTTTTTGCGGGAGAGTGAAGCTGATTCTGGTCGCCGGATTAAATGGATTTGGGAAATTTTGTTTCAGTGAAAACTCAGTTGGCATATCGACTTCAACCTCAATGGCTGTATATGTAGTAGTCGTCCCGTCAAAATCAAACTGTTTTAGGCGGTACCAAAGATTTCCCATCGAGGTGTTTGCAGTTTTATCCTCAAAATGATAAGTTGCAGGATCGGGAGCTGTGCCTCTTCCTTCAACAAATCCCGTTTTGGTCCATTCCAACCCATCATATGATCTTTGAATTTCAAATCCTTTGTTATTAAGCTCTGTAGCCACACTCCACAACAACATGGGTGTCCCGGAAGTATGGTTAATCTCTCCGATGAACGAAGTTAGTTCAACGGGAACAGCGGAGTAACCAATTATCCCGATATCATCGAGATATATTCCATCCTTTTGCTGAGTCCCATCAGTTACAAGTTTAAACCTCAACAAAACCTGCTGCCCGCTGTATGGAAGCAGTGAAATTTCTTCCTGAACCCAGGCGGCTTGAATCCCGTCATACACCGGCTGATTAGGTGGTTGAAATGTTCCTGAGCTCATCGTTGTATATCTTCCGGCGAGTGGTGTGAACAATGTCCCCCCATTAGTTGAGATCATCACCTGTGCGTAATCCCAGTTTGATTCTATGTCATGTTTTAGCCAATAGGTCAACTTTGGATTGTTAACCATTGAAAGATCAATTGGGTTTGTAGATGTCATCGTTACAGTTGCATTGTTTGAGTACACCCCCGATTTACTGTCTGTAAAAGAAACAGGAGCCGAAACAAACGAAGTTGTTGTTGCTTCCCATTTTGGAGATGAAACCGGTGTGGCAGTAACTGTCCAGTGAGTTAATGGATTATCTGTGGAATCAATAAAGAGGTAATTTGGTACACCCAATGTGATCGAAAGAGTATCCAGCGACATTGTAACATTGTCTTTTTTGGTTTTAACCAAAAGTTTGTGTTGTTGACTGAATGAAGCACCAGGTGTTATAGAAAAAATTAAGGGTTGGGTTACCGGCGTGGTATCCTGCGAAGCAATATTTGAGATCTGAGTTATGCCGTTTATAATTGTTAAATCCGACGAAACAGCTACTAACTCAACCGTAACATCTGTTGCATTGGCAAGTCCTCGATTTTTAAACACAGGTCGCAGCGTCACGATGTCACCCGGATTAAAATATTCTCTGTCGTAACCCGGTGAAAAGAGAGATACATACTCTCCGGCAACCCAGGATTTAAAGAGAATTGGTCTGAGATTTAACTGTACAAGGGGGAAGATTCTGCTTTGCGCAGGCCAGAAACCATCTGCATCCCCACCAATTTCAAAGGTATAACCAAATGTTTTTGGTTTTGTAGTTTGTTCTCCATAAAACCAGTCACGGGAACTGCCATTGGAGTTGTAACCAAGTATAGTTCCACCATTTCCATACTCAAACCCGTTAAACTGGGTCATATATGAGCAAAAATCACTATAAATTGCATTATCAGGAGTCACCTGATTTATGTAGCCCCATGGATAGAGCATTGCATTTGCATAGGAATGAAAATTAACATAAGACCTGAATCCATTGGCAACCGTCAGGTCCCTTATTGCTGCAACTTCAGGCTCAGAGAATGCAGAAGGTCCACGATAGGTCTCCGAAGATGGAGTTGGGCTTGATCCTGTGTTGTCATAACCCCACATATAACCATAATTTCTGTTCAGATCAACTCCGTAGGCTCCACCACCACTGTTTTTACGGTTTTTTCTCCACATTCCACCGCCGTTTGGATTTGATGTTCTGTTATATTAATATCCATCAGGATTAACAACGGGTATAAAAAATATTTCCCTGTTGTTAACAAGATAAGTCACTTCCGGATCGTCACCATAGTTTTCGCAGAGGTAATACATCGCATAAAGCACTGTCATCATTGAGATTGGCTCCCTGGCATGAATCAACCCGTCAAAAAGTGCCCGGGGTTCCGACTCACTTATATTTGGATTGTCACTAATCTTTGCCGCCCAAATTGGTCGTCCATTTTCAGTTACACCAATCTGAAATTTTTGAGTAATGATATTTGGAAATCTTGCATGAAGAGAATCGAGCTGGTTTATCGCCTCCTGGAATGTATAAAACCCACCCATCGATCCATAACCAAACCCCTCAATGCCATATCTTTCTTTACTCTCTCGTAAAAACTCCAGTTTTTCTTCGGGCCTTAAAGTTGGCAAATTATTGTAATACTCCCGCCAATCCTGAATCAAAACTTCGTATCTGAGGCCCGAATTTTGTAATTCTGAGAATTCTTTCGAATTGAGAAATATCTTTATCGATCCGTCTTTGTCTGTCGTTGACTCCTCGAGATCAAAAGCATATTGCAGAATGGGAGCAAAACCTTCATTGGTCGAAGGAAATATCTTAACTTTTTTGTAAATTTCCTGAGGTAAAAGGGTGGAAATGAGGAGGATAGTGGTAATTATTATTCGTTTCATACAGACTAAGTTGGTTGCTGAAAAAGGATTTTTTATCTCTTTAAATTCGACAAATTATTGATTAACACAAAAAATATTTGCACCAATTGTTATTTTAGTTAGCTCAATTTATCAAAATAAAGGAAAAATCAAAAATGCGAAAGCTGTTACTTCTCTCCCTGCTCTCAATTGTCTTTTTTGCAGGCTGCTCAAAAGATGAAGAAAACCCTGTCGGGCCAACTCCTGATCCAAATACTTCTCCATACGCAGCTTCATGGAGGGATTCGGTGAAATCCTCAAGTGGATTTGAAGATGCTGTGATAACTTATACCGGCAGTGGCACAAATACAACCCTGGCAGGTCCGGGTTATTTGAAATTTAGAGTCTCGGGCACATCAACAACAACCATCGAAAGAAGCTTTAACCCAATGGGATTGGTAAGAAATGATTCACTAATCCTCGTTTTCAGCTCCGAATTAAATAATGAATGGGAGTTTAAAGGAAAACTTAATTCCACCACCAACAGAGTTGATGGCGAACTTCAAATGAAATTTAAAAGTTATCCATTTATGAGAGATACCACTTACAAAATGAATATGTCGCTTAGGAAACTGTAAGGGAGAACATCGGAGATTCGGAACTTCAGAACTTCAGAGACTTGAGCACTCGAGTGACTTGAGAACCTGAGTACTTGAGTTCTTAGGTTCTTGAGTTCTTAGGCTCTTGAGTTCTAAAGTTCTGAGGTTCTACCATCCCTCTCTGCGTAACTCCGTTTAATCTGCGTGTACCCGTCCGCCGTGGCTGATCAGCGTCCCCTAAAATCCTCAACAGTTTTCTGGTTTTTTCTTTTTTGTTAACTTTCGATATATTAGTATTCCCAATGTCAATTTATGTTTAAGACAAAGATGAAAACCAGATATCTATTACTGTTAACAATTCTTTTTACATTTTCGGGTTTTTCCCAAACCGGATTCCTTAACTTTCTCTCTTACATCAACTCAATTAGTGATCCAGTTCGAAAAGTTGAAGTAGCTGACAGTTTTGTGAATGCTAACCGAACTACGGGAATTCCGATTAAAGATGGGAATATGGCTGTATTTCTTTACAACAGCCCTGCAAACAGCATGCAAATCGCCGGCGATTTTACCAATTGGTCGGCAAGTGTTACGATGAATAAAATCAGCAACACAAACCTGTTTTACTATTTCCGCACTTTTGAAATGAATGCAAGACTTGATTATAAACTTGTAGTAAACAGCAGTACCTGGATTCTTGATCCACTGAACCCAAGGCAATGCCCCGGTGGTTTTGGTCCAAACTCTGAACTTGCCATGCCGGAATATGTTCAACCCTGGGAAATAACTCGAAGACCCGGCCTCCCCGCCGGTCAACTGCTTGCTTATTCAATTTCAAGCACCAACACCAATTCGTCATTTAACTATTATATTTATCTGCCACCCGGATATGACTCAAATTCCACCAAAAGATATCCCACCGTTTATGTTCAGGATGGCTCCGACTACCTCTCACTCGCTCAGGCTGCAACAATTCTCGATAACGCCATCGACAGTGGGAAAATTGAACCGGTAATTGGAGTTTTTGTAAGACCCAACAACAGAAATACAGAGTATGCCGGAAATCTTCGGGTGCAGTACGCCGCATTTTTTGCTTTGGAATTAGTCCCTTTTATCGATGCCAAATACAAAACCATACCTGATAAAAATAAACGACTTGTTCTCGGTGATTCATTTGGAGGGAATATTTCGGCGATAATAAGTTGGAACTACCCCCAAATTTTTGCCAACTGCGGACTGCATTCAGGTGCGTTTTGGCCTAACGATTATGAGATTTATCATACGATAGTTACAGGTCCAAAAAAAGATATAAAGTATTATGCAATTTGGGGGACTTATGAATCCCTATATCCAAATATGCGCATTTTTAGAGATTCATTGATTTTACAGGGTTACCAAATTTACACAAAAGAATTTCCTGAAGGACATAGCTGGGGACTTTGGAGGGCAAATACGATGAATATGATTTCGTGGTTTTTCCCGGGGGCTCCTGTAACAATTAAGGAAGGCGTTTTTTCTCCAAACTCGTTTGATGTTTATCAGAATTCGCCAAACCCGTTTAATCCGGAAACCAAAATAGTATTTCAGCTCCCTGCAAGCGGTAAAACATCACTTATTGTATATGACTTAAGCGGGAAAGTGGTTGCTGAACTTGTGAATGAGGATTTACCGGCAGGTTATCACTCAGTTATTTTTCAGCCGGGGGATGTTTCTTCGGGAATTTACCTGGCTCGACTGATCAGCGGAAAAAGAAGTAAAACGATTAAACTGGTCTATCTAAAGTAAGAATTTACGCCAAACCTAATCCAAATGCCGACAAAACTGCATCGAGAACCATCTGAGTGGAGATCATCTCCATACAATTTGGTTTAAAGTCGCATGAAGGTTTGTAACAAACCAGACAATCCATTTGTGGATAGATTTTTGTTATCCTGCCATAGTCTTCTATCTCATGGTAAGAAGTAGGCCCAAAAAGACAAATTACTTTTTTTTGTAATGCAGTGGCTGCATGAAGTGCCATTGTATCACCCGAAATTACCACCTGGGGAATATCAAGAAGTGCAAAAAATGATCGTAGATCATTGTCTGTTCCGGTTGAGACCAATTGTGGAAATTGTGCCGTGAGTTCAGATATCCTCTCCGCCTCCTCCTTGCCACCATACAGCAGAATTTCCAATCCCGGAACCGAAGCATAGAGGTACTTTATAAGCTCAACAAATCCATCCATCCTCCACTGTTTTAACTGCCATCTGCCCGAAGCACCAACATTTATTCCCAACAGATATTTTGCTTGATTCAGAGAATGTTTTTTGATGAAACTTTGTTTGATTTTAAGCTCAACTTCATCCAACTTTAACTGTATTTCCCCTTTTTCATAAGGGAATCCCGCAATTTCGTGGATTATTTGTTGATAGGTTTTGGTGTTCGCTTTCTTCAGATGATCAAAAGCTCCCATCTCAAACCATTCTTCAGCGTTGCTGTTAGAAGGGATAACTTTTCCCAGCTCATCAGTCTCAAATCCATGTTTGTCGTAAGATCCAACAAGTGTTGCAAGGGGGGCACTTTGTGGTGAAGCGTCAGGATGGATCACTACATCAAAATATTGTTCTGCAATTTTTAATACTTCTACTGTATCCTCAAAAGCAACAACCTCATCAACCATATCAATGTTTTTAAAGACAGGAACCGAGTTCCTTTTTGTAACCCATGTTATTGAACATTCGGGCCACATCTTTTTAATTGCCGGCAGGATTGAGGTGGTTCTTAATACATCACCCAAAGCGTCAAGTTTAATAATCAAAACTCTGAACCGTTTTTCACCACGCTCGTATTTTATATAATCTCCACAATCAGTGCAGATTCTGCCTTCAAGTTTGTTAAATTTACAGGGACGGTCGCCCGGGAAATGGATACAGTCGTGTTTCAGAATCATTTTACTGCATCCTCAATTATTTCCTTAAATAAAAGTGGCATATCGTTAAAACCATTCTGTGATACTTTTTGAGAGATATATTCGGGGAAGTTGAAACTCTTTTTTGCTTCAAAATATTTGATCACTCCTTCAGCAATCGCCTCCGGAGAATCGGGAGCTATCACAAATCCTGATTTCCCTTCATCCACAAACTCTGCCAATCCACCAACACGGGTGACAAGTACAGGTTTAAGGAATCCATAAGCAACATTTAAAATACCGGATTGTGTACCGTTTCTGTAAGGGAGAATCACAAGGTCGGCAGGTTCATAATATTTATAAACCTCTTCATTTGAGATGAATTTGTTGATCATATATACCGAGGCTGAGAGGTCGAGCTTTTTGATGATTCCACGATAAAACTCAAATTCATCATAAAACTCACCGGCAACCAACAGTTTAATCCCAGGGTCCTGTTTAATTATTTCAGGCATGGCATCAAGAAGAAGATCAAGCCCTTTATATTTCCTTACATATCCAAAAAAGAGGATCACTTTTGAATCGCGGGGGAATCCAAAAGAAACCTTGGCTTCTTCACTCGTAACATCACCCCCCGTTTGATAACAATCGTAAACAGGTAATTCACTTCTGTAAATTTTTCTATCGCCTGCTGTTATTTTTAACTCTTCAGCAACTTTTGCCGAGAGAGTCAAAAAGGAACTTGCGTTTTTTAGTCCAATTTTGGTGAGGGTGTGATCGATAAAACTTCCCTCATGTGAGATGTAGTTTTCTGTGATAAAAAGTATTTTGTTTTTGTAGGTGTCTTTTATCAGAGAGGAAATTACACGATGGCACGGTCCAAAAAATGGCTGCCACCAGTCGAAAACCACCAAATCAGCTTTTTCTTCTTTAATCCTTTTTGCAACTGAAAACCAGTTAAAGGGGTTGACAGAATTTATGAGTCGTTCATTTGGAGCTTTTTTAATATTTGTTTCGCTCCTGTCATATTGAGTTGTTCCCGGAAAAAGGAATGAAGGGTAAAGCAGTTTGTAGTTGATTACCTTTACATCAAATTGTTCCTTTAAAACATCATAAAGACTCGAAACAAACAGCGAATTCCCTCCCCTGTAGGGATAGGCGGGACCAATAATTACGATCTTCTTTTTTGTCATTCTCTCAAAAAGCATAAATTGATTTGTAAATATAATGGTTTTTGAGGGATAGTAGATTATGGTTTGGTCGATTGCCTTTTGATATGAAATAAAAAAAGACTGCTGCCTTTTGGGGGCAACAGTCTTTATTCTGCCATGAGTTTTTAACCAACAACGGTTTCACCATTTAATGGCTTTTATTTTATGATCAAGAACTTCTCTTTGGAGGTCATAGAAAGTCCACATCTTGCAGGTGCATCCCCTTCATATGTGTTTCCACAGGTTGGGCATACATAATATTTTGAGCTGAGTGTTTTCTCTTTACCCGAGTTTAAAAGTTCAAGAGCATTTTTGTACAATTTTAAGTGTTTTTGCTCGGTTTTGAATGCATAATTAAATGAAATAAGAGCTAAATTATTGTTTTCTGCATCCGCGGTTTTTATGAAACCCGGGTACATGGTAGTTGATTCATATCCTTCTCCGCTGATAGCATCTTCAAGATTTTCTTTGGTTGACTTAACTGTATATTTTGGAGTGATTTTGTCAACTTTAACTCCCAATTGTTCCAACACTGCCTTATGATTGTTAGCGTGAATTTTCTCCGCTTTTGAAGCAGCTTCAAACAATAGTGCAATCCTGGCGTATCCGTCTTTTTTTGCTTTTTTTGCGTAGTCAGCATATTTGGCACTTGCTGTTGTCTCGCCCTTGAAAGCTTCTTTCAAGTTATCAGTTGTGCTTTTTGAAATTGAGTTAGAATTGATTGGTGCAATTACCATGAGCATAATTGCCAATGCAAAGAGAGCTGTTTTGGTTTTCATTCAGGTGGTTCCTTTTGTTGAAAATTATCAAATTGATTGATACCAATCTAATATGCGAACCTAAAGGTAAAATTAATGGATTCTTAAAATTAACTTAAAAGAAATGGGGGAATGTAAATTGTGAATGTGGTGCCAACTCCAACTTCACTTTCAACCGAAATTTCGATTGATTGAATCTCTGCCAATTTTTTTACGATTGAGAGCCCAAGCCCCTTTCCAACTATTTTGGCATCACGAGATTCGTCCACTCTGAAGAAACGGTCGAATATTTTTGGAATATCTTCTTTTTTAATTCCATTACCAAAATCTTGTACTGAACAAAAAAACTTGTCGTCTCTCGTCCCTGTCTCAACGATAACAGAATTGTTATTATTGGAATATTTGATGGCATTTGATACCATATTTGAGACAATTATATCACACATTGAAGGATCGGCATATACTATAAGATTGCCATCAAGATGTGTAATTAATTTTACTTCCTTAACTTCTGATGCTGCCTTGTATCTGCCAACAATATCCATTACAATCCTGTTTAGATCGAAATTCACAATATCCGGAGCAACATTGGCTGAACCAAGACGGGCAAGTTCCAAAAGACTGTCAATCAATGAGGTTATCCTGTCAACTTCACGGATTACATAATCAATTTTTTCCCGGTAATGTTCCACTTCCCTTGGTTTACGGTTCAACACCTCCAGAGTCCCTCTTATTATTGAAAGGGGAGTTCTTAACTCGTGGGATGCATCCGCTGTAAACTGTTTTTCTCTTTTTACAACTTCCTCGAGACGATCGAGAAGTCCGTTTATTGTAACTGAAAGTGAGAAAATCTCATCTTTTCGATGAGGTACCTCAATCCTTTCATCAAGATTCTCTTTTGTGATTCTGGCGGCTGTATCAATAACTTTGTTAATTGGTGCAATTGCTCTGCCTGCTATTATTCTTGAAACAAAAAACAAGATAAGCAGAACCACCGGAAACGATATAAGCAGGCTGTTTTTAAGATTGTCAAGAACAAGGAACGACTCTTTAAGAGAAATTGCCACAGAAACATAGGCTGCTATTCTTCCTGAATCGGAAAAAACCGGCGTTTGAATCTGTCTCACCGGTGAATTGGAGAGTGTATGTTCGAAGTAGATAACTCCGCTCACATCCTTCAGAAATTTTAATCCGGAATCTTTGAGATTCCCGGTTTTTTTAATCGAGTTTCCGGCAGAATCAAATACCTGTATAAAAGTAGGGTTAACTTCTATTTGTGAATGTTCCTTCTCACCCCATTCAAATTTATTTGCGAACACAAGTTTATTATCCACCACCACTATGCTGTTTGTTACCTCTAACATTTCTGTATCCAGATCGGTATCAAGGTGTGAATAAACGGTGACTTGAACAACAAAATATATTATTGTAAGGAGCAATGCAATGATAATGGCAGAAAATGCCATGTAAAGGAAAGCTATTCTGTTTCTGAGATTAAAACTGATCACTCGTCAGTCGCCATATATCCAACGCCGCGGATGGTGGTGATTGAAGCCGTTCCTTTGGTGAGGTCAAGTTTTTTTCGAAGGAAATTCATATAAACATCTATCACTGAAGTGTCATACCCAAAATGGATATCCCACACATGTTCTATGATGCGGGTTCGCGTACAAACTTTCCCTTTATTTCTTATGAGAAATTCCAACAATGAAAATTCTTTTTGGGTTAGTTGAACCGTTTTTCCGTCTTTTTTTACCGAATGATTCTCCAAATTCATTTCGATTGGTCCCAATTGAAGGATGTTATTCTCTTCCCCTCTATTCCTAATTTGTGCTCTTATTCTCGCCAAAAGTTCAGCAAAGGCGAATGGTTTTTTTATGTAATCATTCGCCCCTGAATCCAAACCAAAAACGGTATCCTGAGTAGTATCTTTTGCCGTAAGAAAAATGACCGGAACATCCATTTTTTCTTTCCGCAGGCGGTGCAGAACTTCAATACCACTGATCCCGGGTAACATCCAGTCGAGTAATATAATGTCATACTCGTTAGAAACAGCCATTTCATAACCTTTCCGACCATCGTCTGCGAAGTCAACAGCAAACCCCTCTTCAGAAAGGCCATCTCCAATAAAGTTTGCTATTCCGGTTTCATCTTCTACTACAAGAACTCTCATTTAAACAATTCATTTCTCAAAATTTTATTAAACAAGTTACAAATCTAATCTTTATCAACATCAGTAGGTGGTGTTTCGGCATCAGATCCAAAACCGAGGTTCAGTTCAACGCCGGCTGCATGTTTATAGACCAACTCTCCTCCATAATAACCGGTTCTGGCAATTGCTAAAACAGCAAGAAGAAAAAGAACAGTTGCCGCATACTTTATTTTCCCGGTGTATTTCTTCATAAAAACAATCACTACCCGGAAAACAAATGAGATTGAAACAAAAATTGAGGCAAGAAAAGCTGCATCTTCATGGTTTTCCAATGCTGTTTTCAGGGCTCCTGCTTCTTCAATTCCTGAACCGGCGTTTTCTCCGGACAAGTAGGCTGCAAGTACTCCTATACTTCCGAGCACCATAAGATAAAACCCTGCCTTTTCAAAAAATTCTTTTTTCGTAATCAGTCCAACTACATCGAATAGAAAACCGACAATCAACAGGGCGATTGGGAAATGAACTATCATTGGGTGAATATGACCTAAATCGAACATCAAAAATTTTCCTTTTTTTTTGATACTAATTTAAGTTCTGTTTTCTTTAAGCATCCTAAATGATATCTTAAAATTGGCTTAAAACGACAACAATCCCTGCTACTTTTGCTTTTTTGTATCCACAATTTTGGCAGTTGCCGATCGCTTCCCCGGTTCTCCCGTTATCAGTCTTGCGCCCGGTTTAAAGGAGATGTAGTACCATACCCACTCAGCCATTACGCGGTAACGGTTTCGGAAGCCGATCAGATACATGATATGGATAAAAGCCCACATAATCCATGCAATAAAGCCTGAAAGTTTAATATTTCCCGCCTGAAAAATGGCTTTTGCTCTTCCGATTGTTGCCATACTGCCTTTATCGGAATAATTAAAGCGGGGGATATCCCTGTTTTCAAGTCTGTTTTTTATCAGTTTGCCTATATATCTTCCCTGCTGCATTGCCACAGGTGCAATACCGGGAAGTGATTTGCCGTTTTCAATAAAGTTTGCAGCATCACCCACCACAAAGATATCATCACTCTCCTTAATGCTGCAATTTTCCCGAACCATCGCGCGACCCATTCTGTCAGTTTCAGTGCCAAGACTTTTTATCAAAGGAGACGCATTGTTTCCGGCAGCCCAAATAATATTTCTGGTTTCGATCTTCTCTTCACCAAGAGTTACACCTGTTTCATCAATATTTGTTACCATAGTATTTAATCGCACCTCAACACCCATGTTTCGCAGATTTTCAGCTGCTATCTCATTTAAAGGTGAGTCATAAGCTCCAAGAAGTTTTCCGGAACCCTCAACCAGAATGATTTTTGTTTGTCTGGTGTCGATATTCCTGAAGTCTTTCCTTAGGGTTTTAGTGGCTATCTCGGCTAACGAACCGGCAATCTCCACTCCAGTTGGACCTCCTCCAATCACAACAAACTGGACAGGAAGATTTTTCCCCGAAAGAAACGCCGTATTCTCAGCCTCTTCAAAAGAAAGCAGCATATTTTCCCTGATATTTAATGCATCTTTTATCGTTTTTAATCCGGGGGCGTTTTCTTCCCACTTGTCTTTCCCAAAATATGAGTGTCGTGCCCCGGGAGCAAGTACAAGAAAATCAAACTTTACTTCCTGTCCATCCACAGTAACCGTTTTATTGGATTTATCGATGTCCGTGACGGCACCCAAAATTACTTCAACATTCTTTTGATTTTTAAGGATAGTACGAATGGGAGCTGAAATATCGGCAGGCGAAAGAGCACTTACTGCAACCTGATATAAGAGGGGTTGAAAAACATGGTGATTTGATTTGTCAATCAGGACAATTCTGATTGGTGTATTTTTAAGCGATTTGACAAGTTGCAGTCCGGCAAATCCCGCTCCCACAACAATCAAAGTTTTATTTTTATTAGTATTCATCGTTATTCTGTTTCAAGTAAATAATTTTCCAACTACAATTAAAACAAAATATTGGCTCTTTTCGTTTAACTTCTACATCATCGGATTTTTTTAATGTTAGGTTGTAAACCACAAAGGGCGCAAGGCAGAGGGTTAAACCACAGAGCACACGGAGAACACAGAGGGATGCCTTTGACATGCAGTCCCTTAAAAATGTGTGTTATATTAAAAATTATTGGATTACTGCATTATTGCATTACTGCATTATTGCATTAATCAAAACTCTTTCACCACCACAAGCTTTCCCTCTTGTTTTAGTTTTTCGATGATTAAAGGAATGATTTTTTCTCTTCTTAAAATCCCCATCTGAGTAAATGAAATATCTTCAGATGCAGGGTTTTTAGCTCTGCCCAAATAAAAATTTACTCTGTTCGCCGCAGTTAAAAGTGAGTACAATATGGTTACAGGACTATCGGGATCAAGCTTCTGTGAATCTTCATCCCAAATATTAAATACCTGATTAAGTGTAACTGCCCCCTCTGTTACAAGATCAACCCCCTCAATATCATAATCAGGTGGGGTGATCGAATCACAATCATCATCGTTCACTTTTAGTGGTTTGTTCAGATATCTTGCGGCAATTTTTGCAGTGGATGCACCACAAATAAGTTTGACTCCCGGATTGGCAAAAAATGACTCAAACGCCGAATCATCATCCGCGGGATTTGTTGGAGGACCTGTGAAAAGATTCACAACTCTCCCTTTTCTTGCGCTGCAAACCACAATTGTAACATCGTCACCCTGTTTGGGGCCCCAATGTTGCACTGCCTGTTCCTCCACCAATTTAGGCAGATGTTTTGGAAGTTCTCCCTTCTGCAAAAGGGTATTAACAAAACTGTTTAATCCTTCAGTTTCCCACCCCAAAGTGAATCTTTTACCAATTCCGGCTTGAGTTACACCATCGGATGTGATTAAAATTCCCTCACCAAGATTTACCACACAATTTAGTTCGGTAATAAAGGCAGTGCCATTGTTATAAACCCTTCCTTTTAGTGGATATGCTGTTTTACCCGCAAGGAACAATGGTGTTGGAGTTTCATAACTCAGAATTGTGGTAAGCCCATCATTGAGGATTCTCACAACAGTCATCGCAGAGTAAGGCATATCAGCCTGTTTTGCTTCCTCCATCGTTACAACAGTGTTGGTGAATGCTTTGCGAAGTGAAAAATCCGAACTTAAAAGTTCTTTTAATCTTGCTGCTGCCATTGCAGCAAAGATATTTGCTTTCACCCCGGAGCCCAACCCGTCACAGAGGATTATTGTTGTGTGTTCTTTGGTTCGGATGACTTCAACAACATCACCACTGGGGCTTCTTTCATATTTTGACCGCTGTGCAGTCTCTACTTCGAAGTGTAAATATCCCATAACCATTTATTCTTGTTTGAGTTACCTTTTCGAGTATCATCTTCCGTGAGTTTCATCAAATTATCAAGAAGTGCTTCGCTTTTGGCTGTTCCCTCTCCCAATATTTTGGCAAGAAACTGTGCAGTTTTCACTTGATGTTCAAGCAGTTCTTCCGCTTTTTTGAGTGTTTCACCCCTTAAGTTATCAAGTTGCTTTTTGTCTGTTTCAATTTTTGTTATGTCCACAAATATACCTGCAATCGAGTTTTCACTCATCTTGAATATCTTAGCCTCGGTTGAAAGACTGTATTTTGCAAAATTCATCCTCTCTTCAATCAACTCTGATGAACCGCTTACCACTTTTTCAAACAAATCGGGGTCCATAATGGTAGAGAGGTGTTTGCCGACGGATGACCCTGTGCACATAAACATCCTCATAAATGATTCATTAACACTAATTATCTGGAGCGAGCGATCAACGACAATGATCCCATTGGGAGTTTTTTCTATTATCTCATCCGCTTTTCTTTCAGCAAACCTTCTCATATATGGGATGCACATTTTGATTTCAGCCATTCCTGAAAGAACTGCTTTTGCTTTGTCACGACAGGAAAGATATCCACAGGCACCACAATTTAATTCATCCTCTTTTGTGTATTTCCCCGTTTGATGCATCACTTCTCTGATTTGTTCCTCTTCAAATTCTCTGAGAAAATTGCCTGATTTGTCCCTGAAACTTGTTACAAGTTGAATCTGTTCCTCGACAATGGGTTCTCCCGTCTCTTTTTTCTCTTTAGAGTATGCCTGAACATTTAATCTCCTCCTCAAAACATTAATTTCAGAGTTAATGCCAGGTCCGTTTATACACCCCATTGAACAGATAAGAGGTTCAACAATGAAATTCCCGGCACCTTCATCCACAATGTTAAAGGCTTCAAGCATCCTTTCATAACTGCTCATACAAAGAATTTGTGCTCCTGTAGGGCCACTACTACCACAAACACCTGCGGTTTCTTCAAGTCCCCCGGAGAGACAAAATGATTCACCCCCTGTGTATTTAGCCCAGTCAAATCCACTCTCTTCAAGATTTGAAAGTTCAATTTCACTCTCTTTAAGCCAGTTGAACAACTCTTCAAATGTGAGAACAGCATCAATTAATCCCTCATGTTCCGGAAAATCAGCTTCCCTTTTTTTTGCGACACACGGCCCAATAAAAACTGTTTTGGAATCGGGACCCCTTCTCCTTTTGATAAGTTTTGCTTGAGCAATCATGGGTGAAGGAACGGGGATTAAAGACCCAAGCAATTCGGGACGGTATTTTTCGGCGTATTCAACCACTGCAGGGCAAGAGGTTGAGACATTCCCTCTCCCCTTTCCTGCGATTTTAAGGGTTTCGTCAGTTACATACCTCGCCCCCTCTGCCACCTCTACCACAAGACTAAATCCAAGAAGTCGCATTGCCGAAGGAAACCGTTTTACCATCTTTTTATCGAGAAGCCCCGAAAATGATGGTGCTACTGCTGCCACCACATCCTGATAGGTAGCGATCAGCTCCTTCACTTTATTGGTGTCTTTCCTGTAATATTTCGCTTGCTGAGGACACTCAACTATACATCTTCCACAAAAAATGCACCTTTTTTCATCCACATAAGCCTGCCCGTCCTTCACTCCCACTGCTTTCACAGGACACACCCTCACACACCTGTAACAATCCTGACACTTGGCTTTGTTTGTAAATATATAATTGTTCTCTGTCATCGAATTTATTGTCATTGTCTTTTCTCTTTTTCATCACTCAGTTAAATATAACAAATCTCATGCCACTACTTTCGAGTCAATTGGGGCACTTTTTTGTCATAATTTCTTCAATTTCCGAAAGTTATTTGCAAAATTGAAAAATTTAACTTGACTAATATCGGAATTTTCCATATTTTAATCAGTATAAATTTCTCGATATATTTTTCTCGATTGAAAATCAACCAAACGGAGTCAAATTTTATGGCAGTAAAAGAGATCAAACATGTTCCCGAGCCGGTTTTAAGACGCCTCCCTCGCTACCTTCAAATTCTTACCAGATTGAAGGAAGAAGGATTAAAAGAAGTCTCAAGCACCCGGATTGCCAATGAACTTCATCTTGATTCAACCCAGGTAAGGAAAGATATCGAGTTCACAGGGATCATAGGAAAACCAAAAACAGGTTTTTTGGTACCACAATTGATCCATGCAATTGAGTCATTTTTAAATTGGGATAATGTCACTGACGCTTTTTTAGTAGGTGCAGGCAGTCTCGGCACGGCGATCCTGGGGTATCCCGGTTTTAACAACTACGGTATCAACATTATTGCAGCTTTCGACTCCAATCCTGAAAAGGCAGGCGGAACTATCCGCAACATACCAATTTTCCATATCGATAAACTCCCCGATCTTACACATAGAATGCATGTACATATTGGAATCATAACGGTTCCTGCAGCAGCGGCAAATGAAGTAGCTGCGAAGATGATTGACGGTGGGATAAAGGCCATATGGAATTTTGCACCGGTACAACTCCGGGTTCCAAAGGAGATAATTGTTGAGAATGTGCTGCTCCATGCCAGTCTCTCGGTTCTCACAAGGAAACTCGGACAATCAATACAAGACCAGAAATAAGGAAATAAAATGCACAAACATGATTTAGGACAAGCGGCACGAAAATTTGCCAAAGTGTGCGAAATACTTGAAAAATACAATTATAAATCAGATAAATTGGTCCCCATCCTACAGGCAGTTCAAGAAGAATACAGATATTTGCCCGAGGATGTGTTGGCATTTATTGCCACCACACTCGATATTTCCCCTGCAAGGATTTATGGAGTTGCAACTTTCTATTCACATTTTGCTCTCGAACCAAAAGGGAAATATGTTGTCAGAGTCTGCGATGGAACAGCCTGTCATGTAAAAGGCTCCAATCCCCTTCTTTCCGAAATAAGAAACAGGTTGAACCTCCCCAAGGGGAAAACAACAACACCTGATCTGCTATTCACATTAGAGACAGTATCATGCCTCGGTGCTTGTGGGATTGCCCCCGTGGTTGTGGTTAATGAAGAAGTTCACCCACTAATGACCCCGGGTAAAACGACAAAAATGATTGATGAAATAATGGAGAAAGAGAGAGTTGGTGATGAACAGTTTGCTTGATCTCAATGCCATTAAAACCGATTACCAAAACAGAGCCAAAAATGTAACCAGACGAATCATCATTTGTGCCGGTACGGGCTGTATGGCAAGTGGTGCACTCAAAATCAGTAATGAATTTAAGCGAATTTCCACTTTGATGGGGGTGCAGGTTGAAACCGAACTTAAAAAAGAAGAAAACAATTACAACCTTCTTACCGGAAGTGGTTGCCAGGGCTTTTGCCAAATGGGACCACTTGTTACCATTGAACCTGAGGGTATTTTTTATGTGAAGGTGAAGCCTGAGGATGTTTCAGAGATTATCATCGAAACAGTTCTTAGCGGCAAACCCGTTGAACGATTGCTCTATAAAGGCAATATCTCAGGCAAAAGCTGCAAAACACAACACGAAATCAACTTTTATAAAAAACAAACCCGGAAAATTCTTGCAGATTGTGGGAACATCAATCCTGAAGATATCGAAGAATATATCGCAAGAGGTGGATATGAAGCTGCACAAAAAGCTGTAACAGAAATGACCTCCGTCGACATTTGCAGAGAAATTCTGAATTCAGGTCTCAGAGGCAGAGGTGGTGGAGGCTTCCCAACGGGAAGAAAATGGCTTCTTGCCCAAAAGGAAACAAACGATAAAAAATATGTGATTTGTAATGCCGATGAAGGTGATCCCGGTGCATTCATGGACAGAAGTGTAATGGAAGGAAATCCCCACTCTGTTATTGAAGGGATGGTCATCGCGGCATTAGGCATCGGAGCTGATGAGGGTTATGTTTATGTAAGACTTGAATACCCTCTTGCCGTTAAAAGAATCAAAAAAGCAGTGGAAGACGCTACAAAACTTGGTATCCTTGGTGACAATATTTTTGGAACCGACAAAAGATTTATCATCCACGTGATGGAAGGGGCGGGGGCGTTTGTATGTGGTGAAGAGACTGCTTTGATGTCCTCAATTGAAGGAAAAAGAGGGATGCCAAATCCGAAACCCCCATTTCCTGCTCAATCAGGACTATTTGGTAAACCCACAATTATCAATAATGTTGAAACTTTAGCCTCCGTTCCGGGAATCATCAAAAACGGTGCCCTGGAATACCGGTCAATCGGCACAAAAGAATCACCCGGAACCAAAACTTTTGCACTCACCGGTCATGTGGTGAACACGGGTCTAATCGAAGTGCCTTTTGGAACAACTCTCCGCGAGATTATTTTTGACATTGGTGGTGGTGTCACCGATGACGAAGGAAACCTCGACCCTGATGGATTTAAAGCAGTGCAGATTGGGGGTCCTTCCGGTGGCTGCCTTACTGCGGAGCATCTTGATCTCCCACTCAGTTTCGATTCATTAATCTCAATTGGTGCAATGATCGGATCGGGTGGACTCGTAGTCATGAACAAAAACACCTGTATGGTGCAGGTGGCAAAATTTTTCATGCAATTCACTCAAAATGAATCTTGTGGCAAGTGTGTCCCCTGCAGAGAAGGCACAAAACAAATGTTGGCTCTCCTCGATGATATAACTGAAGGAAATGCTGACGAACACACACTCGAAATCCTTTATAATCTGGGATTGGCAATAAAAAAAGCTTCTCTGTGTGGACTCGGGAAAACCGCACCAAATCCTGTTCTCTCACTTCTTGGATATTTCCGTGAGGAGATTGAAACGCATGTTATGCAACAGAGATGCCCTGCTAAAAAATGTAAAAGTCTGCTTACCCCGGTCGTGATTGAAGAAAAGTGTAAGGGGTGTGGCCTCTGTATTAAAAAGTGCCCAACAGGCGCAATCTCAGGTGAGAAAAAACAACCTCATTATATTAATGAAGCATTGTGTATAAAGTGCGGAGCATGTATTGAAGCCTGCCGCCTTGATGCAATTTCTGAAGGAGTGTGATATGAATAGCGAAAATAGTCTTTTTATAAATGGTAGAGAAATAACAATCGAATCGGAGAAAAATCTCCTTGAAGTGATAAGAAAAGCAAATATCGACCTGCCAACTTTCTGTTATCATTCAGAACTTAGTGTTTATGGAGCATGTAGATTATGTCTCGTGGATGTTGAAGGAAGAGGAATCAACTCATCCTGCTCAATGAAGCCTGAACCCGGTATGAAAATTAAAACACACACCAAAGAATTACGCGACATCAGAAAAATTAATATTGAGCTGCTACTCGCATCACATAAAAGAGAATGTACATCATGTGTAAAAAGTGATTCCTGTAAATTGCTCGAGATTGCTTCAAAACTTGGAGTTGAGGATGTCAGATTTAAAAAATCTTTGATGGATAAGGGTATAGATTCCTCATCACCGGCACTAATCAGGGATATGGACAAATGTATCCTCTGTGGTGATTGTGTGAGAGCTTGTGATGAGATTCAAGGCATTGGTGTTCTCGATTTTGCACACCGGGGAAGTGGTGCCGTGGTTGTCCCCTCCTTTGGAAAACCATTGGGAGAAGTGGAATGTGTCGATTGTGGACAGTGTGCAAGAGTATGCCCCACTGCTGCGATCACTCCAAAATCGGATACTAAAGAAGTCTGGAATGTTCTTGATGATCCTGAGAAATATGTTGTCATTCAGGTTGCCCCGGCAGTCAGAGTCTCCCTTGGTGAACTTTTTGGATACAAAGATGGTGAAAATGTGACGGGTCAGATGATCTCTGCACTGAAACACCTCGGATTCAAAAAGGTATTTGATACATCGTATGGTGCCGATCTTACCGTACTTGAGGAAGCGAATGAGTTCCTCGGAAGGATTGAATCGGGAGAACAACTTCCTTTGATCACTTCATGTTGTCCCGCTTGGGTTAAATATGCAGAACAGTATCAACCCGAATTTTTAGGGAATCTGAGCTCATGTAAATCACCTCAGGGAATGGTTGGTGCTCTTATTAAAAACACCCTGCCCGAAAAAGTAAATGTTGATAAAAAGAACATCGTATCTGTTTCAATTATGCCATGTACCGCCAAAAAATTCGAACTAACCAGAAATTCCAGCGAATTTAAAGATGTTGACTATGTTCTTACTGTTCAGGAACTTGGAAGAATGATAAAAGAGGCGGGACTCGTTTTTGGCGAACTTGAACCCGAATCATTTGACATGCCTTTTGGTTTCAAAACAGGAGCCGGAATCATTTTTGGGAATTCCGGTGGAGTTGCCGAAGCTGTGGTAAGACATCTGAGTGCAAATCTTAACGGACAGGATGCAACTATCTCCGATGTCATCGAGTTAAGGGGGAGCAACGGTATAAAACGGAAAAGAATCACTGTAAAAGATCGACAATTTAATGTTGCCGTTGTAAGTGGTCTTAAAAACGCCAAAGAACTGCTCAACAAAATCAAATCGGGAGAAGAGTCTTACGATTTTATTGAAGTGATGGCGTGCCCGTCGGGATGTGCCGGAGGTGCGGGTCAACCTGTAACTCACAACAGTGAAACAGTTGCAAAAAGAGGTAAAGGACTTTATGAAACCGATAAAATGCTTCAACTTCACAATGCACACGAAAATCCATTAATCAAAGAGGTTTATGAATTATTCCTTCAATCACCGGGAAGCAAAATCGCACATGAACTGTTGCACACACATTATAAAAGCAGGAAACGGTTTGAAGGCGGCATCAGTCTCATCCAAAGCGGTGAAGAGAAAAAGAAGATTTCGGTGTGTGTAGGAACTTCCTGTTTTGTAAAAGGATCACAAAAACTCTTGAACAGGGTTGTAAGGCATATTTCAGTTGAAGGATTGTCTGACGAATTTGAAGTGTCCGCAACATTCTGTGCTGAAAATTGTGATAAAGGTCCAACTGTTGTTGTTGAAGGCGAAATCATCAACCACTGCTCTTTTGATGATCTTAAGAAGAAAATTGACACTTTTAGGTCTGAATGAATACAGTACTCTTCCACCCAAGCTCCCTTTCTGCCCGGAAGGGAGCCGGGGGTGGATTAATTTATTGTGCCATCCCCAACAATTTCACAATGGTGTTCATGTTTCTGGTGGTTGCAACTGTTTTCAGTTTTTTTTCAATGAAGGGATTGGAGAGTTTTGTTAGTCCATATCCCTCGGGACAATAAAGGAACATTATTCGGTCTTGAAAAAGATAAACTTCCGATGCTGATTTTACCTTGTTCAACTCTTCAAAAGGAATGTTTTGGAGTGCATTCCGGAAAAAAGTTATGTACAGTTTGTTTCCTTCCGCATCAGGAAAGGGATTGGTTTCAACAATGCGACTGAATTCATTAACTGTTCTAACCATCACCTCCACATAAAAACCATACTTCCCGGAAATTCCGGACATAATGAACAATTCCATATCGGGTATGGAAGTTTCTTCCGATTTAAACACTACATTCCCACTCTGGATATAAGTTTGAACATCCCGGAAACCAATGTTTACTAAAATCTCTTTCAGCTCCGCCATTTTAATAAGTTTATGTCCACTGACATTAATACCACGAAGTAATGCGATGTAATGGTACAAGGGGGTTCTCCAATTTGATTATAGATTAACAAAGTCCAAAATTGATTTTTGAAGATATTCTCTGTTTACCACCCCGTGAATTACATCAACAATTTTGCCGTCTCTCAAAAACAAAAGTGCAGGTGTGCTTTGAATATCCATTCTTTCCCCAATTTCAGGGAACCCGGAAAGATCAATTATACTTAAATCAATCTCAAGAGATGTATTTTCAAGGACAACAGACAATTCCACCTCCATAACTTCACACGGCATACATCCCGGCTTCTTAAAAAGTAAAAGCTTTTTTTGAGGCATCAAGCAGTTTTGTTGAATTTCTTTGGCGAAGGTGCCCCCCGGAGAAATCCTTCGGTACTAAGGTCTTCGTCCAGGTCTGGCCAATGAATTCCATAACCACCACCGGCAATCTCCCAGTTCATCAACTGTTCCAGGGTAGCGTTCATTAGTGATGGATACCAGACCAATGGAACGGAAATTATCCGTCCATCCATCAAATCCACAGTTATCAGATTCTCATCTATCTTTACATTTTTTATTCGCTCATCGGCGAGGGAATTCCGCATTAAAACCTTTCCAAATTAATTTTATAACTTAACAGTTAATCGGGAAATATCAAAATACAATTATTTCTCGCCTGAACAGTTTTATCCCGGGGACATTTTTCTGCACATGAAGAAACAATCCGGCTGACTAATTTTGAATCGAAAAAACCAAACTTTATTAACAATCCGGATTAGAAAACCCATGCCTGATAGATCCTGTTTAATACTTTTTTTAACTCTTTTTGCTATTACATCCCTCTCTGCCCAGACTCATTCAGAACTTCAAAGGTTTTTTGATGAAGCAGGATTTAAGGGAAGTATTACCATTTACGATAAAAAAGCAGACAAATGGATTTTTAGCGACTCCACAGATGCACAGCTCGAACTGTTACCTGCTTCATCCTCCAAGATTTTTAATTCTTTGGTTTTCCTGGAGGAAGGAATTCTGAAGGATGAAAATGAAATGGTAAAATGGGACGGAATAAAACGATGGGTTGACGACTGGAATCAGGACCTCGATCTTCGTCGTGCTTTTAAGTTCTCCGCCGCCTGGGTTTATTGTAAACTTGCTCCAAAAGTTGGCAGGGAAAAATATCTCGATTACCTCGACAAATGCAATTACGGAAATAAATTCGTCGGCGCACATGTTGATTCCTTTTGGCTGGATGGTTCCCTAAGAATTTCTCCCGTACAACAGGTAAATTTTCTCCGTAACCTTGATGCAGAGACACTACCTTTTTCAAAAAGAACAATTTCTATCGTCAAAAACATCATGACAGAAAAAGCCGATTCAACCCATATCCTTCGTGCAAAAACGGGTTGGGGCAAAATCGCCGGACAGGACGATACCGGCTGGTGGGTCGGCTATCTGACTCTCAAGGACAATGTCATCTATTTTGCCACCAGATTGCGAAAAGGCTACTACAACGAGAATCCCGAATTCTCCTCAAGTAGAAAAACAATAACCGCCAATATACTGAAGCATCTTGGCTATGGTGAGATTTTTTAGGACTATTTCATTTCGTTTTTGTATTCAAAAGAGTATAAAATCAAAATAAATCGAAGAGACAATAACAATTTCTACCGGTGCCCCCATTTTCGCTCGTGAATTTATGCATTTTGGACATCCTCCCCTCCGCTGCTTTTTATTAAGGAAAAAGGAATCCAAATGCAGAAACATTATATTGTCGCAGGATCATCCTCGTCATCGGCGCAGAACTTACTCAGAAGTTACTTTCAGCAGGACATAAAGTTACAGGAATCAGTAGAAGAGAAGTATGTGGCCTTTCAGGCGATTATACCCATATTCAAGCCGATCTTGCAGATGTGAACACAATACTTCCAAAGATTGAAGGGGTCGGCGGCGGGGTTGTGTATGCACCCGGAAGCATCACTCTTAAACCATTCAGGTCTCTTTCATTAAATGATTTTCAAAACGAATTAAACATCAACCTTTTTGGTGCAAAAAAAAAGCTGTCTCCTGCGAAGGAAACAGCTTAAAGAATAATACCTGATACCTAATATTTAATACCTAATACCTAATACCTAAAAAAGGGGTTTATTTATCAACTTTCACTTTTACGGGTTTTATGTTCCAGATGTTTTTGGCATATTCCATGATTGCACGGTCGCTTGAGAATTTGGCGATCCTGGCAGTGTTGAGGAGCGACATCCTGTTCCATTTATCACGGTCACGGTAGGTTAATGCAACTTCATCCTGAACACGGATATAATCTTCATAATCAGCCAACAACATGTAATAATCACTCCCCATCAGAGAATCGATAATCGGCTGGAAGATTCCCGGTTCGGCGGGTGAAAAGATGTTGCCTGCGATCATATTGATTACTCTGCGAAGTTCAGGGTTTCTGTCATAATAGTCTCTGGGGTTGTAACCCGAAGCTCTTAATTCCAGAACTTCATCGGCAAGCAGACCAAAAATGAAGATGTTTTCGTCGCCAACTTCTTCTCTGATCTCGATGTTAGCACCATCCATGGTACCAATTGTTAGAGCACCATTCAATGCAAATTTCATATTGCCTGTTCCGGATGCTTCAAGTCCTGCGGTGGATATCTGCTCAGAGAGATCAGCTGCGGGTATAATCCTTTCAGCGAGTGAGACTCCATAATTCGCGATAAATACCACTTTAAGTTTGTCTCCAACAACAGGATCATTATTCACAACATCGGCAACAGAATGGATAAGTTTTATTATCAACTTTGCGATATGGTAAGCGGGTGCAGCTTTTCCGGCAAAAATTACGGTTCTTGGTGTGGCATCATATCTTGGATTCTCTTTTATTCTGTTATAAAGTGTGATAACATGAAGAACATTAAGTAACTGTCTTTTGTACTCATGGAATCTCTTTATATGCACATCAAAAATGGAATCTGTTGAAACGCTTAACCCGTATTCAGTTTTAATAAACTTGGCAAGAAGCTGTTTGTTAAACCACTTAATGTGACTCCAGTCGTTCAAAAATTCGTGATCTTCTGCAAATTTTTCGATTTCAGCAATTTTATTATTGTGCAGTATCCAGTCATCACCAATCCTGTCTGAAATAAGAGAAGAGAGGAGCGGATTTGCATGTCTGATCCATCTTCTGAAAGTGATTCCGTTTGTCACATTTTTGAATTTTTTAGGGAACAGAGTGTAGAAATCGTTAAAAATGAGCTGCTTCAGTATATTTGAATGAAGTGCAGCCACACCATTAACAGAATGACAGGCTACTATGGCAAGATTCGCCATTCTGATTCTCTTATCAGGGTTCTCTCTGATAATCGAAAGTTTTGAGATAACTTCCTCGGAGAAATTAAACTTTTCTCTCACTTCCTTGAGGAAATTATAGTTAATCTCATAGATTATCTGGAGATGGCGAGGCAGAAGTTCTTCAAAAATGGAGACTGCCCATTCTTCAAGTGCTTCTGGAACCACTGTATGATTTGTATAGGCAAATGTTCCTTGTGTAATCCTCCACGCTTCATCCCATGAGAGACCTGCTTCATCAAGAAGAATTCGCATTAATTCGGGGATAGCAATAACAGGATGTGTATCATTTAACTGAATCGCAACTTTTTCGGGGAATTTATCAAAAGTATTGTGGTTATAACCATATTTTCTGATAATATCCTGAAGTGATGCAGAACTAAAAAAGTATTGCTGTTTAAGTCTAAGGAATTTGCCTTCAGTGTAACTGTCGTTTGGATATAATACTTTGGAGATGTTTTCAGAGATGTTTTTTCTTTCAACTGCTGCAACATAATTGCCGTCGTTAAACTCCTGGAAACTAAATTCCTGGTTGGCTCTTGCTGCCCAAAGTCTGAGGTTGTTTACAGTCTCCGATTTATATCCTGGAACAGGTACATCGTAAGCAGCGGCGAGAATATCCTCGGTGTCTATCCAGTTGTTTTTGATTCTCCCGTCGGGGGTTCTTACTGAGACCACTCTGCCAAAATATTTGATTTTGAAAGTCAATTCTCTTCTTGGAATTTCCCATGGACATCCATGAGCAAGCCAGTAGTCGGGTTGTTCCTGCTGTTTCCCGTTCACAACTTCCTGTTTAAATATTCCAAACTCATACCTGATTCCATAACCAAAAGCCGGGAGTTCAAGTGTTGCCATCGAATCGAGGAAACACGCTGCAAGCCTGCCCAGACCACCATTACCCAACGCCATATCGTGTTCAAGTTCAACTATGTTCTCGAGAACATAATCATCTTTCCTTAAAATTTTGCGGCATTCTTCGTAGTAGTCCATATTTATCAATGCATTCCCAAGCAGACGGCCCATCAGGAATTCAAGTGAGAGATAATAAACTTTTTTAACATCTTTTGAATTATAGGCATGTTGTGTACGAAGCCAGTTTCTCACTAATCTGTCTCTTATCGAAAGAGAAAGTGCATAATACATGTCGTTATCGGTAACCGTCTGGCGGGTCTTTACAAGTATAAACTCCAGATGCTCAAAAAACTGATTGGATAGCGTATAACTTTCAAGAGCTTCGCGATCGGTAAAAAAGAGTGAATTTTTCATGTTATATCTGTTAAATCTTATATAAAAATTGGGTGTCGAGTGTAGCCAGAGGTTCACCCTGAGTATCTTTTTCAGAAACGATCCTGTTTTCAACTTTCCAGTCGATACCTAAAGTTGAATCGTTGTAAAGAAGAGTTCGTTCAGATGATTTGTTGTAGAAACCGGTGCATTTGTAATGAAATATTGCGATGGGTGAAAGAACTGAAAAACCATGAGCAAAACCGGGTGGAATCCAAACCATATTATGATTCTCTTCCGAGAGTTCTGTGGAGAAGTGTTCACCCCAGGTTGGTGAACCCTTCCTGATATCCACGACAACATCAAGCACTCTGCCGGAAATCACCTGGCAGAGTTTCCCCTGATCAAATGGTGGTTGCTGGAAGTGGAGACCTCTTATTGTTCCGACCAAAGATTTTGAGAGATTATCCTGAACAAATTGTTGGTTAATACCGAGAGATTTTAACTTTTCAGTGTGAAAACATTCAAAGAAAAATCCTCGTTGATCTTCAAAAACATCCGGTTTTAATAACAGGATCCCGTTCAACTTGCTGTCTATTATTTTCAATTTCTACTCACAATAATGGTATTATCTGTTTTCTTCATATTCTTGAATAACTTTTTCAAGATAATTTCTATACATACTCTGAGGAATGGAGTCGATCAATGTTCTGAACCCTTCCAGAGTAACAAAACCTTTATTAAACGCAATCTCTTCGAGGCAAGCAACTTTTAAACCCTGTCGTTCTTCAATTACACCAAAGAAATTGGATGCCTGCAGAAGTGCCTGCGGAGTTCCGGTATCAAGCCACGCAACGCCTCTTCCAATCACTTCAACTCTTAAAGTCTCCTGGTGAAGATATACATTGTTCACATCAGTGATCTCAAGTTCACCTCTCGCCGAAGGTTTAAGATTTTTTGAAATTTCTACAACTTTGTTATCGTATATGTACAATCCCGGGACTGCATAATTCGATTTTGGTTGTTTTGGTTTCTCTTCAATGGTAAGGACTTTTCCGGTCCTGTCAAAATTAACAATTCCATATCTTTCAGGGTCGGTAACTCTATAACCAAAAATCTTGGCTCCGTTTTTGTGTTCTGCAACGGCATTATAGAAAAATTCCAAATCCCCAAAAAAGATGTTGTCACCAAGGATCAAGGTAACATTATCATCACCAATAAATTCGGCACCAAGGATAAACGATTCTGCAATACCTCTTGGTGCATCCTGCAATTTATATGATATATTCATCCCCAGATGACTTCCGTCATCAAATAATTTCTGATAAAGAGGAATGGTTTCCTCATTCGAAATTATCAAAACATCCTTAATTCCTCCGAGCATAAGAACTGACAGAGGGTAATAAATAAGCGGTTTATCATAGATAACCGCAAGCTGTTTACTGTAAACTTTTGTAATTGGGTAGAGTCTCGAACCGGAACCCCCGGCAAGAATTATACCTTTCATATCTTTCCTGTTCTAAAATTAGAATAAACGAATAATAAATTTAACAGATTTTTAATTTTATCGGAAACTAAATAACAAAAAAAAGGCTGTTCTTTTTTAGAACAGCCTAAAATTATGACAATTACGCATCAGAAATAATACCTGATACCTAATAATTAATACCTGAAAATAACTACTTCGCGGCTCTTTTTCCCATGTCTCTATCGAAAAGATAAAGAGAGTTTTTCGATTCGCCAATCATTTCAAGTTTGGTGACGATAGCAAGAGCTGATTCTTCTTCTTCGATCTGTTCTTCAACAAACCAGTTAAGGAAGGTATTGGTTGAGTGATCTTTTAATTCATAAGCAAGATCCACAAGAGCAAAAATGCTTTTGGAGATGAATTGTTCATGTTCATAAGCAGCCTTCAGCCCGGCTAATGCGCCTGTCCATTCAGCTTGTGGTTTTTCAATAGCTTCCAATACAACTTTTCCACCACGGGTGTGGATATGGTCATATATCTTCATAGCATGGAGATATTCTTCATTTGCCTGAACTTTATAATATGCAGCAAAGCCGGACAGATTTAATGTCTCATAATATGCTGCAAGGCTAAGATAAAGATAAGAAGAGAAAATCTCTTTATTGATCTGCTCGTTTAAGGCTTTTTCCATTTTCGCGGTTAACATTTATACCTCATAATTATATTCTTTTTCAAAAAAATTGACTTTTAATATCACAATATACTAACACAATCCCATTTGTTATGGTTCAATATCAAATGTTTCTATTTCTTCCAATGTATCAGGGTTTATCGTCTGAACACTAACTTTTTCACTGTTAACGGTAATAAAAACCAGAGCATTACGGGTGGTGAAAGATTTACAATAGGCGCTCCATGGAAGTACCTCTTGAGCATAATAAGGTGCACCCGCAGCTCCATTATTTATCTGATAAATTGTTCGATTTAATTTCAGTCTCTTTTTATCCCACTTTTCAGGGTACATTTCCATCCCGGGATTTATCACAAGGTGATTGTAATTGTGTTCGTCACCCGTCAGAATAGCCCTCACTTTATTTGATTGATTCACCATCACTTCGAGCATCTGATCTCTTCGTTCAATTATCCCAAAATCAGAATCTCTCCCTGCAATTCTCGGCCTGATATTATTGTTCCCTGAATACCACATGTCATCTCCCGAGTGCCCACCGTTTGGAAACATCGGAGTATGCACCGAAACAAAAATGTGTTTCACATCTGAATCAGTTTCAAATCTCAAAATTTCTTTTTTAAACCAATCAAACTGATTATCCATGATGTAAGCATGTGGATTGCCCGATAACAACGGCTCCTTCCGAACATCGGGACCAAACCAATAATTGGAGTTAAGAACAATCATGGCTGTGTTACCATAAACATAACTGAAAGAAGTCTCTTTATAAGAAGGGAAATCGATCGAATTTGGATTGGCATCATATTTTGAGCCATCTTCACTTTCAAGTTCACTAACAGGATTAACAAATTCATCGGCAAACAGTGCTTCGGCTGAGAGTGAATCATAAGGAAAACGATCAATCCTTATATATCTGGATGGGTTGTCTTCATCAAAAAACCGGGTATGGAGTCCTTCATGATTCCCCATCGTCTCGTAGATCGGGAAAAGTGCTGCAAATGGTTGAACTGCATTTTTCCAGTTCCGAAATTGAAGCCGGTTATCCTCGGGGTCATAGGCGTAACCATTGATCAAATCCCCTGTAAACTGCATAAAATCGACCCCTTTAAATGCTGCAAGAGCCATTATTTTTCTCATGATATATACATTTGCTCCATAAATGCTCCTCTCACCACCTCCCATTGCAGCCCTGGAATCGCTTGCATATGCAAATGTAAACTTTGAATTATCTCCCTTTTTAGGTGCAGTTTTCAATTTATGTTCATAAACCGTATTCCCGGCTCTTACAGTATAAACATACTCCGTGCCGGGTAACAGTTCTGTAACGCAAAGTTCATGTTTTTTTGAGGGTTCCAATTCATATTCTCTCTTGCCAACCGTTACCGACGGTTCACACTCAAAATTTGTAATGAACGAAATAACAGCAGAACTTTCAGTAATGTTGTCCACAAAGGGACCATCTACAATTGTATTTGAAACAATAAACTGGTCACCTGCAACAAATTCCACCTTGACGTCATAAATTATCGCCCCCTCAGCAGTTGTTATTCTGTAACCAAGCAAACCATATCCTTTTGTTTGCCATCCTGTCATATCGTATGTCTTTGAAAGATTATCCTTAATATTAACTTCTGCCCTGCCTCCGACAATTTTAACACTTCTGTTAAACCAAACTGGTATCGAATATTTTCCATCCCCAACCGGTATCAAACCATAATAGAGAGTCCCGTTTAACAGCGAATCAGAGAAATCAAATACAACTCCTTTTTCTGTCCCCGTTATTCCGTTGATAAGCTGATTGACCGTAAATCTTGATTTTCTAACTTGTTCAAATAATTTTTTATCACCATCGAGGAAATAATAGAGCCCTTTATCAGGGTCGAAACCGATGTTTGAGTAAGAGGATGGGATGTTTTGAGCATTTAGTTGTGAAAATAGAATGAAAAGAATAAAGATCATACTTAAAAGTTTGTTTAACACAGATGAATCCGGAAATTGGTTTTTAGAATTTAGTTTAAGGAATAAATATAATAAAAAAAAGGCTGCCTGCAGCAGACAGCCTTTAACAAATCAAAAAGGATTAAATTAATCCTTCATACGATTCCCTTTTTCTTCATTAATGAAGATCCAGGAAACCACTTTGCCAACATCAATTATTTTGAAGTAATTCCAGTATTGCTCTGTCCTTACATGTAGTGAACTGGTATCATCTTCAGGGATCAATTCAGCTTCATCCACAATTGCATTTATTCTGGATATCCACATTTCCCAGTTTTTTGTCCTGAGATCAATCCAACCTGCTTCTGCCCACTTTTCCATTTCGGAAGGTGTTATCTCAAGTTCAGATTCAGCTCCAAAAACAGGAATTTTCATCAACTGACCACGAAGCAAACTTTTACCGTCCTTCATTAAAACCGGAATTCCAACTGAAATTGCTTCATTTCTGAATTTTTCATTATCCAGAATAAATCTGTTGCAGATTTCAGTCAGTTCTTCAGGTGATTTGCTCACGATATCTTTAAAGGTACCACATGTACGTTTAAGAATTTCGATCTCAAAAAGAAGTTTTGAAAGTCTCGGAGGGCCAAGCATTTCAAAAGCAACAGAAGCAACACCATGTTCTTCTTCAAGTTTTGCGAGTTTGGCAACAGCCAGATGCTGCATATATCCGGCACGGTAAGACGGGTGCATATTTGCATTATCAAGAGCGTTGATTATGTCATGTCCGGTGTTCCCGCCCATGATCTCAAAAACGGCGTTATTTGCAATCTCTTCGGGTGTAACAAATTCCATCTGTTTTTGCGCCGAAATTGCTTCAAATTCACCACGAGAGAAGATTCCATTTTCACCTGTATCAATAAAGACAGACCGTAGAACACCTTTGGCTTCAAATTTCCTGCCGGTTTCCTTGTGAATTTTGCCTTCCAGGGGGATTGCAGAATCGAGAGGTACATCGTAGATTTCAACTTCCCTGCCTTGTTTTTTAATCGTACCAAATTCGATCTTTTTCCAAGCGATTGCTGCAGCAGGTTTAATCTCCTTTGTGATAGCACCACCCGGAGTTCTTGCCATGAGGAAGAGCAGAAGTGTGTGTGCTCCCGCAATTGCTGATTTACTGAGCAACACTCTTGAAGGCTTTTCTTCACTGTGGGTGTAAGGGATGTTTAACCCCATTCCACCGGTTCCGGAAGTTCCTATCTTCAGATAAACTTTTGTATCAAATTTATGCATCGAGTTATAAAGTATCTGAATATGACGGATCAACTGTGGAATGTAGAGAACAGCAACAAGTTTTTCAGTCTCTGACACCAAAAGATCACGATCAGTTGATTCATAAAGCACTTTTTTTAGATTTTTATATGCAGTAAAGATGTCCTGATAGGCAATTCCTGTTGCGGTGTTAATACAGTCGATAACCACATCCGGTTTATGTTCTTCAAGCAGTTTATAAAGTGACTGTTCTTTGAGCACATCGTCTGACAGGTCATCCATCACATCACTGATGATCCTTTGTCTCTTAACAGGATCAGCTAACATTTCTGCACGACTGATATCTTTATATTCATCGCGTACAAGCACATTTCCCCACCAGGGGATGAAGAAATTTGGACCGGCTTCAGGGTAAGTTTTATTTAAATATTCAACTTCTTCTTTTGCTTCGCTCTCCTTTAGAGAGGTTATGATTATGCCAGAGGGTTTTTCAACCATTAAACGACGGGTTATGGCTTTACCAACCAAACCCCATCCACCAAGCACCAATACTTTTTTTCCGTATATATCCATTTTTTTTCCTTGAATAAGAAATTTTTCCTATCTCGAAACTTACAAATAATAATATAAAGTACAAAGAACTGTTTTCTCATCTTTCATCTCGCAGGGCACTAAACCATTAGTGAAAAAAGAGTATATTGTACTGAACAAAATTTAATAACATATGAGCCAACGCAAACATACTCTCAAAGTCGGAAAACCTCCGGGAAGTCTTTTATATACCGGAACTAATACCGAAGTTAAATCCACAATTATCCTTATCGATTTTGAAGAGGGTAAGTTCTCCAAAACGGAAATTTCATCTCCTGCTGAACTTAAACCACTGCTTAAAAAAAAGCATAACGGTGCAAGGTGGATTCGTGTTATCGGTTTTACGGAAACAGAATATTTTACCATTCTTGCGGAATTCTTCAAAATCCACGAACTGACTATGGAGGATATCCTCAATGTTTATCAGCGACCCAAAATAGAAGAAATTGGTGATATTCTATTTGCCGAAATTGATCGTTTACTCATTAACGGGAAAAAGAGCACTGCCTCAAATCAGATTAGTTTATTGTTAAGTGGTAACTGTTTGGTAACATTTCAGGATTTTGAAGAGGATTTTCTGAAAGTGATTGAATTAAGAATTGAGCAAGGGAAGATTTTTGCCGACTCCAATGCAGATGCCATTTTTTATGCAGTTTTTGATCTGGTAATAGATGAATATTACATTGTCCTGGAACAGATTAATGATGAGGTTGAAGATATTGAAGAGATGTTTTTCAGCGAAAAACCTGTAAGCGATCTTAAACCTCTGCAACACCTCAGGAACGAATTGAGGCATTTTCGACAGTCGATCTGGCCTGTTAGAGATATCATGAACAAAATCCACAAAAAAGAGATATCACAGATTAGCGACGGAGTTTTGATCTACTTTAACGATACTCACGACCACATCAATCAGGTAATAGAAATTCTTGAAAATCTGCGTGAAAGCACCCTTTCTCTCATTGATGTTTACATGTCTTTCACCAGCAATCGCTTAAATGATATCATGAAAGTGTTGACTGTAATTTCAACCATCTTTATGCCGCTTACTTTTATCGCAGGGATATATGGAATGAATTTTCATTATATGCCCGAAATCAGCAAGTGGTGGGGATATCCCGCAACTCTGCTTCTGATGCTTTCAATTGCACTCGGATTTATCTATTATTTCAAAAAGAAAAAGTGGTTCTAACCCCAAATTTTTCCTGAAAAACAGAAATTAACAAAAAAAGTGGCAAGAAAATTTTCTCTCGCCACTTTTAATATTGTGTTAAACAGTTTGTCTGTTTATAACCTGAACAATATCAACCTGTCATGAAACTGAGCAGAATACCGGCTGCAACAGCACTTCCGATAACACCCGCAACATTTGGCGCCATGGCATGCATCAGGAGATGGTTGGTTTTGTCATACTCCAGACCAATAATCTGCGAAACTCTTGCACTGTCAGGAACTGCAGAAACTCCCGCATTTCCGATAAGTGGATTTAATTTATCTCCCTCTTTCAGGAAGAGATTCATGATCTTTACAAACCCGACTCCACCTGCAGTGGCTACCATAAATGATACTGCACCCAGTCCAAAAATCAGCACAGATTTTTCATTTAAGAATGTAGTGGCTTGTGTTGAAGCACCAACCGTTAATCCAAGAAGAATCGTTACGATATCAATCATAGGACGGGCAGCTGTCTCGGCAAGTCTTTTTGTAACTCCACTCTCTTTAAGAATGTTTCCAAAAAAGAGGGTTCCAAGTAACGGCAAAGCACTGGGCGAAATGAAAGTTGTAAGAAGCAGTCCCAAAATTGGAAAAATAATTTTTTCAGTTTTGGAAACCATTCTTGGTGGTTTCATTCTGATAAGACGCTCTTTTGAGTTTGTCATTAACCTCATGATAGGAGGCTGGATCAATGGAACCAATGCCATATAGGAATAAGCCGAGATCGCTATTGCACCGATAAGATGAGGTGCCAGTTTTGATGCAAGGAAGATAGCGGTTGGTCCGTCCGCGCCGCCGATAATTCCGATTGATGCAGCTTCTTCGGGTGTAAATCCCAAGGCAATGGCGGAAACAAGTGTCATGAAAATGCCTACCTGCGCAGCAGCTCCTATGAGAATAAGTTTGGGATTTGAAAGCAGTGTCGAAAAATCGGTCATCGCCCCGATACCCAAAAAGATCAAAGGAGGATAAATTCCCTGAAGAACTCCAAAGTAGAGGTAGTTAAGAACACTGCCTTTTTCATAAATTCCGATCTGTAGTCCAACATTCTCAACAAACGGAATATTACCGACCAGAATTCCAAAACCTATTGGAATTAAAAGAAGGGGTTCATACTCTTTTTTAATCGCAAGGTAAATAAACAAAATACCCACCAGGATCATGACAACATGTCCGATTGTGATATTACTGAAGGAAGTGTAATTCCAGAATTGGGTTAATCCATCCATCTTTAATCCCCAATTACAATGAGAACATCGCCTTCCATAACAGTGTCGCCTTCCTTGGCATTAACTTCTTTTACGGTTCCGGCTTTATCGGCTTCTATCTTGTTTTCCATTTTCATTGCCTCAAGCATAAGAAGTTTCTCTCCCATCTTAACCATATCTCCAACCTTCACATAAACCTGCAGAATGGTGCCCGGCAATGGACTTTTGATCCCGCCACTTTTCTTAGGTTGTGGTTTTGAAGTTTTGGTTATCGATTTGTCAACATCAGTTGATGGAATTGCTCTTTCTCTTACTAATCGGGGTGTAATTGGTTGTGCCATTTTTTGTTCAAGCTCAACCTCGTAAGAAGTGCCATTTACTTCAACTTCAGCAAGATTACTCTCAACATTTTTAATATTGACTTCATAATCGTTGCCGTTAATTTTAAATTTAAATTTTTTCATCGTTGCCTCTGTTTTTTACCAGTTTCGTGGGTGATGTCTCAAGTTGTAAATCTTTGAACTCCAAGGTGAATAAATCCTTGATGCTCTCTGTATGGTCAATATTGCATTTTCTGTATCATGACTGCCACCAAGATGGACAGAAAGAGCCATAGCAATTGCAGCTGCAATTTCAATGGAGACTTCTTTCTCCAACTCTGCGGCTTTGGTGGGGTTGGCTTTTTGTTGCTTCATTTGCTGTTGTTTTTTAAGCATTTTGCTAACAAAGGCAAAACTTACATAAAGTAACCATAATGCAGCAAAAACCACTCCCATTCCAATGACAGTGAGCATGAGGCTGTTACCCTTCCCTTTGATATCAACATCGGTAACCCGCGCGATATTAAAGTGAATAAGTTCGCCGTCATCAACCGGAACTTTTTTAACTGTTGTATCAACAACAGTTTTTTTTGTGGAATCCGTTGAAGTCTTCACATTCACTTTGATATTCTGGGAATACACCTCACCACAGAAAAACAAAACCAGAAAGGATATTAAGAATATTTTCTTTGTCATTTCCTCTCCGGGTTAAAGCGGTATATTTGCATGTTTTTTTGGTGGAAGAGTATCTTTTTTGGTCGCAAGTGACTGTAAAGCTCTTATCACTCTGAAACGGGTGTTTCTCGGTTCAATTACATCATCAAGATAACCGTATTTAGCCGCAACATATGGGGATGCAAACTTGCTCTTATATTCTTCTTCTTTCTGTTTGATGAATTCAACCCGTTCCTTGTCATCGGTGATGGCATTGATCTCTTTGTTGTGAAGAATTTCAATTGCACCTTTGGGGCCCATTACAGCTATTTCAGCAGTTGGCCACGCGTAATTTATGTCACCTCTAAGATGTTTTGAACCCATTACATCGTATGCACCGCCGTAAGCTTTTCTTAAAACCACTGTTACCTTGGGTACTGTAGCTTCGCCGTAAGCGAAAAGAAGTTTTGCACCATGAATAATGATTCCACCATATTCCTGGGCTGTGCCGGGAAGGAAACCGGGAACATCAACAAAAGTTACTACAGGAATATTAAATGCATCACAGAATCTTACAAATCTTGCAGCTTTTCTTGAAGAATTTATATCAAGAACACCGGCTATATAGTTTGGCTGGTTTGCAACCATTCCAACCGACATTCCATTAAATCGTGCAAAACCGATAACTATGTTTGGAGCATAATGCCTCTGCACTTCAACAAACTCGTTGTAATCCACAACTGCATGAATGACATCTCTGACATCATAAGGAACTGCCGGATTATCGGGAATGATTGAGTTGAGCTGATCTTCAAGTCTGTCGATGGGGTCATCACAATGAGCCAACGGGGGATCTTCAAGATTGTTTTGTGGAAGGAAGCTAAGGAGTTTCCTGATCAACAAAATTCCCTCTTCTTCATCTTCAGCGATAAAGTGAGAAACACCCGATTTTGAACCGTGAACATAAGCTCCACCCAATTCTTCATCGGTTACATCTTCACCCGTTACAGTTTTTACAACTTTTGGACCGGTAACAAACATATAACTGGTGTCTCTCGACATCAAAATAAAATCTGTAAGTGCCGGTGAATAAACTGCTCCACCTGCACAGGGACCAAATATTGCAGATATCTGAGGAATTACACCCGAAGCAAGGATATTCCTCTCAAAAATTTCGGCATATCCACCAAGGGATTTAACACCCTCCTGAATTCTTGCACCACCACTGTCATTAATACCAATTACAGGGGCACCAACTTTTAATGCCTTATCCATAACTTTACAAATCTTTTCGGCATACATTTCTGAGAGTGATCCACCAAAAACTGTAAAATCCTGAGAAAAGATATATACAAGTCTGCCATCAATTGTTCCATAGCCCGTAACAACACCATCAGATAGATATTGTTGTTGATCGAGACCAAAATCGATACAACGATGTGATACAAACATGTCAAATTCTTCAAAACTACCGGGATCGAGAAGTAAGTCTATTCTCTCTCTTGCGGTCATTTTGCCTTTTTTATGCTGTGCTTCAATTCTTTTCACTCCACCACCCAGGCGAGCCTGGTTGCGGAGGTCCATCAATTCTTTAATTTTATTTTCCATATAACTCTCGGTATCCGAATTTAATTTTGAGGGTGTTCACAAAGTTCAGTGAGAACACCTAAAGTTGATTTAGGGTGAAGAAAAGCAATATTTAGCCCTTCAGCACCTTTTCTCGGTTGTTTGTCAATAAGTGCAACTCCTTTTTCAGCAATATCATCCAAACATTCTTGCAGTCCGGAGGAAGCAAAAGCGATGTGATGAATTCCGGGTCCTTTTTTTTCGATAAATTTAGCGACAGGTCCGTCAGGTGAGGTTGATTCGAGGAGTTCAATTTTGGTCTGCCCAATTTGAAAGAAGGCGGTTTTAACTTTCTGATCTGCCACTTCTTCAATTTTGTAGCATTTCAGACCCAATATATTCTCATAATATGCAATCGCATTTTCCATATTTTCTACTGCGATTCCAATGTGTTCTATGTGTGTTAGATTCATCTTTTTTGTCCAAAATATAATAAATCAAGTTATAAAACATCGGAAAAAAATGACAAACTAACAAATATTTTTTACGATTATAAACAAAAAAAAGCTGCCTGAAATGCAGGCAGCTTTTAACAAAAAGGATATAAAATTCTACCCTCGAAACTTGTCGAGAAGACTGTTTAACAAAACCGCTTCTTCCGCAGTCAGATTGTTTAATTCTGCATAAAATTTCTGTTCGTGAACATCAATTTTTTCGAGAAGATCAAGACCCTCTCTGGTAATCAGAATATCCACTCTGCGCCTGTCTTTACCACATACTTTTCGGGATAGATAACCTTTTTCAAGCAGTCTGTCCACAAGCCGTGAGGCATCCGACATTTTGTCGAGCATCCTCTCCTTGAGCAGATTTATGGTTGCAGGAGTCGGGTACTGCCCTCTTAATATCCTGAGAATATTAAATTGTTGGACTGTGAGACCAAATTCCTTCATCAACGGTGCAAATTTTGCCTCTATCCAGTTTGTGGTATAGATCAGATTAACAGCCGTCTTCTGAAACTCGTTTCTGAACTTTTTTTGTTTTATTTCGTCTTCTAAACGCATTTTTACTTTTTAATGAGTGTTACATTTATGTTTAATGTGACATCGTCACCAACCACAAAACCTCCACCATCGAGTGATTTACTCCAGTTGATGCCATAGTCTTTTCTGTTCACTTTGCCTGTCAGTTTGAAACCGGCTTTTGTGTTTCCCCAGGGATCTTTTTTCACTCCACCAAATGTACCATCAAGGCTAACCGATTTTGTTACACCTCTCATGGTCAAATTTCCCACTAATTTGTAGTTGTTTCCCTTAACTTTCTTCATTGAAGTACTTTTAAAAGTAAAATTAGGAAATTTTTGTGTATGAAAAAAGTCTTCGCTTTTTAAATGTTCGTCTCTTTTGGGTTCGTCGGTATCAACAGTTGTTGCATCAACAGTAAAACTGACCAAAGCATCAACAAAATCTTCTTTTGCGGTAGTAACTGAACCATCAAATTTTTTGAAATATCCGGTTACATCAGTGATAAGCATATAATCTACACTAAAACCAATTTTTGTGTGGGTTTTGTCAAATGTCCATGATGACTGTGAAAATAGTGAGCCGGCAAAAATGACGACAAGCGATAATGCGAGAAAAGATCTCTTCATTTGGTTCTCCATGTTATGGGTAATAATTAAATAAAATTGATATGTTAATATATGTTAAAACATTTAATGTTGCAACAACTATTTTATATTTTTTTTATTTTTCTGAAATGACATAAAAATGCCTATTCTGAATCTCTGCTATGTGTTATAACATTAATTCCACTAAAAAAGTTCAATCGGAGATGAGAGCAGAGACATATTCGATAGAGGCGATATCCTGTGATGAGGTTTCCTTCAGAAGCCGGATTATCCTCGGCGAAACAAGCGAAACACCACACTTATGCCGTGAAGAGAACCGAACTCCATCAAACCCAATTTCGAAAACCATTTCAGGTTTCACAGAAATTACCGGGCCAAATTTTTCGATAGTATTGGTTTTTACAAAAGAAGCAACTTCCTTGTCAAATTCAACTTCACCCTCTGATGCTATTTTTGTTAAAGTGACCAGCCCGTCCCCCTTTTTTACTGCAAAGGAATATTCCACGCTTGCACCTCTTCCATATTTCACATAAAGTAGAACAGCCATAACTTTATGAAATATACCTCTCTCAGTAAGAGTGCCATCAACAATTTCCCCTTGAACCCCGGATGCAATTTTATGGTAATGTATTAACAAATCGGCGGCGATTTTAAGTCGGGTTCCACCGGTGAACAATTTAGTCAGGAAATATCTTTCATCATTTGAGACTGACTGAAGTGAAGTGAATACACCCTCTATTTTTTGCGTAGGATCCAAATTTCGTAGTCGTTCAACTTCAGCGATCCATGAGGAGAGGCTCATCTCCTTGTTTATTATGGTTGGTTTTATGAGTAGAGAAATTACTTCTGCCCAATCGCCGGAATGTCTGTGGTTTTCTTCAATCAACCACTCAGGAAGACCAGTTACTTCAGGAATCCTGTCTCTGAGTGTTGTCATATCCATTAATCTTTTGGGGCGGTTACCTGAGAGGAAATCGATTGTTGATGTTTTTTCTTCGGCAGATGATAATTTAAAATAATCGATTAAAATATCCTTCCTCAATCTTTGGTCGGAAGTCTCCTCAAGCCTTCTGAAAAGTGCGGTAAAAGCTTTCAACTTTAACCTTCTCCGGGCGTTTTTTCATCTGAGGATGTTGTCTCCAATGGGGAAGCATCATAACCAAAGTCCCTCAAATATCTCGCAAACTGATGTGTGAACCCATGAGTGGGATATACTCTTTCAGCACCTGTTTCTTTAACTGCATTTAATAATCCACTCCAGTCGGCATGATCTGAAAGCACAAACCCTTTATCGATATCCCCAATTTTTCTCATTTTTTTAAGGAGCATCCAGCCTGATGCAAATCCTGTGGAATATTTACCCGGGAAAGTGCGCCAGTCACCTGAAATGGCAGATTGAGGTGCCAAAATTATAGCTCCGTCATCAGAAGGTTTCCCCTTTTTATCCCAGCCCTTCAATGTTTGTGGAAGATTTATTCCCGCTTCCCGATAACAATCATTCATTTGATCAACTGATTGATGAACGATTATTGGTGCAATCGATGTATTGAGTGTACTTAATATCCGCTGGGCTTTCCCAAGAGAGTAACAGTAGAGGACGGAGGCAAGTCCCTTCTCCCTGTTCTGCCTCCACCAGTCATTTATTTCTTGATAAACAATTTCAGGATCGGTCCATTCATACAAAGGAAGCCCAAAAGTGGACTCAGGAATAAAAGTATCACATTTTACCGGTTGGAATGGTTCACATGTATCGTTTTTTGTAGTACCAAAATCTCCCGTAAATACAGTGACATTTCCTTTATATTCACAACAAATTTGAGATGAACCAAGCAGATGTCCCGCAGGAAACAGGGTAACCTGAACACCATTTATGGTAAGAGACTCGCCATATTCAAGAGTTGAAAGAGATATACCTCTACCAAGACGGGCACGGAGAATCCCGGCGGAATCTTTGTGGGCGAGATATTTTTTGGCAACTTTTCTGGCATGATCGCTGTGACCATGTGAAATGATAGCCCGATCTACCGGTCCATGTGGATCAATATGGAAATCACCAGCAGGACAGTATAATCCTTGTGGTGTTGGGATCAATAAACTCCGCGACAAACTTTTCCTGATTAATTCAAAATCAAAAAATAGGAAATTAACAGGTAATGGATGATGATATTTTTAAGGGGACGCAGATACACACAGATTAAACGGAGTTACGCAGAGGGAGGATTTTAATAGTTCCGCGGATTACACGGATTTAACTCTGATTTCCACGGATTTTTTTCGATTATTGAACCATAATTTTCCTCGAAGAGGAATTGATATTCGTAGCGTCCCGATTGCCGTCTGCAACACTCCTAACCGTAAGAGCGATAGTTCCACGGATTCCACGGATTTAACATAGATTTTCACGGATGATTTTATAAAAGCCTGCCTGGGCAGGTGGCATATTCGTAGAAATAATTTGAATCTCCTATCCCTTAAAACCTGCCTGGGCAGGTGGCATGTTCGTAGAAAAATAAATATTCCCTGCCCAATCTCAAATCCGCACGATCGGAATGGGAATTCTATGCCGTTATAGCAATATCGAGTAGTTATGGGTAATTGGAAAGAATGGAGTTTGGTAGGAGACTTAGTGATCGGGGAATCAACGGTGAAAATATTGATAAAATGCCGTTTATGGAGAGATTTCGACATTTTTAAATTGTCGTTTCATGAAGCGACAATTGGCTAACAATAAAAAGCGAATAGTCTCTACGGTGTAGAGACAATTGGTGAACAATGAAAAGTGAATTGTCTACACACTGTATAGACAATTGTGAAAGTAATCAAAACGACAAAGTCCTAGAATAATGAAATCCAGGTAATAAGAAAAAATGTGCTACTGAAATAAAGTAAATTGGGTAAATCGCTGTTCAGCCTTACAGGTTAGTAAAGATTTTTGACTTATTGATTGGAATGCTTAAATTGTGAGCAAAATTTGCAATTCTTTAAAAATTTATTTTAACTGGCTATTTTAATTGATCTACTACATTTCCGCGCTCATCTTATCGATATTGTACATTGGAGTTTGGTTCTATTTCTCCAAACAGACAAGCAAAACTATTGCTCCGATAAGAGCTTTTTTTTCGGAATTGGAGAAAATAACTCAGGGGCTTAGGTACTGGACTTTTCACAGTTTCAATGAACTTAAAGCTAAATCAATTGACCCACCTTCGACTCCTCCTATACTCAAGATAATTCCAGTTAAAAGGATAAACATTGAACTGATAGATAGATACAAGACTGAATTTGCTGCCTTGGATCAAACTCGAAGTGTTTTTAATAGGACTTTCATCCAAAACGAAACCGAATTATGCACCGCTCTTTTTCAAAGAGTTAACGGTCTTCCTCTCACAGAGAAGCAGTGCGAGGCTGTGATTATTGATGAGTTCAGACACTTGGTGGTCGCAGGGGCTGGTACTGGAAAAACAAGTACCCTTGTTACAAAAATTGTTTATTTGACAGAGAGGTTGGGGGTTAACCCTGCCAGAATTCTTGCACTTTCTTTTACCAAGGTCGCTGTTGATGAAATGAGACAGCGTTTAAAAGCGATAACTGGAAAAGAGATAACAGTCAGGACTATAAGTTCATTTGGACTAAATGTCATTCGGGAATTAGCAGGAAATATTTCCAAAGTTTCCGAAATGACCCCTGAACAAAGAGATTCTTCAGAATTCGGAAAGTTCTTCGAAACCGAGATCAGTAAAAATGTCAGTGATCTGGATTATCAGGGAGAATTTGTTGAGTTTCTGATGGTGCACCTTCCGTTTCCAAAAACAACTGACGAATACAGAAAAGAATCTGAGCAAATTCGAGCAACCCAAAAAGAATTAGCCCTTGACGGCAAAATTTACCGTAGTAATGAGGAAATTATTATTGCTAATTTTCTCTATTTGCATGGTGTAAACTACGAGTATGAGAAGTGTTACACCACCAATGACGGTACCGAGTATGAAAATTACAAACCTGACTTTTATCTAAAAGATTATGGCATCTGGATTGAGCATTTCGCTTTAATTAATGAGCGTGGGGATGTACCCCCTTTTTTTTCAGGACAGGGACGAAAATCGGCAAGTCAACTGTACAACGAACAAAGGAATTGGAAACTAAAACTTCATAAAGCAAATGGTACCTTACTAATTCAGACATTTTCGTTTCAAGTAAAGGATGGTACTCTTCTTAAGGAACTTGGGAAAAGTTTATCAAGTCATGGTATCAAGCTGAATAATCCGGAAGAAGTTTTCATTAGATTGAAAGAGTCAAGTTCTTTCAAGAATATGATAACCCTCATTTCAACTTTTATTACTCTAATCAGGTCATGTTCCCTTTCAGTAGACGATTTACGCGAAAAAATCTCGAAGAATAAATTGGGAAGAAGATATGAGGTATTTGTCAACCTGATAGAACCCCTGTTGATAGGATATGAAGAATATTTACGGATCAATAATCTGATTGATTTTTCCGATATGGTGAATAAAGCCACCGACTTTATCATTGAGGAAAAACCCGACTTAGCAATTGATTATATACTTATTGATGAGTTTCAGGATCTTTCCGTTGGACAAATGAGACTTATCAAGGCAATTCTACAAAACAATCCAAGCATTAAATTATTCGGCGTCGGAGATGATTGGCAATCAATATACCGATTCGCTGGTGTGGATGTTAGCATGATGACTAACTTTGAGAACTATTTCGGTAAAGCAGAGATAACCAGACTCGAAACTACATTCAGGTTCTCGCAGGAAATTGCTGATGCTTCCTCAAATTTTGTAATGGCAAATCCGTCTCAGATCAAGAAAAATATTACATCCACAAAGACGCAGATAAATGGTTCAATAAAGCTTGTGTCAGTATATCCGGACTATTTTTATTCCAAACCTGGTTCTTCTTTGCCAGTTAATGATCCCCTGAATTATATCCTAGATGAAATACACAAAACGAGGGGTGACAACAAGACTTCAATATTAATCCTCGGCAGATTCAAAACAGATATTCAGCATTTTATACAACCTGTTTTTAGGAAATATCATAAATATGATATTGCGTACAGGACTGTGCATGCGGCAAAAGGTGCAGAAGCTGATTTCACTATTCTTTGGAATGTCAACGGTAATACCTTTCCTTGCTCAAAAGAGGATGACCCTGTGCTAAATCTTGTGCTTGCGCAAAACGATGAGATCATGAACGCTGAAGAGAGACGACTATTTTATGTAGCGCTTACTCGTACCAAAAATGTTGTATATATTCTTTATACTGTGAATAATCTCTCACCATTTATCGAGGAAATGCAAGGTATCTATATCAATTATCAGGCATGCCCTTCGCCAGATTGTAATGGTAGACTACTGACACGCATAAACAACAAAGATAATTCGATATTTCTTGGTTGCTCAAACTTTCCTCAATGCAAACAGAAGCGCTCGGTGCCAACTCAAAAAAATGTCATGGAATTTGAGAAATGGAATGTCCCCAAACCTCAACCAAACGGGTCAATGGAATGTTTTATACGACCACCCGGATAAATCTTTATTCACTCTATCCTTTGATTCGAGTACGAAGTTGTGGACATTCTCTCAGGATATTTTTATAAAGACGCGTGGTATTCGTTGACCAATTAATCGAGTAATTACCAAACAGCACTTTTTCAATTTCCTTAAATTGGTTCCTTAATTTCTGAACAGATATTTTATCCTCGCCAAGAACCGAAGAAATAAAAGAAATCCTTCCGTTAACTCCTTGAAGTAAAAGTAACAAACGAAAAAGTGGTAAATAGAGCGAGTTGAAGTATTTTTGACTTAGCCTGATTCTAGTTGGATTTATCAATTTTTTTTGGATTCTTTGATGCTTAATCAAATAATGGAGGGATTTCAATGGCAAACTTCTACTCAGATATTTCTTTTCATAACTCAGAAATGTTGAATAAACAGTTCCTCGAGAGACTTGACTCAATGCGTTGAATGGGTTATTTAAGATATTGTGTAAAATGGCACTTGTATTGCGCAGATACTCCCGTTTAACATTCAACTTGGTGTTAACAACCAGGCCTGTGACCACTTGCCTTTTACCTTGAGGCAAAATCCGGGTTTTTGAATGATTTAATTTAAACCCAAATTTCAGTATGATCTGAGTTACTTCATCGATACACGTATTTTCAATTCCCTTGGTCTCTGACGAAAAAACCATGTCGTCAGCGTATCTGCTATAAGTTAAATTGTTCTTAACCGCCCATTCATTGAGTTCGAAATCCATATCGAATGCCACCGCATTTGAAAGAACAGGACTGGTAGGAGCTCCTTGAGGAAGTTTCCTGTTAATCGTTGTTAACTTTATCAGCAGATCAAGGTCTTCGCTATTTTGGACCCCGTGATTGTGAAAAACATTCTCTAAATGTTCGGCGGTGATGCTTCCAAAAAAATTTTCAATATCTATTGTGAGGATTGATTCTTTAGCAATATGTAAACTTGCGTGTGTAATTATGCTCTTACTACAGACAAAGCCATGTGCACAACTGTGTATTCTCAGTTGTTGGCAAAATGGAAGTAGCAACCTTTGCGCTTTCATTAAGGGTACATCTGGAATATTTATTATTCTTTTCCCCCCTTTTTTCTTATTAACAACAATCTGTCTGTAAGTATAAAAAGTTGGCTCTACAGAATCTTTTCTGACTACATCAAGTATTTTAGCGAGCATATGTCCCAAAATTTAAAAAGCGTCGTATACTTAATATTGCCGCATCTTTTATTGATTCGTGTTTTCTTGAACCCTTAAAGACTGACCCATCCTTACCTGTGATAATTACCAACAGATGTTTAAGTAATACAGAGCTGATAACAAAAATTGAAATCAGCACACGCCTCGCAGTTCGCACGAGGTAGCTATACGACGCTTTACAAGTTATCATTTGTTCTACAAATTTAATACTTTCCCACGAAATTTTTATATGAGAATATTACATTTTAATAACCCTTCACAGGTTTCTGGACAACGACTATCTCAAAATAGTGAGCCGAAACAATAATGTGTTCCAGAAAATCCTCATATTTCAGAAATGTTGTCTAAGAAGTGAAGACCTAGATTGAGGAGCAAAAAATTAATACCTGATATTTAATACCTAATACCTGGTTAAGATTCCATTTCCTCAACAAGTTGTCTCACATACCTGAAATCATCAAGGGCATTCCAATGCTTCATGAAGACTGTGCGAAGAGCAGAGAAGTTTTCATTATTAATGTTCTTTAAAGTTGGTTTTGCCCGTGCTAGGATTTCCGGGGATACAACAAATTTTGAGATTATAAATGGTGCATCGGGATTCTCTATAGAGAGTCTCTGATAAATTTCCAGGTTCTTTTTATTGATTTCTGATACATCACCACCTGCAATGGTTGTCGCAGTGCAGATATCAAGATCATTTTTACTAAAATTGTTGAATTTATCAGATAAATCCATCAATTCGGAAAATTTGTTGGCAGATGCAAGGGAAAGTTTTAACAAAGAACCCAAACCTGAAGCAACGGGGGGTAAAACTTTGTATGTAAGATAACAACCGGCCGCCATTGCACCCGGTCGTGATCCTTCCAAAGAAAACATTCCGATATTTGGTTTATCAGTTTTGTGATAAGTATATGGTGCCGTGTTCGAAAGTGGTTCTCGAAGCGCCTCATCTTTATAGATAACAGCTCCTGCTCCATACTGCATAAACCCCTGTTTATGGGGATCTATTGTAATGGAATCTGCTTCTGCAAAATGTTTTAACTGATTGTAGGAATGAAGTGAAACTTCTCCTTGTGGATCGTAAGGGAGAAGCCCGTGGTTGTCATCAAGGATACATGATCTAAAAAACCCACCATAAGCTGCATCAATATGAAGATGGAAATTGTATCTGTTTTTTAATTCGATAATCCCCTCGATATTATCAACACTGCCGGCACCTGTTGACCCAAAATTTGCGACCACCATGAGTGGTTTACTTGATTTTTTTAATGCATCTTCAAGAGCGTTAAGGTTCATCCTGAAGGTGCCGTCAACAGCTACTTCCTCATAAGAATCGATATTGAGTATTTTACAGATTCGTTTCCACGAATAGTGGGATACCTCAGAGAAGAAAACAGTCCCGTTTCCATAATAATCTCTGGCTGCCCAAACAGCTTCCATGTTTGCAAGAGAACCTCCACTCGCGAGATGGCCCCATCCTGATTTAAAACCACACATTTTAAGCAGAGTATCCACAACCTCAAGTTCCATTTCCGTTGTTACGGGTCCCCCCTCCCAGGCGTGATTGTTGGGATTGGACGTAATAAATGTCAGGTAGCCAAGAATTGAAGGAATTGTTGGGTCTTTCAACATCTGAGCTGAATATCTCGGGTGGAAATATGGAAGGTTCTTTTTTTGAAGTTCCAGAAATTTATTCAGTTCCTCTTCAAGTTTCTGAGAACCGGGAGTACCTTTTAAAAGTGATAAATCATCCTTTGAATAATTGGCTCTAAGGTCACCATGACTTCTGATAACCCGTGAAACAAGTTCTTCAAAATAACGGGAGTTTTCCCCTTTTGGGCCTAAAAAAAGGTCAAAAAGGTCAGTTTTGATATCATCCGCCATTGGTATTAAAACCGGAAAACTGCATAAACGGCGAAGTGATCGCTGTATCCGCCAAAATATCTTTTACCGCCAAATGTTGGAAGTGACGATCCGGCGTATTTCCCGTTTGTCTGCAAAATAAATTGAGGTTTAAAAATCGTATAAGAATTACAGAGATAGTTGGATGCAGCAACAGAGCCTGATACAATAATCTGATCGAGCATGTTCCAGTTTCCTTGATAGAGATAGGTTCCTTCTCCGGCCATTTTCTTCTCCATCGCCAGGTTATATACTGCTGTGTCAAGTTGTGAACCGGGGATGCAGACCATAAGTCCTGCTCTTAAAGTTTGTTCAACCGAGACATCAAGTGGTTCATCGTTAAAATCTCCCATGATAATGATTTTTGATTTTGGGTCTTCTTCAAGAACTTTATCGATGCTTTTTCTTAGTACAGAAGCTGCTGAGATTCGAGCAATTGCAGATTTATCTCCACCCCTTCGTGATGGCCAGTGATTTACATAAAAGTTAAATTCGATCCCTTTTGAATCACAGAGGACTGCGTGAAGAATTGATCTGGTGGGCCATTTGTCGGGGAGTTCAACCTCAAGAGCTTCAGAACGGGCAATTGAGAAAAATTCTTTATTATAGATCAACGCAACATCAATCCCTCGTCCATCGGGGGAGTCATAATGGATGATCTCATATTTTTTACCATTTCCCAATCGAGCGACCAGGTCCTCAATAACGGCTTTGTTTTCCACTTCGATGAGCCCAAGAATGTCGGGTCCCCAGCCGTTGTTAATTGAATCGATCACAGCAGCAAGGTTTTTGAGTTTCACACTGTATTTTTCACTATTCCATTTTGAACTGTCGGAGGGCAAAAATTGCTCATCATCGATGGTGGGGTCATTAATTGTATCAAAAAGGTTCTCTACATTATATGATGCCACAACAAAAAGTTTTTCTTCGTTTTGGGGGAAAGCTATAAGAGTGATAAAAATTACAAAAGCCGAAATCAGTTTAAAGGTCTTCATATTCATTTCTATTAATAAAAAATCTGTCCTGAAATATAATCTTTTCTTGTTTTCTGAATTTGGGGAAAATTTGAGGAGTGGGGGTATTAAACCGCAGAGATCGCAATGAACGCAAAGGAATTTATTAAATCATCGAATGATCACCCAGTTTCATGGGGTTGAAACCCCATGCTATTGGTTTAAATTGCCCTGATTGACAAACCAATAGCCTGTGAATTTATTCACAGGGCGTTATATGATGCAACATGGCTAAAACCCTTTTAACAATTATCTCTTACGCTATTTCGTTTTGCAGAGGGCAATCGGGACGATTACCACTCCTGCCACTTACGCTTTTTCATCCGTGAAAATCTGTGTTTATCCGTGGAATCCGCGTAACTAACCTCCCGTCAAAACCGGGTTGTAACATCCACAAACAGCCGGCTCGTCGTAAACGGTCCTTCAAAAACACCCTCGTAGTTGAGACCAAGATTCAGAGCTTTATTAATTGTGTAATTCAGATCGAGAGAAACGATGTTCTGGCTAAGTTTTGATCCACCACGACTAAATTCATAATTGATGTTTCTGTAACCGATGGTGGTGTAAAGATTTTCAAGAAGATTTCGTGAATAACCCACGCCAAAATTTAGACCTTCTACATAAACGCTTTTTAGATACCCGACATTTGCAGAGACATATCCGGCGATATACGGAACATTTGAATAGTACATACTTAAACCGTAATCGGAAGAACTGCGGGCGTCATTTCCCATGTTCCTGAATCCTGATCTAATGGAAATTGATAAGTTTTTAATGGCTGTGGTGTTAAACCCAATGCGCAGGCCTTGAAGTGTTTCATTAAACAAAACAGAATCGATAAATGACCTGTAGGTTTCGTAATAAATTACATTTTTTCTCACATCATACGACAGGTTTATATTATACTCGCGTGAGAAAGCATATCTTGTTGATACAAAAAGATTTGTAAGATCAAGACTTGTTTTTCCCTCTCCTGCCTCAAGTTTATAAAGATCAACCTCTGATGAAGCAAAAAACGACAATGAAGTTATCGGGTTGGAAGTATGTTGCAGATAAATAAATCTTCTGTCAGTCTTAAAATCGTTTGTTTGATTTACAAATCCGATCGAATTCTCCATCAAACCCGTTCCCAAAGAGTCGGATTGAGCAGCATAAACACCAAACTGGAAGAGCTTAAAATTGTAACCATAATCAAGCATATTTGGTCTGCTTCCGGCAAACAGACCTGCCGACCACTTTTTCCCGATACTGCGATCATAAAGTAGTCCATCCACAGCACCGATATTTGAAATCTTGCGGTATATAAATCTTCCAACATTCATGAAAGAGAGGGAATCGAAGGCATATCCGCCCTTAAATTCGTAAATCTTCAGTTTTCTACCAAGGTCATGCCCCTCTCTCCCCCAATCACGGGTGAGATATGAGAAAGTAGTGTATGATGAAAACGAAAAATTACCGCCATTAATCTTATCTGCATTAAAAGAGAGTCCATAACGCCATCTCTGATTTCCGGGTGAGCCTGAAATGTTACTGATATCAGAGGATGACTGCACGGAAAACCTCCCCCTGTAATTCTTTTTTTCGACCGGTTTTAAATTTACAGGCAATACTTTGGGTTGGTCAGTAATCACAGGGGTTACAGGCTCTTCAATAATTTTTTCATCTTTTTTTGCAACAAACGATGGGTAAGCTTTCAAAATCATCTCTTTTTCGATCTTTACTTCACCTATTTTGTTTCCTGCCGCCGATTTGGAACTGATAAAGTTTACAAGCACAGCCGGCACATCTTTCCCATTCACTACCATCCAAAGTGTATCTTTTTCAAATATTCCTTCGGTGGTTGTAAACTGGACATAGATATTTTGGGATGAAACAAATGTGACCTTTCCTTCGCGTACTTCTCCGGTTTTCTGACTATAAAGTGTCGAAACTGCTGCTAAAATGGATAATAACAAAAACTTCTTCATTGTTAATCAATCCTTTCCAGCTTTTTGGGAGTTACTCCATCAAGATTGAATGAGAATGTATTGTGACATTCCCAACAACGGGTATTTGACGCTTCAAGTTTGTGTGCCGATGTTAATTCTTCCTGATGGCAACCAATACATTGTGGTTTCCCACCCTCGGCGGAATGACAATCATTACAAGTAATCGATGTGTGTTTTCCAGAAATTGGATAAAATGAGTGATCCTGTTTGAGTGTTGGACCACTATCTCCATCGGGGTGGCATTCAAAACATCTTTGAGAATTCCACGAATAGTTTGCCACTCCCTGGTGTTCCTGATTCATTGAAGTCTGGTTATGTTCATGACAATCGATACACGAGAAAGAAGCAAAATTACCGGGAACTGTGTGACAACTGAGACAATTATTATTCCACTCATTTCGATGTTTACCGCTGTAGATTGGGAAATGTTGGACATCGTGATTAAATGTTGATGGAGCCCATGCAGAGTTTGTGTGACAATCACTACAAATCGTCGGGAAATGGGGCCCCGCATGATTTGGATTGGTAGCCGCGTTGTAATCTTCGATATGACAAGAGGAACATTCACTTACCGTTCCGGTGTATGTGGTTTCGTGACATGCACTGCACACGGGTGTGGAGTGGGCGTTTGTCAACGGAAACCCTGTGGTGGTAGAATGATTAAAAGTTGTTGACACCCAACCTGAGGTGTTGTGACATTCAGTGCAATTTTGTGAAAAACCTGCCAAAGTGTGGTTTAACTTGTTTGTCAAATTATAACCTGTCTGGTGACATGAATAACAGTCATTTGGTGTATTTGGATAGCCCGTGGCATGACACTGGTTACAAGTCAGGGTCAAATGATTCCCTGTTAATGGGAACTGAGATGTTGTGTGGTTAAAGGCACCGTTGGCAGTTCCATCCGGATGGCATGCAAAACATTCAGCAGAAGCATAAATATACCCCTGAACCCCCTGATGTTGTTGGTTCATCGATGTTTGGTCGTGTTCATGACAGTCGATGCAAGTAAATGCGGCATAATTTGTTGGGACATTGTGGCACGAACGACAGTCGCTGTTCCATTCGTTGCGGTGTTTACCGCTGTAAATTGGGAAATACTCAATATCATGTTCAAATGTTGCCGGGGCCCACCCTGAGCTTGTGTGGCAAGTTGCGCAAGTCTGAGGGAATTGTGCTCCAATATGGTTAGGATTTTGAGCAGTTTGATAATCATCGAGATGGCAACCACTGCATTGGTTTGGAGTATTTGTGAATCCTGTGGTATGACACTCTGCACACGCAACAGTAGTATGCCTGCCTGTTATCGGGAAATTAACAATTGTATGGTCAAAAGTGGCAGGAGCCCAACCAACATCAGTGTGACAACTTGAACAAACTTGAGGGTAATTCCCCGCAACATGATTTGGATTGGTCGAGCCTTGATAATCCGGCATGTGGCATGAAGAACATTCATTTGATGTTGTTGTATATGAAGTCTGATGACAATCAACACATGTTTTACCTGCATGGGAATTCTGAAGTGGAAATCCCGCAGAGGTGGTGTGGTTGAATGTGGTGGTTGCCCAGGCCGTTGTGTTATGACACTGAGTACAATTCTGAGAAAAACCTGCAAGAGTATGGTTCAGTTTGGTGGTCAGGTTAAAACCCTGTTGATGACAGGAGTAACAATCGTTTGGGGTGTTTGCATAACCGGTTGTATGACAAAGAGCACAGTCAGTTGTAACATGTGCCCCTGTAAGTGGAAATGGCGAAATCTGATGATTAAATGCACCATTTGCATCACCCGAAGGATGACAGGCATAACAAGCGGAAGATTCCCACCTGTAACCCTGGATCCCCTGATGTTCACTGTTCATATCATTTTGATTATGTTCATGACAAGTGGTACAGGAAAATTCTGCAAAACTTGCCGGATTTTTATGACAGTCGCTGCAAGCATCCCACTTCCCGCGGTGTTTACCTGAATAAATGGGGAAATAGGGGCCATCATGGTCAAATTGTGCCGGCTGCCAACCGGATGTTGTATGACACGATTCACAAGCGGTTGGGAACGATGCTACCGTATGATTTGGATTGGTTGTGCCATTGTAATCCGTTTGGTGACAACTTACACAAGCTTTTGGTGTTCCCGTGTATCCCTGAGTGTGGCAACTGGCGCACGAAACAGTTGTGTGTTTTCCTGTCAAAGGGAATGTTGTCAGGTTATGATCAAATGAAGCAGGCTGCCAACCTGATGTTGTATGGCATGATTCACAAGTAGTTGGAATTGATGCCGCAATATGATTTGGATTTGTTGTTGCATTATAATTTGTTTGGTGACAACTTACACAAGCTTTTGGTGTCCCCGCGTATCCCGAAGTGTGGCAACTTGCACACGGCGTAGTGGTGTGCCTTCCGGTTAAAGGGAAAGTTGTCAGGTTATGATCAAATTGAGCAGGAACCCATGCGTTTATGTTGTGGCATACTTGACACAGTTTAGAAAAATTACCGAGAACATGATCAGGATTTTTTGTCGCCTCAAAATTTGGTTGATGGCATGAATAACACTCACGGGAGAGACCTGTGAAGGTGCCTTGATTGTGACAGTCAAAACAACTTGGTCGGCTGTGCCCCCCGGTTAAAGGGAAAAATTCGTGGTTGATGTTTGAACTTCTCCAGTTGACAGCTTTAACATCATGGCACAATGTACAATCGGTCGAGAATTTCCCGTTTGGATGATTTGGTACAGCGGTTGCAAAATAATCTTTTGCATGGCAACTGTAACAATCTGTTTGCACGGGTTCAAACTGACGCACTTCGTAATTTTGGTGGCACATACCACAATCTGCTGTCTGATGAGAACCGAATAAGGGGAACCGGCTTCTTTCATGAAGTGGAAGAATCTCTTTCACCAACCAGTTTTCCGGCGTATGGCATGATTGACAATCGTTTGACAATGTATTCCCGTGAACTGACGTGTGACAACTTGAACAGGTAACCGGAGTACCCTCAAATTTGAGAGTGGTGTGACAAGTTTTACAGTCAACGGTTGAATGTTGTCCCTTTAAAGCGAATTTGGTTGTTGAATGATCAAAATCGAGTTTTTTTGTGTCAACAATCCAGTTTTGTGGATTATGGCAGCTTCCACAGTCCTTCCCTTTCAGATCACCATGTGGTGACTGGGCGACAACGACATTAAACAATGCCAAAAATGAAATTAAAAGTGACAGGTTGCGCATTTGAAATCTTCGATTTTGTATTTTACAAACATTACGCCGTTCGATTCGGCTTTTTTATGGCATTTTTCACATTCAATAAGTGAATGAGCACCCGTTAGCGAAAAACGGGTATTGTTGTGGTCAAACTTTTCCGGTTTCCAGTTGGAAGTAGTGTGACACTTCAGACAGTCATTTTCACCTGTCGTTTTGAACTGATAATTGTGAACTTCTTTGTGGCAGCTTTCGCAGTATGTATTAAGAGAAGCAAATTTTCTTACGGGCGGAGTTACACTCTCATCTTTTTTATGGCAATCATAACATTTTTTCTGAGCGTGTTTGCCGGTTAGTTTAAACTCTGTTTTTTCATGATCAAAGCTGTATTTTAACCAGTTTTCAACATTATGGCAACTTGAACAGTTGTTATTGCCCATAAATTTGGCTGAAATCTCTTCGCCGTGAATATTCTTATGACAACTAACACACTCAAAATTATCCTTTTTGAATTTCCATTCTGTTCCTGAATAGTGACAACTTTGGCAAGGTTGTGCAAGATGTGATCCTGCCAGCGGAAACCGCGTTTTTTGATGAAGTTCCAGAGTAAATAACGATGGGGAGAAGCCATTCACCGTGTGGCAATCAGAACATTCTCCCGATTTGCCTGCTGCGATGAACTCACCTTTATGATAATCTTTATGACAATTGGTACAATTTTTATGTTCAGGCTTTGAATTTAGATCGGTCCCATGACACTCGCCACACTTAACAACACGATGTTGGCCCAACAGTCGAAAACCTGTTTTATCGTGGTCAAATCCGTTTAGTTTTACATTTTTAAAATTGTCGGTTGAGTGACAATCGGTACAAACATTCCCAAGTTTTCCGTTGTGGATATCTTTATGACAGTTGGTACACGATGCAAATTGAATACCTTTAAAAACCTTGGAATCTTTACCGGCGAGGTTTGTATTGGTGTGGCATCTGTAACAATCAACCCGTGTGTGAGCTCCTGTAAGATTAAAATTGGTTTTTGCATGACTAAAACCCGTTGCAGGTTTAAAAACACTTTGAGTGTGGCAACCCGTACAATTGTTTCCAAGAGTTGTTTTGTGCACATCTGTATGACATCCGAGACAGTTCTGTTCAAGTCCAAGAAAGGTTCTGCCGGCTCTTTTTTTGGCATTCCCTTTTATGTATTTCGCCTGATGGCATCCCGCACAAGAAAGTTGAAGGTGTTTTCCTTGAAGAACATATCCCGCCCTTCCATGATCAAAACCTTTTTGATTAAAACTCATCAATTTGTAGCCTCTACCATGGTGTTCACTATGGCAGGCATAACACATCTTCCCTTTTGCTTCTCTGGCGTGTAATCCTCTTCCACTGTTAACAAGAGTATTGATCTCGGTATGGCATGAGAGGCATTTGGAATTCTGCACTTCATCGCCTGAAGTGTGGCATTTGCTGCAATTACTCATGCCTTCAAGATTGGCGTGGGCATTGCTCAGATCACCGGGAGAGAACTGTGCTCTGACGACAACCGATATAACTAATGAAACAAAAAGGATACGAAACACAGGAATCCCGGTTTTGTTGATTTATTATTTATGGCTTAAAATTGCTTCTCCAAATTTCTTTGTGATCCGCACGCCGGCCTTTTCAAGAAACTTAACCGGCAATTCACCGCCGGCAAAGATGTAAACAAGGTCGTTTTCAATTTCGAAAAGGTCTTCTGAATTACCGCCCCTGTTAAGTACCACAGATTCATCTTTAATTTCAACAACATTTGTACTTAACAATAACTGTAACTTACCACTTTGTGAGTAAGAATTTATGTTTTCTAGGTTTTTAGGTTTTATTCGTGAAAAGGCATCAGCACGATATGATAAATGGACCGTGTTACTGCCATGTGCGAGGAGAATAGCGGATTCAATTGCTGAATCCCCGCCGCCAACTACTAAAATTTTTTGATTATCTATGTGTTCAGGTTCCAATAACCGATAGAACACTTTTTTCTTGTTTTCTCCTAAAACGCCGAGCTTTCTGGGAGAACCCCTTCTTCCAATGGCCAAAATTACGGAAAAAGAAGAATATTCCCCCTTGTCCGTCGTCACTTTAAATATTTCACCTTCTTTTACTATCGACTCAACTTTTTCGTTTTCATCAATTTTAATCTTGTTTTTAGAAATCACATCCGACCAAATCGTTATAAGTTCGTCTTTGTTGGTTTCTACAAGTTTAACTTTTCCAAGAAGTGGAAGATCCATCGGTGAAGTCATTACAATCTTTGATCTGGGGAAGCTGTATACAGTTCCACCAATTGTGTCCTGTTCAAGCGTTTTATATTTTAGGCCATATTCTGCACTTTTCAGTGTTGCCGAGATCCCGGCAGGACCTGAACCTACAACAATCACATCAAATTGGGCTTTGTGATCCTTTTTGAGCTTCTTAAAAAGATAAATTACAGCTTGTTTCCCCTGCTCAACAGCATTTTTGATTAATCCCATTCCGCCAAGTTCACCAGCAATAAAGAGCATAGGGACATTTGTTTCAAACTCCTGACTTACATGGGGAAGGTCAACCCCTCTTTTTTCAGTTCCGATATATAAGGCAATCGCCTGAACAGGACATGCATGGAAACAAGCACCATGACCCACACATCGTGAAGCATTCACTGTGGTTGCTCTGCCGTTTACAATCGCAAGGATGTCTTTTTCAGGGCAGGCTTCAATGCAAGCACCACTGCCGATACAAATATTTTCATTAACAAACGGGTGGAGAGAGACGGGTTCGAAAAGACCAAGGTTTTTAGCTTCCTCAATCTTCTTTACATTTTTTTTTGAGGTTCTGCTTTTCCCCCTAAGGTAGAAAAACAGGACTATAGATATGAGAAGAAGGGCGAATAAATATCCGCCCGTTTCTTCCAGAAAAACTTCATCCACTTTTTATTTTGCCAATTCCTTCTCCGCAAGTTCAGCTCCCGGTGTTCCTGGTTGATCTTTTATCAACTTCTGCCAGGTTGCCTTGGCCTTGGCAACATCACCTTTTTCACGCTCGATAAAACCGAGATAAAAGATAGCTTCTGAGTTTTTTGGATCAACTTTTAACGCTCTGTTAATTGTTTCCAATGCCTTATCCATCTCCTTCTTCTGATAGTAGAGACTGCTTAAAGCGACAAGAACTTCAAAATTGTTAGGATTAATTTTTAAATATCTTGTGTAACCATCTATGGCTTTGTCCGGTTTGTGAGCCATTCCCATAAACTCCGCATATTCAAGCAATTTTGCCGTATCGTTTGGGTTATCATTGGCAGCTTTTTCAAGTTGTGCCATTTTCTCGAGGATATCTGCTTTTACATTTCCGGAACCGGGTTCACCTGCAGGACCACTACCCATTCCTTCGTGTGTCCCGTCCATTGGCATCTGTGCGCCGTCTCCGATTGGTGGTGCATCCGTCTTTTTAGTGCCACTCATGGTTGAAAAAATAACAACCCCGGCAACAGCAAAGACAAGAATGATGATATACACATAAACTTTGTTGAACTTCATGTAATTCTCCTAAAAAATCCATCCAGCTCCGTAATAAACTGTCACAGCTACATGGATCAGCATTATTACAAACATCGTGATGGCAAATGGTAAATGAAAAATATGCCAATACTTAAAAAGTTTGTGCATCGATCTTAAAATTCTGTTTTTCCGGTCAAGAGAAATTTTCTCTTTTGCGGCGGATAATATCTCTTTTACAAGCTTTTTGTCGGTCACTCCCGAGTTTTTTAATCTTTTCCGGAGTGAATTTACTGAATTTCTGATTAAAAACCAGTCTCTAAATATAGTAAGTAAACTCGACCAGGTTCCTGTGCCTCTTGTATCCCCGGCTGCTCCTGCTTGCTCGATCTCATCCATTATTTCCTGATTTAGATTAAACTTCTCCTGAAGCATTAGTGTATTTTCCTTCTGCATTCTGGCAATCTCCTGGGCATCAAGTTCATTTCCCTTAATCGAACGGGGTATTTTTGTATAAATGAACCTGCCGGCAACTCCCGAGACAACCACTGCTGTCATCGACCAAAACGAAATGGAAACTATCCCCCCAAACTTAAATGCAGTGTGGTACAAGACAAATATGGGACCCACAACACAAAGGAAGATATGAAACTCGAGCCAGTGTTTTAATATCCCCCATCTGAAAAACATTCGGGTTCTTTTCCTGACCATATAGGTTGAAACTCCTATTATCATCATCAGTGTGCCGGTTATTCCCAAAGCATGACCGAGATATCCTTTGGGTTCGAGAACTACATGTGCTTCACTGTTATATTCCAGTTTTTTCTGGTACCTTGGTATCTCATCAATCTGAGAAGGACGCCACAACAGTTTGGCATCAGTATGAGGTCTTTCCTCTTTTGGTGCCGCATAATAGTCTTTCCCGTTGTAATACAGGATCACAGTTGAGGTTATTCCAACGATAAAAAAGAGTGATATGTACAGTGTATGTGAAAACTTACTCAATTAAATTCCTTCTGCCATGATGATGGCATGGCTTTATAAGATTAGATATCCACTTCAATTAGTGTTCTGGATTTTGTTGATTTTGCAATCTTAAGTGACTCCAGTTTCCTGTTAAGCAGGCTCAGTCTTTCGTTACCTGCATCATCAAAATCATCAAAAGCTTCCGTAGAATCAAATTCAAAAATTTCACGGAATTTGTTCGATTTTCCCTTCTCTTCAAGAAGTGAATAATTTAAAAGTCCTTCCGATTTAATCAACGATTTATATTCTTTAATTGAATCCAGATACTCTTCCCTTTTGTTTGGGTCAATCTCATAAGACACAAAAAACAGAATCTTCGCCATTTCTACTCCTTAATATTTACAGTTCAACGGTACCACGAAAGTTTATTTCGGCAGGACCTGTTAAACTAAGGTTTTCAAGTTTATTATCTATAATTTCAAAATTTATTGTTAATGTATCACCACTTTTTGTGAGAAGCTTTACCGGAGGGGTAACCATTCCGAGTGCAAACATTATAATTGCGGCAGCAGTTGAGCCTGTTCCACATGCGTCTGTTTCACCTTCAACTCCCCTCTCCCAGGTCCTTATAATAAGATTATGTTCATCTATTATCTTAACAAAATTTACGTTAACCCCCTGTGGAGCAAAATCGGGATGATACCGCAGCTCTCTTCCCAACTCTTCGACAGGGAAATTGGTAAGCTCTGTGAATGTTTTGCCCGGGTATCTGTTATCAATTGGAACATCCTCAATGTTTATTATCAGATGAGGTGATCCTGTATCACAAAAATGTGCTGTAAAAAGACTGTTTCGGGCTTTAATCTTAAATCCCTTTTTTAACCGGCTTGGCCTGTTAAGATGAAAAACCGGGTACCCCTCCAACGGAAGTTCTCCACGATAGATTTTTTCACCAAATCGGAATTTTACTTCGCCGTCATGGTCCATCCCCTGCTCAAATGCATATAAAATGATACATCTTGCTCCGTTTCCACAAAGCGAACCACTACTTCCATCGGCATTATAAAAATCAACAAAAAAACCGGCATCTTGGGCCGGATATAAAATGAGTAAACCATCTGCACCTATCCCTTTTCTCCGGTCGCAGAGATGGATTACCTCCTCACGAGAGAACGAAGCCTCGCCTTTGGAAATCAGGTCGATTAGTATAAAATCGTTCCCGGCACCATTAACTTTGCAAAAATTAAAATATCTCATTCATATAATTTATGTTTTATCAAATTTATAGACAATGTTATAACCCTCTTTTCCTCTTTTTTTTGGAAGAATTGCGCAATAAAAGTTTATCAAATTTGTGAAAACATAATATTTTGTGAAGAATTTTGCGATATAATGCACAAATTTTTCGCTTTAAATTGCTTAAGTTTGCACTATCAAACATTCAACAACTAGATAGTAAGGAAAAAATATGAGAAAAGCACTACTTGTTATGCTTGCTCTTGTTATTTGCTCTGCAGGATCAATAACATATGCACAGAGCCTTAGCACCAAAGTACATTTTGGTGTAGAAGGAAATGCCATTATTCCCATGAATGAGTTCACTGAAACTTCGGTGAATGGTGGTTTTAGAGGCTTCTTCAGGTATGGCTTTAATGACACCTGGAGACTTGAATTCGGTGCCGGTTATGTTAAATATGCCGGAAAAGATTTCAAATTAACCGAATATGAAACCGATGTGGTGCCCATAGACTTAAGACTATTGTGGTATCCTTTTGGATTCGAACAGTTTTCACCATACCTCTATGTTGGTGGTGGTGCATTACATTATAATGTAATAAAAGACCCTGATTCAAGAAAATTCCAGAATCCTGTTAAATCAGTTGAAGGTACAGGCTGGACAGGTCTTGGAGTTGGCGGTTTTGGTGTTGATTATGCAGTCTCAGAAAACATCCAGGTTGGACTTACAGGTGGATTTAATTATACTTTTACTGATAACCTGAACCACTATAGAGATGGCGATCCCAAGGATACTTATGTAAATGGCGGACTCCACATTATCTTTGGTGGAACCAACATCAACAAAGATTCTGATGGTGATGGACTTTTAGACAAAGACGAAATTTACGTTTACAAAACCGACCCCTATAAAGTTGACACCGATGGTGATGGACTTGGCGACGGTGATGAAGTGCTTAAACACAAAACTAATCCTCTCGTTGCCGATACTGATGGCGACGGACTTAATGACGGCGAAGAATTGTTAAAATTCACAACCAATCCTCTTAAAGCTGACACAGATGGTGATGGATTAAAGGATGGAGAAGAGGTTCTTAAACATAAAACCGATCCTCTTAAAGCCGACACTGATGGTGACAAACTTAATGACTTTGATGAAGTTACCAAATACAACACCAATCCTCTTAAAGTTGACACCGATGGCGATACTCTCTCTGATTATGATGAGGTTATGACCCATAAAACTAATCCATTAAAAGCTGACACAGACGGTGATGGCATCAACGATGCTGACGAATTGAAACAGTATAAAACCGATCCTCTTAAAGCTGACACCGATGGTGATAAACTTGAAGACGGTAAAGAAGTAAGTCAATTCAAAACCAATCCTCTCAAAATGGATACCGACGGTGATGGACTTAATGACTTTGAAGAATTAATGAACTACAAAACTAATCCTCTTTTAGCTGATACCGATGCCGGTTCAGTGAACGATAAAGTCGAAGTTGACAGAGGTACTGATCCTCTCGATGCAGGCGATGATGTGATTAAAATGAATGTTCCAATGGTTCTTGATGGAATCGTTTTTGAAACAGGAAGTGCTAAAATTTCACCTGCTTCTGAAACCACACTTAATAAGGCATTCAAAACTCTTACTGCCTATACTGAGATTTCAGTTGAAATTCAAGGACATACAGACAATGTAGGTTCAAGAGCTTTCAACATGAAACTTTCACAGGACAGAGCTGAAGCAGTTATGAACTATATGATTGAAAAAGGCATTTCCAGAAGCAGAATGACTGCTAAAGGCTTTGGCCCCGACAAACCAATGGTTCCTAATGATTCCGATGCCAACAAGCAGAAAAACAGAAGAATTGAGTTCGTAAGAACTAAATAGGTGGATTTAAGTATCAGGTATAAGGTATTAAGTATTAACTTTTAGCTTAAACCACTACTGAAATTAAAAAGGCTGTCCAAATTGGGCAGCCTTTTTTTGTTTAAAAGTACATGTAGAATAATTAAAATTATACCTGATACTTAATGCCTATCCTCGTCTTTTCATTATGGCATGTTCATACATCTTCTCATAATGCCGGGCAGACTGTTTCCATGAATAATTTTGTATCATACCGTTATGGATTATTTGATTCCAGACACTTTTTTGATGGTAACATTTAAGTGCTCTTTCAAGACTTGAAACCAACGCTTCACCTGTATAATCAAAGAAACTGAAACCGTTCCCGGCAAACGAACCATGATGACGGCTTTCATCCCAATCAACAACTGTGTCAGCCAAACCACCTGTTCTTCTGACAACAGGCACCGTTCCATATTTTAGACTGTAGATTTGGTTTAACCCACACGGTTCATATTTTGAGGGCATCAGGAAGATGTCGCTCGCTGCCTCAATCAGGTGAGCAGCTCTTTCATCTTTTGCATTCAGAAATGAAACTTTTTCAGGGTAAGTCTGAGCCAGGAAGCGGAATAATTCTTCATATCTGTATTCACCACTCCCAAGAATAACCCATTGTGCATTAAATTTCATCAAATCGTTGATTGAATCAGCAATGAGATCAAAACCTTTTTGACTGACTAATCGGGAGATTATTCCAATTAGTGGAACATTCGGGTGATAAGGTTGTCCTGTTTTTGAAAGCAGATATTTTTTGTTCTCGTATTTGCCTGACAAGTCTTCTTTAGTGTATGCATAAGGGATTAACTCATCTTTATCGGTATTCCAGACAGAATAATCCACACCATTTAGTATTCCCCAAAAATCATTAATTCGGTAATGTAATACTCCCTCAAGCCCTTCACCATACTCGGAAGTGGTTATTTCCATGGCATAGGTTGGACTGACGGTGTTGATCGCATCCGCATACATTAAACCGGCTTTAAGGAAACAAACTGACCCCCATACCTCGATGGGACTGTTGTCAAAAAAGAGATCCTTTCGCAATTCTGCTTTCCCAAGAGTTTCCTTGGGGAATCTTCCCTGATATCCAATGTTGTGAATCGATATCACGGTGGCCACCCTGTCATAAAAACGATCCCAATTATAGTTATCTTTAATCATGAGGGGGAGGAGTGCCGTGGGCCAATCATTTACATTGATTACATCAGGAGCCCACTGCAATCTTTGAAGAGCTTCGATCACCGCTTTGGTAAAATGTATAAATCTTTCGTCTTCATCTGCATGATCAGTATAAATCAAAGGTTTACCATCGTGACCCCATCTGTCGAAATACCAGGGACAATCGATAAAATAAATTTCTACTCTGGAATCAGTCATCATGGATTTAAATACGCGTGTATTCCGCACCTGACCGGCAACTCTGATTGGCATTTCACCAATCTCAGCCGAGTATTCGAGGTGTATCCCCTCAAAGTTGATAGCAGAATATTTTGGGATAAAAACCTTAACTGAATGCCCTAATTTTTGAAGGGCTTTTGGCAGTGCACCGGAAACATCCCCCAGTCCCCCGGCTTTTGCATAAGGGAACACCTCGGATGAAACAAAAGCAATTCGCATTATCTGTCCAATTCTAATTTTGTTGAATAAAGCGGGCTACCCGCTCTGATGTTTTGTAAGCGTTAAGAATGGAATCCCCAATCGAGACCCCACCCGAAAAATTCCCCGAGATAAAAATACCCCGGTTTTCTTTTTCAAATTTTTCAATTTTCTCTTTTAGATGGAAATACTCCCCGCCATACTGTGGCACACCCTTTTTCCAGCTCTTTGCAGTAACAAAAACAGGTTTGTCTTTTGCCTTAAATATCTCAGAAAGAGTGGCTATTGCTTTTTTATTGATCTCTTTTTGATCAATTGCAGTAAGGTCTCCGTTTCGATTTCCTCCCATTATCACAGAAAACAGGTGACGATCTCCAGGACATCTTCCTTCAAACAGTCCCGACACATGAGTAATATTTAACACTTCCCTGTTCTCTATTGCGGGTATTAAGACAGTGTACCCTTTAGTAGAGATTTCAAGGTCTTGTTTCAGATATGAAACATATACCTGTGTAAGTGGTGCATATTCAACTTTATCAAGCGTTTCTGCAAGAGATTTGTCAATGTCACCTAATGCATCAGACAGGACACCGGCAGGCAGGGTTGAAATTACAAAATCAAATAGTTCTACCCGGGTATCCCCTTTTTTGTTGACCTGAAGTTCAAACTGATCCCCTTTATGGGAAATTTTAAGGATATCATGAAGGTAGTTGATTCTTAAATTCAAATTTGAAGCAAGAGACTCTGTAAGTTGGCTCATCCCTTGTTTAAAACTGAAAAGCCTTCCACTCCCCTCAAGCTCATCTCTCTTTTTTTGTTCGAATGGTGCTTTTTTGAACCCCTTGATGATGCTCCCATAATCCTGCTCAAGTTTAAATAACTTTGGATATGCGGCTTTGATGTTCAACTTTTTTGGATCTCCGGCATAAACTTCCGCTGCAAAGGGTTCAATTACATAGTCGAGAAACTCTTTACCAAGTCTCTTTTTGATAAAATCAGCAACACTAACTTCTTCACCTTTTGATGTACGGGGAAGAAATGGCTCAAAAAAGAACCTCAGTTTTGTTTTGTATGTGAAGAGTGGAAATTTTAAAAGGTTGTTTGGATTCATAGAGAGATCATAAATCCGGCCACCAATATATGCCTGTTTCAGGTTTGCTTTTTCGCCTGCATACAAAAATGAATCCCGAAGACCCAACTCATCAACGAGTTCGGGAATTAGCGATGTTGTCTCTATTCCGGAGATAATTCCCTTATCGAGGAGATAATCATTTTTCTTTTCTGTATCAATAAGCCCACCTGCTCTGCCACTTTTCTCATATACAGTTACAGTGAAGCCCTTCCTTTTAAGATAGTAGGCAACGCATAAACCTGAAATACCGGCTCCCAATACTGCTATTTTCTTTTCTTGCATTCAATCTTTGTCAGTTAAATCAATAAAATTACAAATTTAAATTAATTCTGTTTTTTCTCTTGTTTTAAAAAAATTATATCTCTAATTTAGAGAACTTAATCCATAATATTTTAAGAATACTCTTTAAATTTAAAGAAAAGTGGAATGCAATACTATAACACAGAAAACATTGGCGAAGAATGGCTGACATACTTTGAAAAAAGTGACTATTTGGCCACACCGTCCTACGCCGAGACGGTAGAATATTTCCGTAATTTATCGGAAAAATCTCCTTACGCAAAGCTTGTTACTTTTGGAGTTTCACACCAGAACAGAAATATTGTTTGTTTGGTTGTTTCTGAAACAAAAGAATTCACTCCCAAAAGAACCCGGAAAAGTCCAAAAGCTATCGTGCTGCTTAATAATGGAATTCACGCGGGCGAAATTGAGGGCAAAGATGCCTCGATGATGTTATTGCGTGATATTTTGATCACAAGGGAAAAAGAGTATTTACTCGAAAATTTATCAATACTTGTGGTTCCTGTCCTTAATGTTGATGGTCATGAAAGAATGAGCCATTTCAACCGTCCAAATCAAAATGGACCTCTCAAACAGGGATGGAGAACAAACGCCCTTAATCTGAACCTTAATCGTGATTTTATGAAAGCCGACAGTGCCGAAATAAAATCCTTTTTAAGACTCTATTCAGGCTGGGCTCCCGATCTTCTGATCGATTCTCATACAACTAACGGTATGGATTACCAGTATAATCTAACCTACGGCATGGAGAAACACCAAAACCTCGAAAGACGACTTTCGATCTGGGGTAATGAAGTATTTCTCCCCAATGTGATTGATGCAGTTGAAAGGGAAGGTTATGTTACTGCACCTTACATCGATAAAGTGGGTTCCACTATCGAAGAAGGTATTAAAACCTGGTCGTATGAACCAAGATATTCCACAGGTTACGCCGCTCTTCAAAACAGACTGGCACTTTTGGTTGAAACTCATTCTCTTAAACCTTACAAAGAGAGAGTTTATGCAACCAAATGTATAATGACCGAATCTCTTGAGTTCATAAACAATAATCATAAAGAATTGAAAGACCTCAGTCGCTTTGCAGACAGAAGATCAATTCAAAAATTCTTTATCGAGAAAAAAAGATTCCCGATTCAGCTCGCGGGCAATGAAGAGAATGAAACAATTGTCTTTAAAGGTTTCAAAACTGAAGAGAGAGAAAGCGAAATAACCGGCGGTCCAATAATTGGTTATACCGACGAACCTAACGATATAGAGATTCCATTATTTAACAAAATGGAAATCACCAAGACTGTTAAGGTTCCGGATGCTTATCTCATTCCCGGTGAACACAAATGGTTGCCAAGAATTCTTAAACTTCACGGCATCATTTTTAAACATCTTGACAAGGAACTCGAACTTGAAGTGGAAAAATACCGCTTCTCGAATGTGGAATTTGCTACCAAACCTTATGAAGGCAAGTTTAGAGCCACTTTTGATGTAACACCTTTCACAGAAAAAGTTACAGTACCTCCCGGTACTTTCTTTATCCCTGTAAATCAGAGAACCATTAGAGTTATCCTGAATCTGCTTGAACCTCTCGCTCCCGATTCAATTGCAAGTTGGGGTTATTTCAACGCTCTGTTTGAGAAAAAGGAATATGCGGAAGACTTCGTATTTGAGCCAATAGCGTCAAAAATGATGGAAGAAGACCCACATCTAAGAGAAGATTTTTATTTCAACATCGAAGAAGATGAAGAATTTAAGAATGATCCTGCTGCAAGGCTAGATTTCTTCTACAAAAAATCTGCTTTCTATGATAACAATGAAATGGTTTATCCCGTAATGAAAGTTTACGACGGAAAACGCTATTTCAACTACTTCGACAGATTCAGATAATTCCTGTCTCTTTAAAATTCAAAAAGCTGTCACCTGAAAAGATGACAGCTTTTTTTTATGGAAAATTTAACTGTTCTCAATAAGTCTTCTTATTTTCTCTGAATTCATTTTATCTGCTCTAAATTTTACAATGATCTTGTCATCTTCATATTTGACATCGTTAACCTTTGCGAGATTGTGAATAGATGAAACAATCGCTGACTGTGCATATGTAAGTTCTATAGTCTCGTCACCAAACTTTTCTTCGATTACATCCTTAACCATGCTTTTTAATTCCTCGATCCTGAATCCCCTGATCGCAGAAACTATTACCACATTTTCATATTTTCGAGTGACATGCTCTATTACATCCTTGTCCTCAAGAATATCCACTTTGTTAAAGACATGCATTATCACTTTATCTTCAAATTTTAATTCTTTTAAGGTTTGATTAACGACACTTATATGATCCTCATAAAAAGGGTGTGTTATATCGATTATGTGAAGCAGAATGTCTGCATCTCTTACCTCATTAAGTGTACTTTTAAAAGATGCCACTAAATGGGCTGGAAGTTTTCTGATAAACCCGACAGTGTCGCTTAACAAAACTGAATGAGTTTTATCTACCTGAAAAACTCTTGTAGTTGAATCAAGTGTTGCAAAAAGTTTATCCTCCGCAAAAACATCAGATTCTGTAAGAAGATTAAATATCGTTGATTTACCGGCATTGGTGTATCCAACAAGAGAGACTTTGATTTTATCCTTGCGATTTTTGGTCTGGGTTTCCCGGTTCGATTCAATCTCTTTCAATTTTTCAGAAAGCATTGCAATTCGGTCTCGGATGATACGACGATCTGTTTCAATCTGTGTTTCACCGGGGCCTTTAGTGCCAAGCCCTCCATACTGCTTTGAAAGGTGTGTCCAGGCCCTTGTAAGTCGCGGGAGCATATATTTCAACTGAGCAAGCTCCACTTGTGTCCTGGCCTCTTTGGTACGCGCTCTTGAGGCAAATATATCGAGAATAAGCCCACTTCTATCGATAACCTTTTTGTCGAAAAGGTTGCTGAGATTTCGTACCTGAATCATGGACAGATCATCATCAAAAACTATAAGATCAATCTCATTGGGTTCTATCAAATCAAGAATCTCATGAGCTTTTCCTTTACCGACATAAAAAGCTGAATCAAGCCGTTGCCTGTCCTGCTGAATTTTTATAACAGTCTCTCCTCCGGCTGTTGCAAGAAGCTCTTCCAACTCATCTATATGTTCCTGAGCCGTTTCCCGCGGTGTCTGCCCTATGCGCACACCAACCAGGATCGCCCGCTCAGTCTTCGTTTGTTTAATATCTATCAATTTTTTCTTTCTTAAAGCTTTTAAACACCACAGAGCACACTAGGGATTTTGAGTTAAACCGCAAAGAAAAGGTTAAAACCACAGAGCGCACCGATCACACGGAAGGAGAGAAATAAATTTCTCCCTCTGCGAAAATCCGTTTAATCCGAGTGTATTTGCGTCCTCTTTCTCTGTGCCTTCTGTGTGCTCTGTGGTTTAACTCAATCTACTTAAGCAATACCATTTTTCCCGTGGCAGTTTTCCCCATCCCCTGCAAACGGTAAAAATAGACTCCTGAAGGATATCCATTCCCCGAAAATTGTGCCGAATATTTTCCCGGTTCAAATTCGCCATTCAACAGGTTTGCCACCAGTTCGCCAGTTGCATTAAAGACACTTAATTTATATTCACCCTTCACTCCAATAACAAACTCTATCTTTGTTGAAGGATTAAATGGGTTGGGGTAGTTACCATTTAACTGAAAATCGAGCCGGGTAGTTTCATTTTCCTTGATTCCTGTAAGAATCGATACATCAAGTGCAAAAATCGATCTTCCGTGTGTACCTGCATAAAGCATCTGAGTTGGTGCATGATAAACAATATCAAACACCGGGGAATTGGGAAGTCCGGTTCCGGCAACATACCAGGTGGTACCAAGGTCTTTGGTAAAGAAAACTCCCACATCAGTCCCTACAAACAGGACGGAATCCCTTTCCTGATCGATAATCAAGGAATTGACAGGAACATCCGGAAGATTTCCGGATATATCGTTCCAACTTTCTCCAAAATTTGTTGACAAGAATACATGTGGATTTGTCAGATCACGATTATAACCACTAAGTGTAACAAAAATCCGGCTTGGATTTACTTTATCCACAACAACATCAGTTACATATCTGTTTGGAAGAGTACCCGTTCTGTTGTTCCAGGTGGTCCCCCAATCGGTGGATACATAAACACTTCCGTCATTTGCACCCGTAACGAGTACTCGAGAATCTCCAAACTGTGCCGCCGAAACAGCCGTAATCGTTCCAAGAACACCGTTTGCCCCCTTTGTCAGATCCGGGCTAATCGCAGTCCAGATATCTCCTTTGTTTGTCGATTTATGCAGTTTATAACTTCCAAAATAGGCAGTTTGCGGAGTGACGGGATCAAGGATATAAGGTGATGACCAGTTTGTTCTTTCAAGATCGAGCCCGTCGGTAATTCCCAAAAAACTAAATCCGCCATCATCACTTCTACCCAAACCACCGTTTTGATAACATGCGTAAATTATTTGCGAATTGGTTGGATCAACTTTGCAATGGAAACCGTCACCGCCATAAATCTCCTCCCAGTTGTCGATACCGCCACTTCTGGTCATGATGGTTCCGTTGTCCTGGGTTCCGCCAAGCACACGAGCGGGATTCAAATAATCAACCTCCATCGCATAAAATTGTGAAATCGGGAGGTCTTTTAGTTTATACCAGTTGTCCCTTCCCTGCCAGGTTTTGAAAACCCCGCCGTCATTTCCAACTATTATATTGTTTGTATTATATGGGTTGATCCATAAAGTGTGATGATCAGGATGTTGCATATCCCATGTCCAGGCTGAATATGCATTGGTGATGTTTGCCCAGGAAGTGCCACCATTCGAGGAATAGAGCACATCAATCTCACCAAGATATACTTTGTTTGGGTTGTCAGGCGCAACATCCAGTTGCCCAAAATACCAACCAAAAGATGAAAATTCACCCGGAAGTATCCCATCCTGCATCCTGGTAAAACTTGCTCCCTTATCAGTTGATTTATAGAAACCAAAAAATTTGTGGTCATTTCCATTTGCATTTGTGGAAGACTTATAAAGTGCATAAACAATATTTGGATCCGACGGCGCCACAGCTATGCTGATCCTCCCCAAACGATTATTATTTATTGGCAAACCGGTTATGTTTTTTGACCAGGTTGCGCCACCATCGGTGGATCTGTAAAATGCTGTGGAAGCACCGGCTGCTTTTCTGTAGGAAGGACTTCTGAGCCGTTCCCACATCGCAGCATAAACTATGTTTACATCATCAGGATCAACATCAACATCAATTGCAGAAGTGGAGTCTGACACATAAAGTACCTTCTCCCATGTTGTTCCAGCGTCGGTTGAACGGTAAATCCCACGATCGGGACTTTTTGTATAAAGCCCGCCGCTTACTGCTGCAAAAATCAAATTGGAATTGGAAGGATGCACCTTTATTTCACCAATATGTCTTGAATTTTCAAGCCCCGATGGGAACCAGGTATCCCCTTTGTCAGTTGACTTCAACATCCCAAATCCCGCATAAGAATCGGTACTGATGTTCGCTTCACCTGTTCCACAATAAATAATATTTGGATTGTTGTTGTCCATCGCCAAAGCACCAATCGAAAGTGATTTCCATTGATCTGTTTTTGGCATCCAGGAGGCACCACCGTTGGTACTTTTGAATATCCCACCCGCCGCAGCTCCTAAAATTATCGTATTTGTGTCAGCCGGATCAATAACAAGCGCGGTGATTCTGCCACCGATGTTAGAGGGTCCAACCGCTTCCCACGCTGTTGAAGAAATTGCATCCCCCGACACTTCCATTCTCTCTTTAACAAGAATCGCTTTGTGGTAACTTTCAAGAGAATAATCATCATAAGGATAAGCCCTTTGACCGTGGAACCACTCCGAGGGTCGAAAGTCAAAGCTTTTCTTGAATCTTGGACTCAAATCTTGCATTATTAAGAGGAGAGGTAGAAGAATTATAGCGGAAAAAACAAAAGTTTTTATATTTTTCATGAACTTATTTAATTAATTGTTATTGTTTGGCAATTTAGCGTTTTTTCCACTTCCCGGGAACGGCAAAATGAATACTCAAATCGACATTTTATTTAAAGACCTGCATGAGCTTTTAACCGAATCGATTAAAATTATGAATGATAATTTTACAGGTTTGAGTGAAACCCAGATCAACTGGAAACCCGAGAAAAAGAAGTGGAGCATCGCGGAATGCCTCGACCATATCGCTGTCAGTTTTAGAACTTATGGGAAAGAGATCGATCGGGTTATGGCCGACCCTAAAAAATCATCGGGAAATATGATGTTCCATACTTCACTCACAGGTGGAATCTTCCTGAAAACAATGCACCCTGATTCAGCGGTTAAAATGCCTAATCCTTCATCTTTTGCACCCACAAAAGGTAATCTTACCCGCCGTGTATTCGAAGATTTTCTCTCTGCCCATAACAAACTTGCAGAACTTGTAGAAAACAGCCGCGAACTTGATCTTAATGCTAACAAGATTTCATCTCCCGTCACCTCCCTCATGAAATTTTCACTCGGCGAAGTGCTTCTAATCCTGACCTATCACGAAAAACGGCATATCCTCCAGGCACAAAGAGTTATGGAACATCCGGGATTTCCTCTTTAGATACCGCCCCCTGACCCCCTCCTTGTAAAGGTGGTGGAAGATTTACCGGAACTGCAAAGAACACAAAGGAGGTTAAAACCACAGAGCACACAGAGGGGATTAGCCAAAAAACATCCGTGAGAATCCGTGTCAAATCCGTGAAATCCGTGGAACCATCCCAACCCATTCTCTGCGAAACTCCGTCTAATCTGCGTGTATCTGCATCCCCCTCCTCTTTGCGACCTCTGCGGCCTCTGCGGTTTACAATTACAAAAATACCTCAACAACTCTCGAAGCAGCTTTTCCATCCCAAAGATCAGGGATTCTCCCTTTTTTGATCTTACCTGCCATCAAATCATCCAGCGCCGAAAACACATTTTTGAAATCGGTACCGGCGAGGATATTTGTCCCCACTTCCACAGTAATGGGTCTTTCGGTATTGTCCCTTACGGTTATACAAGGCACTCCAAGATAAGTTGTCTCCTCCTGAACGCCACCACTATCGGTAACCACAACTTTTGCGTACCGCATCATGTTGAGAAACTCAAGATACCCCAACGGCTCTGTTAAAATCAGATTTTTATTATCAATCGAAACCCCAAACTTTTCCATGTTCGATTTTGTGCGGGGATGAATCGGGAACACAATCTTGTTATCTGCCCCATATCGTTCCACAAATTCTTTCAGACTGACAAAAAATTCTTTTGTATCCACATTTGCGGGACGGTGGAAAGTAAGAAGGATATATTTCCCCTCTTCAACTCCTGCCTCACCCCATGCCCCTCCTTTAAAAGATGAAGTGGGAAGGTTAGGTAATAAACTAACTAAAGTGTCAATCATACAATTCCCCGTAAAAATCATTTTTTCATCGGGTACACCCTCTTTTTTAAGACTTTCGAGTCCACTTTTCTCAGTAACAAACAGATAATCCGAAATTGCATCTGTCAAAAGACGATTAATCTCTTCCGGCATCGTACGATCATAACTTCTTAATCCGGCTTCAATGTGCCCCAACTTAATACCAAGTTTTACTGCTACAAGTCCACATGCTATTGTAGAATTTACATCACCGGCAACCAACACCACATCAGGCTCCATCTCGAGACAAACCTTTTCAAACCCGATCATGATATTTGCCGTCTGTATCGCATGGGAAGCACTTCCAACCCCCAAATAATAATCCGGCTCGGGAATCCCCAACTGCTGAAAAAATACATCCGACATCTTCACATCATAATGCTGTCCCGTATGGCACAAACGCACATCAATCTTCTTTGGATGTTTTTTAAACTCTTTATATACCGGCGCCACCTTCATGAAGTTTGGCCTCGCTCCAACTACAAGTAATATCTTCTTCATTTAGTCCTTATTGTTATAAAATGTTAACCGCAGAGAACGCAAAGTTCGCAAAGGGTTTTTTGTTTAACCGCAGAGAACGCAAAGTTCGCAAAGGGTTTTTTTGTTTAACCGCAGAAATCGCAAAGTTCGCAAAAGAAAGTTTTTAAAATCTGTCAAATCAGTTTCTGAATCTTATCACTGATTCCGCGTTCTATTTTTCCTTTCGTTTCAAAAAATCTTCTTTGCGTTCTCTGCGGCCTTTGCGGTTCAATAATAGAATCAATCTTTGCGTCCTCTGCGCCCTTTGCGGTTCACTTTTGCTTCAAAAACTGCAGCAGGTTCCCTTCGCCGACGAGATGACCGGCACCCACAACAACCAAATATTTCTTTTTATTCTTTGATAATTCTTCAATCTTCTTTGCCCAGTCCCTGTTCCTGTTGATCAGAAAAACCCTCGCAAAAAGTGCATCTCCATCACCAAAATCCTCTTTCAGAAACTTCTCAAGCTCATTTGGATCTCCCGACTGAAACGCAGCCAACAACTCTGAAAGGTCCCCTTTTAATGAATCCAACTGATCAAGAGTTGAAACTGCTATCTCATACTGCATGTCATAACTGACACTATCGAACAACGACATTTGAAATTCCATCGTCTCAAATCCGGCGGAAGGTTTATCAAACTTTTTGGCATAATCATATACCAGATTTTCCGTCCCTTTATCGGCTTGCATCCCCTGTTTCATCCCCGCCATTGCAATAGCAGTCATGGCACCAAACAGCGGTTTTTGCTTCTCCACAATCATCCAGGGGACCCCCGCTTTATTAAACTTTTGCCTCAGAACCGCAATCTTCTCAATCGGATATAAATCTTCAAGAGTCTTCCCATCCGGCAACATCATCAATGGCATCAATTTCTGTGCATTCGCAGGATCCATCATCTCCTTCATGTCAATCTCATAATACACCTCATCCACAGACTCTATTATCCCCTTAACCTCCTCCGACAAAACAAACCCTTTCCCCAAATGCATGCTCCCCAAGATATAAAAAGTACTCCCGTTTTTTTCAACCGTGTGGAGAATGTCATTCGAAGGTACTTGTGGCCGGCAACCGGTTGTCAATAAAACCGCGAAGAGCGCAAAGGATGCAATGAATCCTCGGACCTCACCCCTGACCCCTCTCCTAAAAGGAGAGGGGAAGGAAAGTGAAAAATTTGACGGGTTTCCTAATGATTTATTTTTGCTTTTAAACATTTTGACTTTTTAATCCTTTTATCGTAGATTTTATTGTTAAGACAATTTTTTCGCGCTCGTTAAGTATCTGAAGATTTGTAAAATGGAGTAATTTGTATCCCATCCCTTCTAATATAATGTCACGCAAATGATCTTTTTCTTCAATTTCGTTGTGATATCCCCCATCAGCTTCAATGATTAGTTTTAGCTCATCGGCACAATAATCCACTATAAAAAAGAAAATTTTATCATTAACTGAATAATAAACAGGTCGTTGTCTGTAAAACTTGGTACCAACGATCTTTTTATCTCTGAGTATCTCCCACAAAATTTCTTCCGACTCAGTAGCATTCTTTCGGAGTTCTTTTGCGCGTGAAGTGGCCTCAGTATAAATCTTATGTGGTACTTTCATAAAACAATATTCTTAATTTCTTCCTCCCCTCTCCTTCTAGGAGAGGGGTCGGGGGTGAGGTCCCTCTCGCTTCAATTATTTATCCCCCTTCGCGGCTAATTCCCAACTAACAACATCCCCAACTTCAACACCATGTTTCACACAAAACCCACTAACCACTTCAAGCACATACTTCGAAGGAGCGGTACTCGGATAACTCTGATCGCTCAATGTCTTGGTGTTTTTATGGATCGTGACAATCTTTTTATTTGCATCGATGAAAAGAATATCAAGTGGAATATAGGTGTTCCTCATCCAAAATGACTGCATCTCTTCAACGGGGAAAATGAATAACATTCCCTGTCCCTCTTGCATCGTTTTGCGGAACATCAATCCGCGCTGCCGGTCATATTCAGTATCGGCAAATTCGGCATCAATCTTCACTCTCTCTTTTCCAAGCGAATCCAAAATGGCAACATTTCCCTCTTTTGTAAACATGACCTCCTCAGGCTCATTTGTCTCATTTTTATAACTTCTATCTGTTAAACCGGGAACCACTAACACGACCACCACCGCCACAATCAACACAGCAATCCCAATTTTCATGAAAATATTCCCTCGCACAACTTTTTGCGGAGAATTAGTTACATTTTTGCTCTTGTTATTTTGTTTTTTCAACTCAAAACCAAATTTTATGAACCCAAATATAATCCATCGTGAGATAATAGTCCTTCCCGAAAAGCAGTTGCAAATGCTCCGCTCCGGTTGGGGATCCGCCTCCATAGATGACACCATCGTAGAAGCCATTGTTTATATGTCTGATGGATATGAAGTGCAGGGGTATATTGCGTATCCGGGGACAATAAGTGAAACCGCAGAGAACGCAAAGGACGCAAAGGGCAAAAATGAAACCGCACAGGGGGAGTTAACCGCAGAGAACGCAAAGAACGCAGAGGGCAAAAATGAAACTGTTGGGCATGTTGATTCTTCTCAGTTTGAAAATTTGAATCCCTCTTCTTTGCGCTCTTCGCGGCCTTTGCGGTTTGATGAATTGAATCCCTCTCCTTCTGCGACCTCTGCGGTTAATAATTTACCCCCCCTTCCCTGCATAATCTGGAACCGCGGAGGATCAAAAGAACGAGGGGCGATCGACAAGTTCACAGCAAGAGGGATGTTTGGACAACTTGCATCGTGGGGATTTGTGGTGTTCGCGTCGATGTATCGTGCATCATTTAATGATGAACTGCACGATGAATTTGGTGGTAGTGATGTGGATGATATCCTGAACCTGATGGAAATCGCAAATGAAATCTCTTTCGCCGACACTTCTCGCTGGGCAATGGAAGGATGGAGCCGTGGCGGAATGATGACCTACCTCGCGCTCCAGAAAAGACATGATGTAAAAGCTGCAATTATCTCAGGTGGAATAACAGATGTAGCCGAATGCTGTTTAAATGTCCCACGCATCCAGGCGACACTTCAACAACTCATGGAAATCGAAGGAATTGGAATATATGAAAAACGGTCAGCCATCCACTTCGCCGATGAACTCCCAAAAGACTGCAAATATCTCATAATCCACGGCACAAAAGACGAGACCGTCTCCCCCCTTCAGGCTATCAAAATAGCAGAAAAACTATTAGAACAAAAACTTTACTTCCGACTTGTCCTCCTCGAAGAAGCCGACCACTTCCTCAAAGGCAAAAAGAAAATCGTCGATGAACTTAGGCGTGAGTGGCTTTCGAAATATGTTTGAGTTGAATGAAACCGCAAAGAGCACAAAGAACGCAAAGAAATCTTTTTATGTGAACCGCAGAGAACACAAAGAACGCAAAGAAATCTTTTAAGTCCTCTCTCTGCGTTCTTCGCGGCCTCTGCGGTTAATTATTTGAAATCCTAAAACCCATAACTCGCGATAAGCCCAAAGGAATGTTGTGTTCCCCTAAGATAGGTTGGTGTTCTAACGGGGTCTTCATCTGAGATCATCGAAAGTTCGTAGTAGCCTCTAAGCTTAACCTCATGCCAGGGTTCCCAGGTGGTTTCGAGGCCAAAGCGGAAATCTTTTCTGAGTGGCCCCTGCAGGAACTCGACGATGCCGTATTTATTAGTGTTGTATGCAATAGCGATGTCGCCCTCAACACCTTTTCTTACCCATTCGAGATAGGCAAAGTGGCGCAGACCCCTGATATGGCTATAATTCACCTGAAAACGGAGCTGGTCGGCATTTTGTCCAATCCAGTGGCCCAACTGATAACCAAGATGTTTGTAGCTTGCCAGGTCGTTACGGTTCTCATAGTTCCATGGATTCACGCGGGAATATTCGATCGACACATCAAGATTTGGGATAAAAAGATTAAACCGTTTGGCACCAACAGTGAAAGCGAGCCACTGATTATCGAACCTGCCGTCAAGAAGATCGCGCAAGTTGATCACATCTATATAAGTGGAACCGTAGAAAAGATAATCTTTTGGGAAGCGCACCTTAAAATCAGAAAAAATCATCCCGTTCCCGTCGTCGGCTGCGATTCTACCTGTGTTATGATCCATCACCTTGTAATAGAGGAAAGGGATGAGGGTTTCGAAACGGAAATTGGGACCGTAAACAAATGCGTTCCCGAGCGAGAGGTCGAGTTCATCAATCACACTGAAGGTAGCCAGATTTGCAACCACATATTTATCTTTATACGGAACGATGCGACTCGGATTCATACTCTCCGTATGGCTCCAAAATGCAGCGGAAGAATCATATATCAGGGAATTTACCCACCCCTGGAAATAGTTGAACCTGAACCAGCTTACGGGATTTGCATGAAACCTGATCTGCGTGAACGATGGCGCCTTTGTTGACAGAATCACCTGACCAAACTGTCCGTGTCCCCAGGTCTGATAATCTTTAATAATCGAAATGTTGCCCCACTTCCAACTGAACGAAACGGAACCCTTCACATCACTATACTCAAATGTGCTGCCCGATTGATTGTTCACATAAGCACCTGTAATGGGGGAGAATCTTTTATTTCGGTCGGTATTGCTGCCCGTTTCACCAAAATCCACATATTCAAACGATGCACCAAACCAGTCGCCACCATACCCAAAAAACTTCAATCCCGGCCAGCGTATCGTATTTGTTTCCCCTGCCACCGAGCGAACGCCATATCCCGCCAACGGTGATACCCTTAATGCAAATTGATTGTCTGTGTAACTAAACAACCACCAACGCTCAGATGAAACCGCAAAGGACGCTGAGGACGCAGAGGGGCTTGAATTGTTGAACCGCAAAGGACGCTGAGGACGCAAAGAAGAAGAGTTATTGTTCATAACTATAAGATCATATTCCAAATATTCCTTTGCGGACTTTGGTCCTTCCGACAAGTCGGAATTAAAATCCGCGGTTAACTCCCCCTTTGCGGACTTTGCGTTCTCCGCGGTTAACTCTAGCGCAAATTCTTCACGGAAAAACCGAAGTTCCTGAAGTTCGAGGGGGTTAAGATTATCGCGGGAGTCTTCAATCCGGAGGAGAAGTTGGGCGATCTCCATACGTGAGAGGGGCAACACTTCAGAATTAAAATCAATAATCTGCCGTGCATCAAGACGGGAGAGCAGACCATATACAGGATGATCAACACGAGTGAAAACTGTCTGAGCAAACAGACCACCCACCAACATAACAGCTACAACAAAAATTCTCATTAACGACATATTCTACCACTTTCATGACAAATAATTGACGATTTTTAAACCGCAATTTACCAAATCATGTCGTAACGACATCTACTGACACCATTTCTGTCGTATGATTTTTTGCAAAGCTCTTGTTTTTGTTGAGGTTAGGGGAGGTTGATGTCGGAAAATGACGAAAATCGGGGGGGAGGGGCAACTTTTGTGTTAACAATATGATACCCCCCTAAATTTTTTTCTCGATAAGAGGTTAATTCATTCAACTTCCACCAAGTTAAACAATAGTTAATTGTTTAACTATCTCATCATAGCGAGTAATAAGTTTCCGGTCGAATTCTTGTTCGAGTAATTCCAACTTTCTTCTAAGTAAATATTCATTTCCTGCATCAGGATTGGTCTCATCGTAGAATTCAGCAATATCAACAGGATAGAAAGTACCTTCCTCAGCTATTAAATTGCCCTTGATTTTAACTGCTATTGAAAAAGCGTAACCATTCCTCCCATTTATGGAATTATGCTGTTCGAACAATTTAGTCCCAAACATTGGTGAATTTTGCTTCCACTCTTCAAGAATTGCTTCATAATTTAGCATTTGTGCCTCCTTGATTTATTTATATTTAATTGAGTTAATTTTTATAAATACTTTTTAGCTTCCACCACAATTAAAAAGATATTGTTAGCTTACCTTCACAGTAGATTGCTAACATCAACTACCTTTTAGGTCATAAACATTTCAGCACTGTTAAAATGTAGTGAAAAATTTCTGACTTGTACAGAAAGTTATAAAAGTTATATTAATTTAACAATTACTACTGTAGAAAAAGTTCCCCCTTTTACAAATTATTTTTCGCAAATCCCCTCAAAAAAAAAGGCCCCCCTCTCAGGTGACCTTTCAAAACAATCCTGGCTAAATACAATAATGGATAATTCTACCCCCGTACCTTCACAAATCCCCACTTAACTACATTCTTCACATTCTGCATAACAAGCTCCTGGAGCCAGGGAACAAACCTGTCATCCCATCTTTGGGGATGAATGGTAATCATGATCTTATCGGGGAATTGGGGAATGGCGTTAATAACATCCTGTGTGGTTTTTAGATCAAATTTATATTTTGAGTTCACTTTATCGCGGACACTGACTTTATCTCCATTCCATCTTCTACCGGTATCTGTGAGATAGAGGAATTCGTTAAAATCGATGTCAAAGTAAGGTTCACCGATTAGACTGAGGTCACGATAGCTGTACTTTGTCCAAATGATTTTGTTATCATATTTAGCCCGGGGACTACCATGCATGCAGATCGTGTTTATCGGAACGATTTTACGAAGAATATCAAGATTTTTTTGAAAACTTTCATAGGCAAGATCGATATGTTTATCCAGATTGTCTGCATGAACAAGGTCCATATCCTCATAGTGGTAACCAATCTCGTGGCCCAGGTCGGCTATCGCTTTAATTATATCAGGCTTTAAAGTTTCGGGAATAATCCTGAAATAGTAAGTCCCCATTACACCCAATGAGTTTTCGAGCTTAGCGGTTGCAAGAGAGTTTTCAGGCTTTAGATCAACATCGTGGCGGAGGAGAACCGGTTTAGTAGCTTGAGTTGAGAGTGCAGTGTTAAAGGGTAAAATTTGGTACCCGGAATTCAACAAGGCAACTAAAAGTGCATTATAATTTTTTAATTTGAAATCCACTATTGTAAAATCCTTTTTACTTCACTAAACATTTTTTCAGCTACATTTTCACCGAATAGTGGTTGATGTTCTTGGGGGGGATGAAAAGTTATAATCTTTTCCGCAAGGTTAGTAGACTCTGAAGGATTTAATAACAAATTCCAGCCTGATTCAACTGTTTCAACCCACTCTGTTTCTGATCTTAAAGTGACACAGGGAATGCTCATAATATATGCTTCTTTTTGGACACCCCCTGAATCAGTAATCACTCTCTCTGAGTTTATCAGTGCTGTAAAAAAATCCAAATAACCAAGCGGATCGCATACAATTATATTTTTAGGAATTTCAATTTTGTTCTCAGAGATAACATTACGAGTTCTTGGGTGTACAGGGAACAAAATGGTTGTAGGAAGTAATCCAAGATTTGTGATGATATTTTTAAGTTTTACCGGTGAATCTACATTATAAGGTCGATGAAGAGTGACCAAACTAAAGGAGCGTTTCTTTAGTCCATATAATTCCATCAACCTTGAATTAAGAGTTTGTTTAAGAGGAATTTTCAGAGAATCAACCATAATATCGCCAGTGAAATATGTTTTTTGTCCCAATCCTTCATTCAACAGGTTTGTGCAAGCTGTGTGGGTGGGTGCAAACAAATAAGAAGACACATGGTCAGACACAATTCTGTTTATTTCCTCAGGCATTGATCTGTTAAAACTTCTAAGTCCGGCTTCTATATGTATTGACGGAATCTGTAACTTTGCTGCAACCAGCGAACCTGCTAAAGTTGAGTTGGTGTCTCCAAAAACTACAACAATGTCCGGCATTGCCTTTAGAACAACCTCTTCAATTTCAATAAGCATATTCCCGGTTTGAAAACCATGCCCACCTCCATGAATTTTAAGATTATAATCAGGTTTGGATATACTTAACTCATTGAAGAATAATTCTGACATGTTACCATCAAAATGTTGGCCGGTATGTAAAATTATACTTTGGAATTCGACTTCCAGAAGTCTGGCCAATGGTGCAAGTTTTACAAATTGGGGTCGGGCCCCGACAACCGAGAGAATTTTTTTTATCATCTACCTAACCGTTCATATGATCTAAAATTAAAGAAGCCATAGCTCTATTCACATCCCCGATCTCGAGATAATATTCTTTTCTCTTCCGTTGCCATTCACTTTTTATAGAATCATCTCCAAGTAGTCTTGTAGATAATGAAAAGATTTCTGACGAATTTTTTACATTAAAAAGCATAGACCATTTTTTTTCGAGCATAATAAAATTAGACATATCGTTATCTCCGACAAAACTGTTGGATCGTATCGCAGGAGTACCCAACAAAGCAGCTTCAGAAGCCATTGTCTGGGAGTCACCTATGTAAAGTGAAGCGTAATATAATATTGAGTGAATCAAATTTTTTGGGGCATTTAGCTTAAATTCTTTAATCTCAGCAGGTAATTCACTTTCACTAGTAACAAACACTTTTGAAGTTTTTGAGAGAGTAAGAACCAAATTAACTTTTTCTGCGATAGACAGTCCCGCCTGATTAAGATCATGATTAGCATTCCATGATACAAAACGGATCAAGACAAATTTTTCGGAAACATCAATGCCCAGGGTATCAAATACCGCCGCGTTGGGTGTGAAGTAATCAGGATGAAGATAAGAATCTTCAAACAATCCATTGATCCTTTTGTGCCGAATGCCAAAATCTATTGCAAAATTTCCGGGTGTTATAACCATGTCTGAATATGGTGCAATCAATTTATTGGTCAACGCTACAATTTCAGAATCCGGAAAAATAACTGTCTTATAATTATAAACCTTTTTAAGGATCAAAGAGTAAGGTGAGGCTTTACTCAAAATAATGGCCGGTTTCAGTTGTTTAATTATTTTTGAATAACTCTTCAAAATTAGAGGTAAGGAGAATATCTTGCCGAGAATATTTTTTGAATAGTGCCCATAAATCCTGTAATCCACTTTTTCTTCCTCCAACAATTTTAATAATATATCTTTATCCCTGGCAACGACATGTACTGCTACATTATTTTGCTTGAGCAAATTGATAATATACTTAAATTGATGATAATGTTTTGGATGGGTCAGCTCAATGATAATCGTTTTGTTTGCCATACTACTCAAATCTCTTTACTACCTTGGCTGGCATACCGACAGCGACGCAATAAGGGGGAATATCCTTTGTGACAACGGACCCTGCTCCAACAACTGCACCTTCTCCGATTGTTACACCCGGCATAATTATAGCACCGATGCCAATATGCGCTCCATCCTTAATAATTACCTTTCCCTCTTTAAAAGGACAATGCATCGCATACATTCCAGGTTTGTAATTGGAAAGATCTCTTTGATGAGTTAAGATCATAACACCAGTTGTGATCGCTACCCCTCTCCCAATTTCAACAAGTTCAGGATTTCTATCATCAATTGAGACCAACCTTGCAATATGTGATTGTTTACCAATTTTTACACCTCGCAAACGGTGCAGGAAAACTGTTACTTGATATGGAAAAGTAACATATGCCAGAATATGCAGCAGTCTGTTAATAATTCCTGAGAATATTTCAGTGAATGATCTTCTATATTGAACTATCGACATTTTATTTTCAACTATCTCCGGTCTCTTAAAAGACAAATTTTTATGGCCAAATAACCAGTACTAAACAAATAAGTAATTCCACGGAAAACAATTTGACTTAATCGAAAAATTGATTTAACCAGGCATCCAGGATAATGGTTTTCCAAACGACATCATCATTTTGTTGCAAGAAACCGGTGTAGTCCTGGCTATCATAATTTAATTTCTTCCAGTCAATCAACCCCGCCAATTTTGGATTTGGATCTTGAATTGCTTTTATAAATCTCTTTTTAATATTTGTATTTTGCAACCACATTTTTTGAGGTGTGGAGAAACCAATTTTATCTTTTCGAAGCCGAATTTCCTCCGGAAGGATACCTTTCATACTTTCTCTGAGTATAACTTTTGTCCAACCGTTATATATTTTATTTTCAGATGAGGTTGCGAGAGACCTTTCAACGAGACGATAATCCAGGAAAGGTAATCTTGCCTCAATCGAAAATCTCATTGAGTTACGATCAGCCCACTTAAGCAAATGTTCAAGTTTATACTCAAAGTGGTTTTGCAATGACTCGTTAAGTGTTTTTGAACTAAAAAGATTATCAATATCTCTTTTGCCATCACGATGAACTCTTTTAAGCTCACCAGCGAAATATTTCGGGAATCCTGAGGAAGAAAATTCTTGCCTTAAAAAAGGAATCGAGAAATATACCCACGATTTCAGACCTAAAAACGATTTATTTAATTTCCAATCGGCATATAATTCATTAAGCAGACGACTAACTTTAAAACCTGAAGATAATTCCTTAAAAAGATAGCCATAAAAGTAATGATATCCTGCCAGATGTTCATCAGCTCCCTGTCCATCAAGACTTACTGTTACTGATTTTGCCGCAAGCTCCATTACTTTGTACTGGGCATAAATTGCTGTGGTTGGAAATGGTTCTGCATGATATGCGATTAGATCCAGGATACTCTCTTCCAAATTTTCTGCTGATGGGTGAGTAAAATGCATATTAGGGGTGGAACCCTTAAATAAGGAGATGAATTTTGTTTCATCCCCCTTAAAATCATTCCCATATACTGCCGAAAATGTATGAATGTCATTCCTCGAAAGCTCGTTTTTAAGAACAGCAAGAATACTTGAAGAATCCAAACCTCCACTAAGACAAGTCCCAACCGGAACATCACTCCGTAAGCGGAGCTCAATTGATGATGAAAAATTATCATGAAATTGTTGTGGATTTGCAAATGGTGTAGATCTCTGTGACTGTGTCTGAAGGTCATACCACTTTTTAACTCTAACCTCTACGGATTTACCGTCCAAAATTGTACTAAGATTGTGGCCATGTTTAAGTCTGTTTACACCAAGAAAAAATGTTTCCTCATTATAGTCAGTTCTATTTGAAGCTAAAAATTCAGCAACAACCTGTAAATTTGGTAACAATTTGTTTGGTAAAACTGCTAAAACAGCAGGGATCTCAGAGCCAAAAACAAGTATGTTGTTATCACAGTAATAATAAAATGGTTTTATTCCATACCTGTCTCTTGAGCAGAAGATGGACTTTTTAACTTTATCATAAATACAAAATGACCACATACCGTTAAATTTATGCAAACACTCTTCGCCCCATGCGAGATATGAATTTATTATAACCTCGGTGTCGGTATCGGAGTAGAATTGATACCCTAAATCAATCAATTCTTTTCTTAACTCAATGTAATTATAGACTTCACCATTATGAACTATCACATAACGATTATCACTCGTTACCATAGGTTGATGACCCCGGGGGGACAAGTCAAGAATACTAAGACGCAGAAATCCTAAACCAAGGTTATCATCCACAAAAATCCCGCTGTCATTTGGGCCACGATGTTTAATTTTGTTCATCATGGTCCGAAGTTCAGTTTCAATAACAGGTTTGCCATCCAATTTTACAATTCCAACAAAGCCACACATATTTTACCTAAGAATTTCGTTATAGATCTTAATAATTCTCTGAGCAATCAAGTTCGAATCGAGGTGTCGAACAGAGTCTCTTGTTGAAGTTTTCCCATAGTCCAGAGCTAAAATTATCTTATCGGCCACATCATTTGGATCATAAGAAGTAATAAAACAACCGGGTAATGATGCTGTAGTTTCCACAATATCCCCTACCGGAGTAGCGACTAACGGACAATTGACCGCTAAAGCTTCTTTTACAAACTGTGGTGATGCTTCACGGATCGAAGTTAGTAGGGCAACATCTGCAACGTTAAGAAGCTTAGCAACCATTTCCCTTGAGTAACCTTTTAATTCGAGCAACTTTACATCAGGGAATGTACTTTTTACTATTTTGACTGCTGCAATCGCTAGAGAACTGTTTTTTTCCAACCTGTCGAATGCAGATGAAAAAAGTACAATTTTTTCATCTGTACCAAATCCCAATTCTGCACGTACATTGGCTTTATTCATAGGCTTAAAAATTTCAAAATCCACACCACAAGGAATAACTTGCCCATTAAAAAACTTGACCTGAGATTCAATTCGTTTACTAACATAAATTCTTGCATGGGATAACAGCAGGGGTATATATGACATAAACCGGTTACTCTTGATATTTATATCATCACCATGAAAAGTAACCACAACAGGTATCTTATTCTGCAAAACACATAACAAGCCACTAAGTCCATAGTGAGCATGCAATATATCAGGTTGAAATGATTTAATCTTCTCCATCAGTTTTGTCCGATTTCCAAGATAACCCAAAATTCCACTACCTACAATCATAAACATCTCAACTTCAATATTATTTTCGATGAGTGAAATTGATTGATCATTTACAAAGGGGCTGATTCCACCGGAATTACCACTGCTTACAAAAAGTATTTTCAAAATTTATTATAATCTCTTTTTAATTTCTTTAAATGGGATTCCACCGCCAATACAGTAGGGAGGTACATCACAATTAACAACAGAACCTGCTGCGATAATTGCCCCCTGGGAAATTCTAACCCCTGGTAAAATTACAACACTACTTCCAATGAGTACATCGTCCTCGATAACAACGTCTCCAATTTTGTGAGATTCAACGACAGATTTCCCAGGATAATAATGATGGCTATACGAGAAAATCTGGCAAAAAGGGGCAATTGCAACATTATTTCCAATTATTATTTTACCATGAGAAGAGTTCAGAAGAGAATTCACACCAATTAATCCACTATCTCCGATATAAATTTCACCTTTCCCCACAGCAAGAATGGAACGCTCCCATATCTTGAAGCCTGACCCAATCGAGATTCTCTTTGCGCTGCCAATTACTTTAACACCTCTTTTTATTCTTGAACCTTTACCAAGTTTTCCCATTCGGAGTTTCCAAAATATATATAAGGTTAAATCAAAAAAAAGGGAAATCACCTTCGAGAAGAAATCATAAAAATAAAAAGATCTCTGCTTTGATTTATCATGCATATAGCTTAAAAACTTTCTCATACTATTAATGGGATACTTGTCAATTGATTCCAGTCAATTAGTCCGGAGATAAATTAGTGCTTGTAATTGCTACTCTGAAATAACTTTATTGACCGATTGCGGCAATTTTTATGTATAAATTTTCATACTTTTGTAACATCCCATCAAGACTAAATTTTGAAGCCAACATTTCTTTCCCCCTCTGACCCAGTTCACTCCGCAACTCTGGATTTTCTTCAAGAAAAATAATTTTGGCTGCTAAATCCGTAATATCCGCTTCGGCTATTAGGTACCCGTTTATTCCATCAACAATGATTTCCGAAGTTGCCCCTGAATCGCTGGCAATGACCGGTTTTCCAAAAGCCTGGTATTCCATAATGGCATTTGAAATTCCCTCAGCAAAAGATATCAATACTCCAATATCAAATAGTGATACATACTCTTCCACATTTGTCGCGTTATTAACCACCACCATTCTTCCGCTATCAATCAAATCACTGTAATCCCTGGCAATTCCATCCAAGTTGGGACCTGAGCCTAAAGCAACAAAAATAATATTACTTTTTTCAGGTAATACTTTTGCGGCCGCTTCAAAATAAGTTATATAGTCTTTGTTTTTTGTAAAATTTGCCACCATTCCGACAACAAATGACTCAGGCTTTTTTAAAAGTCTCTTTATGGGCTCAGACACATTCACTACCAACCGTCCATTATTAAACCCGTTGTAAACTACCATACTCTTTTTAAACGGAGCATAAATATTTATTCCCAACTGTGAATTTGAAACTACTACATCTGCAATTAAAAAATTCCACTTAAATAATAATCGTTGGTAAATGGGAAAATAATTCGGATTATGTGCCCAGCGAATTGTACCATCAACAAGTTTAAAAGAAAAAAATGGTCGAAGAAAACTTACCAGGAATGTTGTAGCCCCTTCCCATGTGTGAATAATATCAGGTCGTACTTTCACTATTATTTTAATCAGCTTAAACATAGAAAATGAGAGCTTCTTTGAATCTCGAAGTACATATATTGGAATTCCAAAATCATATATTTCACTATAACCTACCCGGTTATTCAAAAGAACGAGTGAGATTGAAAAACTACTGTTTTTTGAAAATGCGGAAAGTATTTCTAAAAGCTGTCTTTCTTTTCCACCCCGATTAAAGCTGTCTATCAAATAGACAATATTTGTTTTATTCCGTTTTACTTTAATCATGATTTTTATTGATGAATATCCCGTCTTTTACCCGTACAGAGGTCGAAACTATCCCGCTTACACCCAACAAAATTATCAATGGATCGATTGGCAATCGATACCGTTCGAGAGTGTAAGGGATAAACAGTACATGAATAATTGTTAATAATCCAATAATTGACAATAAAAACAGGGCAATCAATCTGTTTTTTTTAAATAAATTGTACAATCCCAAGAATGCAAATGGTAGAAGAATTCCATAAGTCAGAAATGAAGCTAAATTGTTCCTTAATGATTTTGCTCCATCATATTTGTACCCAAAAACGGCATACCCACGATTAAAATCAAATGGCTCCCAAAAATTTATAAACACTGCAAAATACTGCTCAAATTTTGAGAATTTGTAAGGCATTATTCCATCTTTCATAGCCTGCGCCTGCTCAGCGGGGATATCTGCGCCTTCATCTGTTTGTGTTTTGATACCCGCAATTACAGAATCAACACTTTCCGGTTTAATCTCATACAAATTATCAAAAGATTTAAAGTAGGTTTTCTTAGGATATCCAAACATTTTATCTGTTATATCCGCAGTGCGAACTGAAACAATAATTACCCGATCGTAAACCTGATAATTTCGAACAAGCCATGGGATCATAAGAAGGATAAAAACCGTCGCAAGTGCACTACTTCTGAGCAATCTGCCCTTAATATTTTCTGATGATAAACCGGCAAAAACTATAAGTATACCAAAAAATGGTAGATATCTTTCATCAACATGAACTAATAATGTGAAGGTTAAAGCCATCAGGATCATAATCACCCATTGATCCTTACTTCGTCCATCCTTGTTGTAAAGGAGTCTGATCACCAGGAAGACTACAAGTGTAACTAAAAATATTATCCAAATGTCTTTCCCGGCAGTAGGGATATACTTGATAAACAGAATGTAACAACTCGCCCAAATTCCGGACCAGAAACCGACCCCTTGTGAAAAAACTTGTAGTCCAATTAAATAGATAAGAACAGAGGTAATTGAACTTACTACTGCATTGACTAAAAAAAGTGCTAGCCATGATTCTCCAACTATCAGGAAAACTGTTGCCATTATCCAGCCAATTCCCGGTCCAACAATTGAAGCTACGGGTGACATCCGTGAAATGTCCATCGCGAAAAAACCCTGATTAACAAAGTTTCTGGCGAGGTTCAGATATTCGGCATCATCAACAAAGTTATCCATCACCCCTGACTTATAACTAAAAACAGCAAAAATGGCCCGAATGATAAAAGAGATCAAAAATATCAATACTATTCTCTTATCAACGGTGGAGCCATCTTTAGTTGATACAAACTGTTTTATTCCGGACAGCACTGAATTTAATTTCTTCATTATTTAGTTAGCTCTATTGAGATTGAATAACCACTTTTGAAATCAGAATTACCATAATTTATTTTTTTGCAACCAATACTACACCCACGATTATCACGGCAACCCCAATCCAACGATTAATTGAGACATCCTCTCGAAACACAATCATTGCTGCCAATAATCCAAAAATATAACTCACACTAATCAGTGGATAAAGCAAACTTAATTCAATTTTTCTAAGTAAATACATCCACATTAAACCACTTGCAAGAAACGAAAATCCCGTAATCGCGAATTCAGGTGTAAATATTAATTTTACAATTTGAGTTGGTGACGAAAGAGAAACCCCGTTAGTCTTTTGGAGTAAAAGTTTTAGAGCAACTTGGGTCACCGAGAGGAAAAATGCAGTTAAAACAGTAAGGAAAATATCAAAGCTTTTCATCTTTATCGTTTCTGGTTTTGTGCTCAAGAATGCTCGTAAATGAAATAATTTCTTGTACCCGATCACTTAACTCTGATAGTTTAATAGAAAGGTATAATACATATCCCAGAAGAAAAGACAGAAGTGTAATCACGATGAGAAATGATGCATCCGATAGACCAATAAAAGTAGCCATATCTTTGAATAACTTTTCAAAGACAATTACACACAGCATAAACACGCTGACCAGCAACCAAAGAGTGGAATAAAAAGGTTTAATTGTCCTTTTTTTTGCAAGAAATAGAAATATAACTACAAAAATGGCGGTGAAAAATAATGACAATAACTTAAGGTATAGTGGCATATATTTAATGTTTCTGGAGCATTGTACCAATTAAATTAATAAATCCATAAATTGGAAATTTTAGGGCATTTACCAGATTAAACTCTGATTTGCCGCTAAAGCGAGCCCTCATGGTAACCGGTACTTCCATCATTTTAAGATTTGCATAATGAGCCACCAAAATGAGCTGGATACTTGCTTCGAATTCGTGTTTAAATTTGACTGCAAAATAATTGATTGCTCTTCTGTTATAAGCTCTAAACCCTGAAGTGATGTCACTCAGTTCAGTTTTGGTTAACATGGAAAGAATTGAAGAGAATAATCTAATTCCTATCCTTCTCAGAAAATGAGACTGAAACCCTTCTTTTGTCAAAAATCTCGAACCGATCACAATATCGGCTTTGTTTTCCAGAATTGGGCTCAAAATTTTGTGTAACTCGGCAGCAATATGTTGATTGTCACCATCCATATGACAGTAGATGTCATAATCATGATAGTGTGCAAAGTAGAATGCGGTCTTAATAACACCGGCACTTCCGCCGGTGTTAACAGGATGCACAAGATAATTTGCGCCGGAGGATGATATTTTCTGTAAACTGTCATCACTTGAACAATTATCGATTACCAGAACATCAATGTCCTCCGCTGCGTTGGTTTTGATGTCTTCAAGGGTGTCTATTATCGCACCGGATTCATTATAATTTGAGACCACAAGCAAAATTCTCATTTTATTAACTCCCTTGCAGGATTTCCTGCCACCACAATACCATCAGGTACATCATGAGTTACGACACTTGAAGCCCCCACAACAGCATTATTGCCAATACTTATATTTGGCAGGATAGTGGCATTTGCACCGATGTAACAGTTTTCCCCAACATTTACATAACCCAATAATACTGCATTGGGGGCAACAGTTGTAAAATTACCAATTACCACATCGTGCATAACATTACATAAAGTGTTAAGTTTGACAAATTCCCCGATTTTTGCATTAGCCGAAATATTAACACCAAATTGGACAACTGTACCATGCCCCACAGTTGCACTCTTTGATATTTTTGCTGAACTTGATATCAGGGTGTAAAAAACGAACCCATATTCAGAGTATTTTTCCACCAGTTTTTTGCGAATTTTAGGTGAGTCGGGGGTGATTATCAATGGCGAAAGACCAAATTTTTGCGCAAGTTTTTCGACATCAGAGTCATTACCAATTATAGGATACCCTCGAAAACTCCCAAACAACTTACTATCGATGATTCCTTCAATCTCTAATGATTCATCTTCTAAAAGTTCAATTATCTCGTGGAAGCCTCCAACTATAATTAATTTACTCATCAACTAAACTTTCTCTCAACTTTTCCACCACAAATTCAACTTGATCGAGGGTGAGCCGTGAGTACATCGGAAGTGTAATAAGATTGTCAGCCACATACTCGGTTTTTGGAAGACTTGTTGTAAAATCTTTATATATGGCAAATTTGTGAGCCGCAGGGTAATGGACACTGGTCTGAATCCCAAAATCCGAAAGTTTTGTGCGGACTTTCTCTCTTTTAATAAAATCAGAAGACTCTAAAACAATCGGGAATATATAGTTGGATGAAAAATGTTTATGACCTTTAAACGGAACAACCAGACCATTTAAATCTGTCATCCGTTCGACGTAGTGTGCTCTGATTAGTGCTCTTTGTTTTAGATCTTCTTCCACTTTTTTTAATTGAGCAATTCCAATTGCAGACCTGATATCATCCATTCGATAGTTATATCCAAGTTCAATTACATCATACGCTGTAGAATGTCCTTTAGATCTTTCATATGATAATGTAGTCATTCCATGAGAACGTAGCAGTTTTGCTTGTTCATAATATTTATCGTTCCCGGTCACCAACATTCCACCTTCACCGGTGCTTATATTTTTATTTGAAAAGAAACTAAAACATCCGATATCTCCTATTGTGCCGAGTTTTTTCCCGTAATACTCTGACAAAGGTCCATGACATGCATCCTCGATAACCTTAAGGTTATGTTCTTTGGCAATCGCGTTTATTTCATTCATTTTACATGCAAATCCACCATAATGCATTACCACAATCGCTTTAGTCTTTTCGGTTAATTTCCTTTTAATATCTTCAGGATCAATCGTCAAATTATCGAGACCACATATATCTGCAAAAACAGGATTTGCATCAACATAGCGAATAGCATTTACTGTTGCCACAAAAGTGAGGGAGGGACAAATAACCTCATCACCTGCACCAAGACCGGCGATTTTCATTGCAAGATGTAATGCAACTGTACAATTTGATGTTGCAACAGAATGATTAACTGAGAGCATATCAGAGAAAAGATTTTCGAACTCAGTGGTTTTTGGTCCTGTTGATATCCACCCTGACCGGATTGCTTCTACAGCAGCAATCTCTTCTTCAGGTCCAAAATTCAGGTCGAAAAGGGGGATTTTATACATTTCTAAATCCATTTTTAATTTTTAAAATTCACTAAAATTTCTTGTTTCCTGTTATATCATTACAATAAAAGTTATAAGCATTTATGTGTAATAATCAGGCTACACCATTTATGTTTATTATCCGTTCGATTTCAGATTGCTCTGAAAAACGATGAATTATTTTAAACTTTTTATTTTCTTTTTTAAGAACAACACCTTCTTCGACATTACTCCCTATTTTATTGTGCGTTAAAATCAATACCCCGTTTTCAACTATATATGAATCGATTGTGTTGATTGCCTCCACTATTACCGCGTCACTGAAATAACTTGATTGTAACAGATTTGAACAGCGCACAATATTAAAATTGTTCAAATATTCATTTTTAATTTTAAATACATCAAGATAGTTGACATGAAATTTGTCATCAACAATCACGGATGGATGCGTCAATCTTATTATTCCAGATTCACCGACATTTTTAAGTTTTCTTGCTGTTCTTACCAATCTTTTTGCCAGCCACCTGGAAAACATATCTTTATGTCTCTCTGGGTATAACGAAATTGCAAATGTATTAAACAAGACACACATAAACATTTCTGATTCAGAGGTTGAATAGTATCTTAATATTCCGCTTTTAGTGAGATGAATTTGGATGAAACGATCAGTTGCCCATGATTCTAGATCAACCCCTTGTTCAATCAAATTTGTGTGAGTATAATAGGTAGATGAACCGTCGGAAGCACCAATATCGAGAAATTTTTGTAAGGTTCTATTACCCTGCAAATATTGGATCAGAAAGTTTGTACTTAGTGTAAGCCTGCCCATTCCTGTTGTCTTTGCAACCCCATTAATAAGCAATCGGTCTATAAAATACTCCCATGACTCTAACAGTGTTTTGCTCCCTGTTTGACCTCCTAACAACTTATACGGATCGATTATCTTAAAATTTTTAAGATAACCAGGCGACTCCCGAACCGCAAGTTTAATCAATTATCCCCCCATGTATATTTTTTAACAGTGAGGTTATACCATCTACAAAATCCATTCTGGGCGACCAGCCTAAAACTTCTTTTGCTTTCATGATATCAGCCCGGGTTTCATAAATTTCGCCCTGGCGTTCTGTATTGGTGTATAAAACCTCAGGATGTTGATTTGCTATTTTGCATGCCATTTCCACTACTTCTTCAACAGAATATGACTGCCCGGATCCAAGATTAAACACTTCATAATCCCCAACATTGGTAAATATCGAACTAATGATTGCCTGCACAATATCACTAACATGTATAAAATCTCTCTTAGGCTTCGCATTTTCCAAAACAACTTTTTTATTGAAAATTTGATTCAAAATGATCGGGATAATAAAATTTGATCTTTGACCCGGTCCATAGACATTAAAAGGTCTAAAAACCACGACGGGCAGACCAAAATCACGATTATAGCCTTCGCATATTTTCTCACAAATTAGTTTGGTCTGGGCGTAAGGGTTATGTGGTGTTAAAGAATGATTTTCGTCAGTTGGTAAATATTCCGGTTGACCATACAAATAAGAACTGAAAAATATTACTCTCGATTTGTTTTGTCTTGCAAATTCACAAACATTTAAAGTTGATAATAAATTGTTGTGATAAAAATCTTTTGGGTCTTTGAATGAATAAGGGACCGAAGATTTTGCAGCGAGGTGAATTATTACATCAACTTTATCAAAATTATCCACATGAATATCATTTAATAGATTTATCCCGTTGGCATAATCCAATTGAACTATTTGACATTCAAAGCTGGAAAGAGAGCGTACCAATTCTTTTCCAATAAATCCATGACTACCGGTTATCGCAATTACCATACTGCTTAAAGGAACCTTTCTTTCAATTCACTCACCGCTTTTTCATAATCATCAGGTCGTCCAATATCCAGCCAGTATCCATCGTACTCAAAAATGACCGGTGCTTCTTTGATCTCGATCATATATTTCATAAGATGATCGAACCCAAAAAAAGTGTCTTTTGGTATATAATTAAGGACTTTTTTGTTCACCATATATACACCCATACTTACAAGGAAATCATACTCAGGTTTTTCCTTAAAGTCGATTAACTGTCCAAAATCGTTTGCAACAAGGACACCATAATCGATTTTTTCTGTCCTTCTGTGTGAACAAATGGTGAATGAATTTTGATTACGCCTATGTTGATCAAAAAAATCAGCAAAATTAAGATCGGTTAAGACATCTCCATTCATCACCAGAAAATTTTCTGGAAGGTCTTCAATCAGACTAAGGGGTCCCATCGTACTTAACGGTTTGTTTTCCGATGTATAGTCGATTTTTAATCCCCACCTTGAACCATCACCAAAAAATGCTTTTATGATCTCAGCCATGTGATTAAGAGTGAGAGTAATATGAGTAAAACCATGTTTCTTTAATTGCACTATAATATGCTCTAAAATTGGTTTGTCGCCGACAGGAACCAAAGGTTTGGGTAGTGTAACTGTGTATGGTTTTAATCTTGTACCTTTCCCACCTGCAAGAATAATCGCACGTTTAGACATTATATAACCCGGCTTTATATTGATCCAAATTGTCTCTAATCCAATCGATTGTCTGTTCCAGTCCTGACCTCAAACTGGTTTCTGATCTCCAATCGGTATTATTCACTAATTTTGAATTATCACAAAACAGGCGGTCAACTTCACTTTTCTCAGGACGAACTCTCTGTTCATCTGTAATAATATTAACTTTTAGATCTAAAATATCTGTGATCATTGTGATAAGATCTTTTACTGATATTTCAGAATTACTACCAATGTTAACTATTTCTCCTGCAAAAGCACTATTGTGAAGAATAGCAAAAAAACCTTTAACGGTATCTTTGACAAAATTTAAGTCTCTTGTTGGTGATAAATTCCCTAATCTGATTTCCGAGAACCCATTAAGCAACTGTGAAATGACGGTTGGAATAATTGCCCGGGCTGATTGTCTGGGTCCATATGTGTTAAAAGGTCTGACAATTTTGACCGGCATTCCAAATGACCTATAATAACTTATACCAAGTTGATCCGCAGCAATTTTAGATGCCGAATAAGGGGATTGACCGACCATTGGATGAATTTCATCTATGGGGACATATTGAGCGCTACCATAGGTTTCACTGGTTGATGTAATACAAATATTATCAATTTTCATCTTTCTGGAGGCCTCCAGAATATTATATGTACCTTCAATATTTGTCCGGATATATGCAAGGGGTGATACATAGGAGTAAGGAATTCCGATCAATGCAGCAAGATGAAAAACAGTGTCACAGCCTTCCATTGCACTGGTAACGGAATCGAAGTCTCTTATATCACCTGTTACTATTTTAAGTTTATCTGATGGAGGTAATTCGTCAAGCCATCCCCAATTATTTCGCGAATTATACCTGACAAATGCGACAACTTCATTTCCTCTTTCCAGGCTCTCTTCAACCAAGTGGGAACCGATAAACCCACCGGCACCTGTAATTAGAATTTTAGACATAAATAAACCTTTAAAATATGAAACTCTATGAAAAAATTTTGATTATTTAACGTTAAAAAGTATCCTTACATAATAGTCAAGATTGCGAAGTAAAATGTCGAAAAAGTGACATCTTAAAACTTTCAATTCCATGATTTACTTCATAATAATTCCTCAGATGACTGTAATCCTGGCCATTGACCGTGGATCCTGCAAGTCGTTCTAGGAACATCGAATATTCACCATGAGCACAAAATCCAAGATTATTTAAATTAATAACATCACCCGGATCAACAAAAAGTGAATAAACCGGTGTGTTAACAGCCCAGGCTTCTATAAATGTAATTGGGAATCCTTCTTTAGGAGATGTATTAATAAAACCTTTGCTGCCGGCTACCAGTTCAGATACAGTTTCATTTTTATCAACAAATCCATGATATTCTACATTCTTGAGTTTGGTAATTCTATCGAGTATGGGAATACATTCCCTGTTTCGAACCTTACCAATAATTTTAAAATTGACTCCCGGCAGATCTACAACAACTTTTTCCAAAAGATGAAAGCCTTTGTTAAAATCAAGAGATCCCACCCAGATAATATAATCTGATTTTCGCTTATGGGATGGCTTGACATCAATCACATTTGATAAAATTATCGATTCTCTGAATTTAATTAATTTCTGCTGATTTATATGCTGTACAAAAATTTTATCAGCGTATTTAAGTACCCACGGGAATAAAAGTTCATTTAGAATCAGACTATAAAGATATCCGGGAGATAATTTCGTTTTATATTCGTTTTTAAATCTGGAAATGAATCCCTCAACTTCAATATCCGCAGCAACCCAATAAAAAAATTTCGCATTTAACTTTTTAGAGACAATTAATGGAATGAACTGCGAGTATCCCATGATCGCAGAAAAGTAGTAGTCAGAATTAAGTTTTACTAATGTTTTGTGTAACAAAAACATTCGTTTTGTAAGCTTATGGAAGAAATTGGTTTTCCCTTGCATTGTAACAGGGACAAATCTAATACCTTCCTCGGTCGTTTCCGGTGAATCTATTACCGTATCCACGATAGTAACATCAAGCCCTGTTGCCTTCAATAATTTTGCAACATACAATAGTTGTCCCTCACCTCCTCCCTGATTACCCCTTGAAAATGTTGAGTATATGTTTCCAATAATACACACAGTTCCCCGCATCTGATGATAGATCTCAGTTTGAATATTTTGGTTACTATTCAATTTTCAGCCGAAAACTTTTCTATTGTTTTATGTTCAAAAAATATACCACTTGCCATCAACATAATTAACCCAAACCATGTAATCGGTTCCAAGGCTGTCAGCCAAAAAAGTAATTGGGGAATCAATATATATTTACTTTCCAGACTCCAATATTTACTCCGTTTAATTAATCGCCTTTTTGAGATTGCAAATTTTCCAATGTAATAAATAGGTAATAAAAGGAAAAATAAACCCGCTGTAAAACCCAAATAGATGTAATAGTTATGTGGCGAACGTTTATATGTCGGTGGAGCAGTATTTCCATAAATTAAATACTCAGGATTATCTGCAATATCATTTAGATAAAACTCCCAATACCCCATACGATATTCAAGCCCGCCATACTCTCCCTCTGACCCTTGTTCTATTCGTGCCAGTGTTACCTCAGCAAAATTTGAAAAAACCACAAATAAAACCACACTGGCGAATATATTAAAGATTAAAATCCCGGGTCTCATATGTTTGAAGTAGCTCAAAAGATATATAAAGTAGATTAAAAAGGTAACATACAATGCGGTTCTGGAACCCGTTAATAAAATTCCTATCAAATAAAAAGTCGCTAAAAAAATGAACTTATATTTACCAATAACTTTATGCCTGAAAAAAGTAAGTGCCACGCCAAAAAGCATACTCAGAAGGATTCCGGTAACATTTACACTCATACCGGTTATTCCTGATATTCTAGTGAAATCACCCTCTATCTGAGTTCCGATTTTGTATGTATAAAATCCAAGGAGTCCAAATACATCTAAAAACAACATCGACAACACTATCACAACTCCAAAATAGAGTAATGCAGATATACCCCGGTAAAAATGTTCAAAATCGATGGTCAAGTACTTCACAAAATTATAAACAATAAAAAGTCTCAGTGAAGCTTTCATAAGTGGGACAATCTCGAAAGATCTTTCGAAAACTAAAGCATCTTTTAAAAAGGTGTATAGAGGAGATATAACTATTACAACCACACCAAAGGTAAATGCAGTTAAGACTGTGGAAGACAATTTTCTTTTTCTTAGTTCCGGGGTCGCAAGTATAACAAACAGACCTATTAGTAAAATGACATTATCACCTGCAATCAAATCATTTGGATTCCCCGATTGTAAAAAACCGGCTACATGAAGCCAAACAACAGACAAAATGAAGAAAATTTCTTTTATACCACGCATATGGTTTGTTTCACAATCCTTCTATCATTGTTTGCAGTCGTCGGGCAAACTCATAATACTTTTCATCGCTTTTACATTCGGATTTCACTGATGCATCACTCAAAGTATTTTCCAGTCGATTGTAAATTGCCTCATAGTCAATTTTCTCAAAATTTAGATGAGATTCTTCTTGAAATTCCATGATGTCGAGTTGCTCGGTATATTTTTGCGCACAAGGAATACCTCCATACCATGGGAAACCATAGTAAATGGCCGGTATCTTTTCCAGAAAAGCTTCCCAACCAATTGTACCTGTAAGAGTTGCCAATAAAGTTATTTTGTCGAACAAGTCAGATGACTTTGTTTTTAGAGAGATGAAGTCAACATTACCTAATTCTTTCAACTCACGATAAAACGATTTACCCCGAACAATGCCATGATATTTTGTGCTGTCAAAGATCCACGGGTGCTCTTTGACGTAAATTTTACCCGAATTACCAACTTTTTGGCTTAATTCTTTTATAATCTCGAATTGATTATTTTTCTCTCCAGCAAGAGGGTAAACAGCCATTTCCGGTTCAAAATGCATAGCAAACAGTATTTTAAGTTTATGATTTTCGTTGGCAATATCACTTGAAATTTTTTCATAATACTTTAAGCCAAAATATTTTTTGATCATTTGCTTCAAAAGCCGAAAATGATAAACTCTATTCGAAATGAAACGAAACTTCCCTCCCTTTATCACTTTAAAATTGAGCCTTTCCTTGCTTTTCGAGGGGAAGAGAATATTTCGGATTTGAATCAACATCGATTTTGCAAATGAAGTACCTTGCGGCTTCCCTGCACTGGGTTGAATACCAAACTGCTCTTTTAACTTTGTTGCAAAAACCGCTTGCCCCTCATCGTCATATTCACCTGAGATAAGGAAATCGTTTGAAGTATTTTCAAACAGGGGATATTCCTCAATGGTTCGGACCCAGTATGATTTATCTTTCATTTGAAGAGTGGATGAAAAGAGCGTTTTTAATCCTAAACTCCGGAAAATGTTATAACCAATGTAAGTGAAAGGCAAATGAGGCATTTCGAGAATTACATTTGCATCCAGGTTGTAATTATTAATAAAATAAAACCATGCTCTGGAATACTCTTGAGTAATTTGGTTACACAACTCTCTGGAAGGAATGTTATCGTAAGAGTTCCTGAAATACATCTTAAATAAGATCTCATCCTTTTTAAGAGCATCAACAATTTCACGTTCCGGCTCAGCAAATTCATAATAGTAATTAATTTCTAAATTATTGAAATCAAGTCTGTCAATAAAATTGATCTGCAATTCTGCCGCCAATTCTGCTTGATATTTATCACCGATCCATAACATGGGTCGATACTTTAGTTTCTTAAATTTAAAATAATAATTCCAGATTGGGAGTGTACATCCCGTATAAACTGTGTTAATTGTGTCCAAGGTTTCCTTAATGATTTCCTGATTTACCCGCTGATATTTTTTCCAGTAAAGTTAATAAGTGAAAAGAATCTTTAATCCCATGAGCGGTTATCGACTTGCCAGCCTCAATAGTATTTTCAAGAAAATCCTTCGTTTGTTCAACAAAACCGGGTTTAAAATCACCTGAGTTTTCATATAAGGTATTTAATACTTTTGGTTTGTATCTTCTGATCGGGACATCTTTTGTCGGCTCAATAATTGTAAACCCTTGATAAACATTAAGTTCTTCAAAAGGTGAAAGAATAATGACTTTCTCAGATTCTGTATAGAATTTAATACTATAATTTTGTGGACTGCCCCAAATGGATGAAATTGATATAGGGATTTCGCCATGTTTCATAACAATCAAATGGTCATCAGAATCATACTGTGTTCTGATTTTCTCAAGGTACTCAATCCTAAAACTATAAGATCCCAAAACATAAGCCAGGAGATCGTAAAAGTGTGAAGAATTCTGAATCAAACGATATTTCAAAAGATAAGGGTCTGATTTAATTAAGGTTTCAGGGAGTTCACCGGTTATAGCAACTATTTTCTCACTCGACAACAAATCAGTTAATTCATTTGAGACAGAATAAAATCTCCTGTTGAAACCGATCTGGTACCTGGAAAGATATTCCTCATCATACTTGTCTAATACTCTCTTAATTTTTGAAGAAGAGAGCCCTAAAGGCTTTTCAAAGAATGCAGGGATACCAATTTCAATAATTTCTTCAAATATTTGATCAATTTGATCCCAACTTGGTATAACCCATAAAAAATCAAATTTATTCTTTAGACACATCTCCCTCCAATCATTATATATATTTCCTGTATCGTATTTTGATTGGAAAATTTTTACATTTTCAAGATTTGAATGATAAGATACGGCAGAGATATTGACGCCAAATGTTTTTAGTGCATCTGCATGAAATCCTGCTATCTTACCACAACCGATGAATCCAACATTTAGATGTGTCATGTGAAGTTCAGATTTTCGTGATTATATGTTTCGAGGAAATCAAAGACCATTTGATGTGAGTCGAAAGACTCAACAATTGACGGGAGGTCAATTTCATCATATCTCCCATCTATCATTTTTTTTATCAAATCTGACATATACTGACTTACAAATGAATATTCAATTTTTTCATTTATGATTGTTTTGTTTGTTACATCCAATGTTGAGAGCCATCGCTGATCTTCGTTGAGAGAAAAAACCTTATCTTGAGTAATGATTTGCACGCTTCTAACATCTTCATTTCGGGAGTTAATGATGGTTGCATATAAGTCTCCACTTTTCAGTGTGAGACTCCCGGTAACATCAAAATAACCCTGCCGCTTTTGTTCATAAACTGACTCAAAAAATGAACTTACAACTTCAATTTTATCGATATCAAACAACCATTTGAATATATCAATATGATGAATCCCCACACACATCAAACCCATGCGAGGTAGGTGTACCGAATAAGAACCTGACTTAACTTGTGAGAGTGCCATCTTTAGAGTTCGATAAAAGGGTTGCATTCTGAGCGTAAAGTCAACAAAAGAGATTATGTTTTTCCCTTTCAAAGAATCGAGAATCAGTTTATAGTCATCACTTCTTTGAACAACCGGTTTCTCAATGATCAAACCTCGAGGATTTCTATTTATAACGTCAAGAAGTTGTGAAATCCTGTCCTTTGCCGTCGATGCAGAAATAACAATAGTATCCGGGTCAATAAAATCTAAAACCTCCTGATATAAGGAAATCTTATAATTAAGGCTCGAGCAATAGTTTTTATCCAAAAAGAGGGGTATTTCTTCCAGAACACTCTCAGAAACATCAAAGACAACTAATTCAACATTTTCAATTTTCGCAATGGCTTGCATATACCTTTTTCCAAGGTTACCTACACCAAACAATGCGAGTTTTGAGTTTTTCATAATTTGTCGACGATGGTTTTTCTTTGCATAGGATCTTGTTCTGCAATTAGTGGATCGGTGTAATACGAGTCATTCACAAAATGTGTAGTAGAAATTTCTTCAATTACCGCTCCACTTTCAGAATAAAATGAATGTAAGACCCCCCGTTCAATTGTTACTATATTACCTTTAACCATGTTATGAGCCAATCCGTTCAGAGTAAGAGTAACCTCTCCACTGAGGATGTGAAAAGTTTCTTCCTTCTTCATATGTTTCTGTTCCGGATGGTGCTGCCCGGGAAACACAACTATAATTTTTTTACAATATTCCCTGTTTACAAGGTTAACAATCATACATCCAAATCTATCAAAGTTTTCAATTCCATAATGATGGTTTAACTCTATAGAAGTCTTGTCTGACAATACAATATTTAATTCTTCGAGAAGTCCCTTTGCCTGATGAATTATGCTACGCACTCTGTGATAAGTATCAGATTGATATTCTTCGTAAATCGCTTCATTTGTCACATAATCTTTACTGGCGATAAATCTTGCTCTAACTTTTCCAAATACACCTGATGTTACTTGATCAGGGTTGCAAGGCATAGCAAAAAATACATCATCAGCACTGATGTATGAACCCTTGGTGATTGTTTTGTTTGCAAAGACACCTCTTTTTAATGATAAGAGTGAAGCTTTTTCAGATTCTGAAATAAATTTTTCATCGCTGCCTAATATTGTTTTGGCAGTTTGAATCGCTTTAATCCAGGCTTCAACCTGTTTTGGGTTCATTGAATAAGCATTTAATTTTATTGTATCAGTTGGAACACCTACATGTCTCTCAAAAATTGTTGCACCTTTTGCGAGGGCAAGTATGGCAACCGAAGTATCATCGGGACTTTCATGTCCACTATAACCAATTGTAACTTCTTTGTATCGTTTGGTAAGGCGTTCAATAAAGTTAAGATTTTCAAGCTCATGCGGAGTTGGATAAACACCGACACAGTGTAAAACACCCACAGTTGAAAGTCGATGAGTCAAGTAAGAGACCACATTATCAATTTGCCATAACTCAAGACCACCGGTTGATGTTATTACCGGTTTGTTTGATTTGGCAATTCTTGAAATGAGTGGCCAGTCATCTGCGCTGCAACTGGCAATTTTTATAATATCTATATTGTGTTGCTCAATTAAATCTACGGAGCTTTCATCGAAAGGAGTACACATAGTAATCATTCCCTTCAACTTTGCAAAATCAACCAATTCTTTAAATTGATCGGCACTAAGCTCAGTGTCAAGGAACCTCGAGATATGTTTAGCTTCCTTATCATGTCTGAATGAAGGATGAATAAATGTATCAAGTTGTCGATACTGAAACTTTACTGCTGCATTTAGTGAATACTTGACTGAAATCCTGGCCATTTCAGAAATTATTTTTTTACCATGTTCCACATCACCTTGATGGTTATTGGCTAATTCAAAGATAATAAGGTCGCTTAAATTCATTGTTTGTTCCTTTAACTAAAATCCAAAATGTTAATTGCTTTGTCATCTATATAATAATCCGCCGAAGGTTTCCCGAAGTAGATTTCATGATATTTAACTCCCCACTCCATCATCTGAGTTTTTGTGATTTCTTCCCAGTTTATACCTGTCTCATATCCACGAGCCGTAAAAAGGACTATTTTGTTACCCTGATCGAAGAGTTTATTTATTTTGTCAATTGTTGATTCACGAGGACCAGCATCGGCATAGTTGTTATCTTTAACAAGGGTAGCAATTACACCATCGATATCAAAACAAAATTTCTTCCCTGAAATATAATCAAATTCCCTGAAAAGTTGGACTCTCTCAGCTTTAATAAAATCTTCTTCATAATCGATATCAAATTGCTCCTCCATAACAAAGCCGAGTAGTTTATCTCCGGAAAGCGATCTCTTATTGAGTACACATTCAGTTCTAAAAACATCAACCGAAGCGTTTTGAAAATAAGTTTTCGGTAGCATTTGTCTCGGGGTATTGTAAGGCTCTCTAACATTTTCGAGATTCAGAATAGGCTTCAGTTCATTGTGTGAATCGAGAAACCACATTTTGTATGGGATTATAGTTTTATTTTCTACTACAGACCGAACCGAATCAGCCTCTGGACTATTCATCAGCATCATAATCATTTTGTCGATATCGTCAATATTCCGGATTGGGTGAGTTGGTCTTAACTGGACACAAATATCCGGTTTATAATTTTCATTTTCCAGAAACCAATTAAGAGCGTGGAGCACAAATTCATAATCGTTGGATGAATCCAACGAGATCAAATCAGGACGTAAAAAAGGAACTTCGGCACCATATTTTTTAGCGACTTCTGCATACTCATTACTATCTGTACTAACAATTACGCGATTGATTAATTTTGATTTTAATGCATGTTCAATCGAATGTGCTATTAATGGCTTACCCAAAAAGTTTTTGATATTTTTATGGATTATGGATTTTGAGCCGGATCGGGCAGGAATAATAGCTAAAATATTCATTTTTCCTCTCCAAAATATATTTCACGATACTTCTGGTAAATGTTTTGATTTAGACCCATTAATAGTAAGAGAACCGTAGTTCTGCTAAGTTTACCCATTAATAGAAGTTTCAAAAAATCCCTTATTACTTTACTCTTTTCCCTTTTTCGAACATCCCACTCGAGTTCAATTATTTGCCTGTTTAACTGAAGTTTCCTTAATATTACATCTTTTGTTCTGACTTTAGTTGCGCAATTTATTACCAATCCTGAAACTGTTTTTTGGAATAGTTCTTTCTTCTCTAAATCAACGGGACGACTTGCAGTGTCTTGAGTAACTCTATAAACTGCAGTGGTATCCTGAAGGTAGAAACCAAAAGAACGCGACAAAACATAAATCCAAATTGGGACATCCACCACCGAATTGTTGAACAAAACGGATGGGTCCATTTCTTTCAAATATGCATCAACTAATTTCTTCCTAACAACAACTGTTAATGTCCTGACCATTTGTCGATTACTTAAATAATTGTCCAAGGTGAATAAGGTTGGGAAACCGAATTTGAACTGCCTGCTTAAGTGGCCGGGTTTTGAGTAATCACCAGAAAAATTATCAAAGAACTCGAAATCGGAACAGATCAACCCACAGTCAGGATTTTGGTCAAGTATATCGACTTGTTTCTGCAATTTATATGGATCTGACCAAAAATCATCCCCCTCAACAATTGCAATATATTCACCGTCACATTTTTCAAATGATTTGTAATAATTGTTGGACATTCCAACATTAGAATCATGATACAATTTTTTAATATTTTTTAAGGAAAGGTTATTCGATAATTCAAGATATTCATCAACTATTTTTCTTGTGTTATCTGTGGATTTATCCTCCCCAATGATCAACTCAAAATCAAAAGTTGTTTTTTGTTTCGTAATTCCTTCTAAACTGCTAAGAATATACTTTTCATGATTGAAAGTTATTAAACAGACAGACAACTTAACATGATTAGTCAAGTGTTCTAACCTCAATCGAAATATAAACCTTTTTTTTGGTCACTGGATCTATGAAATAGGAATTATTGAACTCGTGATGCGATAGAGCCCGCAGATGATTATAAAAATCTATAAACTTGCCATTTCTCTCCAAATCAACTTCACATAGTTCACTAAAGTCTTTTTTTGTGAAAACATTCCCATCACCCTCGGGTCGAATTGTTTGATATTGATCATTCAGTATAAGAGAAAGATTCTTCTCGAGAAGTTCAAATTCCGCATCAACAATTTTTGCATATAATGTAGCGGAAGTATCCCAGAGTTGCTTTTCGACAAGTTTCCGGTCAATTATGTTACCATCGTCAAGTTTCTCATTCATTTCGTGAATGGTAGCTCCTGTTTCCAAATCGTAAATTATAGAAAAAATCTGAGGATACCAGCCCCTATTGATTGGATTGTACCCTGGATGTATATTAATACATTTAATCGTTTCCACAAGTTCGGGCGGGAATATTTGTTTACAATGCAAAGAAAAAATAAGGTCGTACCCAGAATCAATAAATAGCTTAAAATCTTTTTTGACATCAACTTGTGTAACAGTGGTGTTTGGTAAAAGGTCAGCGTATTTTGGATCATAATGAGTAGAGTAATATGTCCACTCAGCACTCGGCAAAATCATATTACTGATTTTGGAAATGAACCTGGCCAAAATTGCCGGATTATCATTTATAACAGCGATTTTATTTTTCATGGAACTTCTCAATTGCTGAGATAATTTGATCAACATCTGAATCACTCAGGTCAGGGTAAATTGGCAGACACAGAACCATTTCAGATACTTTCGAGGCTACCGGGATATTACTGAGGTTCGCTGATGGTAAAGATTGATAAGTTGAGAAACTGCTAATTAAAGGATAAAAATATCTTCTGGTAAATATTCCTTCAGACTTTAAGTATTCATAAAGATCATCTCGCGAATGACCATATTTTTGTCTGTCAACCAGAATTGGGTAATATGAATAATTATATTCCACATCTGTTCTAAATTGTGGTAAATTAATTCCCTCGATTGTTTGAAGACGGGAATTATATAAACCAGCCACTCGACTTCGACTATCCAGGATTTGTTTAATATACTTTAGTTGAAGCAATCCGAACGCTGCCTGAATTTCATTCATTTTCGCATTAATACCCGGAGCTACAACTGTTACTTCATCGGCAAAGCCAAAATTCTTTAGAAAATCGATCCTTTTTTTCATTTTTTCATCATGACAAATAATTGCTCCACCTTCAAAAGTATTAAAGACTTTTGTTGCATGAAAACTTAAGACCGAAAGATCACCAAAGTTTGCAAGACCTGACCCTTCTAATTTAACACCAAATGTATGACATGCATCATAAATCACTTTTAAACCGTATTTGTCAGCAATACTTTGAATTTCCTCAACATAACAAGGATTCCCATAGACATGAACCGCGAGAATTGCTGTTGTTTTTGGAGTTATTGCCGATTCAATTTTTTTGGGATCCAAGTTATAAAAGTCAGGTTCAATATCGACAAACACAGGATTAATGCCGTTCCACCACAATGCATGTGTTGTCGCGACAAAACTAAATGGAGTAGTGATAACCTCACCACTAATTCTAAGTGCTTGCAATGCAGTGATGAGTGCAAGAGTGCCGTTGGAGAATAGTGACAAATATTTCACCCCGAGATAATCGCACAATGCTTTTTCTAACTCTTGGTGATAATATCCATTATTGGTTAACCATTTTCGTTCCCAAATATCTTCAAGATAAGGTGTAAATTCTTTCAGTGGGGGTAAGAAAGGTTGTGTAACATAGATAGAGTTTTTTTGTTTCATACGTTTATAATTTTGCAATTCCCATTTTGTCGAAAAGAATTCTTTTAATTTCTAAATAGGCGAATAAATCAAACTTCTCACCAAAAAATATTGAAATTCCTGCCCAAAGAGTTATTTGCAATCCAAGAATAATTATTGGGTGAAGATTCAGGAATGATATTGGATAGACCAATAAGGCAGCAGAAAAAGTAAAGCCCAAAACCGGCAATATATCTTTAATCTGCTCTTTCATTGAATAATTTACCAATACTCCTGAATATTGACTATTCAACCAGTAGGCTATAAACGAATTGATAATCATTCCATAAATCATGATATCTATTCCATAAAAAATCCCCACAAAAATTGTAGGTACAGCCAAGATTTTTTTAATTATTTCAAGTTTTAGGAATAAATCGGACCTGCCTTTTACTGTAATTATATTAAGATTTATTGCGTGAAGCGGAAAAAAAATTCCGACAATGCATAGTGGTTGCAAATAATCAGCAGCGCCAATCCATTTTTCTCCCAATAGTACAAGTATTAATGGATAAGCGATAGCCCCCAAAAGTAGAATCAACAACGAAGAAAGGTACATGGTTACTTCCAGAACCTTTTTGTAACCATTTTTTAATCTCTCATCATCATTTTGCAGAGAAGCCAGAGCAGGATAACTTACTCGAGCGATTGTCGAATGTAGGTTAGACGAAAAAAGTGACTTAAATTGATCCGCTCGAGTATACAAACCCAGCTCACTGGGGCTAAAAAATTTTCCAATCACAAAATAATAGATATTTTGGTACAGTTTATCGAGTAGAGAAGAGAGCAACAATTTATACCCAAAACGGTACATTGATTTAAAGGATTCTAGATCAAATTGAATACTGGGAACCCATCTTTGAGCAGCCCACAAAAGGCCCGAACTAAAAGTAACATTCAATAGACTGCGATAGACGATACTCCAGACACCATATCCACTAAAAGCCAATATTATGCCAATTAAGCCAGACAATGCATTGGATACCAAAGAAATCTTTGTAAGTAACTTAAAATTTATCTGTTTGGTTAATATGCTTCTTTGTACAATTGTTAAAGAGCTTATAAGTAAATTAAGCCCTAAAACTTTTATCAACGAGGTCAATATTTGTTGATTAAAAAAGTCCGCAATAAATGGCGAGCTAACAAACAACAAAATATAAAGTACAAATCCCACGATCAGATTGAAAAAAAAAACAGTCGAATAATCTGATTGGGAGACATCTAATTTACGGATTAAGGCTTGCGAAAAACCTGAATCTACAAATGCCTGTAATATTACAAGAATTACAGTCACAATCCCTACTATCCCATAATCTGAAGGCGTTAAAATTCTGGCAAGAACTATTCCAATAACAAATTGGACTACTTGATTTCCGGTATTATCAGCAAAACTCCAAAAAAAGCCAGTAATTGTCTTATTTTTTAGAGACATTTAACTCATAATTTTGAGACATTTCAGTATCATTAACCAAAACCATTACTCCATCCTCAAACTTGACGCCCACTTCAAACCCCAACTTCGCTTTTATAAGCTCGATTGCTGCGAAGGAGTGTTTTACATCGCCGGGGCGAGCGGATTCGTAAATCGGTTTTATGTCTTTGTCAAGGACTTTGTTTAGTTCCCCGATGAGTTCGTTTAGCGAAATTCGTTCATGACAGGCGATATTCATCACCAGCCCGTATTCGTCCAACTGTTTTGTGGCGGCGAGAAGGTTCGCATTCACCACATTTGAAATGAATGTAAAATCTCTGCTCTGTGTACCATCACCATAAATTATGGGTTGACGGTCTTCTTTCATCGCGGTTATGAATTTTGGGATTACCGCCGAATATTGTGATGTGGGATCCTGATTTGGTCCAAACACATTAAAATATCTGAGGGCGATTGTCTCGAGTCCATAGAGGCGGTGAAAAACTTTCATGTAATATTCACCCGTAAGTTTTGAAACTGCATAAGGGGACATTGGATTTGGTGTCATTCCTTCGTGCTTTGGCAATTCGGGTGTATCGCCGTAAACTGATGAAGAGGAGGCAAAAACCACTCTCCTTACTCCTGAACCACGTGCAGCGTCGAGGAGATTTAATGTTCCGCCGACATTTACATCGTTTGTTGAGATCGGATCGTTTATCGATCTGGGAACAGATGGAAGTGCAGCCTGGTGTAGAATAGCTTCAACTCCACGTACTGCTTGTGCTACTGTGTGGTAACTGCGGATATCACCTTCTATAAGTTCGATGTCGTTTTCAAGTCCAAGGAGGTTTCTGCGGCGTCCCGTTGAGAAATTGTCGAGTACACGAACGCTGTGACCTTGTTTCAACAACTCAAAAACGATGTTTGAGCCGATGAACCCCGCCCCGCCTGTTACGAGAAACTTCATGCTACCACCTGTAAATTCGTTAGGGGACGCGGATACACGCGGATTAGACAGAGTTTCGCAGAGGAGACATTATAACCTCGAATACTATTCCTCTCTACTTTTAGGAGAGGGGTCAGGGGTGAGGTCCGTGATATCTGCGGGCTATTCATTTTTATCATAAACGCTCATCGACTAATTCTTTGTCGAAGAAGGATTTAACATCGTAGAGTACTATGTTTTTCTTTTTCAGGGATGGGATATCAAGCGATTTAAATTCATTGTGTGCGACCGCGAGGATCATTCCGTCGTATTCAGCACTTTTCATTTCATCACATGGGGTGAGTTCCACACCATATTCGTGTTTAACTTCTTCAGAGTCTGCGAGAGGGTCACATATACTTACTTCGCAACCAAATTCTTTTAATTCTCTAATGATATCAATAACTTTGGAGTTACGGATATCAGGACAATTTTCTTTAAATGTTATTCCGAGTACAAGTACTTTGCTTCCGTGAATTTTGTAACCCCCTTTTATGAGGAGTTTTACAAACTGGGATGCGATAAATGCTCCCATACCGTCGTTTATTCTGCGACCGGCAAGGATCATTTCAGGGTGATACCCAACATTTACTGCTTTGTGGGTGAGGTAGTAGGGATCAACTCCGATGCAGTGGCCACCTACAAGTCCGGGACGGAATGGAAGGAAGTTCCACTTGGTTCCGGCAGCTTCCAACACTTCCACTGTATCGATACCCATTTTGGTGAAGAGCATCGAGAGTTCGTTCACAAATGCGATATTGATGTCGCGCTGTGTGTTTTCAATTACTTTTGCGGCTTCTGCAACCTTTATTGAGGTGGCGAGATGTGTACCTGCAATAATCACGGTTTTATAGAGTTCGTTTACGGCAAAAGCAATTTCAGGTGTGCTTCCGCTTACCACCTTTTTAATTGTGCTAACGCGGTGTTCTTTATCACCGGGATTGATTCTTTCGGGGCTATAGCCGGCGAAAAAATCTTTGTTAAACTTTAATCCACTCTGTTTTTCGACCACGGGGATGCAGTCATCTTCGGTGCAGCCGGGGTAAACGGTGGATTCATAAACAACAATTGCCCCGTGTTTGATGACACTTCCCACTGTTTCACTTGCCTTAATGAGGGGAGTGAGATCGGGGATTTTAAAATCGTCAACCGGAGTCGGTACGGTAACTATAAACAGATCAACTTCGCGAAGTTCTTCCTTGTCATAGGAATATTTCAGGTGGATTGCTTCGCCAAGCTCTTCGGATTCAACTTCGAGAGTTTTATCTTCACCTTTTTTGAGTTCTTCAACCCGTTTTGTGTTGATATCGAAGCCGATAACTTTATATTTTTTACCAAATTCGACTGCGAGGGGGAGTCCTACATATCCAAGACCAATAACGCCAATGACGAGTGATCTGTTTTCTATTTTTTGGAGTAGTTGTGTGTTGTAGTCTGACATTTTCAATTAAATTAATTTATTTAGTCTGCTAAGTTATAATATTTGAGCATTTTTTCAATACCAATTTCCATGGTAACTTGAGGTTTGAATGTTAAAATATCGTTAATTCGAGAAATTTCACAATAGCTGTGAAGTATATCACCTGAACGAGGGGGGTCATATTTTGGAGTTACGGTAGTCCCAAGCTTCCGGGAGATGATTTTTATCAGGTCGTTCAGGGAGGTTTTTTCGCCGGAACCGAGATTTAGGGGGGTAATTCCCCCATCCTCTACAAGGGGGGGGCAGGGGGGGGTATGGGACGCAGATACACGCTGATTTGACGGATTTTCGCTGAGGGCTTTTGCAATCTCTTTCTCTGTGAGCTCGGTGTGCTCTGTGGTTTTAATCGACCCCTCTGCGTTCTTTGCGACCTCTGCGGTTTGAATCGACTCCAAAGCTAGTTCATGTGCATGGACGAGATCGGAGATATATATAAAATCACGGGTTTGTTCACCGTCGCCGAAAATGGTGGGGGTTCCGCCGTCTTTTATGATGCTGAGGAATTTAGGGATTACTGCTGAATATTCCGAAAAGGGGTTTTGCCGCGGACCATATACATTAAAAAACCGGAAGATGACGACTGAGAGTCCAAATGCTGTGTTATAAAACCGACAAAGTTTTTCTCCTAGGAGTTTACTTACTCCGTATGGGGAAAGGGGGTTATCGGGGTTTTCTTCAGTTATGGGGAAGGTTTGTGTATCGCCATATACCGCTGAGGAGGATGCAAATGTTACCCGTTTTACTTTGTTTTGATGTGCCGCTTCGAGAACGGTTTGTGTGCCCATGAAGTTTACTTCGTAGGTTCCTACGGGATCGTTAAATGATGCGGGAACTGATGCGAGAGCTGCGAGGTGGATTACCGCGTCACATCCTGCCATTACTTCGTTTACGATGGAGGCATTACGGATATCACCTTCAACTATTTTAAGTTTTCCGGAGATATGGGAGAGGTTTTCGCGTTTCCCCGTGAGGAAATTGTCGAGAACCACCACTTCCCACCCTTTATTAACGAAGTTTTCTGCCATGTGTGAGCCGATGAAGCCGGCCCCGCCTGTTATAAGAAGACGCATTAGATTCCTGGTTTAACCGCAAAGGACGCAGAGCACGCAAAGGAGACTTTTAAATTTCTTTGCGATCTTAGCGGTCTCTGCGGTTTATTATTGATCATTTCTTCGGAATTTTTAAATTTTAGTGTCGTAAAGTTACGACATAATTGTGAAAGGGCAAAGGGCGTACCTCACCCCCGACCCCTCTCCTAAAAGGCGAGGGGAGGATGGGTTTGGGTTTTATACTCTATTGTTGTAATACTATGTTTCCCCTCTATTCATTTTAAAAGGGAAAATTGGCTTGAAATTTATAATTCACTATTTTAAAGCTATGGTTCCCCTCTCCTTGTAGGAGAGGGGCCAGGGGTGAGGTACTATTTCATAAGCATCATTTTCCTGGTTTGGTGATATTTCCCGGCATCGAGGGTGTAGATGTACACGCCAGAAGATAGATTATTACCGTTGAATTTGATGTCATAGTATCTGCCTGCATCCGCAATTCCATCAAAAAGTGTTGTGCCTAATTCTCCCAAGGCATTATATACTTTGAGCGTGGCTTTTGTATTCTCTTTTAGTACAAATCTTATGGATGTTTCAGGATTGAACGGGTTTGGATAGTTTTGTTCAAGTAAATATCCATCCGGGAGATTATCGATCAGGACTTCTACTTCGTTACTGTACTCAAACTTGCCATCGTTGTCGATTTGTTTGAGGCGATAGGAGAATTTTGTTGAGCCTGTTGGTTTGTCAGAGAATGAATAATATTTTGGGGAGTTGGAAGTGGTGTGTCCCTCGATGAAGCCGATTTTTATCCAGTCAGAATTTTTGTCTTTCCTTTCGATATCGAAGCCGTAATTGTCGATTTCAGTTGCTGTTTCCCAGTTGAGGTTTACCATGTTGTTTCTTACTGATGCGGTGAAGATTGTAAGTTCCACAGGGAGGGGAAGATTTGCTCCTTTTAATATTGTGGTGTTGGTGCCAACGATAAAAGCTGTGGTCTCGTTTATAATCACTGCTTCGTTAAGATTATTATTAGTTGGCAGAGATTTTTGTGTCCAGGTATCACCCCCATTATTTGTCATTATTACAGTGCCATTATTACCTGATGCAATACCATGGAGTTCGTTGTAGAAGCGGATATCGGAGAGGTCTTGAACTGTGCCTGATGTTTGCGGATTCCAGTTTGCTCCTCCATCAGCAGTTTTGAGAATAGTACCACCAGCACCGGCAACATATCCTATTAAAGGACTCACAAAATAGATTGAATACAAGTTGTTCGAAGTACCACTTGCCACTGTACTCCAGTTAGCACCGGCGTTCGTAGTTTTTAATAGTTTTCCATTGTTGCCACAAAGAAAAGCCTGATCTTTACTGTCAAGATAGGCGATTGAGTGCATTGTTGGGGCAGAAGTGGCAGTACCCTGAACCCAGGTGCTCCCGTTTGTTGTATAATAAACGAATCCAGAAGTTGAAGTGCTATTCCTTGCGATTGTAATTCCGCTTGTAGCATCAAAAAACCTGACATCAAGATGAGCATAGGTTGAGATGGAATTGGTATATTGAATAGACCAGGTTGTTCCACCATCGGCAGTTATAAATAAATATTTACCGGCAACAAACCATCCATCGTCTTCATTTAGAAAAAATATCTTGTTTATTGCGGCAGTAGCTCCGCTGGTAACCGATGACCACGATACTCCAGAGTCGGTTGACTTTATTATAGAGCCGCTTGAACCAGCTGCAAATATTTGCCCATTCGGATTTTGGAACATGGTTGAAAGGGTAAGATCATTGGGAGTGGCAAGACAAGAAGTCCAATTTGTTCCATCGTCTGTTGAAATAAAAATGTTCCCTCCAGTGCCCACAGCAACGACTATGCTTCCATTATTAACCGCAAGGGAGTTTAGATATCCAGAACCTGAAGAAGTTGTTGAAATAAATGATCCTCCGACAGTGAATTTATCAATATATTTTAGATTTCCTGCAGTAAAAATATTATTAGATGATATTGCCATTGCAGCCGTCTCTCCATTTAAAGAAATCGGAATCTCCCAGGACGAACCCCCGTTTGTAGTTTTATACAGGTTTGTACCATTAACATACCAACCGTTTAAAGCGTCAGTAAATTTAACATCCACAATTGCAGAAGACGCAGCAAGACTTGACCAAGTTAAGCCGGCATCTGTGGTTTTAAATAAGTTTCCATCCGCACTACCAGCAAATCCTTGATTCGCATTAACAAACATGATTGAGGATATAGCCCCTCCAGCAGGTGTTTGAGAAACCCAATTTGACCCCCCGTTTGTTGTTTTGTAGATTGCTCCTAATGCATTGCCAACAAATCCCGTTAGAACATCAGTGAAATAAAGTGAGGTGAGATTAGTAGCGTCCGGGAAGGAAAGTGAGGTCCAGTCTGACCCACCATTTGATGTCTTTAAAATAATTCCTGCTTGACCTACAGAAAACCCCGTTTCTGCAGAACAAAAATGTACTTTATTCAGCTTGGTGGTTGTACCGGAAGAAATAACGGACCAATCTGTACCATCGTTGGTGGTTCTCAGAATTGTTCCATAGTCTCCAACAGCAACAAAAATTGAGCCTGAGACCCATGAAACAGAGTTCAGGTTATTTCCTTGCGGAGCCGGGTAGGACCATGTCCATGTCTCCTGGGAGAATATTGTTATGTTAACTATAAAGAGTAAAATTGTGCAGTAAGCAACCTTTGTGTAATTAGTTTTCATGGTAATTAACCTGGATGAATGATTATTCATATAAAATCTATTTCCACTCTCACCTAAACCATACTTCAAAATTATAAAAAAAATCATAAATATCAAAATGCTTTTTTGTCTCAATCCGGATTTTACTTTGTTTTCTTTGCGGCCTTTGCAGTTTAACTTTAGAACCGGTTATTTTTTACCAAAAATGACACTAAGTGCAAACTTCATTCCTTCCCAAACCATGGAGATAACGGGGATGAGCAGCCGTCGGGGTTCTTGCACTAGTCGATAGAGCCATGCAAAACCTAGTTTTTTGATCCATTTGGGGGTTATTTTGGTTTTCCCGGCGATTACATCGACCATTCCGCCGCAGAGGTGAATTATTCTGACATTAAGTTGGTGTCTGTGATTGTGGGCGAAGAGTTCTTTTTTGGGGGTGGAGATTCCGACGAGGAGGATATCGGGAGCGAATTTGTTGATTTGTTCTACGATTTTGTCTTCTTTTTCGGGTGTGAAGTAGCCGTTTATTCCGGGGTGGACGGTTGTTACTCTATATTCGGTTTTTATGTTTGAAGTGGCGGCTTGATTTACTTCATCGGTAGCGCCGAGAATCATTACGGAATAGTTGTTTTTTGCAGCTTTTTTTATTAATTTTAGAGTGAACCTGGAAGTGTAGAGTTCGTTTTTTAATTGTTGTCCCATCAATTTCATGAAAAGATAGAGTCCCCTGCCATCTATGAGGAGAATATCGAAGTTGTTCGTGATTTCGAGAAGTCCGGGAGTTTTTTTCATCAGATATGGAGTACCCAGCGACCTCCAATATACTACCTTTTGCTCTCCTGTGCGGATGGTGGAATCTATTTCTATCCAAAGTTCTTCTTCGGTAAAGTCGGAGATGTTAATGCCGTGGAAGTTTATTTTAGGCAGCATAGAGGGTTCAGGATAGTTCCACGGATTACACGGATGTACGCGGATTTCACGGATGGATTATGTGGTTTAATACCTGATACCTCACTCGGTGGTCTCTGTGTGCTCTGTGGTTTCATTTTGATAATATCATCAGTAATTGTGAATTGAATTTATCAATTGTGAACTTTTGTTCAAAGGTTTTGCGGTTTTGTTCTCCTAATTTACGGGTTTTATCGGGATTGGTCAATAGCGAAATCAGATTTTCAGGTGTCGGTAATGTTTCCGGATCATTACCGATCATGTCGGGAATGGCTCCAACGGGGTTAGAAAGTATTGCGAGTCCTGCTCTCATTGCTTCGAGAATTACCAATGGCATGGCATCTTTTTTAGTTGGGTAGATGAAAATATTGGATTGTTTGTAAAGCTTGGTTAAATCGTCACCAGTAACACCCCCTACATATTTAACTTTTCCTGCGAGTCCATTTTTATCAATCAGCTGTTGGAGAGACTCAGCGGTTATGTGGTTTTCTTCTCCGGCGATTGTGCATGTGAAATTGTGACCACGATCGTGAACTTCAGCGAGCAATTCGATTAGTTCTGGAATCCCCTTGTAGTTATAAAAATTACTAACAAATAGTAAATTTTGGCGCACTTCTCCCCCCACCTTAACAAGGAGGGGGGCTGGGGGGGCGGTATCAAGGAGGGGGGCCGACGCAATTCCATTGGGGAGGATGTGGATAACGTTTGGTTTGAGAAAATCGAGATCGTACTTTAATTTTTGAGAAAGGGTGATGATCTCGCTGTTATTGAAGGAAAAGCTGTAAAGATTTTTATAAAATTTTGATTTTAGTGCTGCATCCTTTAATCCAGTGCCATGCAGGTGAAAAATTATTTTTCTTCTGAAAAATTTAATAACCAGAATGAAGAGAAAATCTCTAAGAAAAGGTGCCCCTGTTAGTGATGGGACAAAATAAATCAGATCGGGCCAAAAGGTGAGGACGGTAAACTTTGTCTTAACAATGTTTATAAAGAGTTGAATAAACTTTCCTGGATTAAGTCCCCCTGTGCTTTTTACATCTTTAGCGTAACTTAAACCGATAACCATTGTATTGAATTTTTCAAATAATTCCCGGTTCTCGAGGACGGCATTACACATAGTTGTAACTCCGGTGACAGGTGGGGGAAGTTTTAGCAAGAGAAGGAGTTTTTTCATTGTGTTGGATTTTTCATAATAGAACACGAATGAGACTGATTTAGCGATGAAGATAGAACGCAGCTGATACGGATTAGGCGGATAAATGAGGATTCTTCTATTTTTAATTTGTGGAGTGTATTTATATAAAAAGCCATTTAGTACACCAAGTCATTTACAGATTTTAAGAGATCTTCTGCAACCATCTCTATCATAGGGGGTGTTTCAAACACAAACTCATGCTCTTTGTTAAGTATCTCAATTGTTTTTTGTGCCCAAAGTTCAACATCATTCTCAACGACAAAGCCATTTTTCCCGGAGATAATGAGATCATCGGCTGCTCCTGCATTGGGGGATATGATTACAGGTACTCCTGCTGAAAGTGCCTCGTTTGCTACGATTCCCCAAGTATCAATAATGGTTGGAAACAGAAGAACTCTACACTTGCAATAATAACCTTGTAATTGTTCCTGGGGTATATATCCGGCAAAGGTGTGTTCAATTCCCTTATCAACAAGTTTTGCCTCCATCTCAGCTTTCAGTGGACCATCACCAAGCACCAACAACTTTATTTTTCGATGTACATTAATTCTGTAAGCTACCTCAACAAAAAACAACGGAAGTTTTCCTTCATCAACTCTACCTGAGAAAAGCAGATCAAATTCCTTGACCTCTGGGAAATTTGGCGTAAATGGAAAGTTCGAAATTTGCAGAGTAAATGGTAAAATATGAATTTTGGAAGCAAGGGTTTCGGGAAATATTTCCCTGATGTGTTGTTCTGATTTTTTGCCCGGAACTATGAATTGATCACTGTGCTTATAAAGTAATTTTCTTAAAAGCTGTGAGGATTTGCTTAGTTTGGAGAACGGGAGTTGCCACATGTCTGTGAACAGAGAAATTTTTATCTTTTTTCGTTTTGCGTAGAGAAAAAGTTTGAGTGTATGTTTATTCACTCCACCAAGAATTACGACATCCGGTTGAAACTTTTTGGCAATAAGCGTGACACTTTCATTCAATTTTATGAAGTGATGTGCATGATGAAGATGAGGAATTTGCCAGCGATGTCCTTCCACTGCTGTGTCAGTATAAATTACAAAAAACTTTTCACCAAGTTTTGGCCCCAATTCATCATATAAGGGAAGACGATATGGAGCCGGGAAATTGGTGACGAGTAGAATTCTCATCCAACCTCCCCAAGCTTTTGATATATCTTCTTCATGAGTTCATGAGTTACAGATTTCAGTTCAAAAATCTCACCTGCTTTCAATTTCCCTTTTTCACCAATTGTTTTTGATAGGATTGGATCATCTATAATCATCCCCATTTTTGCCTGAATATCAGAAACATTTCCGGGAGCATAAAACAACAAATGTTCGCCGTCATTCAGGATAGAATCCAATTCCACGGTGCTTGCCACAATTACGGGATTACCTGTGAGGAGAAACTCACCCAATCGAAAAGGAACACTGGCTTCAGATTTGGGATTGTCAGGACGCGGAATAACCAGACCAAGCGCATTATTAAGATAACCATGGTATTCGTCGTCGGATATTTTCCCGGTAAATATGGTTTTTTCTGAAATTTTGCATTCCACTGCGAGCTGTTGAAGCGACGGATCCATTTGTCCAGCCACTATCAGCTTTACATTTGGATATTTTTCAGACAACCCGGAAAATGCCTTAAAAAGTGTTTGTGGGTCATCTTTCTCGTAGGGGTGTTTTCTTCTTGTTGTCTTGTTAAAACCGGAATAAAAAAAATAGTTATCTGTTTCCGGGAGGATAACATTTCCGGTGTATTCCGTTGCGGTTAAAGGGAAGAACAAAATCTTCTCGTTGTAAATCCTGATCGAGGAACAATATTGCATCAATAACTTACTGATAACCAAAATATAATCGAATCTGCGGATAAATACTTTTTCAAATAAAAAGCCGGAATAAAATCGTTTAACTTCGGGATAAATAATATGATCAGGATATTCATCGAGCGAAAAAACATAAATGATATTACGAAATTTTGAAATGGCCGCCAAAAGGAGATTAACAGAACTTAAATAAGTACCATATAGGAAAAGTACATCAATTTTATTTATTGAGTTTTCATGATGGAGATATCCCAAAAGTTTGAAAATTCCAGCGGAGAGATTTACAAATTTCTTCAGTTTAGATGTGGGCCATTCAGTAGATTTATGCATATACCGAAATTTCACCCCATCAAATACACCCGAGGTGAGTTTGTTTTCGGTGTTTTCCGCTCTCTCAGTACCTCGAAAAACAACAATTTCAGCCGTGCACCCATTTTCCTGAAGTCCTTTTACGATGTGCAGACACCGTTTTGTCGAGGCACCACCATGAGGGAATCCGTTTCCAAAGATAATTTTAACATTAGGGTGAGTTCTGCTCACTTACCCTCTTCTTCGGATTTGTTTGGCACAATTTTGAGGTTTATGCCCAGCATTTTTGCGGTTTCTTCTGAGAGGCGGATGTAGGTTAATAGCTGTTCTTGTGTGGAATCATCAAAAGCGAGAACATTCAGATGCTCTTGAATTGTTTCAAGATCTTTCCGGGAAATAACCCCTGAAACAGCGTTTTCGGGTCCATTTTCCATGATATTTTGGATGGTTGTCGCAATAATCGGGGTAAATATCTTAAAATAATCTTTTTTGTTACCACCGGCTAATTCAAACATTTTCATCGAATCTGCAATGATTGTGGGAAAAAAGTTGGATGCAAAAACCGCAGCGAGATGATAATATATTTTTAACTCAGGCTTTATGCAGATTGGTTTTAGTTCAAGTCGTCTGGCAATTTGCAGCATCATTTTTTCAGCTTTCACCGATGATGCTTCGATACAGACGGGCAAATTCAACAACCTAATAGCTTTTCGTGAGGGGAAACTTTGTGGAATGTGGAAAGATCCCGTCATCGCTCCCATTTTTTTGAGGGTGACAAGTTCCCTGGTTGTTTTTGATCCTGAAAGGTGTATAAAAAGGGTGGTCTTGAAGTTTAACGGTAGTTCGGCGAGTTTATCAGCCACCTCTTTTATCGCAGAATCGGGAACAGCAATTACACATATCTGAAATTTAGAGGCAAACTTTGAGATATCCTTTATATTTGTCGAGATTTCATCTACCATAAATTCTTCAGCAAATTTTTTCAGCGGTTCCTCTGTCCTGTTTGAAGCAAAACGGATAAAGAACCCAACATCCACAAATGCATTTGCAAGTGACCACGCTGCTCTTCCGGTACCAATAAATGCGGCGTCAAATTCCAATAATCACCTCTTATCCATCAATTATAAAAAGATGCTGAAAGATATCCCACCACAGAGGAATTATCGCCTGAAACATCACCGGAATCGGATCGATGCAACAGTAAAGAATTTTTTACTCCAGCTCTTTTTGTTGCTTTCATGAGGGCAACCACCAAACCACCACCACAAGCATGTGTTAATTGTTTCTCGAGGTCGTGTTCAAGATTTACAGGATCATAGTCAACAATCCTGTCGGCAATAATTGAGTCGAGTTTATGAGCAATGGGTTTTGGATAAAAATGTGAAAGATCGCTTGAGGCGACCACCAAAGTATCATCATCCATCACTTCAAGCAGAGCATTGGAAAGTTCAACGATGTTGGCATGAGACTGATCCCCCATCACCACCGGGACAAGCTCGAAGTCATTGCCATAAAGATGCTGTAGAAAAGGGAGATGTACTTCAATTCCATGTTCGTCACGGTGTCCTGCAGTGCTTCGCATAATTCTTGGGGAAATATCAGACATCTTTTGTGCAATATTTTGATCAACTTCGATCTTGCCAAGGGGTGTCTCGTAAGCATCACCTTCATAAATGGAAATCCCTCCAAAATATTCTCTGTGGCTGGGGGAAAGGATAATCACTTTTGTATATTTTTTATCGGCGATGTTCTTGTACGCGTAAGCTGCTGTTAGTCCCGAGTACATATATCCCGCATGAGGAGCAATAATCCCGGGGATCATGTTTTCTTCAATCTTGGAAACCGGAACCTCACTAAAAAGTCGAGAGAGTTGCCTCTCAAGTTTATCTGAAGTGGCGGGATAAAACATCCCAGCAACTGCCGGTTTTCTAATCTCTCCCATAAAACTCCTCCTCACTAAAAACTTCTGCGGTGAACGCCTGAAGTTGAAGCTGTTTTTGTGTCCAAAGTCTGGGGGAAAGACCCGCTTTTTTGCACAAGGCGGTTAAAAACTCGTCTTTGTCCATGTTATGCTCAATGGGAACCTGGGGGAGAAAAAGTCCACTTCTGTATCCGTCACGGACGATTAGCCCATGTTTTCCCAACACAATGCTGTCATAATCAGGCATATCGAATGGAGGAGAGAGGACTGAAATCTCTATTGAGATATGTTTCCATTCATGTGCCGTTACGGGTGAAAATCTTGGGTCTTCTTTAGCTGCAAGAAGTGCAGCCTCTTTAATTGTTTTCCTCAGAGGTTCAACACCTTTAATAAAACCGATACAACCCCTCAAATCACCATGTTTATGGAGAGTAACAAAACATCCACTCATTGAATCAAAAACCCCTTCCGGGGGAACTGGAACCACTTCGTTTGTGAGTCCCAGCGAATGTTCAATCGCATTTCTGGCTGCTTTAAGCAACAGTTTTTTTTCTTCATCTGTCATTTTTTTATCTCCCGGATTTCGATACTCTTTTTGTCAATAATCAAAAAGAGGAAATCCTTATAAATAAAACAACTTTCGGCGATCAGGTTCTCTGTCCTTTTGTTAAGAACCATTTTTTTTACCACTTTTTGACTTTTATCGTCGATAGCCAATAATTCATTGATGAAACCTGATTCTCTTGTTCCACGGTGAGTGTTCAGAAAAATCAGACCGTCTTTGGAAAAAACCTCGGTAACTTCCTTCAAAGTCCCCGCAGGCATCAATTTTTCCAGATATCCGCCATCTTTAAATTTTGATAAGGTGAAATTTTCAGGATAAACATAGTCATCAAACGATTCTTTTCCTCTTGCTTCAGCAATCATCAAATTTATCGAGTCGTCGTCTGCTGCCGGTTCACCAATCACTTGTCCAGTGTCTTTATCAAGCAGAAAATACTCCTGGGATTCAAACTTCTGTTTAAAAGCATATATCCCCTGATCATTACTAATCAGGAAAGAGAGTTCAGGTTCCTGCCACAAATAAGTCTGTTTTTCGAGATCGTAACAAAAAATTCCTTTATGGAAAGGAAGTCCCTGCGATCTGTAACCGTGGAAAATCACTCTTTTATTCTTAAATAACTCCACCCCGCTCCAGAATTTATCGGGTGGACTGAATTTATCCAACAATGTCCGTCCTGTTGCCAATTCAAAAACATGATAGAAGGCTTCCCTTTTATCGGAATCTCTCTCCTCAACAAGGAGACAGTCCCCGTTGGAGAGTACTAATCTCCAGACGGGGACATCAAAATCGAATTTTTGTTGCAGTTTTAGTTGTTTGCTAATCCACATAATCAAATTTCGCTGTGAAGTGCCTCAACATCGGAGCTTCCTCTGTTATTTTCATTCCACGAAGACTTTTTCTTTTATTATAGACATCAATAATCACCTCGATCATATAATCGAAATGACTTTGTGTATAAACTCTTCTTGGGATTGCCATTCTTACAAGCTCCATAGCAGGTGAAATGTGGGTGCCATCGGGAAGATCTTTACCAAACATCACACTGCCGATTTCACAGGCTCTAATTCCACCCTCGAGGTAAAGTTCACACACAATTGACTGTCCGGGAAACTGGTGTTGTGGGATTTGGGGAGCAAAACGAATTGCGTCGAGATAAATCGCGTGTCCTCCAGGGGGTTCAAGAATTGGTACATTATTATTGACAAGTTTTTCACCAAGGTACTCTACCGATCTAATCCTGTATTCAAGATAGTGTTCATCCAGAATTTCGACCAATCCCTGGGCAATCGCTTCAAGGTCTCGGCCTGCAAGACCACCATAAGTAGTAAAACCTTCAGTAACAATCAACAGATTTCTGCACAACATTGCAATATTATCATCATTCATGGCAAGAAAACCACCGATATTTGCAAAAGCGTCCTTTTTTGCGCTCATTGTGCAGCCATCAACATAAGAAAACATCTCTTGAGCTATCTCAAGTGGAGTTTTGTTTTCGTAACCCTTTTCTCTCCTTTTAATGAAATATGCATTTTCAGCAAAACGGCAGGCATCCAAAAAGAAAGGAATTCCATATTTGTCACAAATTTTTCTGGTATCTTTGATGTTTTGCATCGAAACAGGCTGTCCTCCACCGGAATTGTTGGTAACTGTCATCAATACCAACGGTATATTCTCTGCACCTGTTTTTTTGATAAAAATTTCAAGTGCTTCAGTATCCATATTCCCCTTAAAATCAGCTTTCATCTCAGGATGTTTACCAACTTCGGTCATAAAATCTACAGCTTCTGCCCCGGAATACTCAACATTTGCACGGGTTGTGTCAAAATGTGTGTTACTACAGAAATATTTTCCCTTTCCACCTAAAACAGTAAACAGAATCTTCTCTGAAGCTCTTCCCTGATGGGTTGGGATAATATTTTTCAGCCCGGTAATTTTCTTAACAGCTGCATCAAATTTGTAAAAGCTCTTTGAACCGGCATACGATTCATCACCCAGCATAATACCTGCCCATTGTTCTGAACTCATTGCCGAGGTGCCACTATCTGTCAGCAAATCGATTAACACATCGTCAGCATGGATTGAAAAGGGGTTATATCCTGCTTCTTTTAAAAGTTTAATTCTCTCTTCTTTTGTGGTGAACCGTATTGGCTCAACTGCTTTAATTTTGAATGGTTCAATTATTGTTTTCATCTCTCGTCCGTATCTTTTTCATAAGAATAAAAAGTATCTAAACAAATTTGTCGAAATTTATTGAAATTTCAATGAAAATATCGTAAGAACTTTTATTAGATTAAAACAGCTAAAAAAGATTTTTAACTGACCATGGATGTTGGATGGAGAGCAAAACTACGGAAGAACTGAACCTGCTCAAAGAGACGCTAAAGAAGCGTGTTGATGAACTGTTAAGTTTAAGAAACAGACTCGCAGAATACGATTCAGAGTTGATTAATCAATTTGATGAAATTGAACTTGACTTGAACCGACTCTATCATTTGCAGGGAGAGGAGAAGTCTCTGCTCAAAAACAAATTATCATTCGACGGAAAACAATTTGCAGAGAGAATTCTTGCGATTACTTCTGATCTCAGTACAAAAATTGAATATTACAGGAAAGATTATGCCGGTTTTGTTCTGAAATTTGATGATTATAATAAAGTTTGTTCCACGGATTTGAATACGACACTAAAGACCCTTCTTCAGATTTATAAAGAGAATTTAGATGTCTTTGCAGGTATGGAAGTAATCTTTACACGATATTCATCAACACTTAAAGATAAAACAGCACAGTTCAAAAACTAAACGGCAGTGTTTGGTTTTTGTTCTTTTTTACCATAAAAGAATGCCATCCCGCCCTCGGAAGTCTCTTTATAGATTGAGGGGATGTCGTGTCCTGTTTGTTTCATTGTTTTTACAATCTTATCAAATGAAACCAGGTGTTGCCCGTCCGAAAGAAGTGAAAATGTTGCGGTGTTCAGCGCTCTTTCGGCTGCAAAAGCATTTCGTTCGATACAAGGAACCTGAACAAGTCCCATAATTGGATCACAGGTCAGACCAAGGTGATGTTCAATTCCCATCTCTGCAGCATATTCTATCTGAAGTGGTGTTCCGCCGAGCAGTTGTGTGGCTGCCGCGCTTGCCATTGCACATGCAGTGCCAATCTCACCCTGACAACCAACTTTTGCTCCTGATATTGACGCATTGGTTTTTACAAGATTACCAATCAAACCTGCTGTTGCAAGTGCCCGATAGATTTTATGATCTGAAAAGTCGAAACTGTCATACATTCTTTTCAACATCGCCGGCATCGTTCCACATGACCCACAGGTTGGTGCTGTTACAATCTTTCCACCGGCAGCATTTTCTTCACCCACTGCAAGAGCATAAGCAAAAATCAAAGTTTTTTCTTTAAGAGTACCCGAATAATTTTTTGCTTTAACGAAGTATGATGAAGCTTTTCTCCTGAGTTTCAATGGTCCCGGAAGAATCCCTTCCTCTTCAAGTCCGTTTTTAATAGCATCCTGCATAACCTGCCAAACTTCGGCAAGATGGTCATAAATCTCTTTTCCTTCAATTTCTTCAACATATTCCCAAAGTGATCTGCCTGTCTCACGACACCAATCAAGAATCTCCTTCATGGTGGTAAATGGGTACACAGAAGTTTCGGTGGGATCATGTTCATCATCGATTATCGTTCCCCCACCAACAGAATAAACAGTCCATTTATCGGAAACGATACCATTTTCATCAAGGGATTCAAGAGTTAAAGCATTTGGGTGTTTTGGTAAAATCTCTTCCGGTTTCCAGAGTAGTTCTGTCTTCTCGTGTGACAGAACATCATAAATCGCCTTGTCTGTCAGGTGACCTCTGCCTGTAGCAGCAAGACTTCCATGAAGCGTAACGCGAAAACTTTTTGCATCACTGTTTCTTGCCTTAAAAATCTCTGCCGCTTTGCGTGGTCCCATCGTGTGACTGCTCGAAGGTCCAAATCCAATTCTATAAATTTCTCTGATCGATTCCATTTTTCCTCAAATTATATCTCAAATATAATCATTCCATCCAACGATTCAATCAGAGTGAAACAGATTTTGAGTTATTATCAAATTCACATACTTAATACTCTTCTCCTTACCGATTAAACAATTTAATGTGTCCTCATCCCAAAACGGTTGAATTTATTTTGTAAATCAATTACATTAGTTGAGGTGTTTTTATTCTATTTTTATTCCCCAATCACAGGAAAATAATATGCAGACAATTTTAGGTGGTGGAGGTGCCATTGGTACACCTCTCGCTTCAGAATTAAAAAAATATACAGATAAAATCAGGATTGTAAGCAGGAATGCCAAAAAGGTTAATCCAACAGATGAAATTTTAAATGCAGACCTTACAAACCGTGAACAAACTCTTGAGGCAATAAAAGGTTCAGAAATTGTTTACCTGGTAGCGGGTTTAAAATATACCACTAAAACCTGGCAAGAACAGTGGCCCGGGTTGTTTGAAAGTGTTTTAGAGGGATGCAAAAAAGAAGGTGCAAAACTGGTATTTTTTGACAATGTTTATCCTTATGGAAAAGTGGATGGTCCTATGACCGAAGAGACCCCTTTTAACCCCTGCAGTAAAAAAGGTGAGATAAGGGCAAAACTCGACAGTAAACTGATCGAAGAGTATAAAAATGGAAATCTTCAAGGTGTGATTATTAGAGGTGCCGATTTTTATGGGCCCGGTGTTTCAAGTTCGGCTTTTAATCTGCTTGTTATTGATAACATGATGAAAGGTAAAAAAGCAAACTGGTTAAACAATCCCAAGGCTCTTCATACTTTTACTTATTCACCTGATGCTGCGTATGCTACGGCACTTATCGGAAACACTGAAACGGCTTATAATCAGGTATGGCATGCCCCATCTGAATCCAATCCCATAACTGGGGAAGAGATGGTAAAAATTGCTGCCGGATTTGTAGGAGTTGAACCAAAAATTCAGGTGCTCGGTAATGGTATGTTATTCTTGGCAGGATTGTTTAATTCAACAATAATGTCGATGATAGAGATGAGTTACCAATTTAAGTACGATTACATTTTTTACAGTGACAAGTTCAAAAAAGCTTTTAATTATACTCCCACGACCTATAGAGACGGAATAAAAGCTGCCATTGACGCTGCCAAAGGGATTAAAAAATAGTTTAATTAAATAGTGGGATCATTTTAGTGGTCCCACTCTACTTTTGTGATTAAACTTTTTTCCGAACCAAAACGCCCGGAAAGGTATCTCTTTCAAGTTTAATGAGAATGTCCCCGGCTCCGCCGTGTGCCACTTCCACTACTTCATCTTTCCTGTTTTTCATCAGGTCAATTGGTTGAGTAAAATCCATGGAAAAATCAGGAAAGAATACCTCGATCTCCTGCCCCTTCTCAATCCTGTTTCTCACTTCCATTCTTGCCAATCCATCGGGCATCATCTCTCTGATAACACCAACAAATTCATGTGTCTGAAGTTGAACATTTTTTTCGTACCACTGAGCTTTTTCTTTCGGATTTGATACCAAAAAACCGGGAATGAAACCTCGATTTGCAGTTTTCGCAAGTTCGGTTACATAATCGAATGTTGGTTTTATCCCCTGTTCCATCTCATCAATGGCTTTTCTGTAGGTTCGTGCAACCGAAGCTGCATAATAAATTGACTTTGAGCGTCCCTCTACTTTAAAACTCGATACCCCGGCATCTTTCAGCTCCTGAAGATATTCAACTGCACACAAATCCCTTGAATTCATAATATATGTGCCAAACTCATCCTCATCTGCCTCGAGAAATTCACCCGGTCTTTGTTGTTCTTCCAGATAAAAAGTCCCTTCAAGAGGTTTATAAACGGGATCATAAACTCCTTCGTGGGTAAGTTCATCTTCATTTGCTACCACTTCAAATTCGGGGTTGTGTTCTTCCCCCTTATAAACTTTGTACTGCCAGCGACAACTGTGGGCACAGGTTCCCTGGTTTGCATCGCGGTACGACATATAATTTGAAAGCAGACATCTGCCCGAATAAGCCATGCAGATTGACCCGTGAACAAAAAACTCAAGCTCAACATCCGGCACCATTTCATGAATCTTTTTCACCTCACGAAGTGAAAGTTCACGTGAAAGGATAATCCTCGATATCCCCTGCTCTTTCCAAAATTTCACAGAAGCCCAGTTTATGTTGTTGGCCTGTGTTGAAAGATGTATTGGAATTTGTGGACAAATCTCTTTTGCAAAATAGATAACTCCCGGATCCGCCATGATAAAAGCATCCGGTTTAAGTTCTGCCATCGAAGTTATAGCTCTTTTAAGCGGCTCCAGTTTTGCATTATGTGGGAAGATATTAACCGTGAGATATATCTTTTTTCCAAGATCATGTGTGTAATCGATTGCCTCTTTTACACCATCAATTTTAAAATCATTTTCTCTCGCCCGAAGCGAAAATGCCGGCACCCCTGCATATACTGCATCAGCACCATATTGAAATGCAAATTTTAATTTTTCAAAATCTCCTGCGGGGAGAAGAAGTTCAGGTTTGTTCATGCTGTTTCATTAGATGTTAATAATAGATGAGTAAAGGTAGTTAACCCCGCTAAGATTTCACAAGTAATAAGAAGCGCGGGTTTAAAATAACTTTCATCCAAAAAGAATTAATATTGAGTCGAAAAGCTACAAAATTAAACTAAGATAATCATGCGAAACATTTTTCTCTCGCAAAAACCCGGGGGATTTAATATTTTTCGTCTTAACCTTTATTCATAAGAATCAATGACTTACAAGCTCTTGCTTTTTAATTATTTAAATTGTAATTTATGGGCAACAAAATTGACTATAAGGTCGGGTGAAAAAATGAAAAGATATCTTCTTGTTATATTCCTTTTTAGCATTGTATTAAGACTCAATATTAATGCCCAAAATGACCATTATTTCTATTTAAACGAGACTTTACGCTCAGTTTATTTTGCAATCTATGATACTGATATATCCTACTACACCATTTACGATGGTTGTGCAGTTATCAGGGATACATTGACAAATGGACATAAATACTATGGAATAAATAATCCTTTTGGGGATGAATTCTTTCGATATGGTTCGGATAAAAAACTATACTGTCTGGATTCCGGAGTTGAAAAACTTTTTCTTGATCTCTCTGACACATCTGAAATATCATTTCAAGGTTTTGATCCAAATCTCAATTATACAGTTAATATTAATAGAAAGTTAGTGCCAAATTCTGATGTATTAGAGTTCCGTTGGTCAGGTAGTAATAATACCTCAACATACAGATTTAAAAAGGGGATCGGACTCATCTATTATTACTATTATCGTGCAGGAATTTTGCATGATAATGTCCGTAGAGAGTTTAACTTAAAAGAATTGAGCGTAAACTTGGGAGATGGAAATGTAATTCAATTTACTTCCAATGTTTCACCCCAAATACCTTATCACAACATATCTTTATTTAATGATACTTCATTTATCCTAAGAACCAAAGTCTCTCACGAATACACTTTTTATCGAAATGAGTTTTTAAATTTGCTACCTTATATCGAAAAGGTTGGGGTAGAATACAGATTTGTGATTAGTAAGGATTCCACCGATCTAATTAGAAGTGAAAAATTAAATATAGTAGCCGATAGTGTAAATTTCATTATTAATTTTGATCCAAATACATTAAACCCGGGCGACAAGATTTTATACCGGGTTTACGCAACTACCAGAGAACCTAATGTCAGGACCAAGTTTATACCATCAGAAAATGGGTATTACAGCTATACTTATTCTCCTACCGGTCTGACGGAGGATATCGAACTGAATCCACAGCACTTCATACTCTATCAGAATTATCCAAACCCGTTTAATAATGGAACCGTAATAAAATTTTATGCAAAACAGGCGGGAACTGCCATTTTAACACTTTATGATCCTTTAGGATCAGAAGTTTATAGATCTTCGATGGAAGTTAATGGCGAAGGGGAAAACTTCTTCAACTTCAATCAACCGAATCTACCATCGCAAGTATATCTTTACAAAGTAACTCTTGGGAATGAATCGGACATCAAAAAAATGATTTTATTGAAATGAAATTGCCGAGACCCGGTGCTTGATGAGTCCTCATATATATAAATTTTTCGATTTTCTATACATATCAACCCTTATATGTATAAATTTTTCGATTTTCTATATATTTTCCGCTCATGTTTGCCGATTAACGGTATCAGGAGAAAATGCCGGAATACATATAGCTACATATTCCGCTCCTTCGTCGTTCGGAGTGCTGTATTTTACCCATTCACCCTTGGGGGTAATAATCGCCTGACCTGCCGAAACATCATTACATCCTGATTTGTTCTCCACTCTAAGAACTCCTTTAAGTACAACTGTATATTCATCAAACTCAGGTATTTGTGCCGGCTCAATCCAGCCTCCCGGGGATTTCATCCTCGCAATACTCACAACATCTGTCCCGGAATTAACCCTGCCGATATACTCTTCAATTATTTTCGGCTTGTTACCTGCCGCTTCAATTATTGTTGGTTTTTCAATCAATTTGTGCATATCATTCACATTTTAGTTAATAAAAGTGTCGTGGAAATTCTTAATTTTTCAAAAATAATACCTGATATTTAATACTTAATACCTTAATTTTCGCTTTTTGTTTTAAAGCCTTTCAGCATCCATTTTCTTGCGAGGATCAAACCAATTGGACTGATAATAGCGATAAATCCATAAATCAACCACATCATTTCTGTGTTCATTTTCTCAGGTGCCACACCATCAGGGGCATAATTCATTAAGAACCATCCCGAATAAAGAGAAGTTACCACTTTAGTGAGGAACCAGGGGAATTGGCCAATTCCCATGTAAATTCCCGTCATGCCTTTTGGGGCAATTTCGGCAACCCATTGGAGGAAACGCGGCTGCCACATAGCTTCACCAATTGTCATGATAATCAGATACCCAAACAGAGTGTAGATGTTTGGACCGAGGGCAAGGATAAAAGTTGGGGAGGCCATCACAAAAGTACCCCAAATCATCATTTTGTAGGCATTTTTCTTAGCAGTCAGAGCTGCTACGGCCGGAGTCAGAATAAAAATAAGAATGGGATTAAAATTTGTAAAAAACTCAAAATTCTCACTCACAACCCCGGTAAAAGCACGGTAACAATAAGTAGGCAGTGTCAACCAGTTATGAGCAAAAAGCGTCTGGACTGGAATCAAAATAAAAATGAAAAAGAGGAACCTCATATCCTTTAGTGGGAAGTTCTTCATATAATATCTCATCTTGTCACCAAAAGGCATCTCATTTTCAGCCTTTACTTCCGCTTTTTTCTCATCGCTGAGATTGGCCTCCGCCATCTTTACGGTCTTTTTGGTCAGTATAAAAAGAACGGATAATATTCCTACGACTGTAAGGACAACATACACCCAAAACACACCTGTAATCCCAAAACTTTTCCTTACAGGAGGAGAAATCAACCCCGGAAGGAATCCGCCCAAATTCATAAGAGCATACAACATCGCATAACCCATGGCAGAAGTTTTTTCATCTGTGAATCGTTTAATTCCAGCATAACATGCTGGTTGATAGATGCCATAACCGATGATAATTCCAACAATTCCGATCATTGCTGTAATATGGGCGGATCCCCAAAGTCCGGTTCCGGGAAAAAGGGTTGGACTGACAGCCAACAACACCCGTCCGACAAGCATCGCCATAAGTGAAATCAGAAGGGACATCCTGACCCCGATAATATCAACAGTTGCACCCAGAAAAAGCATACTTAGGGTTATTCCCGCAGTGAGGAAACCCACCATCTGCCCGGATTGAATGTCATTTAATCCGATATCTTCGGTGAAAAAGATGGTGAGAAGGCCAACCACACCAAAATAAGTAAGACCCTCAAGCAGATATGAAATATTTATTCCCCATAATGCCCTTGGTGAGTGAATAAGGTCTTTAAAAGGTTGAGTTACTTCTTTAAGAGTTTGTTGAATAATTCCGGTTTCTTCACTTTTGTTGTTCATTTTCTCAGTCCAAAAAAAAATATTAATCAATTTAAAAATATCTGAATAATTCCGAAATCTACCGTTTTTATAAAAAAATTCGTTTAAACAGTCATCCGATAAATATTAATTCAAACTCACAAATAATCAGGTGACCAAATTTCAAAATAAACTCCATTTTATAAGCAATTCAAAACTTGATTTTCGCTATATTTCATATCACCATAAATAAATAACTAGATTTGGATTTCAAACGGAAAAACCAAAAGCATCCAAGAAATTTGAATGAGTGACGAACAATTATCCCTGAAACTTCTTGAGGTCTATCCTGCTCCTACCGTAATACACGATTATAACAATTTTGTGTATGTGAACAATGCTGCAGTAAAAAAGTTCAGAGCAACCTCAAAATCCGATCTCATCGGCAAGCCGATCCTTGGCTTTGTTCATCCTTCTTCACTCCAGGAGACAATAAAAAGCCTCCAATCTACCGAAAGAAACGACACTTTTGAAATGCATGACCTCCATCTTTTGGCACAGGACGGCACTTCATTTTACTCGGATATTGTCGGAACAACTATCATCATAGATGGTAAAGAGTGTGTACATCTCCTTATTAACGACATCACTCAATTAAGAAACAGCGAACAGCGATATAGATCGTTATATGAACTTGCCCCAGAGGCAATTCTGCTCGAGGATGAAGATGGATACATTCTTGATGCAAATCCTGCATTTTTTAACCTGCTTGGCTACACCCGGGAAGAAACAATTGGAAAACATGTGCGTTTTCTTACCCTCGATAAAGATCCGGATATTATTCGGGACGATATCCAGAAGGTAATTTCAGGGGAGGTGTTGATCCAGGAATCATTTGGCAAGTGCAAAAATGGTAAGGTCATTAATGTTCAATTAACCGAGAGTGCTTTCCCCCTGGAGAACAACAGAATGGGATTGATATCAATAATGACCGATATCACTTCGAGGAAAAAAGCAGAAGAAGAAATTTACAGATTAAATCGACTCTACACGGTTCTCAGTCAAACAAATAAAGCACTTGTAACCACAAACAGTGTTGATTCTCTACTCCAACGGATTTGTGATATACTGGTTAAATCCGGAGGTTTTAAACTTGCCTGGATCGGGAGTATCGACGAAAGCGTTAAAACTCTAAGACCCCGCATAATCGCAGGTGATAAAAGATCTTATGCTGAAAACATCGTTATCCATCTGGATGACAATGCAGAAACTCTTGGACCAACAGCAACAGCGATAAAAGAGAATCGACCATATATCTGTAACGACTTTTTTAACGATCCAAAAACTTCGCTTTGGCGTGATTTGGCTCATAATGCCGGGTTCAGAGCGTCAGCATCATTCCCTTTCCATTTTCGAGATAAAGTGATTGGTGCACTGAATATCTATTCTGAAAAAGAACATGTTTTTAAGAAAAAGGATGTTGAACTCTTAAATGAAGTTGCGATGAATATTACACTCGGGATCGACCATATCGACGATGAGATCGAGAGAGAAAAAGCTGAAGAAGAGGTTAAAGCTCTGAATTCAACTCTCGAAGCAAGAGTTATTGAGCGAACCGAAGCACTAAACGCCGCCAATAAGGAACTTGAAGCTTTTGCTTACACCGTTTCTCACGATCTTCGTGCTCCGTTAAGGGCGATAGATGGGTTTAGCAAAATTCTCATGGAAGATTATTACGATTCGCTTGATGATCAAGGAAGAGTTGTTTGCAAAGTAATATCCGACAATGCGGAAACAATGGGACAGCTTATTGATGAACTCCTTCAGTTTTCGCGACTCTCAAGATCGGAACTCCATTTTTTACCTGTTGACCTGAATCCGATAATCACATCCCTATATGAGATGCTTACAACTCCTGAACAAAGAGAAAAAATTAAGTTTAGCTGCCCAACTCTTCCGATAGTTAAAGCTGATCCGCTTATGATAAAACAGGTTTGGCAAAATCTTCTCTCGAACGCAATTAAATTTTCAAGAAAAGTTGACAAACCAACTGTCACAATAGATTTTTACAGAAATATCGACTCGGTTGTCTTCACAATTGAAGACAATGGTGCCGGTTTTAACATGAAGTATGCCACTAAACTCTTTGGAGTTTTTCAACGATTACATACAATTAAAGAATTTGAAGGAACCGGAGTTGGTCTCGCCATAGTCCAAAGAATCGTCCACCGTCATGGCGGCAAAGTTTGGGCAGAGTCGGAGATAAACTCAGGTGCAAAGTTTTATTTTACATTGAAAAATGCAGCAAACGGAAAGTGATAACCCAATGGAAGATAACAATACCCCTGTTGAGATTTTAATAGTCGAAGATAATCCCAATGATGCCACTCTTATGTTGCGGGCTCTAAGGAAAAACCATGTATCAAACCATATAAAGATCTGCGAGGATGGAGAAGAGGCGCTCGATTTCCTTTTTAGCAGGGGCAAGTTTGAGGGTGAAACCATCCCTTCAACAATAAAAGTGGTTTTTCTTGATCTAAAACTGCCAAAAATTAACGGTTTGGAAGTGTTAAAAGAAATAAGAGACAGTGAGTTGACTCACAAAATGCCCGTGGTAGTGGTTACATCATCAAAAGAAGACCCCGACATAAAAGCAGCCTATGAACTTGGGGTAAACAGTTATGTAGTAAAACCGGTCCAATTTGAAGATTTTGTTCAAGCAGTAGCTCAAGTGGGAATGTATTGGTTGCTTTTAAATGAACCACCAAAATAGCCTCGAATATTCGTAAGGATTAGTAGAAATGAATGACACACACTATAAAATTCTGATTGTGGAAGACATGCCGGCGGATGTTGAACTCACTAAAAGAGAAGTCAAAAAAGTTTTAAGTAACTGCACCTACAGAGTTGTGCAAACTGAGGAGGATTTCCTAAGAGAACTTGCAGATTTTGTACCCGACATAGTTTTATCCGATTATAGCATGCCTTCATTTGATGGTCTTACAGCAGTCAGGTTGGCAAAAATACATTCCCCAATAACTCCTGTGATAATTGTGACCGGCTCAGTTGATGAAGAGACTGCGGTTGAGTGTATGAAATCGGGGGCTGCCAATTATGTTATTAAAGAGCAGATTATCAGACTGGGAACAGCAATACTCAGGGCACTTGAAGACAGAAGACACAACATTGAACGACTTATCGCTCAGAATGCTGTTATTGAAAGTGAAGCCCGTTACAAATCTCTTTTTAACCTTTCACCCGTCGCGATAATTCTTCAAAATGCCGATGGAATTGTGATAGATGTTAACGAAACATTTACAACCATCATGGGTTATCACAAAGAGGAAATAGTTGGTTACTCTATCGCCAAAATCACTCCACCGGAAAAAATCGAACAGATTGGCACTGACCTGGAGAGAATAAAACGAGGTGGAATTTTAAAACAGGAAACAGAGGGTGTCAGAAATGACGGTGAGATTGTAAATGTCGAATTGATCGAAACTAATATTATTCTTCCTGACGGTGCTGCCGGTATTATGACAATCATTGCCGACATAACCGCAAGAAAAAAATATGAACGAGAACTGATTGTTGCAAAAGAAACTGCTGAAGAGATGAACCGTCTCAAATCGAGTTTCCTTGCCAACATGTGTCACGAGCTCCGTACTCCAATGACCGGAATAATTGGTTATTCTGATCTGTTAAGTGAAGATGAATTTGCACCTACCGTGATCGAATATGCGCAGGTAATTCACAAAAGTGCTAAAAGGTTGATGGACACACTTAATCTTATTCTCGACCTCTCCAAAATTGAAGCTGACAGACTTGACATCTCTCAGATGGAATGCGACGCTTGTGAGGTTGTCACACAGTCGTTTAACATATTCATTTCGGAAGCAAAAAAGAAGAACCTAAAATTTGAGTTGACTAAACCCCCGTATCAAATTCCGGTCATTCTTGATGAAAGAATTTTTAGCCATATCTGCACCAATCTTATCAATAATGCAATAAAATTTACCACTGCCGGGGGTGTGAAGGTGGAAGTTAGTGAGATAACTTCCGCCGAGAGTAGAAACCTCATCCTCACAGTTCAAGATACCGGTATTGGGATAGCCAAACAGAATCAACTTCTTATATTTGAAGAATTCAGACAAGAAAGTGAAGGAATTGGAAGAAATTTTGAAGGAACAGGACTTGGACTAACCGTCACCAAAAAGTTTGTCGAAAAATTGAAGGGAGAAATACACCTCGAAAGTGAACCCGGAGTTGGTACAACTTTTACGGTGATAATCCCAAATAATCTTCACTCAACTAAAGAGGTGAATATCTAATCACCCTTTTATATTAATCTATCAATAAATATATATAAATAAAATGTACAGATCAATTGTTGTTATATTTATCCTTACTACTTCCCTGCTCTACTCACAAACCCCGGAGTTTGCAGGAGATAAATTGTTTCTTTACCTGAATAATCAGGTTTTGAGACAATCCGGTCCCGGACCAACTTTCCAGTTGATCAATTTTGGTGACACATCTAAATCAGTCAACGCTCTTTTTTTCATAAATTCTACAACGGGTTATGCCTCAAGAGGTGGCCGAATCTACAAAACCACCGATACAGGCGATAACTGGGTAGAAATTCTAAACAGAAACAGTTCAGGAATGACCGCTGCTGAAAATACGATATATATTTTTGGTGGCAACAACCAACTTTACAGATCATTCGACGGAGGAAATTCCTTCGATTCTGTAACTGTAAACCTTCCAATAACAAACTATTCTTTTTTCAGTTTTCTTGGTATCTCGAAAGCTTCCAAAGTTTATCTTTATGCCCCATATTTTAATCCTTTCCAGGGAGCGATACATTATCTTAAGTCAATCGACTCATGCAAAACATGGACTGAGATAACCTCACTCGGTGAAAAGGGTTTTTCCCATTTTGTGAATACAGACTTTGGTCATTTAAGCACTATGTCAAAAGTCTATATAACCACAAATGGCGGGGATTCATGGGTGATGAAACGAGAGGAAGAGAATGTACTTAGTCCCGCCGGATGGTTTGCCGATCCCCAGACAGGGTATCAAGCTATTTATACCAACCCCAGGGTTATCCGAACCACTGATGGTGGCACTACATGGTCACAAGTATATAAAAATGGCAGCAATACTATTGCCGATATCAAAGCCGGAGGCAGTTGTGTGGTCGTCAAAGAAGATTCAGGCCTGTTAAAATATTCATCCGACAAAGGTAACACCTGGAAGACTATCGATCTCGCTACTGGTATAAATGATTCAGAACAGCCGGAACCGACAGATTTTTCACTAAAAGGAAACTTTCCAAATCCTTTTAATAACTCAACAGTGATAGGATTTAATCTCCCTAAAAATGGAATCGTGAAGATTGTAATTTATGATTCCAAGGGGAGTGTTGTCGGATTACCTTTCACAGTTGAAGGGAAATCAGGCTACAATTCGATCAGGTTTGAAGCTAATAATCTTTCCTCAGGAGTATATTTTTATTCTTTGTTCTTCGAAGGTGAACAAAGTTATAAAGCCACAGGCAAGATGATTTTATTAAAATAGAATTGTTCTGTTTAAAAGAAGAGGGTTCCACATCGGGACCCTCTTCAACTTTTAAACAAACTTTTATTTGATCAGAAGCATCTTTTTGATCGACCGTTGACTCCCCGATTCCAGTCTGTAGAAATAGACACCCGACGGAATCCCCGAAGCATCAAAAACTATTTGATGTTTACCGGCTGACCTGTATTCATTAACAAGCTCACCCACCTCTTCTCCCATCATATTAAACACTTTTAATGAGACATTACCGTCAACCGGCAAGTCAAATCCAATTACTGTCGTGGGATTAAAGGGATTTGGATAATTTTGATTTAAAGAGAAATTGGAGGGAATTTCAGAATCGGTTATATCTGTGGTTGGGTTTAATATCTCATTCATTGAGGTACCCGAAACAACAGGAGTAGGGAAATTCAAAATCTTGCCTATTGTTGGAACGATGTCGGGGATATATCTTTTTGTGTTTGTGTGAACCCCCTTTTTAACATCTGCACCGATTGCAAAAAGCATAATTCTTCTACAGCCAAAACATCCATCACCATGTCCCACAAATCCGGTTGAAACCCCATCGAGATGCCTTCCATGATCATTGGTAACCAGAATTGTCGTTTTGTCTTTGTAAACGGGATCGGTTTGAACAAAATTCCAAAGAAGATTTACAATACTGTCGGCAACTGTTATCGACCTTGTGTAAACATCCCAGTTCCCCTCATGTCCATAGTGGTCAACATCGGCAAAATACAAAACTGAAAGTCTTGGGTGATGTGTCTGAAGTTTACTTTTGGCATTTTGCCACACAGAGATGTCACTGCTTCCCTGAAGAATATACCAGGGCCAATAAGCCGGTCCATAGTCGGGTCTAAAACTTTGCAACCATGGTGAGCCCAAATATTTCATGATGTACATAGCTTCGGTTGAGTCCTGTTGATGTTCCTTCCTGAAATATTCCCAAAGTGTTGGGACAGTGGCATATTGAGTATTAAAACCGTTGTAAAAAGTATCTTTAGGTGTTGACCACGATCCACTCCAGATTGCCGGAACTCCCCTGTTGGTAACAGTTGCACCATTATTAAAAAATGAATCGATTACCGCACCCTCAAGTGCCAGCCTTTTCATATTTGGAGCATAAGTACCCGCAGTATCACCAAGCGTCTCAGAATACCGGGCACCATCAATTATCACAAGAACAACATATTTATCGGGCATCTGGGCAAACAACCCGCCAACCAATACCAAACTTAACAACAGATACAATTTCAATCGAGCGATTTCTTTCTATTTCAAAAGGTTAAATATAATGAAATATCCTACGAATTCATTACTCTGTTTTGGTGATTGATACTTTCCATGTGAACCGATTCAAGAAAAGTTGAAACAAATTCGTAACTCAACCCGAGGTTTTTCCCAACACTCATTCCTCTTTCCAGAATCTCATTCCATCTGCTTGTTTGAAGGATTGTAAGTTTATTATCTTTTTTATACTCGCCAATACGCTCTGCCATGTTCATTCTTTTTGCAAGCAACTGCATAAGTTCATCATCAATCTGATCGATAACTTCTCTGTACTCATCAAGAACCGCCATAACAGGTTCAGAATTACTGCTTCTTTCTCTCCAGATCAGACTTTCGAGAATCGTCTTTAAAACTTCGGGTGTCACCTGCTGTTTTGCATCACTCCATGCATTGTCGGGATCACGATGACTTTCAATCATCAAACCATCAAAATCGAGGTCAATTGCTTTTTGTGAAACTGATTGTATCAAGTCACGCCTTCCCGAAATATGTGCAGGGTCGCAGATCATCATTAAATCAGGATATCTTCTTCTCATTTCAATTGCTAAATGCCAGATTGGAGGATTTCTGTATTTATGTTTGCCATAAGTACTGAATCCCCTGTGAATCAAACCAATATTTGTAATCCCTGCAATTGATATTCTTTCAACTGCTCCACTCCAAAGATCAATATCAGGGTTCATCGGATTTTTGATAAGTACGGGGACATCACTCCCTTTAAGAGCATTTGCAATCTCCTGAACACTCATTGGATTAACCACCGAACGGGCTCCAATCCATAAAATATCAACATCAAAGTGAAGTGCATCCTCCACCTGTCGAGCAGTTGCAACCTCTACGGCAAGTGGAATACCCGTGGCTTTTCTTGCATGTTGAAGCCATGGAAGCCCTTTGGTTCCCACTCCCTCAAAAGTGCCTGGTCGGGTTCTTGGTTTCCAAATTCCTGCCCGCATTACATCAACCATACCTGTGGCTGCGAGCCTGTTTGCGGTATCCATTACCTGTTCTTCTGTTTCTGCACTACAAGGCCCCGATATTATAAGGGGTCTCTTCTTCAACAACTGTTTCATCACTATTTCCGTTGTCCTCTGTGGACGGTTTATCGCTACCAAAATCAAGTAAACAATATTTAAAACAAAAAACCCGAACATCAAGTTCGGGCGGTATTTATAAATCTCTTAAAATTATGAAATTTTTTACAAAAGCCACCCGCGACCGGTAAAGTAAAACCAGTAAAAATTAACTGTGGCGATTGTTGGGTTTTTCATTTTCATAACATTCAAATATAGATACTTCAGATTTATTATGCAAGTGCTTTATTAAAGAATGGGAGTATTTGTTAAACCGCAAAGATCGCAAAGGACGCAAAGACAGGTATTAGGTATTATGTATTAGGTATTAGATTGGCTAAAAATCCGTGGAACCATCTCCCCTCTGCGGAACTCCGTTTAATCTGCGTGTATCTGCGTCCTCTAAAAATCCATCCGTGGAATCTGTGTTAAATCCGTGTAATCCGTGGAACTATCCTCCCATTCCTATTCGCCGCCTTTACGTTCGAGGACCTTCCCGATTTGATTCGCTTTTTCCATAAGGGAATGGAAAGCTTCATAATCCCCCGATTCCAACAAATTTTTCATATTCTGAAGTTGCAGGATATGTTCATCTATTACCTCCAATAGATTCTCTTTGTTTTGAGAAAAGATGGGCATCCAGGTATCGGGGTTACTTTTTGCAAGTCGAACGGTACTTTCAAATCCGGCTCCTGCCAACTGAAAGATCGATTCGATCTCCTTTTCCTTTTCGAGAACCGTAAGAGCGAGAGCAAAAGAGGTGATATGCGAAATGTGGCTGATATAGGCTGCATGGATGTCGTGTTTCAGAGCATCCATGTAGATAATATTCATTCCAATGTTTTTATACATTTTTTCAACAAGTGAAAGCGCATCGGGATCACTCTCCTCCTTGTTGCAGATTACAGTTAACCGGTTGTTAAATCCTCCGGGAAGTGCTGCCAAGGGTCCACTCTTTTCGGTACCCCAAATTGGATGGGCCGCAACAAATCTTCCTCGATTTTTATTCATCGCAAGAGAATTTACAATCAATTCCTTGGTGGATCCAACATCAGTTACAATTTGTTTGTCAACAAATTTCATAACCTCCGCCAAAACCAAAACAGTTGCATCCACCGGAACTGCCACAATAACAAGATCACAACTCCGTACAGCCTCTTCAAGTGGCAAAATTTTGTTCACAAGATTAAGGGAGAGAGCCGATTCCTCATGATTTTTGTTGGAATCCACTCCAATTACTGTGTCACAAAATCCGCTGTTTCTCAGGTCCAAAGCCATTGAACCACCAATCAGCCCCAAGCCGATAATTGTCACCGTCATCTATTGACCACTATTTGACTAAACAAATTATGTCTAAATCTAACCAATAATGTCTTTTTTTACATAAGGTCTAAGCGCTTCAGGAACATCAAGTCTTCCGTCAGGTCTGAGATTATTCTCAAGGAGTGAAACCATCAACCGACTGGTTGCAAGTCCCGATCCATTAAGTGTATGAATAAACTCAAGTTTTTTATCATCCGAACGACGATACTTTATGTTTGCTCTACGAGCCTGGAAATCTTCAAAATTGCTGCACGATGAGGCTTCAAGCCATTTCTTTTCAGCGGGTGACCAGACTTCAATATCGTAACACTTCGCTGCCGAAAAACTTAAATCACCTGTACAAAGCATCAAAACTCTGTAAGGGATATTTAATGCTTTTAATATATCTTCAGCATCATTTACCAGCTTTTCGAGTTCATCATAAGAACCCTCGGGTTTGGCAAATTTCACCATTTCAACTTTGTTAAATTGATGAACTCTCAAAAATCCTTTGGTATCTTTACCATAAGAACCGGCTTCTCTTCTGAAACAGGGGGAATATCCACAATATTTTATCGGAAGTGAAGATTCTTCAAGAACATCATTACGGTAAATATTTGTAATCGGAACCTCAGCCGTTGGTATCAGATACATCCCGTCTTTTTCACAGGTGTACATATCCTCTTCCATCTTGGGAATTTGTCCCGTTCCTTTCATCGATTCACGATTTACGATAAACGGTGTCATCACTTCCTGATATCCGTGATGTTCCAAATGGAAATCGAGGAAAAAGTTGAAAAGTGATCTTTCAAGAGTCGCTCCATCTCCCATATACAATGGGAAACCCGAACCTGATATCTTTGTCCCACGCTCAAAATCGAGGATTTTCAGGTTTTTACCAATCTGAAGATGGTCGGGGGTTTCCGTTGGATCATCAAGATTATATCCTTCGGGAAGCCATCTTCTCACCTCAACATTATCAGCTGCAGATTTTCCTACAGGAACTGATGAATGAGGAAGATTTGGAATGTAAGCAAGTATGTTGTTGAGGTCAGTTTCCACAACCGCAAGCTCTTCGTTATACTTCTTAATATCTTCCCCAACGCCTTTCATCTCTTCAATGAGGGCGGTGGCATCCTCTTTTGCCTTTTTAAGTTTGGCAACTTCATCACTTACTCTGTTTCGCTTCGATTTTAATTCATCGGCGATTACAAGAATTTCTCTCCTCTTTTTGTCGAGTTCGAGTACTTCATCAATTCTGCTTTTTTCGTTTTTATTCTCAATTCCCTGTTTTACAACATCGGGATTTTCTCTTATAAATTTTAAGTCTAACATTTTATACCTGTTTTACGATTACATTCAAAATTTTATTTTTTACAAAGATCACCTTAATGATCTCTTTACCTTCAATGAACTTACCTGTTTTGTCATTTTGTTTTGCAGCTTCAAAAACAGTTTCCTGATCTGAATCAACGGGCATATCAACAGTGCCTCTCATTTTTCCGGAGATCTGAACAGCGATGGTTACAACATCCACCGTTAATGCTTCAGGGTCTGGAACAAATTGATCCGGTTCCACAAAAAGTGATTTTTCCCGTCCCAGAATGGATGCAATTTCCTCGGCAAGATGTGGCGCCAACGGGGCAAGCATCGAAGTAACCCTCGCCATTGTATATGACTGAAGACCCGGTCTGCATGCAGCAAGATTTTTCCCAAGCTCATTGCTCAATTCCATCATCGAGGCAATTGCTGTGTTAAATTTGAGGTGTTCCATCTCGTGTTGATATTTTGCAAGAGTTTTGTTCACATATCTGTAAACAGATTTTTCCTCATTGCTCAATTCTGCAAGATCATATTTGGCTTCAGATTTATGTGACTTATACCATCCTGTGTAAGTATTTGCCATATCAAAAAGTCTCTGGGCAAACCTTTCCGCACCTGTAATTCCTGAATCATTCCAGTCACCACCAAGTTCATATGGTCCCATAAACATCAGGTAAAGTCGGAAAACATCAGAGCCATATTTGTCAATGTAAGGTTCAGGATTAACAACATTACCTTTTGATTTCGACATCTTGGCACCCTGATTGGTGATGGTTCCCTGATGTACAAGCCTCATGAATGGCTCGGGTGTTTTCACCAAACCAATATCCATCAAAAACTTGTGAACAAAACGGGCATAAAGCAAATGCATCACCGAGTGTTCTCTTCCCCCGATATACATATCAACGGGTGACCACTTATCAGTAAGCGTCGTATCAATCATTCCGTCTTTAAATTTGGGATTGAGATAACGGAGATAATACCAGGATGAATCCACAAAAGTATCCATTGTATCGGGGTCTCTTTCAGCGGGACCACCACATTTTGGACATGTTGTGTTCATAAATCCTGAGTGTCTTCTCAAAGGAGAATCCCCTTGAAGCTTAAATTCCACATCGTAAGGGAGTGTAACAGGAAGAGACTCTTCCGAAACAGGGACTTCGCCACAACTATTACAGTAAACCACGGGAATAGGAGTACCCCAATATCTCTGACGGGATATCAGCCAGTCCCTTAGTCTGTAATTAACTTTTGCACATCCATCCCCTGTTTTTTCAAGGTCCTTGATGATCGCTTCTTTTCCGGCAATGGAGTTTAATCCTGTAAATTTACCCGAATTAACCATAGTCCCTGCCTCGGAAAATGCTTCAGTCAGCTCATCTTCAAGATTTGTACCTTCCCGGAGAATCACTTTTCGAATAGGTAGATTAAACTTTTTCGCAAATTCAAAATCTCTCTCATCATGCCCGGGGACAGCCATTACACAACCTGTTCCGTATGTTACAAGGACATAATCACCGATCCAAACAGGCACCGATTCGCCGTTGATTGGATTAATCGCATACGATCCCGTGAATACTCCCGATTTCTCTTTGGTCGTTGATTGTCTGTCGATGTCGGTCAAATATGCGGTTTGTTCAACATATTTTTCAACTGAAATTTTATATTGGGGTTTGGTAAGTTTTGCCACGATTGGATGTTCAGGTGCAAGTGTTACATAAGTAACACCAAACAGAGTATCGGGTCTGGTGGTAAAAACTTTTATTACCTCGTCGCTTCCATCAACTTTAAACTCAACTTCGGCACCAACACTTCTGCCTATCCAGTTTCGTTGTTTGGTTTTTGTCTCTTCGGGCCAATCAATAAGATCAAGATCTTCAAGAAGTCTGTCGGCATATGCCGTCGTTTTGAAGAACCATTGAACAAGATTTTTTTGAATTACGGGACTTCCACATCTCTCACAGTTTCCATCTCCCAGAACCTGTTCATTCGCCAAAACAGTCTGGCACGATGTACACCAGTTTACGGGTGATTTTTTGCGGTAAGCAAGTCCTTTTTTGTAAAGTTGGAGGAACAGCCACTGATTCCACTTATAATATTCAGGATCACATGTCATCAACTCACTGTTTGAATCATACATGCAGCCAATTCTTTTAAGCTGGGCTTTGATATCTTTAATATTTTTTAGCGTGCTGTCCAGGGGGTGAACACCCGTCTTGATTGCGTAGTTTTCGGCAGGCAAACCAAATGCATCATAACCAAAAGGTTCATAAACATTATATCCCATCAACTTTCTGAATCGTGCCCATGTATCGGCGGGACCATAATTGTACCAGTGACCACAATGAAGTTTTGCCCCTGACGGGTAAATAAACATTACCAGGGAGTAAAGTTTTTTGTCAGGATTATTCAGGTCAGTCTTGTAAACTTCGTGATCTTCCCAATATTTTTGCCATTTTGGCTCAATTTCGCTTGCTTGATATTTCATTCTTATAAAGTCTTAATATTTTAAATATTTCAAACCTTAAAAATATGAATATTTGGTGAATTGGGAGGTGAGTCGTGAGATTAACATCGGAAAGAAAACCAATTCTGTGCTAACTGATAGTAAAAAAATCAGTTGAAGAAAAAATTCATTTGACTTGAATACAAAAAAATGTATATTTGCACTTCAAATGTAAGCGCTTACATCGGGTCAGGATGTAAGCGCTTACATAAGATAATTGATCACTTTATCATATCGGAGAACAGATGAAAACAGTTACTTTCTTTCTATTTTTTTTCACACTTCTGGCAGGTGTTTCATCTGCACAATTTGTGAACGGTCAGGCTGCCGAAGGAGTCCTTGGACAGTTCGACTATATTACCCCAACAAGTGGGGTTGCAATCAACAAATTTAACGGACCAAATGGTGTGTTATTTGACAGCAGAAACGGAAAAATCTGGGTTGCTGACAGAGGCAACCACAGAGTTCTTCGTTTTTCATCAACAAATGCCTACATCAATGGTGGTGATGCAGAACTTGTGATTGGTCAACCTGACTTCACAACCAATACTTCAGGTCTCTCTGCAACCAAAATGAACAACCCTATCTGTGTTGTTATCGATGGTAACGGAACCCTTTGGGTTAGTGAATATGGTAATAACCGTGTTACAAGATGGGACGATCCTGATAACCTGGTTAACGGAGACACAGCTGATGGTGTTCTTGGGCAACCCGATTTTGTAACAAATTCAGCAGCTACCAGCCAAAACAAGTTCAGTGGCCCTGCAGGTATTTTTGTTGAAGCAAATGGTACTCTTTGGGTGAGTAACTTTAATATTCACAGACTGCTTCGCTTCCAGAACGCTTCCACCCTGCCTAACGGCTCAAATGCCGACCTTGTAATTGGCCAACCTGATTTTGTTACCGGAACCGCCGGACTCTCAGCAACCAAAATGAACAACACAAATGGAGTTTATGTTGACTGGCTCGGAAACCTTTGGGTAAGTGAATATACCAACAGAAGAGTTCTAAAATTTAATAATGCCTCAACACTTGTTAATGGCGACACAGCAGATGTTGTATTGGGTCAGCCTGATTTTATCACAAATACTGCTAACACAACTCAAAATGGTATGGGTAATGTCAGATGGCTAACCGGCGACATCAATGGAAACCTTTATGTGGTTCAGGAATCAAACAACCGTATTTCAGTATTCCTCCAGGCGACTACCCTCGCAAATGGCGCAAATGCCGATTATGTTATTGGTCAGCCTGATTTTACCACAGGAACCGGACTTAATCCTCCAACACAAAATTCATTAAGAACCCCCAGAGGCGCTTCGGTTGATAATGCCGGTAAAAAACTTTGGGTCACCGATTGGGCAAACAACCGTGTTTTAAGATATGACATCTCCTCTCTTGTTCCTGTTGAGCTCTCTTCATTTTCTGCTTCAGTGACCTTAAACAATGTTGAATTAAACTGGACAACCGCAACTGAAACAAATAACTTCGGTTTTTCGATTGAAAGAAGAAGTGAGGATTCTGAATTTGAAGAAATTGGTTTTGTAAAAGGAAATGGTACTTCCACACTGATAAATTCTTATTCATTTATCGATTCAAAACCATTGTCTGGTGTTGTTTATTATCGTCTAAAACAGATTGACCTTGACGGTTCAATAAACTATTCGAATGAAGTTTTAGCCGACAATACAGGTCTGATCGAAGGCTTCCGCCTTTTGGGCAACTATCCAAATCCGTTTAATCCATCAACCACTATTTCATTTACTCTCACTGAAAAAGAAAATGTAAGAGTTTTGGTCAGGGATATTCTTGGTAGTGAAGTGGTCGAAATTTTTAAAGGTATCGCTGCCCCGGGAATCAACAGATTTCAGTGGAACGGCACAAATTTTATGGGTCAGACTGTTAACTCAGGAGTCTATTTTTATACTGTCGAAGTGAACAACAAAGTTTATTCCGGTAAAATGATCTTTAACAAATAGGCAACAAAATGAGAATATCAATAAAAGTTTTCCTGGTTACAATCCTTCTCTTAGGAAGCGGGTATGTCAATGCGCAGGATTACCTCTTCTTCTCGGATAGCGACCTTCCAAATTATTACGATCCGAGTTACCTCCAGGTGACTGCTCCAAGTGAACTCCTTTCGGTAAACGGTGTGAAGTTCCCCGTGGTCACCGATACTTTTTATGCAGGTACCAACGGTCTAAAACTTCTTTACAAATCAGTTACCGGTGGTGATTGGGCAGCAGCAGTTGCAGCCCCCGGTTGGCCCGGAAGAGATGCCACACTTAAGGATTCCATTATCTTTATGGTCTATTCCGCTGTGGCTGTTAATGCTTCTGATCTTCCTTCAATCTTTGTGGAAGATCTTTCAAATCAAAGATCAACCAAAATCCCACTCGCTCAGTATAACCCGTTGGGAATTCCTGCGGGAACATGGACTAAACTCTGGCTCCCGCTTGACACACTAAAAAGAAATCCGGGTAACTGTGACCTTACCAGAGTTAAGACAATTTTTTATTGCCAGTCAGTAGCTGATGGAATTTCTCGCACTCTCTTCCTTGATGATATAAAGATGACCGGCGGAGCTTCGATCTATGATTACAACTACATTGTTGTCATTGGGTCTTCAACTTCCGCCGGCACAGGTGCAAATCCTCCCGATAGCGCTTATGTCAACAGGCTAAGGAAACATATAACAAGTCTTGATACTACATATAAAGTATTAAACCTTGCGGTTGGAGGATACACCTCTTATCATGTGATGCCAACCGGTTTTGTTCCACCCGGTGGAAGACCAACTCCAAGAATAACCAATAACATCAGTTATGCCCTGGAATACAATCCAAAAGCCATCTTCATTAATCTTCCGTCAAATGATGCGGCAAGTGGATATCCAATCATTGAACAGATCGCCAATTTTGATACTTTGGTGGCAGTGGCAACCAGGAATAATGTAAAACTTTGGATCACCACAACTCAACCAAGGAATCTTTCAAATCAGTCACAACTTGATTTGTTGATAACAATGAAGGACTCTGTTTACTCCCGTTATGGTACTTATGCAGTCGATTTCTGGACAACCCTTGCACAACCAAATGGATTTATCGTTCCTGAATATAACTCGGGAGACGGCATCCATCTAAATAACGCAGGTCATCGACTTATCTATGAAAGAGCGATAGAAGCAATCCTGCCAATGTTCATCCCGGTGGAACTGGTGAGTTTCATTGCCACGAGATCAAAATCGGATGTTGTTCTTCAATGGATCACGGGTACAGAAACTAACAGTTATGGATTTGAAGTGCAAAGAAGTTTAAACAAGACTGATTTTGAGACAATTGGATTTGTTGAAGGTTCCGGAACCACAGTTTCACAGTCAAGTTACAGTTATACCGACGGTTCTGCCCAAAAAGATATCAGTTACTATTATCGGTTAAGGCAGATTGACTATGACGGTTCAAGTTCATATTCAAGTCTTGTTGAAGTGGAGGCAGAATCTCCCGTGGGGTTTTTTCTTTTTCAAAACTATCCCAATCCGTTTAATCCGGTAACAACGGTTTCGTTCACTCTGAAAGAAGCCACAAAAGCTGAATTGAAACTTTATGATATGACGGGAAGAGAAATTATTGAGATATTTTCAGGTGATTTGACACAGGGATATCACAAAATGCAAATTGATGGCTCAAAGCTGGCTTCAGGTGTATATACTTGCCGACTTGCAGCCGGAGAGTTTTCTTCATCTATAAAACTCACTCTCTTGAAGTAATAAACGGTTACACAAGAGTCTTTTAGGGGCCGGGTTTACCCAAACCGGTCCCTTTTTTATTTGCCTCTGTCCAGCGAAGAAGATTCTCTGACCCTCAATTCAGGGTCTATTATTAGCTGTTTTGGCGTATCCTCAATCCTCTTTTCACTAATCATCTCCATTATCATTTCGAACGCCTTCTGCCCAAAAAGTGAAGTGTTGAGATACACAGAACTTAATGACGGTCTGGTCATCTGTGCAAACTCAATATCATCAAATCCACATATTTCAACATCTTCAGGTATTTTCATGCCGTAACGGTGCATCCAGTTTAATGCGCCAAGTGCCATTGCATCGTTGGAGGCAAATATAGCAGAAATATCTTTCCTTTTCAAAAACAGTTCCTGAACAGCATTGTACCCTGATATCTGTCGGAAAGTACCTTCAAGGATTTCGACATCATTCTTTTTAATTCCAAATTTACGAACTGCGGAAAGAAAACCTTCTGTCCGTTCAATCGCATCGATGTTTCCTTCCTCCCCTTTTATCAAAGCGATTTTCCTGTTCCCCTGCGTTATCAGATGTTCTGTTGCCATAAAGGCACCGCTAAAATTATCCAATACCAGATCAACATGCTCCCGATATTTCACAAATCTGCTCAGAACGATGTTTGGCAGTTTAGGAAACCTTCGCGCCATCTCCCTTTTAATTCCCTCAATGTGATACATAAGGATTAAACCGTCAATTTTTGTGCTTAGTTTTTTCACCGTTGTAAAAAACTCTTCCGGTGAACCTTTTTGACCGGCGACAACAATATCATATCCTCTTGCCTCGGCAAGTGCTTGAATTGAATAAATGAATTCCGAAAAAAGATTACCGTATAACACAGGCAGAATTATTCCAATTGTCTCCTGTTTTCCTCCACTAAGACCACGAGCTGAAGCGCTTGGTGAAAAATTGAGCTTTTTTGCCACTTTAAGCACATGTGCCACTGTTTTATCCGTGACAAGTGAACTTTTGTTAAACACCCTCGATACCGTGGCAATCGAGACCCGGGCTATCCGCGCAACATCATAAATGGTTGATTCTTTTTCTCTTTTCATTCTTCATCATTTTTTCTGAAAGCGGTTACAATTTAATATTTTTTTTAGAATATTCATCTCCTTCATGGTTCCAACCCAATGGGGAGCCCTTGCTACTTCGCTACTTTGATTCTCCGATACTTTGATTCTCCGCAACTCCGATTCTTCGCACCTTCGCTACTAAACAAAAAAAAGCTGCCATCATTTCTGATGACAGCTTTTGAATAAAGGTCTTGTTACTTCAGTAATTGAAGTTTTACTCTCTCCTTTTTTACTTCTGAACCTGTTTCTAGCGTTATCTCTGCAAAATAGACTCCCGACGCAGCGTTCTGAGAACCGAGGTTTATCTCTTCTTCATAACTTCCGGGAGATATTTCGCCGAGTTCCCGTTTTTCAATCAGTTCTCCTGATACACTAACTACTGAAAGTGTTACTATTCCCGTTGTGGTAAGTGTGTACTTTATTTTTGTTGATGGATTAAACGGGTTGGGATATGCTTCCACCTTTAATGATGATGGAACTGATGCGGGATTTTCATCCTGAACAGAAACCAGATTCCTGTCTCCGGCTACTATTACTGCATAACCGTAACCTGATGAATAGCCTTCATAATCATATACAAGTGCAAGATCATCAACTCCGTCTCCTGATACATCCCCTACAAAACCCCTCCCTGTGGCGCCATTATACTTTTTGTTTGCTGTGTTTCCCCATTTGGGAATACCACCGAGCCACAACCATTGTTCTGAGTAACCGATGGAGAGCATAAGGTCTTTTATACCATCTCCATTTACATCACCAACATCCATTTTAAGTCCAGGAAGTGGTCCCCTATCCTGGGTGTTTAGTCCCCTGTATGCGGTTGGAAACTCAGTTGGTGGATAACCACCGCTGTTAACCATATACCCATAAAAATAGAGGTATTGTCCATTGTTTGGGTGTAACCAGTCATCCTTCCCATCACCATTAAAATCTGCAATTATTTTGGAAGTATTTGTGAATCCTTCGCCAATATTGCCGGTAATATCTTGTTGATAACTAAACCTTTCCACTAAACTAAAGTCCGGATCACCATATACTACATTATATCTTGATTTGGTATAATCACCTGAGGGATCATGGAATGTAATCCATAGATCAGTACATCCATCTCCATTCAAGTCTCCAAAGTTTAAATTTCCACCCATTTTTAGATTAAATAACTCACCGGCATATCTTTGTTTTGGTTCACCGGTGAACTTTGAACCTGTTTCATAAAAATAGAGTGTGTCGTTGGGCCATTGTCCGTACCAATAGGCAAGTTCCTCAATTCCATCTCCATTCATATCTATTCGAGAACCCGCACTATTTACAATTTTTCCGGTTGCAGTTGAAGGAACCGGAAATTGAATCAGGTAATCAGGAATTGTGTCCAACAAAGGTCCTCCAAAATAAACCGCCAGGTGGCTTGCTTCAACATATGGAAAAGTAACAATGTCTCGATGTCCATCTCCATTGATGTCAACCGTAACCGCAGTAAAACCAATTTTTACCTGCCAAAATGGTATTGTGTCCATTAATTGACCACCGGGAAATATCCTACAATATACTTGATTCTCCTCGAGTTGTACGAGCATAATATCATTGAACCCATCCCCGTTCTGATCATCACAAACACGAAATGGAGTATTTTGATGCCATCCCCACTTTACAAATACTATCGAATCCAATTGTGAATAGACGGTGGTGCAGAGCACCACCGTTATAATGATTGATTTAATGTAGTTCTTCATCTGTAGAACTCCTTATTTTGCCAACATAAGTTTGATGGTGTTCTTAAAGTGTGTATCACTTTGAAGACTTTTTGCATCGAGTGTCAGAATATATACACCACTTGAAACTTTTTCACCATATTTATTTATCCCCTCCCACTTCCAATCGTAGAATCCTGAATTCATTTCTCCAAGTGATTTCTCAAGTATATTTCTCCCGAGTATATCATGGATTGAGATTGAAACCATACTCTGTTCTTTAAGTGAATACTGAATAACAGTTGCAGGGTTAAAGGGATTGGGATAGTTGTTGTACAACTTATATTGGAATAAATTCTCTTCATTCTCTGTTGTAGCAACTGTTCCACCTTTTCCGGGGGCATTCAACGACATTGTGTTTTCAGGAATATCGGTTGAATATAATAAGTTGGCTTGTTCAGTATATGCAGAAGCCGGATAGCTGTTGTTCAGGAAGTTGAGCATTGGAATAATAACACCTGCTGAATCCGCAATGTTTGAAGCTTTGTATTTCTCTTCAACCAAAAGATTAAATGCTGTCATTATTATTTCATCTTCTCCGGTACCTTGCTGCATCTTCCCTGAGCTTCCTGTGAAAATATCCTTTTTGTAATTGATAAAGTTATCTGTATCAATATGCATCAACAACATTGTTGTTGAGTTAAACAATCCGGTTATGTTTCTTATGGTCAGCAGATCCGTAGTCAGTTCATTGATACTTTCAGGTTCATAACTTTCCGGAAGCATTGATACAGCAGATTTTTTAATGTTAACACCACAATTGCCGTTAATAATAGAAGTTAGCAATATTTTGGCTTCTCTTCTCATACCAACAGATATCAATTGTTTAGCTTCTAAAAGAATATTCTTCAGACTGTCAGGGTCTCCATTGTCCATGAACTTGGGGCTTAATCCTGCATCTTTACCCTTACCCGCACTTAACCATGTCCCTGAGCAGTTGTTGTGAAAGCCATCTGTAAGAACCGTGATCCCGCCTGTTGCTTCAATATGGAACTTTTCAGGCTCTGATTCTCCCCAGTCATTTCCATAAGCTTCAATCTCATAGTCCAATCCTGGTGTCTCGTTAATAGCCCATAAGCTTAGCTGATCTCCCGTAAAACAGTTGTTTCCAAAATATTCGCTACTGTTGGCTTTCCCCAGTATTGGTTGTGAGTTAAGAGAGTAAATGGAGTATTTTACATTCTCAAATCGGTTGTTTCCATCTGCAGAATCGGAGAAAACAAGTTTTGGAGCAGAGGCTGTTATTGCATTGATACCTTTGCCATTTGAACTGCCAAAATAGTTGTCGTGAAGTCTTGGACGGGAACCAATCATTGTTATTCCCCAGAGATTTGCATTTGTGATCGTACTGTTTCTAATCACTGTTCTGTCCTGTCCATAGTTATAACTATAATACAGACTAATCCCGACATTAGTGTTAGTGATTGTTGTATTATCAATGGTGTCTCCGGGACTGACATGGCTGTATAGCCCACAGTTTGCGTTTTTTATCTCCACATAATTCATCTTAACCGGTTGTCTGTAAACAAAAATACCATTGTTGGCTGTCCAGTTTACTGATTCAAAATTCAATATGGATTTGTTGCCGACGCTTCCTGTAACAGTCAATTTTCCATCTTCCACAATCAATTTGGAGAAATTTTTGAAAGTCATATCTGCTCCGCTATTAACGGTTAGATTGTGGTCTTTCATGTGTATGGTTTTATTGATTGTTTCATCTCTGGAGATAGTCTCATCTTCACGAAACACTCCACCGGTATAGATTGTTGGAGTGATCATTATCAGTTTTCCACCACCACCCGTGATTTTGGTCTCAAAGTAGCGATAGTCTCCATGAAGACCTTCAGATAAAGAGGCAATTATTGGTTGACTCGCACTTGTCATGTCTATCACTGAATAATTATTATAAGTTAAACCCAAATCTTTAAGATACACTCTTACGAATCTGGTACTCGCAGTTGAATCAATCGCTGACTGATCCACTAATTTATTGGTGATATATAGAAACAAAGTATCAGGTTCTATCGTATTTGGATCGTTGAACTTCGTCAACTGTAACATGCCTGTCTCGGTGTATGAATAATCACCGAAGTCTTCTCCCAGACTGTCAATCTTGGTATAAACTCCATCAATCCAATCTTTTCGTGCATTCATTCTGTAACTTTGTGTATTACCTGAAAATGTTCCTGCCCATGTTGTACGCAAGAACCAGTTTTCAATCGGTTTTAAGAAGTTAATATAGTCCTTTAATGCCCAATATCTTGGGTTTGGTACCTGTGGATTATCTGCCCTCGCTTTGGCAATATTTGGAGAGGATTCATTGTATGGATTGTATTCGTCATCAAACACTCCATATGTTGCCATACCCCAGGGATCAATGCGGGTCGGGATCATGTAGAACATGAATCCTTTAGCACCAAATGTTAATGCCAGATTACCCTGCACTTCAATTTCCTGCCTTGATGGTATGCGTAATCCAAATGGTCCGGGTCTATAAGTTTGTGTGACAGGATCAAAATGTCTGATGCCTGAAACCTGCAATGTATGAATTAACGGGATATCATCATTTAATTCAGGTGTAAAATTTTGAGCTGCATCAATCGCTGTAACAAGTCCCATAAATTGTTCCGGGTCCTCAGGGCCTGAGGGAAGAACTCTTTCATTTCGATATTCAATCAGATTATTTAATGCTGCCTGAACATCAGCCTGACCCCCGGTCTCATAGCCGTGTTTTAATGCCAGACTGAATGGATAGTGATTGAAGATCAAACTGTTTTTGTAAAAACCGGTTATGTCATTTTTTGCATATTCACGGTCGAATCGGAAATGCCATCTCCAATAGTTACCTGAGGCTCCTGATAAATCAAAACTTTTTCCAGATGGCATGTCCTCTCGAACAAAGTCCGTATATGATTTCCTTACCTGCGCTGAAAGCATGAAAGGTTCATCATAATAAAATGTTTCAAATAGTGGATTACCGCCAACTATATCTTTTTTCGCATTAATTTGATTTTTAATTGCGTCACGAAGTATCGGATCATTAAAAAATTCTTGATAAAGTTGATCATTTATGCTAATTGCATCAATGTAAGTAGTCACTTTATTCTCATATCGGATACCAACTTCAAATACCTTTCCGGCTATATCATTTGAATAGTCCCTGAAATGAAATGCCGTGTCTGTTAAAGTAACCCATCCCATATTGGTAGAAGATAAATCCCCCTTTCTCACTACCATTTCAAACGATCTGGCAGGGACACTTTCCAAGTTGTTACTTTTGGAAGGACCATGTGAATTAAGTTGAGGATTAAAAACACCTCCTGATTCTTGTGCTCCCGAGGCAGGAACAATTTTCAGTTGCACTCTAAGTATTACAGTTGTATCAGGTAGCGTACTTGGTCCAATCATACCTCTAAGTGAGATGTAATGTTGTTCGTTGGCGTTTGTGAATAGTATCCTACCTATTTTCCCGTATAACATGTAAAACTTCACAAAGTCTTCCTTTGAGGAAGGAACCGCTTTCCGAACATCGTATGACTCCGAAAAAACATCAATAGTTGTATCGATCCCTGTAATTTTATTTACAACCCAGGATGGTACCAGGTCTGTGTGTGTGTTCATAAACCAGACACTTGTTTGGTCTTCATGACCAAAACCAAAATTGTACGCTTTGGAGAGACTGAAATTACTAGGTCTTCCAACCTGGAAAGGATAACTGTTTTTATCCTGACCTTGCGCTTTTGAGTATTTCCCTGTTTCAACTCCAAGAATCTCGGGAGAATCTTTGCACCATTCAAAGTGCATATCAAGGATTTTTCGATTACTGTTGTAGTCACTCGGGGTTGTGCTTGTTTGATCTGCCCAGGAAACAGAATGTGTAATTCCCAGGGTATCCATCATAGTGCTGAGTTCTTTTGCTCTCAAACTTAGATTGGTTGTATCAAAAGGATCACCCCAATTGAAAGGTTGTATTCGGTAATTGACGTAACCGTCAAAGAAGGAAATTAGGGGAAAATTTGTTTTACCCATTTGTCCAAATATATGGAGGGGGGTAATAATAACAACAAGTGCTATTATGATAGCTAATCTTTTCATGTTAATCTCACGTTAATATTTGTTTTTTTTTGACAATAACTTCAGTTTATAACTGAAAAGCAAGGTGGATTAGTAAACTATCCCTATTTGCTTTGGTGCGCTTTTTGGGTGGGATGAGAGATATGAAAAATTTGAAGTTACCCCTGTAACACCCTGAAAAGGTTAAATTCTTAATGACTTGAAGAGAATTTTAACTCTTCTTTTTTTAGTATGGTTGTGTTTCCGATTGTTCCTTTAAATAAGTTGGCAAATGACTTATTCAAAGATAGTGAAATTAAAATTTAAAGTCAACAGTTATATAATATTTTTTACAATAATTTAATATTCGGACACGTATAGGGAAAAATAAGGCTCTTAATAAAATAGAACCAGCCGCGTTTATCCGCCTTATCCGTTTTATCCGCGTTCCATTCCTCTCTCAACTCACACTTCGCAAAAAAATAGCTGCCACCATTTCTGATGACAGCCTTAAATTTTTAACGATCTGAGTTATAATTCAGAAGTCAAAATACTATCTGATCAACTATCTGTTCATACAATCGCAGTGACCACATTCCATAGGAAGATTGTCAGATGTTTTGATGAACTCTGCAATGGAGGCAACTACATATTCCATCATTCCCTTTGTAAGTTCAGGATAGATTGGAATTGCAAATGAATCAGTTGCGGCACAGTTTGCGACAGGGTAATCCTCATCTTTTAGATTGAGATGTGCAAAACACTCCTGGCGATGGAATGGAACAGGATAATAAACTTCATTGCCAATTCCTTTTTCAGTAAGGAATGCCCGCAATGCATTTCTTCTCTCAACACGGAGTACATACTGGTTATAGATGTGGTAATTTACCAATCCCGGACCTTCATAAACCGCTTTTGGAATAAGGACTTTGTTTTTGTCGTCAAATTTTATTCTGCCTGCTTCTTCAGCAAGACCCGCTTCAATTAGCAGTTTTGTGTAATAAGCAGCGTTTTCGCGTCTTTTTGCTGACCAGTCATTCAAATGTGGAAGTTTTACGGAGAGAACAGCAGCCTGAATTGAATCCAAACGGAAGTTGCCACCAATTACTTTGTGATAATATTTTGGTTTTCCACCATGAACTCTCATGATTCTGATCATGTCAATAAGTTCATCATCGTTGGTTACAACAAGTCCACCATCGCCAAAACAACCGAGGTTTTTGCTTGGGAAAAATGAGAAACAGCCGATATCACCAATATTTCCAACTTGTCTGCCATCTTTATATTGTACTGAGATAGCCTGGGCACCATCTTCAATTACACGAAGATTGTGTTTTTTTGCAATTGCCATAATCGGTTCCATGTCGGCTGATTGACCGTAGAGGTGTACCGGAATAATAGCTTTAGTTTTTGAAGTGATTTTTGCTTCAATCTGAGTTGGGTCGATGTTAAAAGTTACAGGATCGGAATCAACCAATACAGGAACTGCATTTAATCTGGCAACCACTCCTGCAGTTGCAAAAAATGAGTATGTTGGCATGATAACTTCATCATCTTTTCCAACACCAATTGCCATAAGAGCAAGCAGAAGGGCATCTGTTCCTGATGAAACACCCACGGCATATTTACTGCCGAGGAATTGAGCCATTTCTTCTTCCATTTTTTTAACGGCAGGTCCCATGATGTAAGCAGTTGATTCGGCAACACCGATAAGAGCAGCATCCAATTCATCTTTCATGGAAAGATACTGCGATTTAAGATCTAACAATGGTACTTTCATATTACTCTACTTCTTTCACTATGTCATTTTCAAATTTATATTTTTTACCCGATTTTTCGCAGAAGGCTTCGCCATTTTCATCAAATTTTAATCTGACACCGGCTTCGCTCATCCATCCGATAATTCTTGCAGGATTTCCCACAACAAGTGCAAAGTCAGGAATATCTTTTGTGACTACACTTCCCGCACCAACAAAAGCGAATCTACCGATTGTATTTCCACAAACGATTGTTGAATTTGCACCAAGTGATGCACCTTCTTTAACAAGGGTTTTTAAATAATATTTTGCACCTACCTGTGGGTATTTACTTCTTGGGTCGATGATATTTGTGAATACCATGGAGGGTCCACAAAAAACATAATCTTCGAGGGTTACACCTTCATAAACGGACACATTGTTTTGTATTTTAACAAAATTACCGATGGTTACATTGTTTCCAACATTTACATTCTGTCCAAGAATTACATTATTCCCAATTTTGGAACCGGACTGTACATGAGAAAAATGCCAGACTTTTGTATTGAAACCAAGTTCAACACCATCATCAACAACTGCATATTGATTTACATAGGGGGGTTTATTTTCACTCATTCTGATAACCTTTCCTGGGCTTGTTCAAGAATTTTTAAGACTTCGAGGGCGTGAACACCATCTGAAAATGGAGTTTTTCCTGTTAACACACACTCATAAAAATGTTTTTGTTCTTCAGCCAAAGGTGGTTTGTTTTCATACTGTACCACTTCAAACGACTGATCAAAGGCTTCAAGCTGTCCATCAACTTTCCTGAATCCTTTTTTGTAGAACTTAAGTTTATTGTCGGGAAGACTGTCTTCAAAAACAAACATTCCTTCACTTCCGATAACCACAAGTCTCTGTTCCTTAAAAGGATGGAGCCAGCTCACAAAGATGTGTGCCGAGATATTTCCGGGATAATTGAGAAATGTAACTGTGGAGTCTTCGATATTTGGTTGAATTACGGCAGAACCCTGAGCATGTACATTTATCGGGTTGGTGCCGATGATAAACTGGATAATGGCAATATCATGGGGAGCAAAACTCCAAAGAGCATTCTCTTCAGAACGGATTTTCCCAAGATTAAGACGGTTGCTGTAGATATATTGAAGTTCACCCAACTCTTTTCCAACAGCATTTTTGATGTGTTTAACTGCTTCGTGATAAAGTAAAACATGACCAACCATAAGTCTGAGGTTGTTTTTCGCAGCTATATGTACCAGATTCTCAGCTTCTTTTGAATAAAGAGTGATGGGTTTTTCAACCAAAACATGTTTTCCGGCTTCAAGAAGGCTTTTTGCAACAAAATAGTGGGTCTGAGCAGGTGTGGCGACAATTGCTGTCGTTATTTCAGGATCATTTATTATTTCTTCGAGAGTATCAACAACTTTGATTTTATCAGAAATTGCCGAAACAGTAGCGCGGGTTTTTAAGCCCGGATCATACACAACTATGTTTTCAGGGGGGAGCAGTGATGCGGCGGTCTTCAGGTGATTTTTGCCCCAATTTCCAACCCCTAAAACTGCAAGTTTGATTTGATTAAAATCCATTTTTCTTCCGTTAATATATTTGGAATTCGTCCTGCGGAATAATTTTAATTCAGCCATTAAATTTAACATGTAGAAAACTATCTACAAAGATGAACCGTCGATTATTTTTGGGGCATGTTCGTTTGGTCACAAGGGGGAAGTCACGATTTTGGACCTCACCCCCGGCCCCTCTCCTAAAAGTAGAGGGGAGGATTTAATATTATATTTCATCCACATTATTGGATTACTGCATTATTGGATTATTGGATTCCAACATATTCTAAAAAATTTAACTATTTATTAAGGATCATCTTCCGGGTTTCACGGAATCCATTCACATATAATGAATAAAAATAAACTCCACTTGTGAGTTTACCGGCATCAAATTTTACTTCATAAGTTCCGGCAGGTTTAAATTCATCCACAATTGTTGTGACAAGTCTTCCCAATACATCGTAAACTGCAAGTGTTACTTTTCCCGGTTCTTTCACAGAATATTGAAGAGTTGTAGATGGATTAAATGGATTTGGGAAATTTTGACTTAATCCATAATCCGATGGAGTTAAATCACTAAGACTTATCTCTTTAACAGATGTTAGTGTATAATCAAACTGGTAAAGTTCTCCGGATTCAACATTTCCATTACCGTTTCCTGCCGGTACCTGATTTTGAAGTGCTCCGGCATCTTGTGTCCCGTATTGAAGTACGGCGATGTAAAGCTTCGAAGGAGTATAACCAAACTCATTCTGAATGTTCACAAGTCCTTCAAGGGTTTGTCCTGACGCTTTTTCAGGATTTGACGAAGCATCAAACCATGCGGTATAGTTGTTGGTGCTCTCGTTTGCGAGGTATAGTGACCATCCAGGGACTGTTCCACCTTTTGCCCACATTGCCGGGATTGGGTTTCTAAGGGAGTCGGAAATTACAATAAAAACATCTTTCCCTTGAGTGGGAGCTGCCTGGGTTGCTACATACAAGTTACCATTATTCCATCCCAGATAGAGATTTGCTCCGCTGTTTGATCCTACTGAAACAGCCTGTTGATCGAGCACACCATCGATAACAAAGTTACTTCCTGTTCCACCACCACCAAAGTTGATCTTAAAGTCCTGACCGTTATTGTTGTTCCATGTATTGTCGTTGTAGTGAATTACAAAGGCAACCCCGTTAACTTCCTGGGCACTGTTATTAAAAGGACCAATCTTGATTGTAAGCAGACTGTCGGATGATGGACCGGCAAATGCAGTTTCAACCGCCGGCCCTGTTCCGTTAAACAACACTGTTCCCGTAGGCCAATAGACCTGATTTGGTGTTGTCCAGTTTGAACCTTGTGGATTTAATCCCCAATGAAGTTTTGCTCCCTGAACAGCTTTGGTTATTGTGACAGTAATTGTATCATTTTTTGTGGGGGCCGATGGCATCCATGTAATGGTACTCACACCCGTTCCACCACCGCCACCGGGTGTATATGCCCCAACCCAGACATGCTGAATTGGCGTGGTAGCAACATTATTATTACTATCGATGGCTTCTACATAATAATCTACAAGTTTGTTTGAAATACCGGCGATAACAGCAGAATACTCTTTTGCTTTTACGAGGGGCATCGGATTGGTCATCGATATTTTTGTCACACCGGGCATGTCTATTGTTGTCCATGCTCCAACTTCTGCACCGCCTGCATAAGTCTCATTCTGAACTGAAGACAGTGAGTTTTCGCCATCAAGATCTTCACGATAATAGAGTTTTACAGATTTGAGTCCTTTTACATCGTAGGCATAAGTCCATACCTTAAAATCGGAAGGCTGCTGCTGGTTCCACTCGGTTGCACCGGGATTATAAGGTTCTCTTTGTGGAATAAAAATTGTTGGTTTGGTATTGTCGGGTGCACCGGTGATAACACTGTTTGCAAAATTCACCGCCTGATTGGCGCCACGAGTAGGGTTTGAATCCCAAATTCCGCCGAGTGAACCATCCCAATACCAGTAATCGGAAGCTTCACTAACAAGTAAATATTTCCAGGCATTGTAAGTGTTTGTTGCACTCGGATTTACATTATCCGCCATCGCAACATGGTTCTGAACTGCAGTTAAAACACCCCAACTGTTAATATCTGGACTGTAACCATCACTTCCCGGATCGCCAAGCCATTTTTTGAACTCAGGATCACCATTATCGGCACCCGACCAGCTTCCTGATTCAATATGAATTGGGGCATTTAAGTCAGGAGGGAACATTTCGAGGTAATCTTCTATTGTTGTACAAACAAATCTTGATGGATTTGCACTTAACCAGTTTACAAAATTTTGAAAGTTTGATCCGTAATATGAATCTGTTCCACCACCGTAATTATCACCATCGTGGTGTAAAACAATTAATATCGGTTTTGTTGGGTCGGTGTTAAACTGTTCAAACTGACTGATTACCGATTCGTAATTTAAAGCCCCAAATCCACCTCTTCCATCTTCGTTTCCGAGATAGCGGGATGCCGGGATTGCAATGATATTCGATTTTTGTCCCGTTGCGGGATTAACATATTCAACATAGTGAGGTCTGTGACCCCAGGCCGCCGAAATTCTTGTTGGAGCCCAGATATTCTGAAGTGCCAGCCAGTCATTGGGATTGGGATTAAGCACATCAGCTTTGTTTGGTTCATAGATGTTACCACCCGTGTTAAAAGGATATCCCTGTGCTGCCCTGTCGAAATGGACATTATCCACTAAAACCCAGTTGAGACCTTCATCTGCGAGAGCAGGGATCATCCTGTCAACAAATGCGTTTTCAGGCGGGAAGATACCTTTTGAATAACCTCCCGGAAAGTTTTGGGCAAAAATCTGTTTGTGCCACTGAATTTGCATTCTGATATCTTTATAATCGATCAAACCCATCAGCGGGTGGAAATAGCCGAAACCAACCATATCCATCCTCGAATTACCAAGTGAAGTGGTCTGGTTTTTAATAAAATTCCAATTTGATTTCCAATTGAAAAAATTGCCATTTCCATTTGCTTCAAGTGCATTCAAATTCTCGATTAGTGAACCTGTGAAACTCACCTGCGACCCAAAGTGGGGCATATTTGCACTGATACCTTTTTGAACTGCATTTTTAGGCCAGGATGTATAGGGACCTGTTCTTTGGTTATGAATGTCTGTTACTGAGAATGGAAAGCGTCCGTTTGCATCTGTTTGAACCACACTTTCGTAGGGCCAGTAGATCGGTTGATGCATGTGCCAAAGGAAAGCAATGTAGATTGGCGGATTAACTTTGGAGTTGTTTGTCTGATTTTCCTGAGAAAAAGTATCAGTAAATGAGATCAACATAAATACTATTAATATCAGAGTATATTTAGATTTTAGCATGATTTTTAACCTTTTGGTTCTATACGGGTCGTCAAACGTTTGACCCGAAATTTTCTCAACCTCTTCGAACGAAATGAAAATTCATAATTTTATTAATAACGACTTTTAAATTACACAAAAATAAAAAAAACGGATGTGATACTTTTTTCTTGATTTCGATCCGGAAAAATGTTTAAGTTTCCATTCTATAATATTATGAGAAATTTTAAAGAATAAAACGAGGAACACAGAAATATGAAATTAAGGTTTATCCATTTTTCAGATTCGCATTTGGGGTTTGTTGATTATACTTCTGACGATTTTTCTGTTCAAAAGGCACGGGAAGAAGATGCCTATAAAACTGTAGCCGCAGTTATAGACCACGCAATTGCATCAAAACCCGATTTTGTGATCCACACCGGCGATTTTTTCCATCGCCCATCACCCTACAACAAAGCGATTATTGAAGCCGCTAAACAATTTAAACGACTTTCAGATGCAGGAATCCCTTTTTATATGATCGCCGGAAACCACGACCTGCCAAAGTCGGAAGATACCCGCGCCATTCATGAAATTTATGAAATGTTTCCGGGCTGCAAAATTTTTTACGACCAAAAATATACTGTTCAGGATTGTGGTACTTTTATTCTCCATGCCCTTCCCCACATCAACTTCTCGCAAAATCATCTTGAAGAAATCAACAAGATTGCCGTAATCGACAAAACAAAACCCAATATCCTTATGATGCACCTTTCAATGCCGGTCTCAATCTTCAAGGAAGAGGAACCGGGCGGAGGTATGTTCCCTGCGGACAGACTTGAGGTGCTGAAAGATTTTGATTATGTGGCTCTCGGTCACTGGCATCGCTTTAACCATATGAAGAGCTATGGAAATGTCTGTTATTCTGGCTCTACTGAAAGAATCAACGCGAGTGAAGCCGATCACGACAAAGGTTTTGTTGAAGTAACCATTGATGGTGATAAAACAACACTAAACTTTCAAAAAATTGAGACCAGGGAATATCTGAATATCACAATCAATGACTGTTCGAAAAAAACAAAAGAAGCTATCCTTGACGAGATTCGTAAGATTACAAAAGGAAGAGACCTGAAAGAGGCAATCGTGAAGGTGGTACTGGGGAAGGTTAAGGATACAAGATATTATGAAATTATGCGCGACGATATTTTAGAAATTACAGGAGATTGTCTGGTTCTAAAATTAAAGAAACTATTGGAAGGACAAACTCCTGTCGAATCTGATGACAATGATGGAGGTGAGTCGTTGGTCGATAAACTTCTTGCCGACCTTAGAGCCGGATTCACGGATGAAGAGGAATTCAAAAAATTTGAAGAACTCACTAAAGAATTATTTGATGATATTATAGCACAGGATGGTGGAAATGATAATTAAGACTCTCTCTCTGAAAAATTTTAAACAATACCGCGATGTATTTATAAACTTCCCCGATGGTTTAACCGGACTTGTGGGAAGTAATGGTGCCGGGAAATCCACAATTTTTGACGCTATCACATTTGCCCTCTTTGGTTCATCTGCCGATGTTGCACTTCCGCTCCTAAAGAATGATAAAGCCGGTGATAAAGAGAAGGTGGAAGTTATCCTTGAGTTTGCAGAGAGAGGTGAAATCTATAAGATAACAAGAACCCTGGCGGGAAACAAAAACCTTACTGCCTCTGCCACATTTTATAAATGGAACGAGTCTTTAACACCGGATCACTATGAAGTAATTAGTGAGCAGGTTGTGAATGTGAGGAAAGATGTCCATAAAATTATAAAAGTTGACAGGAAAAGTTTTATCAACTCCTTTTTTGCCAAACAAAAAGAGACCGCCGGTCTGATCGCTTCGGGAATAAAAGAACGGGAGTTGGAAATAAGAAAGATGCTCGGGTTCGACAGACTCGATAAACTAAGCAAAAGAGTAGGCGAAATTATTAAAGCGAAAAATGCCGTTGTTCAGGACCTCTCCCAAAAGCTGGTTTCAGATGAAGTGGCAAATGAACTGGATGAGTTGAAGAAAATAAAATTATCACAACTTGAAACCCTCGAATCTCAACTCGCAGACAAAGCAAAAGTTGTAACTTCAATGCTTAAAAAGAAAGAAAATGCCCGCAAAAGTTTGGACAATCTGAGGGCAATAGAACAACAGTTCACGGCAATTGAGATAATTATAACCGGGCTAAAAACTTCAATTTTGAACTCAAATGAGATGATTAACTCGACAAATCAGGAAATTACAGAATTGACTCAACTACAAATTAAGGCGCAAAAACTCGCTCCTGTCGTGGCTCAATTGTCAAAACTGGAAGCTGAATTGTTGGACTTGCAAAGCAAAAAGGAGAATAAAACACGCTACGACAGTATTCAAGCTGGGAAGACAAAGCTGGAACTTTCCCTCCTGGAACTTGAGAAAAAACTTAAAGATATAGAAGCTTCAATTACTACTAATACTGGTGTAGAGGGGTTGTTAACCACAAACAACCAACTAAAACTAAACTTCGAAGAGAATATTAATATCCTTAACGCCAACATAAGTGACCTCGACAGAGAAATCGCCGGCTATAAGTCGCAGTTGAAGGAAAAGGAAAAAAGATTAAAACATATCAACGGTCTCGATGAATCTGCCCCCTGTCCTGAATGTGAAAGAGAGCTTGGCACTCAAAAACCGCTTCTCGTTACAAAGTATAATTCAGAAATCAGTAGTCTTAATGACAAAATCAGTCAAGTTTCTGTTAGACTCTCCGAACTACAGGATTCTCTAAGTAAAAAACAGAATGAAATGAAGGTTATCGAGACTGAGAGAGAGGCTTTAGTCAGTCGAAAATCAAAGTTACAAACTGATATCGCTCTGAAAAACAATCTGACTGCCCAAATTGAATCAACGAAACAGGCTATCGACTCAGCCGATCATGATCTGAATGCAGTGGGAAACCGTGATTTTGATCAGCTGAAGTATAACGATGTTGTTGAACAACTTGATGCAACAAAAATTGAGAATAACCGATATCAAAAAATGATGGGGAAAGTTGGGACTCTACCCGCAAAACAGCAAAAACTTGTGGAAATTCAAGCTGAATTGCAGGTGCTAAACAGCAAACTACTTCTCAAACAGCAAGAACAATCAAATCTTGATTTCAACAAAGATTTAATCACAGTCGGTGAATCAGACTTCAGATTAAAAGATGCTGAACACCTGAAAGCTGTAAATGAACACAATTCAACAAATGTTGAGCTTAACTCTGTAAAAACAGAAATTAATAACATCGACTCCAGAATCAACGATAATGAAGTTCGCAAATCTGAATACCGGGAAAAAGTAAATGAATTGGAACTGTACAGACGATACAATGGAATGATAGATTTGTTTAAGGTGAAGGTGATGTCAACTGCCCTACCGGGGATTTCAACGAAAGCAAATGAACTTTTCAGGCAAATAACCGGAGAAAGATACGACAACCTCAGAATCGATCAGGGATCATTTGAAATATTCGTAAATCGTGACGATAAGGAAGTTCTGGTTGAAACTCTTTCAGGTGGTGAAAAAGACCTGGTGGCAGTATGTTTGAGAATTGCAATCAGCCAGTATATCATCAAAAATAATGGTGGTGGCAACCTTGGTTTTCTCGCACTCGACGAGGTTTTTGGCTCACAGGACGAAAATCGCCGGGGTGAATTGATGAGTTCTCTTCACAATATCTCTAAATGGTTCAATCAGGTATTTATAGTGGCACACAACAAAGATGTTGAAGAACAATTCCCGAATCGAATAACTATATCGAAATCAGGTGATTATAGTAAAATAGAAACACGGTTCGCCACCTAATAAAAAATCCGTTCCAGTTCTGCGGGATCAGTGGTTTTACCGAGGGCAAGGATAAGTTTTATTCTTGCCTTCTGCCCATTTAAGTATTCAGCAAATAAAACCCCCGACTCCCTTAACCACTTTCCGGCTCCGGGGTAACTGTAGATGTCATCGGTTTCTCCCGCAGGGCAGCGTGACACCAAAACGACAGGAATCCCCTTCTCCAATACATACTCAATTCCCTCAAACACTGCCGGGGGTACATTCCCCACACCCAAAGCTTCAACCACCACTCCATCTGCTCCACAATCAGCCGAATATCTAAAAAACTTGTCGGTCATCCCTGCGTAACATTTTAACAGATCAACATTTGAATTAATTTTGGTTGTTTTGATGGTTTCAAGTCGACGAGGTGCCCGATTCAGAATAACTCTCCCTCTGTCCACAAATCCAAGACTTCCAAAATCCAGTGAAGCGAATGTCTCTTCATCTTCGGTGTGGGTTTTTGTTACCTCACTTGCAGCATTGATTTCACCATTTAAACATACCAAAACACCCATATCTCTGCAATTTGGATTTAGACATGTATATATTGAGTCGATCAAATTTGCGGGACCATCCCAATCGGGGTCAGAACTGTTTCTCATCGATCCGGTTAAAACCACAGGGATGTGGCATTCAAGATAAAGATCGAGGAAATATGCTGTCTCTTCAAGTGTGTCGGTGCCGTGTGTAATTATGATACCATCATATTCGTTTTCATCGATCATCTGCTGAATTGTTAATGCCAGTTCAAACATCAGTTCCGGGGTAATGTGAGGACCCGGATATTTCCCAAAATCATAGAAATCAACCCTTCCAAGCGATTTTAACTCCGGGATCATATCAATTATTTCACCCCCTGTCAGGTGAGGAACTGCGCCGCCGGTTTGTGCATCCACTTTCATCGAAATGGTGCCTCCGGTGAAAACTATCATGATTTTTTTCATATCTTACGGTCCGGAAATTATTTATATTGCAATGCAAATTACGGAAATTTGAATTGTTTAGTTGAATAATCGCCTGCCAAAGGCAGAACAAAGTACGATACCGTACAGAGGTGTTAATATGTTACACGTAGTTGATGTTGAACTTACTCCTAATCCACACGCTATTAAATTTGTCTTAAATCAGAAATTGCTTCACTTTACATCGCGTCAATTCAGTACACCTGAAGATGCCGTAAATGATCCACTTGCAAATGGCATTTTTGCTCTCGAAGGTGTTGCCTCAGTTTTTTACACAGATAAATTTATTACAATCGAAAAAAAACAGGGTTACGACTGGGGAAAGATTCAAAGACCATTTCTTACTTATCTAAGCAAATTTGATCAAACACTCATCCCTGAAGAAGCCACACCCGAAGGTATGGATGAAAACACAAGTGAACTTCTAAAACAGATATCTGAAGTATTAAATAAAAAGGTTGTCCCCGCCCTTGCATATGATGGCGGTGGTCTAGAGATTCTGGGACTTGACGGCTACTCTCTCAAGGTTCGCTATCAAGGTGCCTGTGGAAGCTGCCCAAGTGCACAAAGAGGAACCCTCTCTGCAATAGAAAGCCTTCTCAAAAGAGATGTACATCCTGCTCTTGAAGTAATACCTGACTGATTTTAGGTATTAATTATTAAGTATCAGGTATTATTTAAATTTTCCTGATTCGGGCTTTACTGAGAAGTAAAAATAGCCGATATTTCTTTTCATTGATGCCTTGATAGATTAATTTTACACACATCCCTTCCAAAATTATATCCAATTTAAAATAAAAAAAGCTGCCCCGTTTCCGGAGCAGCTTTTAATAGTCTGGTAAAAGCTTAAGTTATTAAACTTAATACCTAATAATTAATAATTAATACCTAAAATGTGTATCTCACACCAAGTTGCATAGCCCAGCGACTGTTAATGTCACTCGGGGCCCAAGGAAGATTGGAAGTTGGGGCTGAGAATGAATAAACAGGTTTTCCGCCAACACTTCTGTTGATCATTCTTACAACATTTGAAGTTGAGAATACAGATTCGTCGTATCCCCAATCGCTGTTCATAAGATTGAGTACATTCAAAATGTCGAGGGTTATGGTGAATTTTTGATTAAGAAAAGTCGGGATATCCTGAGCAAGTCTTAAGTCGAAGATGTCTCTCCATGGATTTCTTGCGCCGTTTCTTTCAGCAATTGTACCTCTGTTGCTGTTGAGGTATTCGTTGTTCTGGATGTATGACTCAAGCTGGGTGTACATTGCAGCTGATGGGACAAAAGCACCACCGGTTACAGCACCAAGCTGATATGATCCACTTGAAAGTTCAGCAGCGGTTGGGATGTAGAACAGATCGTTCTGATCAAAACCGTCGTTATTCAAGTCACCATTAACTGTGAAAGAGAATGGAGCGCCACTCTGTCCGTTGTAGAACAAGGAAATTGTGGTTGGTGCATTTGCAAAGAAATCATGTGTATATGATACTGAAGCAAAGAACCTGTTTTTGATTTCATAAAGTGAAGTAACGAGCTCAGGGTTGTTGGGATCACCTTTAACAGGGTTGTATCTCATCTGAGAAACAGCCTGTGATGAGGTTGTGCTGTTCATGTCTTTAGCAATACCATAAGTATAACCAAAATTAACTGACAAACCTCTGGCAACATATCTCTGGAACTGAATGGCAAAGTTCATCTGATATCCCTCTGAAGTGTTTTTCAGTGAGAGGACATCTCTAAAGTTGTTGTTCTTTGCATCGGTTCCACCATAAACAGGTCTTCCAAGTTCTGAAGCGATTGTAGTTGGAGTTGAATAATTTCTGATATTCAGTTTTTCATACATTACTTCATTAAGTGTTTTTGAATAGATTACTTCAAGTGATCCAACAAATTCCCAAGGGAGTTTTTGATCGTATGCAGCGTTTATTCTGAACAACTGTGGAAATTTGAAGTTAGGATCAACCATGTTGATTTCTGACTGAAGATTTGGTGCGCCTGTTCCGGGATCACCAACTCTTGGCTGAACTCTTGGGTTGATTGAGAAAACAGTTCCGTTACCGCCTGATAACTCTGCAGTTAAAAGTCCGGTGTTTGCAAAGTTGTTTGAAATCCAAACATAAGGAACTTTACCTGTAAAGATGCCGAGACCACCTCTTAACTGTGCAGCTCTGTCTTCAGTAAGAGAAAGGTTAAATCCTGCTCTTGGTGAAAACAATAATTTTCCATCAGGAACACCACTGGTGCTATAGCCTGAGAAATATTTTGAAACTGAATCGTTAACAGCCGGAGTTTTAGGGAAGGTAGGGATGTCAACTCTAACACCAAATGTAAGTCTTAAAGCACCATTAACCTGCCATTCATCCTGTGCATAAAGACCAAACTGGTTTGCACTGAAATCAGCAGAAGGTCTGTTGTCATAGGAATCGCCACTTCTTGCAAAAGCTCTTTGATATGATCCAACTTTTGAATTTTTGAAATCTTCAAAGCTGTTGAAAACATAATATCCGTAGAATGAACGGATGAAGAGGTTCGAGAATGTGTAGAATTCGTTATGTGTACCAAAAGTCAAGATATGATTGCCAATATTCCATGTAAAGTTGTTGGTAAATTCAATGATATCCTGATCGAGTTTGTTTGCAGGTGAAAACCTGTCAGCACCGAGTGTGTAAGTAACTCCACCCTGTCTGATTTCAATTTCAGGTGATTCTGCAAATGGTAATTCTCTTTTGTCTCTGATTCTGGTATAACCAACAATTAACTCGTTCGACATATTGTTACTGATTGTTGTGTTCCATTGAAGAACAGTAGAATTTGTAACTGAAGCAAGTCTGTAGGTATAAGAACCAAAAGTCAGATAATTGTTTCTGTTTCTGTTTGCAAGAATGTCATCAGCACCATCAACAAAATTGTGTCTTAAAGTAAGACGGTTGTTTTCGTTAAGGTTAAAATCCAAACGTGCAAAAATCTTTGTTGAAGGCCTCTTAAGATCAACAGATCCGTAAGAACCGGCATCATAACCTTTACCACTCATGATAGTTGAGATCGAATCACCATAAGCGCTGATTCCTGCAGCTCCGGTAGCAAGGGATGTGTTGGCATAAGGTCTGGTATAGTTGGTAAGTTCTGCACTTGCGAAGAAGAAAAGTTTGTCTTTCATAATCGGACCACCAATTCTTCCACCAATCTGATACTCAGTAAAGTCAGGATATGCAGTTTTGAGCGCATCCGGGCTTTTTCCTACAAACGACTGATTTCTTCCATAACCAAAGACCGAACCTGAAAATGTGTTGGTTCCTGATCTTGTGATCGCATTGATACCACCACCGGTGAAACCGGAAAGTTTAACATCATAAGGAGCAACCACTACCTGGAATTCCTGGATAGCGTCGAGGGAAATGGGGTTTGTTCCGGCCTGACCACCGGGTGTTCCCGAGGAGCCAAGACCAAAAAGATCGTTATACTGTGTACCATCGATCTGGATGTTGTTATATCTGCTCGATTTTCCAGCAGCTGAAAGATCAGACCCTGAAAAAAGAGGGGATAGTTTTGAGAAATCTGAAAATCTTCTGCTGATTGTAGGCAAATTTTCGATTGTCTCTGTGGCTACGGTTTGAGCCGAACCTGTTTTGGTTTCTGTCATTATCGGATCACTTTTTGCTAAAACCAAAACTTCTTCTGTTACCAGTGAAGTTTCGACCATAACAAAGTCCAAACGAAGATTCTGACCCAATTCGAGATTAACGCCTTTTAATTCGACTGTTTTTTTACCGGCATACGAAGCGATTACTTCATATGGTCCGCCGGGTTTCAAGCCGTATATATTATAGCTTCCATTCTCTCTTGCTGTGGTACCGTAAACTGTTCCTGTAGGAAGATGTTTTGCACGGATCACAACACCTGGTAAAGCAGCATTTTTGTCATCATTTACATTTCCAAATACAGTTGCAGTTGTAACTTGTGCATTTAACTGTAAGGAACCTATGACTAAAAACAGTGCAGCCAATGAAAGTCTGTAAAAGAACTTCATACTTTGCTCCTGATTATTGTTTGATTGTTGGTAAAATAAAAAATCAAGTCTTTAAAATTACGGGTGGGAGTTTTAGGAATGCTAAAACTTCGTGTTAAGAAATCGTTAAGTAAAACAGTCACCGGATCGATGTCGTCTTTTCTCGAAATAAAGGGGTGGTTATTAACAAAATGGGCAGTAAAAATTCTTACACAAATTTTTACCCTTCCATATGTAAAATTGCAAATATTTAGTGACCTAAAAAAACAGTTTTACAAAAAAAAATGGCTGCTTTAAATTTTCATCTTCAAAAGCAGCCATTAATTTAATCTTATTCCAAAGTGTTTATTACCCGTTCAAGTCGGGCGGTTATATCAACCGCAAGTTCAGAAAGATTTTGATTACCGATGGCAGACATTGCCACAGTCGGATTGATAACCGACACTTTGATCTTTCCGCCTTCTGTCTCTTGAACAACCACATTACATGGCAACATCAAACCGATATTTTCCTCGATTTGTATCGCCTTGTGTGCAGAAGGTGGATTGCATGCACCGAGAATTTTATATTTTCTTACATCGGCATTTAATTTCAGTTTTAATGTCGCCTGCACATCAATTTCTGTAAGAATTCCAAATCCCTCGGTCTTTAATGCCGCAGTTACTGCATCCAAAGTTTCGTCATATCCCGTCGAAACTGTCTTTTCAAAAAAATAGCTCATTTTTTGTTCCTTTGTTTTTAAAATAAGATGCACAAAAATCAGAGAAGATTCATACTAATGCAGTAATGCAATAATGCAGTAATGCAGTAATATGGCATGTAAAAGCTCTGCAGAAATCTATCAAACTACCCATTATTGGATTATTGGATTATTGGATTACTGCATTAGAAGGATTATTGGATTACTGCATTAAAAGGACTTGCTCCAACAAAACTCCCTCTCTGAGGGCATACTCGGAATAACAGGCTTCTTTGATTTCAAGTTTTTCGAAAATGGCTTTAAGGATGATTACACCTGCAATCACAACATCTGCCCGTTTTGCTTCCAGACCAGCGATCATTAGGCGGTCGTTCATTTCTTTTCTTGTAAGTATAAAATCGTGGATTTTAATCAAATGACCATAAGTAAAAACCTTATCATCCGGTTTTATTAATCCGTTTGCTGCAGCCATCGAAAGTACCGATTTTGCAGTACCCGCTGAAAAGATGGCTGTTTCGTAACCCGCATTAAGAACCTCACTTCTTATTGCTTCAACCATTCCACCTGCGTAATGTGCTGCTGCAATAACACTATGTCTCCTGACAACAAAATCAGGGAAAAACTCCCGCGTAAACCGGACTGCACCCATCCTTAAACTTGTAGAAAAAATGGGATCAACATCGTTACCAACAATAAATTCTGTACTACCGCCTCCGATATCAACACAAAGTACATTTTTGTTTTTGAATTGCATAAAATGCCGGGCTGCTCTGTAGATATACAGTGCTTCCTCTTTCCCGTCAATTACATTAATCACCACACCTGTGGCTTCTGCAACTCTTTCAACAAATCGATCTTTGTTTATTGCCTCCCTCACGGCACTTGTGGCTACGGCTTTAATCTCCGCTCTGTTCATTATCGCTTTTGTTTTAAAAAAGTCGATAAGTTTAATCGCTTTTTCGATGTCCTGTTCCTTTATGAAAGAGACACCTTTGTCATCTTTTGAAGCAAGCCGAAGAACCGCCTTTTCACGGTCGATTACATCAAATCTTCTTCCATCGGGGGAATTTGCAATAATTATATGAAATGAGTTGGAACCAATATCGAGGACAGCAAAATTCTTTTTAAACATCTTTGTTCATTTTAGGGGATTGTGAAAGTATCTTTCCTGCAAGCTCCGACACTTCTTTAATCGATATGTCGTCGATGATATCCGACCGGTGGAGGAAAAATTTACCCACTCCCATCGGAGCCCAAACAAAAGGGTTTGTGGGCCCAAACAGTGATATCTGGGGTGTTCTTGTGGAACCGGCCACGTGCATTATGCCGGTGTCGTTTGTGATAAACAGGTCGGATTTGGAAATCAGAGCTGCTACCTCAGGGATGCTTTTATCAATAAATTCGTGAACTGTGAACTTTAATTCTTCCCTGATTTTCGAAATTACAGGGTGGTCGGCACTGCTACCCGTCAGGTAGATGCATGCATCATAGTTCTCTTTTAATTCTTCAATTATCTTCACAAAATTTTTGTAATACCAACGGTTTGGGAGTTTTCCGGCGCCTGTGTGCAACCCAACCACCAATCTTGACTGATATTCCTCAAATCTACTCAAAAATTTATCAGCCTGAACTTCATCCTCCGCATCAAAACTCACTTCGGGAGTATAACCTGCCGGTTCAATTCCGATTGGTTTAACAATATCGAGTATCCGTTCGGAAATGTTTAAATCGGGATGCATCCTCCAATCAAAATTTATTTTTTTGTTGAAGAAAAATGATGACTCATTAAAAGCACCATCCAGATAATTGGGTCCAACTTTGAGTTTTGCCTTTGTTATCCCGGCCATCAGGTTGCTCGTGAATGAAATCGAGACTGTTACCGGTACCAGTACCCAGTCGTATTCTTCACGCAGTATGGAAAGAAATCGGGTTAACTGTAGAGGATTTAAATGTTGTTTTTTGTTGAAAACCACAACACGGTCGATGTATTTGTTTTTAAGTACCGCATCTTTGTTTGAAGGGCTGACAATAAGGGTCAGGTGGGCAAGAGGATATTTGTTTTTGATCGCCCGGAAGAGAGAATTGCTGGCAAGCATGTCGCCAAGCTGATTGTGCTGCCTGATAATTAATATCCTGGACGGATTTTTCTCATACTCCTCTTTATACTTGGGAGGTGAGAAAGAGAAATTGTAGAACGCCCTTACAAATCTGTTCATCGTCTATTTTGCGGGATCACCGCTGATCTCAACAAAATCCGCTTCTTCAATTACACGGTCGGAAATAAATGACTTCCCTTTGTTCACACGGTTACCGGAACCGGTATCATTCTGTGTACCAAAATTGCCCGAATTTCGTGTTGCCTGTCTTTTAATACTTCTAAAGAAAACTCTTACGATATAAAAAAATATGATGCCGGTTAATACAATTAAAACTTTTCTCACAAAAATGCCTTGCCTTCGGGGTGAAAATACTCAATTCTTGTTCTGTCTTGTCTGAAAATCTGTTCATACAGCTCTTCAAAGTCGTTTTCATTATTAACAAAATCAATCTCTGTAGAGTTTACAATTAAGAGAGGTGTTTCGTTATATCTTAAAAAATATTCGTTATACATGTCATAAAGATCGGAAATATATTGTTCATCGATATCGATTTCGTAACTTCTGTGTCTTTTTCTGATATTTGCGAGCAGCCGCTCAACATCTGCCCGGAGATAGATAACCAGGTCGGGTTTTCGAAGATTTTGAGCGAGTTTGGGGAAAATCTCATTGTAAAGTCGTAACTCTTCCTTATCGAGATTAAGATATGCAAAAAGAAGATCTTTCTCAAAGATGTAATCTGCTACACTGAATTCAGAAAAAATTGATTCCTGGTTCAAATCTTCGAGTTGTTTATAACGGCTGATCAGGAAAAACATCTGAGTTTGAAATGCGTATCTTTTTCTGTTCTTATAAAATTTTGCCAGAAAAGGGTTCTCATCATGGTTCTCCAAAATCATCGTCGCATTCAAGCGAACTTGAAGTTTGCGGACGAGGGAAGTTTTCCCTGCTCCGATTACTCCTTCAACAGCAATATAATTGATCTCACTTTTCATCGAGAAAAACCACACCTCTTTTCATTCTAAAAAAATTCCTGTTCCAACCTTTAATATAAGATTTCTCTTCCACTATTTTAAGGCCGCTTAAAAAGATACTCTCTCCCGGCAGAATTAAATCGGGATTAATTTCAAGCAGAGGTACCAAAAAGAAATCCCGTTTTTTGAGCTCTTTATGAGGGATGTTAAGAGATTCGTCGTTCACAATCCTCTCACCATAGAGAAGAATATCGATATCAATCTCTCTTTCATGCCACCTCTCCCTCTTGATCCGTCCTGTTTTTTCCTCAATCAATTTAAGTTCGTGGAGGAGCGACACAGGTTCAATTTCCGTTTCAATTGAGATCACCATGTTCAGGAAGTCATCCTGATCTTCAACGCCATATGGGATTGTGTCGTAAATCCTCGAAAACGCTGTTATCCGGGTGTTTTTAAGTTTTGAAATCCCTTCGAGAGCGAGTTGTAGATTTTTTAATTTATCTCCAAAATTGCTCCCCAAAGCCAGATAAACAATCGTTGCCGTCTTATTTAATCCCGTTTAAAGTTACAGTTTCGGGAATAAACGATTTGTAGAATTCTTCGCGGGTAGTATCAATTTCCACTTCAACACAATCGACAACACCACCAATAGGAGGGTTGTTTTTCCTTACTCTCACGATTAGTCTCTCAAGTCCGGTATATTTTTCGAATAATACTTCAGAGATTTTATAAGCCACCCTTTCGATAAGGTAACTTTTTTTGGTCATCGCTATACTTAAGATATAGTTGTAAACCGTCTCGTAATTAATCGTTTTTTGAAGGTTATCCGAAACTCCGGCTTCACTAAAATCGATGTACATATCGATGTCAGCTTCAAACTTACCACCAACTCTTTGCTCTTCCTGCATTACACCATGATATGCATAAAAGGAGGCTTTTTTTATTCTGATAATATTTATCATCTAATTTGTCGTTTTTTTGTTGAAAAAAATCTCGAACTGCGATATAAATAATCCCGCAAGCACGAGAACACTCCCCAATAAATGAGTGGTCGTAAGAGATTCGTTATAGAACACCCATCCAAGCACCAGGGCAAGAATAGGAGTTATAAAAGCGACGAGCGACATCATAAGAACACTGACCCGCTTAAGCAGCCAATAATATGATGTGAATGCCACAATCGAGCCAAATACTCCAAGATAAACCACTGAACCAACTCCTGCCAGATCAAATTTGTTGGCAGAAAAATCTTCGAAAAATATACCAAGCACAATGAACCCTACAGCTGATATCGCCATCGGTACAAGATTCATTGAAAATGGATTTAGTTTTTTACCATCTTTTTTGATCATTACTACAATAAATGATTGAATAATCGCGCTTAATAAAATGGCGGCCGTTCCCAAAGTTTCCATAAGATCAAACTTGATTGCAAGGCTGTCGGAAAAAATCACAATTATTCCACCAAATCCAATGATCATTCCGGTAAGTTTTGTTTTGTTCAGAATCTCATCACTTAATCTAAAGTGAGCCACTAACGCAACACAAAAGGGATAAACTGCAAACAATACTGATGCCATCCCGGAATTCACATATTGTTCACCCCAGTAAACAAGCCCAAAAGGGACCAAAAACGAAAAAAATCCGGCGTATAAATAGATCCTCGTTGCAACCGGACTAAGATCCAATGACATTTTTTTGATCTTCATTATACCATAAATCAGAATTGAAGCGAGGACAAACCTGAATCCGGCTGAATAAAAAACAGTAAGTGACTCCATCCCCACCTTGATAACAAGCCAGGTAGAGCCCCAAATCAGACAAATTGCCAGATAACCCAATATTACAAGCGGAGTTCCTTTTGTCATATCTCTTTTAGGGCAATGATGCCCGATGCCCTTCCCGATCTGGCTCCGGCTCTTCTGTAAGAATGAAACAGATTATCGTAACGGTAACTGCACAAACGGGATAATTGTATGTTATCTTTTGGAATTCCGGCATTCCTCAACATATCATAGTTAGCCCTGGGGACATTTAATAAAAACTTCTCACCGTGGGGTCTTAAATATTTATCGTCGAAAAGTTCTGCAACCTCCACTCCAACTTCATAGTGAATCTGGGAGATGGCAGGTGCAATATAACAAATTAGGTTTTTAGGTTTGGAGCCCATCCCGTTTTTCATTGTGTTGATCGTCTTGGTTACAATGTTTAATGAAGTTCCCTTCCAACCGGAGTGAATTCCTGCGACAAGCTTTTGTTTTGTATCATAAACAAATATTGCGGGACAATCTGCCGAGCTTATCAACACTGCAATCCCGGGTTTATCGGTTATCATTGCATCACTTTCACCCTTCATCCCGCCTTCGGTAATAAATCGAATTTTATCTCCATGAACCTGTTTCTGAGTTGCACAATTTTCCGGTTTTATTCCCAGACTCCTCACCCATCTTTTCCTGTTGGATAAAACTTTTTCTTCGTCATCACCAACGGAGAGCGACTGATTAAAATAAAATGGTGCCTCGGCTCCTTCGTCAATAATAGTCGAGAATCCACACACAATGTTGTCAAAACCGGAAAATATTCCGGGTCTCAGGGTTACCATAAACGGCTCCTTTTATATCCTTGCAAAATTATTCCAATCTCTTTAACCCGGGAAACAGCCTGAAATACAACGGCTCTTCTTTGCTGCTTCTATAGATATTTCCTTTACCCAATGAAGAAGTTACCAGTGTGTCAGTCCCGTTAAAAAATGCCAATATCTCAAATTCTCTACCGGAAGCAGTTTTTACTTTCAGTTGAGATTTTGGTTTCCCAAGTTTTGCCGGATCAATGTCATCGGCAAAGTTTCTCGAACCAAGTGTTGTAAGTTGATTTAAATAATCGGTTATCGCTGCAGAATCAACTTTTTTGTTTTCGATGACCCAGTCAGTTACGACTCTTTTCAAAGAAAAATTCTCCACTCCGGTAAAATTGATTTCCTGCCACGACTCGACCCCACCAAAAGTGAGTTGTGTTTGTCTGTAGAGTGTCATGTCAGAATTAAACATCATATCAAGAAATCCTGAAACCAGATAAACATCGTCCGCATTAACCAGCTTGACATACGTACCCATCTCCTGTGGTGACAACATTTCGCTTTTGCCTATGAGTAATTCAAATTCACTTTGCCCGTCAGAGAAAAGTTTTAGCGATGTTGCTCCTGTATCGAGCCCAAACCCCGAAAAGTCTTCCTTCTTTCTGGACACCAGATTAATCACTTTTAATTCTGAAAGTGTAGAAATCATTGAGCTTATCTTCGTCCCGTCTGCGGCTACTTTTTTCCCCATTCCACCCGGCAGAGTGATTATCCAATCTTCACCGGTCTTCTCAAAGATTACCAGACTGCCTCCCTTGGGGATCATTTCAATTCTTTTGATTCCTGTTGTGTCGACAGGCGGGATACCGGCTCCTGCACCACTGCCTTCACTACCGGAATATTTCAGGAGGATCCCTCCGACAGTAATCACCAAAACCACTGCAAGTATTATGTAAAGTCTGTTACCCGACTTTGCAAAAAGCATCAGCTAACCCCGTCTTTCTCTTCATCAATCCAGGATTCTTCAGAGAGTAATTTTTTTCTGGTTTTTCTTTTGCTGTAGCGATAAAATCCAAATAAAATTGTTAATAACACAGGTGCAAGGAAATTGAGATATTTGATAACAGCTTTAGAACCCTCTGCGATCGATGGGTCAATTGGTCTCTGTGTTACACCTTTGTTCCTGAGTTGAGCAAGTCCCGAGTTATCAGTTACATATTCAATCATGTTCGCAAGAAAGTTGATATTGTCGGCCTGGATGCTTTGTGCTTGTTGTCCCTCGCCATTAATAACAAAATCACCATCGGAAATAAGAACTATTTTGCTGACAGCATTACCAAATCTTCCTTCAGCCATAACTGCTGTATTCAAGTATGAAAACTGGAAATCACTTCCTGTCCATTCCTTTTGCAGATCAATTTTAAGTGGTAAAACATCAAGTCCCGATCTGTCAGATGTAATAGCAAGAGGAGTAAATTTTATTCCGGGTCTGGCTATAATATCAATGCTCGAGGGAAACATTAGAGTTAGCCCCTCAATTCCTTTTAATGGTGGAATGTTTGCAAATTGTGTAATAACCGGGAAATAATGAAAACTCACGGGAGTCTGGAATTCAAGCCCCGCAGACTGTTGTCTGACCATAATCGATGCACAACTGAAATCCCGCACAAAATCGGATTTGATATTTAACCCTTTGTCTTTAAAGAAATCAGGAAGTCCTGTCTCAAGTTTTTTTGCCTCGCCTGTTTGTTGATCAATATCCACAGTGTTAATAGCTGCAACTATATTCCCTCCTTTTGCAACAAAACTCTCAAGAAGAGCGAGATGTTCAGCAGGGTACTCCGCTGAGGGAGCAATTATGAGAATGGTTTTAATCGCTTCGGGAATATAAAGTGAATCTGAAAGATCAACAGGAATTACATCCAGCGTAACCCTGAGTGACTGCATCAATTGTGCTACCGCTTGCTGTGAAGGTTCTCCATGCCCTAATATATAACCAACACTGCTTTTGTTCTCTGCAGTCATCTTCTTAATCGAAGTTGTAAGGGCATACTCCATCGAACTTCCCGGTTGAATCAGCGGAATTATCTCTTTGCGGGTGCCATATTTTATAACTGCACCCAGATAAATCTTTTGTTGTTTTACCTGATCTTTTTCACGGACATCCAGAATTGCAGGAGTGATTCCGTCTTCCTCTGCTTTAATTCCGTCACCGGGGTCTTCAATTTTATAGATGAAATTTGTTCCCGCAAGATAGCCATATTCAGCAAGCATATCCTTAAATTCATCCTTTGTCCTCGTTATATCAGGTGGAAGTTCAGTGGAAATATATGCAGTTACAGTAACAGGTTGTTTTAACCCGCTGAGGATATTTTTTGTCGGTTCACTTAAAGTATAAGATTTATCAGCTGTGAAATCGAATCTGGCATAAAAGAAATATGAGAAGATGTTGAGCAAAATCACTATTCCGATAACTGCTCCGATGATCATCAAAAAAGTTTTTTTTGAAATCATTTTTTAACCTCCTCAACAATATTTCTCTTTGAGAGGGATGCACTGGCAAAAAAGAGTCCAAGGAATGTAACGGATAGAAAATATATAATATCTCTGGTGTCGATGACACCACGCGAAATTGAATCATAGTGATCTGTCATACTGAGGTAGTTGATGACTACCCCCACAGAGCCAAATATCTGTTGAGATATGATGTTAAAGATCAAAACAAAAAAGATTCCTGCAAGTAGAGAGGAGATGAAAGCAATGATCTGATTATTTGTTAGACTGCTGGCAAATATCCCAATTCCGGCGAGGGCAGAACTCATCAAAAACAGCCCAAGATAACCCATAATTGTTGCTCCGTGATCAACCGGGCCCAAAATCATAACAGAAAAATAGTATGGAAGCGTTAAAAGGAGTGAAACACCAACAAGTGCCATAACCGAAAGATATTTACCGACAATTACTTCCCAATCGGTCACGGGTTTGGTAAGGAGCAGTTCAAGTGTGCCCGATTTGCTTTCATCAGCAATGGTACGCATTGTTAATGCCGGAATGAAGAGGAAAAGTATCCAGTAAGCGGCAGTAAAAAATGATTGAAGTGATGCCTGACCAGCAAAAAACACATCTGTCCCGTAGAGCCAGGTGAAAAATCCGCTGAACCCGAGGAAAACAACCAGGAGCACATAAGCCATCAGTGAGTCGAAAAAAAGTGTTATCTCTCTTTTAGCGATGGTAAATATAATATTCATTTTCAGGTGGTAGTCAATTCTTTAAAAATATCTTCAAGTTTGGTTTCAATTGTGGTCATTTCCAGCAGAACAAAATTGTTGGCAATCGCTGATTGAAATATCAATCTGTTTAATTCTTCTGAACCTCCCGTTACAATAAATGTGTTGTTATCGTTAAGAATATCTACTGCGGTTACACCGGAAATTGATTTTAGTGCGGTGATAACTCCATCTGTATGAGATTCTGAATCAACACGAACTCTTACAGTTAAGCCTTCGCCTGATGCTTTCCTTAAACTTTCAGACGATCCGTCGGCAACGATTTTGCCCTCGTTAATGATCAGAATTCGGTCACTCATTGCCTCCACTTCAGGAAGGATATGAGTTGAAAGGATAACAGTTTTCTCTTTTCCCGCCTCTTTAATCAGATTTCTGATCTCGATAATCTGATTTGGATCAAGCCCGGTTGTTGGTTCATCCAATATTAATATTTGAGGGTCGTGAATCAAAGCCTGAGCGAGACCCACTCTTTGTCTGAAACCCTTGGAGAGTTCACCAATCTTTTTGTGCTTTTCCCTGTCGAGTCCACAAACAACAACCATTTCTCTCACTCTTTGAGGTATCAAACCCTTTTCCATCTGTTGCAACCCGGCAACATATTCCAGATAATCGGTAACATACATATCGTAATAAAGAGGATTGTTCTCGGGGAGATAACCTGTTATTTTTTTTACAGCCCCTGGATTCTCCCAGACCGGCTGATCATTAATAAATATCTTTCCTGCCGTGGGGGCGAGAAAACCGGTGATCATCTTCATAGTAGTTGTCTTTCCTGCACCATTTGGCCCAAGAAAACCGACAATTTCTCCGGTTTTTACTTCAAATGAAATGTCGTTAACAGCATACTGCTCACCAAAGAGCCTGGTGACATTCTCTAATCTTATACTCATTATGGGAATTTAAAAAATGATAAACCTAAATTTAGTCAGACTTTGGGTTTATATCAATGTTTTAAAAAAGACCAAACTTAAAACTTTTAAGCATGGCCATAAATACGGGGCGGTATTGTCGGAAAGCATCTCGTCCTTTAACACGAAATGTTATGATGTAGTCTTCAGATGAATCAGTTCTCAGATATACTTCAAACTTAACATCTCCCTCAAGTTCTTCTTCACTATTATAGTGTGCTGTGTAACTGTCAAATTCTTCTTTGGTTTTGTATCTGCTTTCTCTAAACAGATATTTGTCAACAACTTTCAGTTGCACCCATGGGGAATTTGGAACATTAGGATTCCAAAAAGTGACTGCATCAAGTTTTGATCGTTCATTATTGTCAAGGAAAGTCCATCCTGCTGAATAACGGATCTTAACATGGAGTGAACTTTCTTTATATTCAAGATTCAGAAGATTGGAATCAACTGCGTCAAATGCACCTGCAATCACACCTTTAGGGGCTGTAACTTTTTCGGGAGTTTTCTCTTTCACTTTTTCTGAAACAGGATCATTATTTTCCCTCTCAACAGGTTTAACTTCAGGTTTTTCTTCAGGGATGGTCTCCGGCTTAATTTCCTGTTCATCACCATCCATAAATTCCATATTTAAAACCGTCGTAGCTCCATATTTTGCCGGTGGTGTAACCCCTGCAACTGCAAAAGCAACAACCACTATCAAAATGTGAAGTGTGAGGGAAATAAAAAACGATTTTGAGAAATTACTCTTCTCTTCAATATAAGTGTTCATCTTAAATATTTAACTTACTGACATCCTTTATTGTTTCAGAATTTAACCATTTAGCCATCAAAATTACCACTTATTCAATTAACTTCCACGCCAAAAATTGAAGTTCAACCCGACAGCCGGATTAAATAAAAAAAGCTGCCCCTTCTCAAGAGCAGCTTTAGTAAAAGTTTCAGTAAATAATATCAAGCAAATAATACCTTATACTTAATACCTGAAATTTATTTCATGAGTATCATTTTTTTGGTAGCAGTGAATTTGCTGCCATCGATGCCTGAAGCATCAAGAGTATAAAAATAGATACCGCTGTTAAGTCCGGCTGCATTAAAGTCAATTTTATATTGACCGGCAACAAAACTGTTGTTAACAATAGTTCTGATTTCCTGTCCAAGTGCATCAAACAATCTCAAGTTTACTTTTGCATCTGCTTTAAGTGTAAACTCAATTGAGGTTGAAGGATTAAATGGATTTGGGAAGTTCTGAGCTAAATTGTATTCAGCGGGAACGTTTACATCAGATTCAACAACATTTGAATAAACATACTTGCCGTCAAAATCGATTTGTTTTAATCTGTAGCTGTATTTACCTGAAACGAGTCCGGCATCAGTAAACGAATATTGTTTGCTGCTTGTTGATGTTCCATTTCCGTTGATGAAAGCAACTGTTGAGTATTCACTGTTGGCTGATTTTCTTTCAACTTCAAAACCCATATTATTGGTTTCAGTAGCTGTTGCCCAATTTAATACAACATTATTGTTGATGGTAGAGGCTGTAAATGAAACAAGTTCAACCGGCACAATTTGTGAACCGGCAGCAACATCATCCATGTTAAAACCGTTACCGTCAGTATTACGATGTTTAAACCCAATAAAGATATTCTGGCCTGCAAATGCATTTAACGAAGCTGCCATTCTTGTCCATTCGTTAGGAATGCCATTAGCAACATCATAAGACGCCAAAGTGGTGGTGAAGCTGGTTAGATTAACATCGGTTGTTGAAACCATGATGTAAAGACTGTCGGGTGGATAAGCTGAAGTATATTGTCTTCTTATCCAGAATGAAAGTGAGTCACCTGCTGTGATTGTGATTTGTGGCGTAATTAGCCATTTTTCATTAGCAGGAGTTGAGTAGTCAGCCCAGGCACAAGCATTACCTGTATAAAAGAACCCATACTCTCTTGCCCAAACAACCGTACCAAGAGTTGTTGTTGCTGTCCATCCCGGAGGAGGGAACAATGTATCCTCAAAGCCCTCAACTATGTAGGAAACTGCCGATCCCGTCGGTTGTCCTGCATTTAGGACTGTACCAACCGGATTGACTTTTGGCGTTTTAATCGATTCTTTTTGATTCTGTGAGTTTACCGAAGTAACCACAAACAAAAGAAAAGCTGCAAACAGAAAAACCTGTTTCATTTTGACCTCATTGTTAATGATTGAAAGATAGTTATTCTTGAATAAGTTATTACAAACTGAACAATATCCGTAATGGAAATTACAATTTTTCGTTTAAATATACTAATAGTCTGGAAAAATTTTCTTCTACAAATACACCAAAAAACCAAAAAAAAAGCTGCCCTTTTTCAAGAGCAGCTTTATTAAAAGTTTCAGTATCTGATATCGGGTAAATAATACCTGATACTTAATACTTGATACCTAAAATTTACTTCATCAGGATCATTTTTTTGGTAGCTGTGAATTTGCTGCCATCGACACCTGAAGCATCTATTGTATAGAAATAAACACCACTGTTTAAGCCGGTAGCGTTGAAATCAATTTTATAGTTGCCTGTTGCATAATTGTCGTTAAGTATTGTTCTTACTTCCTGACCAAGAGCATCAAACAATCTCAATGTAACTTTTGCATCTGATTTCAGAGCAAACTGAATTGAAGTTGAAGGATTAAATGGATTTGGGAAGTTCTGAGTTAAGCTGTATTCAGAAGGAACATTAACATCAACTTCAATTGCATTTGAATATTCAGATGAACCATCGAAATCCACTTGTTTTAGTCTGTAGGAATATTTGCCTGAGGCAAGTCCTGCATCTGTGAAAGCATATTCTTTGGTTTGGGTTGTGGTACCATTACCGCCAACATATCCAATTTTTTCGAATGAACCGGTAGTTGATTTTCTCTCAACTTCAAATCCCATGTTATTGGTTTCAGAAGCTGTTGTCCATGCTAAAGTTACATCGTTTTTAATAACTGTACCAATGAAAGAAGTCAATTCAACAGGAACTGCTTGAACTGTACCAACTATTTTGAATGGCATACCAGCAGGATATCCTGAAGGAGCTGGAGAAATGGAATCTCTTAGTGGAATCCATGTGCCAGCTTGTCTTGCCCAAGCATTACCGGTTTCATAGGTTCCAAGAATCGAAATTGGAGGAGCCCAAGGACCGGATGCAAGTGTACCACCAAGTGTCCACATTACCCAATAGTTACCTGGTTGAAGAACAACAGGAGCGTTTGCGAGAATACCCATGATAGGTCTTGTGTTTCCTGTAGGAGCATCAACTGTTGCACGATACATGTTTGTCCATGATGCGCCAACAAATCTTTCAGTTGTCTCATCACCAAATACTATGGTACTTGTTGGGAGATCAGGTCTTCCGTTATAAATTACTACTCTTGCTGCATTGTAGGTTGGGGTAAGAGTAGAACCGGTCTGATATGAGAAGAATTTAAAGGCATCAATTGACCATGATTCGTTTGCAGGAATTGTAAAGTCGTCTGTTACCCAGTTGTTGGCTGATAGCTGTGAACCCCAGCCGAGAGTATTCAGAACTGTGTTCTGCAAAGCAGAAAGATCAGCACCACCAAAACCTCCGCCTGGATTGGTAAGCAATGGACCATTGTCATAAATATAAGCAACAATAAGTGCAGTGCGGCTTAATGTATCATTGGCAGGATTCTGATCACCGGCAAGCTGGGTATAAGCTTTACCAACAAAGGAACCTTGTCCTGCTGTCCATGAATCAAAAGTTACATCCTGTGACTGATCTGCAGCAAGACCTGTAACGGTTTTGGTAGAGGTGTAGCCACCGGGGTTGATTGTCATTGTAACGTTAAATGTTTGGGTAGCTGAACCAAAGTTCTTTACTGTAGCCATTGGTGTAAAAGCACCGGCATTCATTTCGCCACCAACATTATGTGAAACCATACCAACATCATTAGGAACGCCTGTTTCAACATATACGCTGTCAACATAAAGTCTTAACATATCAAGCTCTTTATACTGGAAAGCAAGATAAATTGTCTGTCCACCAAAAGCCGCGAGCGAAACTTCAAATCTCTGAGCAGGAGCTGCCATAGGTCTGAAAGCTGCGATTCTGGTATAACCGGTTGGAGGAACGCCGCCTGTTGTTGAAGCATAAACGATGATTGAATCAACAAAACTGGAAGAACCAACAGCATAAAAATTAAGTTTATCTGCCGCGTCAACGAGGAATGATGGTGTTACCAGCCAATCATCGTTTGCGAGAGATGAGGATTCCCATCTGACTGATGCAGAAGCTGTACCAAAGATAGGTGAAGATGTATAACGAATCCAGGTGTTAGCGCCGCCATCAAGCTGATGAACTGCCCATCCTGCGGGAGGAAAAGTTGGATCTTCAAATCCCTGTGACCATTTAACAATACCTGTTACATGATGAGGATTGCCCTGTGACCAGTCGGTTGCAGGATAACCAAGCAGATCCATTTTCATTTTTTCTGCGGTTGTGTAAGTTTTACCCGTTACATTCTTTTCAGCACCGTTCTGCGCCCAGGAAATTCCCGTTACAAAGAAAAGGGTGAATACAACAAGGAACAATTTTTTCATTTGTTGCCTCAAATTAATTTGTTGATGATGAGTTGTTTAGATTCTTAATTAATTATTATCGGGCGAGGAGTTGTTCATGATCCCGCCCTAAATAGAATTTCTATTTAAAATTAAAACGACAACTGCAAATATCACACTCAATTAAAATCATCAGTTGGGGTTTTTGATATAGATCACAATATGCTTCCGCAAGTTAGTAATAATTTTTTTGAATTCCAATATCTGTTGTAAGATATTCTCAATTTTTTTTTTACTACACAACAATTTTGGCAATTCATCAGGAAAATTTTCTGTTTTATCTAATTTCATTGTATTTTCTTTAAGATATTACTTTATTGCAGGTTAATTATTTTTTTATTTTAAACTTCAGCGGAAGGAGTCACAATAAATGCCCCAAAAGTCAGATTACTTGAACAGTGTTATTGAACATATTGACATTAAAGAACACAATGTAGCTCCATTGGTAGATGCGATGGAGAAAATGGCTTTCCAGGCTCGTAACCTTAATAGAGCCGCCAGAATTTATGATATGATGCTTCGTGATAAAGATTGCTCTGTTATTCTTACTTTAGCCGGATCGTTATTCTCTGCAGGTCTTAAAAAGGTTGTTTATGACATGGTTATGAACAATATGGTTGACGCAATCGTCTCAACCGGTGCAAATATGGTCGATCAGGACTTCTTCGAGGCTCTTGGCTTTAAACATTATATTGGTACTCCGTTTGTCGATGATGCCGAATTAAGAGAACTTGCCATCGACAGAATTTATGATACATATATCGATGAGGATGAATTAAGAATCTGCGATGAAACAACGGCTCAAATATTCGATTCAATGGAACCCGGTGCTTATTCTTCTCGGGAATACTTGAAAGAATTTGGGAAATACCTTGATAATGTTGGTCCCAAGTGCGATGATAGCATAATTTATGCATGTTACAAAAAGAATGTCCCGATTTTTGTTCCGGCATTTAGTGACTGCTCAGCAGGATTTGGTTTTGTTATGCACCAAACCAAAAATCCAAAAGCACATGTCACACTTGATGCTGCAAAAGACTTTCTTGAATTAACAAAAATCAAGATTGCAAGTGGAGAATCCGGGATTTATATGATTGGCGGCGGAGTTCCCAAAAACTTCACCCAGGATATTGTTGTAGCTGCCGAAATTCTCGAAGGTGACGCTCCTATGCATAAATATGCCATTCAGGTTACCGTGGCTGATGAAAGAGACGGAGCCCTCTCAGGAAGCACTCTTAAAGAAGCCAGTTCATGGGGCAAGGTTGATCTTGTTTATGAACAGATGGTTTATGCTGAAGCAACAATCGCAATGCCTCTGATCACCGGTTACGCCTACCATAAAGGCGCCCACATCGGAAGAGAAGCGAGAGAATTTACAAAAGTTCTTGAACAGGAAACTGTAACTGCTTAATACAGACTAATTAAATTACAAAAGGCTGTCCGGAATAATTCCGAACAGCCTTTTTTGTTTTAAAGTCAAAATGTGCTCAATTGAAATACTATCTTTTTTGCTCAGTATGTGTAAACACCCACTTCATTCTTATATATGCCAGAAGAGTGTAAATAACTCCGAGAACAAACAGATGCTTCATCTCAGGGACAATAAGACTTAAATCCCCACCCATCCTGAATGTTTTTATGAATGCCGAAAGAAATGGTTTCATTGGCAACAGATCACCAAGCCAAACCATTAGAGGAGGAAATGAGAGTTCGGGCCAGGCAAATCCGGTGAGGAAAAAGAAAGGATATGAGGTAAATGCTATAACCTGTAAAACACTCAGTTTAGTTGTAAAAAATGATGCAATCAGAACTGTGAATGAAATATTGATAAATATAAAAACAGTGGTCAATATCAGTGTTTGAAATAATGGTGCATACGAGGGTATATCAAAAAACCAGTAATGAAAAGTCACAAAAAAGAAGGAATAAACAACAAAAAGTAAAAAGTAGATTAAGGTTTTTCCAGTGATTGCAGCTGATGTGCTGTGGTGACCATTTTCATACCAAACAGCGAGTCTTTTTTCCTGTCGCTCTTTTGCAATTGATTGTGCCAATCCGAGGATTAAAGTTTGCTGAAGAATTAGTATAAGTACACCGGGAATGAGAAAATCACCATAAGTTAACATCGGATTAAACATAAATCTGATCTCTTCTTTAACAGGCTCAACCAAATCCCTCGCTTGATGAGTTGGTATCCCTTTTAGATTAAAGGATTTCATTCTGATTTGTTCCGTCCAGGCAAATCCAATCTCGTTTACAGCTTTGTTGATGTCATTTGAATGGAGAAATCTGTGTGTGTTAAGCAGAACCTTAACTGAAACATGTCGGCCTGATTTTATGGACTTCTCAAAATCTTCGGGAATGATAATGACCCCCTGAACTTTTTCCTTTTTCAGAAGATCTTCCGCCTCTGAAAGATCGGTAGTGTGACCTGTAACCGCTATCAATTGATGGACATCTAAATCCTTTAAATATTGACGAGAAAGAGAAGTTTCATCCTTATCCAACACTGCTACAGGAATTTCAACTTCGGTTTTATTGAGATATATAGTTGAGTAAAATATCGAATAAAACAATGGGGCAATCAGAACGAGTATCATTATATCTCGATCTTTTACAAGATCTACAAGTTCTCTTCGAAGAATTGCAAAAAAGCCTTTAATTCGTGAGGTCATACCACTACCCCGATTTTTCGCTTTTGCCGAATCTCCCGGAACTTTAGAATCAGGATCAATATTCCCAAAGGAATTAAGGTTCCGCCAACCAGTAAATTTAGAGGTGCCCCAAGTTCAGTGAGTGACTCTCCCATTAAGTAGATTTTGATAAACCCGTCGAGGAAATGAGTGTATGGAATCATATTAGCGAATATCTGATGAGTTCCGGGCATCGCCCATAATGGATAGGTTAACCCGCTGAAGACAAAGGCAGGTGTGGTAAAAAACAAAATCACCTGAGTTGCCATCATAACATTTTTGAATATTGCCGAAACCACCATCCCAAGCAATACACTCGTTATACCGAAGATAAAAGTATATATAAACAGATCGACCGGGGCCCCCCTCATTGTTATTCCAAAAAATGGAAAAATCAACCCAATAAACATTATTGCGTCTACTGCACTTAAAAACACATATGGAATCATCCTGCCAAAAACAGAACTTACAGGAAATTTTAGTTGACTTGTTAAAACTCCGGCATCTATTTCCTCGTTGTTAAACACTGTGGCACCGGCGAGTGAAAGACTCATAAAAATGACAAAAACACAAAGTGCAGGCACAAGGAAATCGCTGTAACTGTAATTGGAATTGTAAAGAGTTTGAAAATCATACCTGATAGGACTGATTATTTCCATCGCTTGTGTCTCCGTCATCCCCGAAGACCTGAATTTTTTTAGCAGGACACCCCCGGAGATCATCTTAAAAATCCTGGTGGCATCGCTCATGATGTAATTGCTTTTTATAACATTGATACCATTTGCAAATACAACAGGATGAACCTGCCGTCCTTTTTTCATATCCCTTTCAAAATTCTTTGGGATAAAAACAATGCCGTCAACTTCCCCGGATATCATTCCCTCTTTTGCCTCCACTAACGAGGTATAATAAGTTTTTATTGCAAAAGAAGGTGAAGCCCCAAATGAGGAAATTACTGTCCTCGAGATTACACTGTTGTCCTGATCGATGACCGCTATTGGGATTTGCCTGACCAGCGAACTTTGATAGATATAAGCAAAGAGAAAGAAGAGGATGGGAGGCACTACCACGGTTATGAGCATAAGTGACCGGGTATCCACAATCCTCTTCGCCTCTTTGACCATTTCATTTATAAATTCAGGCTTTTTCATCGGCTATCTTTTTAGAATTCGAATTTTACACTCATGCCGGGCCTGATCACAACCGATTTGTCTTTTGGTCTTACCCTGACCTCAAAAGTTTTTATGTCAAAATCTGATTTTTGATTTGTTGGTTTCCAATTTGCAAATTCTCCCATAGGAGCTATATAATACACCTCAAATTCATACTCCTTGTTACCAAGTGCCGGTACTTTCCCTCTCAAAATGTCACCTTTTTTTATTCCTTCAAGCATGGTCTCTTTGAGTTGAATTGTAATCCAAACATCACTCAAATCAAGAATTGTGAAGACAGGGTATCCTGCCGAAGCGATCTCGCCAACATCAACAATTTTTTTCTTCAACTCACCGCTAACCGGAGCCTTGATTGTCAGTTCATCATGATAAGCAAGCACTTCTTTAACTCCACTTTCCGCCTGCATAAAACTGCTTTTTGCCATTTCCTGCTCTTCGGGACGGGCTCCGGCAAGAACAAGATCATATTTTGCCTTCGCTGCAAAAAGTTGTTCCTGGGCCGCTTTATACTGAAATTCATAAACATCCCGCTCCTGCGCTGAAATCAACTGTTCACCATACAAATTTTGCATTCTCGTCCATGTTTTTGACGCAAGATCAAACTGAAATTGAGCCTGGTTGTAAAGTTTCTGAACCGCTTCCTTTTCTTCAGGCCTTGCCCCGTTGTGAGCCATTTCCAATTTTGCTTTTGCTACATTCCGGAGATTTTGAGCCTGTTCAACTTTAGCATCAAGCTCCCTGCTTTGGATTGTAGCGAGGATATCACATTCGTTTACAACTGCACCCTCTTCAAAATATACTTCTGTAATTCTGCCGGCGATTTTTGATGCAACATCAATATCCCTTGCTTCTGCCATTCCCGTGACCAGAGTTTTAGAATTTTTTTCTTCCGTTTTGTTAAGGAAGAATATTCCGGTAACTATCAGAACTATGGGGATTAAGAGGACGCCAAGATATTTTATCTTTTTCATTTAATTTTTTCTCCTTGCATAAACCATATCCGTAAAAAATCTTCAGGTTTTCCACTTGTCTCGAGCAACTGACAAATATTTTTGTAGTATTCATACAGTGCTGTTTTTAATTCAATTTTATTCTTTTCAAGCATGAGCCGTGCATCCACAACCTCGAGAGAAGTCCCCAGCCCTGTATCAAACCGCTTTTCATTCAAGCGTAAATTTTCTTCTGCCAGGTCCAGTGAAGTTGCCCCTCTCCTGAATCGTTCGGCTGAGTTCTCTGAGGCGCGGTACTGTTTCTGCACGAGCAAATTTATCTTCGAAGTGGCATCAAGTTCGATGTATCCAATCTCTTTTTCAAGTAGTTTACTGCTTTGAACATTTGCATAATCCTGAAGACCATTAAACAGGTTAAGATTCAACGAAACTCCAACCGCCCAGCGTGGCTCTATTGCAGATAGATACTCAGGATAGAGTTCATATTTTCCAAATGCTGCTATAGTGGGCATAAATTTCGATTTGTCCACACTCACTTTTTCGGCAGCCATTTGCTTTTTTATCTCAATTAATTTCAGAAGGGGATGATTTTTTTTTGCGAGTTGGGTGTAAATTGTCTCCGACTCAAGAAGTGTTGTGGACACCAGTGAATCTTCGATAATTATCTCGTGACTTTCTTCGATCGCCATCGAATTTTTTAGAGCCAAAATTGCAAGTTCAAGGTTTTTTTGATCATTATAAAGATTTCTTTCTGCCTCCGATACTGCAACTTTTGCACGCAAGTAATTATAATTTGCAATCAACCCCTCGGCGAGCATCTTTCCCGCCCTCTCTTCATGTTTTTTCATTCCCGAGGTTACATCTGCTCTAACTTTCACAAGTTCGATCAAAAACACAACATTGAGATAATTATTGATCACTTCAGATGTGATCTCGTTTTTTACTCTTTGTAATTCCAGATTTGCAGCGGAATATTCAAGGCCCGCGATCCTATTCGCAGCCAGAATCTTACCACCTGTGAACAAGGGTTGAACACCCGTTATTGTAGCTGTCCAATAATCCTGTTTTTTGAGTGTGGATTTAAATTCCGGTAGAAGTGAATTCAATTGAGTTGCATAATTTCCCGCAAGGGATGATTTTTGTGCATCAGTCAATGGAGCCCCACCACCCAAAAGCCTGTAAATATTTGCAAATTCGGCTTGATTTTTTGACTGAAGTGTTATCATCGCATCCCTTATAGGACTTAGATCGATACTTATCGGTCCGTTAAGGTGAGTAAAAGAGTAACCAAGATTGATCTCAGGTAAAAAATTACCAAAAGCATCATCTCTGCCTCTTTCACTTTTTTGGACGGCGGTCTCCATCTGTTTGATCCTTGGATGACCTTTAAGTGCGGATGCAACTGCATACTCAAGATCGATCTTCTCTCCCTGACCTTGTGGATGGACTACCAGGGCCCCAAACACAAATAACCCTGTTATCTCTAAAATTTTCCTGAGATTCATCATCATTTCCAAAATTTAATTATATATGATTCATTATTCATTTTAATGTGTCGTTTTTCCTTTTAATTCAAGTGAAGATACCGGAAGAACAGAACTTTTTAAATGTTTTAATTTACATTTTATGAGTCCCGACCTTCCGATATGCGAATTACTTAATTAAGAATTCCTTTTTTAATCACTGTTTTTACATTGATCCTTATGGCACTAAGTGGAACAAGTTTGGGTTCTTTTGCCCAGATATCGAGCAGAAGTTTAATACCACCCAAAATAAAGAAGCGAAGTACCTTAACATTCAGATTGGGATTAATATTTTTGTTTTTTATCCCTTCGAGGATTATCAACTCGGCCTTTGCCATGAAATCGTGGTAATACATAACATCCACTTCAGCATTACGCATCACATGATGTTGTTCATTCACAAATACAGTTGCGAGATCAGGATTGTTGGAAAAAATATCGAAGAAGAGGTCGATCAAATAATCAAGCTTTTCCGTAACTCCAAGATCTGCTCTCATTGCAAGAGACTCGATCTCAACATATAGTTTCTTCCAGAGGTTCTCAAATACTTTTACAAGCAGATCCTCCTTATTTACATAATACAGGTATAATGTGCCGATCGAAACATTTGCTATTTCTGCAATCTTCGACATTTTTGCACCATGATAACTATGCTGAGCAAATACTTTTATCGCCGCTTCCAGAATATCTTTTTCTTTAGTGCCTTCTTTAACTCTCATCTCATCTCCGGTAAACAAAAAATTTATGAATCATTATTCAAATATAAATCGATTTGATATTCTATGAAATAGATTAATATGACAATTGTCACAATAATTTATGAATTATGATTCATGTACCACCTTTCATTTATAATGAAACAGTCCAGGGGTTCAGTAATCTTAGGATTACAATACTAATTTTCTGTAAAAAATTAGGAATGTTTTACTATTTTAACCGATAAAATTGGGATTGTGATACTAATCTCCGATGTAAAGTCAGGAATGTACTACAATTTATGAAGAAAAATGGGTAGATTCAGGGGTAAGCCCGGTGTTGGAAAAGACATCAACTCCAATATCAACACCGGAATCAGGAAATTTTAGAAATTCAGATTTTTCCCAGATGGGATTTCGTGAGTGAGGCAATGAAGAGTGCCCAGCCCCCAAACAAGGTCAACCGCACTAATCCCAACAACTTTGCGTTTGGGAAATAGTTCTGCCAATATACCAAGAGCAATTCTGTCGTTTGGATCGTTAAATGTTGGGACAAGAACAGTACCGTTTGCAATATAAAAATTGGCGTAGCTCGCCGGAAGTCTCATTCCGTCGAATACTACCGGTTCAGGCATCGGTAGCGTCACAATTTCAAGTTTTGAACCGTCCTCAAGCTGTGCCGATGAAAGCCTATCAATGTTCTCTTTCAGAAGTTTGTAGTTTTCATCTTTTTTATTGTCCTCATTGCAGATGACAACAGTGGTGGGATTCACAAAGCGGCAGAGATCATCAACATGCCCATGAGTGTCATCCCCAACAATACCTTTGTTTAACCAGATGACATTTGTAATTCCCAAAAATTCTCTGAAAGCAAATTCATAATCATATTTAGTAAAGCCGGGATTTCTCGTCTGAACAACAGGATCAAGAAGACACTCTTCAGTTGTGATCAAAGTTCCCTTGCCATTGATATCTATTGATCCACCTTCGAGAACAACTTTTGTATCGTTATAAACAGGTATGCCATAGGGGATATTTAAACTGTCAACTAAAACCCTGGAAGATTTGGCATCTTTTTTATAATTATCATATTTAGCCCAGGCATTAAAACCAAAATCCCAGCCAAAAACCTCGTTTTTTGTTTTTACAAACTGAGGCATCGAATCTCTCATCCAACCACGATCGGTTGGCGATTTAATGAAGATTAAGTTTTCCTCAGGAACTTCAGCCATTTTAAGCTTTGTTTTGATTCCTTCGAGTCTCTTGTCGGTATCGTAAATGATTACCACCTTTTCGTAAGGCGCAAGTTTTTTCACAATTTCTGTATAAACCCATGGGATGGGCTCAAACTTGTCGGGCCAGTCTTCTTTATTGTGGGGCCAGCCGAGAATTGTTGCGGAGTGTTTTTCAAATTCAGCTGGCATCATATAAGCAGGTTTCTTTTGTGTCATCGGGATTATACCTTTGTTAAAAATCAGTTTTCGAGGAATCGTTTGGTTATATCACCATAAGCATCAATTCTTCGGTCCCTGAAAAATGGCCAGTTGCGTCTGACATATTCAATCTTCTCCAGATCAATCTCTGCGACAATCACCGCTTCACGATCGGTGGGTGCTTCTGCAATAATAACTCCTTGCGGATCTGCGAGAAACGATGAACCCCAAAATTTTATCCCCGGTTGCTCTTTAACGGTCTGTTCGAATCCCACCCTGTTTACTGCTGCCACATAAACACCGTTGGCAACAGCATGACCTCTTTGAACTGTCATCCAGGCGTCTCTTTGTTGTTTGCCATGCTCCTCAATTTCATAAGGATGCCATCCAATTGCTGTAGGATAAAACAACATTACTGAGCCAAGCATCGAAGTGATTCTGGCTCCTTCGGGGAACCACTGATCCCAACAAATTAATGTGCCAATCTTGCCGTGTTTGGTATCAAATGCCTTAAATCCCAAATCACCGGGAGTAAAATAAAATTTTTCATAATAGGCGGGATCATCAGGGATGTGCATCTTCCTGTAAATTCCCTGAATTTCACCATCATCGTCAATAAAAGCCAGACTGTTGTGATAAACTCCCAATGATCTTCTTTCAAATATCGGTACAACTATATATGTACCGGTCTCTTTGGCAATTTTTGTAAATACATCGGTTGAGATACCGGGGATAGTCTCCGCAAGTTCATACAGCTCAATATCTTCTTTCTGACAAAAATATTGGGAGCGATATATCTCCGGCAGACAAATTACATTTGCACCTTTTTGTGCAGCTTCCCGTACTGCCTCAACAGCATGTTTTACATTTGCTTCGAGGTTTTCACCTATCTGAAGCTGAAGTAACCCGACATTAAACTTGCTTTTGTTCAATTTCTATTCCTCATACAAAATTCCAAACAGTTTTGATTTTGTTGAAAATAAACATCTCAACCATATTAATAAACTTTTTCGCCGATTAATTTACCCGATGAATCATATTCCTTTGATGATTTGAGAACCCCTTTTTCATAAAAATCCACCGACCATAATTCGCCAGATTCAAAATATATTTTTGATTCTCCGTCAAGACGGTTGTTTACCCAAGTCTGCTCTGTCCAGATTTTTCCCGATTCATACCAGGTTTTAGAGGGCCCAACCTTTAAACTGTTTTTATAACTAATTTCACTGCTTAAATTTCCATTTTCAAACCAGGTTTTATGTATCCCTTCAGCTTTGCTTCCAATGTAGTCTTTCACAGCTTTTGGTTTACCTGAAGGATAATATTCTTTAACTGTTCCATGTATTTTGCTTGAAGTGTAGGGATATTCACCCAGGAGTTCACCTGATTCATAATACCATTTGGTGTTCCCTTCTTGCACACCATTTACATACAGAAGTTCACCTTTAAGAACACCTGATTCAAAATATTCAAACGAAATACCTTCAAGCTTTCCTGAAATAAAGAAGGATTTACTTTTTATTTTGCCATTTTCGTGATAAGAGACATAGTCCCCTGAGAAAACTCCATCAAGATAACTCCCTTCTTCTCGTAGTTTGCCACCTGTATGAAATGTCTTAAACTTCCCGTTGAGTTTGTCGTTAGCATATATAAAATGTTCTTTTAGAATTCCTGTGGAATCGTAATTTGCCGACTCACCATCCTTGACACCTGATTTGTAATTTGTGGAGGATGCAAGAATGCCGGCAGGATAATATTGCCTTACCACACCGTCAAGTTTATTGTTCTTAAAGTGTTTTACTTCTTTTAGAATTCCAGAGGGATATCTTTCAATTTTTTCACCGTTTTGTGGTAAAACAATAAAATTAAATGCAAGTAGAATCAAAATCAAAGTTTTCATATCAATATCCAAATGTGTAAATCAAATTGCCGGAGGAATCATATTCCCTTGCGGTTTTAAGTACTCCGCCTTCGTAAAACTCCTCTTTTTTAACCATCTTTGCATCATAAAATTCTTTTAGACTGCCTTCAAGTTTTCCGTTTTTGTAAAAAGCTTCACGCCATAGAACCCCATCTTCAAGAAAAAGTTCCTGTTTACCGCTAAGATTTCCTTCATAATAATTTTCGATCACACGGGTAAGTCCGTTTTTATGGAAACCGCGATATTCACCATTCAGAAGGTCATCTTTGTAGGTTGCCCTGAACTTCAATGATCCATCTTCTTCGTAAACAAGCATGATGCCATTTTTTTGTCCACCATCGTAAACTGCGTTGGACAGAAGTAAACCTGTTGGGTAATAAGTTTTAACAGAACCATAAGCTTTGCCGTTTAGTAATTCGAGTTCTTCCTGAAGAACGCCATTCTCATGATATCGATATACCCAGCCCTTGAGAACATCCTTTACATATGTCATTTCCTGTCGCAGAAAACCACTCTCATAGAAAGAACTTAACTTCCCCTCCTTAAAACCGTTTTTTACAGGTACTTCTTCCCATAAGACTCCATTACCATAAAATTTCCTGTCAACCCTTTCCTCCTCGGTAAATTTCCCGTCTTTATCGTACCGGATTCTGGTTACGAGCATATCTGACTCATAAAGTTCGCGTACACGCACCTTCCCAAGTATATCATAATAATAGGCGTAACCGTGTTTTTTGCCATATTTATAATCAGCAACTGCAGAGATATTTCCCGATTCATAAAAAACTGTTGTTTTCCCGTGTTGAAGACCATTTTCGAAGGGTCTCTCCACTTCCTTTTTCCCCGTTTCATAATAGATTGTCGCCATCCCCTGAAGCAATCCATTTGAATAATACCAGTCACCTTGGATCTTTCCCGATTTATAATAAGTTTGAACCAGCCCCTCAACCTTGTCATTTTTATAGTTTTCCCGAGCCCAGAGTTCACCTGTTTCGTAATACCAGAGACCTTCTCCCTCCCTTTTCCCGTATTTATAATTCCAGGTGCGATTGAGGGTTCCATTTTCAAAAAACCAGTTGGAAATTCCATGTTCAATACCGGTTACAAAAGTCCACTCCTTCCAGAGAACTCCTGTGGGGTAGAATTCCTTAAAATATCCATCAAGTTGTCCGTTGAGATATTCCCCCTCAGTTTGAACCTTCCCGTTGGGGAAATTAGTCGTTTTTATTTCCTTCACCGGCTGGGCGAAGAGAGTTAAACAGGGTAAAAGGAGAATAAGAAGAGATTTTTTCATCGATCAGTAATTTGGTTCATTGACTTCGCAAATTAGCAAATCACAAAGAGAATAAATATTCATAAAAAAGCCCCGCCATTTCTGACGGGGTTTTATAATATTTTCAGACGATAAAATAAAAATTAATCTACTATAAGATATCCTTAATAGTCACACCAATTCGGGTGGTCTGATTACTTTTGTAGCCACCATAATAAATCAGGTATTTATCCGGTGTTTTAATCAGATTACAGTAATCGATAGAGCTGGAAGCCCAACCTTGCGATGTCGCTTGATTACTAAAAACAGGTGTTGCACTTTTTACCCAAGTAAAGCCGTCTGTTGATGTTGCAATTCCAAAATAGGTTTTATTCCCCTGAAGTGAAGAATATACCATCAGTAACGAATCCCCATCGGCTATAACTGAAGAGGAGGAGACCATTATCCCTTCCCACGGAGCTGATGCAGTCACTATAGGGTTGCCTGGATATTTGGTCCAGTTGATGAGATCAGTAGAGGTCGCAACACAGGTCTTATACGATGGATAATTCCTGGTGGTGTAGTAAAGAAGGAACTGATTTCCCCATCTGATAACCGAAGTGGGAATTATTTGATATTCATCCCCGGATGTTACACCAAGAATAGGATTTGGTCGTTTTACCCAGTTGATACCATCCATGGAAGTCGCCAAACCAATGCCCCATGGGCCATAAGGGTCGCTAAATCCATGGAAAAAGAGATAATACATTCCATCGTTTTTTATAATCGCACCTGAAGTAATACATTTTGCATCCCAGGATAATGTATTCGAGCCACCCGGATAAATCAACGGTTGAGGGTAGGGTCGTGTCCAGGTAAGTCCATCCATTGATTCTGCATACGAGATAGCCCCCTGTCCATTCTGTTTGAGCGAGGTATAGTACATTTTGTACTTTCCTTCATCAAAAATCACATTGGCATCTCTAATATCATTGTCCCAAACTGAAAAGCCTGGTAATAATATGGGATTGTTGGCATAATCTTTAAATGGAAAAGTGACAACAGGAGTAACCCCCCAGTTCACATTTATCTGAATACTGCCAAGTCCGGTTGAAGAAGGGTTTAGTGTCAGATTGACTTGAGAAATGAAATTAGCTTGTACTTCAACATCGGTTTCGCCGGTGTAAACGACAAGGTTATTGTTATTCAGACCATCGACTTTAAGATGCCAAACTCCTTCAGGGATTCCTTCGACGAGAAGTTCTGCTGTTGAGTCTGATAACAGATTAAGATTGCCGGATATTGGTGTAAACCCACTCCTGGTCAATTTCATGGTAATCATGATAACCGAGGCCGGAGCGTTTTCTTTTGCTATTTTAAATAGCAATTTGCCCTCTCCTGAACTTGATACAGGGTCTTGTTGCTGTACCGTACAGGAGGATATGAACAATGTAAATGTTAGAATTATTGCATAAATTCTTCGCATTTTCCCGCCTTTCATATTTATTAGGAACTGTGCCTAAACTTACAAATAAAAAATGATATCTCAAATAACTCCAAAATTATTTTTTTGTAAAAATAATTTAACTTAAAAGTGGCTGCAGCGAAGTCACTTTTTTCCTCTTCGTCACTAACTCATTATTTCGTAAATTGTTAGGTTGAATAATTTTTATTTATACAAACAACAAATTGAAGTAATAACATAGGACACAGATAGTTCGTGGAAAAGGAAAAAGAAGAACAAAAGAATGAATTGCTGAACGAACAGAAACCAACTGCCACTAATAAGCCTGCAGAAGAAAGCGTTTCAACTGTCAGTGGGGACCAAATTATAGAGAAAACATTAACGGGTGAATCAACAAAAGAAACTATTTCTGTACCAAAAGTCGAAGAATCAAAAGAATCTCCAAAAGTGGAAAAACAGGACAAAACCACTGAAACAACTGAAACTCCGGTTATAGTATCGCACAAGGAAGTGATTGTAAAAGCTCCAAATAGCCATGTTTACAAAATCAAAGAGCGTGTTGAAGGTGACGAAATCCTTGAAGTTGTGAAACAGGTAGAAAAAAGACCTGAACCTGAGAAAAGAACAGAGAAAGAATCTGACTCAACAAAACCGGTGAATAAAATAGAGGAATTTGTTAAACAAGTTGAAAAGATCCCTGAATCGGTAAAATCGGCTGAATCAACTCCTGATCTTGTAACCGAGGGAAAGCCGGTTTCAAATTTCGGTTTAACTTCTGTTTTGGAACCCAAAGTTCCATCTGATAATGCAGCCGGAAAGGATGAAGTTCCACAAAAATTGACACCGGTAAATAACGAGCTAAAACCGGTTGGAGAAGAATTCCCTTTCCAGGATGATTTGAATACAATCGAAAAAAAGGCTGCCCCTGAGAGCAACACTTCTGAAGATAAAACCGAAGAAGCTCCAAAAGCTGCAGCTCCTCATCGGAATGAGCCCAGATCTGAAAGAGGCAGACCGGGACAAAGCAGAGATAATACCAGAACCCCCGGAAACAGGAATCAACCGCGAGTTCAACAACCAAAAAAAGAAACGACTACCGATCCAACTATCGTGAATGTTAAGGTTGACAAAGGATTGGTTAAAACCCCCGGTGAGATCGAGACTCCTGTTACAACTCCACCCCCTGCGAGAGTAAGAGGAGAAGTGCCCCTCAGAAGAGAGCCACGCGAAAATACCCGTACTGATAACACCCGCACGGCAGTAAATCGTGAAAAAGAACCGGTTACTCCGATTGAGGACAAAGAACCTGTTATCCGTCAGGAGAGAGTTGTTAGAGAACCTGTAACGAGAAATGAACCCAGGGAGAGAGAGATGACCCCTCGTCCTGATAATCGCGACAAGGATCGAAACTCAGGTAGAAGAAACCCGAGAGAGCCTTACAGATCAAACCAACAGCAATCGCAGGCACAACAACCTCCGCAGAAGCCAAAACTTCGGTTCAATTTTAACAAAGTCTCTGTTGTTGTTCCCCTTTTCAACGAGGATGAATCTTTGATTCACCTTGCAAATGAGATAAAATCAGCATTTAAAGACCTTCCATTAACTCTGGAAGTGATTTTTGTTGATGATGGCTCAACCGACAAATCTCTCAGAATTATTCGAGACCTTTGCAGAACAGACCAAAGGTTTAAATACATCAGTTTTCAGCAGAATTTTGGTAAATCCGCTGCGCTAAATGTGGGTTTCAAAGCCGCAAAAGGTGATGTGGTTGTAACTATGGATGCTGATCTCCAGGATGACCCACATGAAATCGTAAACCTCCTCAAAAAAATTGAAGAAGGTCATGACATGGTTTCAGGTTGGAAAAAAACGAGATATGACCCCTTCATAAAAAAATACACCTCGCGTTTATTCAATTTTGTGACAGCAAAAATGAGTGGTATTAAAATCCACGATTTTAACTGTGGACTTAAAGCCTACAAAAAAACCGTAGTTGATAATCTAAATATTTATGGCGAGATGCACAGATATATCCCGATCCTTGCAAAATGGAAAGGTTTCACTGTAACAGAATTGCCGGTTAAACACAGTCCAAGAAAATTTGGGGTTACCAAATTTGGTGCTTCCCGTTTTTTCAAAGGATTTGTTGATTTAATAACGGTAACTTTCATCACCCGTTACATAAAACGCCCAATGCATCTTTTTGGTTTTTTTGGAGCAATTGCTTTTCTCCTTGGATTTGCAATCAATGGATATCTTTCCTACGAGTGGATTTTCGACCATCAGCCATTGAGCAACAGACCCCTGCTTTTGTTGGGCATGCTCTTGATGATAGTGGGAGTTCAATTCTTTACTACAGGTTTGCTTGGTGAATTAATGGTACATAATTTCCAGACCGATAAAGAATATTCGATTAAAGATTCAAATATTCGCGGTTAGAGATTATGCATTACGATCCAGTTAAAAATGTATTCGCAGCAGTAATTAAAAAACTTCCCTTTACGAGAGTCTTGTTCTACAAGACTCTCGATCTAATGTTTCTCAGGTCATGGTATGTTAGAAGAGAACTTGGCAAACTTCGTGATAAAGCAGGGAGTAAAAAGTTAAGTATCTACGATGCAGGAAGCGGTTTTGGTCAATACACCCACTTTATGGCAAAAAATATGACTCCCTGCGATATCTATTCAGTGGATGTAAAAGAAGAGTGGATGAATGATTGCCGTGAATTCTTCGGCAGCACAGGTATCAAAAATGTCACATTTGGAGTGGAAGATCTGACAAAGATTGACCACAAACAAAAATTTGATCTCATCGTCTGTGTTGATGTGATGGAACATATCGCAGAAGATGTCACTGTTTTCCAAAACTTTTACAATGCCCTGAAACCGGGCGGTTATGTACTAATAAATTCTCCTTCAATCTACGGCGGCAGTGATGTTCATGGCGAGGATGAGGAAAGTTTCATTGGTGAACACGCCCGCGATGGTTATTCAAAAGAAGAACTCACTGAAAAAATGGAACCCCTGGGTTTCTCACTTTACCAGTCGAAGTACACATATGGATTTTGGGGTGATAAAGCTTGGCGACTTGGTATCAAATATCCCATGCTCATGTTAAATGCTTCAAAAGCATTTTTTATTCTACTACCATTCTACTATTTGTTCACACTTTTACCAGTTCTGTTCATGATGTATGTCGATTATTCCTCCGACAATGAAAAAGGATCAGGAATAAATTACATCGCCTACAAAAAGTAAAACAAATTTCAATCCGGAGTTTTAATGGCTAAAAAGACGACTACAGTAAAGGAAATAAGAAAAAAAGAGAAAGAACCAATAGGTTTTGATCTGGACGCAAATGTGCCGGCTAAATATCTGAATCTTTCGGTTATTGGTCTGATCATCGTGATTTTCCTTATTTTCCTGTCACCCCTTTTCTTCCAGGGAAAGATTTTTCAGTCGGGCGATATAATTGCCTCTGAAAGCGCAACATCCTATTTGCAAAAGGCAAGAGACGGTTTCACCCTTTGGAATCCACATATCTTTACCGGTATGCCGGCTTATGCATTGTCGGTCGGATACACATGGTTCAACCTTATTTATGTGGCTCTAACATCAATTCGTGAGTTATTTGTCTGGGTATTTGGTAACGATTTTGTAAGATGGGCTTTTTATTTGATAGTCCTCGGAATCACAACATTTTACCTCATGAAAATGTTAACCAAAAACACAATGGTGAGCCTTTTTTCATCCCTTGCAACGGCACTTTCCACGGGCTTGGTAGTTTTTCTTTATATTGGACATGTTACGAAGTTGACTTCGTTGGCTTTTTTTCCGGTTATCTTTTTGATCCTGTTGCGAAATCAACAGAAATTCCGGCTTATCGACTTTTTTATTTTGACAATTGCGCTTCAACTTATAGTTCAGGGCTTCCATGTTCAGATAATCTTTTATATCCTCTTTACGGTCGCGATTTTCTTTATCTTTTATATCTCCCGGGCACTTATAATAAAAGATAACGGACTTCTGAAAACTACGATCAAATCCGCTCTCCTTTTTACTGGCGCTTCTCTGATTGCGATTGGTATTCAGGCTGATAATCTTACCCAAATTTATGAATATACCCCCCACTCAACCCGTGGAACGGCAAGTATTCTTGATAAATCGGCACAATCCGGTGGAGAAGAAGATAAAAGCAAAAATTCAGAATATTACAAATATCATACTGACTGGTCATTTTCACCCGGTGAGGTGATGACATTCATCATCCCTTCATGGTATGGATTTGGTAATTCTGAACAGATTATCAATGGTGAAAAATATAAGTTAAACACCTATTTTGGGCAGATGCCTTTTGTGGATGTGGCGATGTATATGGGTGTACTCGTCTTTTTCCTTGCTCTTTTTGGGATGGTCAGCCGCTGGCGTGAACCATTTGTGATGTTCCTTACGATTTTGACATTAATTGCACTTTTGATCTCTTTTGGAAGGAATTTCCCGTTATTCTTTGACCTGCTTTTTAATTATTTCCCTAATTTTGATAAATTCAGGGTCCCCTCAATGATTCTTGTGATCCCCCAGATGGTGATGCCATTACTTGCCGGACTGGGACTCATGAAAATAGTTGAACTTGGGAAAGAGAAAAATGTGACCTGGGAAAAAGTAATTATGGGAATTGCCGGAGTATCTTCGGTACTTTTTGTATTCTCCCTTCTTGGAAGAAGTGGAATGATTTCCTGGGTTTCAAACCGTTTCGCATTGTCAGAAAAAGCTGCCCAATATCCAAAAGAAGCAATTTCCATTGTTGGAAATGCTGCCGGCGAAATGTTTGCAAACGACGCTATTATCAACTTCCTGATTATTGCAGTTGTTTTCTGGCTCGCATGGTTTTTTATTAAAAAACGGGTTTCGGCACTGGTATTTACCTCAGTTGTTGTTTTGCTCTGTGTTGCCGATCTTTGGAGAGTTTCTTCAAGAGGTGCTGAATATACTGATGCTCCATCAACGAGCATAGAATTTGCTGAACCTTACTATGTTAAAGCTATCAGAGCCAAAAAAGATGACAAAAACAATCCTTTTAGGATACTTAATCTGAAAATGGACGGTTCACGAGGTTCAATTCAGAATAATGGTAACTTTAACGCTTATTTCCTCATGGAAGATATGTATGGTTATTCTGCAATAAAACCAAGAGCTTATCAGGATTATCTTGATATCTTGAAAACGCCTGCAAATGAGACTTTCATTAATATGACCGGTACAAAATATCTTGTACTCGACCAACCCGGAATTCCATTTGAAGGATGTGTCCCTGTTGCTGTGGACACAGCTTCCAAAACTTTCGTCGTAGAAAATAAAAACGCTTTACCACGCGCCTTTTTTGTTAATAGAGTTGAAAATAAAAAGGCTCTCGAAATTCTTGAGATGGTCAGAGACAACAAGTTTAAGCCACAGGATGTTGCATTTGTTTCAGGACACGATGTAAAAGTTGATCCAATTGATTCAACCGTCACTTCAAAGATCACAAAATACACAGATGAAATCCTTGAACTTGATGTTACCACTTCAGGCAACAATTTTCTATTTTTCAGTACCACCTACCATAAAAAAGGATGGCATGCTTATGTAGATGGTAAAGAAGTGGAAATACATAATGCCAACCACAACTTTATGGGGATTGTAGTACCCAAAGGGACTAAAAAAGTTAAATTTGAATATGCCCCTGAAAGTTTCTTTATTGCAAAATATACTGCTTTAACACTCAGTTCTTTTGTAGTATTTGGTCTGATAATCACTCTGATCATCGGATACCTGAAGTCGAAGAAGAAGGAAGAGGTTGCAGAGTAAAACCAAAATTAATTTCGGTTCTGAGTCATTCAGGAAGTATTTTGTAAATACTTCCTGGATGTTCGCCGAAAGGGTAATTAAGCTCCTTTTAAGCTTCTTTATAGGAATTTTCCTTGTCAGATATCTTGGTCCCGATCAATTTGGTATCCTCTCCTACGCTGTAAGTTTTGCTCTCCTTTTTGCAAGTCTCGCCAATTTTGGTCTCGACAACATCCTTGTCCGAGAGCTGGTAAAGTTTCCTGAAGCGCAAAATACCATTCTCGGTTCAGCATTTATGTTGCGGGTGGTTGGATCAGCAGCAGTACTAATAATTACCTGGTTTGCTGTCCAAATCAACAATGAATCGGATGATGTTGCTTTATTGATTTACATTATTTCAGCAGGTACAATTTTCCAGGCATTTCATGTAATAGAGTTCTTCTTTCAAGGGAAGGTGCAGGCAAAATTCTCAGCAAGTGTTCAGTCTTCGTCGGCTATGCTGGCCTCATTACTTCGGTTATTGATGATTCTGCTCTCCGGTGGACTGGTTTGGTTTGCCTTTATTCAGGCCCTTGAGCCCATACTGATTGCCGCCGGATTTGTTCTGGTTTTTACACTCCGTAAAGAAAACATTCTCAAATGGCGATTTAACAAAGATGTTGCAAAAAGACTTTTTCATGATGCCTGGCCTCTAATCCTTGCAAGTCTTGCGGTTTCAATCTACATCAGAGTGGGACAAATATTCATTACCAATATGCTCAGCCCCGAACAAAACGGTTATTATGCAGCAGCAGTTAGATTGTGCGAGGCGTGGTACTTTATCCCAATGGCAATCTCAAGCTCTCTTCTCCCGGCAATAATAAATGCAAAAGAAGTCAGTGAAGAACTTTATCGGTCACGGATGCAGAAACTTTATGATCTTTTGGCATTTATTTCAATTGCGATTGCAATACCGGTTACTTTTTTATCAGAAGAAATTATCACAATTCTGTTAGGTGCCAAATTCCTTCCCGCAGCACCAGTTCTGACTATTTATATCTGGGCAGGCACAGCAACATTTCTGGGTGTAGCGAGCTCACAATATCTTGTGGCTGAAAATTTGACAAAAGTCTCATTTATGCGAACTCTTATCGGACTCGTGCTGAATGTGGTACTTAACCTGCTATTAATTCCAAAGCTCGGGATTACCGGTTCTGCACTTGCTACACTGATTTCATACTCAGCTGCTACTTTTGGTATCATTCTGCACCGAAAATCAACTCATCAGGGGGTAATGATGATCAAAGCAGTATTTTTTGTAAATATAATTAAGATGGTCTTAGAAAAATGGCGATCCCGGTCTCAAAACAAATAACAACTGTAATAAAACTCTTTACCGAACCAAAAGTGCTTAAAACACTTCTTTCCTTAAGAGAGATTGGATATCTCAAAGATACAGGATGGATAAAATCCCTCATCGACGGGATGCCGGTGGATGCGAATGGTGTACCTATTCCTTGGGTAACCCTCTCTTTCTATGAATTCATAAAAGAAAGATTAAATCAGGAGCACGATGTATTTGAATTTGGATCAGGGAACTCATCAATTTGGTTTGCCAAAAGAGTAAAATCTGTAACTGCAGTTGAGCACGACAAAATCTGGTTTGAAAAAATGAAAAATAAGATGCCATCCAATGTGAAAGTTATTCTTTCAAAGGACGAGGCACAAGTTTATTCAGGAGAGCTTGGAAAACTGGACCAAAATTTTGATATAATAACTGTTGATGCAAATCATAGAAATGAATGCATGTTTGCAGCTCCTGCAAAGCTTAAAACCAGAGGGGTGATAATCCTCGATGATTCTGAAAGAGAAGAGTACCTTCCCGGAGTCAATTTTTTGTTGAACAGTGGATTTAAGAAAATCGACTTCTATGGAATTGCATCAGGATTTATCCATCACAAAGCCACAACAGTATTTTACAAACAGGAAAATTGCATCGGTATCTAAGCATGCCATCTGAACTGAGAAAACAACTTTATAGACTGTCGGGTCCCATCCTGAAACCAGCATCCAGGGCTGCTTGGTTTTTTTATGTCAGGATGTCAGAGAAAATACGAGTTATAATCGGTTCAGGCGACACACTTTACTGGGGATGGTTCCCCACTGATATTAAAACATTGGATATTACCGACGAAAAAGATCTAAAATTTTATTTTACAAAACGAAAGATGGATTTTGTTCTCGCGGAACATGTTCTGGAACATCTCGAAACTTCTGAATTAGAATTGATGGCACTAAATATAAAAAAGTATTCCAATAAAGGAGTGAATTTTAGAGTAGCGGTGCCCGACGGTTTTCACTCAGACAAATCTTATATCGATCATGTGAGACCAGGTGGTACTGGTCCCGCTGCTGATGACCATAAACACCTTTTCAACTATCGTTCACTTTCTTCTTTTTTTGAAAATTTTGGTTACTGTTCAACTTTGGTTGAATATTGGGACGAAAACGGTGTTTTTAGATCAAACTATAAAAACGATGATAAAAAGGGACATATTCAAAGGTGTCTTCTGAATCACAGGAAAAATATCGATGGTAAACCAAATTACACATCACTAATTATTGATTTTACTTTATGAGTTTTGCCCCTGTTGCGGTTTTTGTATATAACCGCAGATATCTGCTTGAGCGAACGATAAAATCTCTCGCTGAGAACATCGAAGCTGCTGACACAGACCTCTATATTTTCTCCGATGGGTGGAAAGGTGAACCGGACAAGCCCGGGGTAATTGAAGTGAGGAATTTTATTCATTCTATTAGCGGATTTAAATCAGTCACCATAACTGAAGCTCCTGAGAACAAAGGATTAGGGAAATCGATTATAGCCGGAGTGGATGAAATGATTAAAAAATTTGGTGAGGTGATCGTTCTTGAAGATGATCTTTTGTTATCTCCTTATTTCCTGAAGTACATGAACGATGGATTAAATGTGTACCGGAACTCTGACAAGGTTGCATCTATTCATGCTTATATGTATCCGACAAAATCGAAACTCCCTGAAACTTTTTTTATTAAAGGGGCAGACTGCCTTGGATGGGGAACCTGGGCAAGAGCATGGAAGCTTTTTGAAAAAGATCCAAAAAAACTTTACGACACTCTTGTTGATTCCAAACAGATGGATGAATTTAATTTTAATGGTGCAGCATTCAAAGAGGGAATTTTTAAGAAATTAATGTCCGGTAGAAACGACTCATGGGCAGTGAGGTGGGATGCATCTGTATTTCTGGCTAATAAACTTACTCTCTACCCTGGTATGTCACTTGTTCATCATCTCGGGTCTGATGGTGGGGGAACAAACACCGGTAAAACTAAAAAACTTGATGTTGTTTTGAATATGAACCCGGTGAATTTGCAGAAAATTGATGAAATTCCATCTCCGGAAGGTTATCTTGCAATTGGGAAATTTTATTTGTCATTTAAAGCTTATAATCCAATAAAACGAATCATCTTCTTTCTTAAATCAAAAAACATGATACCTCGCAGGTAACCGGCATGAAGAATATTTTAATCATCAGACTTAGTTCTCTTGGAGACATTCTACTGACTACTCCTGTCATCAGATCGTTGAAAAAGCTTCTTCCGGATTGTAATATCGATTACCTTACAAAAATTGAGAACAAAGAGGCCCTTGAGTTTAATCCTCATCTAAGAAAAGTATACATTTTCAGAGAAGAAGCCGCACTTGATGAACTGACAGCCGGTGGCTACGATCTGGTTATCGATCTTCAGAACAACATGAAATCGATAAAACTCACCTCCGGAGTTGAGAGAAAAATCAGGTTTAACAAGTCGAATGTAAAAAAATTCCTCCTGGTTAACTTCAAACTAAACCTGCTTGAAAACTTTCCACAGATTCCTGAAAGATATGCTCTTTCAATCAAACGAAGTGGATATCTTCCCGGTTTTGAGCTTGATAATGAGGGACTTGAGATGAAATTCCCTGCTCAGGAAGTACCCCTCGATCCGAGGAATGACTACATAGCCATCGCTCCCGGTTCAAAACATTTCACAAAAAGATGGCCTGAATATCATTTTGCAGTGCTCTGCAGGATGATTCTCGATTCAGGTGCAATTCCTGTTCTGATTGGAGGAACAAGTGATATTAAAATCTGTTCAGCAATTCAAGAGTCTGAACCGGGAGTAATAAATCTTTGTTCTGAGAATGAACTTTTCAGGATTTCCTCGATTTTAGCTCAGTGCAAAGCTGCCGTTACATGCGATTCGGGTTTGATGCATCTTTCATGTGCAGTAAAAACACCTGTACTAGTGATTTTTGGTTCCACTGTTCAGGAATTTGGATTTACTCCATATAAAAACAAAAGCATTGTGATCGAAAACGACTCACTATCGTGCAGACCCTGTTCCCACATCGGCAAAAGTTATTGTCCACAAAAACATTTTAAGTGTTTAACAGATATTCAACCGCCGGATGTTTACGAAAGTCTCTCCAGACTGGTTTACGAGGACTGACACTTGTTACTCTTTTTTTACAAATTCCTCTTTATTCCTTTTTTTTCCCTGTTCATGCAGATAGCTGCCCTCTTTAATTCGAAGATCAAAAAAGGGGTTGTGGGGCGGCAAAATCTGTTTGAAGGAATAGTAAAAAAAGTAGCTAAATTTGACAAAAACAAAACAACTGTGTGGTTCCACTCATCATCTCTGGGTGAATTTGAACAGGCAAAACCGATCATAGAGAATCTGAAAAAGAGGGGTGAATTCAACATTTTTGTTACTTTTTTCTCTCCATCAGGTTATGAAAACTCGGTAAAATACCCGTACGCTGATGCTGTTACCTATCTTCCACTCGATTCCTGGTCAAATGCCAAAAAATTTGTCAATTTGGTATCCCCAAAACTTGCGATATTTATGAGATACGATATTTGGCCCAATCATGTTTTGGCTGTCAAATCAGCGGGTATCCCTGTTTTTCTTGTAGATGCAACAATGCGGGAAAATTCGGCAAGACGTTCATTTTTTCTGCGATCATTCCATAAAATGCTGTTTGGTAATTTTGACCAGATTCTTACAGTATCAGCTACCGATCTGGAGAATTTCCGTTGTTTTGGGCTCAATAACGATCGTCTCCTTGTTAGTGGTGATACAAGATTTGACCGGGTCTATACCCGTGCGGCAATAGCAAAAGAGAAGAACCTGATTAAAGCGGAGATCTTTGAAGGCAAAAAAGTAATGGTTGCCGGAAGTACCTGGGAAGAGGATGAAGAGGTTTTACTCCCCTCGGTCAAAAAACTTCTTAAATATTTTGATAATGTTGTCTTCATACTTGTACCGCATGAACCAACTCTGCTCCACCTTGAAAAACTTGAAAATGAGTTTGCCGGAATTGAACCAACAATCCGATTTTCATTCCTCAACAGTTACAATAACGAGAGGATTATAATTGTTGACTCTATAGGTATTCTCCTTACTCTCTACTCATATGCTGACATTGCATTTGTTGGAGGAAGCTTCAAATCAAATGTTCATAATACACTTGAAGCCGCGGTATATGGAATTCCGGTGGTTTTTGGGCCCAAAACCGGAAACTCCCAGGAAGCCGGACAACTGGTTGATGCTGGTGGCGGATTTATAGTGAGAACAAAAAAAGAGATGTATAAAATACTCAGATCATTTATCAGCAATGATGACAAGCGTAGCGAAGCTGGAAATAAAAGCCGGAATTTCGTTGAAGGAAACACCGGCGCAACAAAAATTATTCTTGAAAAGATCGAAGAAGTCCTTAAACTCCAGTAATTCCGTATCTCTCCTTCAGAATCTGGATGTGATGTTCCAGGTGTGCAGGAATCAAATACAGAAGTGCATTCACTTTCATTTGCTTGTTATTGGCAACACCGGTTTTATCAAAATCTTCCTCACTTAATGATTCAAACAATGCCAAATTCGCCTCTCGAAGTCCGTTAAATTCCTTTATTAAGGATTGTAACGACCTATTATTAAAGTTACCCTCGGCAACATAGATATTTTCATCATATCCCGGAAGTGATTGGGTTTCTCCTCTTACAAAACCAAGAACACGATAACCAAAAATCCTCTCAGTATCAATGCAGTGCCCAAGCACTTCAAGAACACTCCACTTCCCTTCTGCATATCTAAAATGTTGCTTCTCATTTGAGAGAGAGGAAACAGCAGCAATTAACCGATTACGCTGTGCTTCCATCATGTCAAAGACATGTATCTGCGGATTTATCTGTTTGTAATAGGTAGCGTAATACTCCGGATATTCACCCGGTTTTGGGAAAGGGATAGTTATTTTGTTTTCCATATTTTTACCTCGGGGGTTAGTCCTTCACCTGTCACTCCTCTGAACATCGATTCTGTATTGAAGACAAGTGCAAAATTACCGTTTTTATCGACTGCAACGATCCCGCCGTCGTTGGGCTCCAATTGTTTAAACATCACTTCATTGCAAGCTTCTTCCAAAGACATATCCTTATATTCCATAAGAGCAGAAATTCTGAATGCAACGTTATATTTTATAAATTTTTCACCTTTACCTGTTGCAGAGATTGCCAAAGTTTTGTTGTTTGCATAAGTGCCTGCTCCTATTATTGGTGAATCACCTATTCTGCCCACAAGTTTATTCGTCATTCCACCGGTTGAAGTGGCTGCTGCCAGATTTCCATCCATGTCAAGAGCGGCACATCCGACAGTCCCTTTTGAATTCGCTTTATTCCATGAATTTGTTCTTTCACCGGTGATAAAATAAGCCCGATCCACGAGTGTCAACCCGTTGAGTTCGGCAATCTTTTCAGCTCCGGCACCCGTCATCATCACGTGTTTGGTCTTTTCCATTATCACTCTGGCACCACTAATAGGATTTTTTATATGTTCCACTGCAGCAACGGCGCCGGCATTAAGAGTTTTACCATCCATAATCGATGCATCCAGCTGTGCATACGCCTCACTGTTCAAAACAGCACCTCTTCCCGCATTAAAGAGCGAATCGTCTTCGAGATAGTTAACCACAGCCTCAACTGCATCAAGACTTTTACCACCCGACTTCAGAATCTTTTCACCAATTTCGAGGGCATTTCTAAGACTTGAATAATACCTGTTTTTGATCTCATCGGGCATATTTGCATCAATTGCACCTGCACCACCGTGGATTACAAGCATGTATTTTGGTCGCTCACTTTTCTGCTCACCTCTTAAACTGAAGACTATCGTAAAAGTAATCAGTGCCAGGGTGGTGATTACATAAAAGGCTCGTCTAATCTTCATCTTCTTCATCCTCAATTGATATGAGTTTTATATCGTCAAGAAATGGGAATGCTTCCCTCGTTTTTTCCAGATATTCAAGATCAACTTCTGCAATGCCAATTGCTTCTTCGTCTCCCATCATCAAAATTTCTTCACCCATTGGTCCAAAGATTGAGCTGTTGCCGGTGTATTTAAGTTTAGGATCATCTCCGGTTCTGTTAACTGCTACAAAAAAACATTGATTTTCAATTGCTCTGGCTTTACAAAGGGTTTTGTAATGTTCAATCCTCGCTTCGGGCCAGTTTGCAATATTTACAAAAATCTCCACTTTATCGATCGCCATAAACCTGAACAACTCCGGGAAACGAAGATCGTAACATATTGAGAATCCAATATGAAAATCTTCAGTGGCATTATTAATGTATGCAAATCCACCGGTATAATGTTTTGCTTCCTCTCCCATCGTGAAAGGATGGATTTTCCTGTATTTGTCCGCAAGTTCTCCTTCACGGTTTATAAAAAGAAGGGTGTTAAAAAACTTCTTTTTACCTTTTTCAATTATTCCGGCAACCACATTAACACCATATTGTTTGGCTATCGAGGAGAAAAACAAAAAGGTTCTCCCATCCGAATATTCGGCATGGGCATCGGGAGCCATACTGAATCCTGTTAATGTCATCTCAGGGAAAACGATCAAATCGACCTCTTCACTAAGTGATTCCATCATCCTGGTTATCTTTGCCATGTTTGCATCTTTATCTTCCCAAACGGGGGAATACTGGAATAATGCAATTTTTATAAGTTCACTCATTTTTTACTTCCTGTTTCAAACAATTTATGAAAAATAATACCGGCAGCAACTGCCACATTAAGCGATTCTGCCCCTCTTTCGCCGGGGATTTTTATTCTAAGATCGGCAATTGATGCCAACCCCGGGAGAACACCGTGACTTTCACTCGAAAGCACAATGACGATCTTTCCCATTGGGTTAAATTCTTCGAGATTTTTCCCTTCGAGTTCGGTGGTGACAATTGAATAACCCGATTCTCGAATTCCTTTTAAGTCGGCTTCTGTTACACCTTCATGAAATGCCATTCTGAAGTTTGAACCCATTGCCGCTCTGATCACTTTGGGATTGTAAACATCAACACAACCGGGCGAAAGTAGAATTTGACGAAATCCGAACCAGTCAGCAGTTCTGATAATGGTTCCCATATTGCCGGGATCGTTTATCCTGTCGAGATAAATTAATGGTGTTGAAGTACGGTCTAAAATCTCTTTTTCAGGCATTCTGAAATAACCGAGAATTCCTTGAGCATGTACAGTATCTGCAAGCTTTTCAAACTCACGGTTTTTAATTCCTTCACATCTGATACCCTTGTGTCGGGCCAAAACAAGCACCCCATCAAAATTATCAATGTCTTCAGTTCTGAATACAATAAGTTCACATTTTCGTCTGCTAAGTATCCCCTCTTCAACCTGTTTCATCCCCTCGACAAGAAAAATTCTTTTCTCTTCCCGAAATTTTTTTATTCGGATTGATGCAAACAGTTTTAACTCATTAACTCCGAGCATATCGTTGTAATCCGCTATTTCTCTTCGGGTTTCTGGTCTTCAAGCATGTCGATATATGTCCAGGAGTATATCCCGGTGTCATGCCCGTCCTTCCACCTTATCTGGATTGCATAATCACCCACAGGAGCAATTGCAGCAATCTTATACATCTCCGGCTTTTCAATCGTAATCTTCTGGGGTTTAAATGTAGTGTAGAGAATCGTCTCTCCTTTACAATTTGCACAGGGACATTCTTCCCTGAAATACTTCAGATCAAAACTCCTCTTTACGCCCTCAGACCATTCAAAATGAATCTTTCCACCGTTAATCTTTATCTGTTTGGGTTTCATCTTTTTCTCTTTTACAAATTTCTGTTGAATTTTTAAGCCAAATAATATATTTGGGAACTGAAAATTAATTAATTTACTCATTAGATACCAAAATTATTAGAGATTGTCTTGAAGATTTCCATACTAATTACTTTATTACTCTTTATTTCCATATCAGTTTTTGCACAACCGATAACTTTTACAGATGTTACAAACAATTATTCACTCCCTGCAGGTGTAAAACTGATCAAGGGACAACGCACCACAAATCCCAAACTTGCTCTTTGGTATTTTGATGTTGATATGAACAGAAGTGATGTGGCTTTAATGCCCTATCTTAATCCTGTTGGTAAAGAGGGCCTCACTTCCTTTGTGACAAGGCTCGGAGCTTTTGCCGGGATTAATGGAGGTTATTTTGACACGGGCTCTGATGTTTCATATTCGGCACTTATTGAACCGGGAGTTGTGAAGGCAAAAAATATTGCAACTATTGTAAGACCTGCAGGAACTTTTTACACTACCCGTTCACTTTTCAGTTTTACAGATACAAGGGAGCTCTCAATCGACTGGATTTACCACTTCGGGAACAGGCCAATTGATATCTACACTTTTAATGCCCCTCTTCCAAATACCGAAAGCACTCCCGCCCCTGCCCCTTCAGTTGCAGGTGGAACACAATATTATGAAATCCTCGCCGGGATTGGCGGAGGTCCAACTCTGGTTAAAAACGGACAAAAACACATTACTTACACGGAAGAAGTCTTCTTTGGCTCAGGAGTTGGAAATACAAATCGTGACCCCAGAACAGTTATTGGATATACTGCTGACAAACATGTAATCATGATGGTAATTGATGGCAGGCAGGTCGACAGTGAAGGACTTTCTCTCCCCGAAGCTGCGGATCTAATGATTTCATTGGGATGCATTGAAGCCATGAACCTTGACGGTGGAGGCTCTTCAACAATGGCAGTTGGAAATCAGCTTGTTAATCTTCCCGCAGGGGGCACTTTCCAAAGACCCATTCCCACTATGCTTGCAATCGTAAATCCCGATTCAATTAATCTGCTCGATCCAACTTATTATATCGCCAAATTAGACAATATCGATTCGGGAATTGTTAAATCCGGTACCTGGGCAGTGTCAAACCTTGGAGGTTACTGGAGTAACACTCCTTCAATTTATGCTAATTCCGGTTCAGGAGAAAGCACAGTAAAATGGAAAATGTATCTGCCACAAGAAGCCGCTTACGATGTTTATGCCTGGTGGACTGCTGCATCAAACCGCGCCGCGGACGCCCCATACATTGTAAAACACAAGTTTGGTATTGATACCGTAAGACTTGACCAGTCGATAAATGGAAGTACCTGGAATAGAATTGGAACTTACACATTCACGGGTTCAACAGAAGAGGGTGTAACAATATCCAATGCAGTAACAACGGCAGGGAAGGTAATTGTTGCAGATGCTTTGAGGATAATTTCATTTGACAGTACCCTCGTATCAGTGGAAGAAAATTTGTTGGCACTTCCATCAACCTTTAGATTAGATCAAAACTTCCCAAATCCATTTAACCCAAATACCCTTATCCGTTTTGATTTACCTGTTGAGGGATTAGTTAAAGGAGTGGTTTATGACATAATGGGAAGGGAAGTTGTCACACTTCTAAACAATGAAATGTCTGTGGGTTCACATCAGATTGGATTTAATGCCGCAAACCTCCCCTCCGGAATCTATATTTTCCGACTTCAATCAGGGAAGTTCTCATCATCGATTAAGATGATTTTAATGAAATAGTTTCGAAGTAGCGGAGAATCGAAGTAGCAGAGTAGCCGAGGTTGAAAACCTAACCAATAGCCCCCAAATTCATTTGGGAGTCGTTCAATGTATAAGATTTGATGTATAATAAACTAATATTTATTTAGAATAAATCTGATTCGTTCACCTTTGCCGTCAATCCCAATGCGTACGGGGATATTAAAAATCTCACACAACAGTGGATAGATGTCGATGTTTTTCAGCGTGCCGGTTTTATAATTCTTACGGAATGATGGCCCCATAGCAACAAAATAACCGTGCATATCAAGTGCATCTTTTTCATATCCGTGATTCCCTTTGGCTTTCCAGGAGATAAACCCTTTTTGTGCTTTTGTGTCACCTGCTTCCCATCCCAGATCGGTTATCACAATTAAATCGGAGAATAAAGGATTGTTCGAGAACCGGTAAAAATCGGGGACTTCACTTTTCCTGTAAACTTTGTAGTGTTCTTCATTCGCCTTCAGTTTATTGTAAACAGCTTCGACTCTCCCGTTTTCAGGTTGGATCAGGCAAAATGTGCTCCAATTCCAATAATCGACCTTCTCATCGCCAAGTATTTCCTCAAGATTTACATATTTCTCACTGCTAACTTCGGTCATCCCGTGGTCACTTACAAAAATCAGATTTGTAGAATCCAGCAGACCTGCTCCCTTTAATTTATCCATCAGATACCCCGCCATCCCATCCAAAATCGAAATTGCATGGTTTACACTATCGGAGTTTGGCCCATACTTGTGCCCATAAGAATCAGTGGCGTCAAAATAAATGGTGAGAAATCTTGGACGTTCATTTAATGGAAGTTGCAGCCACTCAATCAGCCCATCAACCCTGAGTTTGTAGGGATAATTATGATCATATTCCTTAAAATATTTTGGTCGTCTGTAATCCAATGTAACTTCAGAACCGGGCCAAAAGAAGCTCGCTGCCGTTATTCCGTTTCGCTGAGCAGTCTCCCAGAATGCTTCACCTTTATACCACCTGGGATTCCTGACCTGTACCTGATCAGATATTTTAAATGTCTCGTCAAAATATGGATCGTATATTGTGTTGGCAATAATCCCATGATTTTCGGGATACATGCCGGTTATTATCGAAGTATGGTTAGGGAAGGTTTTTGAAGGATAAACAGGCATAAGTGAAAGTGCCTTTACACCGTTAGCGGCAACCTTCCAGAGATTTGGGGTAATTCCCCTGTCCATATAGTCATGTCTGAAACCGTCGAATGAGATCAGGATTGTGTAGGGTGCCTGAGAGAAAAGTATCGCCTGAGTGAGGAGAAAAAAGCAGAATATTTTAATCAATAATTTCATCAAATTTCCATAAAAATCACTTTTAAATATAATGATTTTTTAGGATTCTGATTATTCCCTCACGGTTGCTTAAATTTGGGGAGTAAAAAATAATAATTCCGGAGTATTAATTGACAGAAAAGAAGATAAAGATTGCAATTATCGACCTGTATAATGGCGAAGCCAATCAGGGGATGCGGTGTATCCAGGATCATATTTACGAAATAGACACACTTTATGAGAATGTCCCTGTTGAATATACAATCTTTGATTCACGGTTAAAGGGTGATATTCCGGATCTTAACCACGACATTTATATCTCCTCCGGCGGCCCAGGCAGTCCATTTGAAGATGAAGGAAGAAAGTGGGAGACAGATTATTTTAACCTGCTCGATAAAATTTACAACCACAATCAAACCTCTGCCGAAAAGAAACACATCTTTTTTATATGCCATTCATTCCAAATGATGGCGCGATTTTTTGAACTTGGTGATGTTGTTCAAAGAGAAAAAAAATCGTTTGGTATAATTCCTTTTTCTCTTACCGAGGATGGGAAAAAAGACCCCATATTTTCTCATATGGACAACCCTTTTTATGGTGCCGACTTCAGGAGTTGGCAGGTAATTCATCCAAACAAAACCAAATTCGATCATCTCGGTGCAAAAATACTAAGCATGGAGATTGAACCCGCTGCTTTTTATGTTGAACCTGCGATGATGGCAATAAGAATATCCGACGAGATTATCGGAACACAGTTTCACCCCGAAGCTGACCCACCGAGTATGTATTATCACTTCCGCCACCCTGAAAGAAAAGTTCAGGTTGTTGAACAATATGGCGAAAAAGCATATTATGATATGATTGCACATCTCGAAAATCCCAAAAACATTAACAAAACTAAAAAAACTGTTTTGCCCGGGTTTCTCAAAAATGCCATCGAAACACTAAGAGTAAACACTCATTCATTAGTCTGACCGTTCCTGTAAAATATTGTACCCGTGGAACTGATTTTTTATTAAGTTAGTTCTCACGGGTTTTTTTATTTAAAAGGACAATACTCATGATCAAATCCCTTTTCCCTGTGCTGATAATTGCTCTTTCCGGCATTATCCTGGCTCAGGATTCCCATACACCTGATGCTTTGATGCTCAGGTTCCCCGATATATCAAAAGACAAAATCGTCTTCTCTTATGCAGGTGACCTTTATTCTGTTCCTAAGACAGGCGGTACTGCAATTCGACTCACTTCCGCACAGGGAAGTGAAGTTTACGCAAAATTTTCACCAAACGGTGATAAAATTGCCTTTTCCGGCAATTACGACGGTAATGTGGATATATATACCATCCCTTCATCAGGTGGTGTTCCGCTAAGATTAACCCATAATCCAACCCCGGATATGGTAAATGACTGGTTCATCGATGGAAATTCGATCCTCTTCCGGTCACAGCAAAACTCCCCGTCTTACAGATACAACAAACTTTGGAAACAACCTGTTAAGGGTGGAATGCCGGAACTCCTTCCACTCGAATATGGCGAGTTTGCTTCTGTAAGTCCTGATGGGAAAAGAATTGCATTCCAGACAATTGCTGTAGAGAACAGAACATGGAAACGCTATCGTGGCGGAATGGCAAGTGTCATATGGATTTATGATATCCAAAACAACACATCAGAAAAAATTGCCGAACATGAAGCCTCAAACGGTATTCCAATGTGGTTGGGCGACCGGATTTTCTTTTTGTCCGATCGTGACGGAAATAAAAAGTTGAATATTTGGAGTTACAACACCTCAACCAAAGAAGTAAAACAGCACACATTTTTTGATGAGTACGATGTAAAGTGGCCATCAGCCGGTGAAGAGGAAATTGTCTTCGAAAATGGCGGTAAAATGTTGGTGCTTAATGTGATCACTGGAAAGACCAGCGAAGTGAAAGTAACGATCCCTTCCGATCTGCCACAGATCAGACCAACTTTAAAAAATCTCCAACGATTTATAAGTAATTTTGAGATTTCAAGAGACGGTAAAAGAGCAGCTTTTGAAGCCAGAGGTGAACTCTTTACAGTGCCTGCAAAAGATGGTGTCACCAGAAATCTCACCAACACATCAGGTATTGCCGAAAGAGAACCAACATGGTCACCGGACGGTAAACATATAGCCTACTTTTCAGATGCCTCGGGCGAGTATGAACTCTACATCATCCCCGCAGATGGTAAAGGAGAAGCTAAAAAACTAACCGATCTTGGTGAAAGTTACAAACAGGGGATTTATTGGTCACCTGACAATAAAAAACTTTTGTTCAATGATAATTTTGGCAATCTGTTTATTCACTCCATCGAGAGTAATAAAACAACAAAAATTGACAAAAACGATTATGGTTATTTTTTCAGCATTAGCTGGTCTTCAGACAGTAAGTGGGTTGCCTACGACAAAAACACTCAGTATGCACACTCAACCATTTTTGTTTATAATGTGGATTCAGGAGAATCAAAGCAGCTTTTCTCCGATTTCTACAACTGTTCGATGCCTGTATTTGATCCCAAAGGTGATTATCTCTATTTCTACGGGATGAAAAACTTTGATGCAACTTATTCTGATCAAGACCCTTCCTGGATATATACCAATTCAACAAATCTTTATGCAGTCACCCTCCGTGACACTGTTAAAGATATTTTCTCTCTTAAAAACGATGAAGTTGAAGTAAAAGAAGAGAAAAAAGAAGATGCCAAAAAGGATGACGCTAAAAAGGATGAGAAGAAAGACGAATCTAAAAAAGATGAAAAGTCTGATGTGAAAAAGGAAGAAAAATCGATAAAAATCGATTTTGACAACCTCGAAAGCAGAACCACTCTCATTAAAAAACTTGGAATCGCCAGTGGAATGTATGCCGCAGAAGGCAAAGTATTTTACATCCAGTTCTCAGGAGCCGATGGTTGGAATGGCGAGGGTGGAACACTCTGGCAGTTCGACCTTGATAAAAGAGAACACAAAGAAGTTACGAAAGGTGTAAACCAGTTCCGACTTTCTGCTGATGGTAAAAAAATACTGGTGCAAACTCCTGACCGTTCATATTCAATAATAGATGCGGCACCCGGAGCAAAAGTTGCTGATGGTAAACTCAAGTTTGCAGATATGAATGCTACTGTTGACCCAAAACTTGAATGGCAGCAGATATTTAATGACGCATGGAGAATTGAGCGCGATTTCTTCTATGATCCCGGAATGCACGGACTCGACTGGAAGAAGATGAAAGAGCGTTACGGGAAATTACTTCCTTATGTTGCTCATAGAAATGATCTTAATTATGTAATTGGTGAAATGATTGCCGAACTTAATGTCTCCCATGCCTATGTTGGCGGGGGTGATATGGAGATTCCCAAAGCTTCATCAGTTGGTGTTCTTGGGTGCGATTTTGAACCCGATTACAGTGCAGGCTATTACAAAATCTCAAAGATTTACGAACCCTCTCCTTGGGATGCCTCTGAAGTAAGATCACCTCTGAGATCACCCGGGCTGAATGTAAAAGAGGGTGACTACATCATTGCAGTTAATGGTGTTGATATAGATATGAAATCCGATCCATGGAAAGCATTCCAGGGTCTCGCAGGTAAAACCATTGTTCTTACCATTAACTCAAAACCGGAAAAAACGGGCTCAAGGGATATCCTTGTTAAGCCTGATGATGGTGAGCAAACTCTTAGATATCGTGCATGGATTGAGAACAACCGTAAAAAAGTTGATGAAGCAACCAATGGAAAAGTTGGTTATATCTATGTCCCCAGCACAGGTATCGATGGGCAAACTGACCTCTATATGCAATTTATGGGTCAGCTTAAAAAAGAAGCTCTCATCATTGATGAAAGATTTAACAGTGGTGGTCAGATACCCGATCGATTCATCGAATTGTTGAATCGTAAGCTCTACAACTACTGGGCTCGCAATGGATTTGAGGACTGGCATACACCATTCATTGGTCATTTTGGTCCAAAGGTTATGTTAATCAATGGCTGGTCAGGTTCCGGCGGTGATGCATTCCCTGCCTACTTCAAGGCAGCCGGGCTCGGAAAACTGGTTGGTAAAAGAACCTGGGGTGGACTCGTTGGAATCAGCGGCGCCCCCGGACTTATCGACGGCGGGTATGTTACTGCTCCGTCATTTGGTTACAGAGAACTAAGTGGTGAACTTGGTATCGAAGGATATGGAGTTGATCCTGACTTTGATGTCGAGAACTATCCTCACGAACTTGCAAAAGGAAACGATCAGCAATTAAACAAAGCGATCGATTTGATGCTCGAAGCTCTGAAAAACAATCCTCCGAAAAAACCGGGTAAAGTTAAATATCCCGATAAATCGAAATAATTAAACAAAAAAAGGCTGCTCCAAATCGGGCAGCCTTTTTTATAAAATTAAAACCTTAATATTTTTCGCCTTCGGCTTTTTCCCGTTTATCTCTGCCATTCTCGATTTTACTTGAGTCTTTTTGTTCTTTAAATTCCTGAACTCCCGGTTGAGGGGTGTTACTGAAAGTTTTCTGAAGACCTTTTATCAGTTCGGCTTTTTCCATCAGCGTAAGATCGGCTTCTGAATGAAGAATTAAATAATCGGAAAGAGGCATTTCTCCTTTTTGTATCTCTTCAATTGCTTCTTCAGGTTCTTTTGTTCCGAGAGGATAATCAGAGAAATTAAATTTTCTGCGACCGTTATAAACATGGTTGTAAACCCTCCAGGAGACCGGAGCAACATACGAATACCAGGGCCAGTTTGTTTCATTGCTATGGCAATCAAAACAAGCTCTTTTGGCGAGTTCTCTCGTCCTTGGAGAATCCCAATTTGGTTCCCCCTTCACGGGAGGATTTGTACGGTCAACCTGAAACACCTGAATTAAAAGGAAAAGAACCCCAACGCCGATTCCGGCATACTTAAAAATTTTCCTGGGTGATGCCATTAAAAATCCTTAAAATTTAATTTTTTCGTAAGTACCATCAAGCCTTGGAATCACTTGAATATCAACAAACAGGGCGAAGGCGAGTGCGGACGCGTAAAAGACGAAGTCGAGAGGATCGAATAAACTTCCAAACAGATTAAAATCAAAATATTGAGCCACCTCAACACACGATGCTAAAATGAAGATTATTACAGCTTTGGCAAATTTGTTGCCACTAATTCTCTTAAAGAGAACACTCGTAAAATATGCGATAATTACCACACAAATCTCGAGTGCATAATTATTGATAAAACCATCAAAAGGCCCACCATAACCATCGAGGAGGAGATAATATGTTCCTGCTGCTGCTGCGGAAAAAATTAATATTAAGAATAGACGGATCAACAGACGAATTCCTTTAATGCTTGAAAAGGGAGTAAGGCCACTAAGATATAATTTCACACAATTAAAATAGATTCAACCGCTATATTAACAAAGATTTGGCAAATTCGCAAATTAATTTTAGAATCTGTTAACCATTTTTAACTCAATACCCCTAAATTCGGGCTCATAACGACATACTCCACCAATACAGATCACTCCGGCTTGCCTCGATCCGGAAAGAAGGCTCAAATCTGTGTGTTCACCAATCTTTATAGTCCCCTGGATGTAGTTCCAAAATAACCTTACTGTGTTACCCGGAATCGGTTCAGAGGTCTTCATCTCCATCACCCATGCAATCGAATATCGGGGTGAACGAAGATATTCAAGCGACAACACATCCGTGAAATAATTTGCAGTCGTAGTTCGGTTTTCAGTCTGCTGATGTTCAATTATGAGGCGGAGTGTATTAATCGGGTCAAACGAATATCTGACATCAACAACACCGGTGTAATTTCGAGTGTTCTCTTCAAGTTCTTCATTATATCCAAAAGCAAAAATGGTTTTCAGGTCATCAGACCACATATTCGAATACTGTCCCGAAACCTCGCGGTGGCGAAGTCGTGGATCAAGATTTTGTCCCAATATCCTTTGAACATACGAATCCTTACCGAGTGTTTTGGTTTCAGAATATTGAAGAAGTAATGATGAAGTGGAAGTAAAGTTGGCATTCGCCTCAATCTGGAATCCTTGTTCATTATCAGCATCCAGAGTTGAAGGATGTCTGTTAAACAACTGATAAGTATAGTCTTTTCGTGTTGAGGGGGGTTGGTTATAATTAACGGTTTGGTCGTTACTCTTAAATCCAAAATTATCGTACAATTTGTATTCACCTGTCAAAGAATAATCACCGAAGTAATAGGATGCCGAGGCATATATACCTTTACCGATAAAACTCTCTGTGCTGTTGAAAATCCTGTTTTGGATGTCGGCGTTTTTTTTGACACCATATTCAACATACCCGTCAAATCCTTCAAACGAAGTTTGTAATCTCAAGGCACCAACATCAGTTCTTGTTGCCTGGTCATAGTCGGGTTTGTTTGAAGCAAATGTGGCACCGGCTTTAAGCCATTTTAGACCTCTATACTCGAGATCAGCCAGATAAAGGAAGTCTTTTCTCTCATTTTCTGAATTGGCTGCTGTTCCCGTAAGTGCTGTCATTTTAAAATTTGCGTAATTAACTTTAACAAGCATTCCGAGTAGGTTATTATCCAGTCTGAGATTTCTGTCCTCATAACTTTTTAAGATCATTCCCCTGCCAATCATGGCATAATAATTACCGGCAGTTATTTCAATGTTGGTCTTTTTGCTTCCAAAATTAACTGTGAAATATTTAAATGCGATATCGGAATAATTTTCTTTACCCCTGCTGATAGCGGGACTTGGGTCATTCGGCTGGAATGTTTCATATCTTATTCCCGCAGAAAAATTTTCATATCTGTAATCGATATTCAACCAGTCTTCAAAAATCGCTCTTTTGAGTTCAAGATCATATGAAGCTTTCATTTGGTTGAACATACTGACCCCCTGTGGGAGTTTTGGAGCCGGGATATCCTGAGAAAAAAGAACCCCGGTAAATAATATGATTGACAAAAAGAGTAAAGATATTCTCATAAAACAGCACCGAGGATTTCAACCAGTTTCGCTTTAAGCTGAATTTCATCTCCTTTTTTATATCCCGAATGAGAATAGACAATTTCACCTTTTGAATCGATGATTACGGTAAAAGGTACCGTTGTGGCATAATAGATTCTGGCTATGTCCGAATTGGTATCAAGTAACACAGGTACCGAAAGTTTTTTTGCCTTCACAAAGGGTTCAACCTTTGCTACACTTTTTTCACCATCCACTGAAATGGCAAAGGCTTTAAGCCCCTTCTCTTTCAGTTCGTTATATATTTTTTCAACCTCGGGAAGTTCCTCTATGCAGGGTTTACACCATGTAGCCCAAAAGCTTATTAAAATTGGACCCCCACCAAGATTTTCCTCGAGTGAGATGATCTCTCCATCAAGATTTTCGAGCCTGAATCCGGGAGCTATTTTCCCTTCCTGAGCAAAAAGTGAGGTTGTGAACAGAAATATTATCGCCGTAAGGAAATACTTCATTATTTCTCCAGGATCATTTTTTTGGTGATGGTGAATTTATCAGTTTTTAATCTGTAAAAGTAAACTCCCGAAGAGAGGTGGTTCATATCGACCTTTACCGAATGACTTCCCGGAGTGTAGTATGCTTCTTTTATCACTCCAACCTCTTTCCCGTTTGCATCGTAGAGAAGCAGTGAAATATTACTGCTAAACGGAAGTGAAAAACTGATTGTGGTAGAGGGGTTAAATGGATTTGGATAATTTTGATCCAAAGAAAAACCGGTGATGTTGGATTCATCTTCGACCGATACAAGGACGGATGCAGCTGTCAACTCTGCTTCATAAACTTCACTTGTATTGTTCATGTTCACAGCCTTAACTGTTACATTTGCGGTACCATGATTGTTATAAGAGAATATATGAACCGAAAAATCTCTACTTTCGCCTGGAAGTATTGGAGAACTCCCATAATCCTGGGTGGTCGCTACGCTGTCAACAAATGGAGCAAAACATCCCTCGTCAAAGCAGAGAGAAGAAGTCCAGTCAACAGGCAACTGATCACGGGTTCGAAGTATATAAACGGTTTGTGGTACGGTGGAAATGTTCTTCAATTCAAAATCGAAGATCATTTCACTTCCGAGGGTGTCGTTAACAGTGGTATGATTTGGGATGAACTGGAAAGTCTGGGCGTCGGCCGTCACAGTTATAAACAAAAACAGTGACAACGCCAATATCATTTTTTTCATGGTCAATTTAGTTAATTTGAAAATGCAGCCTGATATATCTCTTTTGTTACTTTGTCTTGTGCAAAAGCAACAACTTTAATCTTTGTCATATCCCAGCCATTACCGACCGGAATTGATAAATTGAAACTGACTTCTTCACCATGATAATGGATATTGGCCGGCGTGCCGTCAGCACCTGTGAAGAACCCGCGCACTACATCATAAAATACTGTTTCACCATTTGATCCGGGAGGAGTGGCAAATGATGTCTCTGTTTGAACTGCCATTACATGAATCACCAGATTTGTAACAACACTCGGGGGCAGAACCGTTGGACTGACTATTTTAACCTTTGCATTTGCAAAGATCATTCCACCCCCAACTGAATCTGTCACCGTCACTCTGAATTTTACTGAAGTTGCCAACTGCTGATCAACATATTGTTTAATCTGCATCGAGTCACTTGAAATTGGTTTTAATTTACCATCGACATAGGATGTGGGAGTGGAAAAGACATTATAAAACTGGGCTCTTTTATCAATTACAGCTTTGTTTGCCTGATAAAAAAGATCCTGAGGTGACGGATAGCTTACATGATACTTGATCACAAGCAACTGTTCACTGCTGTATGTTCCTGCCATCAAAGATCTGATTACCAGATTTGACTGGACACACGGCACACAACTGACATTTGCAAAATCCTCCAAAAGTACAAGCTTCTTTTCCGTAACAGGAGTAAGATTAAACACCTCTTCAGAGAATGAGTTTTTGGAGACAATTACACTTTTCGCTTCTGAAATGTAACCGTCTTTTTCAACTCTTATGGTATGAGTACCTGTTTTTAATGTGAGTGTATCGGGAAGAAAATATCCGGACATAACATCATCAACAAATATGGCAGCATTGTCAGGACTTCCTGAAACAGCAACCCTGCCTGTTGCTTCACTCTCTACTTCAACTGGTGGGGAGGTCTTGCATCCCTGTAGAATCACCATGGAGATGACAAGAACAATTAATACTTTTATTGATTTCAAATATTGCTCTCTATTACAGATATTTAACAGTCTTTTTGTTTTCTAATTTTAAATATTAACAGACTACTTCAAAAGTATCATTTTTTTGCTTAGAACAGTTGCATCCGATACAAGACGGTAGAAATAAATTCCACTGGAAAGATCAGAAGCATCAAAATTTGTTGTATATCTCCCTTGTGCCATCTGTTCGTTAACAAGAACTTTAACAAGTTCACCAATCGAATTATATACTGCCAGATTTACCATACCCGAGTTGGGGATGGTGAAACTTATTGTGGTTGATGGATTAAACGGATTTGGGAAATTTTGATCCAGGTTAAAACCAACCGGCATTTCATTTTCGTCTTTTTCAAAAATGGATGTGGCAATTCCTGCTTCGGGTGTTGGAAGTTTTACGGTTGTGTAAATTTTAAACTCCCCGGGAAGAAGTGAAACTGACATATTAACATCGCTAACAGTGATTGAATCACCCGAGAAGAAATCATACCACATCCCCGTGTTTTGGAATCCGGGGTTAAAACTTGCCTGAGTAACACCAAAATTACCAACGATTGTTACATTCATCGATGGATCGTTAATCTTGATCTTCTTCATTGCAGTTCCGGCGTCTATTGTAAAATCGGTACTGCTAAAAGCAGGATAATTCTGTTTTAATTTTATAAGCTCAGCGTAAGTTTTGTAGAGATTTACTCTGCTTGTCTCCTGCCAGTATTCCCATTTAACAGGCTTGGGATCGGTTTTACACCCGTCATCTCCGCATGGATAAAAAATTGATAGATCGTAACCAAGTTCACCAAACTGCCAGATCATTTTGGGTCCCGGAACGGTGAAGAAAAAAGCACCGGCAAGTTTCTGACGGGCAATTGCAGTTCCAAGGTTTTTTATGTTATAAGAACCACTTGAAGCACCGTATTGAAGATTTTTGAACATCAATCTCTCTTCATCATGAGACTCCATGTAACCAACAAGTTTTGGAGAGCTGAAATTTCTGTTTTTCCATGATACTCCGCCGAAATTCGACTTGTTGTTATCATGCCATCCCATTGTTGCTTCGTTGTAATTTGAGTTGTGGTTACCCCAAAGCATCATTCCTTCATTGGCAAGGACAATCTCTTCATTGTTATCTGCAAAATGTTCAAGAATCACATATGAATGTGGATCAACCGTCCAGATCTGCTGAGCCATTCTTTTTAGAAGATTAATTCTTGATTGATCATACTGCCCCCATTGTCCAACATTTGAACCACTATTGGTCTGGGTGAATCCTTTCGACAAATCAAACCTGAAACCGTCAAATTTATATTCTTCGATCCAGAATTTATTCACTCTGTCTACATAATCTTTGGTTGCCTGGGCTTCATGATTAAAATCGTAACCAACATTGTAAGGATGGCGTGGAATTGCATTAAACCATGGACTGTTGGCAGCCGGTCTGTTGTTTGTGGCATCCCAATAGAGTCTTACCATAGGATTTAAACCAAAAGCATGATTCAAAACCATGTCGAGAACAACTGCGATACCTTTTTTATGAGCTTCGTCAATAAGTTTTTTTAACTCATTCCGAGGTCCATACCATTTATCAACTGCCATGTGGAACATTGGGTTATATCCCCAACTGTTGTTGCCTTCAAATTCCATAACCGGCATCAATTCGAGACAATTGATTCCCAATCTCTGAAGATATCCAAGAGTGTCGGTAATAGATTTGTAGGTTTGAGCTGATGTAAAATCTCTGATCAGGAGTTCATAAACTACAAGTTTCTCTTTTGCAGGTTTTTGGAAGTTGGTAACCTGCCACTGATATGGGGTTTGTCCCGGTTGCATTACAGAAACGACATTGGATGTAAGACCCACAGGATATTGGATTAATCCTGGGTATCTTAAACTGTCAATATATTTGTCATTCCAGGGATCCAAAACTTTTTCAGAATAGGGATCTCCGATTTTTATTGCATTGTCAACCAGATATTGGAACCGGTATTCCTTACCCGCTGTCAGGTTGTTTAGCTGCAACCAGTAACGGGTTCCATCGGGTGTTTTATATAACTCATGGGCAGGATCAATCTCCCAGCCATTCATATCACCAATAAGATAAACAAATTGTTTTGATGGTGCATAAAGAACCATGGTAGCCGAGGTAGCGGAGGTATAGTTGATACCGTCTTTCACTCCTCCGGGAAGTGCCTGAACAGGAGTGGTCCCTCTAACAACATAATAAACTGAATCGGCGCCCTGACCACCTGAGCCATCAATCGCAACAGCCTTAATTCTGGTTTTTCCCATTGCAGAAGCGGTTAATTGATAGGTTATCGAGTCGTTATTAACCGAAGCAACTTCACTTCCATTAATAAAAAGTTTCATTGTCTGGGTACCCGGAGCACCTATTGCAAGAACAGGCACATTTGTGTTTTGGGCAATTATACCGGAAACAGGGGGTTGAAGAATTGCAGCAGTTTGTCCCGGGGTTGACAATGGAAGAAAGATGTCGCCACCGTCGGAGGTTTTACCGGTTAAGGTTCCGGCCGAATTTCTGAATACAAATGCAAGTTGAAGCACTGTTTCATTTGCCGGGATGCCGTAATACTCACGAATTTTAAAAGCTATTTTCCATTTGGTGCCACTGATGAATGTAAGTTGGGTTTCCGGAGTGTTTTGTCCCCATTGGGTTTTAACATAACGCCAGTCTGAAGGGCTGGTGCTTTCACTGGTAATTACCCCGGTATGAGCATAAATCGGAAAAACTCCGACCAAACCACCATTCCCTTTTGAAGCATCATAAATTATTACGATGGAATCTTCGGGTGTTGCAAAATATGGTGTCCATTCAAGTTCCTGCGCAAAAACACCGGTCATTAATAAGATTACGGCAATAAATAGCTTTTTCATTCGTTCTTTGATTAAATTACTAAATTCGTTTTGTTTTGATCTCTATCTTCCAACTATTTTATGCTGGAGGATAATCAATTATTTGTTCCCGATTATCTGCCAGACAACAGTTCTTTCTCTTGGTCTGGTATCAAAATCGATAAAAATAATCTGTTGCCAGGTTCCAAGAGTCAGTTTTTTATCTATAAAAGGGATATGAAGTGAGGGCCCTTGAAGAGCAGCACGGATGTGGGAGTGCCCGTTTCCGTCGTGCCAGGTCATGTCGTGATGATAAATTTTTCCGGCTGGAACCTCCTTATCCCAAAATTCGGGATAGTCTTTAAGAAGTCCGGGTTCAAATTCTATTGTGGTTACTGCGGCAGTGGATCCGGGGACAAAAAGGAGCACATTCCCCTCTGTGAATCCATTTTCTGCGATTGTGTTCTCGACAAATACAGTCAAATCGACGATGTCGGAATTACCTTTTGTATTGAATTGATATTTACCAGTAAGGAAGTCCATCTCTATCACTTTTTTGTTAAATCCGAGCTTTAAGATAAATATAATTATAACGACGAGCAAGGAAGAACCTTGGGACCTGAGTACTTCAGAACCTCGGAACTTCAGAACTTCGGTACTTGAGTACCTACGAATATCAAACCCCGCAAACGGGGTATTCTTAAATTCATCCCTGCGAAATTCCGTATAATCTGCGTGCACCTGTCCGCTGTGGTGGATCTGCGTCCCCTTTAAAAGTCATCCGTGGAATCTGTGATAATCCGTGATATCTGTGTTACTATCCTCTACTCTTGCGCTATTTAGGCTGTTCGGTCAGGATGATGGAAACTTTAACGGTGTCGGAGAGGTTTAGTACTTTTACTGCGAGGAAACCATCCAGTTTGAAGTTTTTTGGTTCTTTTGGATCGGGTTTTTCTTTGGCAGGTTCAACAGCAAAAACAAGAGGAATTTTGGCGGTATCTCCGGGACTCACAACAGCGACATCAGGTGCAGATACAGACTTTGCACCTTTTGTTCCACCTGTACCGAGAACAGGTTTACGGACAAATCCAATCTCCAACGGGAATGAAAAAGAATTAACAATTTTTATAAGTGAATTTACCGTTGTACCTTTTTCGGAGTAGGTACCTTGGATCATTTTTTCATCTGTCCAAAGTCGTTGCTTAACTTCCTCCAATACCTCTCTGATCAGATTTGCAGACGACATGTTACCCGAGTATTTCCCACTCCACGATCTGTAAAGAAGTCCGGCTTTAAATGAAATTTCAAGCAGAGTTGAATCACTTTGTGTTGAAATGGAATCGGAAAAATTAAAAATCAGAGGGATATACAGAGTGTCTGTTTCACCGGATGAGAGGGAAAAAGTATTCTTGGCTGGTGCAACCTCTTTCCCGCCAAATTTTACGATAAAAGATTCAGATGAAAGGGAAGTTGCAAGATTATTTTCTATCACAAAAGGGAGAGAGACATAAAGAGAATCACCCGATATTTTATCTATCTTAATATTTTCAGTCCCCAGTTTTGCAGTAACTCCGTTATCTTTTCCCGAAAAAACCAGCAGGTCGAAAACGATTACCAGAAGGACGAGGATAACAAAAATAACTGTGAATGCCCTCAGAGGATTAATATAATTTTTATCGATATTTTGTAACATAATACGCCTTAATTGCCCGTCGTGTCTGGCGGAATAGTTTCTTCGTCAACGGGTTTTTTTTCAACTTTCACTGTATCCACAGGTTTTTCTTCCTTCGGCTTTACAGTGTCTTTTTCTTCCCTTCTTTTCTTTTCTTTGTTCCGCTCATCCTGCAATCGTTCATATTCAACTCTGTCGATTGAGTCCTGATTAACAAAAACAGAATCCACTGTAGCTTTGGAGCCCTGAATCCATCGCTGAATATCATTTCCGAAAATAAAAAGAAGAACAACAATGGCAGCAAGACCAAGTAAAAGCACAAATGAAGCAGCACCACTTGAAACATTTTGAGCTGCCGACTGTTTTTCATCCTTTTCAGCTTTTTTAAGGTGAAAATCGAGATACTCTTCACAGTGGGCATATCTCTCAAGTTTGTCTTTGGAGGTCATGTGATAAATCATTTTGACAACACCGGGAGAGATATGGGGATAAAAATCGAGTGGATTTTTAATCGGTGTATTCACGATCTCGTTCATTAAATCATATTCTGAATCGAGCCCGGTGTTGTAAGGCAGTTTTCCAGTCAACATCTCATACAAAGTGATTCCAAGCGAATAAACATCAGTCCGTTGATCAACCCCTTTTGGGTTTTTGATCTGCTCAGGCGACATATAATAAACGGTACCAAGTTTTGTCCCTGTCTGGGTTAAACCTTTATCACCAAGAATTTTAGCAATTCCAAAATCGGTTATTTTGGGATTGCCATTTTTGTCGATGATTATATTTCCCGGCTTAATATCGCGGTGGATAATCCCCTGCGAATGAGCATAAGCCAGCCCTCTCAAAATCTTATGGAAAATTGGAAGAGCCCTGTCTTCGGGAAGCAGCCCCGTTTTAGCCAGCATCTCTTTCAGCGTCATCCCCTCAACATATTCCATCACAATAAAATAATGTTCGCCGTTTTGTACCAGTCTCGTTAGTTTAACAATATATGGATGTGTGAGTTTATACTGAGCCTTGGCTTCGGTCTTAAATCTTTCAACGATTTCGGGGTCGGTGGTCATCGCCATGTGCAGAAGTTTTATTGCAACTTCCTGCTGCATTTGAAGATCTTCGGCGAGGAAGACAGTTCCCATGCCACCTTCGCCAATCTTGCGAATTATCCGATACTCATCTTTTATTATCTGGTTCTCTACGAACATAATCTCTTTGTATTTAATTAATTCTGTGGGTTTGGATTTTTATTACCCTGTGGGTCTTTCAACGGTTTTTTAATCGCATCAACACCATCTTTTTTATCTTCTGTCGTTGTAGAGGTGTCGTCATCCTCAATGTTTTCAGGCACTTTTTTTTCTGTTTTGGTGGAATCCTGGACAGGTGCTATTATTTTAATCTCCTGATTAAAATTGCTAAGAGCATACCATAAAATCAGAACAACAAATGCAACTACGGCAACAATGGCAGCCTGTTTAAGTTTTGCCATGTCTTTAAGACTTGTAGCGCGTTTTTTCCCGTCGGTTATCTTAATAACCTGAACAGTAATATTGTCTTTGCCACCCCGCTCATTTGCCATTTCAACCAGTTTAATACAAGCCTGCTGAGGAGGGTATTTTAAGACTGTCTCTTTTATTTCAAAGTCTTCCACATGGCCGGTAAGTCCGTCACTACAAAGAATTATATAATCATCCTTAAAGAGTACTTCATCTCTTGGGTCAACCTGGGGTTCCGAGTTCCCGTTGGGTCCCAATGATCTAAGTATAACATTCTTCTGTGGATGGGCTTCCGCCTGCTCTTCGTTTATTATGCCGTTATCCACCATCTCCTGAACAAGAGAATGATCCCGTGTGAGCCGTTCTATAACATCATCTCTTACACGATATATTCTGCTGTCACCAATGTGAGCGAAATAAAGATCCATATTGTGTAAAAGGGCAACAACCGCGGTTGAGCCCATCTTACCAAGCTCATCATCCACTTCGGCTTTTTCGATTATCTCTTTGTTGGCAAGTTTTAACGAATTAAAAAGTTCGATCCTGAAGTCTGCATCCTTTTTAACATTCTTAAAATGTTTCTGGATGGATTCAACTGCAGTTGTGGAAGCGATCCTGCCTCCTTTATAACCACCCATGCCATCACATACAATAAAGAGATCACCAAACTCTCCGCTTGCACTTCCGAAATAATCTTCGTTTGCCTTTCTTACTTGACCAACATCAGAATGGTTTCCAAATTCAAATTTTACAGATTCTGCCATTACATCATGCCTTGTTTATAAGAAAGTGACCTTCGCAGCCACCAATTTTGAATGAATTTCCATGTACAATTGGAGTTGGCGATAAAATCTTTGACATATTCACAAAAACACCGTTTGAAGAATTTAGATCCTCGATAATAAATGAGGTTCCGTTAAATGAAATTTTTGCGTGTTTTTTTGAAATAGTTGAAATCGGGATTACAAGCGACGCTTCAACTTCTGAGCGACCAATTATTGCGCCGGCAGTTGTCACAGTAAACTGCCTTCCGGCAAGTTCACCAACTTTAATGTCGAGAACAAGAGTTGACCCAACACCGGCCGAATGAGATGCCGATCCACTCCTCATTATAACAGTGCCATCATGTGGAAAATTTCCACCACCGGCAGGTTCTTCGATAAATGTTTTGTTTGGGTCACTTCCCCGTTGTCCCTGTTCAGAACGTTGGCCTTCTGAAAAAGTTGCGGCGTGTTGTCGGGCTTCCTCTTTCGATTCCTCTTCAAGTCGTCGCCTTCTCTCTGCTTCAATTTTCTTTTTCTTTTTTCCATTCAGAACAAGAACGATGGAAGCTATGATAACCAAAACTGCAACACCAATGAAGATATAGAGCAATGGGATATCCGATTTTTCTTTTGGTTCTTCAAGCAGTGATGCAACAGCAAGTTTAAACTTACCCGAGGTTTCGCTTTTTAATTGATCTTTGGTAACGGTAAACTGTCCATTGGCATCCTGCCCTTTTCCTTCAAGACCATAAATTGAATAAGCAACAAGATAGATATTGAGGATGTTTTCGCGCATCTTTTTAAAATTTTCATCAAGTTGCTCCTTGTTGGGAGACTCGTAATACCTTCCACCAGTTTCAACACCCATTTTTTCAAGATTCTGGAGTTGGGTTTTTCCTCCTGATGTGTAGCCAAAAGTAAATACGGGAACGCCAATCTCTTTCGCCTTGGCAATTACGTCGTCAATTTTATAGGCTTCGTTTTGGTTTTCGTTGTTTCCATCCCCCATTACAATCATGATAACGGGTTCATCTTCGGAGGCTTTTCCTCTTAATTTTTCAAGTCCTTTATCAGCTCCATAAAAGAGTGAAGTATTCTGATCTTTTGCAGTAAGTTTTTTCACCTGTTCTTTAAGGTAGGTTTTATCGTTACTGAAATCTGCGACCAGATTGGCACCATCACCATAGGAATAGATAGCGAGATTATCTTTATCGCCGAGTTCATCAATATATCTCAACACCGCATCTTTTGTATTGTCCATCGGTTTGCCTCTCATCGAGCCCGATATATCCATACATAAAACGGTATAAACTCCTTTTCCGGTGGAAGCGAGGGTTGAGACAAAAGCTATATCTCCCTTTTTTCCTTCAACAAACATCGTAAAATTTGTCTTGTTTAATTCTTTGACGGGATTGTCATAATTATCATAAACAAGCAGAGAGGTTACTGTTTTTCTGGGGAATTCTTTAGCGTTGGTCTTCACATGTCGGGCGTTAAGTCCCTGAGCAAATGAAGTGCCACTTAAAAGCAGCACTATCATTGTAAAGACAAAAATTCGTAGAACCGGTTTCCCGGTTACTGTAGGGTAATTATCCGTTTTCATATCGGCATTTTCCTGTTTTCTAAAATATAACTTCGATCCAAATGATATCAGATTACAATAAATCTCGTGTTGATATCACCAAATCTTACTTCATCCCTGTCGGTCAGTTTCATTTTGTCTTCGAGGGATTCACCATTTACGAATGTGCCATTTGTTGACAATTCATCCGAAATAAAAAATTTATCATCACGATAAAGGATCATTGCATGTTTATCACTTACGGTGCCACTTGGGAATAGAACTCCTGCAGGAGGAATTCTGCCAACTATGTTTCTTCCTTCATAGAGGTTGTAAACAGTTCCGAGTGCATCAAAATCGTAGGTTACGAGGAAACCCACAAGTTTTCTGCCTGAAGGATTAACCGTTTCGGCGCCAAGAGGGGCGAGTGTTGGGCCTCCCTGGTTTGATGATTTAACATGACCACTTATCACGGTTCTGTCGTCCACCGGGGTGTAGGAGGAGACAACCGGTCCTTTTTGTTCAATTACTGTTTTGTCATCATGAGCTTGACCAGGAGTTACATCCAATACGGTTTTGATTCCACCGGGTGCTTCTTCAGCAGGACAGTAAGGGCATCTTGCCCCTGAGTATTGATGACCATTTGCACATGTTTTAAATTCGGATTTCAATTTAGCTCCACATTCTTGGCAATGACTTTTATTTGCCGGGGTTTCTTTTCCACATTCAGGACATTTCATATTACTTCTCTACTTAATTTCAATCAAATAATTGAATTACAATTTTTTTACAAAAAAGTATTATTCAGAATCCTAATATATAAATTAATAAAACGATGTCCGAGAGAGGAAGCATTCAATACTGTTCAAAGAGTTGCGAATAAAAAAAATCTTGGTAAAAAGGGACGGGTGATTATTTAGGTGTTAAGCGTTCATTATCAGGGATGGTGTTTCGAAAAAGGCTGCCCCTTTCGAGACAGCCTTAATAAATTAATTATAGATTACGAAATCAAATGCTACTCCGCTACTTAAGTAACAAAGCTTTCATTGTTTTAGAGTATTTCAAATTTCCATTCTCAAGCGATTGAGCATTCAAACGGAAAATGTAAACTCCTGATGAGAGTTTGGTTCCGTTGAACTTTTTCTCATACATTCCCTTTGCCATCTCACCGGAGACAAGTTCTGCAACCTTTTGTCCTGCAATGTTGTAAACATCCAGGGTTACATTGCTTTTCTCCTTTAGGGAGAATTTTATCACTGTCTCAGGGTTAAATGGATTGGGATAGTTGTTGAAGAGCTGATACTCGTTCACTATTTCAGTAACTGAATTAGAAATCCCTTTTGGAAGACCCAGGGGTACTGAATTTATTGGATGAAATGAGACTGAGTCTGCAAGTCGGGAATTCAAATCTTTGAGATAGATAGATTCGGGATATTTACTCTCAAGTCTGTTTCTGGTTATTTTAGCTCCCTTAACATCATAAAGATTTCCGAATTGGTACAATGATTTTTTGTAAAGAGCATATGATTCAGGAAATTTTCCTGCATAATCAGAACAGATGCTGTCATAAATGGCTACATTTGCTTCCATAAGGTCAAAAGCTGAAATGGTAAGCATTCCTTTTGCTATTGAGCCTTTAGTTGCTTTGTTTCCGTTCAATACATATTCTTTGTAACTTGAAATCTCCTCCGGAGTGAAGGTCTGCCTTAAAACAAGAAGAGCCATTGGAGTAAGTGGATCATCACCGTTCTGTTCAAGAATGTCAATACATAACTTTCTCGCCTGATTTAATCTATTAGATTGAATGTGATGCCTTGCGGTTTCTAACTTTTCACGAACAGTGGTTCCCTCTCCATTTGACATCCCTTTTATCGCTGCAAGTTCTTCATCTTTACCGTCACCCGACAAAGGATTATCCGGGACATAAGTAAATGATGGTTCATCAATTACTGATGCACCACCCCAGGCATTTATCATTTTTGAGGAGGTGTTTGCCCAATAATTGGATTGTACTCTGACAAAAGCATCATTTTCTGCTTCGATGTTTTGATCTATATTTAAGAATGTATTATATGCCCCTACAGGATACAAATCACCTTCTCCAAGATATAGATCAGAATACGATGTATACAGGCCAATGAAATTATTCTGAAGAAACAGATTCGCAGCAGGATCGCCACACTTTTCATTGACATAACAATAATCAAACCATAAACCTGTCTCACATCCGGTAATATTAAAATTACTCATCGTAATCCAGGAATCGTTGGCACTTAGTCCCCGCACATAACATTGACTTAATGATATATTGTCAAGTTGTGCATATTGGGATGATTGGTTTTCCAGGAGTATGCCGTAATAACATGTCTCAAACTGGGTATTAGTTACAATAAAGTTTTCTGCATTGTATGATTTGATACCGTACTTGGCATTTTTGATTACTGCCTTATCGATCATTATCTCAGCATTTGTAGCCACTATCCCATTCCCACCATACCAGCTTGCAGTGCCAAAATCCAATATACATGGATTAATAGAGGCTCCAATAATTCGTAAAGTAGTGTTGTTAACATTTATATTTGCACTATTTTGGATTGTTACATCAGCGCCTGAGTCTATTGTAAGGATATATGGAGAATTTATTACAATATTACCTTTTATCGTTGTATTACTCGCGACAGTTTCATCTCCAACCAATTCTCCACCAACAACAATAGTTGGTTCTATTTTGAAGAGTGTACCATCACCAGGTTTCAAAAACACGACAACATCGCCACCTGTTGCTTTATAATAGATACGACCGGTTTTTAAATCAGTAAATTTTAAATTGTTTCTGCCCTCAAATACTTCAAAGTTCACTTCCATTGCAACATATCTGCTGGATTCTCCATTGATATTACTGTTGCATCTTTTGTTAACAACATATAAATATTTCGCATTTGGATTGTAACCCGTTGTATTGTATTCTTCAAAATATCCGGTTTCCACCATTGGAGTTGCATCAACTTGTGTGATGTTAGAATCCAATGCTGTAGTAACAGAATTAATCCAATTGACGCTGCAACTTTCTGTCCGGTTCCAGCCTTTCGCGTCCTTCCATTTTAATTTAAGAAGAACGGAATCAATAAGTGCCGTGGATGCTATAAAATCCCTGACTGCAGAAAACCTGTGATTGGGGATTTGATTCTCCGCAGGATCTTGAACAAGACCCGGCCCCGAATTACTTGAATCATAAACGGCTGTCTCGTCATCAAACAGCCCGAAGGTATTCCATGAAGGATACTGAACTGTTCCTGCGTTGGCTCTTGTCGGGACCATGTAATACATGAACCCTTTGGCGCCATAAGCCAGTGATAGATTACCCTGTGCAAATATTTCATCATAAGTTGGAGCTCGTCTCGTATGAGTTCTGGTAACAGTGTAGGCAGATAAATCATCTCCTACAACATATTGCTCCGAATGGACTCCTAAAGTCATCACTAAAGGTATATCATCTGTTTCCTCAGTGTTATATCTTTGTGCACCCAATTGTGCAGATCTTAACCCTGAAAACTGATATGGGGCATCGTCTCCGAAATTATAAACACGATAATTCACAATCGTATTTAATATCCCTTGAACATGTTCCTGGGTATAGTTTGTTGTTGCCCCAATTGGATACAGATTATACAGAAGGTAATTCTTTAATCTGTTTTCTGTTGGAGAGGCCCACTTTATATCAAAATGATGGAAATAGCCCGGAACAGCTCCTGTCGCACCATTGATTTCAAGGTTGTTGTTCGATGTAGCCTTTGAAAACACTTCCGCTTGCAGATCTTTTCTATATTCTGCAGAAAGTTGGAAGGGTTCATCAAAGTAAAAACTTTGGAACCTGGCCGAGTCGGTAATACTTGCAGGATATATGGTTTCGAGTTCGGTAAAAATTGAATCCATCAATAAGGTATCTAAGTCAGGGATATATAGCCGCTTAAACTCCTCGCTGACAAAAGTAATTTTGTCAATATAGACCGTTAGATTGCCATACCAATAAACATGAAAAGCGAGATTTAAGTCCTGTGAAACACTAAAAGAATTTGTTTCGATCCAATAATAGTCATCATTCTCAGGTAACTCATTATTTTTGAAAACTTGATACATTCCCACTGACTCAATTGGAATCTCTTCGGGTTCAGTGAAAAAATTCCTTCTTGGTTCAATTTGTGTTGGAGGTGGTAAATTTGTTCCTAACGGACCTGTAAATACACCTATCCCATCTTTTTCGTATGTTGTATCGTTGTCGGCTATTCTCAATAAAATCCTCATTTTATATCTCAGACGAGGATCAGCCATCTGGGTCCAAGGGATCATACCCCATAGCATAACTCCCTCATCGTCGGTGCCGTATAAACTTAGACGAGAATCGTGTCGACCTGAGATTGTATTATCAGTTGTATTATCTCCGGTTGGTTTCATATCGACAGGTTTATATTCAGATCGCATACCCCAGTAACAGGTCGCATCAGAAGCAGCGACAGTAAAACCAAAATTCCTGTCAGGAGCAATTGTCGGTGCTACTGTCCCTCCAAATTCAAGAGGATACTTTGAGTGGACATGCCCGAGAGCTCTCATAAATTCGGCGGGTTTGAAATATCGTGGTACAAGTAACGATGGGTCATGTTTCCAGGCAAAACCCATATCGTTTAAAAGGAAAGTATTATTTGAATCAGTGATACTCAGATTATACATACCATCTGTAACAAGGTTTGTTAACCCGAGTTCTCTGAGTTTATCAAAATACCAGCCTTTCCCCTGATAATTTAATATTAAATCGTTGGAGTTTCCTCCTCTTGGGTGTGACAGGGCGTTGACCACAAAATCGAAAAATCCGATATGTGGAAGATAATCAACGCCCGGGCGAGGTCTGTTCTGTCCTAAGAACAGCCCTTATAAAAGAATTATAAATAATGCAACTTTTTTCATAGTGCATACCTTTGTTTTAGTTGTTTTTACTACTTCATATATTGAAGTTTTAAACTTTTGGATAAAATCTTGTCCCCTTGTTTAAGTTCAAGGGATAGAATGTAAACTCCACTGGAAATTGTTAATCTTGACAGGTCAAGTAGTTCTGTGTGATCCCCTTTTTCCTTCTGTATGATGGTCTTATATATACTCTGACCGGTGATATCGTGTAATTCAAGTGTCAATTCGCCATCAAACGGTAAGTGGCAGGAGACATTTGTTACTGTCTTTACTGGATTGGGAGAGAGACCAAGTGTCAGCCCTGAATCTTGATCATCCTTAAATTCATCTTCCTTTATTCCATTTGGAACATCACTACCTGCAATTATATAAAGATTACCCGGTGGAATACTTGTATGGTCGGTATAACCATTCTCAGCAATACAAAAATCATCAATCCCGTCTCCATTTACATCACCTACTCTCCCACCAAAATTGAGGTTGTAATAAGATGATGATGTACCATAGGCTCTCCTTTTCTCTGCCCACATTGGGCTGCCCCCAAGATATAAAAACATACTTGAATAAGGAATTTTTCTTATGAAATCATTATATCCGTCGTTGTTTACATCTCCCGGCGAAAAACCAGTTGCCCAACTCGAGTATTCCGTATTTAATCCATACTCCGGGGTGATATTAGGGGGTCTGGTTCCAAACGACATAACCTCCGTAAACCAGTATGGGTGTGTGCCCTGATTTGTAAAAACCAATTCACCTTTACCGTCATAGTTGAGATCTTGAACAATATACATGAGGTCAACATTAAAAAAAGTATCTGTCATCTCATTATAGTTGCTGAAATTAAACTCGTTATTACCATAAATGAACCATCTTTTTCTATCCGGTGAACCTGCCGGTGCATATTTTTTTGACAGATCGATGGTAAAATCGTCTTTCCCATCACCATCCATGTCAACGAACGCAGCATTGAACGGAGCAAACTGATAGTTTGTATCTGGATAAAGTTGAAGAACATAATAATTTCTAGTGGTCAAAACTGTATTTGTCTCACAAAAGTAATATCTAATATTTGCAAAAAGACTTCCAGGATTTTTTACTGCATCTTCAAATACGAATTCTTCATATCCATCACCGTTAAAATCAATCGGCCAGTTTTTACCAAACATATCCAGATAAATTACTCTGTTATCATGGTATGTAAATGTATAGTCAGGAATGGAATCAAGCCCTGGACCTCCAAAATAGATATCAATGACAGGTGGTTTTTGTGTTCCATATCTTTGCACAATAATATCACGGTATCCGTCCCGGTTTACATCACATCCGGTGGTTGCTTTGGGGGAAAGAATTGGTATCACAAAAGCAGCGATTGTGCTCACAGGGTTTCCGCCGTAAAAAATACTCAACTTTCCACCTGCACCCGTAGCATTATCCATTTGCGTGACAAAAAAATCATCACATGAGTCACCGTTTTGGTCACCCATGTAAACTATTGACTCAGGCCAATACCAGGCTCTCTTGATGAACAGATTTGTATCGAATTGGGCAAAAACTTCCATTGAAGTTGTAATGACCAAAAGCAGCAAAAAGCCTATTCTAAGCGGGTTTTGTTTTATTTGAAACATAGAATTTCCTCACACGAAGATTGTGTTAGTAGATATAGAAATAAATATTTAGTAAGAAGAGATACTGAAAGGCGCAAAAAAATTGGGGGTCCCGGGTAACCGGGATCGGAGATGAAAAGATGTGATAGGAAGCTATCTGCCGACGAGGCAGTTTCATTTTCTCTTGTGTGAGAAAAGGGGACTTCCTTACAAGTTACAAGATTACAAAAACTACAGACAATACTCCACCCATACATCATTTCCCTCGTAAAGAACCATAAATAACAATATATAGAGCTAACTAATAAAAAATATTTGGCAATAATAAATTACGATACTGTAATTTATTGTGCAAATTTAAAATTGCATTTTTTAAGAAAATTTTAATGGAGATAAAAAAAGTGCTAAAAAATAGATGAATCCCTGATTTTGAAAAGTAGCATTTGTTCAACTCAGGACTATATTTTTAAATGAAAACAGTCTCATTGCACCCGTCGATAGTTCTCTAATCATAGTGTCATTCGCTTGTTCAATTTTTGAGGTTAAATCACTATCCAAAAACAGAACCACTCAATACTTGCCAAAGAGTTTGTTGATACCACGATGGAATTTATGCAGTCCCGGCACAGGTTCGGTGTACATCAGGATACATTTCCCGGAAACAACATGAATACCGGCAGCGATTCCATTTTCTGTTGCTTCTTTTGATCCGGAACCCTGCTGAAGCCAGACGGAGGTGAACCCAAGTGATGCTGCTTCTTTAACAAGAAGTGCCGCCCTTTCAGGTTTTACACAAACTATCAGATTGGGAGTTAATCCGGCAACAAGATCGAGGGTTTTATAACATTTTACTCCCTCAACCATTTGTAATGAAGGATGAACAGGGTATATTGTAAATCCCCGTGCCGTCAACTCTTTTAGTATGGCATTACCAAACTTTTTTACATCCGATGAAACTCCAACCAGTGCAAAAGTTTTTTCACTAACCATTTTTTCTATTTGTTTATCCATTTTTATCCTCGTTTTAATAAATGAATCAATTGGTAAACTTAATAAAACCTGAACATTTTTTACTAATTTAAATGACAGACAATCTATTTTTCTGACAGATGAAAGGAACCTGCACCCGATGCAGTGGTATGTCGATATTGTAACAGCTCACCCGATCATCACAGCCATGATTCAGTTTGCCATTTTGGGAACACTTGGGGATATGATCGCCGCATGGATAGTGAATAAAAAGTTCTTTTTGCCCTACAAACCCCTTGAACTTCTTCTGAAATTTGTCGAGTGGGCTTTTCTTGCTGTCTTGATTAAATATGCCTTTACGGGATATAAATTTTTTGTGGATGGACTTGTTACATCAGGTCTTCTTCCCGAATTGGGAAATTTTGGAACTGCTTTTTCAATATCAGCCGCAATGAATTTACAATTTGGACTGCTCCTGGTTTTGCTTCATCGTTTGTTGGATAATCTGATTGCCGGTAAGGTTAATTGGGCAAACATCAACAAAGGATTTTATTCCCTCATCTGGTTTTGGCTCCCCGCTCATACAATTACTTTTATGTTGCCCAAACCATTTCAGATTGGACTTGCAGCACTTTGGTCGGTTTGTCTGGGTATAATTCTTGGATTTTACAACAAAAAGAAAGTGGAGAAAACATGATTTCATGTGCATTTTATGAGAGCCCTGTGGGCACCCTTTATCTCGGCGCCGGAGAGAAAGGAATTGTGTTCATCGAATTCAAAAACGAATCAAAATTTGATGAACAAAAAACCAAACTCAAAAAAAGGCTCAAAGATGAATTTTCCGAAGAGGAAACACCTTTGATCAAGGAGTTAAAAAAGCAACTTGACGGCTATTTCTCAGGCAAAAGAAAAGATTTTGATCTGCCCATTCAAATGTCGGGAACTGAATTTCAAAAATCGGTTTGGAATCAACTCCTCACTATTCCACATGGTGAAACCAGATCTTACAAACAGCAGGCTGAATTTATTGGAAACCCAAAGGCAGTTAGAGCAGTTGCGAATGCCAACGGTGACAATCTGATCAGCATCGTTATCCCTTGCCATCGTGTTATCGGTGCTAATGGCTCTCTCACCGGATATGGTGGTGGACTCGAAAATAAACAATGGTTACTCAATCACGAAAATAAATTCAATAAATAAGGTTTAAAGCAGTTATGAAGAGATTCCTCTCACTTTTTGTAGTAGTTGTATTTTTATTTCAACCCCTTTATTCCCAGTTCAATTTTAATGCCGACACAGTAAAAGCCGGAAAATATGATACAGGGAAGATGTGGACTTTCGAATTTCCACCTTTTGATTACCTCAAAGAAAAATATGGTTTTGAAGCCGCAAAGGAGTGGTTTGATGATGTACGCCTCTCAGCACTCAGAATCCCCGGTTGTTCCGCCTCCTTCGTTTCGGGAGACGGGTTGGTTATGACAAATAATCACTGCGCCAGAGGGGTGCAAAGACAGGTTCAAAAAGAGGGAGAAGAGCTCGCAAAAACAGGTTTTTATGCGACCACTCTCGAAGAGGAAAGAAAAATCCCCAACTATGTTGCAGAACAACTTGTGTATTTAAAGGATATAACTTCCGAAGTGCAACCTGAGATAGAAAAAGGGAAAGATGCTGCGGAAAAAGTATCAATTCGCGAAAAAGTTATGAAGGATCTAAAATCCAAATATGAAAAAGAAACAGGCCTAAAATGTGATGTCACCACATATTTTAACGGAAGTCTCTTTTTTGTTCAAGGATTTAAGGTATTCAAAGATGTAAGACTTGTTTTCCAACCTGAAGAAGGTATCGGTTATTTTGGCGGTGATCCTGATAATTTTACATTTCCAAGATATAACCTCGACTGTACTTTTTATCGTGTTTATGGCGAAGATGGAAAACCGATAAAATCAGAACATTTTTATCAGTGGAGCAAAAACGGCGCAGCCGAGGGTGAACTGGTTTTTACGGTTGGAAACCCGGGTTCAACCAATCGTCTCAGAACTGTTGCACAACTTGAATATTTGAGGGATGTACAATACAGAAATCTTTCATTTATGATGAACAGCCTCTACAACAAACTGGAAGAGTTAAAATCAGTTAATCCAACAAGAGCAGATGAATATGAAAAACTCAGACTCGGTTTTTCAAACGGCTGGAAGAGCATCACTTCAACATACAAAGCCCTTCTCGATCCCTATCTCCTTGCAAGAAAAATGGATTTTGAGAAAAAGGCTAAAGAATTTGTAAATAACGATCCGGAACTTAGAGAAACTTACGGTGGTGTCTGGAAGAGTATCGAAATGACCCGCGCCGAACTTAAAGAGATTGATAAACAACTCTCAGCGTTCACTGCAAACAACACCTATTCTGCAAGATACTGGCTGATTGCAAATGAACTTGTCAGATATGCCAAACAGATGCAGCTCCCCGAAGAGAAAAGAGATACCACTTTTAAATCAAAACGGTATCTCGAAATGAGAAACAATCTTTACCCCAAAAACTATGACCCTGTCCTTGAAGAAGCCAAGTTGATTATTAATCTCGACTATCTTGTGCTAAACCTCGGCAGTGACCATAAACTTGTTTCATCATTTTTTAACGGACAAAGTTCAGAAGCAGCAGCAAAAAAACTGATCGCCACAACTCTCTTTAAAGACAGAGAGACTGTCCTCGCAATGTTCGAAAAATCACCCGAAGAGATACTCGCTCTCGATGATCCATTTGTAAAACACTTTGCCACAAATTGGGAATTATTGGAAAAACTAAGAGATCAACAAAGAGAAGTTATCAACACCGAAAATGTAACCTTTGGTTTAACAGGACAAATTCTCTACAAAATGTATGGAACCACCATTTCTCCCGATGCAAACAGAACATTAAGAATAAGTGATGGTCTGATGGAGGGTTACAACTACAACGGTACAAAAGCTCCTGTCTTCACAACTTTTTATGGATTGTATGACAGATTTTTCTCTTTTGGTAAAAAATATCCGTTTGATCTGCCTGAAAGATGGGCTCTAATACCAAAAGATCTTGACCTCACAACACCATTCAATTTTGTTGCAACAAATGATATCGTTGGTGGTAACTCGGGAAGTCCTGTGATCAACAAAAATGCAGAGATTATCGGGCTGGCATTCGACGGAAATATCGAAAGTCTTCAAGGGAATTTTATATATCTCCCCGATGTCAACAGAACAGTAGCAGTGGATTCCAGAGGAATGTATGAAGCAATCCGTAAGGTTTATAAAGCCACCCGCCTTGCCGATGAACTTTGGAATGGGGGGATTAAGTAGCGAAGTAGCGAAATTTAACCGCAAAGATCGCGAAGGACGCAGAGAGGTAATTTTAAACCACAGAGCTCACAGAGCTCACAGAGGGAGATAATTAAAAATCTCCCTCCGTGGAATCTGTGTTAATCAGTGTAATCCGCGTAACTACCCCCTCATCTAACGGTTAGACGTTTTGCAGACGGCAATCGGGACGATTACCACTCCTCACTCTAACGGCTAAAAACATCCGTGAAAATCTGTGTTTAATCCGTGAAATCCGTGGAACTATCAGAAATTATTGGATTACTGCATTATTGGATTATTGCATTACTGCATTATCCCATTATTTTCGATACTTGGAAATAAATTCCTCAACTTCGGGGATTCCACCCTGTAGGATCAAATAGCCGTTGCTGGGTTCGCGTTCTGTGATTTCACCGTTGACGGGGGTTAACATAATTTTTTTAACCACCTCGAGGTCTTCACTCTGCCCAAGTGCCCATCCAAGCTTCATGTAAGCCACTTCAGGGAGCATATTGGCGCAAGGTACAACACCAAGCTCCATCATATCCCTTCCTGTATCATATACATACATCTGCACATAACCCCAGAGGGTCTGAACTGTCATATAAACAGCAACATTTTTTTCTTTGGCTCTTTTTAATGCGGGATAAACGGGTTTGTTTACATGCCCAAGACCTGTTCCTGCAATCACTATACCCCGATAACCATTGTCAATCATTGAATCGATAATGTCGGGTTTCATGTTTGGATAATAATAAACAATCCCCACTTTCTCTTCAAAAGCAGTGTTGATGATTACATTGTTATCGCGTCTCCGTCTTTTATAATCCTGGCGAAGTGGAGTTATCTTTTCGCGACTTACCATGGCAATTGGAATATCACCGATGGTTCTGAAAGTTGATCTGTAACTTGAGTGCATTTTCCTTACTCTTGTGCCACGATGGAGCAATCCATAATCGTCGGAAGTGGGACCAAACATACAAACCAACACTTCGGCAATATCACTCTCAGCGGCAGTTTTTACACTGTGCATAAGATTAAGAGCCGCATCGGAAGATGGTCGGTCACTTGATCTTTGTGAGCCCACCATAACAATGGGGACAGGTGAGTTCTGCACCATAAAAGAAAGAATTGCGGCAGTGTGGTGCATTGTGTCGGTGCCATGTCCAATTACGATACCCTGCACACCTTTTTCGATCTCTTTACCAATAGCTTCTGCCGTTCCAATCCATTGTTCGGGACCCATGTTTTCGCTGAAAACACCGTAAAGTTTTTCAGTTTCAAGGTTACATATATCGGCAAGTTCGGGAACCGAACCGTAAAGTTCACCGGGTGAAAAAGCGGGAATTACCGCACCTGTTCTGTAATCAAGCCGGCTTGCGATTGTGCCTCCGGTTCCAAGAAGTTTTACTCTTGGCTTCCGGGGATCGTAAGGGAATTCTTTTTCGGGAATCTTATAGTGGGCTTCTTTTCTTCCTGTAACTTTAATATCGAGTATTCTTGATGAGGCAATACCGATGTTGTATCCCGAGATAAGTTTAATTACGATATGTTGGTCATCTGCGGTTTCTGAACGGGGAAGAACTCTTCCTTTATATGTGCCGTCAGCAGTAAGAACTTCGATATCGCTCCAGATTAAAGCGGAAAATTTTTGAAGTGCTGCAAGTGCTTCGCCTCTGTATCCTTTGTAATCATTATCGGCTGCCATCTTACATTCCTCCCAAAATTTTATTCATCACTTTTTCGACTTCACTTCCACTTGCTTTTAACCTGAGTTGATCCATTATCATACCCATCAGAATGATATTAGTTTTCTCCGGTCTTCTGACACTCATTGTTTTGAGCTTTTCGATGCTCTTTAAAACCACTTCTTTTGTCTCTTCGGTTTTAGACAGTGGCTGAACAATCTCTTCAACGGGTTTGCCCGAAACAAGTGATTCTCTTAGGATGAAATAGAGGCAACTTTTTACGATTTTCCCTTCACTTAACAGTGTGAAAAGTGAATTGTAAACTTCAGGGGTAATCTGAGTTATCGGTAAATGTTCTTTTTTTAATCTTGCAGGGAATTCGATGAGAACTCTTGAGGCAAACCGGTGATCGATCTTTAATTCGCCAATCGCATTTTCAAATATTTTTGCAAAAGGTGACATTGCCAGCTTTTCGATATGCTCTTTGGGTACTCCAATTGAGCGGTATTTTGCCTCCCTTTCCCAAATTGGAACAGGCAATCCTTCCCTGATCTTTGCAATCCTTTCAGGTGTGATCTTTTTTGGAGGAAGATCGGTATCGGGGTACATTCTGTCGGCACCGGGAAGGATTCTCTCAAATCCGTTTGTTCCGTCTCTTAAAGCCTGGCGGGTTTCGGAAGGGATTCCGATTGTGGCTTCCCTGGCTCTTATTATTATCTCGGCGGCTCCCGACTGTGCATCCTGTTCATCTCCCCAAACGAGAACAATGGTGTCTTCTTCAGAAGCATTCACTGCTTTTTTTAGTGTGTTCCATTCGGAGGACGCAATCGTTTCACTTGGACTGTCGCTATGGATAATATTGGGAAGTGTCGTCAAACACGAAATAACCCTCACGCGGTCGGAAATTTCTCTTGAAAAATAGGTATCGGTTTGTGTTTCCCATCTTAAAAGTCCCTTAAATCCTTTTAAGGAAACACATAAAACCTTCATTCCGGCAAGAATAGCACTTGTAATCGGTTGATAACGGGTCTTTTTGAGCAGACGGGTAACATCGGTTGTTACCGTTGCAAATGTCTCTTTTGTTACGCCTCTCCTGTTTAGTTCATCCCTGAGGCGAAGTAAATTCCATTGCCTCATCGCTTCATTATATGTGAGCAATGGAATAAGAGGAATTCTTGGAACCCCTTTTATCTCAATTCTGGTTCCACCCGTTACACTGACATTCACATCCTGACGGGCAGCTCCAATTCCTGTGCGAACTTTGCCTGTGCTTCTGGCGAGTCTTCTTAAAATCTCTGCCACTTCTGCCACTTCCTTTGGAGTTTTCATATCGGGACCCGTTACGGTCTCAACAAGGGGCATACCAAGGCGGTCGGTAAGGTAGGTTCGTCTGTGTCCGATGTCGCTCACTTCACGACAGGAATCTTCTTCAATTGAAAGTTGAATGACCTGTATAAATCTGTCTTTAAAGGGTACTCTTCCGTCGAGGCAAACAATTGCAGTTCTCTGAAATCCTGTTGGAATACTTCCATCCAGATATTGTTTTCTTGCGATGTGCACCTCATCAACCATCGAAGACCCATAAAGCATACCAAGCCCAAAAGCTATATCAAGTGCCTCATCGTTGATTTCAAATGGCGGGGTGTCATCCATTTCGTAGGTGCAAACGGTCTCACGACTGATTCTGTAGATTATCTCTTTACGAGTTTTAAATTCCATCAATGCTGTGCCGTCATACTCACCAAGTTCGGAGAGAGTTGGCCTCATGTGCCGAAGAATTTCAGCATTGTATTGATCGCTGTACATTCCCGCAGGGCACCTGCAAAAAAGTTTTTTTGATGTTAAAAGTTGTTGATGAATTTCGAGTCCCGATTTGAACCCGACGGTGCGGTAGTCTTCCTCCCGCATCTCATTAAAAGGTTTAAATTTAAATTCCGGCATCGTTTTTCTGTCTCCCGAGTTGTCTTCCGTTCCGTATGAATCGACTATTTACAATAATCAAGACTTTAAAATTACAGTTTTTATCAAAATAAAGAGAAAAATCATCTCTGTATCAATAATATTTGTTAGTTTTTAAAGATGCTTTTGCAAGATTAATTCAACAATAATGACCCAAACTTATAACTCTGTTCTCAAATCCTTATTAATCCTCTTTTTTATTGTCTCAAATCTTTCGGGACAAGGCGGACAGAACTATTCAATCACCAATTACAACATCGGAAGTGGTCTTGAATCCAACAGGATAAACAGTGTAACACAAGACTCGTTGGGAAGAATTTGGCTCGCCACAGGTGCCGGTGTTTCGGTTTATGATGCCTTCAGTTGGAAAAATGTTAAACTGCCGGATTCCAATAATTTTTCCGGTTACAGATTAATCGTCACTGATGAACTTGGAACAATCTGGGTGGCTCCCTTCTACTTGCGAGACAAGATATTCACACAAAAAAGCAGTGTATGGTCCGAAATTCCCCATCCTGATATCAATGGTATTATAAGTGAAACTGTTACCGGATTTTCTGTTTTTTATCAAAACAACTCCCCTGTGGTCGCACTATCAACCCTGTCTGATCTTTTCCTCATGGTAAAAGGTAAATGGACAAGACTAAACAAAACAAACTACAAAATCCCAACTTCCATCTATGGCATAAGTCTTTACCAAAAACAATTTTACCTCGCCACCAGCAAGGGAGTGACAAAAATTTCTTTCGAGAATGGCACAACACCTGTAATACAGAACTCCATATTTGGAGTGGATGAAATGGTTTGGGCAGTAACCATATCAGGTGACAACCCGAAAAAACCCCGGTTCCTTCTCCTGTCGAGAACATGGTTTGGTGAGGTTGTTAACTCGTCTCTCAAAAAATACACTCTCCCTGCAAATGTTGAATTTATGTCAATGTTTTTGAATTTTTTTATTGTTGAGGATGCCGACAAAAAAATATATATGGGGAATAAAGTCATTAAGTTCTCCTTTGATCAAAAAACCGGGAAGTTTGAGACATTTGGAAAAAATAAAGGTTTTGCATCTGAAGGAGGGACTTTTGTTTTTGTCGATTTAGAACACAATATCTGGTTTGCCGATCACAGGGGAGTTGACAAAATCACATATCACCCCTTCACCAACTATTATAAATCAACAGGGATGCTTGAGGATGAAGTTACCGCAATAGTCGAATATGAGCCGGGTAAATTTGTTTTTGGACACAATTCAGGTTTTTCACTTTTTAAAGACGATGTATTTACACCCGTTCGATTTAAAAATAATGCCCGGGGCACCGATGTTGTGGCGAGAGTGTTAGATCTTTTAGTTGACGATGTGGGGAATATTTGGGCAGCAGCAGGTTTTTACGGATTAATTAAAATTTCACCAGACGGATCTTATACTGAAGTAGCATCCAAAGGTGGTAGCGCAACTGCCTTGGCATACTCAAAAGAGTATGGATTGCTTGTTGCAACCAGCAATGGAATTTTTAGTTATAAAAACGGAGAACTCCACGAATTTGACCCTTCAGCCCCTTTAAAAAACTTTCGGAAGATTTATATCTTCGACGACAAGATTTATCTCACCAGCCAGTTGGGGCTTTTTCAACTATTGGACGGAAAGATCATTCAACTGGTAAAAGATAAAAATCCTCTCGTTTCAAGCACATACTCACTTTTTCGGGAAGAGGATGGTTCAATTCTTGTTGGCTCCGAGACGGGGTTATACCTCTTCAAAAATGGTGTTTTAACCAAGTTTGAACGAGCCGGTTTCTCCCTGAATAGAAGTGTCTATTTTATAATTAAAAACCACCAAAAAGATTATTGGTTTGGAACTGTAGATGGACTTACTCGCTGGGACGGGGGTTCAACCATATACAATTATTCAGTTGAGGATGGACTTTCAGGTTACGAAATGAACCGTTCTGCGGCAGTGCTCGATTCTGAAAACAGATTTTGGATCGGTACAAACACAGGCTTGTCATCATACTCCATCGGAATCGAAAGAAAGTCGATTCCTGCTCCAAAATTGTTTCTTTCAACGTTAGAAACGGCTGACGGCACTTTTTACGACCTCAATAAACCAAACTTTATTCCCCACGATGAAAACACTCTGCAATTTACGTTTAGAGGAGTCTCCTTTAGAAATGAAAACACCATAGAATACCGGATTAAACTTGAAGGATTTGATAAAGATTTTTATACTCTCAAACAGGCACAACTATACAGTATAAGATACCCGAATCTCCCTTCCGGGGAGTACAGACTGATAGTAATGGCAAAAAACAGGTTGAGTGTTTGGAGTGATCCTGTTTATTCTGCCAGCATTGTGATAGAAAAGCCGTTTTATCTCAAATTATGGTTTCTGTTTTTTGCGGTGGTCATATTTGTCATTATATATCTTTTGGTTCTCAAATTTTTGTTAACACACCGCGAACAGGCAAGGCTTGAGATCATGGTGAATAGCAGGACCAAAGAACTTGCTGATTCTGAATTAAAATTGAAACATACTCTCGACGGCCTTGAGGAAGAGGTAAAACAAAGAACTCTTGAACTCGATAATCTTAATCGTACAAAAGACAAAATTTTTTCAATCATCTCCCATGATCTTAGAAGTCCATTTATGTCAATCCTTGGATTCTCTGAAATTCTGGAAGACGAACTTGATGAAATGGACAAATCGGAAATACGAGCCACTGTCGAGAAGATTCTTGTCTCCTCACGGAATACTGTTTCCCTGGTGGATGGACTTCTTGAATGGTCACGCCTTCAGATTGGTGGGCTTATTCCTGAGCATAAAGATGTGAATATGGGGAAAATAATACACGATGTTTTAGAACTTTTCCATCCTCAACTTTCGAAGAAAAGTATAACACTCAGAACAAACATTGAAGATGATATTCACATATTCACAGATGAAAACATTGTAAAATCAGTTGTCAGTAATCTACTGAGCAACGCTATCAAGTTTACCAACCCCGAAGGAATCGTTTCTGTTTCCGCAAAAAAATCGGGAGAGGAGATCATCCTCATCGTTGAAGATTCAGGGATCGGAATGAACGCTGAAATGGTTGAAAATCTTTTCACCCTTACTGGAATAAAAAGCCGAAAAGGTACTGCCAACGAAAAAGGAACCGGTCTTGGAATGAATATCACCCACGACCTTCTGAAAAAAACGGGTGGGAATATTACTGTTGAAAGCTCCCCCGGTGAAGGAACCCGATTCACGGTAATCTTTAGAAACAGCGACTGAGTTTAACGGCATCCAGATTTAAGATTCCTCACCAAATCGAAAACGCCCTCTTTCCCTGATTCATCAAGTTTTTTAATTACAGCACTGCCAACTATAACACCATCACAAAAGGGAGAAACCTGTTTTATGTTTGCTACAGTTGATATCCCAAAACCAACAAGCATTTTGTTCTTTTTAATCAGGTTCCTTGTATTTTGAAGCGGTTTTATTTCAGTATCAGTAAATGAATTCCTGACTCCTGTTGTGCCTGAAACACTGACACAATAAACAAAACCGGAGCTTTTTGAGTCAATCTCTTTAATTCTCTCCTCTCCCGATTGAGGGGTTGTAAGAAGAATTCTATCCAATGATATTTGATTCGATGGATAAAATGAATCATATTCTTCAAGTGGGATATCTGGAATTATCAATCCATCAATTCCACAGCCCACGGCATCACTTAAAAATCTGTCAACTCCATATCGAAAAACGGGATTTGCATATCCCATCAATATCAATGGTTTGTCAGTTTCCGCTCTGATCAACCGGGAAAATTCAAAAACACTTTCAAGATTCACTCCATTTCCAATCGCAACCATAGAAGACTTTTGAATAACCGCCCCATCCGCAAGTGGATCACTAAATGGAATGCCGATCTCCAGCATATCAGCCCCCGCATCCAGAACACCCAATGCCAGCTCCACAAAACTCTCCACATCCGGATACCCCGCCGTTAAAAACACCGACAATACCTTTTCACTCCTGTTGTTTACTTCTTCAATCTTCTTATAAATCTTTAACATCTTCTTCCAAAATTTTAAGTTACTAATTCAATCTGTTGCTACTCCGATACTCCGCTACTCTGATACTCAAGTTCTAAAGTTCTAAGGTTCTAAAGTTCTGAAGTTCTGAGGTTCCGAAGCTCCGAAGTTCTGAGGTTCTAAAGTTCTTAAGTTCTCCATTATCATCGAAAGGTCCTTATCCCCTCTCCCAGAAACATTAACCACAACTATTTGATCTTTAGTTGTGGTGGGCATTATCTGATTCAGGTATGCCAGAGCGTGGGCCGTTTCCAATGCGGGGATAATCCCTTCAAGTCTGGCAAGGAGGGAGGTGGCATCAAGTGCCTGTTCATCTGTAACGGAGAAATATTCACATCTACGGATATCTTTTAAGAAGCTGTGTTCAGGTCCGGAACCGGGATAATCGAGTCCTGCTGAGATTGAATGGACTTCAGAAACCTGTCCGTAATCATCCTGCAGAAGATAACTCATCATCCCCTGAAAAATTCCGACTTTTCCAAGAGTAAGAGATGCACAATGTTTACCCGATGCCAGCCCCAATCCCGCAGCTTCAACGCCAATTAATCGAACTCCATCGTCGTCAATGAAGGGATGGAATATCCCAATTGCATTACTTCCCCCGCCAACACAAGCAACAATAACATCGGGCAATTTGCCTTCTTCCTGAATTATCTGTTCTTTTGTCTCTTCACCGATAACCGATTGAAAATCTCTGACGATCATGGGATAAGGATGTGGACCAACCACCGAACCAATTATGTAATGGGTATCTTTAACATTGGTTACCCAATCGCGAATCGCTTCGTTGGTGGCATCTTTAAGAGTCCGACTCCCCGAAACTACAGGAACCACTTCAGCTCCAAGTAATTTCATCCTAAAAACATTTGGTGCCTGTCTGGCTATGTCCACTTCACCCATATAAACAACACACTTTAATCCAAACTTTGCACAGACGGTTGCAACAGCAACACCATGTTGCCCGGCTCCCGTCTCTGCGATTATTCTGGTTTTGCCAAGCTTTTGCGCCATTAGAACCTGTCCCAAGGCATTGTTTATCTTGTGTGCCCCTGTATGGTTCAGGTCCTCTCTTTTAAGATAAATTTTCCCCGTTCCGAAGTGTTTGGTAAGTCTTTGTGCATAACTCAGGGGGGTGGGCCTGCAATTATATTTTTGCTGAAGATTCTGGAACTCCACCCTGAATTTTGGGTCTTTTTTTACTTCTCTATAAAGTTCTTCCAGTTCTCTCAGTGCTGGAACAAGAATTTCGGGAACAAATCTCCCTCCATAAATTCCAAATTTGCCGTTTTTGTCGGGCTGGTTATACTCAATTATGTTAAACATCATCAATTCCTCTTTTAATTTCGACGATCGATCCTATTTGATCAAAAAAGTCTTTTACTTTGTTGTGGTCTTTAATTCCCGGTTCCTTTTCGAGTGAAGAATTAACATCCACGGCAAAAGGACGAAGTGATGCAGCCACTTCTTTTATATTTTCTGTAGAGATTCCTCCCGATAGAAAATATTGTCCTTTAAATTTGCCGGGGATGAAATTCCAGTCAAATTTTTCTCCAGTTCCACCATATAAATTGTTGGAAAATGTATCAAACAGCGGGATTGATGTCCCGTATTTGTCGATTATTCCGTAGTCAAATCCATCCGTTATCCTGAATGCTTTAATTGTTTTGCATTTTACCTCAGCCGTATATGCCGGTGTCTCTTCCCCGTGTAACTGCGTAAAATCGAGTTGTAATTCTTTAACAATTTTGTTTACAACCTCAAGTTCTTCATTTACAAAAACTCCAACTTTTTTTGTCACGGGTTTAAGCTTTTGTATTATTTCGAGGGCTGCCAATGGGTCGATATACCTTTTACTTCCACCGTAAAAAATGAAACCAAGAAATTCCGCACCTGCTGATTCACAAAATATTGCATCATCAGAATTGGTAATTCCACAAATCTTAACCCTCATCCTCTGCACCATTCTTTCATCTCTCTTAGAGCCCCACCAATTGAGGCCGACCGGATAAAATATTCCCCTACCAAAACGGCATCACAACCGGCATCCCGTACCCGTGTAATGTCATCCTTGCTTTTTATTCCACTCTCCGAAACAAGCAGAATGTCATCGGGTAATTGCCTCCTGATCTCTTCGGTGGTTTTTAGATCGGTAATAAATGTTGTAAGATCACGATTGTTAACTCCGATCAATTTGTTGAGCGAAAAATCGATCTTGGAAATCTGCTCAATCGAATGGAGTTCAAGCAAAACTTCCATGCCGAGCAGTTGAGCCGTTTTTGTCAACCTCCGAATCGACTCCTTTTCAAGTGCCTCACATATCAAAAGAACAGCATCGGCACCGTTTTCCTTCGCCTGAAAAATCTGGGTTTCATCAATTATAAAATCCTTCCGCAGAAGAGGTTTGTTTTTAATCAAAGCGATATCATGAAGATGATCGATACTCCCTTTAAAAAACTGTTCATCCGTAATAACAGAAATTGCATCGGCACCATTTTTAAAGTATTCAACAGCGATATCGAGATGATCAAAATTATCAATAAAAATCCCTTTAGAAGGACTCGCTTTTTTCACCTCAGCAATAATCGAAATATCCCGGCTTTTTCTTATTGTATTGATGAGACTCAGGGTTGGCTTGTAGAACAGACTTGAATCATCATACTCCTTAACCGGGCGATTCTCTTTTAATACGGCTATTTCTCTCCGCTTCACTTCAAGAATTTGTTCAAGAATACTCATAAAGTTCCTTCTCCAAATTTGATAAGTTCCTGCAATTTATTAAATGCCTTTCCACTCAAGATGGATTCTTCCGCTAACCCGGTGCATACTTTCAAATCTTCCGATACTCCGACACAGTATAAAGCAAGTGCGGAATTAGCAGTTACCACAAAAAACTTTCCGTCCCTTTCAGGGTTTTTTAATAGATCATAAATCACTCCGGCATTATATTCGGGTGTATCACCAAGCAGGTCGCCAATCGCCACACCCGGGTAACCAAAATCTTCAGGATTAAGATTATAGTAGTTTGTCCCTCCGCCCTCTTTATACTCAAATACCGAAGTTGTGGCGTCGAGTGTAACTTCATCGCGACAATCACCTGTACAGATAAATAAAACTCTTTTCATCTTTAAATATGATGCAGCTTCCGCCATCAGACCCGCTGATTTGTTATTATACACTCCAACCAACTGGTTTTTGGTACCGGCAGGGTTGGTAAGGGGTCCCAGCAGATTAAAAACAGTTTTCATTCCCAATTCTTTTCGAACAACGGAAGCATATTTAATCGCAGGGTGATAATATGGAGCGAACAAAAATCCAATTCCTGTTTCATCAATTGCTCTTCCCGTTTCTGAAGGTGAAAGATCAATCTTTACTCCCAGTTGTGTTAATACATCAGCACTTCCCGATCTGCTGGAGATCGATTTATTACCATGTTTCGCCACTCCAATTCCTGCACCGGCAACCACAAAAGCTGCCGCAGTTGAAATGTTTATTGTCCCCGAATCATCACCCCCGGTTCCACAAACATCAATCAAGTCACTCCTTTTTGTTTCAACTTTTATACTCTTTTCCCTCATCGCACTTGCAAATCCGGCTATCTCGGCAGCAGTTTCGCCTTTCCCCTTAAGAGCAATCAAAATTGCTGCAAGCTGGGAGTTATTCACCTCACCTGACATTATCATATCCATCACATAAAATGCCTCTTCAAATGAAAGGTGGTCTCTGTCGAGCATTTTTTCAATAAATGTCTTCATTTTGATTCAATCCAGTTTTTCATAAGTTGTGTCCCGGCTTCTGTAAGTATCGACTCGGGATGAAATTGTATCCCCTCAACTCCGTTTTCTCTGTGCCTTACTCCCATTATTATTCCGTCTTCCGACCTCGCCGTCACTTTAAGACCCCTGGGAAGTGAACCTTCATCAATAATTAGTGAATGATATCTTGTTGCGATAAAATTCTGAGCCACCCCATTAAATATTCCCTCCCCGGAATGAGAAATTTCCGAGGTTTTCCCGTGCATCAAAACGGGTGCGTGCACAATATCGGCTCCAAATTGAAGTCCAATTGCCTGATGACCAAGACAAACTCCAAGAATGGGAATTTTCCCGGAAAACTCATCGATCACATTCAGGGTAATCCCGGAGTTTTCAGGTCTGCCGGGTCCGGGTGATATAAGTATCCTGTCGGGATCAATTTTTTTTATCTCTTCCGTGGTTATTTCATCGTTCCTTTTTACGATCACATTTTGAGTGAATTTACCCACAAGCTGCACCAGATTGTAAGTGAACGAATCGTAATTGTCAATTACCAGAATTTTCATCTATTACCTCTGCGTGTTCAAGTGCATTTTTTAATACTGCTGATTTATTTTTAATCTCTTTTGCTTCGAGCCTGGGTAAACTGTCAGCAACAATCCCTGCTCCGGCCTGCCAGTGGATTAAATTGTCTTTGGCAAACAATGTCCTTATTGCGATACAAACATCAAGATTCCCCGAAAAATCGATATAACCCACCGCCCCCGCATAAACATTCCTTTTGAGTTTTTCATATTCACAAATCAATTCCATTGCTCTTATCTTGGGGGCACCGGTAACTGTTCCGGCGGGGAAACACGATTTTAAGGCGTCAATACAGTCGAGATCGTCCCTGAGTTTCCCCTCAACTCTGGAAACAATATGCATTACATGGGAAAAACGGTGGATCTTCATCTTTTCTTTCAGTCGAACCGATCCAAACTCTGACACCCTGCCCACATCGTTCCTCCCCAGGTCAACAAGCATTACATGTTCAGCAATTTCTTTTGGATCATTTACCAAATCCATCTCAAGCTTTTGATCCTCTTCGGGGGTAAAACCCCTTCTTCTTGTTCCGGCAATCGGCATTACCTCCACAATTCCATCCTGAACTTTTACAAGGTTTTCGGGGGAAGTGCCGATGATCGTAAGTCCCGTCTCAAATTCCAGAAAATACATATAGGGAGATGGATTTATAATCCTCAATGCCCTGTAAACATTAAAAAGATCACCCTCATATTTTGTTGTAAATCTTTTTGAAAGAACAATCTGAAACACATCCCCATCCACAATGTTCTTTTTGCTTTGTTCAACCAGTTCACAAAATACTTCATCTGAGATGTTTTCGCGAACATCCCGATCAAACTTAAAATCCGATTTAAAATTGAGTGGAGCGGAGAGTTTTGCTCTCAATTCTTTAATCTTTTGTTTGGCTCCACGATACAAATCTTCAAGATCAACCCCCTCAGTCACCGCCACATTTGTAATTATGATCACCTGATGTTTATAGTGGTCAAATGCCAAAACCGTATCATATACCCCCAGAATTGAATCATATTGATCATCAACCGAAGAATCAAATTTTAACTTCTTCTCAATTAGTGATATGTTTTCATAAGCGAGATACCCCACGGTTCCCCCTGTGAATGAAGGAAGTTCCTCAAGAGTCGGGTGGTTTCTGGTATGAAGTTCCTCTTTCAGATAATCAAACATATTCTGTTCCCGTGTTTCTTCCGTTTCACTGTCAGAAATTTTAAGACTTAATCCTCTGTTCGAAATTATCTTAATGGGGTCGATTCCAATAAAGGAATATCTGCCCAGACTCTCTTTCCCTTCTATGGTTTCGAGAAGGAAACTTTGTTTCCCTTCCTTCCTCAATTTTAAATATGCTATTACGGGAGTAAACAAATCCGCAGTAATTTTTTCATATACAGGGATATAATCATATTTTTTTGCCAGGCTTATAAACTGTTCAAATTTCATTTATTACTCATTTTTTGATCGTGTAAACATAAAAAAAGCCCTTCTCGGTGAAAGAAGGGCTTTTAGTTGTATAAAACTCTTTAAAAGGACATATCACCGGATTCTCATTGGGGGGAGTGCCACCACCAATTTGCCCGGGCGGGGAGTGTGTTTATCGATAAATTCTTGTATGTACTTTTCAAATTCATGATTCCAAGATAGTTTTATTTTTCAATTCAATGCAAGAGGAAAATTATTTGACCTGAAGTACCTACGAATATTTAATCCCGCAGGCGGGGTAAAAATGGTTTGGGTGGACATTTTGGCTACGAATATTTAACCCCGCTAACGGGGTATGGGAGATGTGGGAGAGCATTCATGAGCTACGAATATTTAACCCCGCAGGCGGGGTAAAAATGGTTAGGGTGGACATTTTGGTTACGAATATTAAACCCCGCAGGCGGGGTATTTTGAAATCCCTATCCGCGTTTATCCGTCTAATCTCCCAACGGGATGCCTTCGGCACGCTTCATCCGCGTTCTATTAAAAAAAGGGTAACTTCAGTCGGCTATGCCAGACCTCAGTTACCCTGATTAATTCTATGAGAAGTCTCTCAAGTACTACTTAATAAGCGTTAACTTCTTTGTTGCTTTGAAACTGCCGGCTTCTATCTGATAAAGATAAACACCGCTTGAAAGGTTCGAAGCATCAAATGATACATTAAACGATCCTGCCTGATGGAAACCATTTACTAAAGTTGCAACTTCTTTTCCAAGAATGTTGAATACTTTAACAGTAACAACACCTGCTTCAGGAATGCTGTAGCGGATTGTTGTTGACGGATTAAATGGATTTGGGAAGTTCTGGGCAAGCTGGTAGTTTGTAACCACAGAGGCATCTTTTGCATCGGATAGTGCATCGTTTTCGAGTCTGACATTCACAAAAGGATTAAAGTTATTTGTGCTAACAACTGCTTTTGCGACAACTGCGTTCATGTAATCGGCTCTATCGGGAACAACTGTGTATTCACCGGGAGCAACTCCATCAAGAACAAAATTGCCGTTTTTATCAGTCATTGCAAAGGCAACAACTTCATCCATGTCATCAACTGCATAAACAAATGATCCTTGAGCAGCTTCACCAATACCGGCAACAACTTTACCCGAGATCCAACCCCAACCACTGTCAGGTCTTGCAACCACTGTAAAATTGATTCCGTTGATCAAACTTGTTTCATCAACAACCACTGAATCTGCATCTCTTCTTCTTTGAGCCTGTGCTCCATCATAACGGAAATATGTCGGTTTGAAGTTACCTTGTGGTTTTACAAAAAGGATATATTCACCGGGATTCAAATTTGCAAATGAATATACACCTAGTGAATCGGTGTGAACCGCGTAGCATTTTTGCCCAAATGAGGTACCTTCAACTCTGAAAGCTGATACATATCCCATAACGGGTGCGCCAAGTGTGTCGGCTACAACTCCACTTATACCATTTGCATAAACAGGAAGAGGATCCATTACAAAATCGATTCCTGTAACATTTCCTGTGATTGCTACTTTGTCTGCATCAGCAATAACTCTTTTGTTATTGTAAAATTCAGGGAAGTAGGCAAATCCGGGAACTCTTGCATAAACAATCACAGTGTCATTTTCTTTAACATTTACGCTGTAGTTGCCAAGACTGTCAGTATGGGTTCTTTTTACCATATAGTGGTAGTTGTTAGCCCTTACTTTATAAACGAATATCTCCGCTCTTTGAGCTGCACCAAGATCATTGGTAACATTTCCGGTAAGTGTAAAACTTGCAGGTGGAACAAATGTGGCGAGATCAATTGCCAATGAGAGTGAATCTCCTTCGTTAACAACTACAGGTGTGGCTGCCGTGAGGGAAGTAACATTGTCATAATATTCAAAGAAGTAGCCAAATTTGCTCGTTTGAACAAAATAGGTACCCGTTTGAACTGTTATTGAAAAGAAACCGGCTGCATTTGTTTTTGCGGATCTTACATACGGAGAAGTCTGTGAAAATGCTTTAACAAACGCATCTTTTAATGGTTGTCCTGCTGCATCAACTACAGTTCCGGTGATTTTTGCATAAACAGGTGGTGGTGGAGGCGGAGTAAGTGTGATTTCGACAGTGTTTGAAGGATCACTTGTAACTCCGTTGCTGTAAGCAACAACATAATATTGATAGGTTGCTCCGGGCACGACTCTCATGTCATTAAATCTTTTATCTCTAAGGTTTGAAACAGCAAGAATAAATTCTGTGCTGTCTGCATGTTTTTTAAACACCTTAAAACGGATAAATGACATTGGAGACGGGGTTGCATATGTCCATTCGAGCTTGACATATTTTCCATGGAAAGTACTGCCTTCAGTGGCTATCAGATCAGTTGGTGGCTGAATCTGAGCGAACACCGAAAGTGTTGTCATCATGAACATTACAAGTAGCATCAATGAGAATTTCTGCCTCATTTGGCCTCCTTGATTAAATTGTGAAAAAAATATAAATTGTATTCCATATTATTCGACAACGGAATATTAACCCTGGTTTAATCGCTTAAAAAAAATCTTTTGTCAAGAACTGAAAACTACACTATTTCAAAATCTCATTTCAGTGATATTTTCAACAAATCTTTTCGAATTAAACAATATTCGCCCATTTTTTCGACAAAACCCCTCTTTTCCTCGATGAATTTTTTCTTTAACGAATCAATATTCATATTAAGCCAATAAAATAATTTACTCCTATTAACAAATTTCATATTTTTAGTATCCTGTTTTAACAGATTATCATCATCATCAAATAAAAAGAGATAAACATGGAAAATGAATTCAATCAGGAAGAAGAAGTCCTTCAAGAAGAACTTTCTTTTAGTGACAAAATTGTGGGTGTGGTTACAAACCCGGCATCGATTTTTGGATCGATTGCAAAATTTGAACTTAAAACCACCGATTGGCTTTTACCGATTGTGATTGTGCTTGCCGGCGCCGTTATTTTTACACTTCTAAAGTTTGTTGACCCCGAAGTTAAAAATGCAATGTGGGACAAACAAAAAGCTCAGACAATTGAGCAGTTGAAAAAAGAGAACAAAAGCGCCGAAGAAATTAAACAGGTTGAAGATATGATGGAAACTCAGAAGGAAATGATGAGTGGACCACTTGGTTACGTTTTCACCGGACTGCCCATTTTTATCGGTGGGTTCATAATGTTTTTTATTGCGGCGGGGATTTACCTGCTTTTTGCAAAAATGTTTCTACATTCTCCGATAACATATAAAGGGATGATGATTGCTTATGCTCTCCCCGCATTAGTGCCGCTTGGAGGGATGGTTATAACCACCATACTCACAATGCTCATGTCAAAAATGATTGCTGATACGTCAGTCGCTTCATTACTGGGATATGAATCGGGACCACTTAAAAGCGTTTTATCAATTCTTGACCCGATTAAACTTTGGAGCTGTTACTTAACAGGTGTTGGAATGGCAAAAATTTCCAATTCAGATAACATTAACAAATATGTGATCTATTCAATCTCTATGTTGGTCGCTTTTTATTTGGTTATCGCACTTTTAGGGATGATCTTCCCCGGTTTGCAAAATTTTGGGGTCTAAATGGATCAAGTTGCGTCTTTAATTCAGGCTATGCTCGCACCGGGGATAATGATCTCCGCCTGCGGTCTTTTGATACTCGGTATGAACAACAAATATTCGCTTGTTGTTAACCGGATCAGAACGCTGAATGAAGAAAAAAGAAAATTTGCAAAAACTGCAGATACAAAGGAGTTTGAATACTTTGATGAAATGAGATTAAAAAGCATCTCGATGCAACTACAATCTCTTTATCAAAGACTTTATCTTGTAAAAAATGCAGTGGTTTGTTATTCAGCCGGAGTGGGAGCTTTTGTTATCACTTCGATTTGGATTGGACTTGGGTTGATAATGACCAAAACAGAATACATCAATTTTGGCATCATCTCGTTGATCTTTTTTGTAATCGGTATGATCATTGTGCTTGCCGGGATCATATTTGCTGCACGGGAATCAATTAAAGGATTCCAAATTGTAGGGTTTGAACTGAAAGCCGATGAGTGAACAATTCAACAACGAGGATATGCTCTCCCCGGGGAACATGCTTAAACTCTACTCCATGGGTGCTTTTCCCATGGCTGAGAGCAAAGATGACCCCGAGGTAAACTGGTATAAACCCAACAAACGGGCGATAATTCCACTTGACAACTACCACATCCCCAGATCGCTTAAAAAAGAGCTAAGATCGGGGAGGTTCGACATCAGAATCAATGATGATTTTGACAGGGTTATCGACGGTTGTGCAGACCGTGAAGAAACATGGATTAACGGAAATCTTAAAGATGCCTACCGGCAACTTTTTGAACTCGGTTATCTGTTTACCTATGAAGTGTTCAGAGGTGATGATCTTCTTGGCGGATTGTATGGAATTAATATCGGTGGCGCATTTTTTGGAGAATCGATGTTTACAAAAAAAAGCCAGGGCTCTAAAATAGCTCTGGCTTTTTTGATTGAAAGACTTGTTAAAAGAGGGTTTGTTCTGCTTGATGTCCAGCTTTTAAATCCACATCTGGAATTATTTGGTGCTGTCGAGATTACCGAAGAGGAATATAATAATCTTCTTGTCTCGGCTCTTACAACCGCGGTAACATTTAATTAGTCACCGACTATTTGCCATGCCTCTTCATTATTTCGACCCACTCTTCGGGTGATAACACTTCCGACTCATCAATTAACATCACCGGGATGTCGTTTTCAATACGGTAACGCCTGCGGGAATCTTTGTCAGTTGAGACAAGAAAATTTCCATCGAGAACCAAATCTGCTTTGGTTTCGGGACAACACATTATACTGAGTAATTCTTCTGATATCATTTTAACTCCTTAAATTCCTTTATTCTTCCTAACGACTCCGCCCAATAAAAAAGTTCGGTTGCAGCCTCTTTTTCCAATGCAGAAATGTTTGGTGTTGAGAGGATAACAACAAGTTTATCGATCAATTGCGCATAATAATCGGGGAAATTTTTCTTCAAAAAAACAGCGTCATCAGTTTTTCCGTTTGCCCATGCAAATGTTAAAGCCTCATAAAATGTGTTATAATCCTCAACATCGCCGGGGCGAGTTACTGGAGTTGATGCACATCCGGCAAATAAAAAGAGGACAATTAACGGGACAAAAAAGAGACGGCGGTTCATAACCTTAAAAATTTAACTCCCAAAGTTATCGAACCGCCCGTTATAATAAAAATCAGAAAATATAGGTGAGGGTCACTTTATATGAATCTGAAAAGAAAGGAGGTGCTGTTTCAAATGGCCAGTTCATTTTATCTTTTCTCAGTTCGTATGCACCATAAGAGAGTGCATTCTTCAGGAGGAAATATACAATGGGAACCGCTCCCGGAGAAGCTTTACCAACATGAGAAATGAACCCATCAATTAATCCCTGTCCAATCTCTTCTATTATCGAACTGCCTGCCCAATACCAAAACATGGTACGCGGGTAAATAATCGACCTTTGGTAGCCTGCCCCAATTTCGAGTGACTCTTTAATTCTGAACTTTAAACCACCTTCAAACCTGTTACCAAATCTTACCGATTCGTTAAACTGTTCCATTATCTCTCTCGCCTGACCTGTGGTATTGAGAGTATCTGCGGTTATGTATGCCCACTGCCACCCACGGGTGTGGTAAGGAATGATCTTTACATCACCGGCTATCCAGGGAATTCCTGAAGAACCTTCCATACCAAATTTCCACGCAGAAGTTTGAATTTCACTTCCGTCTGTTGTTCTTCCGAGGTTATAAGCGTATCTTCCAAAAAACAGGCCGGCTTCTTTCTCGAATCCAACACCCTTCATTTGGGTAGTGGTGTGTGAATAGCCGAGTTTGGCTTCGATAAATCCTGTTTTGGCAAGTTTCCCTTGTAATCCAAAATAGGAATTATCAGACATACCGTAAGAAAGTGACATGTATGGCTTTTTGTGATTCCAACCAAAATCGAGGTCGAAGTCACCCCAGTCCCAGTCATCATTTTGTGCAAAAACACCAACAGGTGCCAACAATGTAATTAAAAATAAGAGTTTAAGTTTCATGATTATTCTTTCAGCAATGTTAAAATACCGGATGCAAATTTATATAAAAGAAGGGTTAATTATACAAAATACTGACAATCGATTTTATTTTGTGACAAGCGGTGATTAATATTGTCTGTTCAAAATCAGGAGTTTTTATGAAGTTGTTGTTTATTGTGGTAATCGCAGGTGTTTTTTTTAGTCTCCGGGCACAGAATATTTCTGAGAAGGTGAAGGAGACCGAACTCGCCTTTTCAAAATTGAGTGTTTCATCCGGAATTAAAACCTCCTTTTTAACTTTTCTTTCCGATTCGTGTGTCATGTATAACGATGCAATATTGGTGAATGGCAAATCTCTTTATGAAAAGAGGTCAGGTGAAGAGAAAAATATTCTGGAATGGTATCCAACTTACATAACAGCTCCCGATGATGGAAATCTTGCTCTCTCAACAGGCATCTATAAACTGACATCAAAAGAAAGTGGTAATATTCTTTCGGAAGGAAGATTTTATACGATATGGCAAAAAGAAGGTGAAGGTTATAAGGTTCTCTTCGACGGAGGTGGTGAAACAAATGAGAAGTTTGCCGGATTTGACAAATCAAAGCTTACTGTATCGCCTGTCAGTGGTGAAAAAAAATCCAAAGAGGATTTTGAAAAGTTTTTTACCGGTTTTAAGGATAACTTACTCAGCGGGGAAATTGATCAGCCAATTTTTCCCAAAGATTATATCGGGGTGATTGACGGGAAAAACTTCAATTCAATCGACAGTTTAAACAGAGCCATAAATGTTCACAAAGATGTTGCAAACCTCAAAATGCTCGGTACTTTTTTCTGCCTATCAGGCAAACTTGCCGCAGTCGTCGGGAATTTTACATCAACCAAATATAAAACACCCATGATGTTTTTTGTTGTCTTCTCAGTTCAAAATGAGAAGTGGGTTATGAACTCAATGGTAATAACCGAATAAAAAGAGACTTCAGTTATTTAGTCTTTTTTGTCGGTATTAAATCTCCTGATTTTATATGAATATCATGTTGAGGAAAGGGAATCTCAATTCCATTTTCTCTGAGTACTTTTTCTATTTCCACCCTGAGATCACTTTGAATCTGTAACCAGGAATTAAAATTTTCAGTCCAGCACCTTAGTTCGAAAAGGAGAGCACTGTCGGCAAAATCCTTAAAAAACACGGATGGTGCCGGTGTCAGAAGAATTTCTTCATTACCCGCAGTGCAGTCAAGCAGGAGTTTAATAACCTTTTGAACATCTGAACCATAAGCAACACCTACTTTTATTTCCAATCTTCTTTGATGGTCGGAGAAGGTCCAGTTTATTAGTTTATTTGAGATAAGGTTTCCATTTGGCACAATCACTTCCGCACCTTCCCAGGTCTTGATGACACTCGACCTGATCCCGATTTTACGGATAACACCTGAAAGATCTTCCACCTCAACAGCATCTCCAATTTGAACGGGCCTTTCAAAAATAAGGATCAAACCTGAAATAAAATTCCTCACAATGTCCTGAAGTCCAAAACCGATACCAACACCAAGTGCTCCTGCGAGAAGCGAAAAACTGTTAAGATCGAGCCCCGAACTCATAATCGCAAAAACAATCCCAAAACCTGTGATTGCATACAATGTCATTGAAGATACCGCCCCCGCAACACCTCTTTTTAAGTTCATTCGAACCAGTATATCTGTCTCCAGTATAAATCTTATCGACCGTGCAATAGCGACAGCAAACCAGATGGAGAAGAAAAAGAGCACAATTGTTCCTATATTCAACGAGAAAGTGCCCACAGTTATATTATTACCAAAAAGATCTTCCAGGAAATTTCCCAGAATGATTAAAAGTCCAAAACTCCTTAAGACGGATGAAATAGCAAAGATATAAAATAAAAATTTAACGATCTTGTGGATTTTCAACATTACTAATTCAGAGTGATCTCTGATAATGTTTGACTTTTTTGCAAAATCTGTGTGTAGAAGGACTAATAAAATTCCCTCAATCAGAAGAGCAAGGATATAAAATGTGGAGAGACCAAAGAGACTGTTTAAAACGCCATCCACAATCGTAAGACTCAACATTACGTAACCAAAAACATCGGCGATAAAAGCAAAACCAAAAAGAATTGTCAGTAAATTTATTGTCTTTATTACAATTGGGGTAAAATGATTTGTCTTCTTTTTTATCCCTTTATCAAGCTTTATATAGTTGAACATTATTAAGGATAAAATAATGATAACCGTTAAAAACATCCTTTCAAGTGATGTTCCGCTCCCCATGGTAACTTTAAATTGTTGCAAAACCACAAGGAAGGCAATGTGGTAGATAGATTTTTTATAGGCTGGGTCAACTAATCTGGCAAATATCCTTACCATCGGTATAAGGGCCAGTATCCTTATAATATTTAAAAAAATCCTTGGTATATCCTGAGATGAAAAGAGAATCTGGATGAACAGAAGGAATGCTATGGTGGAGACCGGAACTCTAAACATCAACATTATTCTATTGAGCCGTGAGTCACCGGAAGAAAGAGTTCTGCCATATTTTATTATATAAATAAGGAAGAGAACTAAAAAGAAAGAGTAAACAAGTGAGACGGGGAAACTGCCGGCATTCTTCAGATACAACAATGTTGAAGCGTTGATAAACGAATCTGCAATACTAAACAGGGGCTGGAATAGAGTACTAACTCCCTCTGTGAAAAATTCAAGTTCCCAAAAAGCGGGAGCGTTTTTGTTGAGTAATTCTCTTTTCCCTGAAATGTATTGTTTCTCCACCTTTTGGGACATCAATTCCGACTGAACATCCTGATCGGCAAGTGAATTTTGAAGCACCAAAAGACGACCGATCTCACTCTCAACTCTGGCAATGGTTTTTTCAATTTCCCGAATCAACACCCTGGTTTTTTGCTTGAGTTCAAATGGTGCGGATGCATTTACAGATGTGGTGTCTGTCGCCTTCCAAACAATCAGTGCCTCTTGTAATAACTTCTTTTCTGAAAGTAGAAATTCTGTCTGATCGGCAACTTCATCATTCCACTTTGAAATCTCAGACTTCTGGCGACCCACAATCGAAAAAACTCAAACAGTGTTTCAGGATACTCTTTGGCAAAGTCCAACTTATCAGTGAGGGCCAACAGTTGATTGTAGTTCTCCTTTATTACCGGTACACGGTCTTTAAGTTCAGTGTATTTGCCTGATGTGACTATCGATTCAACAATGGATTTGAGTTGAATACTTTGGGAAGTATAAAATTTGGGGATTTCATCCACTTTATAATATTCAACTTTCGCTTCTTTGTTTTCTTCTTTTAAAGAATCGCTTTGAGCAACAATATTAAAATTAAATGAAATTAATGCCAGTATGGCAAACAAAATCTGATGTAAATGACTGTTCATAAAGTCTTTTTGTCCTCCGGACTAAATAAAATCTTTGTCTGCGTCAAGGAATTGTATGTTTGGTACACTGCCTTTTTGAAAGGTGATATTATTAACCACTTTCAACAATAATTACAATTTTTTTGAAGTTCCCACTTTATTCGACTTGTAATCAAACTCCGATCCCATGGCACTATGAGGAATTAAATACATAGCCATCAGTATCACCAATGCTGCAATTCCAATCCAATATCGAGCTTTTTTAATGCTAAAAGACCATGCAGCAAGCCAAAAAAGGAATGCAAACAGAAGTTTATTGTCAGTGAGATCCCATCCAAACGGGATACCGGCCCAAAACACACCAAATGCAAATTTTTGGACAATGGGTCCAAGTATCAGTCCACCTATAAACAAAACAATGGTGGTTATGAGGGCATATTTTGTGAACGATTTATGTTTGAGAAAAGCATAAAACCCGGTAAGATTTGACATAAACATTCCGGCAAACATAAAAAAGACATGTATCAAAACGATCCAAAGTGGCACATGCCCCTTAAATCTGATAACCACAGTTTCGTGTCCCGTGATTTGTGTCGTTTCTCCCGATATATTCTTCACAACAATTGAATATTCCAGTTTCCCCGCGGGTGGTTGTTTTGGAAGAAATGCTGATAAAGTTGAATCACTTCTTTGAAACGGAACTTCGGTATAAACTGAATCAAACTGAAACCGCCTGTAAATTAGTGTTGCGGCATAATTGGTATCAGAAATTGGCAGGATCACGGGACAGTTACTGTCGTCACCATGTGATCTTGGCAATTTAACTTTGTATTCTGTTCCATCAAGAGTAAAATTTATTTTTTTATCGTATGTAGGTCCCGTCACTCTTTGGTAATACCCCGTTGCGAGTGTAAGAACACCTGCAACCACCCACCATACCCAAATTCTGCTTTTCTTCTCTGTCATTTTTTTCTACAATTTCTTTTAAAAAATCACCTCTTCAAAATTACGGAAAATTAAATTCCATCGAAAAAGAATTTCGAGACAGGATCACAACCATAAATCAAAAAGAAAGATTAATTTAAACCGTTGTTTAAGAGATTTTTTGCACAGACCACATTACAGAGGTGTTCAATGGAAACCGATGGTGTTTCAAAATTCCTTGGCAGTTATAAATTTAAACGCACCGGATTGTTTTTGGGGATTCTGGCGTTTATTCTATTTATATCCCTTTCAACAATGCCACATGAGGCAAAATTCTGCGCTGCTATTGCCATTCTGATGTCGATATGGTGGGTTACTGAGGCGGTTCCACTTGCAGTTACATCATTGGTACCTCTTGTTCTGTTCCCTCTCTCCGGGGTGATAAGTGGAAAGGATGCCGCAGCAGCTTACACAAATTCAACGATTTTCCTCTTCCTTGGCGGATTTATTATTGCCCTCGCAATGGAGAAGTGGAATCTTCATAAAAGAATTGCCCTTGGACTTGTTTCCAGGTTTGGCAAAAGTCCATCCACCATCGTACTTTCATTCATGATTGCCGGCGGTGCACTTTCGATGTGGATTTCAAACACTGCCACTGCCGTGATGCTTCTTCCGATTGGACTTGCAATCGTTTCAAAAATGGAAGAGGAGCATGGAAGCGCCGCCACTTCAAATTTTTCCAAAGCACTGATGTTATCTATTGCTTATGCGGCCTCAATAGGTGGAATAGGAACCTACATAGGCACCCCTCCAAATCTCGTTTTTCAAAGAATTTATACTCAAACTTTTCCCAATGCTCCCACAGTGGGATTTGGACAGTGGATACTCTATTTCTTTCCTCTTGCGATAATATTAACTGTTTTTGTTTGGTGGCTCCTCACAAAAGTGATGTTCAAAAGTGATGACAAGTTCCAAATTGATCGTTCGATGATGAAAAAAGAGTATGCAGAACTTGGTAAAATAAAATATGAGGAGAAAATCATCCTGACGGTTTTTGTATCAACTGCCCTTCTTTGGATTTTCAGAGAAGACATTAAGGCAGGATTTGTTATGATCCCCGGATGGTCTAATCTTTTCCCCTCAGCATCCTTCATCGACGACGGAACAGTCTCAATTTTTGCAGCTCTTCTCCTTTTCATTCTTCCGTCTAAAAAAGCAATAGAAGAGAAAGGGACAATAATTGACGCATGGATTATTCGGGATATTCCATGGGATGTGATACTTTTATTTGGTGGTGGTTTTGCTCTTGCAGAGGGATTTGTTAAAAGTGGACTATCAACCCAAATAGGTAAAAGTTTCGATTTTGTTCAGGGAATGCCTATAATTGTTATCATTTTCGCCATTTCGATGATTGTTACTTTCCTCACTGAATTAACATCAAATACTGCTACAGCTCAGATTTTCCTTCCTATTCTCGCAGCCTTTGCGATAGAATGGAATGTTGACCCTTTGCTCCTTATGTTACCTGCAACCATATCAGCCTCGATGGCATTTATGATGCCCGTCGCCACTCCCCCAAATGCCATCGTCTTCGGCTCCCGAAAACTCCAAATCGCCGACATGGCAAAAACCGGGTTCATCATCAACATATTTGGAGCGATAGTGATTACGCTGCTGGTGTATTTTGTTATATAGAGATTCGGAACTTCAGAACCTCGGAACCTCAGAGATTCAGAACTCCGGAACCTCGGAGATTCAGTACTTCAGGACAAGGGAAGGAGAAGCAAATAGTTAAATTTTTGATAATTTCATTAAAGGAGAAAGGATAAAATGGTAGATCACTTTAGTGACTTAAAAATCTGGATAGCTGCGAAAGAAATTTATTTAGAAATCTTTAAAATGTTCGACTCGTATAAAGACTACTTTTTTCGTAGCCAAATATTGCGAGCAACATTATCAATTTCAAACAACATCGCCGAGGGTTTTGGCAGAAGATCAAAGAGAGAATTTATTCAGTTTCTTATGATTTCCAAAGGCTCTTGCAATGAGGTTGAATCGATGCTACTAATTGCTAAGGACTTGGGAGAATTTAAAAATTATGATATCGATAAACTGATAATCGATCTAAGAAATAATCACAATAGCATTGGTGCATTAGTACATTCTTTACAACAACAACTCGACTCAATACCAAAAAAGAAATAACCCAGAAACCCACTTTGCTGAAGTTCCGCGGTACTGAAACTCTGGAGTACCGAAGTTCCGAGGTACTGAAGTTCTGAAGTTCTAAAACAGCGTATAAATAAACGGCGCAAGAGGGCTGCCTTTTGCGAAGACGAGAAGAGCACCGATAAAAATTATAAGGATGACGATGGGCATAAGCCACCACTTTTTGTTTTCTTTTAGGAAAGAGAGATATTGAGAGATGATTTTGATTTTGCTCATTTTAAATTCCTAATGCATTTTTTCATAATCAATTTTACGCTCGGATTTTTTAATCCAATATGATGTGGCTTTTTTTGAAAATTTGAGATCAAGAAATTCCTTCCCTACCAATTTGGCTACCAATCCTATTGGTGCAACCACCAGATAAAATATTATTGTGAAGATAATTTTTGATACAAACCACCCCAGAATCAATGCAAAGGTCATCCAGACTTTATAGATTCCTTTTATTTGAACGGGAGCAAAAAAGGAAACAAGTATCAAAAGTATCCCCACCGACCCGGTGTAGATTCCGGTCATTTTGTACAATGAAAGGAAATACAACAGCAGTCCCGCAACGAAGATTGCCAGCCCGAGAGTAACTCCCCCTTTGTGTAATGCCATTGGTGAAAGATCAAGTTCCTGCACTTCTTTTTTGATATCTTTAATCAAGCTCATAAATCTCCTGCCATTTAATATCATCGTGAAAAGTGGGTTGTTCTTCTTTATAAAGGATAAAATTTTCCAGGATCAACACATCAATTTCTGTACGCATAAAACATTTATAAGCATCGAGAGGTGATTCCACGATGGGTTCACCCCGTACATTAAAACTGGTATTTACAATTACAGGACAGCCTGTTTTTTCATAAAATTTGTTGATTAGATCATAATATCTTTTGTTGTCATCGGGATGTACAGTCTGAATTCTTGCTGAATAATCAACATGTGTAACCGCCGGAATCTCTGATCTTAGGATATTCAACAGATCTATCCCCCAAAGTTTTTCTTCATCTGAAGTCATTTTTCGTTGTTTATCTTTGTGTACATTTGCCACCAGGAGCATATATGGACTTTCACAATCGATGTCGAACCATTCATGAACTTTGTCATACATTACGGAAGGTGCAAATGGCCTGAAACTTTCCCGATATTTAATTTTCAGGTTCATTTTCTTCTGCATTTCCGGATTTCTCGCATCACCAATGATCGAACGATTGCCAAGAGCTCTCGGACCATATTCCATTCTGCCATGAAACCACCCGATGATCTTACCATCATTTAACAGATCCGATGCCTTGTCAAGAAGTGACTCTGTTGTAAATTTTTGAGCAGGAAGTTTATATTTTTTCAAAAATTCTTCAATTTGCTCCGATTTGTAAGCAGGACCGAGTGACGACCCTTTTTGCAGGTCCCTCTTTCCCTTTATTGGGGCAGGATTACCGAAGTGGTGGTAATGGACAACAAGTGCCGCTCCAAGTGCACCACCTGCATCACCGGCAGCCGGCTGAATCCAAAGATCATCAAATATCTTTTCACGAAGCAGTATTCCATTTGCCACACAATTTAGTGCCACTCCTCCGGCAAGGCACAGATTTTTCATCCCGGTCTCTTTTCTGATATGGCGTGCCATTCTTAAAACAATCTCTTCTGTCACTTCCTGGATACTTCGAGCCAAATCCATTTCTCGCTGGGTAAGGTTTGATTCCGGTTCACGAGCGGAACCATCAAACAACTCCGAGAACTTCGAGTTGGTCATCTTTAGTCCCGTGTTGTAATCGAAATAGTCCATATTCATCTTAAATGAACCGTCTTCTTTCAGGTCGATCAGCTTCTCCAGAATCCTGTCAACATACTTGGGCGTTCCATAAGGAGCCAGACCCATTACCTTATATTCACCTGAATTCACTTTAAAACCGGCATGATATGTGAAAGCTGAATATAACAATCCGAGTGAATGGGGGAAGTTAATTTCACCAAGAATCTTGACCGAGTTTCCTTTTCCTATTCCATATGAAGCAGTGGCGTATTCGCCAACTCCATCGATTGTCAGAAAAGCAGCTTCATCAAATTTTGAGGGGAAAAAGGCACTTGCTGCGTGCGACTCATGATGTTCAGGAAAAAGAATTTTACCACCAAAACCGGTTTCTTTTTCAATCAGATCGGGGATCCACAGTTTTTGTTTCAGCCAGAGAGGAATCGCCATCATAAAGGAGTTTAATCCCCGTCCCGGATAACTTAAATATGTCTCGAGTAACCTGTTAAATTTCAGGAATGGTTTGTCATAAAATGCAATAGCTTCAAGCTGTGATATGTCAATGCCTGCCTCTTTTAAACAGTATTTAACTGCATTAGAAGGAAAGCCGTGATCGTGTTTTTTTCGAGTGAAGCGTTCTTCCTGTGCCGCGGCGATTATCTCGCCATCTTTTATGATAGCCGCTGCCGAGTCATGGTAAAATGCTGAGATTCCTAAAATGTACATATTCTTGTTCTGTATTTAAATGATTTTTGTACTTCTGCGTGTATCTGCGTCCTCTTTAACTTAGCTTGTGCAAAACGTCCTCGAGTATGCTGTCTGCTAATTTACTCGCATCAGCAATCAGGGCAGTACATTCTCTTTTCATATCAGCAATATAGTCCTCATCTTTGATGTCTTTGAGGTTAATAAGTACATTAAGTACACCTCCCTGAACGCCGGTAAGTGCCATGCGGGCACCCACGGTGACATCGGTTATCGAGTTGGGATTTCCATGCTGTTTCACTACTTCGCAGATTTTGATCGCTTCATAACTAAGTTTTGCTGTCATTAGAGGTACCTGCACAGCTTTTTTAAGTCCCATTTGCATAGCAGAAATTCTCGCAGATTTCTCGTCAGGTGTTGTTTGCGGCAGTCTCATTGCTTCCATATATTCATTGAAGGCATTCGAATCATCATCGATGTTTTTAATCAGTTTATCTTTAATTTCCTGGGCTTTGACCGATAAATCATCAAGCATTTCATCTATTTCGCCAGTACTTTTTTTGTATGCGGTTAAATTAACCACCATGGATGCCAATGCGGCTCCAATTGCTCCTGCCATTGCTGCTACGGAGCCACCACCGGGAGCAGGGGATTCGCGTGAAACTTCATCTGCAAAACCTGTAACCGTAAGAGATGAAAGAGCTTTTTCATCATATTTTGGCAGACCAAGTACTCTCTCCTCAATTTTAAACGGTGACACATCGTTTAATCCCAGGGATTGCACTGCTGTTTTAAGAACATCCATAACAGGTATTCCAACAGGTCTTTCCTGTCTTTTTAGATAAAAAACACCACTTTCATAAAGTGCTCTAAAGGGGACCATTCCCACAATTTCACTTCCCGTAACTGCAATTCCTCTTGAGTCTGCAAGTTTTTTTGCTTCTTCATAAACAATGTGCATCGGAGTTGATTTGTAATCCGTAAGATTTATGGAAATCTGCGCCCTGTCATACTCGGGCACCATCCAGCCAATAGCTTTACAATTTTTAAATTTTCCGGGGATTTTTACTGACTCACCCTCAGGTTTTTTGGGATCAACTCCATTAAGTTCCAAAAGTTCATAGAGATCAAATCCAAGTCGTTCCTTGCAGTGGATGGCGGTTTCTTCAATAGTCTGCCCTACAAAACCGTCAATCCCGGTTGGATAACTTCCCTCTTTATATTTGAGGATGGTTGGTCTTTTATAATAAAATGCTCCGCCTCCACCTGATCTGGCTGATCTTCCCTTTTCACGCAGCTCAAAAGCAATATCCGTGGCAGCTTTCACTTCACGGGTATTCAGGTTAACATTATATGCAATCAAAAACTCCCTGACACCCATGACGGTTCCCCCCGATTTTGCATTAAATGAAAGAGGTCCATAATCGGGTTCCCACTCAGGTTTTTTCATTTTCTCTTCGAGAGCTTCATATTCACCTTGACGAATAATGGCGAGGTTTTTCCTTTTGGGATTTTCCTGAGAAAGTTCGTATAAATAAACCGGTATCCCAAGTTCTTTTCCAACCCTCTTAGCCACTGTATGTGAAAGTTTTATTGCTTCCTCGGTTGTAATACCGCTTACAGGAATAAATGGACAAACATCGGTAGCGCCCATTCTTGGATGTGAACCGGTGTGTTTAGACATGTCAATCAGCTCCGATGCCCGTTTTATCGACTGAAAGGCAGCTTCGGCAACCGCTTCAGGGGCGCCGATAAAGGTGACTACTGTACGGTTCATTTCAAATCCGGGATCAACATTTAACAGTTTTACACCGTCAACCGCTTCAATGGCATCCGTGATCTGTTTTATTGTTTCAGGATTTTGTCCTTCAGAAAAATTTGGTACACATTCCAGTATTCGATCTTCCATTTTAAACTCCTCGTATTTCAAAAAATGCAATTTTTAAATTTAGTGAATTGACAGGGATATTATTTAGGAGAGATGTAAATTGGGTATCGACATTAAAATAATTTTAGACGAGCCGCAAATGACAGACAGACGAAATTTTATTAAAAGTGCACTTGGCATTTCAGCATTAATGGTAGTGGAGTCTTTCACCTCTCCCATTCAAAAACTTATTGGTCCTGAAAACAAACACTCTAATCTTGTTAGAAAAATTCGTGGCAGAGTGATGTCCGAGGGGAGACCGGTTAGTGGAGTGGTTGTCTCCGATGGAGTTTCAGTAATTCAAACCGGAAAAGACGGATACTATCAATTTGATTCACTTGTGGGACAAAAATTCGTTTACATCTCAAATCCCGCCGGATATGAGATCGACACAAATCCAACAGGCACCGCCCGGTTTTATAAAAGAACAGGGGGAAGCACCTCAGACCTTGATATGGGTTTTAACCTGAAACCTTCGGGTGATGATTCACAACACTCGTTTCTGCTACTTGCCGATCCACAGGTTTTGGACATGGAAGATGTAACTCTTTTCAACAATGAAACTGTTCCGGACGTGGTTGAATTTGCTGCTGATAAAAAAAATATTTTTGGCGTCGCATGTGGTGATATTGTGTTCAATGATCTGAAACTTTTCCCGGAATATGAAAAGAGTGTAAAACGAATGGGAATCCCTTTTTATCAGGTGGTGGGGAATCATGATACGGACCATTCAGCAAAAACCAATGAAAAATCTGTTGAAACATTTACAGAGGCTTTTGGACCTCATTATTACTCTTTCAACAAAGGGGCGGTTCATTATGTGGTTCTGAATGATGTCTTTTGGACCGGGGATTACATCGGTTATCTCGACCAGCCTCAAATAGATTGGCTAAAAAAAGACCTTTCATTTGTTGAAAAGGGAAAAACCGTAGTAATTTTTATGCACATCCCTCCCTATAATACCCAGCATATTCGTGACAACTCCGGGAATCCCAAAAAACATGTTGTTGTAAGCAATCGAAATATGATTTATGACCTGTTAAAACCCTTTAAATCTCATATCATCACCGGACACATGCACGAAAGTGAATATATTGAAGAGGAAGGTGTTGAGATACATGTTTGTGGGGCTGTGTGTGGTGCCTGGTGGACTGCTCCAACATGTTTTGATGGAACTCCAAAAGGATATGGCTTATATGAAGTGAATGGCAACGATATCAAATGGAAATACAAATCAACCGGCAGATCTTTAAGTCACCAAATGTCGCTCCAAAAAGTTGGCGGCGAAGTTATGGCAAATGTCTGGGGATATGACAAATATTGTAAAGTCAACTGGTATCAGGATGGAAATGCGATGGGGCAAATGGAAAAAAGAAGAGGAAAAGACCCCGAAACTGTGAAACTGTTTGAAGGTGATACAAAACCGAAAAAACATACATGGGTTGAGCCAGAAACCACAGATCATCTCTTTTATGCAAAACCCTCACCGGGTGCAAAGATGATAGTGATTGAGTTTGTAAACCGTTGGGGCGAAAAATTTACTGAGAGGTTTACCCTTTAGTGTTTAAATGCCGGAAGTGCGAAACTGTGATTTTCCACTCCCGGCAACACTTTAAACTAAAACTTCACTTTGTTTTTTGATATTATTAATATAATCTGCTGAAACAAGTGCAGCAATGGTTCCATCAGCTACAGCAGTGGTAACCTGTCTGAACCTCTTTACAATCGAATCACCGGCAGCAAAAACACCGGGAATATTTGTTTCCATATTCGAATTTACAATTATCTCTTTATTGGGATTTAGTGCAATTATCCCCTCCAAAGATTCGGTGTTTGGTACATAACCAATAAAGATAAAAACACCATCTATCTTCATTTCAGAAATATCTCCCGACGGAATATGCTCAAGTGTAACTCTTTGCAGTTTTTCATCACCCATAAATTGAGTGATTTTTGTTTCCATTATGAAATTGATCTTCTCATTCTTTTTTGCTTCATCAATATAATGTTCAAATGCCTGAAAATGATCAAATTGGTGCACAATCGTTACTTTTGATGCATATTTTGTTAAAGAAACCGCTTCTTCGAGGGCTGCATTTCCACCGCCGACAACTATAATTTCTTTGTCCTGGAAGAAATCACCGTCGCAGGTGGCGCAGTAGGAAATTCCCTTTCCTTTAAACTCAGCCTCACCCGGGGCACCAATCATTCTCGATTTCCCGCCCGTGGCGATTATCACAGAATGGGCTGTGAATGTTTCTTTATTGTTTATTTGAACTGTCTTAATTTCACCCTCAAGTTGAAGTGAAGTCACTTTCAAACTTGAGCGAATTTTACAGCCAAAACTCATGGCCTGTTGTTTCATCGTGCGTGCAAGTTCGTAACCACTGATATGTTCCACTCCGGGATAGTTGGCAACCTCATGTGTGAGTACCAACTGACCGCCTACCGTCCCTTCGTTCAGTATCAGAGTTGAGACCTTTGCCCGCGAGAGATAAATCCCTGCCGTCAGTCCTGCAGCTCCGGCACCAATTATTATTGAGTCAAAATGATTCTCCATTTTATTTTCCGAACTGCTCATCAAGAATTGAAGTTACCTGATCTCTTGACTGTATGCTGCTGGTGGCTTTAACAACTTTACCATTTTTATAATAGACAGTGAAAGGAAGACCGGAAAAGTTTCTGCATTCTTCCAGGTCCCTTATCACCCGTGCGTCCGGTGAATCAAATGGCATGTCTGCAAACTTGATGTTGGTGTATTCACTTTCAAGCTCTTCCATTACATCATAAACAGGGATACACATTGGTCCCATCCTGCCACAGCATACCATTACATTTTCATTATTTTCTATTACCGATTTATGATCTTCTAAAGACTCTATATGAGTTAAGTTCGTTCTAAGTGACATATTTTCTCCAAAATTAAGAATTAGTTGTTTTACTACTAATATGATGTGAGAAAATGAATTTGGATTCAGAACTACTTCATCAACACCAACTTCCGGCTTGCATTAAAACTCTTACCTGTAACATCAATTGAACTCAACCGGTAAACATAAACCCCTGAAGGTAAGCCATATTTAGTTGCATCCAGTGTTATTGAGTGACTGCCGGCATCCATTACACCGGTGAGAAGTAATGCAGCTTCTTCACCCTGCATGTTATACAGTTTAAGACTTATATTACCCGATTGCGGCAGGTTAAATCTTATCACTGTTTCCGGGTTAAACGGATTTGGGTAGTTCTGTTCAAGAGCAAAAACTGATGGAACTTTGGTATCTATCTCGATAATATTACTGTAGGCAAACTTCCCATCGTTATCCAACTGTTTCAGGCGATATGAAATTTTTCCGGTTTGTGAGATTGGATCGGAGAATTTGTAATATTTGGGTGAGTTTGAGGTTCCATGTCCTTCAATAAATGAAATCTTCTGCCAGTCGGTTGTGGCGGTTTTTCGCTCTACCTCAAATCCATAGTTATCCACTTCTGTAGCAGTTAACCAAGAGAGTTGAACTATATTGTTTAGATATTTTGCAGAAAATGAAACAAGTTCAACGGGAAGAGCGGGATCGGATGGATCGGAGAGTGCCGCAAAACAATTTCGTGAATCTCCTCCCATTGTAGTAAATTGTCCCCCTGCTAAAATTCGCGTATGATCGTAGTCTAAAACAATGGAATTCACCTGACTGTTTGGGTTTGGGTTCCATGAGTTCGCAAGTCCCGTGACGGGATCAATAGATGCCAGATTACTCCTCGACTGCCCTCCGATGGTGGTGAAATTTCCTCCTGCATAAACCGCAATATCACTAAGAGTAAGGGTTTGAACCGCACTATTGGCATCAGGATTCCATGAGGATGCCAGTCCCGTTGTTGCATCAAGAGCCGCGATCCTGTTTCTCGACTGTCCACCAATGTTTGTAAAAGCTCCACCTGCATAAATTGTACTACCGCTTATTGCAAGGGTTCTAATATATGCGTCAGCATTCGGATTCCAAGCTGTTGGAACTCCCGTAGTTGCATCAATAGCAGCTATATAGTTCCGTGTTTGCCCGCCTGCGGTAGTGAAATTACCTCCGGCATACATTATTCCACCAGCCAATTTGATCGTGTAAACAGTGGAGTTAAGATCAGGATTCCATGAGGATGCCAGTCCTGATGATGCATCCAACGCTGCAAGTTTGTTCCTTGTTTGTCCTCCGATGGTAGAGAAGTTGCCCCCGGCATAAATAGTGCTTCCATTAACAACAATATCGTTCACAATTCCGTTTGGAGTTGGATTCCATGAGGTTGCAGATCCGGTTGTGGCATCCAGAGCTGCGATGTAATTTCTTGTTTCTCCTCCGATATTTGTAAAATCACCACCGGCATAAACAGTGCTGCCGCTGATGGCAATTGTATTCACTGCATTATTGGCAGTTGGATTCCATGTGGTTGCTTCTCCCGTAGTTGCATCCAAAGCGGCTATTTTATTTCTAATTTTTCCACCAATCGAATTAACACTTCCCCCGGTGTACAAAGTGGTTCCGTGGGTTGCAAGTGTGTAAAGTGTGGAAGAACTCACAGGATTCCATGCCGTTGCAAAGCCCGTTGTAACATCAAGTCCGGCAACCCTGTATCGGGTTTCCCCTCCGATTGAAGTGAAAACTCCACATGCATATATCGTACTCCCATCCAATACAATATCATAAACCGTACCATTTGCAGTTGGAGCCCAGCCATCCGGGAGACCTGTTATTTTATCTATTGCAGCCAATCTATTTCTCGGATATAATCCTGCAAACATTGTGAATGCCCCACATATATAAACCCTGTCACCATCCAAAATTATTTTTTCGACAGTGCTGTTAGCATTTGGATTCCAGGCAGTTGCAAGTCCTGATATTCTGTGTAAAGCTGCAATTCTATTCCTTTGTTGCCCACCGATATTGGTAAAACTACCACCGGCATATACTGTGTCTCCACTTACTGCAATTGACAAAACTTCAGCTCCTCCTGCATCGGGATTCCAACTCGTGATGAACAGATTTGGAAGGTCATAAGATGCAATTTTGTACCTTGTGGCTCCACTTATAAGGGTGAAAAGACCACCAACATAAAGAGTGTCACCACTCACTACAATGGTTCTTACAGTCCCGTTTGCATCAGGATCCCATGAAGTCGCAAGCCCTGAATTCATTGATAGTTCTGCGAGAGCCGTTCGCGAAGTTCCACCGATATTAAAGAAATTTCCTCCCACAAAAATGGAACTTCCATGAAGAGCAAGTGAATAAACGGTGTTGTCTGCATTTGGGTTAAAATCAGGATCTACCGTTTTATCAGATTTGATATGAGCGATCCCGTTCCTCGTAAATTCACCAACCTTTGAAAAAGACCCTCCAATATACCAGCCACCATTTCCATCAGAGATAACACATCTAATGGTTCCATTGACTTTTGGCAGTGAGTAATCGACCTCTCCTGTCTCTACACTTATGGCACCTCCACTACCGGTATATCTCCCAACATAATCAAAATGTCCACCGAGGTAAATTGTATTCCCTGATTGCGTAACACATTTAACTTCTCCATTTGTGGTCCACATATTCGGATCCACAGTTTGTGAATAGGTGAATGTCGTTAAAATAAAAAAAATGAAAGTTGTTGTTATTCTTCTCATTTGATGCCTTCTGATATTTATTAAAAGAATGATTTCGAAACTGACTTTTGTTAAGATTAATCTTCGAAACTGAAAAGCGTATCCTCGCCTTTATGATATCTGAGGAAGTGCGTTATTTCATTAAAATTAATTTCCTGCTTGCATTAAAACTCCTGCCTGTAACATCAATTGAACTCAACCGGTAAACATAAATCCCGGAAGGTAATCCATATTTGGTTGCATCCAGTGTTATTGAGTGACTGCCGGCATCCATTGCTCCTGATTGGAGTATTGCCACTTCTTCTCCTTGCATGTTGTACAATTTAAGACTCACATTAGCTGATTGCGGCAGGTTAAATCTTATCACAGTTTCCGGGTTAAACGGATTTGGGTAGTTCTGTTCAAGAGCAAAAACTGTTGGGATTTTGGTATCTATCTCGATAACATTGCTGTAGTCGAATTTTCCATCGTTATCCAACTGTTTGAGTCGATATGAAATTTTTCCGGTTTGTGAGAATGGATCGGAGAAATTGTAATATTTGGGTGAGTTTGAGGTCCCATGTCCCTCGATGAAGGAAATTTTCTGCCAGTCTGTTGAGGTGGTTTTTCTCTCCACTTCAAAACCGTAGTTATCCACTTCAGTTGCGGTTTGCCACGAGAGTTGAACAACCTTGTTTAAATATTTTGCAGAAAAGGAGACAAGTTCAACGGGAAGTGCAGGATCGGATGGATCGGAGAGTGCAGCAAAACCTCTGGTTTCCTCTCCAACAATATCAAAAAAATTACCACCAACCAAAATTCTTGAGTGGTCGTAATCGATAAATATTGCATTTACGGAATGGCTTGCATTCGGATTCCATGAGGCTAGTCCTCCATCCGATTTGTTAATTGATCCAATATAGTTCCTCGTCACACCTGCAATAGTTGTAAAATCCCCTCCTGCATATACCTGTGTACCGCTCAAAGCGATTGCCGAAACCTCAGCGTTTGCGCCCGGATTCCAGGATGTCGCGGTGCCATCTGATGAATTTAAAGCTGCAATGTAATTTCTGGTTTGACCACCTATTGTTGTAAAATTCCCACCGGCATATACAGTTGTTCCATCTACAGCAATGGAATAAACAAAATGGTTTGCATTTGGATTAAACGAATTTGCGAGTCCATCTGAGATATTTAATGATGCAATGTAATTTCTTGTCTGTCCACCAATACTGGAAAATACACCCCCCACATAAACTTGACTTCCTGATATATTAATTGAATATACCGCATTGTTGGCGTTTGGATTCCAACCGGTAAGACTCATGTCGGTTACATTATATGCTGCAAGTCTGTTTCGAGTCTGCCCACTGATCGTTGTAAAATTCCCCCCGGTATATAATATCCCATTAGCCGCACCCAGACATCTTACAGAAGAACCCGGTGACGGGTTCCAGCCTGTTGCCAAACCGGTAGTTGCATCCAAGGCTGCCAAATAATTACGAGGTTGACCACCAATATTTGAAAAACTGCCTGCTACAAACAGTGATGAACCACTTGTTGCCAGTGCATAAATTAGTCCGTCACAATTTGGACTCCAATCAGTTGCCTCTCCGGTTGTTGCATCCAGAGCTGCAATATTGTTCTTTAAATCACCCCCAATCGAATTAAAATTACCCCCTGCATAAAGATTTGTTCCATCGACAGCAAGAGATAAAACTGAAAATTCAGCGTGCGCAGTCCATGAGGTAAGATTACCTGTTGCCACATCCACCGCAGCTACTCTTAATCTGGTTTGACCCGCAAAATTCTGAAACCAACCGCCCAGATATGCTGTACCACTTGAAAACACAATGTTTTCAACCACTCCATCAGGATTTGGAGCCCAGCTTGTTATTGTTCCGGTTGTAGCATCAAATGTTGCCAAATTATTTCTTGATGATCCGGCAATATTTGCAAAATACCCGCTAACATAAAGTGTATTCCCTTCCACTTCCAACAATTCAACACTGTTATCAGGAGTTGGGTCCCATGAAGTTGTTGCTCCGGTTGTAGCATCAATTGCGGCTAATTTATATCGATCCAGACCACCCATTGTTGTAAAATAACCACCTGCGTATATGGTGTTTCCACTAAGTGCCATGGATCTAACCGTCGAGCCGGAGTTAGGATCCCAACCCAAAACAGCACCTGTGGATTTGTCAACTGCCCCTATATAGTTTCTGGTGAAACCACCAAGTGTTGTAAAACTTCCACAAAGAAAAACAGTTCCTCCACTAACAATAATTTTATTAACAGATGATCCGGCATTTGGATTCCATAAAGTTGGAACACCCGTTGTCGGATCCAGTGCAGCTATCCTGCCCCTTGCTAAACCCCCGATGTTGCTAAAATTCCCCGCAACATAGAGCACACCACCAGCCAATTCGAGGTCATAGACTGTGCTGCTTGGTGCCGGGTTAAAATCGGGATCAACTGTTCCATCAGAATTAATGTGAGCAAGGTTGTTTCTGACGAGATCTCCAACTCTGGTAAAATTGCCCCCGATATACCAACCCCCGCTTCCATCAGAAATAACACTGTTTACCGCATTATTAACTTTGGGCATTGAGATGTTTAATTCACCTGTGGCTATATTTATTATGGTCCCTTGTCCCGTGTATCTGCCAACATAATCGAAATTTCCACCAATATAAATTGTATTACCTGTTTGGGCGATGGCATTTACTGCTCCATCCGTCATCCACATATTTTGATCATGAGTTTGAGAATAGGTTAAATGTGTAAAAGATATAAAAAGGGCTACTGCTACAATAATTTTCATTTGCTGCTCTTTTGTTATTGAGTATTAAATTTCTGTTTGATCCAAAATATTTAACAAAAAATCACAAAAGTGAATGACACGGCCATGAAATTCACGAGCGTGGAAATCTTTATGTTTAAATATCAATTGGATTTGGTATGAAGATACCGGACGAAAAATGATATGAAGGGATTTTAGAGCAGGTTTGTTTTGGGGAGTTTAATAATAACGGAAAGCCGGCTGGAGAAAACACAGGTTCTATGCCTGTTTAAATTCATACCTCTGTCCTAACCTGGAAGAATGTTTTGCACGACTTTCCGGATAATTATCACTAATAATCTCTAAAAAGAATTACCTCCAGGACTAATGAAAAAAATTGTTAACTAAACCTCACAAAACCTGATCTCAATTTAACAATAATATTAATAAAAATCAAGTATTATTCAAATTGATTATTAAATAATCTTAATTTTGTGATTTAAATGCCTGGTAGGGTTAATCATGAGGATTTGTGGTTATAAAAAAGGCAGGACTGTCTAAACAGCTTCGAGGAGAAACCCGAGTCCTGCCTGTATTGATCTCCGCAGTTGTTCCGGCGGATAAAAAAGATTACAAATTAAAATACATCTTAAATTCAAACGGATGGGGCATCGTGCCAATCGCTGAAATCTCTTCGTGTTTAATTTTCATCCACTGTTTTAACAGTTGATCGGTGAAAACTCCTCCACGTTTCAAAAATTCGTTATCCAGTTCAAGTGCATCAAGTGCTTCATCAAGATTTCTGGGGAGAAAACTTAATTTGTCACGGTTTTTTTCACTCATATCCAGTTTTTCTGATGGACCAAAACCTTCGGTTTCAGGGTCAATTTTATTAACCACACCATCAATGCCGGCGAGAAGTATTGCACTTAAACAGAGATACGGATTTGCTGTTGCATCCGGTGGTCTGTATTCAAATCTCGTTTCATCAGGATTGTTAATATATTTTGGAATCCTGATTGCGGAAGCTCTGTTACCCTGTCCGTATGTGAGAACAACGGGAGCTTCAAATCCGGGAACAAGTCTCTTGTAGGAGTTTGTTGAAGGATTGGTAAATGCTGAGAGAGCCGCACCATGTTTTAAGATACCACCCATAAAATATCTCGCCTGATCGTTCAGGTTGGCATATTTCCCTTTTTCATAAAATGCATTTTTACCGTTTTTTGTAAGGTAGAGGTGGACATGCATCCCATTACCCGCCTGCTGATACATCGGTTTGGGCATAAAAGTTATAAAAAGGTTTTCCTGCCGTGCATAATTCATCAAAACATATTTTGAAGTGACGATATTATCCGCTGTTGTAAGGAGATCGGAGAAATATGTTTCGATTTCCTGTTGACCTCTCTCACCAACTTCATGGTGATGATATTTAACATCGACACCAACCTGATTTAACAAGCGACAAGCTTCATCCCTGAAATCATCATAAACATCAAATGGATTTGCCGCATGATAGGCATTTTTATGGAATTCTTCGGCATGTTCAAGTTCATAATAAGATGAGGCGGTTCGTGTATCATATTTAACCTTGGAGAAGATATAAAACTCAAACTCGGGCCCCCACATCGATTTGTCCGCATCTGTATATTCCTGGAGCAATTTTTCCACTTTTTTCGCCATATACCTTCCATCCTGTGGGAATGGAGATCTTTTTTCATCAGTAAGGTGAACATTGGAATAAAAACTGAGTGTAGGGGCATCCCTGAAAAGATCAATAACAGCGGTTGAAAGATCGGGAATCTGAACCATGTCGCTGTTTTCAACTTTTGAGAAACCATAACTTGAGGCGTCAAAACCAACTCCTTCAGTCATTAACTTTTCCAATATCCCCTTCCTTACAGGAAGTGAAATATGGTGAAGCCTGCCGGTAAGATCGATACTTTTAAGGTCGATAACCTGTATCCCCTTCTCTTCAATGAGTCGGTTACAGTGATTTAATAAATTAGTATTCATTTTGATCTCAATTTTCTTTATTAAGAATTTAAACTTAAATCATTTTCACACAAGATAAAAACAGCAATTTACCTTAATAATTAAGGTTGTTTACCTAATAACAAGACTTATGATTGATCAATACCTTAATAAGTAAAAAATATTAACGCTTTAACCTTAATTACTTAAATTTATAAGGTGAAGAAAATATTTTAGAAAAACCAATATTTTTACATATTTAATGAATGAAATAAGTGGTAAATTTATAAATCATTTCTCCGGAACCCTATAATTTCACGTCCGGTGCTTTTACAAGCTTAATTGAGGCATTAATGTTTAAACATGTTATTTTTATCGGTTCACTTCTCCTGATTGTTGCCCTTGCGGTTGTAATAGCTGTTAACAAACAGTCAGAGCAGAATATCGTGAAGTCACAACTAATGGCATTAAATGATTCAACAAAAAACCATAAATCACAGGAACAGATGAAAGATAAAATAGTTAAAACGGAAGCTGAATGGAAAACAATCCTCACCGATGAACAATATCATGTTATGCGTGAAAAAGGAACCGAACGACCTTACACAGGTAAGTTTTGGGATCACAAAGAAACCGGTACCTACAAATGTGCCGGCTGTGGTGAAGTTTTGTTTGAGTCTATTACTAAATTTGATGCCCACTGCGGATGGCCCAGTTTTTATGCTCCGGGTGATTCGGGAGTTATAGCCGAATCCTCGGACTATTCACATGGAATGGTGCGTACCGAAGTTACCTGCAACAAATGTGGAGCTCATCTTGGACATGTTTTTAATGACGGACCAAAACCAACGGGTTTAAGGTACTGTATCAATTCTGTTTCGCTTATTTTTGAAAAGAAGTAACGGTTTGTCCACAACTTTAATTCCTTAATTCTGGTTACATTAGAGGTCGAAATTTTTAGAAAATAGAACATGTACAAATTATTTCTTCCCTTTCTCCTTTTTGCCCTTGCACAGGCTCAAAATAAGGATAACATAATGCTGTCACCAATTGAACTGAGACACAAACTTCACACCAATCCTGAACTAATGTTTGAGGAGTTTGAAACAACCAAACTGCTAAAACAAAATATCGAACAGCTCCCTGGTGTAATAATTCACACACCCACTCCAACAGGAATTGTGGTTGAATATACTGTGAATTCAGGCGACTACCTCCTTTTCAGAGCTGACATCGACGCACTCCCTGTGGTTGAAGAAACCGGAATCCCTTATGCTTCAAAAAACGGCAAAATGCACGCTTGTGGGCATGATGTTCATACATCAATTCTTTATCAATTCCTTAAAGAAGTGGTTAACGACAAGGTAAATCAAAATCTGATTTTTGTTTTCCAGCCGGCTGAAGAGGGGGGCGGTGGAGCCGATATTCTTATAAAAACGGGACTTCTCGACAAATTTAAAATCACAAAGGCTTTTGCACTACATGTAAATGACGATTTTGACACCGGTGTAATAGCCTCTACCAAAGGTACACTCTTTGCGGCTTCAAATGCTATCGGCATCAATTTCACAGGGAAACAGTCACATGTTGCATTCCCCGAAAATGGAATTAATGCATTCGACGGACTGATGTTATTCCTCCAAAAAGCCAAGGCGACAGTTAACTCTTCAGGTAAAAAAATCCTTTTTGGTTATGGGAAGATCTCATCCGGAATTGCTCGAAATATCGTTCCGCCAACCGCCAGATTTGATGGTTCACTGAGGGCTCTTAAAATTGAAGATTTTAAATGGTTCCTCGACGAACTTTTTAGAATTGGCATCGAAGTTGAAAAAGAAACAAAAGTGAAATGTGAAGTTGTACACGACAATAACCCCTATGTGGAAGTAACCGTAAACGAGAAACTTTATGACGATCTGAAACCCACACTCGAAAAAAACTTTAAGTTTATTGATTGTGGAAGCAGATTTACTGGTGAAGATTTTGGTTTTTTCAGTAAAAAATACCCCTCTTTTATGTTTTGGCTCGGTACCTCAAAAGGTGAAAGATTTGGATTACACACTCCTCAGTTCCTTCCTGATGATGATATTATCGCTTATGGAGCCAAAGCTTTTAGGTTGATCCTGAATCATCAAACCGAAGCCAAACGGTAACAGGCTTTAAATGAAATCCATCGTTGTTAAACTGTTTATTCTCCTTTATGTCTCCTCTTCACTCTACGGTCAGGATGTGTGGCAAAATCTGGAGAAAAAAGTTGCAACTCTCCACGACTCAGATAAGATAACTTTATACCTCGAGTTCACATGGAAGAACAGAGGGGATCACCCCCAACTCTCGATTAAAGCCGGTCAGATGGCCCTCCGCCTCATCGAACAAAACGAACTCTTTGCCAAAAAACCTCTTGCACTAAATTATCTTGGAGTAATCCACCGAAATCTTGGGGATTATAAAGAAGCGCTTTTCTATTTTTCAAAAGGACTTGAAGCTTCAAAACAATATAATGACAAAACTCAACTTGGCTTCTCGTATAACAATCTCGGCAGTCTGCACCGACTTATGGGGAATGGTTCTCTTGCAATTGAACAAACTTTTAAGGGTCTTAGAATATTCGAAGAATTAAAAGACTCATCGGGAATCGCCTTTTGCGCTCTTAACCTGGGGGTTCTCTACACCAATCAGAAAAATTATACCAAAGCTATTGAGTATCTGCAAAAAGTTATCAATATCAGGAAAAAAATTGGTGACAAACCGGGAGAATTAACTGCACAGCTGAGGATCGCTGAAGTCTATTTTGAACTCGCAGACTATGACAAAGCCTATTCAATTTATCTCTATATCCTTGATGAGCACAAAAAAAGGAACGAAGAGATCGGGATGGCGTTTGCCTATGGCGGTATCTCAACAATCTTTTTCACCCGGGGTGACTTTAAAGAAGCTCTGAATTACCGGTTGAAATCGCTTGAAATAAACAGTAAAATCAACCAAAATGTGGCAATAATATCCGATTATTGCAAAGTTGCGCTTATACATGCTCGATTAAATGACTTCCCATCGGGTAAAAATTATCTTGATAAAGCTGTCGCCCTTGCAAAAACTATTAAGTCGTTTTACTTCTCCTTTACCGTATATAATGCCGCCTCAGAGTTTTACAGTTTACAGAATGATTTCCAAAATGCGTTTAACTACAGTAAACTTGCAGCTGAAATGAAGGACTCAATAAGAGCCCTGGAGGGACTCGAAAAAAGTGCCCAAATTGAAGCTGTTTACAGAAATGAAAAAACCGAGCGGGATGCCGAACTAACACAAATTCAGTTGGCAAACAAGGAACAGGAAACAACCTACCTTTATCTTATCATTTTTGTTGTTGTTGGACTTTTTGTATTTGTTTTTTACGCCTACCGACAAAAAAGGAAACTTAACCACGAGTTAAGAGAGATCAACCAGTTTAAGGATAAACTTTTTAGAGTCATTGCTCATGATCTCAAAAATCCATTTTTTGTTGTTCTTGGATATTCTGAAATGCTTCTCGACGATTTTGATACCCTCACTGATGAGGAAAAGCTTACCTTCATTAATAACATCAAACATGTAACATTAAATAATTATCAGCTTTTGGAGAACCTGCTTGAATGGTCACAATCAAATCTTAAAATTATTCAACCAAAATTTGAATTGGTAAATCTTTCAACTATTACACAAAAAGCCATCGATTTATTTAAACATTCCGCTAAAATGAAAATGATTGAATTGACAATGGATGTACCAAAAGACCTGATGATGAAAACTGATCAGAATCTGGTCTATTCAATTTTGAGGAACCTTCTTGGTAATTCATTAAAATTCACAAATAAAGAGGGAAAAGTATCTCTAAAATGGTTCAAAAATGGCGATTCCATACATCTCGAAGTTGAGGATAACGGAATTGGTATGAACCCCCATATCCTCGAAAAAATTCTTGAAAATAAAAACATCAACCGCACAAAAGGTACCGATGGTGAGGGCGGATCGGGCATCGGGCTCTCTCTTGTTTACGAATTTGTTCACAAATTGGATGGAGACATAACAATTTCTTCTGAAGAAGATAAAGGAACAAAATTTTCAATTATTTTCCCAAAAATTGTATAATTTCAAATTAGTGTTACAAATTTTTTGAAAGGAACATCATGAATTATGGTTTGATTGGCGCATCCGGTAAAATGGGTCAGGAGATCATCAAATATTTCTCCGAGCAGGGACATAATGCAGTTTTTGCACTTGATCTTGATGGTATGAGGCAGGATGGAATTCCGGAGGTGCTTCTCGATTTTTCGCAACCTCAGGTTTTTGATACAGTTCTGTATTATATGGAAAAATTTAATTGCCCATTGGTTTCCGGAACCACAGGACTCTCTTCGGAACAGATCAACACCCTAAAAAAATTCGCAGAGAAGATCCCGGTTGTTCAAAGTTTTAGTTATTCAAAAGGAATTCAGGTCTTTTTAAAATGCGCTGAGATACTTTCAGCAGACCTCCCCGATTGGGATACTGCGATCTCTGAGACACACCATCGATTCAAAAAAGATCAACCATCGGGCACCGCACTGATGATAAAGGATGCCATGAAAAAGGAAGTTCCAATTAACTCCCAAAGATTGGGCCATATCCCCGGTGATCACACCGTCTTTTTTGCAGGCAGTGGCGAAGTGCTTTCACTAACCCATTCAGCAACCGACCGCAGGTTTCTTGCAGAGGGCATCCTTCAAGCATCAAAATTTATCCTCGCCAAACAAAATGGTTTCTACACATTTAAAGATGTCGTTTTTGGGGGATAATCCCAACTTACCAAACTTAACACCCTATTTAAAATAAGAAACGCCCCGGTTAAGGGGCGTTGGCCTTAAGATGCTATTTTAGGGGGGTAAAATAGTAGGCTTTTAATCACAAATTATTGAATTCAGCTTTAATTTCATTTACTGCATTTAAGAATTTTGCCACATCCTGAATGAATTTCCCTCCATTAGCATCCAAGCATGCAATTAGAGCAAATTCTTGAACTTTTTCGCCTTCTCCAGCGACGATTTTCTTGCCCTTAAATCTGTCAATGAAAAATTTTCTTGTCATTGCTTTCTTTTTACCTCGAAAGCCACCTCGATGAACAAGATATCTTTTACCTTCATCATCTTTAACAAATGCTGCTTGCATCTTACGGTCGATGCCTTCTTTCGGAATATTCAACTCCAACTCTGCAAATCTCCAATGTTTTGTGTCACCGGAACCCAGAATATTCCAATATCTAGCCTGACGACTACCGTTTTTAATGTGTAAATTATACAAATACCAAAATTTAATAACACCTGCAGCATTAAGTTGACAATCCACATACTTATCAATTGGCAGCTTGCCGACTTTGTGCTTTTTATCTGAGTTTTCCAGAAATTTATCTCTTAATTCAGTTTGCACTAATTCAATTTCAACAGGGTTATCGATTACTGCATAACGGTGCGGAATAGTGGATTCACTCTTTTGTTGATCAACCTTTGATTTAATATTTTCCACTTCTTCATCCTTTAGATTTGTTATTTATTTAACAAAAGATTTAAAACTATGCGGGTTACTAAATACGGATTTGTATGAATCCTACTCTTGCTTCCTTTAGACCATTAATATTCCCACAAAATTCTTAATCCCCCAAAATAGTGGATATTAACCTCAAGATATCATCAGTTTAGAAATTATAAACTTCTTACTTTAGAGTTTTGATCTATATTAGCGAAATTTAGTTAAAACTTATCTGATTTTATAGAAAATCAATCATGTTCCCCAAACTTACTAATATTTATTAAAAACTCTTTAATTTTTGAGCTTTTTGATTAGACTCTTGAATTCTATTTCTGGAACCGTTGTTTTTCTATATTACTTTTATTTCAGATACTTCTTGTAATAAGCTTCAAAGTCCTTATCCTTCATTTCCTTAAAATATGCTCCATTTTGGCGCATTTCTGATATCATAGAACTCGCCTCCCCGGAATTGATGGTTCCACTATCGTAAGCGATTTTCAACAGAACAATTGTTCCGAGATTTGTAATTCCCAGTTTTCTTCCGTATTTAATTGCTCCCAGATCATCAATAGAACTTAAGTATCCTGAGTTTAAACAACAAGTGATTACTTCAACTTCACCTTCATCAAGTTTTTCATTCATCTCGCTGAATAATTCAGGATCAATACTATTAAAATCCGGAGAAATACTACATACCACACTTTCCATAAAATCTGTGGTAAGATTACTTTTATTACTCCTTGTCGCCTCTTCAATCACTTTTGGAGTTGTATAAATATCAAATCGTTCAAACAGGAGCTCTTGAAGATTCTCTTTTTTTGTAGCAACCCTTTCAAATAAGTTTAATATGACAGAAGTATCAAGTATGATCTTCTTTTTCTCGTGACTCAATGATGCACCTCACCGGAAGTATCCTCAAACAGGGAATCCATTTTCTCCAGATAATTCTTTAACGAAATATCATCCGTAAAGAGTAAATCCCGAAACTTGCCAAAAGAGATCTCATCATCAATATATTCAGAATATAGTCTCGCAAAATAGTCGGAATCAACCTGTGATGCTATATCTGTTACACGGTATTCGTAGTCGTCCTCAGGCTGAATGAACGGTTTTATATAATTTACCTTTTCCCATGGTTTGAAGAATCCAATCTTCTGCAACCTGTAAAACATTGAATCGGGAGATACATTATAAACCCTTGCCGCCGACCTTAAAAACGATGGATTCTTAAATCTTTCTCCGTATTTCGCCAAGAGTTTTCGAAGTCTTTTTTCAGACAAAATAAGTTCCGAAGCAAAAATATTCGCTTCCTTCTCAGCTTTTGATCTTCTGGCGAGATTTGTCTCAAAGGAAGAAGTTTCTGAATCTCCATGTAAAAGAATGTGCGCCAATTCATGGGCAAGCGTGAATAGTTTACGCTCAATAGTGTGTAAACGATTTAAATAAATTACTTTAATATCCTGGAGGACAGTGAATCCTGATATTTTATTCGGCATATGCCACTCGAAGACAAATACATCCTTTTCTCTAAGGGCTTCTTTTAGTTCATCATAAGAAAGGATTTTGTTCAATTTATAGAAATCACGAACTTCTCTTACAACATCAGGAATATCCTCGATTGATTCCACTTTGTAAGAAGGGTGGATTGTGGAAACCTTCGATTTTGTCTTTTTAATGAGTTTACGAATATTCACGGCGTTCTCATTTGCCTGGAGATAAACTTTAACCAGAGCTTTGTATTCGTCTGTTTCCTTGGGCAATTGAGTTCTGAAATTAATTGGTTTTAACTCATCACCCAAAATTAAAAAATTAAACGAAACCTCAAATAGTTTTGCCAACTCAACCAGTTGTTGTTGATTCGGTGATCGTTCGTCAATTTCCCATCTTGATACCAGTGAAATATCCACTCCAAGCTTTTCTCCCACCTCTTTTAAGGTAAACTTGTACAGTTTTCTCAGTTCTTTTAATCTTTTACCAATTTTTTCCATCTTCTCCTCCGGGTTACAAAATAACCTTTTGTCAAAAATAACACATTTTTGACAAAAAGTCAAGAGATAACCCGGTATTTTCCCTGTATTTTTGACACCTGTCCTTTCCCCTTTCCTTATCAACCGTAATTTCCTATCTTTGCCTTCCGCTTTTAGTCGAATATTATCTTCTTTTTAACAAGAATTGGAATTGTATGCCCAAAATTAAAGTAGCTGTTCTTGGTGCCACGGGAAGTGTGGGACAAAAATTTATTCAACTTCTTGGAGACCATCCTTTTTTTGAATTGGCTGAACTTGGAGCTTCCGACCGCTCGGCGGGGAAAAAGTATAAAGATGTCGTAAACTGGTTTATGACTTCGCCAATTCCTGAAGGGATTGGGGATCTGGTCGTAAAAAATTGTGAACCTCCGTTTGAAAGCAGGATTGTATTCTCGGGTCTCGATTCTTCCGTCGCCGGTGAAATTGAAGAAAACTTTGCCAACGCAGGTTATATCGTTGTATCAAATTCACGAAATCACAGATTTGATCTTGATGTTCCGTTGCTCATCCCTGAGGTTAATGGTGATCATCTTCAACTGCTGTCAATTCAGAAATACAATGGAGCCATCGTCACAAATCCAAATTGTTCTACAATTGGGATGGTGATGGCATTAAAGCCACTGTTCGATAATTTTGGGTTGGAATCTGTAAATGTGGTTACTATGCAGGCTCTTTCCGGGGCGGGTTATCCCGGTGTTTCGGGACTTGATTCCACTGACAATGTTATCCCTTTTATCAGCGGTGAAGAGGAAAAGTTGGAGACTGAACCATTAAAAATTCTCGGTAAATTTAACGGCTCCGGGATCGATTTGACAGATATCAAAATCAGTGCATCCACAAACAGGGTACCTGTTCTTGACGGACACACCGAGTCAATTCAGGTAAAATTAAAAAGTAAAGCCACTAAAGAAGACATCTTGCGAGTATGGAATGAATTTTCAGCAGAACCTCAGGCCCTGGCTCTTCCGTTTGCTCCAATTAAACCAATTCACTATTTTACTGAGGCGAGATATCCCCAGCCACGATTACACCGCAACATCGACAAAGGTATGGCAACCTCAATTGGCAGACTTCGTGAGTGTAATATTTTTGATTACAAGTTCACCGTTTTATCTCATAACACCGTAAGAGGTGCCGCAGGTGGTGCGATACTTTGTGCCGAACTTATGGTGAAAAAGGGACTTGTTTAGTGTTTATTGGATAAAATATCTTTTAACACTTTTTTAGTATCATCACCAAAATCCTGTTTGAGCATCCACTCGGCATAACTTTTTTCATCTTTAACCCGTTTGCCCTGGTGTTTGCCAAAATTATAAACAATCTCGTTTTTGTCGTTGTAAACCAGTTTTCCTGCAATATCGGCTTTACGCACAGAACCACTTCCGGTGAATTTTATTATGTCTTCGAGGGTAGGTCCGATGTCTGAGTATTTTTCTGTTTGGCAAATAAAAACTTCTTTTGTTGCGGTGATGTCTGCCTCAGCGGTGTGTGCACCGGTGATAGATTTGTTGCAATAAAATCGATAGGCTGTCGCCAGGTTTCTTGGCTCACCCGGATTTCCGGGAGCTCTTGGTTCTTTTTTTGTGTAGATTTGATATGGGTCGATGGTGAGAACTCCGGGCGCAGGGAATTCTATTCCGATTCTTTTAAATTCCATTCTGATCAGGGGTAAATCGTAATTAATTATGTTATACCCTGAAAGATCACACCCCTCAAATATCTTCAACAGTGATGGAGCGAGTTCTTTAAATGTCATCTGATTAGCAACCATCAAGTCACTGATTCCGTGGATTTTACTCGCTTCTTTAGGAATTGCTATTTCCGGATTTACCAAAAGAGTTAAAATCTCTTCTTTCCCGTCGGGAAAAAGTTTTAGAAGTGAAATCTCAACAATCTTTTCTTTCTCAACATCAATCCCGGTTGTTTCGAGGTCAAAAAATACTATCGGTCTGGTTAATTTAAGTTTCATTATTAGATCTCTGACAATTTTTGTTTTCAAAGATTAATATTATTCATTTTATCGCACACTTCCAAAGTTTGACTTCATTTATTTTACTTTATATTTGTAAATAAAAACTAATATAAATTTAATCCAACCAATAATCATCGGAGACATATATGTATGTAGTTATAGGCGCAACAGGAAACACAGGAAAGATTGTAGCAGAGTCACTTCTGGCTCAAGGTAAAAAAGTAAGAATTACAGGGCGAAGTGCCGATAAGGCACAGGAACTTATAGGGAAAGGGGCTGAATTTTTACAAGGTGATGTAAAAGACGCGACATTTCTGCAGCAGGCTTTTACCGGTGCCGAAGCTGTTTATGCCTTAATCCCGCCCGGTTATGTGGAATCAGATTTTTATGCTTATCAACGAGTTGTTGTAGATGCTCTTGCATCGGCGATAGAAAAATCAGGTGTCAAATATGTGGTTACTTTAAGCAGTCTTGGAGCCCAACTTAGTGAGGATACAGGAGTTGTTTACGGTTTACATTACATGGAACAACAATTTAATAAAATTGATGGCGTAAATATCCTGCATCTACGTCCAACCTTTTTTATGGAAAATCTTTTTGGACAGATCCCTGTGATCAAGGGTAACGGAGTTATAGGTTCACCCACCAAAGCTGATCTTAGGATGCCGATGATTGCAACAAAAGATATTGGAGCTTATGCTGTGAAAAGATTAAGCGCACTCGATTTCAGCGGCAAGTCAGCTCAATACCTTTTAGGTGAAAGAGACTTGACATATAATGAAATCGCAAAAATCATTGGAGCTGCCATAGGAAAGACTGATTTGGTTTATGTTGAATTCCCTGCTGAAGGAATGATCCAGGCAATGATGGCAATGGGTGCCAGTGAAAACATGGGACAAAGAATGGTAAAACTCCTCGAAGTTGCAAATACCGGAAGAATACTTGAAGGTGCAGTGAGAGATGAGGAAAGCACTACTCCGACCTCAATCGAAGAGTTTGCTCAGACTTTTGCATATGTATATAATATGTAATAATACAATCGGTGTGGTTAATTGTAAAGTTTTTAACCTCCCAATTTTGAGGCTGCCTTGTTTTTGACCGGGCAGCCTCTTTTTTTTGAGTTCCACTATTAGACTCCAACAGCAACTTCTTCAATAGTTGGATAATCTGTATATCCTTTTTCGCCACCACCATAAAATGTTTCATGTCCCTGTACAGGATTTAGCGGAGCGTTAACTCTGAATCTTTCAGGAAGATCGGGATTTGAGAGAAACGGGACACCAAAGGAGACCAAATCTGCATCACCTGAAGCGATAACAGCATTTGCTTTTTCCTTTGTGTAACCGGCATTGATTATGATTGTTCCATCGTACAAAGGTCTAAAAACTTTAGCAACTCCATTTTTGAAAATGTGGTATTGTGGCTGGTCATCTTTTGGAGTTGGCCCCTCCAACAAATGAAGATAGGCAAGATTAAACTTGCTAAGATTTTTGATCACATAACCATAAGATTCAAAAGGATTGGCATCTAACATACCGCCGTTAAATCCTGCCGGTGAAAGTCGAATTCCCACTCTTTCTGCTCCGATTGCATTTACAACAGCTTCAACCACCTCAAGAGCAAATCTTCCTCTGTTTTCAACACTTCCGCCATATTTATCATCTCTTTTATTGCTGTTTGAGTTGATAAACTGATCAACAAGATAGCCGTTTGCGCCATGAATCTCGACTCCATCAAATCCAGCTTCCATCGCTAACAGCGCGGCTTTTGCATAATCATTCACTACACCCGGAATTTCTTCGAGCTCAAGTGCTCTCGGAGTCTCAAGATCGAGCATGCCTTTATGGGTAAATTGTTTCCCGGGGAACCCGACTGCTGAAGGAGCCACCGGTAGTTCACCATTATGAAACACCGAATGTGACTGTCTCCCCACATGCCATATTTGAGCGAATATCTTTCCACCCTCTGCATGAACTGCATCTGTTATCACTTTCCAGGCTTTTGCATGTTCGGGAGTATCAATGCCGGGTGTCCACGGATATCCAATCCCTTGCTCAGATATCTGGGTACCTTCGGTGATTATTAATCCAGCAGAAGCTCTTTGTCTATAATATTTTGCAGTCAACTCGGTTGCAAATGTTTGTGGGGCACGGCTTCTTGTCATTGGAGCCATCACAATTCTATTTTTAAGTTCAATATTTCCGATTTTTATGCCGGTAAAAAGGTTCTTTTCCATCATGTTTTCCTAAAATAAAAAATTAACTCCTCTAATATATGTTATAACATATTATGTTGCAACATTAATTTTCATGCCCTTTAAATTAATACACCTTAGAACGATTATTTTATGGCCCATTAGCCGACAACCCAAACCTGACTGCTGGCAAATATCCATTCCAACGCTTTAGAACCATATTTACATTCAATCTTTCAAAATTTGCGGCATTTATGTTTAGTGAAAATGTACCAAATATCACACCTTGTCCTTAAAATGAAAATTTTATTATGAATTTCAGGAAACAATGCTCATTTCATACGGATGAAGTGGATTTACCGGGTCAATAATTACTCCGTAATTTCACTTCATCCGTGATTTTTGTTGTATAATTGTATAACAACAATTGCAATTTTTTATTTTGGCAAACAATAATTTTAGCTACCCACGTACTGATAATTCGGCAAAGATAAACTCCGGAAAATCTCTCTTCACTTCTCCTCTGTGTGCTCTGTGCTCTCAGTGGTTTTTCCGAATTCTGAGGCGATCATAAAAACCTCCCCCGGACATAAACAGGTTAAAAAGTGGTTTAAATCCCAGGGATGGAAACCGTTCAGTTTTCAGGAAGATGTCTGGACTTCTTTCTGTGAAGGGAAAAGTGGACTTATACATACCTCAACCGGAACGGGTAAAACTTACGCAGCCCTTTTGGGACTGCTGATAGAAGAAATCAACTCACCCGATTATCGCAAAAATCTGAAAAAATTTCAGGCAGCACTTGATTCTCAAGAATTAAAAAAGCCTTCAAGGAAAAAAGCTCCCGACACCTCTCCCCCAATAAAAATGTTATGGATTACTCCTCTCAGGGCGCTGGCAAACGATACACTCCGTTCAATAAAAACAGCCGTTGATGAACTTTGTCCCTGGTTTTCAGTCGAATTGAGAACGGGTGATTCGTCACAATCTACAAGAAAAAGGCAGGCTGAAAAACTCCCCACAATATTTATAACCACCCCCGAATCACTTTCATTAATGATTTCATACCCCGGGTTTGAGGAGAGATTCAACTCCCTCAAAGTTGTGGTGGTTGATGAATGGCACGAACTTATAGGCTCAAAACGGGGAGTTTTAACGGAACTTGGTCTCGCAAGGATCAGATCGGTGGCAAAAGACATCCGACTTTGGGGAGTTTCAGCAACGCTTGGGAACACGGAGAAGGCACTTGAAGTTTTGCTTGGTCGGAGGTCTGAAGATGCTGTTATGATCGGTTCAGGAAAGGGAAAAAACATTGAAATCGTTACACTCCTCCCTGAAATAATTGAGCGGTTTCCTTGGGCGGGGCATCTCGGAATTACAATGCTTTACCCCGTAATTGATATTATCGAAAGCTCAAATTCAACCCTCCTGTTCACCAACACCCGATATCAGGCTGAGATCTGGTATCATAAAATTCTTGATGAAAAAATTGAATGGGCGGGGATTCTTGGTCTGCATCACGGGTCAATGGACAAAGAGAGCAGAACCGCCGTGGAGCAGCTTCTTTCAAGAGGGAAAATGAAGTGTGTTGTCTGCACTTCAAGCCTTGATCTTGGAGTCGATTTTTCACCCGTCGATACCGTCATCCAAATCGGCAGTCCCAAAGGCATCGCCAGATTAATGCAAAGAGCGGGTAGATCGGGGCACCAGCCGGGAGCAAAAAGTCGTCTCTATTGTGTTCCTACAAATTCATTTGAACTTGTCGAATTTTCTGCTGCCCGTTCGGGTATAGAAAAAGGGAAAATTGAACCAAGGGCTCCGATCGAAAAGCCGCTTGATGTACTGGCACAACATATTGTCACGGTGGCAACCGGTGAGGGATTCAGGAGTGATGACCTCTTTGAGGAGGTAAAAACCACTCACTCATTCCGCAATCTCTCGCTGCAAGAGTGGGAATGGACAATGGAATTTGTGATAAAAGGGGGGAAAGCCCTTAAAGCCTATCCTGAATACTCCAAAATCAGAAATGAAGATGGATTTTATGTAGTGGAAAATGAGACACTCCGCAGGAGACACAGGATGTCGATTGGAACAATCACCTCCGAAACTGAAGTAGTTGTGAAATTTATGAACGGGGGGAGTCTTGGCACCCTCGAAGAAAATTTTGTCTCCCGCCTGAAGCCTGGTGACTCATTCATCTTTTCGGGAAGGGTGTTAGAGTATCACAAACTTGTTGATATGGTACTTTATGTAAAAAAATCCGATAAAAAGAACGGTCCCGTTCCGCAGTGGGGAGGTGGAAGGATGCCCCTCTCAACAGAACTCGCCGGGGAGGTGAGGATCAAACTTAGAGAGTTTCAATCGGAAGGAAATCCGGGGGTTGAAATGTCGGCGATCTCTCCACTGTTGGATTTGCAACAAAAATGGTCAGTCATTCCAATGGAGGATGAACTTTTAATTGAAAAAAAGAAAACCACGGAAGGTTTTCACCTTTTTATATATCCATTTGAAGGGAAGTTGGTGCACGAGGGGCTTTCTGCACTTTTGGCATACCGACTCTCTCAAATTCAATCAGCTACTTTTTCGATCTCAACCAATGATTACGGATTTGAAATCCTTTCCACACAAGAATATGAACTTGATGATGAGCAACTTGATTGGCTTTTTGCCAAAAAAAATATAGTTGAGGATGTTCTGGAAGTTACCAATTCAACTGAGATGGCTCAAAGAAAATTCAGAGATATCGCTCGAATTGCGGGACTCGTTTTCCAGGGTTACCCAGGTAGCAGCAAAAAACCGAAACAACTTCAAGCTTCGGGTGCTCTGTTATTTGAAGTTTTAACTAAATATGACCCCGGCAACCTACTGATAAAACAAGCTGAAATGGAAGTTCTGGAGACACAATTAGAGGTCAGTCGTCTTATGGATGCGATGAAAAGAATGAGAGAGAGCAGGAAATCGATAATTAATGTCCCATTCATAACTCCTATGGCTTTTCCCCTGATGGTAAACAGAATGAGAGAAAAACTTACCAGCGAAAAACTATCCGACAGGATCGCGAAACTGATAGCAAACCTTGAAAATGCAGCAGAAAAAGAGAATTTTTCTTAAATTACATTTATGATTAATGATCTCCCGCAAATCAAGATAAATGGCTCCACCTTTATTGCTCTTCCACAAAAAGCTCTTTATTGGCTTGAGGAGTTTACCCTCCTTCTTTCAGATATCCACTTTGGTAAAACAGCAACTTTCAGAGCTGCTGGAATTGCAATTCCCGAAGGTTCAACCACCGATGATCTTAAACGACTCTCAGATGCAGTAGAATTAACCGATGCAAAAAGGATAATTTTCCTCGGCGATCTTTTGCACCACAGAACAGGGAAAACCCGACAGATAACCGAACAACTTAAAAGCTGGATACAAGAGCGACCCGACAGAGAATTTGTACTAATAACAGGGAATCATGATAAAAGCTCCGACGGTATCCCTGAAATTCCACAAATCAGGGTTGTTGATGAACTTATCATCAGGGACAAATTCCTCCTTCAGCACCATCCTGAACCGCAAAAAGGTTTTTTTGTAATTTGTGGACACCTGCATCCTGCTGTTCGACTAAGAGGAACAGGGCGCGATTCCCTCCGCCTCGGTTGTACCCATTTTTCAAAGAATATGGCAGTGCTTCAGGCCTTCGGCTCTTTCACCGGCACCTCTATTATTCGCCCCGAACCCGGCGACACAGTATTCATCGCACAAGATGCAGAAGTTTTTTCGATTAAGTATTAAAAGACACGTATCACAACCCAGCTTCCGTATCACCAATCAATCCCTATAATTCCTTATATTTGTGCATCAAAACAAGGAAATTTCGAGTAAATGTTGTCAGAAAACTTCAAATCTAAAAAAGTATTTATAGCAGGTTACAAAGGGATGGTTGGTTCAGCGATCACCAGAAGCCTTCAATCAAACGGATATACAAACTTACTACTTGCCGATAAAAGCGATGTTGATCTTATGCGACAGGAGAGTGTTGAATCATATATGGCAACACGGAAACCTGATATGATGATAATCGCCGCTGCAAAAGTTGGTGGAATTCTCGCAAATAATACCTACAGAGCTGAATTTCTTTACAACAATCTCATGATTGAAGCAAACCTGATCCATGCTGCTTACGAGAATGGTCTTTCGAAAGTGGTTTTCCTTGGAAGTTCGTGCATTTACCCGAAACTCGCTCCTCAGCCATTAAAGGAGGAGTCACTCCTTTCAGGTTACCTCGAATATACAAATGAACCTTACGCTATCGCAAAAATCACCGGCATTAAGTTGTGCGAAAGTTATTACAAACAATATGGCTCAAATTTCTTTTCAATGATGCCGACCAACCTGTACGGTTACTTCGACAACTTTGACCTCAACACCTCGCATGTTCTTCCTGCCCTCATGAGAAAATTTGATACAGCAGTGAAAGAGGGAAGTGATTCCGTTTTACTTTGGGGAACAGGCACACCAAAAAGAGAATTTATGTTTGTAGACGATCTTGCCGATGCAATCAGATTTTCACTTGAAAACATTGATGCAAAAGATCTTTATGAAAATGGAATAACTCATTTGAATGTTGGAACGGGTGAAGACCTTATGATCTCTGAACTTGCAACATTAATTGCACAAATCACAGGATTTAAAGGAAAAATTGAATACGACACCACCAAACCCGACGGTACTCCCCGTAAAATAATGGATGTATCCCGTATCAATAACCTCGGCTGGAAACATAAGACCTCCCTAGAGGAAGGAATTAAGCTTACTTATGAATGGTATAAGAGCAGGTATTAAGTATTAATTATTAGGTATTATTTTGGGGGATTAGACGATTAAGAATCCCCAAAAAAATATCCGTGGAACTATTTCTTGTTTCGTTTTGCAGACGAAGACGCTACGAATATTTAACCCTGCACGCAGGGTATTTGAGGTTAAAGAGGAAAACTGTGCTACGAATATCAATTCCCTTCCAGGGAAATTACAAACAACATCCGTGGAATCTGTGTAAAATCCGTGGAATCCGTGGAACTATCTCCCCCCCTTTGCGAAACTCCGTCTAATCTGCGTGTACCTGTCCGACGTGGCGGATCTGCGTCCCTTTTAAAAACCCAATCCGTGGAATCTGTGTTAAATCCGAGGAATCCGCGTAACTATCTCTTCATCGATCATTAATCTCACAGCTTCAACAGCAGCTCGCGGGTTACAAAAACTTCTGTCAGAAGTTCAGTTAAGATTTCCTGTGTGATTCTGTTAAAATCATCTTCAACCGGGATAACACCAACACCTCCGATGTCAACAGATGCAGGAGATAACAGAATCCTCTCTGTGCCTTCGGCAAAATAACGAGCGGGACGATGTTTCTCTCTCAAAAATACCACCACTCTAAACTCTTCTCGCTCAGTCCATGCAAGAATGTTCATTAATGGTTCTTCATCAAGATGTTTAAGCTCGGAGTACCGATTAAAAATTAGATAAAATTCCTTTTCAAGTGCCATTTTATCGGTCCCCTGCAAAAACACCATCTTCCTGATTCCATCATCAACCATAGTGACTTCAACCCCATCTACCATGCGGGAATTTACTGCATATCTCCTTTTAAGGGTGACAAAATCGTTTTCGACTGTCATAAATTTTCTTGTCCCTGCCTGAAAATGGAAATGATCAGGGGCGGAGGCACCACACTTGGGGCCGTTATAAAATACTGTAAATTCGCCATCCAGATCCTTGGCAAGCTCTAACATTTCGCCAAAATTTCCCGTTATCTGCTGGGGAAGATGGTCAATTTTGGGAATTGTAAAATGTTCAGGAAAAATCGGGAAGGGGTTCACCAAAATTCGATAACCGTTTTTATATTCGAGTCTCTCCTGTGCTGCCGGAAGACTCGCCTCACAAAGAAAACATTTCCTCTCTTTAATACTTTTTGGATCAACTTTCGCCGAAGTTGAGGTCATCCTTCCCGGATTAAACTGAACTTTCAGCGAAAAACCGTCGTATTTAAATTCGTGTGTGATTACTGTTTTGAGACTTCCGTAACCGTTTATACACCAGTCCCAGTTTTTAATTTGCCTGTCGAGGAGTTCTTTTGCGAGAGTTGAGTATTTTTTCATATTCTGTCTGATAGTGGATATTTTTCAATTACAATCTGTAAATTTACCCAAAATTATAGATATCTTTGCACTTTGATAATCTTTCAATTGGATAAAATGAACGAAATAAAAGCTGTTGTCTTCGATCTTGGTATGGTTCTCATCCCCTTTAACTACGATTTTGCTCTAAACAGACTCAATTTGTTAAAACCGGGTTCAGGCGAAAAGGTGATGGAGTTTGTCCGCGAAAACTATCACTATTTTAGAGCTTTTGAGGCGGGTAAACTTACAACGGAAGAGTTCATTCCAATGTTGATGAAAGCCGGTGATGTTGAGGATTTGCTGAGTATCGATGAATTCTGTTATATCTATTCAGAGATTTTTTCGATCAATTATGATGTTGTTGAACTGTTGGGCAAGTTAAAACAAAACTACAGACTTTTCCTGCTTTCAAACACAAACCCCGTCCACAGAAAATACGGGTATGAGAATTTTAAATTTTTTCGCCACTTCGAAAAACTCTTTTACTCTGATGAAGTGGGCCATGTAAAACCAGCACCTGAGATATATCAGGCAGTCGAAAAATATTCAGGATTAAAACCGGAAGAGCACCTCTTTATCGATGATATTTTTGAGTATGCCGAAGGAGCCAGAAACTGCGATTGGAAAGCAATTCAATTTTTTAACTATGACCAACTCCTTAAAGAGTTGCGAGCCATGGGTTTCCTTCTTTGAACACGATGTTCAGGAGGCAAAAAGATGTTTACGATTAAGGTTTTAATCCGGTAACTATTTCCCAACCGACATCTGAGAAAAACGGCTTCAGGTACTTCCCTGTCCAGGAATCGGGATTTTCAACAATCTCCTCGGGTGTTCCGGTACACACAATGTAACCACCTTTTTCTCCTGCTTCGGGCCCAAGATCAATCACATGATCGGCACATTTAATTACATCAAGATTGTGTTCAATGAGAAGCACAGAATTGTTGTTATTAATAAGGATATCAAAACATTTTAGAAGTTTTGAGATATCGTCGAAATGAAGTCCTGTTGTTGGTTCATCAAAGATAAAAAGTGTGTGTTTATGATCTTTTCTTTGTGCAAGGTGCAGAGCAAGTTTGATTCTTTGTGCTTCGCCACCTGAAAGAGTGTTGCCGGGCTGACCAAGTTTCATATAATCCAATCCAACATCTGAAAGCACTTGTAAAATCTTTGTAATTTTTGGGTAGCCGTCAAAATGTTGTACAGCTTCTTCCACCGTCATGTTAAGAACTTCCACAAGATTTTTACCCCTCAGAGTAATATCCCGCACTTCCTTTTTATAACGGGTGCCTTTACACTCCTCACATTCAAGGAAAATATCGGCTAAAAACTGCATTTCAACCCTGATATACCCTTCACCCTGACACGATTCACACCTTCCACCGGGGATATTAAACGAAAAGTAACCGGGGGAGAATCCTTTTTGTTTTGCCTGATGTGTAGCTGAAAATGCTTCTCTGATATGTTCAAATGCCTTCACATAACTTGCAGGATTTGATCGGGGTGATTTCCCGATTGGCGACTGATCAACAATCTCAATCGAATCCAAATATACTTCACCTGTGATCGAATCACACTTCCCGGGATTCGAAATGGCTCCACCAAGATTTTTTGCAATATTTCCATAAATCACATCGTGGACGAGTGTACTTTTACCCGAACCGCTGACACCCGTAACCACCACAAATTTGCTGAGTGGAATTTCAACATCTATGTTCTTTAAATTATTTTCTCTTGCACCCTTTACAACAATGGAACGGGTTTTTTCAGTATTCCGCCTTGCAGGAATTGGAATACTTTTTGCACCCGAGAGGTACGCTCCCGTCAACGATTTAGGATTCTCCATAATCTCTTTATAAGTCCCCTGAGCAGTTATTTCACCCCCCTGATGACCTGCTTTGGGCCCCATATCCACAATCACATCGGCACTTGCCATCATCTCGGGGTCATGTTCAACAACCAACACTGAATTTCCGATATCCCTGAGATTTTTCAGAATCTTTATCAGTCTCGAATTATCACGGGGATGCAGTCCAATCGAAGGTTCATCAAGAACATAAAGTGTCCCCACCAATGCCGAACCGAGTGCTGTAGCCAGATTTATTCTCTGTGCCTCACCTCCCGAAAGTGTGGAGCTTATTCTGTCCATCGTCAAATATCCAAGTCCCACATCAAACAAAAATGTCAGTCGTTTGATAATCTCTTTGAGAATTCGATCTGCTATTTGATTTTCATAATCAGTTAATTCAATATTACTAAAAAACTCAAGTGATTTTTCCAACGGCATCACCACAACATCGTGGATCGACTTTCCGGCAATTTTCACCTGCAACGCTTCTCTTCTGAGTCTTGTCCCTTTGCAGGCGGTGCAACTTGTATATCCCCGATATCTGGCAAGAAATATCCTGGTTTGCATCTTATAATTTTCTTCTTCAAGGGAATCAAAAAACTTTTGAAGACCTGTGAATTCCGTTGTCTCGTTTATGATCATTTGTACATGATCTTCACTAAGGTAGCGGAACGGTTCATTGATGGGTATGCCCGTTTTTTTGGCTGATGTTATCAGCTCTCTTGTATAATGACTGTATTTTGGACTCTTCCAGGCTGCAATTGCTCCATTTACGATCGATAAATTATCGTTTGGAACCACCAGACTCATATCGATGCCATACATTTTTGAGAATCCCTGACAAACGGGACAAGCTCCAAAAGGGTTGTTGAATGAAAAAAACCGTGGCTCGGGTTCTTCATACCGAACTCCACAACACTCGTAAAACTGATTAAAATCAAATGTGTTTGTGGATGGAATGTCAGAAGTGGTGGATTTTGATTTTTTACTCTCCGCCGCCACCGGTGCCTTCGACATATCAAGCTGTTCAATTACACGAATTCTTTGTTCCCCCTCTTTAAAGCACATTTCTATTGAGTCGGATAGTCTCTCCCTCATCTCCCCTTTTTTGATCTTAAACCGTTCGGCAATAATGGTAATATCTTTTTTCTCCTCGGGTAACTGAGGATCATCACCCAGTTCGTGCATCTCACCATTAAAAAAGACTCTGAAAAAACCCCTTTTTTTGATCAGGTCAATCTCTTCGGCTATGCTTCTCCCTTCATGGTTACGCAGTGGAAATCCAAGATACCATTTCCCTCCCTCTTCCTGCGATTCGAGGAAGTCGCAGACAGTTCCGGTGGAGGCTTTTTTAACCTCCTTACCACAAATAAAACATTCGGTTCTGCCAATTCTGGCAAAAAGAAGACGAAGATAGTCATAAACTTCGGTGGTGGTTCCCACAGTTGAGCGGGTATTTTTTGAAATGGTTTTTTGTTCGATCGAGACCGCGGGACTAATTCCCGTTATTAAATCCACATCAGGTTTGTTGATTCGCTCAAGAAATTGCCGTGCATACGACGAAAGTGATTCCACATATCGACGTTGCCCTTCGGCATAAATTGTATCAAATACCAGGGAAGATTTTCCCGAACCGCTGACACCTGTGAACACCACAAGTTTCCCTGCCGGAATCTCGAGATCTATGTTTTTCAGGTTGTGTTCCCGTGCACCTTTTACAACAATATTCCTGACTTTCTCTACGTGCTTCTTCATATTAATCTGTGTTAAATAAATAAAACTGCGACTTTAAATTTACTTATAAATCACAATAAGTTGATGGTAAAATTGGGTGAGGGATTGGGAATGGAAAATGGAACCGCAGAGGTCGCAAAGGTCGCGAAGGATGAGTTAAAACCACCGAGCACACAGATTTTAATTCCGACCTGTCGGAAGAACACAGAGGAGGGGGTATGGGATAAACCGCCAAGGTCGCAAAGGACGCAAAGAAGGGAATCAAAACCACAGAGCACACAGATTTTAATTCCGACCTGTCGGAAGTACGCAGAGGAGGTTAGGAGTTTAACTGCATTCAAGTACCTCACCCCCCCCGGCCTCTCACAAAATGAGAGGGGAAAATTAGGTTTGGAAATCCTCCCATCGCCTCCGTGCAACTCTGTGAAAATCTGTGTAATCCGCGTTCTATTAAAAACTCCTCTGCGGAAATCCGTTTATCTGCGTGTACCTGTCCGACGTGCGGATCTGCGTCCCCTCATCCTTAACAATTGCATTTTATTATTTTAACATGTAACTTTTTTCAAATTTCAGGACCGGATGCCCGATTACGAGTATATCCCCGATCTCAGCGAGGCCAACTCAGGAGTTGTTTCCTCAAACGATGCACAATTTCCTCCACTTCTTGCAGAGATTGATAATCCTCCTGCCAGGCTCTGGTATATGGGTGACATTTATTCACTGACAATTCAGCCTTGCATCGCAATAGTGGGCACACGAACCCCTACAGAATTTGGAATGGAAATGGCTTTTACTGCCGGTGAAGTGTTGGCAAGGGCTGGATTTACCATTGTAAGTGGACTCGCTCTTGGGTGCGACACAGCAGCTCATCAGGGATGTCTTAGCGGCCGTGGCAGAACAGTTGCATTCCTCGCAAACGGACTCCATACAATCTATCCACCTTCTAATTCAGGACTCGCTGCTGAGATGATCCTCTCCTCAGGTTGTATTATCTCTGAATATCCTCCCCAAACAAAACTGCATCCCTCCCATTTCAAAAACCGCAATCGTCTGCAAAGTGGTTCATCCACAGCAACCATAATAATCGAATCCGACCTCAAAAGTGGAACCATGTACACCGCAAAATTCGCTCAATCCCAGGGCAGAAAACTCCTTGTCCTCAACCACCCCCAAGACAAACGATCCCCCATGTCCGAAGGCAACAAAAAGCTCCTTGACGAAGGATATGCATTCCCCCTCAACCCAGAAGATATTGAGAGACTTGGGGAGATGGTGTAGAAGTCATTTAGATTCTTTCGTCCCCAAAAACTTAGCCCCTCCAATTCAAAAATCCCCTTAATATTTATCCCTTACCCTAATATTGTTGCACAATCACAACAATATCGTTGATCTCTGCATACATTGGTCTGTCGCAAGCCTCTGATTTATACGGTAACTTTGTATACATATGTATACAATTTCTCCATTTGGAAGCCTCGTATGACCTCAGAATATCAGATTCTAAACACCTTCGCTGAAAACATTCGCTATCACAGAAAACTTCAAAACATCTCTCAGGAAGAGCTCGGCTTCCGCGCTGGTTTGCACAGAACTTACATTGGAATGATTGAACGCTGTGAAAGAACTGCGACCATTATCAGCCTGGAAAAAATTGCATCCGCTCTCAAAGTTAGCTTTGATGAACTCCTTGTTAAGAAAGAAAACAGATAGAATGGTTTGGATTTTTTGAAGTAAGAGTAATTGACGAGATGGATAAACACACAAAAGAACAACGAAGTAAAGGTATACGAGCTGCAAAAGTTCGGGTTCCCAAAGAAATGGTTATGAATAAGAATAAAGTTGAAGTTATAAATGATCGTGATAGTGTTAGTGAACCATTTCAGGTTTATGAACAATTGTTTGATGACATACGAAAGGTACCATTCCCACCTCCTTTAAGTCCAAAATTCAAATTTATTGATTTGTTTGCCGGCATTGGTGGAATCCGATTGGCATTTCAAAACATTGGTGGTGAATGTGTTTTCAGTTCAGAGTGGGACCGGTTTTCACAATTCACTTATAAGGAAAACTTTGGTGAAATTCCACACGGTGATATTACAAAAATTCCAGAGGATTCCATCCCCGAACATGATATTCTAACAGCCGGGTTTCCGTGCCAGCCTTTTTCGATTGCTGGTGTTTCAAAAAAGAACAGTCTCGGAAGAAGTCATGGTTTTCTCGATGAAACACAAGGTACATTGTTTTTTGACATCGCCAGAATTTTGCAGGCCAAAAGACCAAAAGCATTCCTTTTGGAAAATGTAAAAAATCTCGTAAGTCATGATAAAAAGAGAACTTTCCAGGTTATCTTAAACACTCTTACTGAACTCAATTATTCGGTGTTTTATAGAGTTCTGGATGGAAAACACTTTGTTCCTCAGCATAGAGAGAGGATAATGATAGTGGGGTTTAACAGAGATTATTATCAGGAGGTAAATAGCTTTGAATTTCCTCTTTTACCCGTAGCCAATAAGAAGTTGGGGGAAATCCTTGACAATGAGCCAGACCCAAAGTATACTTTGTCTGACAAACTTTGGAATTATCTCCAGGAGTATGCCGACAAACATAAATTAAAAGGTAACGGTTTCGGTTTTGGTATCGCTGATTTGAATGGCATATCGAGAACTCTTAGTGCGAGGTATTACAAGGATGGGTCAGAGATATTGATCCCTCAACCCCGGAGTAATCCCAGAAGATTAACTCCACGAGAATGTGCCAGATTGCAAGGATTTCCTGATGAATTTTTAATCCCGGTTTCAGATAATCAAGCTTACAAACAGTTTGGTAACTCGGTTGTTATGCCCCTTATTCAGGCAGTCGCCCAACAAATTATAAAGTATTTATAGAGAATATATTATGAATGAGACAACTTCCAAAGCAATCAAATGCACAATTGAAAGTGAAAAAACGTTCTGTCGCTACATAACTGCAAATGATACAGGCGCAAATGGTGCCCATCAAGCAGGGTTTTATATGCCAAAAAGCTCTTGGCCACTGTTCTTTACCGAACCTGGTACCCGAGGTTCAAATAAAGACACAAATGTCTCAATTTTATGGCAGGATGATTTTCGAACTGAAAGCCGATTTATTTATTATGGCATCGGTACAAGGAATGAATACAGATTAACACGCTTCGGCAAAAGTTTCCCTTTCCTTACTGATGATAGAGTTGGGGATTTATTGGTGATCTGTAAAACGATTGATAATGAATACAAAGCATTTGTCATTTCGGGGGATGATGATATAGAGGAATTCTATAATGCTTTTGGTATTTCAAGTACGGAGACAAATAAATTAATTCCAAAAATGGAGACCAAGTCTCCAACCGAAGAATTAGCAAATCTGTTTGATTCATATATAAAAGGTCTCAGGGTTAGTTTTCCTTTCACAGGCGATGTCGCTCATACTGCGCAATCATTTTATAATCGGGTTTTTCGGGTTACTGACAGTGCGATTATCGAAAATCCGGACGATATTATTCTTTCCTGGTTATCCGCTGAGTATGATTTATTTCGACAAATCGAAGTGAACTGTTACTCACCTCGATTATCATCTCCATTTGCATCCGTTCAAGAATTAGTTGAATTTGCCAACACAGTTTTAAACCGCAGAAAAAGTCGTGCAGGTAAATCACTTGAACATCATCTCTCGAAAATATTTGATATTCACAACATCCGTTATTGTGCACAATGTACAACTGAAGGTAATAGCAAACCCGATTTTATTTTCCCGGCCATAGAGTTATACAAGAACTCTTCCATAGGGAGCAATAATATTGCCTTCCTGGCTGCAAAGACCACATGCAAAGACAGATGGCGTCAGATTCTTGGTGAGGCAGAAAAAATTCCTGTAAAACATTTGTTTACTCTCCAACAGGGGATCTCGGCGAATCAATTGGAGGAAATGGAACGATCCAAAGTGCGATTAGTGGTTCCCCAAAAGTATGTAAAGTGTTTTCCTAAACAATATCATGATAAAATCTGGAGTCTTTCCAAGTTTATTGCCTTTTTGCATGCAACGGTTAATTAATCAGGTTTTATAATGTTCCGTTGGATTTCGATATAATGTTAAGAATTTTTTTGGCTGTCTAAAAATGGACATCTGGAATCCTGAAAAAAGAAGCTCATGTATGAGCAAAATAAAGGGAGCAAATACACTCCCGGAAAAAACATTAAGATCTGCTCTCCACAGAGCCGGTTTTAGATTTCGAATTAATGTTAAAAATCTTCCCGGCAAACCGGACATATTTCTTAAAAAATATAACCTTATAATTTTTGTTCACGGTTGTTTTTGGCACCATCATGAAGGCTGCTCAAACGCAAATTTCCCTAAATCCAACAAAGAATTTTGGTATGAAAAGATTACCAAAACCATGGAACGGGATCGTAATAAAATGGAACAACTTCATGCTGATGGTTGGAAGGTTTGTGTGGTGTGGGAGTGTGATATAGAAAAAAAATTGCCGTTAGTAGTAGAGCTAATAAAATCAATAACAACCGGCTTTTAACAAATACAAAATGGTTACCTCTTACTTCAATACATCATTGAAGTTCTTCAAGACTAAAAAGTTGTTTGTTTGCCAATTATTCCTAAAATGTAATTTACTAATTTCACTCACTCCCAATGGAACAAAAAATATTTCCCAAAGTGTAACTACTTAAAAAACAACCATTTACTTAAAGGAATTTAAAAAATGAAAAACAACTCCAACTTTTTTTCGATGATATTCCCATTACTTGTTTTTGTTGCTTTCCTATCCGTAAATATTTGTGGGCAGGCACTTGTTACACCCAATGATATTGAGATACAGGGAGTGAAACTTGGGACGTCCCAGGAGGATGTCACCGGGATTCTGGGCCAACCAGAATCAAAATCGGCTGAAGCATTGGGATTTCTTTGGAAATTTGGGAAACCCAAAATAAATGTTTACTTTAATAAAAAAGGAAAAGTTACCCTTGTTAGCTCCAAAGACCCCAATATAAAAATCAATATAAACGGCAAAACTTTCAAAATTTCTGACAGTGTTGCTGATGTTAAAAAAATTCTCGGTGAACCTTACCAGGAAGATAATTTTGGTGACTCCATAGAACTCTATTATATCGATCAGGGACTTACAGTTACCATATATAAAGGTAAAGTATCAAATGTTATGCTGGCTGAATGAGTTCTCGGAAGTGATTCATATTCTTTGCGCCGAAGTTCAGAATAGTTAACGATCCTAATCTGACTTTTTGATAATTTTGTTATGTTTGAATTTAAAACTTTGCATTTCCATACAAAAATGCTGAATCTGCCACAAACATTAAAAACTCAGTTATCCGGATAATCGAAAGTACTCAGATGTCAACTCAACCAATTACCGACAATTCCCCCTTCATGCTCCCAACAATGATAATTCCACAAATAACTAAAATTGAAGCGATTACGGTAAATCTTCCGTTTGTGACTCCATTTTCGATCAGTTCATATACATGGACTTGCAAGGAGGCGCTATTGATTAAGATTTCGGCGGGTGAGTTGTCGGGATGGGGTGAGTGTGTTGCCGATCCTGACCCGTTTTACAGCCCCGAAACCACCGTTTCATGCCATCACATCATTAAAGAGTTTATTCTTCCTGTTCTGAAACCGGGAATGAGTTTCTCTGAATTTGAAAAAGAGATGAAACATATCCGCGGTAATATGATGGCAAAAGCAGCAGTGGAAAATGCGTTGCTCGACCTTATGGCAAAAATTGAGGGTGTGCCTCTTTATAAAATGTTGGGATTTGAACCTAAAAAAATAATGTCAGGGATTAGTATCGGTATTAAAGGAAGTATTGATGAACTTCTTGCCGCCGTTCAAGATGCCATCGACAAAAAATATCACCGCGTAAAAATGAAGATAAAAAAGGGGAAGGATATCGAGTGGGTGGAAGCTGTTCGGAACAGTTACCCGACACTTCAATTGATGGTGGATGCCAACGGTGATTATGCAATTGATGATGCAAAACACCTTGCGAAACTTGATAAATATGGTCTAACCATGATCGAACAACCTCTTTCATACAGTGATATTTATTTCCATTCAAAACTTCAGAAATCAATCGAAACTCCTCTTTGTCTCGATGAGTCGATCCATTCCCTTGAGGATGCAATCACCGCAGTGGAACTTGGTTCATGCAGAATTGTAAACATAAAAGAAGGAAGAGTGGGCGGCATGGCAGAAGCTGTGAGAATTGCGGAATATTGCCACAAAAATGGTATTCCCGTCTGGTCGGGTGGAATGGACGAAACCGGAATTGGTCGCGCGTTTAATATCCATCTTCAAACAGCCCCCGCATTTACAATCCCCGGCGACACTTCGGAAACAAAGTTATATTTTAAAGAGGACATCGTAACTCCGCCAGTAACCCTGGATCAGGATGGATATATCTCAATTCCCGAGGGCCCCGGAATCGGTGTAAAAGTTGAAGAAGATATGGTTAAAAAGTTTGAAATGAAACGGGAAGAGTTGGTCACATCCTAAAAACAAAATTCCACCCCGGAGGAAATATGAAACACTTATTTATTTTAGTACTTACCCTGCTTTTTGTGGGGAAAGTTGAAGCACAGAAAATCTATTCAGTTAACTATTCGAGTCAGGCTGATGTTAAGGTTTATGTTGTTGACTATGAAAGCCAGGCGGATCTGAAGGTATATAAAGTGAAATATGAAAGTCAGTCCGGTAAAAATGACGGGAAGTGGTATTTTGTAAAATATGAGAGTCAAGCGGATAAAAAGATTTATTTTGTGGATTACGAAAGCCAGGCAGACTTAAAGATTTATTTTGTGGATTACGAAAGTCAAGCCGGCTGGAAGAACAACGAGAAAAAACATCTGTTATATTAATTAAACAACGGCACAATAACTTCCGATAATCCCGGGAAATAACCGCTCATAACAATATCTTCGTAAACTATTGATTCTTGAATTCCAATTGTTTATATTTGTGAATGTGATTGTCGTTTTTATCAAGTTACTTGCTGCGACATTAAATAAGAGCTAAAGGCAGACCCGCCTTGAGCGGGTTTTTTGGTTTTTAGACATTACTGATTTAATTGTTTATTAAGGGTTTTCTAACTGGATTGGTCGTGATTTGTGCGTATTGCAAACGACCCTAAATAAGTTGCTAAAAAGTGCCTCGAATACCCCCTCTCTACTTTTTCGCATAAAAATTTCCAAACAATAATTGAATTTTTCAATAAAAAATCAAAAGGAATGATTATGTCCAAAGAATATTTTTTCACCTCTGAATCCGTTTCCGAAGGTCATCCTGATAAAGTTGCAGACCAAATTTCTGATGCCGTTTTAGATGCCTGCCTTACACATGACCCCAATTCCCGGGTTGCGTGCGAAACACTTGTTGGCAAAAATCTGGTTATTTTGGCAGGTGAGATATCTTCCAAACACAAGCCAAATTACGAGGAGATTGTGAGAACAACTCTAAAGAAAATCGGTTACTCAAAAGATTTTCCCGGAATTGACCCCGAGTCCTGCACTGTCCTTATCAACATAACAAAGCAGGCATCCGAGATTTCTCAGGGTGTGGACCGCGGGAATGATAAGGTTGGTGCCGGTGACCAGGGTATGATGTTTGGGTATGCAACCAACGAAACTGAGGAATATTTGCCAATTACATTGGCACTTTCCCACAGAATATTAAAAGAGCTTGCCCGGTTGAGGCATGAGAATGTTGTCGATTGGCTTCGTCCTGATGCAAAATCACAAGTCACTGTAAAATATGTTGATAATAAACCTGCTTATATTGATACCATTGTGGTTTCAACACAACATGCAAAAACGATACACCAATCACAAATTAAGGATTTTATCAAAAAACATGTCATCGAGAATGGGGATATAATACCTCAAAATCTTCTGAAACAGGATTACACACTTCATGTTAATCCCACCGGAGATTTTACCGATGGAGGCCCAATCACCGATGTTGGTCTAACGGGTCGCAAAATAATAGTGGACACCTACGGCGGTGCCGCTCCTCATGGTGGTGGTGCATTTTCAGGGAAAGATTACACAAAAGTGGACCGTTCGGCTGCCTACATAACCCGTTACGCTGCTAAAAATGTTGTAGCTGCCGGTTTGGCCGAGAGATGCACCATTCAGGTTTCGTATGCAATTGGAGTTACCGAGCCGATTTCTCTGTTGGTTGATACACATGGAACGGGCAAATATGATGACAGCAAAATCTCCGAGGTCGTGAAAAAAGTGTTCGATTTCAGTCCCAAAGGAATAATCGATACACTTCAACTAAAAAGACCCATATATTCAAAAACCGCTTCCTATGGACATTTTGGCAGAACCGATGTCGATTTCACCTGGGAAAAAACCGATAAAATTGATGAATTGCGGGATTTACTAAAACTGTAGAAATCAAATTATTCTCCCCGGGAGTTCTGATCTGTTGGTTACTCCCGGGGATTTTCTAATCCAATAACTCTTATTCATCAAGAATAAATTTTACAAGATTCATATATCCTCCTGCGTAAACAGTTTTTTTATCAGGGAAGACAAGTTTGTTCAGGTAATTCAGAGTGTGTTTTAGCTCCCAGGTTTTACCGCCGTCTTTGGTTCTGTAAACAAATCCGGGGGAAAGTGGAGCTCCGTAAACTCTTACCATCCAGCCGTTTTGTGGATCGGAGAACCCCAGAAATTCTATCAATTCATACGGAGGCAGGAAAGGGAGCGACTCCCATGTTTTGCCGCCATCGGTGGTTCTCGACATCACCCTTGTTGTATCATCAGTATTTGAAACATACCACCCATGCAGAGGATCTGTAAAGGTCAGGTTCGAGGGCATCGATTCTCCATATCGGATAATGTCTTCCCATGTATCACCACCATCGGTCGTCCTTTTTATAAAAACAGTTGGAAAAGCTTCAGGTGCCGCACCTGGGAGTACCATTGTAGCAAGCAGCCAGCCATTTCTTTTATCGGTGAATTGTATGTCGTAAATATCGATTTCTTTTCCGGAAAAAGACACTAAATTTTTCCAGGTTTTACCACCATCTTCTGACTTAATCACATTTTTGTTATCAAGTTGGATAACAGTAGCTAAAATAGTGTTTAAATCGATGCAAATAAACTTTTGTGCATATCCATTAAATTTTAAAGGGGAGGAAGTCCAAGTATCTCCACCGTTTGCAGTTTTATAGATGTTACCTCCACCCTCTTCATCTCTTAGAATAACAAGCCCTTCATTCAGGTTGAAAAAGGTAATCTGTTCAAAATAGCTGAATTTTGCTTCCAAGGATTGTTTCCAGGTGTAACCTCCGTCAACGGTTTTTATTACACCTTTGTTGTTTGCTGCAAATCCTGTTTTAACATCAGGGAAAGAGAGAGTAGTGAAATTTGATTCAAGTCCGTTTGCCAATTGAGTAAAGTTGTTGCCGCCATCTGCTGTTCTGTATATTTTTGGAATAAGGAACCATAATCCTGGGAGCACAACGCCGGTGTTTTCATCAAAAAAGCCGATTCTACTTACGCCTGTTTCGTCTGAAGACCAGGTTTTTTCCCATGTTTTTCCACCGTCATTGGTTCTAAGGAGGTCACTTCTTGAGGCATCTGTGTATGGATTTGATTTAATAATCCAGCCGGTTTTGTTGTTCAAAAAATAGATAAAATGAGATTCTTTTCCTTCACTGGAAATGGAAGATACAGGTAAATCGGTTGATTTCCATGTTGCTCCAGCATCATCAGTCTTCAACACAACAATTTTTAAAGAGGTTTTGTCACTTGGATTTACAGCCACTTCCCCAACTGCATAACCGGTTTTTGTATCAGCCAGGGAGATACCGGAAATTGAGATGTTTGGAGTTGTTTTAACAGGGTTCCAGGTAATACCACCATCTGTGGTTCTGTAGATATCATCGTTGATGCTTCCATCAACTGCTTTTACCGTGGCGATACCAATTTTTGTTGAAAAGAAGCAGAAATCGGCGGGATCCATTTTTAGTGACTGATTTCTTTCATTCCATGTTGTGCCGCCATCTGTTGTAACCCAGAGTTGGAGAACGGGTTCAAATTCGTATTCACCAAGTTCTTTACTACCGATGAGAAAACCGTTGTTAACATCGATAAATTGGACCTTTTTTAAGTAAGAAAGTTTGCCTATCTGCTCTGATTTCCAGGTTTTTCCGCCATCTGTTGTCCATTGAAGATTTTGATTCCATGAAGTAAGGAAAACTTTATCTGCACTAATTGCATCAATTGAAGTGTACCAGATATCTTCGCCTGTTTTTATTTGCTGCCATGTTTTACCTGTATCAGTAGTTTTTAAAACTGTTCCAAGGGTTCCAGCTGCCCAGGCGATATTTTTATCAACAATGGAAATCTCGACCATAACACTTCCTGTAGGGGTGGGGCTGAGGAATTCAACACCTTCTTGAGCAAAAACCACGGTGAGAGAGAGGGCGAAAAACAGAACAATGGAGAGAAAACTTCTTGACATAAGGTTACCTTTTGCGTTTGGTTTCACATGAGCGACAAATCGCTAAAATCGATTAATAAAACAGATAAAAAGATCATTTTTTATAGTGCAAAATATACTTTTAAAACGAAAAAGAAGAAGCCCCTTTTGGAGCTTCTTCTTTTTACTATTTCGATTAAACTGTTTTGTATTAAATCGTCTACTTCAGCAGAATGAGCTTCCGGGTTTGGTTATACTCGCCCGAGACGATTCTGTAGAAATAAATTCCTGAATTGAGCATTGTTGCATCAAATACAACTGTATATCTGCCAACGTTTTTATATTCATCAACAAGAACCGCAACTTCCCTTCCGAGAGGATCATATACAGTCAGTTTTACAGAACCAGCCTGTGGCAAAGTGTAACTGATTGTAGTTGAAGGATTAAACGGATTAGGATAATTCTGCAACAGTTCAAATTCCTTCGGAATTTCAGTGTCTTTGATATCCGATAAACCACAGTCAGGTGTAGTTATACACAATGTATCACTGTGGCAGCAGAAGTTATAAACCGTGTCGCCCGGTACTACAGTTGTGAAGATCGCCGATTGGAAGCAGAGTGTTGAGTTTGGAGCAATTCCCGTCACAATCAAACTGTCGAATGGTGAAACCTGACCCGGTAGAATGGAAACATTGTTTACAAGCGTTTTCGAGAAGGTGACTCCCGGAGTTGTTGGATTAATTCCATATCCGGTGGAGATGATACTCGAATTGTTCTGAATGCGGAACTTGAACATAAATGAGCCATCAGCCCTACAAGTAAGCGTCTGATCGATCAACTGTGAACAGTCATTTTCCGGTGGAACAGTTGGGATACATGTGAACTGAAGAGTATCAGTACACATCACAACACCGTTTTTGATCCATCTAACAACAATTGTCTGGATTGGATTTGTATATTGTGATATACTCATGTTGAGGATACTGTTGAAAGTCCCCGTTCCAATTCCGGATGAAATTGGCATTTTAACAAGAGTAATGCTGTTGTTAGGCCAAACATTTGTGAAACCCCAGCCTGTGTTTGCTGCAGTGAAGTTAGTGAAAACTCCGCCTGAAATCAATTCAAACTGCACACTTGAGAAGACCATCGTACTGTTATTAAAGAGTGAGATGTCGTAAGAACAGTTTTTTGGATTTCCTACTGCGCTAACACCGAGTGAATCGCAGAAAGTGTAACAATCAGGAATTATCACTGTTATTTTTCCATAACACCAGCAACAACCGTCAGAACTTGTATATTTAACTGATAGATGTACTGTATCTCCAACCGAAGCACCCGAAATCAGAACACTTTGCAGGCCCGAGATTTGACCCGGGTTAACCGGAGTTGTGAGGGTAACATTTGATGGATTAACCGTTACTCCTGATGGAGAAACCACAGTGTATTGGATGTTTGACATATTAAAATCAGCGTCATTAATAAACCTGAATTTAAGAATTGGATTCCCGTCGTTGCAGACCACAGTATCTTCTATTATGGTAGTGCAAGCAATCTCACAATCGAGTTCAACTGTATCTGAACAAACAATATTCCCCAATGTATCGATCCAATTTACCACAACCAGCTGAGGAGTTGTTACATAAAGAAGTGACATATTAAAGAAATTGTTCAGATCACCACCGGGGACAAGACCTGTTGGAGGTGTAAAGATGTTATTTCCTGAAGTGAACCAGTTCTGGTAATTAGTGCCCAATCCTGTTCCCGTTGTAAACTGGTTAGGAAGCAAACATACCACCTGAACCGAGGCAATACCGGGGAGACTGGCCGGTTGATTTAGACTAAGTGCCCAATTACAATCATCGGGATTGGTTCTAACAGCGGTTGCAGAAAGTGAGTCACAATTAAGAGTTGCAAGCATATTTCCAAAATTTACATTTTCAAGCTGCTGGCCTGCAATCAGTGTGACAGAATGAGTGCCCGGAGAAGCAGGGTATGTTTGAATCCATCCGGGCTGTTGAACCTCGGATACTGTGTAATTTCCGGCACCCAAACCGGTAAAACAGTAATCGCCGTTCACATCAGTGACAACAGGAAGAGTATTTGGAGTCCCCAAAGTGATCGTCCACCCGGGGAGACCCGGTTCATTCAGATCCATCAAGCCGTTACCATTTAGATCATTAAACTTTGTTCCACAGATGGAGGCGGTGTTTGGGGGGGCGGTTGTTGTTGAACCACATATTGTAACATTTTTATGAGTTGCAAAAGACGGGTTCATTGGATTGCTGCCAACAGCAGACCAGGGGTAAATCCTCATTTTGAAGGTTCCACCGTTTGGTACAAGAACGCCACCAGGGATTGTCTGGTTAAATGTCTGAGTCACTGTATTCAAATAAGTAAAAGTAGTTCCCAGTTGGAAAGTATTTGACCAGTTGTTCACGGTGTAGTACACTTCCCCCTGAAGGATATTAAAATTAGTTAAGCCCGGGTTATCTCCATAAAAGAACGAGACAGTATTAACAGTCAGATTATTCCCCGGAGTTGGAGAGACGGTGAACTCGATATACCTGTTATGGTCACGATTGCTTGCGGGCCAGCCTGCATTTCCGAGCCATAATCTCTGTCCATTGACTGTGTAAGGCAAAAATATTGACATGAATGGAGCAGAAGTGCCGAGACCCAATACCTCAGGAGTGGCAGTAATGTTACCCGATATTGAGGAGACAGCTTCGGAACTGATTAAATTCCAGGTGACACATGTAGTCGTCGGTGGAACGTAAGGAATGGATTCCCCGCATATTTGCACATTATTGTGAATTGCAAACGAGGGACTCATCGGGTTGCTACCGTTAGGAGCATAAGGAAATATCCTTACAGAAAACTGTTGCCCTACGGGAACAACAAGACCTCCGGGAATGGAAACATTAAAGGTCTGCATGGCAGTATTCAGATAATTGAGCGTTCCACCCATCTGAGTACTTGTTGACCAGCCGTCTGTGGAGAAAAATACTTGAGATTGCAAAATATTCAGGTTTGTAGTTAATGTATTGTCTCCATAATTAAATGTAACCTGATTAACAGTAAGCTGATTACCCGGAGTTGCCTGTACATTAAACTCGATGTACCTGTTAGGATCACGGGCTCCTGCAACCCAGCCTGTATTACCGACCCAAAGTCGTTGACCTGTTGAAACATAGGGGGTAAAAACAGACATAAAGGGAGCTGTTGTGCCGGGACCAATTGCCTCTGGTGTGGCATTCATGTTGGCAGCTGTTGTTGTAACCGCTCCTGAATTGAATAAATCCCAGGTTGTGCAATTACTAACGGGACATGAAAGTGTTTTCTTATAGACCCCTCCAAAAGTGCCTGCAAAAACATGCGTTGGAGTTGAGGCGAATGCTGTGACAGAAGTGTTTATAAGACCTGAATTGTCACCCACCCAGGTGAGTCCATTGTCTGTAGATTTGCTTATTCCCCCGTTGTTGGTCGCCCCTGCGTAGATATCCGTTCCACAGGTCAGGGCGAAAGCATCAACAGACCCTCCGGCGACGAAAGCCCAGGTTGCGCCGGCATCAGTGGATCTGTAAATCCCTCCTCCAATACTTCCGGCAAAAAGTGTCGAGCCGACTGAGATGAAACCGCGAATATCGAGAGATAAAATCCCCGAGTTGGCGGCAGCCCATGTGGCACCATTATCGGTTGACTTGAAGACTCCTCCGGTCGTGCCCGCATAAATCGCCGATCCGGTCCCGTAAAGTGCCCAAACATTCAGATTTCCCAGTCCGGTGTTCGATTGTGCCCAGGTGTTTCCATTGTTGTTGGAGATGTAGATACCACCACCAATGGACCCGGCAAGAATTGTTGAACCGGAGGTAAGGAGACAATGGAAGCTTCCTGATTGCAGAAGGCTCCAGCTCCAAGAAGGCCCGTTTGCCGATCTGTAGATACCACCCGACAAAGTAACAACAAAAATATCAGTGCCGCTTGTGGTGAAATTTCGGGCAGTGAGAGTCGTTAAACCTGCATTCTCACCGTTCCAGTTTACTCCGTCGTCGGTGCTCCTGAGTACTCCGGCGTTTGTAGCTGCAAACAGGTTTGTTCCGTCGTAGAAAAGTCCGTTGATGGCTCCGGAGAGATTTGTTTGCTGCCACTGCGCAACCCCGGGAGAGATGAGGAGGAGAAAGAGAATTGGGATTAATACCAGCTTAGGGGTCAAGCTCGATCCCTTGTTCTCATCTTTGTTTTTACCTCTCGTCAAGGTATTCGGTTCTCTTTCTCGCCTGATAATCACAACGGGTGCAGATGACCTTTTTGCGCTTTTTTGTCCATCAGACCGAGAAAAAAAGTTGACTAATTTCTTTAAAAAAAACATAAAATGCTCCTTGTTTTGCTGCAAATTGCAAAAGGACTGTCGGTATAAAAAGAGAGGAGTAACTAATGGTTGGGTTTATTTATTTAACGGTATGTATCTTTAATTTAACGGCGGAGTTTCCGAAATCAGGTTTATCTATCTTTTATCCTGTAGAGAGATGAAGGAAGTGAAATAACGATTTCGGTGCCTTGAGATTCAGGGCCGCGACTTGAAAGATCTTCGAATAAAATTGGTTGAGGAATTTCCATTTTTGAACTCAAAAGACGCAACCGTTCTTCAACAATTTCAATCCCTTTTGAGATATGATCCACTTTTTTGTTCTTTTTGGCTTGTTGAATCCCAATACCATTATCGGTTACTTTGATAACCAATGCCCTGTCCAACTCGGTTTTTAAAGTTATTTCTTCAAAATGAAAAGAGATGTTTAATATTCCACTTCGTCCCGATTCAATTATCCCGTGCCAGAGGGAGTTTTCAACAAAAGGTTGAATAATCATATTTGGGATCATCACTCGTTCAGGGTCAACATCATTCCCGGTGTTGATCTCCCACACAAATTTGTCGCCAAGTCTTAGTTTTTCAAGGTCGAGATAGAGTTTTAATCGGGATATTTCCTGGGAGAGGAAAATGAAGCCACTTCCGGCGGTTTCGAGGTTCATTCTCATCAATTTTGCCATCATCGCAATGTAGTCGTTCGCTTCTTCATTTTTGTTACTGTTAATCAGATATTGAACAGAATTTAGTGCATTGAAGACAAAATGAGGATTCATCATAGCTGAAAGAGCCTGGTGTTTTAGCTGATTAATTCTCTCAGTCAGTTCAAGTTGTTCTCTACTCCTTTTTCTTTGGACATTCAGTTGCCAGCGAAGAATCAGTGGCCCTGTCACCAAAAAGAAGATTGCTATAAGTACTTTAAACCAGATTGACTCAAAAAAACCCGGGCGAATCGTAAAGTCGATGATTGCCGGTCTCCCCCAACCACCATTTCTTGTTTTTGCAACAATCTGCAATTCATAGTCACCCGCCGGAAGGGATGCCAGAGATAAAAAATCGTTTTCTGTTTCTACCCAATCACCGTTTAATTTGTATCGATAGGTGACAGCCCCCGGCGATGAAAAATTTAATCCTGCAAAATTGACTGTTACATTTTGTTGATCGGGTTCAAGAATAAGATTGTCAAAGTGAGTGAAGACTGAATCTCCCCCTTTAAATCCGGTAATGATTACATTCAGTGTGAGGGGTGAGTATTTGTTAAATTTTATTATATCAAGAATGGCGAGCCCGGCGCTTGTTCCGACAGCTATTTCATTGGTTTTATTGCCCAAATCCAGTGATAAAATCTCATTTGATGGTAAGCCTGTTTTTCTGTCTAAAAACTTGTATTCTCCTTTTTCAAAAACAAATAGGCCTTTCATTGTCCCAACCCACAATCTGCCATCTTTATCTCTTAAAACTGAGGTGGAAGAAGACAAATCGACCCCATTAAGTTCGGTATAACTCCTCATTTCTTTTGTAGTAAACTCATAAACAGCTATACCTTTGTCTGAAGCAAACCAGACATTTTGTTTTCCTTCCAACCAGATTGAATTAACTCTCGCCAACAAAACGGGGTATTCACGGAAAAATTTTCTCTCACCTGAAGTTTTTCCGTCTTCCAACTTGAGATTGTTTACTCTGCAAAGACCTGTCCCCATAGCCACCCAGATATTACCTTCAAAATCCTCAATAATATCGATCACCCTGTTTAACTTGTCTCTATTGTCTTCCAGATAAAAATTAAAATATTCTTTAACATTTTTTACCGGTTTATCACTTACAAGTAGATTGTTGCCAATAGTCCCAAAAAGATATAGCCCTTTTGAAGTTTTACAAAAGGCAGTCCTGTTCACAAGGTTTAGCTTCATCCCGGCAATAGAGATGGTTGAGAACTCATTGATATTAAATACACCTGAAACAAAAAGTTCGCCACTAAAAGTTTTTATATTATAAATATATTCATTCATCGCTGTGGATGCATTAGTAGCGATCCTCTTAAATTTATCACCACTAAGAAGATTTAATCCGTTAAATGTCCCTGCAATAATTTTGCCTGAGGGTAACCTGTGTATGGAATTTATATTGTCGTTGCTAAGTCCATCTGTCTCACGAAAAATGGATAAATAGAGATTATTTAGACAATATACTCCCTTCCCGTGAACGCTAAACCAGACATTTCCTTCTTTATCTTCCAAATAATTATTTATGTGAGCTTCAGTGAGGTTAAATTTTGCGCCCATGTTAATAATGGAGTCTCCTCCATTTGGCAACATAAAAAAACCCTTATTCATCAAAGAAAACCAGACATTTCCCCCACTGTCTTTAAAAATTTCGACAACACTATTGGTGCCATTGGTTTTTGGCGTAATAATTTTTTCAATTACCCTGTTGTCTTTTATTCTTAAAACCAAACTCGTCATACCAACAAGGTAACTGCCATCTTTTAATGGTGTGATGCAATAGATGGGGCCTTCAGGTAAACCACTAATCGTTAATTCCTTTAAAACTCCTTCTTCAGGGTTAAAAAGTCCTTCTTTTGCAGTAACAATCAGCGTTCCATCCTCAAGTAAATTTGCCCGGATAATTTCCGGGGGTGCCCCCTTGATGGTCGATAAACTCTTTTTGCCATCTTTTGTTTCATCGATTATGCGGATGAATCCGGCATTTTTATACGCATAGAGCCGTTGCCCGTTGGTTTTTTTACCGTCTAAAAAAATGTTTGCAACATGAAAAGGTTCGGAAGTATTTATTGGAATGTAATTCAAAATCTTCCCGTTTTTTATTACATTAATTCCTTTTTCATATGTTGCTGCAAAAAGTTCACCATTTGATCCTACTGCCAAATTAACAATTGAATTTGAATTCAGACCATCTTTCACTCCAAACGAAACAAAATTTTTACCATCAAAACGGGTAAGTCCACCAAGGGTACCAAACCAGATAAACCCCTCCCTGTCCTGAACCATGCTGAACACAGTTGAAGAAGCAAGGCCTTCGTTTGAAGTGTAATGATAAAAGGGAGGAGTTTGTGCCTTCAGGAGAATTGACACCAGGATAAAGATTAAAATGGTGACAGCAGATCGTGAAACTGTTTTCAAACCGATCTCAATCCCGATTTTATTTTTTTTACAAAATCAACGGCTTTCCTGCGGGAGACTTCAACTTTGCTGCCGTCCGTCATTTTTACCGATCCACCATCGATACCGGAATATTCCTTCACATATTTCAGATTCACAATATGTGATTTATGAACCCTGAAAAATGACTGCTCAGGCAGGGAATCCTCAAAATCCTTCAGAGTTTTTGTCACTATTCTGCATTTACCATCTGTAAGGTAAATTTTTGAGTAGCTCCCTTCGGCTTCAATTCTTATTATCTCATCGAGACTAATAATATTAAAACCATGGACATCGGGGACAACGAGTTTATCATTCTCAAAATAGGGGCTCTCCTCAATCTGTTTTTTCTTGAGGGAGATAAGTTTTTTAATGGTGAGTTTAAGTTCTTTGATATTTACAGGTTTTAGAAGATAGTCAACTGCACCGGCTTTCACAGCTTTAATCCCATATTCTGAGTAAGCACTGACCAAAACAACCATAAAATTACGATCTTCGAACTCACTCAGGAAGTCGAATCCATCAAGAACCGGCATATTGATATCGAGGAATACCACATCAGGTTTCAATTCTCTCACAAATCTTGCAGCTTGAACAGTCGATTCGGCAGATTCGAGAACCGTTACCTCAGGGCAGTATAACTCGATAATCTTCTTGAGGTTCTCCCTGCCGTGAAATTCATCATCTACGATAATGGCTCGTATCACCGGTGCGATTTGAGGTTTTTCCATCAGATATTTTTGATTCTCTTTTTTATTTTTTGTTGTCAATTAATAAGAAAATCCAGGAATCCACCTGCGAAAATTGTGCCCCGATCAATCAAAGAATCTCAATCGTGTTTTGATCGAAAAGTTGATTTTAGCGAATTGAATTTATTAAAAAGAATTATCATTTAAGCAGTTATTTGTTGTGAACTTTCAGATACGGTATTTTGTATTGCAGTCGGCAATCCGGACGCTATGAATATTTAACCCCGCAAACGGGGTAAAAATGGTTGGGGTTGGATGTTATGGCTACGAATATATAATCCTCTCCGAGGATATTCACAAGTTCACATTGCGACATTTCATTATACAGTCGGCGATCCGGACGCTACAAATATTTAACCCCACAAACGGGGTAAAAATGGTTGGGGTTGGATGTTATGGCTACGAATATATATCTCTCTCCAAGGGAAAAGGTTATTCGATAATCTTTGTAATCAAAACATTATTGCATTATTGGATTACTGCATTACTGCATTATTGGATTACTGCATTACTGCATTATTGGATTATTGAATTATTGCATTAAAAAAAACCTGTTGTGAAAATATCCTGAATCTCTTATTTTAATAATGAAAGTTTTTATAATTTTGGAGCCATAAGTGTTTAGATCCATCGTAATGGTAAAGCAGGTTCCCGATACTGCAAATATCTCGGGAAGTGTGATGAAAGAGGACGGAACAGTTAACCGTTCAAAATTGCCTGCAATTTTTAATAATGAAGACAGAGTTGCGCTTGAATTTGCCCTGCAAGTAAAAGATAGATTTGGCGGAACAGTAACTGCAATAACAATGGGTCCCCAACGAGCCTCGGATATCCTCCGTGAGTGCCTTTATATGGGTGCCGATTCAGTATATCTGATAAGTGACAGAAAATTCGCCGGTGCTGATACCCTTGCAACCTCCTATGTATTAAGTGAAGCGATAAAAAAAACAGGTGGATATGACCTTGTCTTTGCCGGAAGACAGGCAATTGATGGTGACACTGCACAAGTTGGTCCCCAAACTGCCGAAAAATTAAATCTGCCTCAGGTTACTTATGTGGAAGAAATTCTTGAAATGACCGACACTCACGCCAAAATCAGAAGAAAAATTGATGGTGGTTACGAGATAGTAAAAGCAAAATTCCCTTTTCTTCTTACAGTACTTAAAGATGCAGCAGAACCAAGACCTTTCAGTGCAAAAAGGGTAATGGCTTATAAAGGTGCCAAATCACTTATGGACCTCGAAAAGCTGACAGAAGGAAACAGCCTGCTTTATACTGATACTCTCCGTCATGAATATGAAGAGAAAAATCTATTCATCCCAACTCTTACCATGGATGAACTGGAACTTGACGCTGAAAGATGCGGAATTAAAGGCTCACCAACTAAAGTTCACAAAGTTGATTCAGTTATTCTCGGGGGTGGAAATCATATTATGGTGGAACCGACCCGTGAGGGACTTGAAAAACTGATCGATCAACTTTTAGCTGACCACATATTCGGATAGGACAATGAAAAAAAAGAATGAAATTTGGGTATTCATCGAAGTTCGCAACGGCAAACCAGCCGATGTGAGTCTCGAACTTTTGTCAAAAGGATACAAGTTGGCAGCAACCACAGGCTCAACTCTTAAATCGATTGTGATCGGTGAAAATGTAAGGCACATTGCTGAAGAGTCTTTTAATTATGGTGTTTCAGAGTCAATTCTTGTGGATGCTCCCGAGCTGAAATATTTTCGGACTCTTCCCTATGCACGAATAATGAACACATTGATAACCGAAAGGAAACCCCGGATTGTCCTTTTTGGTGCCACAGTAATTGGCAGGGACATAGCTCCGAGAGTTGCTTCTTTCACTAAAAGTGGATTAACTGCTGACTGTACAGATCTTCAAATTTCAGATGTTAAATATCTGAATCAGGAATATAAAGAGCTGCTTCTTCAGATAAGACCAGCTTTTGGCGGAAATATCATCGCCACCATCATAACCCCCGACACTGAAACCCAGATGGCCACGGTTAGAGAAGGAGTGATGGAATCTCACAAAATTGAAAAACCAAACCCGGTTGTAATCGAGTCGATCCCGTTTGTAAAAGCAGATGAGGATGATCTTGTTGAAGTGATCGAGCAGCATTACGAAGAAAATAAAGTGAATTTAAAGGCCGCCCCGGTAATTGTTTCCGGTGGTTATGGTCTCGGCACCAAAGAAAACTTTAAACTTGTTGAAGAACTTGCCCACACACTCGGTGGTGAAGTGGCGGGAAGTCGTGCAGCAGTTGATGCCGGATTTATTATTTCGGAGAGACAGGTTGGACAAACAGGTGTGACAGTAAGACCAAAACTTTACATTGCAATCGGTATTTCAGGTGCCATTCAACACCGTGCCGGGATGCAGGAGGCAAAAAAGATTATCGCAATAAACAGCGACCCTGATGCACCAATATTTGGAGTAAGCCACTATGGAATTGTTGGTGATGCCACAACTATTATTCCAAAATTCATTGAAGTTTACAAGAGCAAGTTGAAATAGGAAAAACAAATGCCAAATTATTTTACAGATAACAGCGATATTCAGTTTCATTTCAAAAATTTTGATTCTGAACAGGTAAGAGAAGTAATTTCATTGTTTGAAGAGAACTATAAAGAAGCTCTTCACTATAACTTTGCTCCTGTCTCTTTTGAGGATGCAATGGAAAACTACCGTGCCGTTCTCGAAGTGGTTGGTGATCTTTCTGCTAATTTTATTGAACCAAGAGCGGCCGGAGTTGATGAACTGGGTGCTGTTTTTGTTGATGGAAAAGTTTCTTATGCAGAAGGCACCAAAAAGAATTTACAACAACTTGCCCAGGCAGATTTGATGGGAATGATCCTTCCAAGAAAATATGGAGGGCTCAATTTTCCATTTTTCATCTATATGGTTGCTGTTGAGATGGTTTCCCGTGCAGATGCATCACTGATGAACCTGTTTGGTCTTCAGGATATTGCCGATACAATAAGGAAATTTGGTGGTGAAGAACTTGCTGAAGAATTCCTCCCAAGATTTTCGACAGGTGAGTTCACCGGTGCAATGGCTCTTACAGAACCGGATGCCGGAAGTGACCTGCAAGCGGTAAAACTTTCTGCATATCAAAACGAAAAAGGTGAGTGGTTCCTAAGAGGAGTTAAAAGATTTATCACCAATGGAAATGGTGAAGTGTTGCTTGTTCTTGCAAGAAGTGAAGCCGGTTCAAAAGATGGCAGAGGATTAAGTCTTTTTGTGTGTTACGGCGACGAAACAGTTAAAGTTCGTAGAATTGAACACAAACTTGGTATTCACGGCTCTCCAACTTGTGAACTTCAGTTTAATGATACCCCTTGCAAACTTGTTGGTACCAGAAGAATGGGACTAATTAAATATGTTCTTGATCTTATGTTTCGGGCTCGGGCAGGAGTTTCTGCGCAAGCACTTGGAATATCGCAGGCTGCTTATGAAGAGGCATTAAAATATGCAAAAGAGCGGGAACAGTTTGGAAAACCGATTATCAATCTACCCGTAGTTACCAATATTCTTATGGATATGAGAGTTACACTTGAAAGTAACAGGTCACTGCTCTATTCCACTGCGATAATGGTTGATCTCAAAGAAAAACTTGAAGAGGTGATTGAAAACCTGAAAAAAGAGGGTAAACCTTTTGCAGAAGCCAATGCCAGACTAAAAAATGTAACCAGACTGGCTAATCTTTTAACTCCAATGGCAAAATACATCGTGACAGAAGCATCAAACAAGATTACTTATGATGCTCTTCAGATTCACGGTGGTACAGGTTACATGCGTGAGTTTAAGGTTGAACGATTGGCACGCGATGCAAGAATCACCAACATTTATGAGGGAACATCACAACTACAAATCGTGGCTGCTGCCTCCGGTGTCTTTTCTGATGTTCTTGTCGATTTTATTACCAAAAAAGAAGCCAAATCTTACGATTCGGGGTTAACAAGACTACAAAATTTCCTCAAGGAAATCAGGATAATCTTTAATGAATGTGTCAAGTATGTACTCGACAAAAAAGACCCTGTCTTTCAAGATGTTGCAGCAAAAGACCTTGTTGAACTTTACAGTTATATTTATGTAGGTTATCTGTTGCTTGATGAAGCTGAAAAAGATTCACGCAAACGCTTTATCGCAAACAGATTTATTATTAATTCACTTTCGCACGCTAAGAGAAATGCCGAATCAATTAAAGATGAGCTTTTCTCCGATATTCTGCATTCACATGAGATACTAATCTAACTCAGGAGCAACCAAAATGAACAACCAAAGAAATTACTTCAAGATCTATGATGACGAAGGCATAAAAAGCTATTTCAAAACCAATCTTAGTTATGAAGAGATCGAAGCACTAAAAAAGGATTTTGAAGAAAATCACCAGGAATATTACAACAACGATTTTATCAAATTCATAAAAGAAAATGATCCCTCCGCCGAAGAGATTGAGGTGCATGCGATTTATTATTGAGAACTGCAGAGATTCGGAACCTCAGTACTTCAGAAATTCAGTATTCCAAAAGTTTGGGGTTCTTAATAGCAACGGGGTTTCGAGGTTCCGAGGTTCCGAAGTACTATATTAGTAGATTGAATTTTTGAAAAATTTGGAAGATACATATGAAAGATCCTAAAAATCTTAATTTTGAGTCGATGTGTGTACATGCAGGCATTGATGAAGATGAATTTGGTGCGGTAGTTCCGCCGATATATCAGACTTCAACTTTTAAGTTTAAATCAGCACAACATGGTGCTGCATTGTTCTCCGGTGAGGGGAAGGGGCACATTTATACGAGAATGAGCAACCCGACTATTGAAGCGATGGAAGATTCTGTTGCTGCCCTTGAGGGCGGTGTAAAAGCAATGGGTTGTGCAAGTGGTATGGCAGCTATTAATACAGTTTTTGCCACTTACCTCAGCAACGGTTCACATATAGTTTGTTCACAAGCAGTTTATGGGCCAACAAACACCTTACTCAGAACAGTTTATGCAAGGTTTGGCGTTGAAATCTCTTTTGTAGATACTACCAATCCTGAAGATGTAAAAGCCGCGATGAAAGAGAATACTAAACTTGTATTTGTAGAAACTCCCGGTAATCCAACACTCGCCATCTCTGACCTGGCAGAAATAGTTAAAATTGCAAAAGAATTTGGTGCAAAAGTTTGTGTGGACAATACATTTATGTCACCTGCACTTCAGAGACCATTTGAATTTGGTGTAGATATTATAATTCATTCGATGACAAAATTCCTCAACGGACACGCTGATGTTGTTGCGGGAATCGTTGTAGCAAAAGAAATGGCTGATTATACACTCATGAAAAAAGTGTTAAATCAGACAGGTGGAGTAATTGACCCGTTTAACTCATTCCTGGTACACAGAGGAATTAAAACTCTTGCTATTAGAATGGAAAAACATTCCGAAAACGCCCAAAAAGTAGCTGAATTCCTTGAAAAACATGAAATGGTTGAGTGGATTAAATACCCAGGGTTAAGATCACATCCTCAGTATTTCACGGGCCTGAAACAGCACAAGGGACATGGCGGAATGATCACTTTTGAATTAAAAGGTGGATATGATGCCGGTGAAATTATGATGAATTCGGTTAAACTTTGTCAGTTGGCTGTGAGCCTTGGTGGAGTTGAATCCCTTATTCAGCATCCCGCGAGCATGACACATTTTTCAATGGGACCTGATGCCCGAAAAGAAGCCGGGATCACTGAAGGACTTGTTCGTTTGTCAGTTGGTATCGAAAACCACAAAGACATCATAAAAGACCTCGAAAGAGCCCTTTATGAAGTTGGTGAAGCTCTTAATGTAAAACAGGAAAAGAATCTCTTCAGATAGAGAGCACTTGAGCACCTGAGAACTTGAGTAATGAATTTATAAGGTTCTTAATTACTCAAAAAGTCCCAAATCCCTTCAATATTAATATGGATACACATCTCGAATTATCGAGGTCTGTATCCATTTTTTAATTACAATTACTGCATTATTGGATTATTGGATTATAATGTTCCAAAAACGCGATCGCCGGCATCACCAAGACCGGGAACAATGTATCCCTTCTCATTCAGACCACGATCGTAGGCAGCAGTATAGATATAAACATCGGGATGATCGTTTAATACTCTGGTAACACCCTCAGGTGCTGAGATAATCGAAGCTATAATTATGTTTTTTGCACCGCCCCTTTTTAAAAATGTAACAGCAGCAGAGACACTTCCACCTGTTGCAAGCATTGGATCGAGAATGATCACCTGGGCAGTCTCTAAATCCTGTGGAGTTTTATAATAATATTCAATTGGTTCGAGAGTTTCTTCATTTCTTTTAAGACCAATGTGTCCCATTTTAGCCTGAGGAAGAAGTTGAAGAAAAGCATTTCCCATACTTAATCCCGCTCTTAAAATTGGCACAAGTACTATCTCACTTGCAATCTTTTTTCCACTTGTAACTTCAAGTGGAGTCTCGACTTCAACATCCTTCATTATAATATTTGAACTGAGTGAGATACAAATGGAATAGGCTATTCTGTCGAGTGCGTGTCTAAAATCTCTTTGTGGTGTGTGTTTGTCACGCAAATATGTAAGGTCTCTAAGTATAAGATTGTTGCTAACTATGGTAAAATGTTCCATGGTTCCTCTGTTTTATATAATCTTTGATGCTGTTTTGTCGTCAATTAGAATTTTGATAAATTTTACTCCCACAAATAGAACCACCGCAAATATCAGGAAGTTAAACAACCATGCAAAGAGCAGCAATCCTGTGTAGAAGCATATTACCGTAAGTATATAGAGTGAAATTACTGAAATGTATAGGGGAATAAATCTTTTCCGCGAGGGGAGAGGTGAATCAGGGTTAAAAAATGAGCCGTAAAAATAGAGTTTTTGTTTGTCTATTGGCAATTGAAAATCGCGTTCGTGCAGATTCTCTGACATCCCCTTACTTTTCCTGTAAGCTCTAAAAGCCAGGTAAATGGCAGTGAGCAATAATAGTGAAAGTAGAGCCGTCGATGTAAAAATTATTAAGTCAGTTTCCAGATTCATCCGGATATAAATTTCTTTTTATAATTGCCAAAAAACAGTAAATCTTGTTGTAAAGATAGTGAAATTGAAGGTTGTAAGTGTCGAATCACATCACCTGTGGACATGAAAACGATCGGAATTTTAAGGAACTTAACACCTTGTTCCTACTTCTTAACAAGCCTTAATATCTCATTAAACTCTTCTTCTTTTACAGGAAAAACCGATAATCTGTTCCCTCTCTTAATTAAAGTCATGTCCTTCAATGTTGGATTTTCTTTAATCTCCTGCAGAGTAACAAGACGAGGGAATTTTTCAATTAATTTGATATCCACCATAATCCAAACAGGATTGTCAGGAGTGGATGCGGCATCAAAATAGTGGGATTGTGGATCAAACGCGGATGAATCGGGGTATCCCTCTTTCACTACTTCACACCAGCCTGCAACTCCCATCGGGTCTGTACTACTATGATAAAAGAGAACTTTATCACCAATTTTCATCGAATCACGAAGGAAATTCCTTGCCTGATAGTTGCGGACTCCGTCCCAATATGTCGTTTTATTGGGAGATTTTTCCAGATCATCGATTGAAAAAACATCGGGTTCCGACTTCACCACCCACCAATTCATTGTTTCCTCCTGAATTCAGCATTGATGTAAGGTTTATAAGATCCATCGGGAAGAAGGAAATCGACCTCATATTTAATCAGGTCTTCCCCTTCAAAATCATAAATAATCCTGAACATCTGGTCTTCTCGGGTTACATAATCCATTGTGTTCCCCTCAAATATAAACTTGGCATCACTTTTTTTGAAATCTCCATAAGCATTTATTGCAAAATTTCCCAATTCATCCATTGAATAAAGGGTATATTTTTGCAGTCTCACATCATATCCAAGATAGGCAATGGAGGTAATTGACATCCCAAAAGCGATATTTTGCGAGCGGGATTCAATAAATCTTCCTCCGAGAACCACCTGATTTTTTGAGTCACCGGCACCTTTTAAGGCTTTTCCGTCATCTTTATCAAAAAAGAATTCAATTTGCACATCCCACTCCCCTTCAAACAAGGCCAGAGCTTCATGTTCAGGCAGCGTGAGAGTAAGTTCTTCGAGTGTAGTCCATTTATTTGACTGCGCAAATAATCCGGTTCCAAAAATTGTAAAAAATATAAGGGTAGTGTAAAGTTTCATCTTCAGAAAATTTGTTATTGAATCTGTAAATATACCAATAATAAAAAAAGAGGCTGCTCATTTTCATGAACAGCCTCTTGGTCAAAAATATTACTGCTTTTTTGGATTATTGCATTACTGCATTATTTCATCAGGATCATTTTTCTTGTAGCAGAAAAATTTCCGGCTTTGATCGAATAGATATATGATCCGCTGGAAAGTTTGGCAGCATCAAAAACTACCTGATGTGCTCCTGCATCCTGTCTTCCATTAACAAGTGTTGCAACTTCGTTACCCATAACATCATAAATCTTAACAACTACATCTGAAGCTTCAGGTAATCTGTAGGAAATTGAGGTTGAAGGGTTAAATGGGTTAGGATAGTTCTGATCCAAAGCAAACGATGTTACTACAACAACATCAACTTCGATTTCATCTGAATAAGCAAATGTACCGTCAAAATCGATTTGTCTCAAGCGATAAAAATATTTGCCTGATTCAATTTTTGAATCTGTGTAAGCATAATTGTTTGAACCGGTTGTGGTTCCTTTACCATCGATGAAAGCAATAGTTGAAAATTCTGAATTTTCGAATCTTCTCTGAACTTCAAAACCTTTATTGTTGGTTTCAGTTGCGGTTGCCCATGAAAGGTTAACTGATCCATTTTCTGAAGTGCCTGCAAATGATGTAAATTCAACAGGAACAGGAACGCCCCATCCTTTGGAAACAGCACCATTACTTCTGCATGCCCAAATAGCAGTTCCGGTGCGGGCTTTATTAATATGGTAGAAACTACCTGCAGGAGCTGTGTAAGCTGTGGTCCAGGTTGTACCATTATCCGTTGACTGATAGAGACCGGTTGCTTGACGGGTTACATACCAGTTGGTAGCTTCACCAGTGACACCGGAGATGTTACCTGAGCCGGGGACGGTAAGAGCTGCCCAGTTGGTTCCACCATTTGTGGTTGCCATAAAATTTGTGCCGCCAGTAACCCCAACATTTGCATTGTTGAACCATATTGTATAAGAGTTGACTTGGCCGGTAGTAGCTTGTGATTGCCAGGTGTTACCGAAGTCAGGTGAGTACCATACTCTGGTTCCGTTTGTGCCAAACCAGATTTTGTCGCCCATTACAAAAAGGCCATTGTTCCAGCCGGCGAATCCACCGGAAGCGAGATACATTCCGGTTGAATCCCATGTGGTTCCACCATTGGAGGTTCTGAAAAGTGTCCATCTGCTGGCTACAGGATCACCATAGAAAAAGCCATTATTTGCATCTTTGAACCAGATACCATCACCAAAGCCGCCTGATTGGAAAAGTTGTTGTGTCCAAGTGGTTCCACCATCGGTTGTTTTGTAGATGTAGGTACCTGCAGCAGGGGATGTTGTCACCCAGCAAGTGTTTGCATCGAGTGCATAAACTGCATAAACATCAGCAGATCCAACACCAGCACCGCCAACATTTGCCCAATTGGTTCCGCCATTCACTGTGCGCAAAACCACTCCGGTAGCTCCACCAATCCAGCAGACATTATCATCAACTGCTGAAACAGAATAGAGTGCACCGGTAACGCCAGAGGTTTGTTCAACCCACTGTGCATTCGCTACAGAAAACAAAAAAACGAATAAGAAAAGAAGTCGTAAAGATCTCATTTGAGCTTTCCTTTGTTATGTTATAGTCGGAACCCGCCCGGTTTAATTTGCGGAATTCGAACTACTAAAAAAATGTGATTAAAGTTATTCAAAATAATTCTAAAAACAAAATCTAAAATCGATTTTAAAGTGCTTTTTTGTTCTTTTAACTTAATTTATACATGGAAATATTCAGAAAAGTGGAATTAATTATCTGAACTATTAAATGGAAACATAAATTCCTATATTTGGGAATAAAATATTCCAGGAAATGTGATTATGAAAAACCCGTTTATTTCAATATTGACTTTAACCCTTTTATTACTTGCCAACACCTTTGCCGGCAGTGGAGATTCATCAATGGCAAAAACTGAATTTGTGCCTGACTGGGCAAAAGACGCTGTGTGGTATCAGATTTTTCCTGAAAGATTCCACAACAGTAATCGTAATAACGATCCTAAAATTGAGAACCTGAGAGGTGCCTATCCACATGATATAACCTCTCCCTGGGAAATTCACCCATGGGGAAGCGACTGGTATGAACTACAACCGTATGAAAAAGCGAATGGCAAAGATATTTGGTTTAATTTGCAACGCAGACGGTATGGTGGCGATCTTCAGGGAGTAATCGATAAACTTGGTTACATTAAAGATTTGGGGATAAATGCGATCTATCTAAATCCCGTTTTTCAGGCTCCATCTTTACACAAGTATGACGGTATCTCTTTTCATCACGTTGATCCTAACTTTGGGAATGATCCTGAAGCAGACAGAGAACTGATCTCCTCGGAATTATTTGATGATCCCTCTACCTGGAAGTGGACAAATGCTGATAAACTTGTGCTTGAATTAATCCAAAAAGCTCACAAACTCGGAATCAGGGTTATCTTTGACGGAGTGTTTAATCACATGGGGATATCATCAATCCCATTCAGAGATGTTGTTGAAAATCAGGAAAAGTCCCGATATAAAAACTGGTTTTCAATTAAATCGTTTGAAGACAATAAAAAAGGGACAAAATTTGAATATGACGGTTGGTTTGGAGTAAAAGAACTGCCTGAAATTAAAGAAGATGAAAACGGAATTGTAACCGAACCAAAAAAATATATCTTCGACATTACTAAAAGGTGGATGGATCCAAACGGCAACGGCGACCCCTCTGATGGTATTGACGGCTGGAGACTTGATGTCGCCTTTTGTATAAAACATCCATTCTGGAAGGACTGGCGCTCGCATGTAAAATCGATAAACAGCCAGGCATACCTTACCGCTGAAGTAATCGATCCAATAGATGTAATTGAACCATATCTTCAGGGGGATGAGTTTGATGCAGTTATGAATTATAATTTTGGATTTGCCTGTGCCGACTTTATCCTCGCAGAGAAGACGAGGATATCAACTTCTGAATTTGATGAAAAACTTGCAGAACTCCGTTCTGCTTTCCCCGGTGGAGTGGAGTATGTTCAACAGAACCTTTTTGGAAGTCACGATGCCAACAGAATTGCCTCACATGCAATGAATGCCGACCTGGGACGATATGGTGACTGGGGTAAATGGTTTGGTCTTTCAAAGGCAGGAAACGGCAAATATAATCCGGCAAAACCGACAGAACCCGCCTGGAAAAAACAAAAACTTTTTGCCATTCTGCAAATGACCTATGTGGGTGCTCCAATGATTTATTATGGTGATGAAGTGGGAATGTGGGGAGCAAACGATCCCGACTGTCGAAAACCGATGGTTTGGGATGACATGGAATATCAACCGGAAATTTATAACCCCGACGGTTCAAAACGCCCTGCTCCTGAAGAGGTAAATGTGAACAGCGAACTGCTCAAGCATTATAAAAAACTGATTAACATCCGTAATTCACACCCATCACTCAGAAGAGGCAGTTATAAAACGATCAAAGTTGATGACGAACATGAAATATTTGGATTTGAACGAAAATTTGAAGGAGAGGAAATCCTTGTTTTTATAAATAATTCGGATGTTAAACGCACAACCACTGTTTTACGCGATGGGAAGTATGCTGACCTGCTCAACGGTGGTGAGTTAAAGTTTAGTGCATCATATAACCTGCTTGAAATCCCGCCAAAATGGGGCGTTATATTGCTGAAGAAGTAGAATTAAACCACTTATACGTATTAAACGGGTGGTTATATAATATTATAACCACAATTCGAAACATGGATGTAAATTGAACACTTCATTAAGGAATATTTTTATTGGCAGGATTTTTCTCTAATCTATATAAGTTATATACAAGTGACCTGAAAGATGGTGATGTCGCCCGACTGATTCGTTCCGAAGCACCCGAGGTATATCAGTTTTACCTCGATAGCGCTAAAAGCAATGACTACAAGAAGATGACACAAAAGCAGCGCAAATTTGTACTGCTTAAAGAACTTGTTTACACTTTTCTCAGAAAACTCTCTCCCGTCAGAAGAATCGCCTTTTCACTCGCATTTGTAATTTTCTTCTATGCCTCGATGATGAATATGTGGTTTTGGGGAGTGCTTTCATTTTTAACAGTAGTTATACTCCTGGTATTTGAAGTGGCTGAGAAACTGTCTGCTACCAACGAACTTGATATTGCAAAAAATATTCAGGAGGAGTTGATAATGACCGAATCTCCTGTTTATGATGGGCTTCAAGTTGCCGCTTATTCAAAACCTGCAAAGGTGGTTGGGGGCGATTTCCTCAACTATTTTTCCCTGAATTCCTCTGAAAATAAACATTTTTATCTCCTTGGTGACATTTCAGGAAAAGGGATGCTTGCCGCTTTGTATATGGTGAGAGTCCATTCTGTCTTAACCTATTTAACAAAAAATCAGCACTCTGCAAAAGATGTCCTGAAAGAACTGAACAAAGTTCTAAATTCCATTTTTAAGCCGGGTTTGTTTTTTACTGCTGCCGCTTTGGAAGTTGAAGAAGGAGAAAAGATAAAAGCAATTAGAGCGGGGCACACACCTCTCCTTCATTTTTGTGCTGAATCGGGAGAAGTAAAACAATTAAAACCGACTGGCATCGGAATTGGCATGCGTGATAAAGGCATTTTCGATAAAACACTTGAAGAAATTGAAATCGATTTGAAGGTCAACGATATTCTTTTCATCTACTCCGATGGAGTTAATGAAGCAGTTGATGAATTCAACAGAGAATTTGGTATTGCCAGAATTGAAAAGAATCTGATCAAAAACGCAGCTAAATCTCCCGATGAAATTATTAAGTCGATCCTCAAATCAATCAACAATTTCACCTACAATGTCCCTATGAGGGATGATATAACGATTCTTGTATTAAAAAGAACTCCAGAGATTCAGAACTCCAGTACCTCAGTGTGAAAGAGATTCAGAACTTCAGAGTTTCAGAACTCCAGTACCTCAGTGTAAAAGAGATTCAGAAGTCCTGAGGTTCCGAAGTTCTGAAACTCTACTTGAGCAAAATCATCTTCTGTCTTAACATTTTCCCACCGGAATTCAAAACTGCAAAATAGATTCCACTTGGGAGGTTTTTTGCGTTGAATTCAACCTTGTGTATCCCTGCATCAAAATATCCACTGGCAATTACTCCAACTTCCTCACCATTTGTATTAAAAACTGATAGTTTAACTTCACTTCCCTCAGGAACAGCAAACTTAATTGTGGTTGAAGGATTAAATGGATTTGGGTAGTTGCTGTACAAAGTATATTCTACAGGTGAAACTTGATCTTCTTCTGCTGACATCACAGTGTTGGCAGTCTTAAGAACTATTTCATCGTTGGGGTCAAAAACCAGAGAAGATGGTTGTCTGTCAAAATTAAAAGTAAAGATTTGATTGTTCTGATCGTTAAACACTCTGATTGTTGTGTCCGGACCTGAAGTGAATGATATCTTTAATTCAATCGGCATTTTGTAATATGTGGAGCCCGATTGTGTTTGTCTTGCCTTAAAATTTATAGTCCAGTCTCTGGAACCCGGTTGGGATATCCAGTAGGTGTTGGAGTAGCTCGGATGATTTGGTTCATACAGCCACTGTTCAAAGAACCATGAAAGATCCTGCCCCGAAGCTTCACTCATTTTTACAATGAATTCAGGAATCGATGAATTTTTATATCTTATATTTGGGTCGGATGTATATGATCTGACGGTACTAAAAAACAGATCAGAACCAAGAACATACCTTGCCATTGCAAGCACACACGAACCTTTTGCATAGGTGATAGCTGTGTTAAATAGCTGGTTGGTGGTTGGAGTTACAATTGCCCATGAAGGATTATATATTGGCCATCCGGGATTTTGTTGTTTGTAATAATTGGCATCACTGTTGATCATGGTTTTATAAGCCTGGTAACTTCCGCCCGGTTTTACTTCTTCCCAGACTGATTCAGAAAAAGTTGCAAAACCTTCGTTAAGGAAGATGTCTGCCCATGTTGATGGACTGATCATATCACCAAACCATTGATGAGCAAATTCGTGAGCGAGCAGATTTTGACTCCAGCAGTTTGGACAAAGTGAGGTAAGTGTCTGATTTTCCATCCCACCCCAGGTGAATTGATTGTTCAGTGTGGCATATCCGTTTTTTTCAAATGGATATGGTCCATATTTTTCGCTAAATCCGGTTGTCTGATTGATTATTGCATCTTTAATTGTCTGTGAAACTGTTTCACCCGGATTTGCATAGAGTCTGATTGGCAGCGTGTCACCTGAAACAGGGTCAATCCAGTTTAAGATATGCAGCTGATAATCAACTCTTGCAGATATCACAGTTAAATATGTGGTAACAGGGTCTCTACTTACCCAGCGATAATAGATTTCCGAACCGGTATTTGTGGAATCTTTTAACAATCCGTTTGAACCAAGTTTTACATTCACCGGCACTCTTGCTGTAAGGTCAACAGTCGCTTTGTCGGATGGTTTATCCCAGCATGGGAACCACTTTCTTGCGCCCTCGGGTTCGTTATCGGTAAATACTGTTCCACCACTGGCATAAAAAGCGTTATCCGATACATTGTTATGGCGATAATAAATCTTCACTTCCACTGTATCACCGGGTGAATAAGTGGAGTCAAGAGTAATGTTTAGTTTATTACTGCTGTGTGTGAAGCTTTCTCCCGCAAATCCGAGTGAATCGACCACCATTGAGGTATTTACTGCATCCAAAACTATTTGATTTAGTGTTGAATCCACCTTAAATTTTACGACCACGCTTCCCGTAAATGATTTGGGATAAGGGGATATAAAACAGTTGTAGATATCAAGATTCAGTTTGTAATCAAGTACATCGAAACTATGGGCAACTGCTGCCATATTCTGCAATTTCTGAAGTGACGAAGGGAGCATATTCTGCTTCTTTTCAGCACAATATTCGTAACCTCTTTTTTCTTGAGGGAAAAGAGTGGTTATTGACAATAGTACAATTAATGTTGTGGCTTTGAGGGTCATTTTATGCCTGATGAAATAAAAAAAAGGAATGATAATTATTGTGGATTTAAATTACGGTATTCACAGTTCAAAAAAATGTCGATAATTTGGTATGAAAGTAAGATTTTAACGAGAATTAAAACAAAGGAGAGTTAACCTGCTGATTCTCTGTCAGCAACAATAAAATCGAGAATACTCCTGCCATTTTCTGAAGCAATCATAATCTTTGAAGTATCGATATAAATATTGTTTAAATACTGCATTTTCAGAATGTCACCATCCCTGAATTCAGGTATTAAACCTCCGAAGAAAAATCCAAGTTCTCTGAATTGTGAAACAAGGTACATGGTTGCCGGTTCTGAGAGAGGAAGTTCCAAATAAATTGTATCAATCTTTTTCATACAGAGTTCTTTTATCCTCAGTCTGAGGATTGGCACAATATCTTCACCATATTTTTCAATAGTGATAACAGCAGAATTCAAGTCGGGTTTAAAGCTCAATTCAAGAGCTGTTTCACCTGACATCTCAACGATGTTTTTAAAACTTTTTGTTGTGTGAACTGTTCTGTTGAGTTTTAGATCTGAATAAATCCTTGACATTATATCTTCATACACTTCAGGTATGTAAACAGTTCTTTTGGGTTCTTCGTCAATTTTGAGATAATAGAGCATCACAGCTTGTCGCTGCGAAAGCCCTTCATCGTTTATTTTTTTAAAAGTGACTCTTTCACCTGTGAAAGCAATTAACAGACCTGTTTCTTTGGCCCCGAGCGTGATGTTCCCTTTTTGTGTATAGGGGTGAATTGTAACACTCTCACTATAAAGTCCATAAAGACCGATCGCCTTCCCATGCTCGATGGCTTGCATTTTCATCCGTTTAAAGAGATTATGCCCTCTATATCTTGGATCAACAATCGCCATTCCTGAATCAGCTACCCTGGCACCCGGTTTTTCATAAAACAGACCAAGATTTGCAATAAATTCATCTTTTGAATTTCTTACTGTTACAGCCTCAAGGTATCCGTATTCAAGAATTTCTTTAAGTTTTTCAGGGAGATATGCGACACTTGCGTAGGTGTAACCGTAGGCACGGTAAGCCAGTCTGGCAAGTTCCAGAGCATCCTGCGATTTCAGCATGCCAAATTTAAGTTCTTCGTCTTTGGGAGCGGGTTCCGGTTCAACAGGTGCAGAATCAGTTACAAGGTGTTGTATCTCTTCATCAGGCAGATTTTTTACAACTTCAAGCCTTTTCCCCTCTTTGCCGAGGTTTACAAACTTAAATTCATCTGCCAGATGTTTTATTAGAAGGATTCCTAAAGCTGAGCGTTCTTCCTGTTCGAGTTTGTCAACATCCACGGGCAGCCCTTTATCTTCAAAGGTAAAGATTAGTTTACCCGGAAGATAGGAGACTTTAAACCTTACGATCCCAAGTTCATCAGGTTCAAAAGAATTTTCCACAACACTAACAAAAGATTCTTCAATGATCAGCTCAACTTCGCGGAGCTTTTCATCCGGGAATCCAAACCATTCGGCTATCTGTTTTGAAAGGTTAACAACTACAGGCAGGTAATTTAACTGTGCCGGAATGGTTAATTCCGAAAGTGTGCCTGCAATCAGGATTCTTTTGTCGAGTTTGTTTTTCATTCCATCACCCGGTGGGAGGGTTATTTGCCTGTCATGTGATCAAATTTACGCGAGGCCTGCAAATCTTCATATTTGAGTTTTGCGTCTGCAAGTCCGTTAAATCTCTCTTCTGACTTTTTATAACAAAATTTCATAAAATAGAAAGATTCAACCACCCCATACTCCCCTTTTGAATATTTTACGACTTTGAGGGAATATTTGGGGAATCTGATTCCTTTTACTACTTCGTATTCTTCTTTCATGGCTCCATAAATTCTATTAAAAACGATAATAAATTTACATATTTTGACAGTCAATTAACAACATATTATGTTAAGATATCATAAAATTATTTTGATGAAATGAACGATATCAAAATTAATCGGGTTATTGGTATGTGGAGTGCATCACAGAGTTTTGGTTAAAGGTACGCGGAATACCCCTGTTTTTAAGATGTGCATCACATCATTACTCTACTGTTGGGGTTATATTACAAGTGTTAAATAAATAATTTTCTAAAGAATGCGAGAAATTGTGAAAAAAGAGTTGAACAACTGGGATGTCAAACACGGTGACTACCAGCGTGACTCCGAATACGATAAATTATACCTCCACAACCGTAAGGTTGAGAGAACGAAGAAAAGTGCCCTGGTTATCTCAGCAGGCATCCTCCTTACTGTCATCTTCTATTTCATCCTGAAAGCTGCTTCCACCATATAATCGAGGGGAAAACTCCCCGGCCAATTAATAATTCTGTATAGTTTTGAAATACCCCGCAAGGTGCTTTTTGTCCATTTTAAAGCAACCAATAATATAAATTAAAGTCTAATTACGAAGAATTGTCATAATTATCAAAATAAATTCAAATTTTTTTCGTATTTATTTGGAATTCACTTGACTTTAAAAAGTTTTCTTTGTAAATTTGAATCAGGTTAAGGTGAGGTTTAGCGACCATAATTTTTCACAAAAATTGGAGGTTTTCTCTTTTAGATCAACATTTTATTATAAAGGCGGGATGTGGGCCGTGAATCAACAGGTGTGGTGAGGGAAAAGGTACACTGCCGGTGATTGATTTTTAAATTTATGTGGTGAAAACCCCATCCCCTTTTATAATTCCCCTTAAGCTTAACTTATCTATAAGAACATATCTTCTTTTCAATTCAATTTCTGAAATCCAATTTCTATGCACGGTATCGCGCACTGTAACTTAGTTTAGTGTTGCTGTGCCATTTTTCGGTTCACCGGCTTTGAAGAGTTGTGTGCCGATTGCATGCTATTTAAATATAATGTAGATAACTATACTTTTAATAATTTATCGAACAGGAGTGTTATATGCTCAGGAACAGGCAAACAGTTGATATCGGGTATGAAAAAATCGGTCTTCTCAGGTTGGTTGTCCTCATTGCTCTATATACTCCAATTGCTTTGTTGTTGGTTGTTTCATCACCACTTCACCTGATCAGGTTTGTGGCTGAGAAGATCATAACAAAGTAAAATTTTGAGTTTAATTCATATATCACAACAGAGGAGCAACATGCAACAGGAAACAACCTGGTACAGGTGGGACATCAAGAAGGGCGACTATACAAGGGATGCCGATTATGACCGTCTCTACTTCAAAGGGAAGAAGAGAGAAAAAATTTATCGTGCAGCAATGTGGTTAGGAGTGGCGGTTATTGTATCACAAGTCTTTCTAAAGGTTCTGGCTTACGCATCGAGGATGTAGGCCATGGGTGAGGCAGTGATTTTAGATTAACTTTTAAGAGTGAATCCCTCACTAACCTACCTTGCCCGTTTACCTTTCGAGGTGACGGGCATTTTTTTTATTAAAAATAGTTTGCCAGAAAATCATAACATTCTTAACTTGAGAAATTAATATATAGTTTTCTCCCAACCGCGTAAATAACCAGTACCCGTTAAATTTTAGATACAGGAGCCTCATAAAATGAGTGATGAAACAGGCATTAAACAATCCGAAGGCGAAGTTTATTATCCTTCTCAATCAGTAATTGATAATGCACATTGTAAAGATTACGATGCAATGTATAAAAGATCAATCGAAGACCCGGAGAAATTCTGGGGTGACATCGCCGAAGAATTTGAATGGTCGCAAAAATGGGATAAGGTTTACGACGAATCAACACCCCCATTCTTCAGATGGTTTACGGGCGGTAAAACCAACATTGTTACAAATGCAATCGACAGACATCTAAAAACCTTCAGAAAAAACAAACTTGCCCTAATTTGGGAAAGTGAATCAGGCGATGATTTCAGAACCTATTCTTATTTTTCTCTAAATCGTGAAGTTATAAAATTTGCCAATGTCTTAAAAAGTATGGGCGTTCAAAAAGGGGACATCGTAACAATCTATATGCCACGTATTCCGGAATTGATGTTTGCAATGCTGGCGTGTGCAAAAATTGGTGCAGCACACTCGGTGGTTTATGGAGGTTTCAGCGTTGAGGCACTCGCCGAAAGAATTGAGGATGCACAAAGTAAAGTGCTCATTACAGCCGATGGTGGATATATGAGAGGGAAAATAATTAACCTCAAACAGATCGCGGATGAAGCCCTTGCCCGTCAGGGTACCATCGAACATTGTGTTGTTATTCGCAGAACGGGACATGAAATCTACATGGAACCGGGACGGGACTATTGGTATCACGACCTTCTCAGTGTTCCGGTTGTTAATCAACCGTGTGAAACTGAACAGGTTGACGCGGAAACAATGCTTTTTATCCTTTACACATCAGGCACCACGGGAAGACCTAAAGGTGTAATCCACACACATGGTGGATATATGGTTTATACCGCCACAACATTTAAATATGTTTTTGATATCAACGATGAAGACAGATATTGGTGCGCCGCCGATCCCGGTTGGATAACCGGACACAGTTATATTGTTTATGCACCCCTTCTTAATGGTTCCACCAGTTTTATGTATGAAGGAGCTCCAAACTTCCCCTACCCCAACAGATGGTGGAAAATGATTGAGAAGTATGGAATTACAATCCTTTACACAGCACCAACAGCTATCAGAGGGCTGATGAGATTTGGAAATGCCTGGCCTAACAGACACGACCTCTCATCACTTCGCATCCTGGGAAGTGTTGGTGAACCGATTAATCCCGAAGCATGGAAATGGTATTATGAAGTGATCGGTAAATCAAAATGTCCGATCATGGACACCTGGTGGCAGACTGAAACCGGTGGATTTATGATCACTCCCCTTCCTGTAACTCCTCTAAAACCGGGTAGTGCAACAAAACCATTTTTTGGTATCGAAGTGGATGTCCTTGATCTTGATGGCAACAAGGCACCAACAGGCGAAGAAGGAATTCTGGTGATTAAGAAACCATGGCCGGCAATTATGAGGGGTATTCTTCATGATCCGGAACGGTATAAACAGCAATACTGGAGCAAATATACCACGATGTATGAAGCCGGAGACTCGGCAAGAAAAGACAAAGATGGTTATATCTGGGTGATAGGAAGACTGGATGATGTAATAAAAGTGAGCGGATATCGTTTGGGAACTGCCGAGATCGAATCGGCGCTTGTTTCGCACTCAGCGGTAGCCGAAGCTGCGGCAATTGGACTACCTCATGATGTGAAAGGTCATGTAATTCATTGTTATGTGGTTCTTAGAGCCGGATATGCACCTTCAGATTCTCTTGTGGAAGAACTTAAAAAACATGTGGGTCATGAGATTGGACCAATCGCCAAACCGGAGAAAGTTAATTTTATGGACTCATTACCTAAAACCAGATCCGGAAAAATTATGAGGCGACTTTTAAAAGCGAGAGCTTTGGGTCTTCCGGAAGGCGACAAGAGCACACTGGAAGAATAAACTTCTTACTTCTATTTTGATACTGATTCTCATAATGGGACAATATCAAAATTCTCATATTAAGCAAACGGTACCTTTATGATGTAATTCAAAAAGGTGCGATTTTTGCAGTAACATTAATAGATTATTAATAAGATAAAAGACTTAAATGCAAATTTATAATAAACTTCGATTAATTTTTATCGTAACAGCTATGTTCTTCATCCCCGGGGTTACATACGCTACGGATACTCTCGGTGTGGCTGGCCCCGATGGCTTACCAAAACTGCCACCTGAGTATTTTATATCATCCAATGGTATCACCAGCAGTGTTGCAAAGGTCTTCGCTACACAAATCGGTACAAGTGGAATGAAATTTACAAACCCCTACAATACTTCACAAACGATGAACACTTGGGCAGGTACATTTCGTGGGGAAATTAATGCTCAAGCCACAAATTTTTATTGTATCGATTTAAGACATTACATTGCGTTTTATACAGCAAATCAACCACATCAGTATATTGACTCAGGGGTTACACCTTCGCAGATTACCTATATATTGATGAATTATTACCCTTACAAACCATATCCCTACCCGGGAGCAATGAGCACAGTTCAAAAAGAAGCCGCTGCAATTCAGCTTGCTATCTGGCATTTTGCTGATGGTGTGGATGCAAATACGATTCAAACGGCTGATATTAAAGCACGAGTTCTTGCGATTATAGCTGATGCAAATGCAAACGCCAATGGTTTTGTACCTGTTAAAACTTTGATTATTCTTCCCGGTGCAAACCAGTATCCTGCCGGTACGAGTGCAGAATTTAGGATCAGGGTATTTGACGAACTTGCCCGACCTGTTGCGAACAGGCAAGTTACTCTGGCTACTACAGCCGGAACTCTTAGTCACACAACAATTACAACCGATGCAACCGGTACCTCAACTTTGGTTACTCTTAACCCAAACGGGGCGCTTAATGCTGTAGTTACAGCTTCTGCTCAAATTACAATCCCGCAAGGGACACGGTATGTTCATTCGATTCAGCCTGACCAGTATCAAAAACTTGTGCTCGCCACTCCGGCAATAGCATTAAAGAGTACTGATCTGACTTTTGAATGGGCTCCCCTTGTTGATCTGTCGCTGACTAAAACGGTTAATAATTCTGATCCGCTTAATGGAGAAAATGTTACTTTCACAGTCACCGCTTCCAATGCCGGACCTGCTCAGGCTACCGGAATTGTTGTAAAAGATTTTCTGCCCGGTGGAATGACTTATCAGAGTTTAACCACAAGTCAGGGCACCTTTGATACATTAACCGCTGAGTGGACAGTTGGAACTCTTGCAAGCGGAGCTTCTGCAACACTTGGTATAACTGTTAGAGTTGATGTTGCCGCCTCTTTTATCTTCAATCTCGGCGAAGCAGAAGGATACAATGTCTTCATCCTGGAAGATATGAATCAGCCAACTGCAGATGTTCAAGGAAAAGTTGCTGTGGGAAGAGATGGTTTCTTCTCCAATTTCAGTTGTGGTGATCTTTTACCGGCTTCTGGTGGAACAGTAGATGTTCTTGTAGTTGGAAGACATCTTACCTTCACATCAGGAAATGTTGTTGGTGGAAATATCGTTTACGGAACCACAGGTACTGTCTCACAGATGGTTGGGATCGTGGACGGAACTTTAAGACAGGACAGTCCAATTGATTTTACATCCGCAACAACTCACTTAACTGCCCTTTCAACACAATTGGCGGGATACACAACAAACGGAACGACCAATGCGTCCGGTGTTACCCTCACATTAAATGGTAGTGATCCTTTCCTGAATGTTTTTAATGTAACCGCTGCTCAGATGACTTTCACCCAAGAAGTATATATTAATGTTCCAAATGGATCGGCTGTTATTGTAAATGTTGATGGTGACAATATCGACTGGGGTGGTAACCTCGTTGTTTCCGGTACCACAATAACCAATTGTATGTTTAATTTCCATAATGCTACTTCGATCATAATCCAGCAGATAGATGTTACAGGTTCGATCCTGGCTCCGCTTGCTCATGTGAATTTTATAAGTGGTGTGCAGCATGGACAGATGATTTGCAAAACCCTTTCCGGCGGCGGACAATATAATCTTGCAAATTTTATCGGAAATATCGCGCTTGATACCACCTTAACCAATGTCGCAGAAATTATTGAATGTGACCAGGTTGATATCGATTCTGAACCCGGTAATGGCGGAGACGATGAAGATGATTATGCTTTTGCCGGTGTCCACGTACGCGGTACTCATACCGGTGGTGGTGGAACAATAAATGTGGGAGCCTGGCAGTTTGTTGGATCAACAGGTCAGGATTATTTTATCTGGACTTTCCTCCAGGCTTTAGACGGTTCGATGCTCGCAGGCACATGGGGTGGAAAAATTCTTAGATCAAATGACCAAGGCGTGTCATTCACTGTAATCAACGACGGAATGAATGTCGCTTTTGTTTGGGACCTTGTACAATCATCCAACGGAGATTTATACGCAGCTACCGAAAGAGGTGTCTTCAAATCAGTTAATAATGGCGCAACATGGGCTGCCACTGCACTCCCAATTTTTGATGTGAGAGCTTTGCTTATTGACGGGAATATAATTTATGCAGGTCTTTGGGGCCAGGGTGTTTACAAATCCGTTGATGGTGGCTTAAACTGGACAGATGTAAGCAACGGAATGGTTATTAAAGCTGTTCAGGCTCTTACAAAAGACAACAATGGTAACATCTTCGCCGGAACTTTTGGTGGAGGAGTTTACAAGACCAATGATGGCGGAGTAAACTGGACCACTACAGGTATGAACTACCCGCATGTTTGGGCACTTGGTACCACTTCCACCGGAATACTTCTTGCAGGTACCTATGGTAATGGACTCTATATGTCTGCTGATGGAGGAAATTCATGGGTTCCACAGACCTCAGGAATAAATGCAACCCATATATATTCCATCTCTGTTGACGCAAACGACAATGTCTTTGTAAGCTCATGGAACAATGGTATCTATTTTGCACATATAACTCCTGCTCTTTCTCCGGCGACAGCATGGAATTATGTAGGACTTACCGGGGTAAGGATTAGTGCTCTAAGTTATAATCAAACAACCGGGAAACTGTTTGCAGCCGCGACTGATGGTGGAATTCTCAGAAATGATGCCCCAACCTCAACAAACGAGATTGGAATAAATTCAATCCCCGGTGAATTCAGTTTGGCAGACAACTATCCAAATCCATTTAACCCTGAAACGATAATTGAATTTTCGCTTCCTGAAAGAGAATTTGTTAACCTCTCAATTTACAATGTACTTGGTGAGCTGGTAAGTGTTCTTACCTCGGGCGAGCTTGATGCAGGTAAATACTCGGTTAAATTTGATGCAAAGAATCTTCCAAGCGGAATTTACATCTACCGAATTACTTCAGGTAACAATGTGGTTTCAAAAAAAATGATTCTGATGAAATAATATCTTTGGAGGAGTAATGTTTTAAGCCCCTTGCAGAAATGCCGGGGGCTTTTTTTATTTCCCTGACTTGATAAAATAGCCAATCATCTGGATGAAGGTTGCTACAATAAAGGTGATGACCACGGCAAAAAAGGCTCCATTACTGATGTCCTGTGGAAAAATTGTTTTTAAGATGATAAAAGAAAAAAGTACCACCATCATCAGTTTAAGCCACCTTATCATTTTAACTGCGGTTGTATATTGGCGTTTTGCATTCTCTTCCGTGATTTCTGTGATGTAGTTGAAGGCGTGCGGAAATTTCTGAGCGAAGGTCATCCCTGCGTACAGTAAAATCAAAATCCCAAAGAAAAAAAATATTCCGCTTTTATCCCCCATTCGATCTATATTCCCCGTCAGATCGTAATGCATGGCAACTCTGTCATCCACCGATGGATATCGAAAGAGGAAAATAACTGTGACTGCCAAAAAAACACCGGCTGTAACTCCCTCAGCAATCCGGTCGGCTACGGAAAGGGGGATGATATGTCGTGGTCGGTCTTTGATTTTAAATTTCATTTTGATGACAATCTTATGAATAAAAAACAAAATTAATAATGAAAAACAAAAAATAAAAATCATATTCTTTATCCCCCCTCAATTCAAATCCCTTATATCAACAAAACTGATACTCTCCACGATGAGTGTGATGTTAAATCGCTCTAAAATAGTGTCAGTTACCTGCTTCTAAATATTAAGAATATCCCCACTAATGACAATTCTATTTTGTCATAATTGAAAATTTGTGCGTAAAAAGGGGGTTAATTGGCACTTATCAATATGGCATAGTATTTGCATCAAAGTAGTGATTTTTATTCACGAATAATAACTGATGGTAAGAAAATGGAAAGAAAAAAAGTTACAATTGACGGTAATGAGGCGGCCGGTTATGTGGCGTATCACACTAATGAAGTGATAGCCATCTACCCGATCACCCCTTCGTCAAATATGGCAGAGTGGTGCGACCAATGGGCAGCGGAAGGAAAAAAGAATATCTGGGGAATTACTCCCTCCGTATCCGAACTTCAAAGTGAAGGCGGCGCATCAGGAAGTGTTCATGGAGCACTTCAAACAGGTTCGCTCACAACCACCTTTACAGCCTCACAAGGCTTGCTTTTAATGATACCAAACATGTTTAAAATAGCAGGTGAACTTACTTCTACAGTTTTTCATGTTTCGGCCCGTTCTATTGCAGCTGCTGCTTTATCAATATTTGGTGACCATAGCGATGTTATGGCTACCCGTTCTACAGGTTGGGCACTGCTCTCCTCAAATTCGGTTCAGGAAGTTATGGACTTTGCACTGATAGCTCAGGCAGCTACTCTTGAAGCAAGAGTTCCTTTCATCCACTTCTTTGATGGTTTCAGAACCTCACATGAAGTTGCAAAAATAGAACAACTGACTCCCGACGATATGAAAAAAATGATCGATCAGAGATTGGTTTTTGAACACAGAAAAAGAGGGTTAAACCCCGAAACTCCTGTTATCCGCGGAACAGCTCAGAATCCTGATGTTTATTTCCAGGGAAGAGAAACCGTTAATCCATTCTATAATGTTTGCCCTGATATCGTTCAGAAACAGATGGACAAATTTGGCGAGCTGACAGGAAGAAAATATAAAATATTTGAATACTACGGCGCCCCTGATGCTGAAAGAGTAATTGTTGTTATGGGTTCAGGAGCCGAAGCGGTTGAAGAAACTGTTGAACACCTCACTGCAAAAGGTGAAAAAGTTGGTGTGCTTAAAGTGAGACTTTATAGACCTTTCTCTATAAAACACTTTATCTCTGAACTCCCAGCCACTGTAAAAGTGTTGGGTGTATTGGATAGGACAAAAGAGCCGGGAGCGTCGGGAGAACCTCTCTATATGGATATAGTTACTGCTATATCAGAAACATTCAACGAAGGAAACCTTCCTTTCGCTTATCCAAAAATTGTTGGTGGAAGATACGGTCTTTCTTCAAAAGAGTTTACCCCTGCCATGATTAAAGCAGTTTATGATGAACTCAAAAAAGATAAACCAAAAAATCACTTCACAATTGGTATCAAAGAAGATGTAACAAACACAAGTCTCGATTTTGATCCTTCATTTTCAGTCGAAAATCCTGATACTTTTAAAGGAAAATTCTACGGACTTGGTGCTGATGGTACTGTAGGCGCAAACAAAAACTCGATTAAGATCATCGGCGAAGGAACTGACTTTTTTGCTCAGGGCTATTTCGTTTACGATTCAAAAAAATCAGGCTCAATGACCACATCTCACTTAAGATTTGGACCAAAAGAGATCAAATCAAGTTATCTGATAAACAGAGCAAACTTTGTTGCATGCCATCAGACAGTATTTCTTGAGACTACCGATATGCTGCGTGATGCGGTTGAAGGTGCTTCATTCCTTTTGAATACTGCTGCATCCAAAGATGAAGTTTGGGATACTCTCCCTGAGAATGTTCAAAGAACCCTTATCAACAAAAAGATGAAATTCTACATCATTGATGCTTACAAAGTTGCAAATGAAACCGGAATGGGTGGAAGAATCAACTCTGTAATGCAGACATGCTTTTTCGCTATATCTAAAATATTGCCAAGAGAAAAAGCAATTGAAATGATCAAATATGCCATCAAAAAGACCTACGGTTCAAAAGGCGAAAAAATTGTTCAGATGAACTTCGATGCAGTTGACAGAACAATCGAAAATCTTTTTGAAGTTGCAGTACCAAATGCAGTTACCTCAACATTCAATATTCGTGATGCTGTTCCTTCAAATTCACCTGAATTTGTTAAGAATGTTACAGGTAAAATTATCGCCGGTTTTGGTGATGATCTTCCTGTAAGCCTCATGCCGATTGATGGAACTTTCCCAACCGGTACAACAAAATATGAGAAAAGAAATATCGCTCTCGAAGTTCCGGTTTGGGATGCTGATGTTTGTATTCAGTGTAACAAATGTGCAATCATTTGCCCACACGCTGCAATAAGAGCTAAAATCTACGACAAATCTGCTCTGGATTCCGCTCCTGAAACATTTAAATCAGTACCGTTTAAAGCCAAAGAACACGGCGAAGGATTGTTCTATACAATCCAGGTGGCTGTTGAAGATTGCACAGGCTGTGGACTTTGTGTTGAATTCTGTCCTGCAAAAAACAAGAGAGAAGTAAGATTTAAAGCCATCAATATGGCGCCACAGGTTCCTTTAAGAGAAACTGAAAAAGTAAATTGGGACTTCTTCCTTGATCTTCCTGAATGGGACAGAACCGAATTGAAAGTAAACACTGTAAAAGATTCACAGTTCCTTGAGCCTCTGTTTGAGTTCTCAGGTGCCTGCTCGGGTTGTGGTGAAACTCCTTATGTTAAACTTGTAAGCCAGCTTTATGGTGATAGAGCAGTTATTGCAAACGCAACAGGTTGTTCATCAATTTATGGTGGTAACCTTCCTACAACACCATGGTCGAAAAACAAAGATGGTCGCGGTCCCGCATGGTCAAACTCACTTTTCGAAGATAATGCTGAATTTGGATTTGGATTTAAACTTTCCATTGATCAGTTCAACGAACAAGCTAGAATCCTTGTTATTAAACTTGGTGACAAAATCGGCGACAGACTTGCATTCGATATCCTTAACGCTGAACAAAAAAGTGAAGCTGACATCAGAGATCAGAGACTAAGAGTTGAAGAACTTAAAGTGAAACTGACAGAAATCGAAAAAAGCACCAAAGATGAAGATGTAAAATTTGATGCCATCAACCTTCTAAGCCTGGTCGATTACCTTGTTAAAAAATCGGTTTGGATCATGGGTGGTGACGGATGGGCATATGACATCGGTTACGGTGGACTCGATCATGTTCTTGCTTCTGGCAAAAATGTGAATGTTCTTGTTTTAGACACAGAAGTTTACTCAAACACCGGTGGTCAGATGTCGAAATCAACACCAAGAGCTGCTGTTGCAAAATTTGCAGCAGGTGGTAAACCCGGAGCTAAAAAAGATCTCGCTCTTATGGCAATGAGTTATGGAAATGTTTATGTTGCTAAAATTGCCATGGGTGCCAACGATGCTCACACAGTAAGAGCCATTGTTGAAGCCGAAGCTTATGATGGTCCTTCACTCATAATTGCTTATAGCCACTGTATTGCTCATGGTATCGATATGGGTACCGCCACAAGGAACCAAAAAGCAGCAGTTGATTCGGGTCACTGGCAGTTGTTCAGATTTAACCCTGACCTCGTAGCTGAAGGTAAAAATCCTTTCAGCCTCGATTCAAAAGGTCTTAAGATACCATTCAAAGATTATGCTTATCTTGAAACCAGATACAAAATGTTGACAAAATCTCACCCTGAAGCAGCGGCAAAGTTAATGGTCGAAGCTCAGGACGATGTGACCAAGAAGTTCAAAATGTATGAAAACATGGCGAACTCTACACCTAACATTAATCAATAACGGTTTTAACGAAAAGAATAACCTATTTAAGGAATAAAAAATGGATTTAACAACAACATATCTCGGTATGAAATTAAAGAATCCCGTAGTACCTTCAGCCGGTCCTATCTCTCAGGAGGTATCATCCATAAAAGCGCTTGAAGATGCGGGTGCTGCGGCTGTGGTTCTCTACTCTTTGTTTGAAGAACAAATTGAAAAAGAATCTCTTGCCAACCATTATTATACAACTGCTCACAACGAGAGTTATGCAGAGGCTACTTCATACTTCCCCGAACATATCGAGTATAAAGCCGGTCCTGAAGAGTATCTCGAGCTGATCCGTAAAGCAAAAGAAGCCACTGACATCCCGATAATTGCCAGTCTTAACGGCAAATCATTGGGTGGCTGGGTTAAATATGCTCACAATATGGAAGAAGCCGGAGCCGATGCTCTTGAACTGAACATCTATAAACTCGCCACCGATTTTAACACCGACGGCAGAGAAATAGAACAGCTCTATATCGATATCGTAAAAGAAGTGAAGAAAAATGTAAAGATCCCCGTTGCCATCAAACTCAGCCCGTTTTTCAGCTCCACAGCCTGGATGGCTGATCAGCTTGATAAAGCAGGTGCCGATGGTCTTGTACTCTTTAACAGATTCTATCAACCTGATATTGATCTCGATAATCTCGAAGTGGTACCAAATGTTCTTTTGAGTACCCCAATGGCAATGAGACTTCCCCTCCGTTGGATCGGAATTCTGTATGGCAGACTCGATTGTGATCTCGCTGCAACAAGCGGTATCTACAGCGAAAAAGATGTCATTAAGATGCTCATGGTTGGTGCAAAAGTTACACAGATGATGTCAAGCATCTTAAAATTTGGTCCTAACCATATTGCTGATGTAATATCGAAAATGAAGTTCTGGATGGAAGCCAACGAATACAATTCAGTGGACGACATGCGGGGCTCAATGAGCTATATGAATGTAGGTGATCCTTCTCAGTATGAGAGAGCCAACTATATGAAAGTGATCAGCTCGGTAAAACTGTAAATTTATTACAGTTAAAACAATTTATTTGTTTCTTACCACCGGCTGTTTCATTTATTTGAAGCGGCCGGTCTTTTTTTTTAATGTAGTAATTTTTTTTAATGCAGTAATGCAATAATCCAATAATGCAGTAATTTTGTGTAATGTAATAATCCAATAATGCAATAATGCAGTAATTTTGTTTGAAGAGATTTGTTTCATTACAAATTTTGTTACTCGATAACTATTCTAAATACCAATTACGGAGATTAAATGAGCGGACATTCATCCGGGGAAGTTAAAGGACTTCCAAAAAATGCTTATTCAGAGCTGAAACCCGGCGAAAAATATGAACCCATCATGTCGCCTCTCAGTATTGTACCCGAAGTTAATGTTTATACCATTTCTTTGGGACTCCTCATGGCAGTCCTTTTTTCGGCTGCAGCAGCGTATCTCGGATTAAAAATTGGACAGGTTTTTGAAGCGGCAATTCCAATTGCGATCATAGCGGTAGGATTGTCAACCCTTCTTAAAAGAAAAAATTCACTTGGTGAGAATGTGATCATTCAGTCGGTAGGCGCCACATCAGGTGCCGTTGTTGCCGGCGCGATCTTTACAATTCCGGCACTTTATATTCTCGATCTCGAAGCAACTTTCCTTCAAGTGTTCCTTTCATCACTGCTTGGCGGGTTCCTCGGTATCCTGTTTTTAATTCCATTCCGTAAATATTTTGTTGCTGACATGCACGGTAAGTTCCCGTTCCCCGAAGCAACAGCTACCACGGAAGTACTTGTTGCCGGTGAAAAAGGCGGTTCTCAAGCTCTTGTTCTTGTTTCCTCAGGACTTGTTGGTGGAGCTTATGATTTTATTATCGCAACATTTGGATGGTGGAGTGAAACTTTCTCAACAAGGGTACTCCCTGTAGGCGATATGCTTTATGATAAATATAAACTGGTATTCAATATGAATATTGGTGCCGCCGTTACTGGTCTCGGTTTTATTGTTGGATTAAAATATGCCGCAATTATTGCCGCAGGTTCATTTGTCTCATGGTATCTTCTTATACCGGTAGTCTTTTACATTGGTCAAGAACTTGCAACTCCCTTTGGTGCAAATGTTACCGTTTTAATTAAGGATATGACCGCAGAACAGATTTTCAGAAACTATGTCCGTCATATCGGTATCGGTGGAATTGCAATGGCGGGAATTATCGGAATTATCCGTTCATCAGGTATCATTGCAGGTGCATTTAAACTTGCTGCCAAAGAAATTGGTGGTGGAAGAGCTGCTGCTGCAGGAGCATTAAGAACTGAAAAAGACCTTCCGATGTCGGTTATCGTGGTTGGTATTCTGGCAATTGGACTTGGACTTCTTTTATTCTTCAATTTTGGTGTAACCGGAAGTTGGGGTCATGCTCTTCTTGGTCTTTTGATCGTGATGATCATCTCCTTCCTCTTCACAACCGTTGCTGCAAATGCAATCGCAATTGTTGGAACAAACCCTGTATCCGGGATGACCCTAATGACCCTCATTCTTTCTTCAATCATACTGATTTCATTTGGAATCAAAGGGAAAGAAGGAATGGTTACTGCTTTGTTAATTGGTGGGGCCGTTTGTACAGCTCTCTCATGTGCAGGAGCATTTATTACCGATCTTAAAATTGGTTATTGGCTTGGAAGTTCACCATATAAACAGGAAACATGGAAATTTGTCGGAACAGCAGCCTCTGCTGCAGTTGTTGGACTTATAATAATGGTTCTAAACGAAGCCTACGGTTTCAAAGGTGAAGGAGCCCTCCAAGCTCCACAAGCAAACGCAATGGCAGCGGTGATCGAACCATTGATGTCGGGTAAAGATGCCCCCTGGTTGCTCTATATTGCTGGAGCTGCGATGGCTTTGATTCTTACCATGATCAAAGTTCCTGCATTGGCTTTTGCACTTGGAATGTATATTCCTCTTGAACTTAACACTCCAATCCTTATTGGTGGTATCCTTGCACACATCGTTTCAACCCGTAGTAAAGATGAAAATCTAAATACTGCCCGTAGAGAACGCGGAACTCTGATTGCTTCAGGTTTCATTGCAGGTGGTGCATTGATGGGTGTAATAAGTGCAGTTATGAAATATTTTAATGTTGACTTGATGGCAACTCATTGGGTTGAAACCAATGGTGCCATGTTTGTTGGTATCTTCATGTTTGTCCTGCTTTGTGGATATGTAATCTGGGATGCAATGAAAGCAAAAGCAGAAGAATAAAATTTAATTAAAGTGCTTCTTTAATTGTGAACTGCCTTCGGGAATTTATTTCTGAAGGCAGTTTTTTTTGTGGTAACAGACATCATAATTCAACCAGCTGAATTTTTTTGAAGCCTGATTTTTGTGTATTTTAAGCTTCAAACCCTGGAATATTCTGTATTCAAGGATAATCCATTATTTGTTTTACGAGTTTAGCTATTATGAACCTTGACCTGACATCATTAAAGAAATCTATTGCAGCGCTTGAACAATCATTAAGTGTTACAGAATACTCCAAAGATTTTCATTCTCTATCACTTGCCCAGCAGGAAACACTCCAGTCAGGTGTGATTCAAAATTTTGAGATCTGTTATGAATTGAGTTGGAAATTTATTAAAAGATGGCTGGAAGTGAATGAGGGTCAAGAAATTGTTGATGGAGTTACAAGGCGTGAATTATATCGCATAGCCTTTGAAAATAGATTGATCGAAGATGTTGAAGAGTGGATGAATTTCCACTCCACACGAAATATTACCTCTCATTCCTACGATGCAGAAGTTGCGAACAGTGCCTATGAAACTGCGGTTCGCTTTTTAGCTTTTGCCCAAAAACTTCTTGAAAGATTGACCCTCAAAAATGATTGATGTCACCTCCGAACAACTTGAACTTGTTAAGTCAATACTTCGACATTTTGTCCCAACAGCAAAAATTATTGCATTTGGAAGCCGGGTAATGGGCAATACAAGAGACACTTCTGATCTTGACCTCGCAATTGATGACAATAGAAAACTAGCACTATCTGAACTCGGCTTAATCATAGAAGCTTTTCAAGAAAGTGACCTGTCATTCCGTGTAGATGTTATCGATTGGCACCGCACTTCAGAAGAGTTTAAGTCGATAATTAATCAAGGGTTTGAGGAAATTTTGCTTTAAAAGTGGTTTAATATTTCCCTACAGGTAGAAATTTTATGTAAATTTGCAGTCAGACTGCAAATTTACATGGTATTTATCAATTTTAACCAACCACATCTCTCGAACAAAGAATATCATTATTCCGGCTGAATGCTTTCTCCGTGTTGTGAAATATCCAATCCTTCTTCCTCCATCTCCCTGCTGACTCTGAGGGGAGTGATTAGATTGGTGATATAATAGATGACTGTTGAACCAACAAATGCAAAAACAGAAACTATAACCAGAGCTAACATATGACTCCAAAAAGTAGTGGTGGTCCCATAGATTAGTCCTACTTCCTTGGCAAATATTCCGGTTGCTATCATTCCGACAATTCCACCCAAACCATGACAAGGAAACACATCTAGAGTATCATCAAGATTTGTTTTCGATTTCAGTGAAACTGCCAAATTGCTTATAACGCTTGCAATTGTACCAATAAAGAGACTCTGACCAATAGTCACAAATCCTGCTGCAGGAGTAACTGCAACCAGCCCAACAACAGCACCTATACAAGCACCCAATGCAGAAGGTTTCCTCCCCATTAATGCATCAAAAAATAGCCATGCCAAAGCTGCTGCTGCGGAGGCTGTGTTTGTTGTAGCAAAAGCAAGAACAGCCTGTTCTGATGCAGCAAGTGAAGAACCTGCATTAAATCCAAACCAGCCAAACCAGATCAGGCCCGTTCCCAAAAGCACATAAGGAATATTCGCAGGTTGGTGTTTTTGATTATCGAGATGCACTTTCCTCCTCCCAAGTACAAGAGCACCAGCTAGAGCAGCGTACCCCGCCGACATGTGAACCACAGTTCCACCTGCAAAATCGAGAACCCCCATCTGCCTCAAAATACCATCCGGATGCCATGTCATGTGGGCCAGAGGGGCGTATATAAAGACCGAGAACAATACCATAAACAGCAAATAGGCTTTAAAACTTACTCTTTCGGCAAAAGAACCGGTAATCAGAGCAGGAGTAATTATGGCGAACTTAAGCTGAAACATGGCAAAAAGCAGAAAGGGAATTGTTGAGGCAAAGGCAGCATTTGGGGATGTACCTACATCTTTAAAAAGGAAAAATGTATACGGGTTGCCGATAATACCGTGGAAACTTTCCCCAAAAGCAAGGCTGAATCCAAAAACGACCCAAAGAATAGACACTATTCCCATGGCAATAAAACTTTGGAACATGGTTGAAATAACATTTTTGTTTTGCACCATTCCGCCATAAAAGAATGACAACCCGGGAGTCATCAATAAAACCAGACCGGTGGCGGTAAGTAACCAGGCCGTATCACCAGAATTAATTTCACCCGGTAATGAAATTTGAGCTGTGCTGTTTATGAACAATCCCAATATCGACACAATAATTAAGGCAGAAAACGAAAGTAAACCAAATTTTCTCATGCAAATACCTGTTTATAACTAAATAAATAACGATTATTAAAGTAAATGGATAAATTTATAAGCAAATATATGAAAATTACCTAAATAATTAATGTACGGGTGGTTCAATTATGTAAAAAGATTCTGATCATCCAAAGTGTCTTCTACATTCAATTTGGTATATATATTGCAACTTTTTATCGGTAGTCCCAACCTCTCCATATCCCAAAATAATACCTTATACTTAATACCTAATACCTATTTAGTATCTTTGTAATTCAGTTTTTCATAAAATCTTAAGAGAAAATGCGACAGAGCAAATCATTTATACCTACACTTAAAGAAGTTCCAAACGACGCAGTTGTTCCAAGCCATGTCTTAATGTTAAGAGGTGGATATGTAAGAGCACTTGCTGCCGGAATTTATTCATTTCTGCCACTTGGTTACAAGGTGGTTAAAAAAGTTTGTGAAATAATTCGCCAGGAAATGGATGCAATTGGCGGACAGGAATTCCACCTGCCTGCACTCAATCCAAAAGAAATCTGGGAAGAAACAGGTAGAGTACAGGCTTTTGGTGACACAATGTTTCACCTAAAAAACCGAGATTACGTTCTTGCCCCGACTCATGAAGAGATTATCACCTTTCATGCCCGTAAGGTGGTAAAATCGTATAAAGATATGCCACAAACCTGGTATCAGATACAAACTAAATTCAGAAATGAAGCCAGACCAAGAAGCGGAATCATCAGAGGCAGACAGTTTTTGATGAAAGATTCCTACTCTCTTGATATCGATACAGACGGTCTCGACAAATCGTATGAACTTCACGATCAGGCTTATAAAAAGATATTTACCCGTGTGGGACTGAAGTTTTTCGTCGTGGGTGCCTCCAGCGGTGCAATGGGTGGGAGTGGAAGTGAAGAATTTATGGTTGGTTCACAGGCCGGTGAAGATACCGTGGCTCATTGTGAAGCTTGTGGATATGCAGCCAATGTTGAGGTTGCTTCCTCAGTGATTCAGCCTGTTCAAAGAGAAACCGAATCAAAAGCCGTATATGAGATTAGTACACCAAACATCAAATCGATTGATGAACTTTGTGCCTTCTTAAATATCAATGAAAGACAGACAGCAAAATCTCGCGTTTATATTGTTGATGAAAAAGCTGTGTTAATATTGATGTCAGGTAATGACGATGTAAATGAGACCAAACTGGAAAAGACACTTGGCTCGGGAGTGAGACCTGCACATCCTGAAGAATTAAAAGCCATAACGGGAGCTGATGCTGGATCAATTGGACCGATTGGATTTAACGGTAGAATTATTGCTGACCTCAGAATTAAAGAGTGTAATAATCTTTTTAGCGGAGCCAATAAAAACGATTATCACATTGGTGGAATTGATTTTGTCCGTGATGTTCCTTCAATAGAATACGCTGATTTAAGAACAGCAACCTCCGGTGAAGGATGTCCAAAATGTGGAGAACCCCTCGGTGTTTTCACTGCAATTGAGCTTGGTCATATTTTTAAGCTCGGTACCAAATATTCTTCTGCCATGGGTGCAACATACCTCACAGAAGAGGGTGACGAAAAACCGATTGTTATGGGAAGTTATGGCATTGGAGTTGAGAGGGTTATTGCCTGCTCTATCGAACAAAGTCACGATGAATCCGGTATAATCTGGAATAAGGCAATTGCTCCTTTCCATGTCCACCTCCTTGGATTGAATATGAAAAAGGAACCGGTGGCTGAAGCATCTGAAAAAATTTACAATGAATTGTTGTCTGCCGGAGTTGAAGTTTTATTTGATGACAGAGTGGACGCTCAGGCGGGATTTAAATTTAAAGATGCAGATTTACTCGGAATGCCGATTCAGTTGATAGTAGGCGAGAAAAAACTTGCCAAAAACAAAGCGGAAGTTAAGATTAGAAAAACCGGCGAGCGTTTAGAAATATCACTCGAAGGACTTGCGACCACTATCAAGGATCTGATTGAAAAGTTATAACTTAAAAGTGTGTGTGATATGAATAGATTAAAATTTTTATTCCTTTTACTGTTTGTCCCTTTTATTTGGATCAACGGACAAAATCTTAATTTTGTTTGGCTGACTGATGTCCATGTTGGTTTCGACAAATCTGATTCTGTTATTCTGAAACAGATCGACCAGATTAATCGTCTTGACGATATCGGGTTTGTTGTCGTTACCGGAGATATATCAGAACTTGGAAAATGGGATCAACTCGAAAAAGCCTCAAATCTTTTCAAAAAGATAAATAAAAAGGTTTTTGTTATTCCGGGTAACCATGATGTAAAGTGGACTGAAATGGGTGGGATGGAATTTTCGCAGATATTCGATGATAACAAATTCAGATTCGACACACTTAATTATGTATTTCTTGGCATGAATTCCGGTATCGTTCTCCGGGGCGGGGGTGGACACTTCACACCTGAAGATCTTAAATGGCTTGAAAAAAACCTCGAAAACATCCCGTTAAATAAAGAAATTGTCTTTTTTGCCCATCATCCATTAAATCATGATGTTGATAACTGGTATAAAGTTACAAATCTGCTTCGTAAACGAAATCTTAAAGCAATTATGTTTGGCCATGGACACGTTAATAAAGAACTCGACTTCGATTTTCTTCCCGGATTTATGGGCGTTGGATCAACCTCTAAAACAAAATTGTATGGTTTTAATGTTGTTGGACTCACAAAAGATAACCTGAAAATTTCTTCCGTGGCATCCATGAGATCCGATTCATCGTTCATCGATACGGTTTTTACCTGGTACAACTCACCCAAAGTGCCGGGGATTAACCCCGTCCCAACAGATTCCGCTGATTTTATCGACTACAAAATTGTTACTAAAGGAATTACTATTGATCTGAAAAAGACAATGGTATCCTCCCCTGTCCCTTATAAAACAGGATTTATCGTTGCCACGCTGGAAGGTGTAATCTACAATTATAACATGTCTGGTGAACTCCTTTGGTGGGTTGATCTTAATGCAAATGTTGTTTCCCGACCTGTTATTATAGGCGAAAGAGTTTTTGCCGGCAATGTTGGTGGTGACATCTATCAAATTGATCTGAAAACGGGTGATGTTTTACAATCCCTTGGAATTAGTGAGGCGATCACTTCTCAGCTTGTTTCCTTCCCTGTGATTTTTCGGGAAAGACAAACAGATGCACTTCTTATCGGTACTGCCAATGGTACAATGTATGCCTACGAAGCCACAGACCTGACACCAATGTGGAAAAATGAAGATGCCAAGGGAAGAATTGAATCGCTGCCAATAGTTCTTGATAACAGGGTTGTATTCTCCGCTTGGGATGGAATGACCTACTGTATCGATCTAAGGACCGGGAAACTCAATTGGAAATGGTCAGAAAATGTCAATTTTTACTATTCTACAGCAAGCTGTATCCCCGTAACCGATGGTGACCATGTCTGGGTTGTCTCCCCCGATAAAAGTGTTTCCTGCATCGATGTCCTGCTCGGTAAAACGCAATGGACAAACAAAGATTTTAACGCATGGGAATCACTTGGACTTAGCCAGGACGGCAAAACCATTTATATTAAATCTATTGATGACGATTTTCATACTGTCAATGCCGAAACCGGAAAAAAAATCAAATCCTACAAACTGAATTGGGGGCTTGATACAAACCCGATCCAGATAAGAGAATTTGATAAAAATGTCCTCTTTGGAAGAAAAAACGGTAAGATTGTAAAATTTCAAAAAGATAAATTCACAGACCTTTTTTATCTGGGACAAGCAAGACCTCTGACAATTGAGAGAGTGGGCGACACATTTATTGCCTCCAATATGGACGGTAGAATTCTTCTTTTTACGATGAATAAATAATTTGATACCTCTCAAATATTCTCTTTATATCTTTGACATAGATGGTACGCTTACTTCAACAAATCAGTTGATTTTTGATTCATTTAATCACATAAATGAAAAATATCTTGGGAAGACACTCACTCCTGAAGAGATTATTTCACTTTTTGGTCCAACCGAAGAGGAAATTATTGTTGAATTGTTTGGTGAAAATGCAGAGAATGCCATCTCAGATTATTTTGTTTATTACAAAAACAATCACGATATCGCCTCGCTTCACGAAGGTATCGATGGGTTGCTCAACCATATTGTTGTAAACGGTGGCAGAGTGGCTGCTTTCACAGGCAAAGGCAGAAGGTCCGCTGAGATAACTCTTAGGGAACTTGGCATATTTGATAAGGTTGAATTTCTCATTTCGGGTGATGATGTTACCAAAAAGAAACCATCCGGTGAAGGTATCTTCAAAATTCTTGATTATTTTAATATCCCGCCTGATAAAACACTTATGATTGGTGATTCAATCTCCGATATAAAGGCAGCCCGGGAAGCCGGGGTGGATATCGCTTCTGTCATTTGGGATTGTTATTCTATCGATATCGTCACCCAAATGAACGGCAATAACCTCTTTTCCACTGCTGAAGATCTGCAATCGTTTATAGCGAAATAGTAACACAGATTTTCACGGATGGGATTTTTTAATGGAACACGGATGAAACGGATTAGGCGGATTATCGCGGATGCGTTATTTTGATTAATCTTCCCTTTGCGTCCTTTGTGTCCTTTGCGGTTTATCTCCATCCCCTCCTCTGTGTGCTCTGTGGTTTTAATCCCCCCCTTTGCGGTTTATTAAAAATATCCGTTTGTTTAAATATTAACTATCTTTATCTTTGGTTTTTTAATATTTAACTTATTGGAACCGGCTATTTTATGTCACAACACGAGATCCCGGAGCCGCGTGCTCAAATCGATTCACTTCTTGCTCAAACCAGGCAAAATCTGCTCAGACTTACTCAAGCAGCAGATTCCAAAGCTCACATTCTTATAGTTATTTCAGCATTTACTTTGAATATTACTGTTACACAGTTGGATCATCCACTTCTGGGCTATGCTGCGTTTGTAATGCTTCTTCAAGCTTTTTCCACAGTAATTTTTGCGTCGTTGAGTATAATGCCGAAGTTGATTTTGGGAAAATCAGATAAAACCGAGCTCACCGAGGATGCAACTCTCGATTCCAGTTTCGCCAGTGCTTTCATTAAATATGATTATGCAACCTACGAAAAACTGATGGCGAATACTTTGAGTGATCCAAAAAAAACCTACCAGGTGCAGTTCAGAGAAATTTATGACTCGAGTATGATTTTAATCAACAAAAAGATGAAATTTCTCCGCTATTCTTTTATTTCTTTGTTGATTGGTACCGGTCTTTCCATACTCACTGTTGCAATTACTATTATAGTTACAAAATTCGGATAACGGTATTTTATGAAGATATTGTTCACTGTAACTTCTCAATATTTTTTGAATTAAAGAAATTAAATGTTTAAACCACCCCTGTCAGAAATTGAGAACTATTCAAAAGATACATCTCTCAGCGCCACTATTAGAGAACTTGGCAATCTTCTCGGTGAAGTTATCATCGAACAAGAAGGCAATAAAATATTTAAATATGTTGAAGAACTTCGCTCCCTGACCAAATCGATCAGAACTTCATTTGATGAAGTTACACTTGGTAAAATCAAAAAGACAATCGCATCACTGAGTCTCGAAGAAGCAATTAAAGTGGTTCGTGCGTTCTCGATCTATTTTATTCTTGTAAATGCTGCTGATGAGACATACACCCTACGCAAAGCAAGAGTGAAAAATGAAAGTGGGGGAAATTTTGAAGCAGGCACTCTTGATGATGCCTTACAAAAGCTGAAAGCACAGGGATTAAACAACCATGATCTTTCATCACTCCTGAAAAAAATAGAGATAACACCTGTTTTTACTGCTCACCCAACCGAAGCTTCCAGGCAGACTGTCCTCAGGAAGATATTAAACATTTCCAATTTGTTACTGATAAAAAATGATTCAGGTTTCCGGTCAGGTGATATTTCCACTCGTCTTAAAACCGAGATCACCCTGCTATGGCAGACAAATGATGTAAGAACTCACAAGGTTTCAGTATCAGATGAAGTGCAAAGAGGACTCTTTTTCCTGAAAGATGTAATTTATGACAGGATTGAAGAATTTTATCACCACTTCAATTATGTTTTGAGATCGACGGGTTACTCGATTAAAAACAAAGACCCTTTCATCTCTTTTGGCTCCTGGATCGGTGGCGATCGGGATGGGCATCCATTTGTTTCCACCGAGGTTAGTAAAGAAACAATGCTTCAACATCGTGACGAGATAATTAAACTTTATAGAATTGATCTCGACAAACTCTATACTGCCCTCAGCAATTCAGTTAACCTGGTTTCCGTCTCAAAAACCTTAAATTCTTCGATTAATAACGATATTCGAACACTTAAAACAGGGGATTTCCCTTCATACAGAGATGCTTCGGAACTCTATCGCAAAAAGCTGCTTCTGATTTATGAAAAATTGGGAAGAACGACACAATCGCTCGAAGCAGGTTATGTTAGTGAAGATGAATTCCTCGACGATCTCGAAATTATAACAAAAAGCCTCTCAGAGAATAAAGGGGGATTAATTGCCGATAATCTCATACAGCCTCTGATCTACAAAGTGAAAACTTTTGGTTTTTATTTTATCAGACTTGATATCAGGCAAAACTCCTCATTCATCAGAGAAGCAACTGAAGAAATTCTATTCCTGACAGCAACCTCTCCTGACTTCAGGGGGATGAATGAGGATCAAAAAAACAAGGTTCTTAAAGAAGAAATATTCTCCCCCAGACCATTGGTAAATTCGTTTTCCATCCTCTCGGAAAGAACAAGGCAGGTTCTTGATGAGATATCCCTCATCGGATGGGCGAATAAAAATATCTCCCAATATGCCGGAAAAGATTACATCATTAGTAACTGCTCCAAAGTAAGTGATATTCTTTCCCTTCTTTTGCTTGCAAAGGAAACGGGGTTGGTAAAAGTTGAGGAACGCAAAATAATAGCCTCAGACATCGATATCCTCCCCCTGTTTGAGACGATAAACGACCTTCGTAATATTGAACCTGTCCTTAAGGAGCTTTTTGACTCCCGTCTTTACAGACAGCATCTACGTCACCGACACAAAGTGCAAAAAGTGATGATTGGTTACTCCGACAGTAACAAGGATGGCGGAATTGTAACTTCAAATTTTGAACTCTTTAAAGCACAAATTGTAATAACGCGACTTTGTGCAGAATATAAGATTGAACCCGTAATATTTCACGGCAGAGGTGGAAGCATCTCCCGTGGTGGTGGTCCTGTCTTCGATTCTATCATTGCAAAACCTTTTGGCACAATCGCAGGGAAAATCAAAATCACTGAACAGGGAGAGATGGTTTCGGCTAAATACCTCATCCCACAGACAGCTCTCAAAAGTCTTGAGATCACGGCATCGGCAATTTTGCTAAAAACTGCCGAAAAACCCGCTGAAAAATCAAACGAATCATCCCGTTTAACCAATATTTCACTTTTTGAGAAGATTTCTGAAGCCGCTTTTAAAAAATATCGAAGTCTTGTAGAGCATCCCGGATTTTTTGAATACTTCAGATCTGCAACCCCAATCGATATAATCGAACAGCTTGAAATTGGATCACGACCCGGCTCAAGGAAAAATTCCCGTGATTTAACTGCCCTGAGAGCAATCCCATGGGTTTTTGCCTGGACCCAAAACAGAAATACAATCTCAGGATGGTATGGTTATGGCAGCGCAATTGAAGAAGTAATTCTCAACGAAGAAATATCTGAAGGTGAACTTGTAAGACTTTATCGCGACTGGAATTTTTTCCGGGTTTTAACCGATAACATCGAAATGGTTTTGTTCAAAACTGATATGATGATAGGGAGAGAATATTCAAAACTTGTTCAAACTCCCGCAGGAGACGAAGTTTTCAGAATGATAAAGGATGAGTATGATCGTTCTGTAAGTGCTATTCTACTTCTTTCAGGTGAAAAATATCTCTTGGGAACCAATAAAGACCTGCAAAGAAGTCTGCAACTGCGGAATCCCTACATCGATCCGGTAAGTTTTATTCAACTGAGATTTATCGAAGAATGGCGTCGTGGAGGTGAACTGTTGGAAAATGATCCATTAACCACTCTGCTTCGTTCAACTGTTAATGGAATCGCTGCCGGAATTAAAAATACGGGCTAAGTCTTTTACAATTCTTTTGGGTCGAGACTAAGCTCATTTTCCGGGACATATTGTCTGTATTTTACCCCTGCAAGATCAAGAAGTTTGCGTGAAGCGATCCAGATTGGGTCGTCATGATACTTATCTGAAGCATAGATTACCTGAGATATCCCATTCTGTATTATTGTTTTGGTGCACTCATTACATGGGAATAGCGTGCAATACAATATGCAGCCATGCACCGCCTTGTTGGCATTATAAATTGCATTTTCTTCTGCATGAACCACAAATGCATACTTCGATTCGGTGAATCCCCCGGTTCTTGACCAGGGAAGTTGCCCCTCATCTATTCCTCTCGGAAAACCATTATATCCCAGCCCCACAATCACTTTACTCTGATCAACAATTACTGCACCAGCCTGAGTATTAGGGTCTTTTGATCTCATTGCCATCAAATATGCCATCTGTATAAAACATTCATCCCATGAGATAGGATTTCTTGGTTTTGTCATCTATAAGTTCCAGTTTTTTAATATTTAAATTTAACTGTTTGGACTATATCCTGCAAAGATAAGAAAAACCACAGAGCACACAGAGGACACAGAGCCGAATAACCCATAATAAATGAATAGGTCTGTCAATTACTGCATTATTGGATTATTGGATTACTGCATTAAAAAAAAAGCTGCCCCCTTGTTAGAGAGCAGCTTCAAAAGATTTTTAGTATGTATCAGATCAAAAATAATACCTGATACTTAATACTTAATACCTATTTCATTACCACCATTTTACGGGTGATAACCTGGTTGCCAAACTGCAGGCGGTAGAAGTAAACACCTGAAGAAAGCTGAGTTGCATCGAACGATACATCGTGTCTTCCGGTTTCCATCTGACGACCCACGAGGGTAGCAACTTCAACACCGGAAACATTGTAAACCTTCAGAGTAACTAAACCATTTTCAGGAAGTTCGAAGGATATTTTTGTTGACGGGTTGAATGGGTTAGGATAATTCTGACTCAAGCTGAGTGAATTTGGTAACGAGATTTCAACTTCAACTTCTTTGGTGTACTGTGTACTTCCATCGAGGTCAACTTGTTTTAATCTGTAAGTTACTTTTTTCATATTCAGTTTGGAAGCTTCTTTATCAGTGTAGTTGTAGCTTGTAACTTCGGTTGAGTTTCCTTTACCGTTTACAAATCCAATAGTTGACCAGTTGCCATCAGCTGATTTTCTCTCTACAGAGAAGCCCTTATTGTTGGTTTCTGATCCTGTTGCCCAAACGAGGGTAACATTATTGTTAACTACTGAAGCGTTAAATTCTGTCAATTCAACAGGTACCTGTCCGCCAATTGCAAGGATTGATTTTGTAAGAACTGCAATAGCGTATTTAGGATTGTGAACACCTCTTGATCCATCATAAGCGATAAGCTGATAGTTCCAGTAGGCTTTTCTTTCGTTCAGGTTGTTGTTTGCATTGATCATAGTAATGGAAATTGAATCGAGTCCAACTGGTGGAAGTGCGATTCTGAGTAATGTTACCAATCCGTCAAATTCTGACTGGAATGGTTCAACTGTTCCGTCACCATCATGATCTGCGGAAGCAAGAATTTCGTCAAATGAATTGATGTTTCCATGGCATGATTTACAAGCTGTGGTGTTGTCATATCCATTATCAGGATTGTGCATTCTCCATGTGTGGCTACCAACTTTATCTTTATTAGCTGCAGTGGTGTCAGCTGCCATATGGCAATCAACGCATGCGCCTTGAAGTGATTTGTGAGCAACAGAAGAAGTGTAGCTGGTACCATATTCAGCAGCATTCTGACCAAGAAGATTGTCGGTCTGTGTTGAATGGTGAGGTCCCCATGTAGAGTTGACAGTACCTGCAGGAACATAAGTTACATTGTTTCTACGGGCTTTGTGGCAATTCATACAAAGTTTGCCTTCGCCACTAACTACAGCTGAGTAGTTAAAAGCGTTGCCAAGAGTATCACCAGCTGGTGATGTAAATCTTAAGCTTGCAGGATTTGTTGTTCCGTGAGGATCGTGACACATTGAGCATCCAAGATCTGTCTGGTTTGCTTCAGTCCAACCGGTTGTATTGGTTGTTCTGCCATAAGCATAGTTGATATATCCTTTTGCATCGTGGCAGCGAATACAGTTACCCAAAGAGTTGTTCTGTGAAGAAGCACCCTGAGCAAATGAATTTGACCATACAGCAACTGAATGTCTTGTCTGTGCAAACTGATTGAATGTTCTGTAATAAGGCGGTGAATCATGGCATCTCATACATGCACCGGCTTCATAATTGATAGCGATGTTTGCAGAACTTGGAGCAGCAGCATGCTGGCTACCTGCGCCGTGGCACATTTCGCAACCGACTGTAGCTGTATTAACAAGAACGCCTGCACCAACCGCCTTCAAAGTATCCCATTTTAATGGGTTTGGAGGACCTGAATAAACATAACCGTTTGCTGCAGCGAGATCATCAAATCCGCCGTTTACAGCTGCGAGGTTATGGTCAGTTCCGGTGGTGTGGCATTTTAAACATGTTGGTCCAAAATGTGTGTTTGTGCCTGTCATCTCTTTTTTAAGAGCGAGACCGTGTTTCGAGTCTTTCCATCTGTTGAAAATACCGCTGAAAGTTGGGTTTGAGGTGTGGCAGGTCATACATTTTGGGAATGTACCGGCAATACCGTCGAATCCACCAACACCAACAAAATTTCCGGAAACAAATGTCATAGTGGTATCATGTGTACCACCGGTTGTTGTAACAGAAAGTTGAACCACATAGTTACCAACCAAATCGGTCTTCAAACCAACCATTGTTGGGAGAAGATTTTCGATTGTGGCGGTTGAACCGGCAGGTTTGTTGGTAAGGGTAAATGTGAATGCAGTAACAGGTAATGTATTTGCAATATTTCTTGGTGAGAAATAGAAATAAGTACCGTTAGCGGCAACTTTGGATCCCGAAGATACGGAATTGGTGCTCAAGCCTAATGTTGTAAGTCTAGCTTCTGACATTGGCTCGGATACGATTTTAGCTCTTGGAACCTGTGCAAACACAGAAGCCGTCATTGAAACAGCTGCCAAGATGAAAAGTAAATTTTTAAGCATTTATGCCTCTATAAATTAAAGTGCTGAGTTCTTAATGCAACTTTTATGCCAATGATGAATTACTCAACACTGTTCCATTTATCTATCAATTTACTGTTAATTTTTTGAACACTTTTTGATGTTTTCTAATTATAAAGAAAAGTTTTCTAATAATTGGAAATTTTTGTCTGATTTAAGAAAACACATTTTAACTCATTTTATATTTTCATCAGCAATACTTTCGAAATATTTGGCTTATGTATATTGTGATATAAAAATGATGGAGTTTTGAATGTCGCTTTTACTGAAAAGTTTGTTCTTTTTTTCTGTGATCCTGATGACAAATTTGTCTGCCCGGGAAACCCCGCCAGTTAAAGATTTTGCACAACTTCTTTCCTCCCTCAATCAAGGGGTTGAAGTTCGGGTAGTCTTTCATTATGCAAAATGCCGATTGATGGTCGATTCCACGGAGGAGAAATCACCAGATGTAACCGGGGGAATGGCGATAGATGAGTTTGAATATTTTCCCGTCGGATCGATTAAAAATCCCAAGGGGTATCTCGTCTTCAGCAAATCGGTTTTAATTTCCCACAGAAAATATGGCTATGTAATAAATTATGTGAAGTGTCGGGTTTTTGAAGACAATACTGTTGAGGTAAATGCCCGTTACATCACTCCCGACAAGTATGAGACCGTCATGAACGAAACTTTTTATTGCACTATTTCCGATGGTGAAAATGGTGGCGGGGTGTTCTTTTACACAGAGGACTGATCCCTGATTTCGGGGTAAAAATCAGGTGAATTAACGCAGCAAGATATAATTAGTTGAATGGAAAAGACGGGCTAATAACTTTGTGGTCTGTCTTTTTATCAGGGGGATCGCCTTAGAGTAAGGTACCTCTAAGAAATATCGCTGCGCAGGTGAAGTAAATAATGATACCTGTAACATCCACCAGAGTGGAAACAAATGGAGCCGAGGAAGTGGCAGGATCAAACCCAAGCCTCTTTAGAAGCAGAGGCAGCATCGAACCAACAAAAGTGCCCCAGAGTACCACACCAACCAGGGCAGTGGAAACGCTAAGCGAGATGAGAACCCAGTAGTCAAGATGACTTAGATTAAACAGTTCAAGAATCGCAATCCTGAAAAAGCCGATCACGGCAAGGATCAAACCCAGAAAAAGTCCCGTTAAAAACTCTTTTTTCATCACACTCCACCAGTCACCAATCGTTATCTCCCCAAGCGAAAGAGCTCTGGTTACAAGTGTTGCCGCCTGAGAGCCTGAATTTCCACCCGATGCAATTACGAGAGGAATAAACAAGGAAAGAACAAGCGCTTTTTGCAGTTCAGCTTCAAAAATCCCAATTGCTGAGGCAGTTAAACTTCCACTGATAAAAAGGACTGCAAGCCAACCCACTCTTTTTTTGATCATTTGAGTGATGGTTGTATCCACATAAGAATCTTCCAATGCGGAAACGGCACCCAATTTCTGGATATCCTCGGTTGCCTCTTCTTCCGCAACATCCAACACATCATCCACGGTTACAATTCCGATCAACACACCGGAAGAGTCCACCACGGGAAGGGAGAGTTTATCATATTTTTTAAAGACTTCAACTGCTTTTTCCTGATCATCAAAGGCACTAAGATTAACAAAATTGTTGTCCATAAGGTCATAAACCTTTTTATGGAGTGGATTCAGAAGGAATTCTCTGATCCTGACATCATCAACAAGTTGCCCTTTTTCATTAACAACATAAATTGTACTCAGGGTCTCGGAGTCTTCACCATTCTCTCTGATGTAATCCAAAACCTCTTTAATCGACCAGTCTTCCTCAACCGCAATGTAATCGGGAGTCATAAGCCTTCCAATCGAATTTTCCGGATATCCAAGGAGTTTTTTTGCAACTACCCTCTCTTCAGAAGAGAGCAATGAAAGGAGCTGTTTGGTAATGTTTGCGGGCAATTCTTCGAAGAGAGCTGTACGATCATCGGGAGACATTTCGTTTAAGATGTTTGATACCTCTTCGTTCCCCATCGCTTTCAGCAGATCATATTGATCATCAAGTTCGAGGTATTCAAAGGTTTCGATTTCAAGATCTTTGGGGAGTACTCTAAAAAAAACAGCACGATCGGTATCAGGAAGGCAGGCAATTAAATCTGCCAGATCCGCAGGAGTCCATTCGTCTATGAGTTCTTTGATCGGTGAAAGATTCCGTTTCCGGATCAATTCACTGATCTCTGGTTGGAGTATTTTTCCGATCATAACTTCTCCTGCGTTTAATTGAGAAGACGGGAATTTATTTCTGGGTTCTGATGTTTACATTGGTATTGTCAATAACAATAAATTTGTTTGAAACAGACTACAAAATTAAGGAATTTTAAGGATTATAAAAAAACATTTTGAATTTATTTTCGTAGTGGTTATATTTGTAAGCTAATTTTGAATTTATTTTTAATACCCATCAAAATTAGATGATTGGGCGCATAGCTCAGGGGTTGAGCACTCCGACTTGTCGGAGGGGTCGATTTAACAAAGTTTTATATTTTTTGCATTGGGCGCGTAGCTCAGGGGTAGAGCATCTGCCTTTTAAGCAGAGGGTCGATGGTTCGAGCCCATCCGCGCTCACCAATGTTAAGCCTCAAAACGGCTCGTTTTGGGGCTTTTTTATTTTAAATTCATAATTTGATTTTTTTGTATAACTGGAAGTATAACAGAATTCACAATTTGCTCAGGGTAGAGCACTCCGACTTGTCGGAGGGGTCGATGGTTCGAGCCCATCCGCGCTCACCAATGTTAAGCCTCAAAACGGCTCGTTTTGGGGCTTTTTTATTTTAAA
>CAYJKN010000002.1:0-183207 GCA_964371075.1 uncultured Ignavibacteriaceae bacterium | reverse complement strand
GCTCACCAATGTTAAGCCTCAAAACGGCTCGTTTTGGGGCTTTTTTATTTTAAACTTGTATTTTTGTCTTATGCAATATTTTGTTTATATCCTGGAATCCACCTTGGGAAGTCATTATATTGGCTTTACCTCAAACCTCGAGCAGCGGCTCGCCCAACACAATAGAAAACACCACGGCTCGACTTACCGAAAAAATGAAACATGGCATGTCCTAATCGCCAAAGAATTTGATAATAAAGAAATTGCTCAGAAAGAAGAGAAATATCTTAAGTCCTTAAAAAACTTCAAAAAGGCATATGAATACCAGTATAGTTACTCTCTTTAATGTTCAACAACAAAAATTGAACCTCATTAACCCCATCTCACCTCAAAAGCAACATCTTTCCTCGTTTGATTTTCCCATTGAACCTGAGTTCGTAGAAATAGACTCCACTTGCGGGCGACCCTCCCTTTGAGGGGAAAGTAAATGCATGTTCTCCTGCCGGAAGTGAACCGTTGTGAAGTTCTTCTACTATTCTGCCTTGAGTATCATAAACCGTGAGTTTTGTCTCTCCATCTTCGGGTAATCTGAATCTTATTACCGTTTCGCTGGTACCATTATCTGAGCCGGTTGAAAACGGATTTGGATAGTTTTGGTCCAGTTCAAGGGTGTAGGGTGAAAATCCAATTGCCACTTCCTTGCTGTACGAAAACTCTCCCGAAAGATCAATCTGTTTTAGTCTGTAATAACTGGTGTCTCCCTTGTCGGGTTTTATTTCATCGAGGAAAGTATATGAGGAAGGGTTTAAAGTTGTCCCCCTCCCGGATATAAAAGCAAGATCGCTCCAGACCCCGTTGTTTCTCCTTTGCACAAAAAAACCATAATTATTGGTCTCAGTTGCCGTTTCCCATTTAAGAAGCACTCCTTTTGACACCACCTCAGCATTAAATGATGTCATTTCAACGGGAAGTCCATTATTATGCATTAGAAACAGCGATCCATTGGCACGAAGCATCAGACCAAAATTTGGCGAGTTAAGTTTAATACTCACGATATCAAAGGACGATGGATAAGATTGAGTTAACCCCCAACTTCTTCCTTCGTCTGTGCTCTGAATAATTTTTACGGGAGTTTGTTGCATTACCCACATATTTTTATGCGGATAAAAGGCTTTTGAGGTGTTCAAGGCGTAAGTAAGTGTCTGCCATGATATTCCACCATTTTCTGATAAATACATGTGATTTTTCTGAGTGCATATCCACATTCTATTACCGTTTCTGTATATGAAAATCAGATTTTCACCGGGCACAGGGCTCAACCATTTTTCAACCCAGGTGAAACCGTGATTAGTGGATTCGTAATAATACCCTCCATCTGAAGCAATATAAAACAGGGAATCGGCAGCAAAAAAGAAGTTAACATTTGCTGTGACAGGTATCGTCCTTGTCGTCCATGTATAGCCATGATCTCTTGAATAACTAAGATTTTGATTGCTCTTAGCTATAAACAAGACTCCATCATAATTATAGATTGTGGAATTAAAGTCGGGAAAAATCTGGGTTAAATTTGTGAGACTGCCACTTGATTCACCATATCTAAAAATGTTTTCGCCCGGAGAATAAACAAAAAAAGAAGTGTCGGTTTCGCGGGTTAACTTTGTTAAAGTTGATGGTAACGAATCTTTGATAAGATTCCAGGTACTGCCATAATTACCGGATCGATAAAGTTGACCATTTATTGTGAGAGCATAAGCGGAATTGTCGGCAAGTATTTCGATATCCTTGATTAAATTTGAACTCAGATTCGAAATCTGTTGCCAACTCTCTCCTGAATTCGAAGTGGTGTAAACATCATCAGTTAATGTTAGCATAAACCCTTTCTCCCCTGATGTTGTGCAACTTCTTAATATCTTAACTGACTGATGTTTGGCCCATGTCTTCATACTATCTTTGGTATAATATAATTCATTGGTAATTGATTTTGCAAAACCCCTGGCTGGAGTTGTCATGTGAAGTTCAAGAAATTGGATTGGCATTGCAATCGAATCCCAAGATTCACCTTTATCTGAAGAAAAATACAGAGCCCTTTGAGAATCTATCCCCCCCATTAAGACAACATTTGAATCACTAAATGTCTCCAGAATTGAAATTGTTTTACTGAAGTTTGCAATCTGATTCCAACTGGTCCCGTCATCAGTGCTTTTTATTATTTTGCCGGAAGATGTAGTAAATAATATCTCACCGGAAGTTTTAAACGATGCCAAACCTTTTATTGTCTCATTACCTGCAAGGGGCGGAAATAATTGTGTCAAATCCCAATTGAACGGCGATTTCCGGTAAATACTTTTGGTAAGTGCAATAAAAAAAAGATTGTTTTTTCCTCCTTCAATATCAACTGTTGGCTCGGTGGTTTGGATACCTGTGGTCATCGCCTTCCATAAACCACCACGATCTGTTGAGTAATAATAGCTTTTTAAATCTAACCCAACAAACATAAGGTGACCTCCCTTAGTGCCTGAAATCTTTTTGGGTCTGGGTTGGGGTTCAAACCAGTCAACCATCCATACTGTACCATGATCAAATGACTTAAAAAGGAAATTTAAGCCGGTTGACACTATAGCCATCTCCTCATCACCATAAATGTAAACATCCGTATATGGAGGAGTTCCTGAAAGGCTGATATTTACCGGGAGCCACTGCGCTTTTATAAAACCAGCCAACACAATTACAATAAGTATAAAATATTTTTTCATATCGATTTCCTAAAGTTTAATTCCGCCTGACTTAAAATAAAAATTAAGTTGCCCATTTCCTACAAAAATGGATGAAATTTTGGCCGGGTGTCATTTCTATCGAGTCGAGATGGTGTCATTTCTATTGTGTTATTACAAAATTTAAATTTTCCTTTAAAAACTATTGGAATTCTGAAGATTTTTATCGAAGTTCAACTATTACAATTCAACATTTATACCATGTTAAAAACAATTAATAAGACTATTGATTTATTTTGTTTAACTCATTTAACCATGAACCGACCAAACAAAAAATTCTAAATCAGGTGGAATCAAGATGGCAAAAAGAATAATTCTCATCATCATCGCTTCATCATTCATGCTAAACGCACAGTGGGTTTGGCAAAATCCTTCGCCGCAGGGGAACACATTAACTTCAATACATTTTGTTGATTCTAATAACGGGTGGGCTTTGGGATATGGCGGCACACTTCTGAAAACAACTAATGCCGGGATTGACTGGATTCCTAAGAATTTCGAGACTACCAATACTTTAGTTGCTTTCCATTTTATCGATGCACAAACCTGGTGGATAGTTGGAGATTTTGGTCTGATTCTTAAAACCACCGACGGGGGTGCAAACTGGGCAACACAGATTAGCGGATCAAATTACAGGTTACATTCCATTTATTTTGTCGATTTACAAACGGGGTGGATTGTGGGGGAGAGTGGTACAATTCTAAAAACAACCAATGGTGGTGAGACCTGGCTTTCAAAGAATCCCGGAATACCAAAAGATTTTTATTCAGTTAGATTTACAGATTTAAACAACGGCTGGGTTGTTGGATTTGTAACCATGCTAAAGACCACAAATGGTGGTGAGACCTGGTTGCCTCACAACTCCGGGGCAACCAATGTTTCAATCCAATTTCTTGATTTACAAACAGGATACGCTGTTGGATCTGGAGGGATAGTTATAAAAACCACGGACGGGGGTATGAGCTGGAATCAGCAGAACAGCCCGACAATTAAGGATTTGGCATCAGTCTCTTTTATAGATACACAAACCGGGTGGGCAGCAGGTTTCACCGGAACAATCATAAGCACAACCGACGGCGGAGCAAACTGGATATTGCAAAATAGTGGGACAACTACCTGGTTGCTTTCAATCTTTTCCGTTGATTCACAAACTGCGTGGGTGGTTGGTGACTATGGTGCTATGTTACAGACCACAGACGGGGGTCAAAATTGGATTTCAAAAAGCAATAATTTAATCACTGCAAGCTACTATCTGGATGCCGTACAATTCACTGACTCGCTATCAGGATGGGCAGCCGGAAGATTGGGTACAATCCTAAAAACGACAGATGGAGGGGCTAACTGGGTGAAACAGAACAGCGGAGTTTACAGAGATTTGGTATCTATGTCATTTATAAATTCCGACACAGGGTGGATGGTTGGAGACCTTTCAACTATAATAAAGACAACCGACGGCGGAGCAAACTGGCTTTCCCAAGGCGGCGGACCTTACAGTAATATATTATCGGTCTCGTTTGTAGATTCACAAACCGGGTGGATCTTAAGTGGAGATGATAATATCAGCAGGACTACTGATGGTGGTGAAAACTGGGTACTTCAAAACAGTGGGACACCTTATATTCTGTGGTCAGTCGAATTTATTGATCCACAAACAGGATGGGCTGTTGGAGATTCCGGAATAGTCCTGAAAACAGAAAATGGTGGAATAAATTGGGAACTTCAAAACAGCGGGACTAATTATCTATTATATGCATCCTGTTTTACCGATTCAGAAACAGGGTGGGCTGTAGGTTCGTACGGTATAATTATAAATACAACAGATGGTGGGAACAACTGGGTAACTCAAAAAAGTGGATTATCTGCGGGATTGAATTCAATCCATTTTGTTGATTCACATAATGGATGGATTGTAGGGAAATATGGTACTATCTTAAAAACAAACGATGGTGGTACAACCTGGATACGACAGTATAGTGGAATACCTGATTTAAAATCAGTTAGTTTTATTAACAAAGGAACAGGATGGGCTGTTGGTAGCCATGGTACAATCCTGAAGACTACTAATGGAGGTAGCATTCCGGTAAGTGTGGAAAATAATTATGCTTCCACCCGGTATTTTGAACTCAGCCAAAACTACCCCAACCCTTTCAACCCCTCAACAGTTGTAAACTATGCACTTCCAGCAAGCGGAGTGGTAACCGTAAAACTGTATAACATCCAGGGTAGAGAAGTTGCAACAATCCTCAACGAATTTAGAGACGCCGGCAATCACTCTTTCTTTATAGATGCAGCCAGGTATGGACTTTCTTCAGGGGTATATCTATATCGCATGACTACAGGAGGGACTGCCATTACGAGGAAGATGGTGTTGTTGAGGTAGGGTAAGCCATAATTTTTAAATCTCACTTGCGGGATTTGGAATAACTCGGTTTTTCTTTCTCTATATTGATGGAGCATGTGTCAATAATCTTAAGAAAGATATATCCCCTTGCAGTGGTTTACCCTATACACACAATTTGATTATCAAAAATATGGAAGACAAAAATGATTTATCTCGCTAACGCTTTTGCACTTTCGATGGTTGATGAAAATTGTGTAATCGAGGTAAACACTTTGAGTGAGGATGAGGTGTTGGAGAAGTTAAAAAACGGGTTTACGTCAATTGTGGGGCATTTATCAACTTCACTTCTTTACAGTAACCTGCTTGGGATCGAAATCCCCATGAACAGAACCACACTGATGCTTAAAAAAGATGATATCCTTATTGTTGGTCAGTATGTGGGTCCCCGCCTCGAAGAAAGAGTAATCGACCTCCCTGAGAATTCCACAATAATTTGGAAGATGGTGAGTTTGTTTTGTCAACTTACTTAAAATGATCCCTCGGATGTTTAGACTCCGGAACTATTTCGATGGTGACATTTGACTCGGGATTCCGATCAAAGTTTGCAACTACTTCCGGCGGATTATTCTGTGAAGAGTAATCATTTGTGGTTTGGTCGATGTTGTCACTAATATCGGGATGAGGGGCATCATGACGAGAATTCTCTGACCTTTTGACAATCATGAAGTAGAGTGTTGGGGTGAAAATAAAAAGAATGATTCCGGATACGATTGCTACAATTAACATGGTATTAAAATATTAAATCTAAAAATACTGTCTTTAAACTTACCCATAAATCAATAAAACTACAAAATTCATTTCGTTTCAATTTTACCGTTGTTAAAAATAACATACTCTACCAAGGCGGTTCCACCGGTCAGATAAAATGTAATCACCACAACCACATTTTGTTTAAGAAATTTGTTATTTTTGGTTTCACATTTGTAAACACATAAAACTTATGGACTGGAACAAATAATGAAAAAGATGACCCTGCTTTTTGTAATAATCCTTACGGGATTTTCATTCGCCCAAACCGAAGCTGAGATGAAAGCTTACATGGAATACCTCACACCCGGTGAAGCACACAGCTACCTGACTCACGCTGTGGGTGACTGGGATTATGTCCTCAAAATCTGGATGGACCCCGGAAAAGAGCCAACCAGCAACAAAGGAACCGCAAAAGGTGAAATGTTGCTTGGCGGAAGATACCTGCAAATCTCACACGACGGAGTTGCATGGGGGATGCCAATGCAAGCAATTCAATTGTTTGGATTCGACAATATCAAAAAAGAATTTCAAGCGTTATGGATTGACAATATGGGCACCGGATTTACCATCTCAACAGGTACGATGAACAATGAGACCAAAAACATCGAAATGTTTGGCAGCTTCATCGATGCCGTTCAAGGCGAAACAAAATTTAAAGGAGTCTGGAATTTTGCCGATATGAATAATCACTCCATTAAAATGTTTACTCTAAAAGAAGGAAAAGAAATTCTTTCGTGGGAGACGATCTACACAAAGCAGAAATAAATCATCTGTATTGGCTTCGTTATTTGAACTTACAACCATTCGAGAATTTCAAGTAGTTCACTTTTCAAAAACACTTGTCCCGTTAAATGGCAACCATTAGAAATCTTCTAATTGTTCAATTTATAGAAGTACTGACAGCCCACTTAAAACCAACTATCCGGAAATTCCGGATGGTTCAAAGGATTACTGAGGTGTCAAAGTCTTTTGAAGTTCTGCTGATGATTTAAAACAAAAAACCGGATCCTCGTTTACCAAAGACCCGGTTAAAAAAATTTGATTTTAACTAATTGGCAGGTGAGATGCTGTGAAGGATGCTTTGAACATCAGCAGCATACTTTTCAATTGTTTCAGGGGCGCCCCATGCACCAACCATCAGGCTTTTACCTGCAACCGGGGTATCAATGATACCAATAGCCAAAAGAATTCCATCTGCAGTACCCTCCACTACAATTCCACTCATTCCGTTAACGTCAACAACCTGGCCTTCGCCAAGTTTAAGATCAGAAACCTGGGCAGCAAGCATTTTATCAACTTCATCGAGTGCAGCAGAAAGATCATCAGCACCAAGAACATTAAAATGGACAGCAAATCCGCCTTCGGCAGGGTAAGCTATAATTCCGTTTGCATCTGATTCATACATCCAACCGGCAGGAAGTGTTACACTAACCTTGGCATCTGCATTGGTGAATGTTTCCTGGGCAAAACCAGGCAGTGCTACAAGAGCAAAAAACAAAATAAAAAGTGAAATAGATTTAGACATAATGTCTCCTTGTGGAATATTAAGATAGTGATTATTTATAAAATTAAACTAAAGCAGGGAAATCTGCCTTTTGATAAACTACAGATCAGTAATTTGATGTAATTGGGAAGTTGGAATCCATGATTCCATCGATTAAATAATTTCAAGTGCAATATAACTACGATTCACACAATAAAAAAGTGTTAAATGGCTTATAAGACTCAATCAAAATAATAAATTAAATCAATTACTTTTATCTACAATAATATACTCTCAACAAGGTCAATAAGTTCCCTTTTCCTGAAAGGTTTTGCAAGATAGTGGGTGCAACCACCTTTCAGGAATTCAGACCTCTCGTTTCCCATCGAATAGGCGGTTACCGCAATGATGGGAATATTGTGATATTCAGGCATAGCCAACAACGATTTAACAACATCCATACCACTCATCGAATCTCCAAGATTTATATCCAGGAGAATAAGATCATAATTTTTTGAAGCCGCCATATTCAGGGCGGCCTCACCGGAATCGGCAGTATCAAGAGTACAAATTTTATTCAGGAATATAACCATCACATCTCTGTTGATGGGGTCGTCTTCAACATAGAGGGCAACAGGTAATCTCTTTTCAGATGAATCGACCGGCTGAGTTGAATTGTCCGTTTTGTCCAAACTTGTTGAAAGAAACGGGTTTTCTATCAATGGAAATTTAACTGTAAAGGTTGTTCCCTTACCAAATGTACTATCAACCGAGATTGTTCCACCCATAAGTTCTACTGTCTTTTTTGTAATGGTCAGGCCAAGGCCCGTTCCTTCATAATTTCGAGAGATCCCCTCACTCACCTGTCTAAAATCTTCAAAAATAAGATCAAAATTCTCTTTTTTAATTCCAATTCCGGAATCTTTTATTTTTAACACAGACCAGGGAGTTCCGTTGATATTTTCTTTCTCAACTTTTACTAAAATCAGACCCGCATGAGTAAATTTGACTGCATTATCGATGAGATTATAGACAATCCTTTTAAAGAGTCGTTCATCCAGTGAAGAAAAGACATCTTCAACCGGGAATTCGGTTTTAAGTGTGAGGTTTTTTTTCTTCAGATTCTCTTCAAATTGTTCGATACAACTTTCAACAACAGGAACAATTTTTATATCCTGCGAGAAAACCTCTATTCTGTCAGCCTCTGCCACAGAAAAGTCGAGGATAAAATTAAGGGTTTCACTTAATCTTTTGCCGGAGTTGTAGATCCCTTGAGCCATACCGGAAAGATCAGGATCTTCGAGTTTTTCAACCAATATATCGGAATAGCCTAAAATTCCATTTAGAGGAGTTCTTAATTCATGGCTCATATTTGCGAGGAAATGAGATTTAAGACGGCTCATTGCTTCAGCTTTTTCTTTGGCAATAATAAGCTCATTTTGTGCATTAACTCTTTCTATTTCCAACAATTTGCGTTCGGTTATATCCTGGAAAGAGCCATAAATTTTTGTAATTTTTCCATTTTCATATTGTGCTTTTCCGATTGAATTAACCCACCGGTGATTTCCTTTGGCAGTAATAAACTCAAGTTCAAGATCGTAGGGTTCACCAAATTCCATACATTTGCCAACTGCCACTTCAATTATCGTTTTTGATTCCGGCGCATAAAAGCTTATTCCTTTTTCAACATTATGATCAAACGAGAGGTCAACCTCATGGATATGATAAACCTCATCTGTCCACTCTGTTTGCATTGTTTTTGTGTCAAATTCCCAACCACCAATTTTTGCAGTTTTTCCCATTAAGTTTAACAGAACTTCGTTTCTCTTAAGTTTGAGGTCTGTTTTTCTGAACTCCGTAATATCGGTGAAGACGATGATAGCTGCATAAACATTCCCAACTTCATTTTTGATGGGCGAAGCATTTGCAAGAACTATTCGATCTTCACCACTGTCTCTTTTTACGATTAATTCTTTTGAGTTTTTTTCACCAAATTTGAGTGCATACGCCAAAGGAATTTCATCGGTGTGTAAAGGATTACCGTCAAGATCATATGTTTGCCAGCGTTCCACATACTCATCGATCACCAATCCCTCAACCAAACGTTTATAATCGCCACCCCGAATCATCAATGCCGCTTCGTTCACATAAAGGAGTTTACCATCGGGTGCTGCAGCGATTATAATTCCTGCTGCACTATTATCCATTGCAGCCATGAAAAATGTCCGGCTTTCCTCAAGCTCTGCAAGAGCTTCTCTTCTCTGCCTTCTGATTTCAAAATCTTTTAATTCACGTTCAACAGCAGGAACAAGGCGCTGAAGATTATCTTTCATTATATAATCCTGGGCACCCGATTTCATCGCCATGACGGCAATTTCTTCTCCAATGGTTCCTGAAATGATGATAAAGGGGATTTCATAATCCTTGGTTTTAGCCATATGAAGTGCCTCAAGACCGTTAAATTTTGGCATCGAATAGTCGCTCAGGATTATATCCCAGTCCCCACCATCAAGAGCATTTTGCATCGCCTCTGCAGTATCAACACATACAAATTCCGGAGCGTAGTTCCCCCGACGCAACTCGAGTAATATTAGTTCCCTGTCATCTTCAGAATCTTCAACCATTAAAACACGTAATGGGATTTTCATAACACTTCTCCACCATGGTTTTTAAGAATTTCGATTGGCGATTCATTGATAACCAGCCAATATAAACCAATATTACCTGCAACTTCCAAAAAATTGAGATAATCAACCGGTTTTCTAATAAAACTGTTTGCACCACACCCGTAACTTCTTAATATATCCTCATTCTCATTTGAAGAAGTGAGGATCACAACGGGAATCATGGCAGTATGGATATTTGATTTAATACACCTGAGAACCTCGATGCCATTCATCTTTGGCAGTTGAAGATCCAAAATAATCAGTTTGGGTAAAACAGAGACATCTTTGATGTTATTCCGGTTATTCTCGTAGAGATAATCAAGGGCTTCAACTCCATCCCGTGCTACATCTATTTCAAAAGAAGGATCATGCTTTTTTAGTGCTCTGATTGTGAGCAGTTCATCGTCCATATTATCCTCAATGAGAAGTATCTTTTTGGAAGTAAACATCTAAGAATCCTTTAACTGATTTAATGTAAAATAAAATGTCGTGCCGACTCCCACTTCACTTGAAGTCCACACAATACCATTATGTCTGTGGATTATGCGCTGAACCGTTGCCAATCCCACACCTGTCCCCTTAAATTCTTCCACAGTATGCAATCGCTGAAACGGTGTAAAGAGTTTCTCTGCGTGCTGCATTTCAAAACCGGCACCATTATCTTTAATAAAACATGTTTTCTTTCCGTCAACTTCAGTAATTCCAAATTCAATGTGTGCTGACGGAACCTTTGAAGTAAATTTCCAGGCATTATCAAGAAGGTTTTGAAGAACAATAATAATTAGTGCCGGATCAGCCTGTGCTGTTATTTTAGAGGTTGATATATACTCAACCTGACGATGTGGATCTACCTCCCTCAATTCTTGAATAATCGAATCTGCCATCTCAGACAGGTTTACTTTCGAAACTGTCATTTTTGTTCGGGTAACCCGGGCAAGTTTTAACATATCATCGATTAAAAATCCCATTTTTTGAGCGTTGAATCGTAATCTGTCCAAATATTTCCTGCCCTGCTCGTCAATGGTTTCCGAATAGTCCTCAATCAGTGCCTGACTGAATCCATCGATGCTACGAAGAGGGGCCCTCAAATCGTGAGACACCGAATAACTAAACGCCTCAAGCTCATCGTTTATCGTTTTAAGCTGAGCAGTTCTCTCTTCAACTCTGTTTTCGAGTTCCAGATTTGTTTTATCGAGTATTTCCTGAACCCTTTTCCGCTCCACGATCTCGTCGTGAAGTTTACGGTTTGTCACAACAAGTTCTGCTGTCCGTTCTTCAACCCGTAATTCTATCTCATTGTAAGCCCTCTGTAACTCAGCCTGGGTGGTAATCAGTTTATCTCTCTCGCTTTGTAATTCGGCATTTATTTCCCGGAGTTGCTGGGGACTGGGGATTGCAAGCAATTTGGGAAGCATTGGCCAAACAACAATCGCAGTTCCAACAGAAATAATGGCACATGCAGCATCAATTGAAGCCTGCCACCAGTCAACCGACCACCAAAGTCCAATGATATGAACCACATGTGTAGCGCCACAAGCGAGGATAAAAAGCCCAAAAAGCAGAAGTATCCAACTGAAAGGGAGGTCTTTTCTTTTCCTGATAAATATGACAAGAAATACGGGAATTGAGGCATATGATATTGCGATCAATCCGTTTGAAATTGCCATCACCATCATTAATAAAGGTGTCATGGTAGTCGTAAGAGTATTTTTAATCTCCATTTCACTCTCCGACATTGCCAACATGGGGAGAGTTATAAGTACCGCAAGACAGAGAGTAGGAAATGCAAGTTTTGGTATCAAACCAAGAGTTTGTTTTGGAATCGATTTTGGAGCAGAAAAAGTTTTAACTTTATAACCTCTTAAGCGAAGACTGTTGGTGACAACAAAAATTGAACTGAAAGCCATGGCACCCGCAGCAAACATGGGGCTTAACAAACCAAAGCCGGCAACAGGGATAAGGGCGATGTTATAAAACAAAGCCCAGATCAAATTTTGCACAATTGTTTCCGATGTTCCGCGGGAAAGTGAAATAGCTTTGGCAACTCCTGAAAGCTCCCCACTCACCAGAGTTATCCCCCCGGCAGCAATTGCAACATCAGAACCTGTGCCAATCGAAATTCCAACATCAGCGCGTGCAAGAGCCGGGGCATCATTAATTCCGTCCCCAACCATTGCAACCACGGGGTGGGTGTAGTTGCCGAGTGATTCCATTGCCTGCATCTTTCTGATGGCATCTGCTTTACCTCCCGGTGGAACTTCTGAAATTACACGGTCGATTCCAACATCTTTAGCAATTGCCCTGGCCGTTCGAGCGTTATCTCCCGTCATCATAACAAGATCGAGCCCCAGGCGATGAAGTTCATCAATTGCTTCGATAGCTCCCGGTTTAATGATATCTGCAACTGCTATTATCCCGACAGGTTTAAACGATTCGGGATCTGATTTTTTTGCAATTGCAACAGTCATTACCGTCTTTCCCTCATCCTGAAGGCGAGTAATCTGCGATTTAATATTTTCGATATCAACCCCTGAGTTTGTCATCATTTTATTGTTTCCAATTAAAACATTATACTCTTCAGTGGCTGCGGAGATACCATAACCGCCAAATGCTTTAAATTGCACAGGGAAAGGAATAGACTTAAACTTTTGTTTGCCTGCTTTTACGATCGATTTCCCGATAGGGTGTTCTGATCCATTTTCTGCAGTTGATGCCAGCAACAACAGCTCATCACGGGTAAATCCGTTTAACGGGATTAAATCTTTAAGTTCAGGCTCCCCTTTTGTGATGGTCCCTGTTTTGTCGAGAACAACAATGTTTATGTGTCCCGCTTTTTCGAGTACCTCACTGTTTTTATATAAAATTCCATTCTCGACTCCCTTTGAAGCTCCAACCAAAATTGCTGTTGGAGTTGCAAGTCCAATTGCACAGGGACAGGCTATTACCATCACCGCTATCGCGTTGATCATTGCCCCCATCCAATCAACTTCGGCAACATAAATCCAACCTAAAAAAGTGAACAGTGCAAGGCCGATGACTATTGGTACAAAATATCTTCCCACTTCATCGGTTAATTTTTGGATTGGCGCTTTTGTGCTTTGCGCTTCGCGAACCTGCTCGATTATCTGTGTTAATGTTGAATTTTTCCCAACTCTTGAAGCCTCAATTTTAACCGTGCCTTCACGATTTATGGTTGCCCCATATACATCATTCCCAATTCCTTTGTCAACCGGCATCGATTCCCCTGTAAGAATTGACTCTTCAAACGACGATTTCCCTTCACAAATTATTCCGTCAACGGGCACCTTTTCTCCCGGTCTGACGATTATCAGATCACCTGTCACAACTTCTTCAATATTTATGACCGATTCAACCCCGTTCCTGATAACATTGGCAGTTTTGGGTCGCAGTCCAATCAATTCACTCAGAGCATACGACGCCTTCGATTTCATTCGGGTTTCGAGAAATTTACCAAGCCTTATCAAAGTAATGATGGCAGCACTTGTTTCGAAGTAAACATTTGGACTGTTGATAACACCAAAAGTGACAAAACAACTCGAAAAAAATGCAACAGATGACCCCATCATTATCAACACATCCATATTTGCCACTCCATAACGGAGAGAATGGTATGCTCCCATATAAAACTTCCATCCAACAATAAATTGAACGAGGGCGGCAATAATCATCATGATATATTGATCGTTTTGAAAACCAACAATCTTAAAATCACGGAGCATACTGAAGGTTATGAGAGGTAGAGTAAGGAAAAGTCCAAAAAGCAGCAGAAGTTTTTGATTGTTGAGGTCGGAGGTGCGGGCATTTAACTCGACATCGTCAGGCTCTTCTCTTCCTGCAGCTTCTATTATCTTAAAACCGGCTTTTGTAATAACAGCGGAAATTCCGGCAACATTGGCGAGGCCCGGAATATATTCAACATGGAGTACTTCAGAACCGAGATTTACACCGGCGTTTAATACTCCATCTAATTTTAAAAGGGTTTTTTCAAGAAACAGGGCGTTAGAATTATCGCTTAAACCTGTTAATAACAGCTCCAAATTCCCGGTGGGAACACCAAAGCCAATCTTTCCAATAAAGGAGATTAAATCTTTATAATCCAATGTATCAGAATCATAAACAACTTTGAGCCGTTCGCCGGCGAAATCCAGTTTTGCTTCAAAAACACCGGGAAGTTTGCCAACTGCCATCTCAATTCCGGTAATACAGCTGGTACATGTTATGCCTGTTAAAGGCAAAAGGATACTTCTATGACTGTTATTCATGGCTGCTCTCAATCTGAATCCTGGGATCCTGAATAAGGATTATCTACAGCAAATATTATTGATTAAATAGATCAATACTACATAAACCGAAAAATACTAAAAAATAATAATAATAAATATTGCGAAAGATTCATTTTTGAGAGAAAAAATCAAAAAAAATTAATTTTTTAGATAAGTTTCCATAATTTCGTTGATTTTTTGGCCTGCCGCTTCTGTTGGTCTGTTCTCTTCAGGGTTGGCATAGAAGTTTTTTAACTCTTCCGCAAGCCATGCAAGAGGGTCATCTTTACCAATTTCATTCACTTTTGCCAGAGCTTTTGGGAGGTCTCCCTCCACTTCAAAATAGATGATTGAGTAGGCAATAATAAGTGAAGCATTCATTCCTGATTTGGCAGCCTCATCAAGCACAGAGAGATATTTTTGAGATGAATAGTTAATCTTTGATGCATCACCGCTTTTGATAAATGGAATCATTTTGGTAAGGAACTCTGCTTCTTCGATGTAGCCTGTAATAGTTTGAATAAACTCACCTTTTGATGTAAAAAAGGCCGTGGCAGGATAGCCTGAAACTTTAAATACTTTTCCAAACTCTTCGGGAGTGTATAAAGTGCCCGCGATACTGATATTTCCATCGGTCTCAGGGTTATATTTGATGCAAACAAACTCTTTGTTAAGTTCTTCAATTACTGCTGTTTTACCATAAGTGGCAGTATCCATTACTTTACACCATCCACACCATTCGGTGTAAGCATCAAGCAAGACCATCTTACTTGAAGTCTCTGCAGTGGGGAAACCTTCCGCCGGAGTGTACCATTTCAGCGACTGGCTAAAGACTGAGAATGAGATTAAGAAGAAGGTGAGCGACAATTTTAAGATGAATTTCAATTTTTACTCCAAATTTTAATAATATTTTTTTTTGAAAGTACAAGATATTTAATTTTGAGTCACATTTAAACAGCTAAAATATCAGGTAGTTTTAACCAAATCATGTTTTGACTTGGATTTAAAAAATATTGTCTTATATTAGCAAATATTTAAAAAAGTAAAATGAAACTCAATAAATTCCTTAAACTTCTTGTCTGTCTTGCTGTTCCACTACTTGTGGGAAGCATTGCCGGACTTGTCACCTCCCCAAATATCAAAGAATGGTACCAATTTTTGGAGAAACCCGTTTTTAGCCCTCCCAACTGGATATTTGGTCCTGTGTGGACACTTCTTTATATCCTGATGGGAGTCGGATTATTCCTCAGCCTCGAAACTGAAAAAAATGAACTTCGGGATAAGGCTGTGAAAGTTTTTGCCATTCAACTGGCGTTAAACTTTGTATGGAGTTTCCTGTTTTTTGAATTCCGACTTGTTGGTGTAGCATTTTTTGAGATCCTTTTAATTTGGGCGTCAGTTGTTTGGATGATAACCACTTTTTACCCGATAAATAAAAAAGCCGCTTTACTTCAGACCCCATATGTTTTATGGGTGACATTTGCTTCTGCACTTAATGGAGCGGTCTGGATTTTAAATTAATAGTTTTAATAATTTTCCGGTATTATCATCTCTTATTAAAGATGATTGCACTTGTGAAATGTGATAACACTTAATTGATTTGTGAAGAAATTATGCTAACTTAACTTGTTAAACTTTATAATTACTAAAGAGTCTCTGTATGAAAAATGACAGCAATCCTCAAAACAGCCCAAAAGTGCCAAATTTGGGACTGAACGATGAAAATTATCTCCGGTTGTTCCAGGATAACCCACAACCGATGTGGATATACGATCTTGAAACCCTGCGGTTTCTTGAAGTTAACAATGCTGCGATAAACGATTATGGTTACTCAAGAGAAGAATTCCTTTCTATGACTATCGCTGATATCCGCCCAAAGGAGGATGTACAGGCACTCTACAAGGATGTTAAAACAACATGGCACAAGTATAACAAAGCCGGGATCTGGCGTCATATCAAAAAGAACGGAGAGATTATTCTCGTCTCAATAGTTTCACACGAGATAGACCTTAAAGGAAGAAAAGCACGACATGTAATGATTTCTGATGTCACAGAGGAGATAAAGTATCGTGAGGCACTTGAGGTCAGTGAATCCAATTTCCGGGAGCTCTTTGAAAACAACCTCACTGTGATGCTGATTGTTGATCCCGAATCTGCTTATATTGTTGATGCCAACAAGGCGGCTTTAAATTATTATGGTTATACAAAGGCAGAAATGTTAAGCCTCAAAGTTTACGATATTAACACCAGAGGGGCCGGGATTCGGGAGGATATAAACAGGGCTGAAAACGCAGAGCAAATCCTGTTTGAGTTTAAACACCGGCTCAAAAATGGCATTATCAGAGATGTCGAGATTTTCAGCTCCAGAATCTTTCAGGGGGGTAAACTGCGATTACATTCTATAATAAATGATGTCACAGATAAAAAACTGGCATTGGACCGGATAAAGCTTCTTGGTAAAGCAATTGAACAAAGCCCCGTAAGTGTCATCATTACTGACATGGATGGAAATATCGAGTACGCAAATCCACGCTTTGCTGAAACTTCAGGGTATTCAATCCTTGAGGTGATAGGTAAAAACCCCAGATTTCTAAATTCAGGGCACCAACCAAAAGAGTTTTATGAAAAATTGTGGGATACAATAAAAACCGGTGAAATATGGCGAGGTGAACTAATTAACAAAAAGAAAGATGGTTCACTCTACTGGGAAAGGATTATAATTTCTCCGGTGCAAAATCAGAGTGGGGAAATCAGACATTTTGTAGCTGTTAAGGAAGAAATCACTGATTTAAAAAAAATGATCCACGACCTTACCATGGAGAAGGAAAAAGCCGAAGAAGCCAATAGAATTAAAACTTCTTTCCTTAATAATATGAGCCATGAGTTCAGAACTCCCCTCATTAGTATACTCGGTTACACTGAAATCTTAAGAGACGACCTCACTGACCCTGAACATCTGCAAATGCTCTCAAACATGGAAAACTCAGGTAGAAGATTATTTGAGACATTAAAATCCATTCTTGAAATATCGAGACTGGAAGGGGGAAAACTTCCAATAAACTTTGATCTTGTCGATATTAAAGAGATAGTTGAATTTCAGTGCGGAATTTTTGAAAAAGTTGCCGAATCAAAAAATCTCCAACTGCACTATCTGTTCCCCGATAATAAAATGATCGTCTCTCTCGATAAAAGTCTTTTTGTCCAAATCATCGACAACCTTCTTGAGAATGCAATCAAATATACAAATGAAGGTCAAATTACGGTTGAATTGAAGGAAATCCTTCTCCCTTCAATAGAGAATATACCGCAGTATGAAGTGGAAATTTCGGTTAAGGATACCGGTATCGGAATTCCTCTTGAAAAAATTGACACTGTTTTCGAGGATTTCAGACAAGTAAGTGAAGGCTACAGCCGTTCGTTTGAAGGACCGGGATTGGGGCTTTCAATTGTTAAAAAATTTACTGAGAAAATGGGAGGTAGAATCACTCTTGAAAGTGAACAAGGTAACGGCTGCGTTTTTAAACTCTATTTCCCTCTCAATACCGATGAAACAGTATTTGGTGGACACAGTTCCACGACAGCAGCCGGTGATGTTGTTGTTTCTCAACCGATCGAAAAACACAAAATTCTACTCGTCGAAGATGAATCTATTGTGTTTGACCTGACACAAAGAATGCTGGCTTCAACATGCGATCTGGATTCGGCACCCGACGGGTTAAGTGCCTTGGAAAAAATTCTTAAAACCCGATATGACATGATCCTTCTCGATATCAATCTGGGACCCGGAATGGATGGGCTTGCTACTTTATACGAAATCAGAAAAGTTCCGGAATATCAATCAGTACCGGTTATTGCATTTACTGCCTATGTTTTACCGGGTGACAGAGAATACTTCCTACATTCAGGATGTGATGATTATATCGCAAAACCGTTTACATACACACAAATTATGCATGTTATCAGCAAATGGCTCGATAAAAAGAATTAATCCCGTCGGGGAAAATTGTGTTTACTTCACATTTTCACAAGGGATTTTGTATGGATCTCCCACTCCACTAAACCTGGTTTGTCGAAAAACATTTGAAACATAATCCTGCTGAAAAGTGATCAACTGCCAGACAGTGCAGGTTCCATCCGAATTTTTAACTGCGACAGTTGCTCTGATGTAACGATCAAGTATTACACCTGTGAGTTCATTGCGACGGATAGTCCAGTCAGGATCAACAATTACAAGTTTCAACACCTCACCTTTGATTCTCTCTTTATAAGTGTTTGATGCCTTTAACACTTTAATCATTTCGGCTTCAAGTGCCTTATCGGTTATGGCGGCTTTTGGAAATTCGGCTGATTTGGTGGCGATGTTTCCGGCACCTTCATTCAGATTTTCAGCCATACTCTCATAAACACTAAAATCATTCCCGGAAATAATAAATGATCCAACGGCGGCAACTGCATAATGGATGTTCACTTTAACAATTATTTTGTGCTCCCCGGGACCAAGGGTGGCAAGTGCCTTTGCAAATAAAACGGGACCATAATAATTGGCACCAAATTTTTTATATTCAATCTCTTTGCCACCATAGGCGGTAGTTTTATCAGGGATTGGTACAATATCCACCGGCAGTCGGTTGTGCTCCAGGAGAGAACCCGAAACCCACATCGTGCTAAACTCAAGTTGCATCTCACTTGGTTGCTGGTAATCGTAAAGCGGGGGTTTAAGTTCATAAAGAAAAATTTCAACTTCAGCTTTTTTTACGGTTTTGGATTTTAAAAGGTCGGTTATCGTTTTGGGAAAGGAGGCGAAAGCGTAAATGTGGTCTCCGGCTTCAAACTTTGTTTCCAAATTTGCCGGGCTGCCGGGATCGATCATTTGTTTCGAAAAAATGATCTCGCCGATCTCTTGTGCGATGATATTTGGTTGAGAGGATAAGAAGAGAACCAAAAGCAAAAAAGCAGTTATTACTCTCATGTTAAAACCTCAAAATAAAGATTCTTATTTGTCGCATTAAACTTAAACAAATATTTTGATTTAAGTGCAAAAATTAAATATTACTGCATTATTGCATTATTAGATTATTGCATTAAAAAAAAGCTGCCAACAGTAAATACCATTGGCAGCTTAAAACATTTAAAGAAAAGTGATTACGACTTTTTATACATCGATTCCACTTTTTCAAGGACATCATACAATTCCTGTGGGACATGTCCCTCAAAAGAATTATAATATTCGCGGATACTTGCCATTTCAACAAGTCCCTCTTCCATATCAACTTCAAAAAGTTTATTCATTCTTTCAGGTGAGATATCCAAACCATCGGTATTTATTGTACCCGGTTTAGGTAAAAATCCTTTAGGAGTTTCAACAGCTATATCAGCTCCATCAAGACGATTAAATATCCATTCAAGAACGCGGATATTTTCACCATATCCCGGCCAAATAAACTTTCCATTTTCATCTTTTCTGAACCAGTTAACATAAAATATCTTTGGCAGTTTGGTCTTATCTGCTTTTTCTCCTGTTTCAATCCAGTGTTTAAAGTAATCACCCATATTGTAACCACAGAAAGGAAGCATCGCAAACGGGTCTCTTCTTATTTGACCAACGGCACCAACAGCGGCAGCAGTGGTTTCAGAGGAAACTGTTGAACCAAGGAATGTGCCATGATTCCAGTCAAATGCTTCTGAAACGAGGGGTACAACTTTGGCTCTTCTTCCACCAAAAAGAATTGCCGAGATGGGAACACCTGCGGGATCTTCCCATTTGGGATCGATCACAGGACACTGTCCGGCAGGAGCAGTAAATCTGGAATTTGGATGTGATGAAGGTTCACCTGATTCAGGAGTCCAGGGACGATTTTTCCAATCGGTAAGGTGTGCCGGTTTTTCATCCGTCATTCCTTCCCACCAGATATCTCCTTCGGGAGTCAACGCCACATTTGTAAAAATTGAGTTTTTAGTGGCCGAAGCAAGAGCATTTGCATTGGTTTTTTGTGATGTTCCGGGTGCTACACCAAAAAATCCATATTCAGGGTTCACCGCATAAAGCCTGCCATCAACTCCAAACTTCATCCAGGCAATATCGTCACCAACGGTTTCAACTTTCCATCCCGGAATTGAGGGAGTTAACATTGCAAGATTTGTTTTTCCACATGCACTTGGGAATGCTGCTGCTACATATTTCTTTTCGCCTTTGGGATTTGTTATTCCCACAATCAACATATGCTCTGCAAGCCAGCCTTCATCGCGTGCCATAACGGACGCAATCCGGAGAGCAAAACATTTTTTGCCAAGCAAAGCATTTCCACCATACCCGCTACCAAATGACCAGATTGATCTTTCTTCGGGGAAATGACAGATATATTTTGTTGGGCTGCATGGCCAGGGAACATCTTTTTCACCCTGGGCAAGGGGTTTTCCAACGGAGTGGAGACAAGGTACAAATTCACCATCACCAAGTTGGTCAAGCACTTTTTGCCCCATTCTGGTCATAATTCGCATGTTACAAACCACATAGGCAGAGTCAGTAAGTTCCACACCGATATGAGCGATGTTTGAACCGAGAGGTCCCATACTGAACGGGATAACATACATTGTTCTCCCTTTCATTGAACCATCAAAAAGTCCGTGCAATTTAGTCTTCATTTCAGCCGGAGCCATCCAATTGTTGGTTGGTCCTGCGTCCTCTTTCTTCTCAGAACAAATAAAGGTTCTGTCTTCCACCCTTGCGACATCGCTTGGATCCGACATACAGATATAGCTGTTGGGTCTTAAATCATCGTTCAGCCGTTTGAAAGTGCCATTCTCCACGAGTTCAGCCGCCAAACGGTCATATTCTTCTTCACTTCCATCACACCAATATACATTATCCGGTTTACAGAGATTCGCCATCTCCTCAACCCAAGCCAACAACTTTTTGTTTGTGGTCATATAAATGCCTCGATTTGTTTTTTATTATATCGTTTATGCTTATTTTTGGGTGCAATAAACAACATTGTATCCTTTTGTATATCAAAAAAAGAGTGCTCTTTTTTTATTTCCCGTTTTCAAAACTACAAATTTTGAGACATTTTTCAAAAAATGAAACAACCGCACTTAATACACTTAAAAGTAAACAGAAACCGTTGTGAAAACAATACTGAGTAAATTAATTAAAAAACTGGCGGACATTGTTTCCGAGATTGGTGAGATATCCATTCTGTTCACAAAGATCATTTTATCGTTTTCAAAAGTGATTAAAAACAGAAAACAGGTTCTTTTCCAAATGGAACATATCGGTGTGGGGTCACTTCCGTTGGTTCTTATTATTGCGGTGTTCACGGGGGCAGTGGCTGCCTGGCAGGCAGCATATCAGTTAAAAGGAATTGCACCACTTTCATTCCTTGGTGCTGCCACAAGCCGAGCAATTATTACTGAATTGGGACCCGTTCTTACGGGTATAGTAATCGCAGGAAGAGTGGGTGCTTCAATCGCAGCCGAACTTGGAACAATGAAGGTGACTGAACAGATTGATGCCCTCGAGAGCATGGCAATAAGCCCCATCAGGTTTCTGGCGATGCCAAGGTTCCTCGCATCGATAGTAATGCTGCCTATTCTGGCGCTGTTTGCTTCCTTTATCGCAGTTTTTGGAGCTTTTGTGGTTTCAAACTATTTTCTCGGGGTTTCACCTGCTGTCTTTTTTCAATCGGTGAAACAACATTTTCTCCTCTACGATCTCTTCACTGGTCTGATAAAGACCGTCTTCTTCGGAGGCGTAACCGCCCTGATTGGTGTCCACAATGGACTCAGAACCTCCGGCGGAGCCGAAGGTGTTGGCAATTCCACCATCCGCTCTTTTGTGCTCTCCGCCGCATCAATTTTGATCCTCGATTATGTCCTTTGGATGCTGCTGTTTTAATGCAATAATGCAGTAATCCAATAATGCAATAATGGGGATTAGTCTGAATTTTTATTTTTGCTGGTTTTAATTGAGGCACTGATAAGTTTCATTAATTCTTCAGCATCGGTTAATAAAGAATTGTACCCTTTCTCATCAAGATATTCCGATTCTTTTAATAAAAGAAGCCAATAGAGGTTCTCTTCACATTCCTTTTGGGCAACCCGAAGTTTATTTATAAAATCCGCTGTTGAAGAAGGGTGTTGCGCTTCGTGAATGTTGGCACCGATACTTGTTCCGGATCTGACCATCTGCTTTGATAAAATATATTCATTTTTAGTCATCAGAAACTTGTAAACCTTTACCATTCGTATGGCATACGCAATACTCTTCTCCTTAAGCGGATTCATAAAACACCATCAATAATTTCTAAATCATCATATTATTGGATTACTGCATTACTGCATTATTGGATTAAATACAGTTTTTCCTGTCGTTTGCTCAGCCAATCAATTCCGTTATCTGTAAGAACAACTTCTTCCTCGATTGTTACAATTCCGTGGTCTTTAACATAAAGACGGGGCTCTATGGTGAAAACCTGATTTTTTTCGAGGGGGATGAATGGCAGATTACCATATTTTTCCCATGCAGGGAAAAGACCCGGACCTGCATCATGCGCTACTCTGCCGACCTGATGACCCAAACCGTGTGGATATTCATTATATCCGTTTGAGGTGATGTGACCACGGGCTGCGGCATCCACTTCCACGCCTGTGATACCCGGTTTTAGAGTTTCAGAGGCTTTTGTTATTGAAGTTTTTAGGACATCAAAACCGTGTTTTACGACATCAGGTGCATCAGTTTCACCATCGCGGAGGATGTACCATGTGCGTTGAAGATCGGAACAGTAACCGTTGTAGTTTATACCAAAATCGATATTTATCAGGTGTCCACCTTCAATTTTACGATTGGTTGGTCCGGCATGTGCACCGGCGGTGTCTGGGCCCGTAAATACTGCAGGACAACTGTCAGCTTCCCAGGCAACCTGATAACCTCTGCTATTGGCGCGGGAGGTCATAAATGCGGCAATTTCTTTCTCGGTTCTTCCTTTGGTAATAAACTTACCTGTTTCATCAAAAATCTCAAGAGTGATTCTAACTGCTTCTCTCATGATTTTAAGTTCTTTTTCTGATTTTCTACCTCTAAGAGATGAAACAATCTCTTCTGATGAAACGAGTCTGTCACCATAAGGTGTGCCTGCAAAATGGTCAAGTAAAACAAGATAGAGACCCATCGTAAGTCCATCAGCAAGATTCATATTTTTCGAAAAATTGACTGCTATTTTTTGTGGATCAACAGATTTCACAAACTCAAGCAATGGTTCTCTGATCGACTTTACATATCCGGTGATATCTTCAAATGTCCCCATATCTTTGAGGTTTTGGATATCAAGTGTACCCAAAATAGCTTTGCGATGTCCCTGTTTTGTGAGGATAAAAGCCGACTGCCATGTTACGTTCACTCCGGCAATTGTATCAAGAACGGGATCGTGAATCGAAGCACTTTCGCGTACAAAGGTTAACCACATATCAACATCTTTTTCTTTAAGAATATCTATTGCTTGCAGTTGTTTTTCTAAAATTATATCTTTCATCTGTTTCTTCTCCAATTTTAAGTGAAAAGGGAGTCTTGACTATCAGTTATAGAATGATTTTATAATCTTTACAGTAACTGAAACTTCCGGCTCCTCTAACTGACATAATATTTTTCGTATGCATCTATGATCTCTTTAACAAGACGATGGCGAACCACATCCGTCTTGTCAAAAAATGAAAATCCAACCCCTTCAATTCCACTAAGAATTTCCTGGGCTTTTACAAGACCACTCACAGTTTTTGTGGGAAGGTCAATCTGGGTGATATCCCCTGTTATGATAGCTCTTGATTCGGTACCAAGACGGGTGAGGAACATCTTCATCTGAACATCTGTGGTGTTTTGAGCCTCATCAAGAATTACAAAAGCTTTGTTGAGAGTTCTGCCCCTCATATATGCGAGAGGAATTATTTCGATAACCCCTTTTTCAAGATAAGCTTTCACTCTCTCAGTTGGGAGCATATCTTCGAGGGCATCGTAGAGGGGACGAAGATAGGGGTCAATCTTTTCCCGGAGATCACCCGGCAAATAACCAAGTTTTTCACCGGCTTCTACTGCAGGACGGGTTAAAATGATCTTTTTAACTGTGTTCTTTTTGAGAGCTGCAACGGCAAGAGCCACCGCCATATAGGTTTTTCCGGTGCCCGCAGGTCCAATTGCAAAACAGATATCATTTGTTTGGGCCGTTTTTAAATAGACCAACTGTCCGGGGGTGCGTGCTTTGATAACATCATCTTTAGTATATAAAATGATCTTGTCAAAATCTTCATCCCCTTTGGCGGGTTTTCCGTTTCTGGTGAGCTCAATCAAGAGTTTAATATCCTGCTCTTTTAACCTTCCTGAGGTGTTAACAGCATAGATCATCTCTTTGATAATTTTCTCCACTTGCTCAACTTCCTGTTGATTACCTTTTAAAGTAAGGAGATCACCTCTTACAATAATTGCGGAATCGAAAAACTCTTCAAGAAGTCTGATATGATTGTCGTTTGGTCCAACTAATTTTTGAAGGTCTATTCCTTCGAGAGAAATTTTCTTTTCAAACTCTGGCATAAAGTCCTAAATTTATCGATAAAATATAAAAAGCCCTTAATGCATGAGCATCAAGGGCTTTTGAAGAAAGTCGTCACAAAAATGGATTTAGTAACTAACTGGCCACTAAGGAGCCGGTTTGTAGTTTCTTCCCATTTTGGAAACTGTGTTGATCTCATCAGCAGTAAGGTTAGGAATCGTATAAACCTGATTTGGGTAAATCAAGTCAGGGTTGTTTCCAATTACATCCTGATTAGCTCTCCAAATTGCCGGCCAGGCAGCGCCTTTTCCATAGTATTCACCTTTGGAAGCGATGCACCATAAGCAATCACCTTTAACTACTGTGTACTGTTTTACATCAGGTACAACAATTACGTCAAGGTCTTTTTTCCATTTAGCCATTAAGTCTGGCAAATAGACATGCAATGTGTTGTAAAATTCAGGAAGAGCTGAGAGTTTATTGCTCTGAAGTTCTTTTAATTCAGCTTCTCTAGCAGAATATGGAGCTTCTCTTCTTTCAATTTTACCTTTGAGGTCATTAACCTTCATAGCGAAGATCGAAACATCAGATTTGTTAGCGCCCAACATTTTATAGAGGTCGTCCATACAATCTTCGTAGCTTTGAATTCCATCAAGCTGTTTCTGAACGTTGGCAACATCTTTGTTGAGTTGATCTACATTGGAGCTAAGATTGATTTCAACTGCTTTGAGTGAATCCATCTTGGCTTTATATTGATCGCAACTTAAATCTCTCTGTGCAAAAAGCGAACCTGAGAGAAGTACGAAGGCGAATGCAGCAATTTTCATTGAGAATTTCATCTTTTTTCTCTCCTGTTACTTTTGAATTTTATTTAAGTTTTTGTTTACTTCGTTCTTCAGCTGATTACATTCTTCAAGCTTTTTCTGCTTGGCTGCAATCTGTTTGTTAATATCGGCTTTTTTACCATTCAGCTGGCTGATAGTATTATGCTTCTGATTAACAGAGTTCTGAAGAGCATCTAACGCTGCATACTCTTCGTCGCTTACACTGCAGCAACCAGCGAAGAATAATGTCGATAAACCGACTACGGCAAGCATTTTACTTAGCTTCATAGGCTTCTCTCCTTGTGTTTTTGTTGTTTAATTGTTTTACGAAAATCAAATATGGTAAAAGTACAAAATTTTCTACTTTCAACCAATTAATATATGGCATTTAATCAATATTTAATATGCCAAGATGGGAAAAACTTACATATTTTGTCCCTGCGATCAAGATATGGTCTAAAAGCTTGATATCGAAGAGCAAACAAGCCTCTTTTATCTTTTTTGTGATTCTTCTGTCTTCAAGGCTTATATCGGGTGATCCACTTGGATGGTTGTGACTTATTATAATCGATTTTGCGTTGTGATCCAAAGTTTTTTTGACTATTTGGCGGACATCCACAAGGCTATAGTCGAGTGATCCGCTGAACATCTCTTCAATTTTAATAATTCTTCCACCGGCTGAAATGAATGCGACCATAAACTTTTCAACGGGTTCATTTTTTAGATAACGAATAAAATGTTCGGCAATAAGATCGGGAGAGGAGATTTTCCCTGAAAGATAATCTTTATCGGTGGTTTGCACTCTTTTGGCTATTTCAAATAGAGCTGAGAGAGTGATGGCTTTATCTGAGCCGATGCCAACAAATTCGTTTTTAAAAAATCCATCCGTTTTTGAGGAAAGTTCGTTAAGTCCACCTGCTTTAAGAATCATTTCGCGTGCAAGTTCAAGAACAGATTTTCCCTTTGTGCCGGTTCTTAAAATTATTGCAAGCAGTTCTGAATCGGATAGTGAATCGATTCCTTTATTTCTTGCTTTTTCTCTTGGCAGTTCATCAACAGGAAGATTTTTTACCGTCATTTTGGATATCTAAAGTTTGAGATTAAGAAAGAGATTAAACTTGCCAAAAGTATATTGAAGAATATTCAATGAGTGGTTCGACCTTGCCGAGTCGATGACTATTTTTCCTTTAACGCCATCAAAATCGATCCCGTTGTTCACTTCGCCTATAAAAGCTTCAATATTAAAGTTGTTCTTTTCCATATATTTTAGAAACATCGTTGTGGCATCAAATCCATAAAGAGCGTTTCTATCAAAAAGATACCCTGTAAGATTATAAAATTCTTTGTTTTGAGCCTGATAAACCGGTTGCGTCATATCCAGATAATAATCGGAATCGACATAGATTGTACTAAGAAAGGGAGCCGGATCGCCAAAAACATCACTGAGCAGCCAATCCTGATTGCCATATACATTCCTTCCAAAGGTGAGGTCACGTAATCTTTCGTTTAAGAGATTACACTGTTTCACATCCCCCACGGGAATATAAAGTCCTTCGATCTCGTCAGAAGCTTCTTCAAACTCTTCAATCAGGGTTTCAAACTTTGTGTCTTTGTTGAAGGTCGCTGAAAAGGTAATTTTCCCGCCAAGTTTTTCAAATTCTTCCTGAAAACTTTGTGCAAGCAATGACGAATAACCATCTTTTGTGTAGATTACCGCCATATTTGTGAGACCATGAAAGTTTTTTGCAAAACTTGCCATGATCTTCCCCCTGGTCGAAAATGTTGGATTTGCCTGTATCACCATCGGTGAAAGGGTCGGAATTGTCTCATCAGTGGCGGTGGGTGATATTATCGGGATATTCATATCTGAAAAAACAGCGATTATATCCCGTGAATCCTTTGTCGTGGTTGAACCAATCACTCCAATCAGATTTTTAACACTCTTCATCTCTTCTTTTATCGAGACAATCATTGAGCTGTCGCTTTGCGTGTCTCTGATAAAAAGTCCAATTTTGGTTTCACTTTTTTTGTTGTGAAGATGGACGGCATATTTAATCCCCTCAAGCACCTGATATGATCTTCTTTCAAGATAAGGTTTCCCTTTATCTGTTAAAGGGAGAAGAACTGCGATGTTTTGTGAGTTCTCTGACTGAGCGGTGAGAACACCAACAGGGAGGAAGGAGATCAATAGGATCGATATGAAAAACAGTTTAGACATTCTTAACCAGGTCATTATCTCTTCTTTCAGTTAATTCTTCAAGAACATCTTGGGCTTTTTTGTTTTTTGGATCAAGTTTCAGAGCCAGATTAACATAGTCCTCTGCCTCGCGGTAACGGTTTTTGTTCAACAGAGTTTTACCGTAAAATGCATATATTAATGCAGAAGGTTCGTTATTTTCGATATATTTTTTACAAATCTCTTCCAACTTTGCCGTTTCACCATTTTTCTCATAAATCTCAACAGCTTTTTCGAAGATTTTCCTGTCATCTGCACCAAGAGCAATTGAAGTGGAAATTCTCTCGGAAGCATGTGCATACATCCCAATTGAGTGGTAATAAGCTGCCTGGTAAAAATAGACTTCGGGGTTTGTTGGAATAAGTTTTTCCGCTTTTTCCATATAGGGAATTGCGACATGAGGCTGTTTTAATTCAAAATAACACTTGGCGATATAAAGATATGAATCACCTATAAAAGAGGAGGTTTTTTCAACACCTACAAATTGAACAAGGTGATCTGCAGATTCCTGGTAAAAACCTGTGTGATAACAGGCAAGTCCTTTAATGAATGATGCAATCGGTTCGATATCGATTGTGATATCTTTTAGTGCCTCGATTGAGTCTTCCCACCTCTGATGTTTAAAATAGAAATGCCCGGCATAAAGTTGAACATCTATGTCAGCGGTTTTTTGTTCGTAGAGATCGGTTACGATACCAAGAGCAGCCTCAATTTTATCCATTTTTTCATAAATCTCAACCAATTTAAACCAGGCTGTGTTGTCATCGGGAAAATCGCGAGTAATTGCCTGATAAAGCTGGATGGCGTGAAGCATTTTACCACCACCTTCGAACTCATCAGCTCTTTTTAGTCTGTGTACCAGTTCAAATTCTTTGTTGTTTTTCATTCCCATTCGATGGTTGCCGGAGGTTTTGAACTTATGTCGTAAACAACTCTGTTCACTCCTCTTACATGATTAATAATTGTGTTTGAAACATCTGCCAGAAAATCGTGATCAAAACGGTACCAGTCTGCGGTCATACCGTCAACCGAAGTGACGGCTCTTAAAGCAAGTACATTTTCGTAAGTTCTCTGGTCACCCATTACACCAACGGTTTGAACCGGCAAAAGCACAGTAAATGCCTGCCAAATCTTCTCGTAGAGGTCATATCCCTTAATTTTTCCGATGTAAATCTCATCAGCTTCTCTTAAAATCTCAAGCCGTTCCCTCTGAACATCACCCAAAACCCTGACAGCAAGACCTGGACCGGGGAAAGGATGCCTTTTAATAAAATCTTCAGGAATATCCAATGAAAATCCAATTTTGCGAACTTCATCTTTAAAAAGTTCTCTTAAAGGCTCAATCAGTTTTAGATTCATTGTTTCGGGCAGACCACCAACATTATGGTGGGATTTAATGGTTACCGAAGCACCTTTAACAGGAACTGACTCAATAACATCCGGATATAGTGTGCCCTGCACCAAAAAACCGGCATTATCGATCTTTTTAGCCTCTTTTTCAAAAACTTCGATAAAGGAATGACCTATTATCTTCCTTTTCTCTTCGGGTGAAGTTACTCCTGCAAGTCTATCCAGAAAAAGATCAGAAGCATCAACATGGATAATCTTCAGTCCCGTCCGCTCTTTTAACTGCTTCACAACTTTGGCGGATTCATTTTTTCGCATCAATCCATTATCGATATGAACACAGATCAGGTTGTCTCCAAGAGCTCTGTGTACAAGAACTGCGGCAACTGTTGAGTCAACTCCACCACTTAAGGCACAAATTGCAACTGAATTGCCTGCTTCTTTTTTGATTTTTTCAATGCTCTCTTCAATGAAAGCTCCCGGATTCCAGTCAGGTTTGCAACCACAGATAGAAAAAAGGAAATTGGATAGAATTTCTTTGCCATAACCCGTGTGAAAAACCTCCGGATGAAACTGCACACCATAAATTGGAAATTCGAGCGATGTTATTGCACAATTTTCAGTGTTGGGGGAAGAACCAATCTTTTTAAAACCTGTTGGGAGCGTTTTTACATGATCACCATGGCTCATCCATACCGTGGATTCAACCGGTATCCCCTCAAAAAGAGGATTATCTTCAAGTACATGAAACGACGCTTTACCATACTCTCTTTTGTCTGATTTTTCGACAATTCCACCAAGAGTGTAGGAGATCAACTGAAGTCCGTAACAAATGCCCAAGACAGGAATGCCCATGGCAAGGATTCGTTCATCAATTGCGGGTGCCCCGTCATCCTTCACCGACATGGGTCCCCCGGAGAGAATAATCCCTTTCGGGTTAAGCTCTTTTATGGTATCAATTTCTATTGTGTGTGGATGGATGAGGGAAAAAACGGACAATTCTCTTACTTTTCGTGCAATAAGCTGGGTATATTGCGATCCAAAATCAATAATCAGAATTGAAGAGCCGGTCATAGGATTCTACTTTGGTTAAGATGGTTTATGCTGGTAAAAAACAGGCTGCCTCATTAGATGAAGCAGCCTAAAAAGTTCACAATTTAAAGGAGTTTTAAGCCCCGGTCAATTCACCATAAGCTGCTGCATCAAGAAGTTGATCAAGATCCGCAGGATTTGCGATTTCTACTTTTATCATCCAGCCTTTTTTGTAAGGATCCTGATTGATAAATTCAGGTGAATCACCAAGTTCAGAATTGATCTCAACTATTCTACCCGAGCAAGGAGCATAAAGTTCACTTACGGTTTTTACAGCTTCGATTGTTCCAAAATTTTCGTTAAGATTGAGGGAATCGCCGATAGATTTGGTAATATCAACAAAAACCACATCACCAAGCTCACCCTGAGCATACTCTGTGATGCCAATTACTCCGATATTGCCTTCAACGCGGATCCATTCATGTTCTTTGGTATATTTTAATTCTGTTGGAATACTCATTTTATTCTCCGGTAAAGTTAATTTTTATTTCGGGGTTTAAAATTCTCGAGGAAGGATGTGTCAAAATCCCCGGAAATAAACCTCTCGTCTTCTAATACATCAAGATGGAAAGGAATTGTTGTTTTAATTCCTTCAATAATAAACTCTCCTAACGCTCTTTTGGCTTTTTGAATTGCCGAAGTGCGGTCTTTATCCCAAACAATCAGTTTTGCAACCATTGAATCATAGTAAGGTGGTATGGTGTATGACTGATAGATATGTGAATCGATCCTGACACCCAAACCCCCGGGGAAGTTCAACGATTCAATTTTGCCGGGTGAAGGTCTGAAATTGTTATCAGGGTCTTCAGCATTAATTCTAAATTCAAATGCATGCCCTTTTGGTCTGTTGTTGGGTACATCAATCACCTCTCCGGCTGCCGCAAGTATCTGCTGCTTAACAAGATCGGTTTCATAAACCATTTCAGTTACTGGATGTTCAACCTGAATTCGGGTATTCATCTCCATAAAATAGAAATTTTTATCCTTATCGAGCAGAAACTCTATGGTCCCGACACTTTCGTAATTGATTGCTTTGGCAGCTTTTACCGCAGCAGCACCCATTCTGTCCCTTAACTCCTGGTCAAGTGCGGGAGATGGTGACTCTTCAATAAGTTTTTGATGACGGCGTTGCACAGAACAATCTCTTTCACCAAAATGGTAGTGGTTTCCATGTTGATCACCAATCACCTGAATCTCAACATGACGCGGATTGAGTACAAGTTTTTCGATATACACATCACCATTGCCAAAAGCAGCTTCGGCTTCGGCTCTCGCTGTTACAAATGCGAGTTCAAATTCGGATGATTCACGCACAACTCTCATCCCCTTACCACCACCTCCGGCTGAGGCTTTGATAATCACGGGAAATCCGATCTCTTCCGCAAGTTGTTTGGCTTCAATAACATCATCTACAATCCCTATACTTCCCGGGATTACGGGTACATTATTAGCCCTCATTGTTTTTTTTGCCATAGCCTTGTCACCCATTGTGCGGATCATTTCGGCTGTGGGTCCGATGAATTTAATTCCTGATTCATGACAAATTTCCGAAAAATTTGCATTTTCGGCAAGAAAACCATATCCGGGGTGAATTGCATCAGCACCGGTGACCATGGTAGCAGACATAATGGTGGGCACTTTCAGGTAGCTGTTACGGCTTTCTGCGGGACCAATACAAACTGCCTCATCTGCAAAAGTGACATGAAGAGAGTTTTTGTCAGCTTCTGAATAGACTGCCACAGTTTTTATCCCAAGCTCTTTACAAGCTCTAATAATTCTAAGTGCTATTTCACCACGGTTGGCTATCAGTATCTTTTTGAACAATAATTACCTCAGTAAGTTGTGATGTCCGGTTTAGTCGGGATTAATAAGGAAAAGTAATTGTCCATACTCAACAGGTCGGCCGTTATCCACCATAATTCTGGCGACGGTTCCTGCAATATCTGATTCAATTTCATTCATCAATTTCATCGCTTCCACTATGCAAAGCACAGAACCCTGCTCAACTCTGTCACCAACTTTTACATAAGAGTCGGCATCAGGGGCAGGTGAACGATAAAAAGTACCAACTATAGGAGATTTTATCTCGTGAAGTTTTTCGACTGTTTCTGCCTGTTTTACTTCGGGCGCCACAACAGGTGAACCTGTAGCAGTGGCACCGGGTGCAGAAATTGGTTGCTGAGCAGGGGCTACATTATAGCTCACAGCTCCGGGAGCAGCAGGACCATATTTTGATATATATATCCTTGACTCCTTTTCCTCGATTTCGAGTTCGGAAATTCCGCTTGTTTCAACCAGTTTTACAAGACGACGGATTAGATTAATATCCATTTTTATCCTGTTTTAATATTAAAAAAATTACGATTTAACTCTTTCCATATAGTCACCTGTACGGGTGTCTATCTTCAGCAGATCATCTTCATTGATGAAAAGTGGAACCATCACGGTAGCACCTGTTTCAAGTTTTGCAGGTTTTTGTGCATTTGTTGCAGTATCACCTCTGAAACCGGGTTCGGTCTCAACAACCTTAAGTGCAACATGCACAGGAAGTTCAACACTGATGATTTTTTCACCATCCATTAACATGTCAACTTCGGTACCCTCTTTAATAAATCTGATTCCGTCACCAAAAGCAACAAGAGGTACATTCATCTGATCATAAGTTTCATTATCCATGCAAACGAGTGATTCACCATCGGTATAAAGAAACTGGAACTTCCTTCTCTCCACCTTTACAATATCAATTCCTTCGCCTGAGCGGAAGGTATTATCCAAAACTCTACCTGTAGTAAGGCTTTTAAGCGAAGTACGAACAAACGCCCCGCCCTTACCCGGTTTTACATGCTGGAATTCCACAACTGTAAACAAGTCGTTCTTAAATTTAATAATTAATCCATTCCTGAGATCTGATGTATCAGCCATAGTCCTTTTACACTTTTGTTGGGGAAAAAATAAAAACTGAACTTGCAAAATATCAATTAAACGGGAGAGTACAAAAAAGAACCTCAGAGACTCGGAACTTCAGAGCTCCAGAGTTTCGGAACTTCAGTACCTCGGAGATTCGGAGATTCAGAACTTCAGTACCTCGGAGCTTCGGAGATTCAGAACTTCAGTACCTCGGAGATTCGGAGTTTCGGAACTTCAGTACCTCGGAGATTCAGAACTTCGGTACCTCCGCTACTCTGATACTGAGATTCTTCGCTACTTTGATACTCCGTTACTGCGATACTGAGACTCCGGAGTTCTGAAGTTCCGAAGTACTCCTTACTTCCCCACCACCATCTTAATCGCCGATGAATATTTCCCCGACTCAAGCCGAAAGAAATAAATCCCCGAGGATAATCCAACAGCATCAAACTTAACTTCATGATTTCCGGAGTTCATCTCTCTGTTTAGAAGAGTTTTTACTTCTCTTCCAAGGATATCATATACAACTCCTTTAACGGGACCTGTTTCGGTTATGAAAAACTTGATAACTGTCTCCGGGTTAAACGGGTTTGGGTAGTTTTGGGAGAGGGAGAAGTGTTCGGGAATATCAGTTGAAACATCCTGCAGATCGACAGGAACCGGTTTCAGTTTTACAGTTGAAAAAAGAATGGAATCTTCTGAAAGTGCATACCCATCGCCGTTTTTCGTGATCTCTAAACATTTTATGGCTTTATTGGTATTAAGTTTGGTATAGGTAAAGGTAAATCCAAAGTCCCGCGAGGAGGCGATATACCCGGAGTCAGAACCGGCATATAGCACTGAATCGCCTGACTTTCTGAGTGAAAAGAGATTCCTTGGCAGAAGGTACTCAATAAAATTGACTCCACCGTTGGTACTGACCCTGATAATATTGTCAAGTTTTAAGGTTATAACCGCACTAGGGCGCATAACCACAAGACCGGTCCACTTAGTATAATAATTGCCGGTTGCCAAATCGGTAATCCATGTGCCACCATCATCTGTGGAGTGTGCTATCAATGTCCCCATAACAGGAGCTGGATAACCATGTGACAGGATAGAACCCAGTCCCCAGATTGTACTGTCCACCCTGTCGATCCATTGTAGAACCCCGAAGTGTAAAAAAGTGTGTTGAAAATCCCATAAAACTCCGCCATCAGATGTTTTTCCGATGTAGATAGGATAGCCGTCAAATTCCGTACCGGTCCGGAAGGTTACACCTCTGAGTGAATCAGTAAAGACTATGTTTGCATGTGCGGCGGCATCGAAAACCGGTTCCCAGGTAAGTCCGCCATCCGAGGTCAATTTTATTGGACCTGAAGTTACAAGTAACCCATTATTTCTCGATCTAAATATGACTTGTGCGGAATAATAACTTGCAGAGATCAATTTTGTCCAAGTGTAGCCACCATCGGTGGACTTATGAAGTCCCTTACGGTCAGCAACATACATGTACAACGAGTCTACAACTGAAAAGGAAACCACATTATCAAACTTCGTGGAGCATCTGTTGTACCACTCTTTTTGAGCCGAAACATCAGAAATCAGTAAGTGAATAACCGATATAGTTATTATGAAAAATCTGCATCGCAATCTCTGAACAACTGAAAACATCTGAGTTAAACCTCTCATTTTGTCAAAATCATTTTTATGTGGTTGCTGCCATGGTTGGTTGTAAGTCTGAAAACATAAACACCCGAGGATAATCCCACAGCATCAAACTTTACTTCATGATTTCCGGAATTCATCTCTCCGTTTAGAAGCGTAACAACCTCTCTTCCAAGAATGTCGTAAACAACTCCTTTTACATAACCCGATGAAGGAAGTGCAAACTTGATAACAGTCTCGGGGTTAAACGGGTTTGGGTAGTTTTGGGAGAGGGAGAATGATTCCGGAGTATTCAAGGTTGCCTCTTCAATATCAACAGGTGCCACTTTTAATTTTACTGTGGAATATAGTTTGAAATCCTCCGAAATCGCATAACCATCTCCGTCTCTTGTTATATCCAATCGCTTAATTTTGCTGTTTGTGTTCATTTTTTGCAATTGAAAAGTGACCCCATAATCGCTCGAAGACGCAATATATCCTGAATCAGATCCGGCGTATAAGATGGTGTCTCCCGCTGATCTCAGAGTGTAAATCTTATGAGTTTTTGGATAGTTGTAAAATGTTGTTCCGCCATCGGTGCTGAGTCTCACTTTTGTTTGATCAACGATGATAACAACCACATTGGGATTCATCAACTCCAGATTGCTATAACCCTCGAGTCCACCATAACTATGTATTAACCAGGTATCTCCATAATCGGTAGAATATTTTAACATGTTAGCTGATTGAGGAAAAGGTCCAGGTCCAAATGTATACCATCCAGCACCCCAGACAAGACTGTCCACCTGATCAACATAATTTAGACCACCCGCAAGATTTGCATCCCTCCAAGTCCAGGTAAATCCCCCATCCGTTGTCCTGCCAAAAAAAGCATCCCAATTCCACCCCCATCGGGCACTAATTCCGGTTAATGAATCGAGAAATCGTATTTCGGCGGAAAATGTGGCAGCGGAACCATCGGTCCAGGTAGCCCCGCCATCAGATGTGTACTTAATAATGTCTGCATTCTTAAGGATTCCTTCGTTTATAGAGTGAAATCTTATATATTGTATTCCAACCTCCGAAAACACACGGGTCCATGTGATTCCGCCATCAGTCGATCTGTTAAGACCGGGATAATCGGCGATATACATACAGAGTGAGTCAACCACAGAAAATGCTTTAATTGATATAAATGGGAGTTGTTTTCGAAAATGCCACTCTTTTTGTGCAGTAACATTTGAAACGAGCAAAACAATAAGCAAGACCACAACTTTCATAGTCTGAACTCCAAATGTTTGGAACAGTTTTTTCAAATCCATATCATGAGAATTGTTTTGATGTTTCATCTTTTTCGCACACAGAATCACTTATTTGTTAACAATCATCTTTATAACCGAGGAATATTTCCCCGCTTCAAGTCTGAAAACATAAATTCCCGAGGCAAGCCCCTTGGCTTCAAACTTTACTTCGTGATTCCCGGGGTTCATCTCTCCATTTATAAGTGTACGAACTTCTCTTCCAAGTATGTCGTAAACCACTCCTTTTACATATCCTGTCTCCGGAAGTGCAAACCTGATAACAGTTTCAGGGTTAAACGGGTTTGGGTAGTTTTGGGAGAGGGAGAAGTTATTAATGTTACTTGCATTTGTTTCTTCATCTTCTATTGAAGTGAAAGATAAATCTTTGAGTTTGATAATTACCCCACTGTGTCCGAAAATATAAGCGGTTGAAGGATCAGCCATCTTTATAAATGTCCCTGCCGATTGTATCGGGATAACTTCTTTGTGCCAATCTCCACCATTTCTTGAGATTCCTAAAGTCAGCGAGGTACCTCCGGCGATGGCAGCCATACCATTATTCTTATCGTAGAAATCAACAATGGACGCGATTGAGTATGAATCTATTGTCCACGATTCGCCTCCATCTGTGGTTTTATAAGTTCTGGCATCATGAAAGAGCCGACCCTCGTTATCAGTGTAAAATTGTATTCCATTAATGCGACCCGTTACGAATTTCTTCTTCATATTCCAAGACAATCCACCATCTGTTGTTTTGAAGACTGATGCTTCGCTGCCTGAGATGAAGCCTGTATTTTTATTAAGGAATTTTATACCTGACAGAATCAGGTTTGTGTTCAACTGAATTTTTTCCCATGAAATCCCTCCATCAGTTGTTTTTAAGATGAAGTTAGGTGTTCCAAGAACATACCCGTATTGATCATCAACAAAGATAATCTTTTTCATCTCCTCGGAAGAAGTGAAGGTGTAGGGTAGTCTTGTCCACGACATTCCTCCATCGGTAGTTCTCATTATATCCCGTGGAGTTATTGCGAAACCTGAAATACCATCCTGCTTGAAAACAATATCCTTGGCACCCAAATCAGGAAATGGCCATGGGAGGTTTACCCACGTTGAGCAGCCGTCTGTTGTTTTCTTGATAAATGGTTTCATTCCTGATATATACTCATAACCTGTGAAATAGGCGGTCTGCGGGGAAATAAAGAATATACTGTAGGGGAGATAGCTTTTCCCCTGCTTCACACTCTGCCATGTCATCCCCTTGTTAAGCGACGCGAAGATCAGTCCCTCATTACCGGTAACTAGCGTCAGATTTCCTGCCGATCCCACACTGCGCATGTAATTGGAGCCATTAATCCCCTTCCAGGTGGTGCCGGCATCAGAACTTACCAGAGAAGGATTTCCCGCCAAAACCACGGTAGTGTCATCGATAAATTTAATTTTAAAATAAGTTGTGCCTGAGTTGAATTTTAAATCCCAGGTTATGCCATGATCAGTGGATATTGATGTGAAACTGTCTCCACCACAAATGATAACTCCATTTGAATTAAGATCGAAGCCCTCTATGAAATGTGCATTGATCTTTACTATCGTATCCCAATTTGCTCCTGAGTTGGTTGATTTGAGTAATGCTCCGCCCCAATCGTCCCCGCCATAACTTGTAGAGACATATAGTGCCGAGTCAGTCACCTTAAGTTCATCTATATAACCGTTAAGTATCGAAGATTGCCAGGATGACCCCCCATTCGTTGTTTTTAAAAACTTGTTTTCATTTCCAAAATATCCATTGTTCACATCTTTAAAGTAGATCAACTGTGGGTAATTACCGGGAAGGTCGGCCTTATGAAACCAGGTAAGTCCTCCATCCACGGATTTATAAAGCTTTTTGTCGTTAGAGAAAAGATATCCGTTTTGAGAGTCCACAAAGAAAACATCCGGAATTTCACTTATAGTGGGCACGCTGCAAATTGTCCAGTTTTTACCACCATCGAAGGTTTTCATGCACAGTCCGGCATTTCCCGTGATGATATAAGTTGAATCGTTAAAGATCCATGTATCCAGGATATCCGCGTATGTTGGGCTTGGGTTTAGTATCTCGTAATCTATCTGAGCCGAGGCTAAAGCTGTTAAAAGTGCTAAGAGCGCTATCAATTTTTTCATGAAACAATTCTCCATCTCAATATCATTTTTTATTTATTTACAATCATCTTTATAGCCGAGGAATATTTCCCCGCTTGAAGTCTGAAAACATAAATTCCCGAAGCAAGTCCCCCGGCATCAAATTTAACTTCATGATTCCCGGAATTCATCTCTCCATTTAGAAGTGTTTTAACCTCTCTTCCAAGAATGTCGTAAACAACCCCTTTAACATATCCTGTCTCCGGAAGTGCAAACCTTATAACTGTTTCAGGATTAAACGGATTAGGATAGTTTTGCGAGAGGGAGAAATTTTCAGGTTGGATAAATTCTATGTTTTCAACTGAGCTGGGGGCACTTGAGCGGTAAACATGACCTCTCTCCGTTGAAAGATATACATGTCCGGAAGATGAGACAAACACTTTGGCAATGTTTGAGTCAGGGATGTTTGCTGTCAAATTAACCCATGTGTTCATCGTGTCTTCTGAAGAGAATATTCCGGTCATTGTCCCGGCAAACAATTCACCCTCGCGATTGCCGGTGAATGAATTACATGCTTCAATACCCTGGAAAGGTAAACCTAACCATTCAACACCATCATTAGTTGATCTACCGAGAAATGGATACTTTGTTCCACCTGAGACTACCAATCCACCAGGGTAACTCACAAATCCTCTTGCCTGGATAGAAGAGTTAATTAATGTCCAGGTTGCACCACGATCAGATGATCTGTGAATTCTCAAAGACGCGCTGAGCAAAACAGCACCTTCCGTTGTTTTGGCAAAACCATACATCATATTTAATTGGAACAGATAAACAGGAGCCCATGTAATCCCATTATCAAACGATTTATAAACGCCTTTTCCCGAAAAAAATCCCAACAATTCATTCGCATCAAATTGGACTATCCCTATAAATCCCGGTGGTAATATGGTGTCACCAACTTCTGTCCAATCCACTCCTTCATTCGTTGAACGATATACACCACTGCTTTCATCAGCAACAAACAAAGTGCCTTCGGTTGTGGAAGAAACTGACGATATTTTTCGGTTTATCGGATTTCCCGGTCCGTTATTCAAATGAGACCATGTCACTCCCCGATCATTGCTCATGAACAACCCGGATGTACCAAGAGCTGCGAATACTTTTCCCGAGGGAGTTTCACAAAATGAATTAACAAATACACCGGGAAGCCCTTCAAAGTGATGGTTCCACGAACTGCCATTATCGCTTGTGTACCAGATTCCATTTTTTTGAGTTGCAGCGAGGACCACCCCGGATTCTCTTCTGCTCAGATTACCAAACCCCCTTCCTTCATCTGCCAGGGAAAGCGACCATGTATTGGAATCGGTTGGCTTGTTATATATCCCGTCAGAACAACCGGCAAAAAGATTCCCGGTACTGTCTGTTATAACAGATTTTACATCGAGAGAACCAAGCCCCTGGTTTAAGGAACTGAAGGTTATCCCCTGATCTGTGGAGAAAAATATACCATCACCACTTGATGCCACATAAAGTTTGTTCTGAGAATATACAATTGATGTGATATCGGATTGAATATTGAGTGTGTGGTTAAGAGTCCATGTGAGTCCATTGTCCGGGGAATAATAGATTGTTTTTTCACCGGAAGCAAACATACCACCGCTGTTTGTAATCAACTTAATTCCCGATTGGGCAGGGATTCGGGTAACCCATGAACTGCCGGCATCCAATCTGGAATAAAGAGCACCACCTGCACAAACAAAGATGGCACTTGTATTATTTTCTGCGATACAGGTAACATTTGAGACATTCAGAATTGATGCCGTCGGCCATGTGTTTCCGTTATCGGAAGAGGAATAAAGGCCACCGGAAAGAAGTCCGGCAAACATGGTTCCGGAATTGCTTAAAAAGAGATATGTCACCCGTGTTGGTACAGAAATATTAACTTTCAAAAAAGTTGATGCTCCGACATCTTTTTTGTAAAGGAAGTAGCCTGTATTTGTTGTGTTTATGGAAGCAAAAATCGCTCCTGAAGGAGTTTCGACTGTTTGGGTAACCTCAGTCATAGGGAGCCCTGTCATTCGGGTCCAAAAATTTTGACCACAAACTCCAAAGGTGATTAATAAAGTTAACAAAGCTATTTTTTTCATCATATACTCCTTTATCTCATCGATAACATCTATTTTAAAATGTTAGGTCTTTAAGTTGTTTAGTGTACGGGATATTATAAAACATGGTTGTTGGAGAGGGGGGGTCTGAGCTGAATTGAAGTGGTTTAACACCCAATTTAAAAAGTTGTAAAAACGAGAAATACAAATACTTGATATTTTTCATTTTTGTCACCATAAATTCTTGTATAAATCTGATTATTCACAAATCAAGGGATTTGCGGTATCAGCACTCGTAAATTACACATTTTTAATAAAATAAAAAATATCTTCCACCTGAAAATTTAATATCGGAAAAATATGTAAAAGGAGAGGTCTTCCTCAAATTATACCAGCTTCTGTTAATCATACGCCATCGAAGTGACTCAGCCGACCGGATTTGTCCCACTTTATTGTTAATTTACAAACGACTTATCATCATTTCAATAAATGAATTCTCTAAGGAAAACCTCATGAAAAAACATAGACTATTTTGGATTTTTGCCATAATAATATTGTGCAGCAATGGTATTTTTGCTCAGGATGAAACCCAGGAGACAACTCCCGCTCCTGCAACCGAGTATAAAGACCATCCTTTATTTAATTCGATGCCCAAATACTTCATCAGTTCCTATGAAGATAAAGAATTTGACTCTTTTGTTTTCCCCGTTGAAAGCAGCACTTATGACAACCGTGAGTTAAAAACTGTGGAGGGAAAATTCTTCGACTATACATATCAGATAACCGAAGGTGAAAAAGAAGCTTCCCCGCTGCAGATATTCAGGAACTACGAAAACGCAATCACCAAAGCGGGCGGTAAAATTATTGCCAAGGTGATAGAAGATGGTAATTCATACAGTTTTATAACAGGCATGTTCTCAAAAAATAAAAGGGAAGTTTGGGTTTACATTGAAGCTTCGGGTTATGATTATCGCCTCGTCATTATAGAAAAAGAAGAGATGGTGCAGGTTATAAAAGCTAATGAGATGCTTGATGCCCTTTCAAGAGATGGTTTTATCGCTCTGGACATTCTGTTTGAAACAGGAAAAGCAACAATTCAAACCGAGTCAAAACCTCTGATCGATCAGGTATATGAACTTCTGAATACAACTCCTGATCTTAAAGTGAGTATTGAGGGACACACCGATAATACAGGAACCGTTGAGGGGAATAAAAAACTTTCAGAACAGCGTGCCAAAGCAGTTGTAGATGCGCTGATAACTCTCGGAATCAAAAGTGATCGACTATCTTCAGTTGGATGGGGACAGGAAAAACCTGTCGCTGATAATAGAACCGAAGAGGGCAAAACCAAAAACAGAAGAGTTGAAATAGTTAAAAAATAAAAACTTTATCGGAACAATGGCACGACCGTTTGATGTTGTGCCATCGTTCCGGGATTTTTTGTGTTTATCTCAACAAAATCATCTTTTGTGTTAGCTTTTTATCTCCGGTGACTAAACTATATAAATAAACTCCTGAAGCCATACCATCTGCCCTGAAGATAACAGAATGAACCCCTGCTTCCCTGAAGCCATCCGTTAAAGTTGCCACCTTTTCACCATTAACATTAAACACTTCCAATCTAATATCTCCGGGAACGGGCAAGGCAAAACGAATAACAGTCTCAGGATTATATGGATTGGGGTAATTCTGTTCAAGGGTGTAGCCTCCAATCGCTGAAGCAGATATTGCGATGATGTTCGAGTAGGTACACGAGCCATCACCATCGATCTGTTTCAGGCGGTAGAGGTATTTTTCGCCTGGGAGGATTGAATTATCACTAAACGAATAATATTTTGGTGAGTTGCTGGTTCCGTGACCATCGATGAAACCAATCTTCATCCAATCAGATTTGGCTGTTTTTCTTTCCACTTCGAAGCCGTAGTTATCCACCTCGGTTGCTGTTTCCCAATTCAGGTGGATGACATCGTTCCGAAGTGAGCCTGAAAAGGAGACGAGTTCAACAGGGAGGGGGTTATCGGAGTCGGTGAATTTGGCAATTCTTTGTGTAAAGACATTCCCGTTTGAAACCAGGAAATCACCCGCATATATCATCGAGCCGGTTGTGGTTTGTACACACAATGCCCTCACCATATTGTCAACCCCGGTTCCAATCGCAACCCAGTTAGAACCGTTCCATTTTGCCAGATTTGGAGAATTTACTCCTCCAGCAGTGGAAAATGCCCCTCCAAAATAGATGTCACTCCCGTAAGCCTCAATTGACTCGGGTGCACCAGGAAGCCCGGTCCCAAGCGCTGACCAGGAAACACCATCCCACACAGCAGCCCTTTCTGCGGCGATCCCTCCTGCAGTTGTAAACATTCCACCGGCATATAACTTACCGTTGTAAAACTTCATTACCATTCCACTGGAGTTTAATCCCGTGCCCAGGGGGACCCATGTTGAGCCATTCCACATTGCAATATATGCTGCACTGACACCTCCTGCAGTAATAAAATTTCCTGTGGCATAAAGTGTGGTCCCATCCTGAGTCATATCGAAACATACTGCACTTAATCCTGTTCCGAGTGCATGCCATACTCCGCCACTGTACTCAGCTATCCGGTTTGCGGATACTCCACCAACGGATGTGAAATACCCTGAAACAAATATTTTGTTATCAATAAACTCAATATCGTAAACTGCATTGTTGGGATTCCCGCCAACAGAACTCCAGGAGGAGCCATTCCATTTTGCCAAATAACTGATCGAACTCCCCCCGGCATTTGTAAAAAATCCCCCCGCATATAGGTACGTGCCATCATGTGCCAAAGCCTGTACGGGTGATGGAGAAAATCCACCTGTAACACCCGATCCAAGAGCTGACCATTCGGAACCGTTCCATTTTGCGATGTTGTTCACTGCTACCCCTCCAACAGAGGAAAAATAGCCTCCGATATAAATATCGTTACCAACGACGCAGATTGATGTCACGGATATTCCCGAAGTACCCACATCAAGACGAGGTGCCGGTTCAAATGAGTAAGACCCGTTCCACAGCGCAAGGTTTTGAGTAAAGGTTCCAACGAGATAAACTGTTCCGCCACTGCAGAAGATCCCGTTAACCTGCCCGGTGATATCTGTCCCCATTGATGACCATGAGGTACCATTCCATTTTGCCATGTAAGGAGATGACAATCCGCCTGCGGTTGAGAAGGACCCTCCGACATACAGAAAGGAGCCATCGCTGCAAAGACTGTAAGGAGTGCTGTTTATACCCGAGCCCAAAGCAACCCATGCAGTTCCGTTCCATCCCATCAGGTATTTTGAGACGTTACCATCTATTGTTGAAAAATTACCGCCGACATATACCACCCCGGCCAGTACCTCAATTTCAGTAACAGATGCTGAAGAACCAAGCACTCCTGTACCAAGTTCTGCCCAGGTCGAGCCGTTCCAAACTGCAGCCCTTTTTGCCGCTACTCCGCCCGCGATTGAAAAGTATCCGCCTGCGTAAAGATTCCCCCCGAATGAAAAAACAGAATATACAGTGGAATTCACTCCTGTACCAAGGTTTGACCAGGAAGTGCCATCCCATTTTGCAACATAGTTTGCAGTAGTAGAGCCGGCTATAGTAAAAGCTCCTCCGGCGTACAGATTTACACCGTCGGTTGTCAATGAGATTACTGTGTTGTTTACACCTCCCGAGAGAGCACTCCATTCAGTTCCATTCCACTTGGCAATATAATTTACCGTCATAGTACCAGCTTTTGTAAATGATCCTCCTGCATAAAGATCCGACCCGATAAACTGCAATGCATAAACATTCCCATTAAAACTTGATCCAAGTTTGACCCATTCGGAACCGTTCCACTTAACTATTCCATTTGCAACAACCTTACCTGCAAGTGTAAACCATCCACCAATATAGATGTCACTCCCCTGCACAATCACACATGCCGGAGAGGACTGATTGAATGCAGTGGCACCATAGGTATTCCCGATCGCGGAAAATGTTATCGATGCAGGTGATGCAGGTTTTGGTGTCTGTAAAAAGCGGGGATTACCCCTGTCATCGAGGTTTACGGAATAGCCGGAAGCGTCAAACGAGCCGTTTACTCCAGACTTAACTTTTCCATCAGAATCCAGAATGGCTCCCAGGTCTCTATTGCCACCTTGGGCCTGAAGTTTGGTTGAAACCAAAACAAAAAATAGCGTTAACTTTAAGAGGCGTAACATGACAGTACCTATCTCATAATCGTCAATTTGCGTGTTAAACTTCTCCCACCAGAGGTGAGGGTATAAAAATATACTCCTGAACCAAGTCCGTCTGCGTTGAACCTGAAAGAATGAACACCGGAATCCTTTTCAGAGTCCAGAAGTGTTGCCACCCTTTCACCAAGTGTATTGAATAGCTCGAGTTTTACATGTCCCGGGTGGGGAAGAGAGTAACGGATAACTGTCTCGGGATTCCCCGAAAGGGATCCTGCGGAAAAAGGATTAGGGTAGTTCTGTTCGAGAGTGTAGCCTGTAATTGCGGAGGCAGATATTTCAATGATGTTTGAATAATTAAACGAGCCATCACCATCAATCTGTTTTAGGCGATATTGATATTTTTCACCGGGGAGAATTGAATTATCACTGAATTGGTAGTATTTTGGTGAGTTGCTTGTGCCGTGGCCATCGATGAAACCGATCTTCAACCAGTCAGATTTGGTGGTTCTTTTCTCGATTTCAAAGCCATAGTTATCAACCTCGGTAGCTGTTTCCCAATTCAGGTGGATGACATCGTTCCGAAGTGAGCCTGAAAAGGAGACGAGTTCAACAGGGAGGGGATTGTCGGAATCGGTGAATTTGGCTATGCGGCCTGCGATTGTGGTCTGATCATAGTCGAATGCCAGAAAACTTCCCCCAATAAGGAAGCCTTGCTGCTCCCATGATGGAACAATTGTATATGCTACCCAGTCAAGGTTGCCAATAGATAACCATGCTGTACCATCCCATTTTGCAATATATCTGGCAGGATTGCCACCTGCAGTTGAAAAGAGTCCAGCAGCGTAAACGAAGTTATCCAAAACGGCAATTTTGTAAATAATGTTTCCCACTCCTGATCCGAGAGCGGACCATGATGAACCATCCCATTTTGCTATGCGGTTTGCAGGGCTCCCCCCGGCATTTAAAAACTGACCTGCGGCATAAAGTGTGGTACCTGAAAACTGAAGATCAAATACAGCATTGTCAACTCCTGCACCTAAGGCTGACCATGTCGAGCCATTCCATTTTGCTATCCGGCTTGCAGGGTTACCACCTGCAGTGGTGAAATATCCTGCAACATAAATGTCAGAACCATTTATTTCAATAGCCGCAACAACATTATCAACCCCGGATCCAAGCGCTGCCCATCCGGTTCCGTTATATACAGCTATTCTGGAAGCGCTCATTCCTCCGGCAATGGAAAAAATGCCTCCGGTATAAAGTTTTCCGTCAGCATAACTAAGATCATAAACAGTTCCATTAACCCCCCCGCCCAAATCACTCCAGGCAGTTCCATTCCATTTCGCAACGCCTGTAATTGAATTGCCTCCAATTGAACTGAAGGTTCCTCCGGCATAGAGGTTAATTCCATCAGTCTCGAGAGTGCGGACTTCACCCGAGGTCCCGATTCCTAACGGAGTCCAGTCCGATCCATCCCATTTAGCAATGGAGTTTGCTTCAATTCCATTAATTCTTGTGAACTTGCCACCAATGAAAACAGAACTCCCGATGATGCATATCGCTCTGACTAAGACATTATCACTTACTGCATCAAATCTGTGGTCGGTCATTGAATAGGAGGTTCCGTTCCATTCAACGAAAGAGTAGCCACTTACACTTCCAATCAAAAGTTTGCCGTCGGATTTTGCGAGTGCGAGGACACCATCTGACACCCCTGTTCCGAGTGCTGACCATGATGATCCATCCCATCTTGCTATGCCCGGAGTGTTTGCCGGACCCGCCGAGAAAAAACTCCCGCCGGCATAAAGGTGGGTTCCATCGTGGTAGAGGGCGTTGACTGTACCATTCACGGTATTTTGAAGCGGTGACCAGGTCAAGCCGTCCCACGCAGCGATATAATTAAGTGTAACCGTTGCTGAACTATTCTTGGTAAAAGAACCACCCGCGTAAAGAATCCCGTTATTGTGTGCGAGAGAATAGACGGTGTTGTTAAAACCATCACCCAAAGCCGACCATGAAGAACCATTCCACTTGGCAATGTTCCTCATTGTCACTCCATCTATCGAAATAAAAATTCCTCCCATGTAGAGATCAGAACCGACAGTTTTTAGCGCGTGTATCCATATATTCATCGGAGCACCACCTATCTGAGGACCCACGGTGGTCCATGAGGCTCCATCCCACTTCGCGATTTTATGAGCTGTGTTTAATCCTGATTGCGTAAACCATCCACCGGCATGTAGTTCACCATTATAAATTTCAAGTGACAGCACCTGCTGATTAAGTCCATCACCAAGTGCTGACCATGAAGTACCGTTCCATTTGGCGATATTGCTGGCATTTACACCTCCTGCAGAAGTAAAAACCCCACCGGCATAGAGATTTGAACCGTCCATTTTCAATGTATAAACGGATCCATTGACTCCGGTGCCGACAGTCGACCATGAAGTTCCATTCCATTTAGCGATACCATTAACACGCATACCGGCAACAACGGGGAATCCTCCTCCGACATAAATATTAACCCCGTCCACAGCTATTGCCCGGATGGATACTGAAGTTCCGTTGTTTGGCGGAGTCCCACTAACACCATAACCGGGGGCAATAGTCCCCCATGTAATAGTTGAGGTTGTTGAATTTGGTTTGGCGACAGGTCTAAAAAACGGTTTACCTGTTTCCGGGTCAAGCTGCATATCATAACCGCTTGCATTAAACGAACCGTTGAGTCCGCTTTTAATTGAGCCTTCAGAATCCAATATTGAGCCGAGTCCTTCACCGGCTGAATTCTGAGAGAAGGAAGTACCGACAGCAAGGATCAAGAGGATAAATATCCTGATCATTGGAGATGTCATGGTTACTCCGGATAGTTTTGAGCTATATTATTTTCGATAGTACATAACTGTACAAAGGAGAGGTTAAAATCCGCTGATGCGGTTTACCTCGGCAGGTTATTTAGGTAAGGTTTTAACTCAAAAATGAGAGGGAAATCATTCTTGATGGTGTAACTTAATAAATAATTCAATAAAAGTCAATACCACAATGGAAAAAAATACAAAAAAGAGTATTTTATCACAAATTTAATCCATACAAAGATGCTCTAACCGGTGTAGGTTTTCATCTACCGGAAAAACCAATAATTTTGGACAACTCAATGTATGTGTTCTTTATACAGTGTATTGTGCATCTTAAGAAGTGGAATAATTTAAATTCTTTGTATATTTAGGGCAGATTTTTATCTCTTTAATTGGATATATTTTAACAATCTCCAAACTATTGGCATAATATGAAAAAGTCAATTTTGATAATCGTTATTTTTCTCTCCTCCACTGTATTGGCTCAGGTTCCTGCAGAAGTTTTTACAGGCGACAAAAAAGCCACTCTTGATGTCCTCTTCTTTAAATCTTTCAGGGATTCTGAAGGAAAAAACACCAGTTGGGTACTCTTCAACCGAGAAAAAGTAACTCTTGACTATAAAATGACTCCCGATGACAACAAACCATTTTTTGTGGCGATGCAGGCAATCAGCTACAGCCCTGCTGTGCTGGGTGGATTTGGGCCAGTTGCTGTTTCCTTGATAACAAATGATGGAATGTACCCAAAACTGGGATTTCAATATGTTCATGCAACGAGCGATTTTATGTTTTTTGGCTGGCTGATTGGAGAAACTCTAAAAGACCCCGATGTTGATCTTTATCTTTATGCAAAATATACCCCCTTGATTTCGGGAAACACCCGGTTATTTGCACAAATTGAAACAAATACAGCATTTCCTGCTTATTCGGGAGGCGAACCTTCACTGTTTCAGTGTTTAAGACTCGGATTGATGTTTGATGGATTTCAGGCGGGACTTGGGCTTGACCTGACCCAAAAAGGGAAGGATCACCTCAAAACAACAGAGAACACAGGTCTTTTTATCAGGTATGAGTTTTAGTTGTTATGAATCAGAGATAATATCGCCAATCGAATGCGAGTCTGAAGCCGAGATACCAGAGATTCTGAAGCTCTTTTAATTTGTAATCGAGGTTTTCCACTAATTCCACATCGTAGGGGATATCCACTCCTCCATAAAACTGTATGAAGAGTTTTGAACTCTGCTCCGACGCAAATGTTCTGAATGGCCGGTATTCCAGTATCGGGAATTCGATCCTGGTTGATTTGTAGGAAGTTAATACAAATCCGCGCTCGTTATTTGGACTAAGCCCTTCGTGAAACGCGACATCCCTGGTATTCACACCAAATAATTGAACATTCACCTCTCTTCCGAGTATAAACTGAAATCTGCCGATAGATGTGGAAATTCCTGCCTGCCATGGGATAAGACCGCCATTTGCGGCAAAAGCTGCCATCTTTTCAAGTGTCTCCGGAGCCATCCAGGAGAGGAACGGGGTGGTAAAAATCAGGTCACCAGGGATTAGAAAAAACGGGCATCTAAGCTTTATGTTGAGCGAACTTCTTGCGGGGATCGAAGAGAGAAGGTTGCCGTAGGCTTTAGTTTCGGGCAAGTCAACAACTCCTGAAGTGGCACCACTCTCGCGCTTAAACCCCACTCCGAGGAACGCAAGTCCATCACTCGATTCGCTAAGAACTCCGTCGAGCCCTACACCAAATTTGAGTGTGGCATCCACACCTGAGATTGCTCCCGGGTAGTCTTGACTTGGTCCAAAACTGCGAGAAACAACGGTACCTGTTAACGATGCACTGAGTCCGATGAAAAAACCGAGTTCCGATCTGAACCGTGGAAGTTCACCCAACCCCTGAGCGAGAGCCGGCACGGGAGTAATTGTGAAAATCGGTATTGCCATTGCGATAACGTTGTTATCTATCATAAGTGGCGGCATAAAATCCACTTTCGAGATGTTAAAATCCCCCGGTGAAAAGAGATTAACATTATCAAATGGAGCGGAGTTTATATTTATCGTACCCGCGAAAGCGTTGAGAACCTGTTCAAGGCTCATTTTAACCAATAGCGCCGTGTTTTCAATATCTTCAGCTCTGATCCATGCATCACCAACGAGGATTACCGGCACACCTTCCCAGGTTGTTGTCTGTATCCCGCGTTCGTTATAGTAGTCGTGAGAGCCTTTTTTCTGTGATGGATCACCCCAAACTCCGGCAGCATGCCCGGCTGCAGTAAAATCTTCGAGGAAGTGGATCGCAAAAGCTTCATCCGCAAGTGCCGAAAGAAGGAGTTGTGTCCTTTCCTCATTTGTAAGTGTAGCAGTGGCATAATAAGATGCTTTGTAAAGAGCGAGTTGATGATAAAGCATATACACTCCGAGTGCGTTAAGAGGAACACCTTCGGAAATGGAGTTGTAGATATAAGCAGAGAGAGTTTGGGTTGTACCCGCAACCGAGTGGAGGAAGTGGACATCATTATGTCCAGCTCTTGAGGCATATTCGGGGTCGGCCCGTTGGAAACGGAGGTCGGAATCCCGCAATGCATTCAACACATCATCCCGTGAATCAGCCTCGGAGAGCTCAATTTTCAACTCATTGGCTATCTCGATAACATTCAGTATCCAACTTGAATTCAGAACAATATTTAACAAATCTCGAGAGGAAATAGAGTGATCACCACTAATGGCAGGCCAGGAAGCAAAATCGATCAAATATCGGGATGAGGCATCCCCGGAATTAATAAGGCCGGGAGTGAGTCTTCCTTCTGATCCTGTTATTGCTATCTTCCAAAGTTCTTCAAGTTGTCTCCTTTGTTCCGGAGAAAGCTTTTCCACAGCCACCCTGGTAATATCCCGATGTTCAGGGAAGATCCAACAGTATGTTAAACTTGGTGAAGAAGTGATTATCAGGTTTAAAAGAAAAAGGAAAACCGTTTTTTTCATTTTTAATCGAAGGTTTTACTGCAAAGAGCTGATGGCCTTAACTGTTTTGCTCCTGCCGATGAACATACCAATACCGTCACCGAGAATATTCCATCTGACAGAAGTTGAAGGTTGACCAAACACCGCATCGGAGAGTTTGCTCGACCCTTTGGTTTTGAAATAATCGTAGAATGAAGTGTCATAAACATAAATCCCCACTCCAAGGTCCTGTGGTTTTGAAGCATAAGATGCCGGCACTTCAGCAGATAATATTTGAACAGTGTTGGTGGTGGCTCCGGGTAATTTCCTCACCACTGTGTTATATTTTATGTCCTCAGTGTAGATCTGTCCCGACTGTGTAAATGCGAGCCATGTTGCAGCATAAGCTTCATCAGCTCTTGGTGTTACCTCAACGCTCATCACTCTGATTGATTTACCTGTATCATTCACAGAATTCACCATAAAAACTCCACCAACCGATCCGGCTTCAGGGATTTTGGTGATTGCCCCTGCTGAATAACCTCCCCATGAAACCAACAGTTCATAGGTTTTCCCCGCTCTTGCTTTCACACCCGCGGGTGCATTATAAAGTCCGTCTTTTGTATGTTTTAGTATATATCTAAGAGTATCAACTTTTATCGACACAACGGCATCAGGGAGATTGGAAAAATCAGCTCTGAATGGAACGGCAACAGGAAGTGTCCTTCCTATAAAAATCTCTTTAATATCCTGACCATCTTCGAGTAAACCTCTGATCACTAATTTTGTTTCGTAAGGGAATTCTTCCTCTTCCACAATTTGTTCACACCCTGTAAACAGGAATCCCACCACTATCAATAAGATAAATGGAAACAGTTTCGATCGGGTTAAAGCGCTTTTTTCTCTCATAAATGAACCTTAATCCCAATAGATGGTAAAAATGGATAGAGGGTAAATTGTTTTAGAATCGGAGTTCTGATCCCGGTTACCTCATCAGTTTTGTATCCTACATATTTGGAGAAAACATTAAACCGGTTGTAAACATTATAGATGTTCAGTGAAAGTTCAATTTCCTTTTCATTCCATTTGAGGATATAATTAACACTCAAGTCGAGTTTGTGAAATGCCGGAAGACGAAATGCGTCTCTGGCAGAATATTCGTAAAAAACCTCGGTTTCGTTCTCTTTTGCGTTGTTCATACCAAGGAATGAATATTGCATAATTGGCAGAGGGAAAGCTTTTCCTGTTGAATAGTTCCATGTTGCTGCAAAGGAGAGTGTTGTGGAAGGCTGCCAGCTTAACACAATTGAAACATCGTGTCTTCTGTCAAACTGAGGATAAAAAGGTTCACTCCTGTTCAGATCATCAAAATATCTTTTTGTCCATGAGAGTGTATAACCAAACCAGCCTGTGATGTTACCTATTCTTTTATTAAAAAACAACTCAACGCCATACGCTTCGCCTCTTCCTGTTGTAAGTTGTCGTTCATAATTGCTCGAATATGCAAAATCGGCATCCTCTTTATACTCGTAAAGATTTTCAAGATCTTTGTAATACCCCTCAAGAGTAAAAAGGAAAGTTTTGTCGGCACTTGTTGCTTCAAACCCAAAAGCACCTTGCATTGAACGTGCAGGTTTAATTGTTGAAGTTGAAGGAAACCAGACATCCGTGGGGAGATAAACATCGTTTCTTGCAAGAAGATGAATCGGCTGATTTGCTATTGCAAAAGCACCTCTTAACACCAACCGGTCGAACATGTAATAAGTAAACGAAACTCTCGGTTCCCAACCGTAGAGTTTTCCTTCGTTATAGTAGTAAAAACGCATTCCCACATTGGTTTTTAAATCAGAGAAAACGGTAATTTCGTCTTGAGCAAAAAGGGAAACTTCAAGCGCTTTGTAACTTCTACCGGGGTTCACCGAATATTTTAATTGTGTATTGTAAAAATCGCTTGTAAGCACTTCAAAATTATGATACGTTACTTCAGCACCCATTTGAAGGATATTTGAGGGATTCAGGTAAAATTGGATATCGGTTTTTAACTGAAAATCATTAACAAGTGAGGAAGTGAAAAAATCGAGAGCATCCTTTTTTGTTGGATTTTTGTCCTTCATTGCCGTTTTAAAATCGTAATAAGTATAAATCAGTGATGTGCTTGTGAAAATCTGTGATGTGTAGATTTTGGTCCAGGTCATATTCACGGTGGAATTTTTCCATCCGATATCAAAGCCGATATCTTTGCTTGCAGGGGGTTCGGTGAGCTGATCACTACTGAAAAACCCTGTAATAAAAAGTTTGTCGGTCTCTGAAATATTGTAACTTATTTTTCCGTTGGCATCATAAAAACCATATCTTGGAAACTTGTCAGCTTGAGGGATCAGGGTAAGCAGTTTATCGAGATACATCATTCTGGCAGAAAGGATATAGGTTGATTTTTCCGACAGCGGACCCTCAACAGTAAAGCGACTGCTGATATTTGAAAGGCTGAGTGAACCGATAAATTTCTCAGATGAACCTTCACGGGTTGTAACATCGAGAACACTGGAGAGTCTGCCCCCATACTGTGCCGGGAATGCCCCTTTTATCAGTTTAATATTCTGAATTGCATCGGAATTAAATGTGCTGGCAAATCCACCAAGATGAGAAGGATTATAAACCTGCACCCCATCGATAAGTGTAAGGGTTTGGTCTGCAGAACTGCCTCTTACATAGATGCCTGCAGAAAGTTCGTTTGCATTGGAGACACCGGGTAAAAGTTGGAGTGCACGAAAAATATCTGTCTCTCCTCCAAATGAAGGTAGTGTCTGAATCATCTCTGGATCAAGCTCCACTGTGCCGGATGTATTGGCAAAATCTTCATATTTCTCCGCCATAACCGTCACTTCACTCAAGAGGATTGAAGATTTTTTCAGATGAATATCCAGGCGGATACTGGCAGCCTCTCCCGTCATTTCAATATGTTTACCAAATGTTTCAAAGCCCAATGCACCTGAATAGAGGTAATATCTACCTGCGGGCATTGCCGGGAGTGAATAGAAACCAAATTTATTGGAAGTGATCGATCTGAGGGGGTTTCCCTTTTTCAGAGAGTCTTTGTAAACGGCAACATAAGCACCAATAAGCACTTCGCCACTCTCAGCTTCAGAGATAACACCCGAGAGTGTGTAGTTTCTGCCCTGCGGACAATTCTCAGTAGTGAGGAAAACCAGTAAAAGTAAAGGAAAAATTATTCGCATTTAGTGCAGATTATCTTAAATTGGATACGGTTTTTAAATTTTCTTGGCTTTGTCGCCAACTACAATTCAAATATAATTAAATACATCAAGTAAAAATAAAAAGAATTTATAAGATTGAATAAAGTATTCTTTTTTCTTCTCATCTCACTTGCAGTTTTATGCAATGCCCAGCCCGGAATCAGACTACAGGGTTCCGCTGCAATTCCTGCGGGACAACTTGAAACCCATGTTGATGCCGGCTTTGGTGGCAACATCAGTTTTAACCTGCCCGTACTTTTCCCCGGACTTGAAGCAACCCTCACCACAGGATATTATTATTGTGGACTAAAAGAAGACCTGCCGGGTTATGATTTTAATTTCAGTTCCATTCCCGTTACTCTCGGTTTGCGTTATGTTTTTGTTGAGGGAAGTGAAATTTCACCTTATGTTGGAGTTGAGGGAGGTGTGTTTTTTACCGAATATTTCCTCCGGGTGGATTATGGAGTATTGGGAAAACCGGAAGAAATTACCAAGGAAATTGCTCCGGGTATCTCTCCGGAAGTAGGATTCAGAATTTATCTCGCCCCGGGACTCGATCTGGATGTTAATGCCCGCTATAACAGAATAAGAACAAAGTATGTCTCCCGTGCATATATTGCCATTCAATCCGGCTTCCGGTTTAAGTTTTAGGTTTGAAAATGAAACAAAAAATGTCAAATCATCTTAAATATCTTGCTGTTTTTGTGACAATCCTTTCTGTTACAACCTTTTCGCAGACCAACTGGATCTGGCAAAATCCCCTGCCTGTGGGTAAAAACCTTAATGCAGGTCAAGCTTTTGATGCACAAAACTGTTATATAGTTGGAAATGCCGGCGCATTTATAAAAACCTCCGACGCCGGAGCCAACTGGCAGGTAATTCCAACCGGAACCAACAACGATCTTATTTCGGCATCGTTCATCGATAAAAACACCGGAATTATGGGCTGTTCTTCAGGTAAAATTTTGAGAACAAGCGACGGTGGCAACTCCTTCCAACTAATTGCAGTTGATTCAATCCGCGATGTTAAATCAATTCAACTGCTCCCGGGTGGAACGACGTTTGCAGCAGGCGACAAAGGATTGTTCCTTACTTCACAGGATAATGGAATCACCTGGACAAAAAAATTCTTCGACACTATCTCGATTGCCAGTCTGTTCTTTTTTGATAATAACAGGGGCTTCCTCGCCGGTGAATCAGGATCCATCTACTCCACCACCAACGGGGGTAACTCCTGGAACATCGTTAACAGCAACATTTCATTAACCATCTCCAAAATTCTCTTTACCGACAATTTAAACGGGTGGGCTTTTGGGAGAGAAGGTCTCGCACTAAAAACCGTTGATGGTGGCCTCACCTGGACAAAATTTGAAGCCGGGTTTTACGGCTGGCTTAAAACCGCATCCATCCTTCCGGGAAATCAAATCATCACAGCAGGAGCTCCGGGAGTAATATTTAAAAGCAGTAATGGCGGAACCACCTGGAATAAAACTTCCGACAGTTCAAAATTCAGTTTTAATTATTCAACTTTTTCCGGAAACGACGGTTGGGTTTTTGGGAACAACGGTTTGATAATGCACACCACCGATGCTGGTGAGAACTGGGACTTTCAATCCGAAGGTTCTGAAAACACCATAAATTCGATAGATTTTCTGAATCCAATGATTGGCACTGCCGTTGGTGACAGTGGACTTATTCTGAGAACCGAGGATGGTGGCGACACCTGGATAAGGCAGTTTACCGATCAAAACACCAACTTAAACGACCTCTATTTCCTCGATACTATTAGAGGATGGATAGTGGGGGACGACGGAACAATCCTTCAGACTCTTGACGCCGGACAAAACTGGATAAGACAGGATATCAGCCACTTAACCTCCGATGATCTCTATTCAATTGAGGGAACAAAAAGAGCTAATAAAGTTGCAGGACAAAACGGCGCATACCTTATCTCAAACAATGAACCAACAGGTGCAACATGGGGAAAAGGGGGCACCCTTTTTCATACATATAGAGGAATTTATACCCTCTCTTCGCGTTCGGCTATTTTAATTGGAGACGCAGGAACAATCCTCTTGATGCTCGGAGCACCGGTAGGGATGTTGGATCAATCGATTGACCCAAAGTTTGATTTGAGAGATATCCATTTCCCCGGGGGCATTGGATGGATCGTTGGAAAGTATGGTATCGTTCTGAAATCAACATTTCTGGGCGGGTCCTGGAAGATAATTGATACTATTCCGCAAGTAAACTGGCTCAATTCGGTCTATTTTTATGATACTCTTAATGGATTTACCGCCGGTTCTTTTGGCAGTTTTTACAGAACCTCGAACAGTGGATATGACTGGGTAAAGGTTCCCACGGGAGTTACCAATACATTTAAAAAGTCCTACTTTTTTGACAAAAACAACGGTTGGCTTGTTGGTACATACGGTTTGTTAATGAAAACCACCAATGGTGGCGGAACAGGGACACCAACTTCAATCGAAGAGAAACCGGTGATTCCCGTTTTGATGGAGCTTGGTCAAAACTATCCAAATCCGTTTAACCCTGTTACAACAATAAATTTTGTTGTTCCCGAGGCAGGCGACTACCGGCTAACCGTTTACGATATTCTTGGAAATGAAACAGGTACTCTGCATGAAGGATTTCTCGGAGCCGGTTCCCATTTTGTAACTTTTGATGGCGATAATTACGCTTCAGGAGTCTATTTTTATCGACTCTCAGGCAATGGCCAAAATCTTGTCCGAAAAATGGTGCTGCTGAAATAATGCAGTAATCCAATAATGCAGTAATGCAGTAATTTTTAATAGAATTTGGATTACACGGAGTTTTAGGGGACGCAGATTCGCCTCGGCGAACAGGTACACGCAGATTAAACGGATTTTCGCAGATTTTAATTCCGACTTGTCGGAAGGGGAGTTATATCTTTCTCCCTTTGCGCTCTTGGTGGCCTTTGCGGTTTAACTCAGACCCCCCTCTGTGGACTCGGTGGGCTCGGTGGTTTACCTGATATTTCTTTTTTTAAAGTCTAAATTTCTTTAAGTTAAATATCGGTATTATCTTTTTTATAGATTAAAGTGTGAAGTAGAGTATATGCCTGAAATTCTCCTGGTTGAAGACAATAAAGAAAACAGAGATGTGATGATGCATTTCCTTAAAAAAATAGGGAATGTAAAAACGGCGAGTGATGGACCCGGTTCCATTGAAATCTGTAATCAGAACTCATTTGATTTGATTCTAATGGATATTAATCTTGGATTGGGGATGAACGGCATTGAAGCAACTAAAAGAATAAGAAAGATTGCCGGATACGAATCAATCCCAATTGTAGCAGTTACAGCTTATGCGATGGCGGGCGACAGGGAAACTTTCCTGAATATCGGTTGCACCCACTATATATCAAAACCATTTACAAAAAGAGAATTTATTTCACTTATCGAAGAAGTATTGGAATCGATCAAGAAGTAAGAAATTCAACGGCCTCATTGTAAACCCTCACCACCTCAATCTCTTTGATACATTTGTATTTTATATCGTTTCGTGTGCATTCCAACGGTTTTGGCGAATAGAAAAAACACGGGGCACAATCGAGACCAAGTGTTATTATCCTGTAGTCCGTTTTCCAGGGGTGAATGTAGTTTATGTTTGTGGGTCCAATAATTGTTAGTACTTTTACTCCCATCGCAGAGGAAGTGTGCATAAGACTTGAATCGTTTGTGATAAACAGGTCACATTTTTTAATTAAAGCCGCCGATTCACTCAGATTCCTGGTTTTTGGCTCATGAAATATCCCCTCACCGGCCAATTCCATTATCTTTTCCCTCAACTCTTTCTCTTCAGGACCGCCAAAAAGAAGCAATTCAAATTTGTTTTTTTCTTTTAACAATTTGCCAAGTTGGGCAAACTTTTCAGGTTCCCACCGTCTGTTGATATGGTTTTTAAATATTGCACATCCCGGATGAAAACCAATTACAGGAACACCGGCCACCAACTCATTTTTGCAAAAATCATCAGCAAATTTTTCATCCTCACTGTTTAGAGGGAATAACAATGGATGTAGAGTTGTATCTGTGATTCCAAACATCTTTTTAACCAGTCCAACATTCTCTTCCACATTGTGGAGTGAGTCATCTTCGGTTATTCTTACATTGTTGAGGAATCCAAGATTTGATGTGTCGGCTCTGAGATATTTTACCTGACCACGGTGTTTTGCTCCCAAAAGAAACTGGATGGCATTATATTCTTTTCGGTTTGAGGGATAAACACTTATTGAATGGGTATATTTTCCGCGGGTTTTCATTACAAATTTAAGAGAGGCGATTGCACCTTTTGACATAAAATCGAAGTGGATTACTTTATCAAAAAGCCCTGTGCGGTCATACATGTTTTTTACACCACCAAACATGACAAGAGCATCCATTTGGGCGTTGGGGAAGTTTTCCCGGATGAGTTTGGCTGCCGGAGTGAACATCAGTGCGTCACCTATTCCGGAGAGTGCGAGGATCAGTATTTTCATGGTGTGGTATTACTCAACAAAAAGAAAAAGTACCGGGAGTGTTAAAGTTCCCGGTACTTCTTTTTAAGTCTAAAAGCTATTTTTTAGCAGTATCTTTTTTGGCAGTGTCTGCAGGAACCTTGCCTGTGAGAATGGCATTAAATTTATCCCTTTGTGCCTGAACATCAGGATTGCCGGGATAATATTTCTCGAGTAAATCTACAAGAACCAAAGCATTCTCGGCTTTTTTCACAGTTTCATAATAATCCAAAAGGATTGTTACAGTAGAAACATCCATCGTAAGAACCTGAGGATTATCACGAATGATCATAAGTGCTTCGGGTTCAAGCTCAGCCATCATTCTTTTATAAGTCTCAAGATCGCCGAGTCTTCTATAAAGATTTGCAAGATCGGCACGGTATCTATAGTCGAGTCCCGTTCTTGCCAGTGGCATCTTCTTTTCCATCTCATTTAAGACTTTAAGAGCTGTGGCGTTATCCTTTTTTTCGATCATATAATAGTTCGAGAGACGAAGGAACGCGTTTCTATAGTTCAGTGTCATTCTTTTGTGATTTTCATCGAGGAATATTGAACTGTCGGCAAGTCCTCTGAACTTAAAGCCGGCTTTGTATTCCTTGCTGTAACTCTGAGGTTCTTCCATCACCTGTTTCCAGAGAATTTTTTCATTTACTCCATCTTTTCCTGCAGGGATTTCAAAAGGCATAAGTCTGAAAGCCATTCCTTCAAGATAAAGGAATTTTTGAAGACCAATTTTTGTATCGTCGCTACAAGTGGTGGAGAAATAAACAGGGCGCTGCCAGTTATTGTTTTCGATAATCTGCATAACAACAAAATCCTGAACACGGGCGTAGGTTCTGCCATCCTCAATTTTGGGAAGATCAGGAACCCATTTAAGTGATGGAGAATATTTTACAGAATCGAGTCCCATACTCAGCGGGGTATAAACCTCCTGGGGAACCTGAATTGTATATTCCTTTGCTGTGTAGAGTGTTGGGCGCAGTCGCTCAATCTCCTCATCAGAAAATTTCATATTAACTTTTGCAGATCCATAAGGTTCAAGGTTTTTAAGCTGTTTTATATACCATTCAGTGTTGGCGAGACTAAGATTTGCAATTCTTACATCTCTTCTTACTCCCTCCACATCCTGTAGATACCAAAGAGGGAATGTGTCATTATCACCATTGGTGAAGAGAATCGCATTTGGTGCACAGCTCTGTAACAGGTTATATGCATAATCCCATGGAATCCAGTTGTTTGAGCGGTCGTGGGTGTAAAGATTTGCGGCGTACATTCTGACCGGCACAAAGAATATTCCAAAAAGAAGGAATGTATAGCCGAGCACTGTTCCAAGAGAATTTTCCTTCAGTTTTTCGTAAATCAACTGAGCAATTTCCTTAACGGAGATACCAATCCAGAGAGAATATACAAAGAAGGCACCCACATAGAAATAATCCCTCTCCCTCGGTTGAGGCTGCTGCTGGTTCTGGTAATATGCGGTGAGATAACCCATAAAGAGAAACAGCACCATATAGACCATCGCCATCTTTTTATCCCGCCGGAAGTGGAGGAATATTCCAAAAAGTCCCAGAATAAATGGAATTCCAAAGAGGGAATCCTGAACATTTCCTTTAAAATCGAGTCCAAATGGTTTCCCAAGCACTTCACCAACACCGTTAAACGGTGCGATGTTGCTGCCGGCATCCTGATCCCATGATTCTCTTCCTGCATAATTCCAGAGCAGGTAACGGGTCATCATATGGTTCATCTGATAAGTGTAGAGGAAATGAAGATCGGATGAATAGTTTGAATAAACACCCATCTGATGTGGTTCACCCGAAAATCTTCTTTTGAAGGTAGGGAAATCACCATATTGTTCACGATTGAGGTATTTAACAAGTTCGGGGAAAGTGTCAGGCTCATTTTCGTTCATAGGTGGTTGAGCGTTTGACCTGATAATAACCTGTGTGTAGGTCGTAAATCCAAGGAAAATAAAAATGGCCGCAAGTCCCACAAGGTGAAGAGTTGCCTTGTTGTTTTTGTGACCGTAATAAACGATGTAACCAAAAATTCCAAGAAATACTACAATAAATGCAAGTTCACCAACGAGGGTTTGTCCACCTATTGATGACATGATCGAAGGAAGAATTTTAACCACACCCGGATATGTTAAACCGAGAGCGATACCACCGATGATCAGAGAGAAATAGATTGAATTTCTGGTGAGGAGTTTTTTATAAAAAACACCCATAATAACTGCCGAGATGAGCACCAACATCACTTTAAAAGTTCCGTCGAATGATTTGTAAACCTCGGGTGTTGGTGGTTCGATTGAGGTTTCATTCAACCACAAACCGGAAGCAACAAGAAGAATAACACCAACATGAATCAGAAAATATTTAACCGAAGTATCATATTCTTCTTCATTGTTAAGATATTTTTTGAATACAACAATCATAACAACAGGAATCATCGCAAGAACGCTCATAAGATGAATACCCGTAGAAAGGCCAATCAGATAACAGATAAGCAGGAGGTATTTTTCACTTCCCGGCTCTTCCGATCTTTCGTTCCAAAGCATGATAAAATACATGATTGCAGCGTAGATAACAGTACTTGCTGCATAAACCTCAGCTTCTGCACCGTTGAACCAGAAAGTATCACTGAAAGAGAATGAGAGGGCACCAACCGCAGCTGCAATTACAGTGGAGACAGTTCCAAACATGTTTTTGGCAACTTTCCCACGGTAGTTTTCAATTACTTTTACAATGATCAGATATAAAAAGAGAATTGATAGTGCGCTTGAGAAAACCGACACCATATTCACTCTGAAACCGATGTTTTCGGAGAATGGAATCATCGAGAAAAATCGTCCCAGAAGGAGGAAAAAGGGAGCTCCGGGTGGGTGAGGCACCTGCAAAGAGTAGGAAGCGGCTATAAACTCTCCGCAATCCCAAAATGAAACCGATGGCTGAACTGTAGCCAGCAATACAAAAAACGAAATTAAAAAAACCACACCCGCTGTAATACGGTTAATTAACTTAAAGTCCATCTACTCCTCTATTTATCGTTCTCTTCATTGTTTTGATCCTGTTTAGGTTTAAACAGGTTATCGAATGCACTTTTGTCCCGTTTCACTTCATATTTGGCAACAAGCTCGCGTAACCGCTTCATAGTGAGGGTATCAAACTCCTCATCATCCTTTTGCCTTTTAATAAACATCTTAAATTCTGAAAGTTCCGACCAGGTTAACTTCGCCTGAAGCTTTGCCAACTGTTCCATCAGATTTTTTTGTTCACGAAACTGGGACATCTGTCTTTTTAAAAATTGTTTAAGACCCTAAATATAAGCATTTTTAAGGAGTTAACACGGTATAATTTTTTGGAGCCTTGGAGGGTGCAGTGAAGGAAAAATTGGGGGGAGTACTTGGAATGGCCTTCAAACAGCTTAAACATCCTTTGGCCTCAACTTCATAAAATATCTCTGCATTTCAATCAAACCGGAAGTAGTCGAAGGGATGGAATTCTCTACCACATAGTCGAACATGTCGCCGAATTGCTCCATCGTTTGACGATGGTAATCATGATCGCGAAGTCTCGCCTTCTTTTCCTCTTCAATGGTGAGAGTGGCTTGCGCCCATGCTTCTGACCACCGTTTCAGATTCTCTTTTGTGTCTGACAAAACAAACTCGATTTCTTTGGAAATGCTTCTAAAATGGGGCTAAAGGACTAGGCCTCTGCTGTGGTTTCCTTAGCATCTAGTGGGGTGGTATCCTGATAAACTACTGTATAGTTAATAGTCATGGGATCGATTACCGGTAAATTGAAAAGATCAACCGCAGTGTCCCTGAATTTCTCATGCCATATTCCTCTTAGAGTTGAGTAAACCACACCTAATAGCGAAGCAGCAAAAACCCGGTCAACAATTAACTTTCCTTCTTCATCAAGTTTCTCTTTGTAATTCGATAACTTAAATCCTGCTGCCAAAACTACACTCGCGAAATGTTCTTCAATCCCCGGATGTCTTAATTTAAAATCAAGGGAGATGAATATCACCTCTTGTTCAGAATGTACCAAAAACTGAGTGTTGAAACCCCAATCGTAATTTAAGTTATTCTCAGGTTTGAAACCATTTGTAAATTTCATCTCTGAATATTCGAAATCCAATACTCTGATCAGAACCAGCTCATATTCATAACCTAATGTATTCATGCTACCAACTGAAATATTTTAGGATCTGATTTAGTTGCATCGCTCTCTGTTATTGTTGCAGTAGAAGTCGACTCATCGCTGATTATGGTGTTTTCATTCTCTACACCATTAATAATGGTTTCGAGAATAGTTTTATTCAGATTTATGTCACTAGCATAATCTTGCTTGAAAGCCTGGTTAATCGCATTAAAGTATAATGTCTTTGAGTCTACTAATGCTTTTCCGAACTCTTTCAACATGCTTTCAAAAGGGTTAGCATACAACTGTTCCTTAATAGCAAGCTTGAATGCGTCTGAAAAATCAAGTTCATACTTCGCGGAGATGTCTGCAAGCGTACGCAAAGTGAAGTTATGCCTGCCGCTTAGCCATTCAGACACTTGCGACTCCTTCTTTCCAAGTGACTTGGCGAATTCCTTTTGTGTGATCGACTCTGAACGCAACTTTTCAGTGATAATTCGTGTGACCGTCATCGAGTAATCAAGGTATCTATCTATTTCTTTGGGGATCGCTTCATTAAGCAATGTCGATTTATAAGTCTGTTTCGTTTCCATAACCAATTTCTTCTAAAATTTCTTCCTGATTAATGATGTCTCCGGTAGTACTAAATTTAATTGTACAATCCAGAGAAAGTAATTTTTGTAATGTTACTTCATCATTATTATTAATTAATTTTGATAATGCAGTAAGGCACCTTACATGGTAATTTAATATCGGGTCATCTTGATGTGATTTGGTTGTTTTTTTACCACCACCACCTAACAGGATCCGTTCCCTGGCATCATAGTAAAAATAAAATCTAAACTCACCGGTATATTTAAAAGCAAATACTGAATCTCTCCCGGATTCATCTTCCGACTTAAACTCAAAGTAATCAAACCCATGCTTGTCGCACGATTTTTTCAAGTATCCGGTGAACTCCAAATACTTTTTCTTCCGTTTCACGCCGCAATACTCGTTGTAAGCCTGTAATGTTTTATCGAAGACGGCGATACTCTCACCTTCTTCACAGAGACTGTACATACAACCTCTATCGCCTGTGTAGAGGGAAATTATTTTAAAATTCACTTATAACTTAATTTTTTTAGAGCACATTTGCAATTCTATTAATTTTCACTAAATCAAACGCCGACACTGGTAATCGTTCCATTTCATAGATTCATTTTTATCTTCCTAAATTTAATAATTTTACTCCAATATTTTATTTTAGCCTTGACGATTTACGCGAGAAACCGGGATTCACATGCGGATACGAACATGTCACACCACCAAAGCAGGTTGGTGTTATTTGGGGATTGAAAATGTGCTACGAACATACCATTCGCCCAAGCGAATTTATCAACTTTTTTCTCTAACGGTTTTGCATTTTGCAGATGACAATCGAGAACGATTGTCGCTCCTGCCACTATCGATATTAATCCGCGAAAATCAGTTAACTTCATAGCCCACTGAATATTATTGGATTATTGAATTATTGGATTAATTCTCTCACCTCCTAACCGCTTTCGCGAATATCTTATAAGGGGCGATATTTGCCAGGGAAGTGAGGAGGGAGGTCATTAACGGGAATTTGATCATTCTTTTCCCATTGATGATACCTTTGAAGATGATTTCTGCTGCTTTTTCTGCTGAGATCATAAACGGCATCGGGAATTGGTTTTTGTCGGTCATTGGGGTTTTCACAAAACCGGGTTTTACGGTGATCACTTTTAATCCTAGCGGTGCAGTTTTTACGGCGAGACTCTCGGCAAAAATGGTTACAGCAGCTTTTGATGCTGAATAAGCTGCACTTTGTGGATAACCTCTTCCATCCGCAAGGGATGATACAATAACAAATGTACCTGATTTTCTTTCGAGGAATGGTTGGAGAAGGGGATGTACAAAATTTACCACTCCAAAAAAGTTAATTTCCATCGTAGCACGTGTAGCCTTTTCATCCAGAATTTCATATTTTTCGCCGAGACTCACTCCTGCATTTAGAATCACAATATCAGGTTGCCCCATTTTTTGAGTCACTTCTTCCAAGAGTTGTGAAACAGCTTCTTTATCCGACACATCACATCCCGAGATAATTAGATTTTCCCTTTTGGGCTGTGAGGTTACAAATTCAGAGATCAGTTCCTTTCTTCGAGCCACCAAAACAAGTTTACATTTGGTGTGCATAAGTTTAATCGCCAGTTCTTTACCTATCCCTGTGGAGGCCCCTGTAAGTAAAACCGTTTTGCCATCGTAAAAGCCGGGTGTGTTCATCTGTTTTCTTTTTTGTCATTTATAAATTGGATTGGATCAGGATTTTAACAAATATCCCATGAAAATTTAATGATATTTCAGCCATTTTATAAACATTTTTTGTTTGGTACGAAATTTGTTATATCTTTGGAAAATTTGTAGAAAGTTTTTCGAGAATGTTTTATCAGATAGACAATGTTTTAGTCAACAAAGATGTAGTCCACTCAAATTTTGCATGCGATCTTGCTGTATGTAAAGGGGGGTGTTGTACATTTGAAGGTGATTACGGGGCACCACTTCACCCCTCGGAAGTGGAGATTTTAAGGGCAAATGTTCCGTTGATAATCGACATTATCCCTGAAGAACACCGAAAAGTGATTGAAACCGAGGGATTTTTCGATGATATTGATGGTGAACTTTTCACCAAAAGTTACAATCGTTGTGCCTGTGTGTTTGTTCACTACGAGGGGGATATTGCAAAATGTTCTCTCGAAAAAGTTTTTTATGAGGGTAAAACGGATTTTAAAAAACCTCTTTCCTGTCACCTCTTTCCAATCAGAGTCTCCTCTTTTGGGGGTGAAATACTTCGTTATGAAAGATTTGGCGACTGTGCACCCGCCATCACCAAAGGAAATAACGAAAAAACGAGAATGGTCACTTTTCTGGAAGAACCACTCGTCAGGAAATATGGTGAAAAATGGTATAATGCATTAGAAGGAATAATCGACTGATATGCTTTCAATTCAGCAAAAACTTACACAGACTCAAAAACTTACACCGCAGCAGATTCAATATCAGAAGCTGCTCCAATTAAACAACCTTGCTCTTGAACAACGGATCAAGGAGGAACTGGAACTTAATCCACTTCTTGAAGAGGAGATGGACCTCAAAACTGCTGAGGATGACGACGACAGATATGAAGAGGATGACAGTTTTGATGAGGATGCCGAGTTTACTGTAGAAGATTATATGAACGATGAGGAGTATTTCGACGATCCATCCTACAAAGATCACCGCGAAGATTCCTACCGTCCAATTGCAAAAGCAAGAGAATCATTTTCCGAACACCTGCTTCAACAGCTTTATCTGCTGGAGATTCCGCAGGAACACACCATGCTTGGTGAAGAAATCATCGGGAATCTTGATTCCGACGGTTATCTTGGAAGAAATCTCGATGAAATTTTAAATGACCTGGAGACCTTTCAACATGTAAAAGTTTCCCCCGAAGATGCGGAAACAATATTAAAAACGATTCAAACATTTGATCCTCCGGGAATTGCATCCAGGAACCTCAGGGAATGCCTGATTGCACAGCTGCATGCTCTTTCTTATGACCCGTATTATTCATACCTCGCCGAATCGCTCCTAAACGATCATTACGACAGCTTTCTTAAAAAGCATTACAATAAAATCCGCGAGGCAATGAACCTGAGTGAAGATACTTTTCATTCAGTTATTCAGCTTATCACAAAACTGAACCCAAAACCGGGGTTTGGTAAAATTGAAAACTACGAACTTAACCAGATAACCCCCGACTTTATTCTTGAAGAAGTTGACGGTGGATTCCGGATCACCCTTAACGACCGGTCGCTTCCAACTGTAACCCTGAGCAAAACCTATCTCGATATGTTCACCGAGAACAAGGCTCACAGAAACTCATCCGAGAGAGAAAAAGCCACTTACAAGTTTTTGAGAGAAAAGTTTGAATCCGCGCGCTGGTTCCTTGCATGCATCGAACAACGCCGCGACACGATGCTCAAAGTTATGCAGTCGATCGCCGAATATCAGCAGGAATTTTTCCGCAAAGGTTTGATTAAACCTCTGCGTTACAAAGATGTTGCCGGCGACATCAATATGGATATCTCCACAATCAGCAGAGTAGTGAACGGGAAATTTGTGCAAAGCCGTCAGGGTATCCACGAATTGAAATATTTTTTCTCCGAAGGTATCATGACCGATGATGGTGAAGAGGTTTCTAACAAGGAGATCAAAGAACAGATTAAAAATTTGATCGAAGCCGAGGATAAATCCGCTCCACTTAGTGATGACCGCCTTGCAGATATCCTGAAACAAGAAGGAATTCAGATCGCCAGAAGGACAGTAACAAAATATCGCGAAGCGATGAAGGTTCCTGTTGCCAGATTCCGTAAAGAAGCATGACAATTGTTGTTGATCTCGGTATCACCCTTGTCTATTTTTCAATTTTTGCGATTCTTCATTCAGTAGCAGCTTCCAATCCCCTAAAACGCATGGTTGCGGCGTCATTTCCCGGCTTTATGCCTTATTATAGACTCAGCTATAATCTGTTTGCGCTTGTAACACTTTATCTCTTTTTTTACCTCGCCCCAAAACAGGGATATACAATCTATGATCTGCCCACCCCGTTTGATTTGATATTTGCTTTTATCCAGTTATTAAGCTTTTTTGGTCTGTTGTGGTGTGTTAAATATATGTCGGGATCAGAATTCCTTGGGATTTCCCAATTTATCAGAGGGAAAAAGGGAATCTATCGTCCGATGGAAGAATTGGATGAGGTTTCTGTGTTGAGAGTTGATGGACCTTATAAATACAGCAGGCACCCGATTTATCTCTTCTCAATTATATTCCTCGTTTTTCGTCCCCAAATGCAGGTTGGTTATCTTTTTATGACGGTTCTGATAATCGCCTATTTTTATATAGGCTCCTGGTTCGAAGAGAAAAAACTGCTCTCCCGGTTTGGCGACGACTACCTCACTTATCAAAAATCGACGGGGAGAATATTTCCGAATTTCAATTTTTTTTCGTAAATTGAAGTCTATTCATACCTCTTTCATCAATAGACCCTGTTACGATTAAATAGCCTGTAAAAAAACTTAACCAATGGAACAATAATGAAAAAAATTGGAATACTTTTCGGAATGGAAGAAACCTTTCCACCAGCTTTTGTGGAGAGAGTAAACTCAAAAAAAGAAAAAGATATTGTCGCCGAGTATGTTCAGATCGATAAAGTTATGCAAGGTCAGTCTTCGGGTTATGCAGTAATTATCGACAGAATCTCGCAGGATGTTCCTTTTTATCGTGCCATGTTAAAAAACGAAGCGATTGCCGGAACATCAGTGGTTAACAACCCTTTTTGGTGGAGTGCCGATGATAAATTTTTTAACAACGCTCTTGCACTCTCAACAGGTGTTGCTGTTCCAAAAACTGTGATACTTCCTTCAAATGTGCATCCACCCGACACAACAACAAAGTCGTTCAGAAACCTTAAATATCCTCTCGATTGGGATGGCATATTTGATTATGTCGGATTTCCAGCATTCTTTAAACCATTTGCAGGTGGTGGATGGAAAAATGTTTACAGAGTTGAAGACAAAGAACAGTTTTTTAAAGCCTACAACGAAACAGGTCAGCTTGTTATGATGTTGCAGGAAGAAATTCAGTTTACTGATTATTTCCGCTGTTATTGCATCGATCAAAAAGATGTCAGAATTATGGCCTACGATCCCAAACAGCCACATCATCTGCGTTATGTCAGAGAAAAACTGAAATACGGTAAAGGTCTTCTCGCAAAGATCAAGGAAGATGTGCTCAAACTCAATAAAGCTCTTGGTTATGATTTCAACACGGTTGAATTCGCCGTTAGAGATGGTGTTCCTTTTGCAATCGATTTTTGTAATCCGGCACCCGATGCTGATGTTTACTCGGTTGGTGAAGAGAATTTTGAGTGGGTGGTTGAAGCTACTGCCAACATGGCAATAAGAAAAGCTAAAAAATATAATGCAAATAAATTTAATACGGTCTGGGGTAACTTTGTAAAGAGTACTTCCCAGGGTGATCTAATAAAGTGAGGTAATATGTCCAGTATTCCGACATTCACATTAGGAGTGGAAGAAGAATTTCAGATCATTGATCCTGTAACACGGGAGTTAAAATCGCATATCCAGGAGATATTCGAGGATGGTGAACTGATATTAAAAGAATTCCTTAAACCGGAGATGCATCAGTCGGTCGTGGAAACAGGCACCGGTGTGTGCAAAAATGTTAAAGAGGCAAAATCGGAAGTATTCAGACTTCGCAGTGAGTTGGCAAAACTTGCATTCAAAAACAATTTGAGAATTGCAGCCGCCGGAACACATCCTTTTTCACACTGGAAAGACCAGAGAATAACCGAAGACCCCCGATATAAACAGGTGGTGGACGATATGCAATTGGTGGCAAGAGCCAACCTCATCTTTGGACTTCATGTGCATGTTGGCGTTGAAGACAGAGAGACTGCTATTCACATCATGAACGCAGCCCGTTATTTTCTACCACATATCTTTGCACTCTCTACCAATTCACCTTTTTGGGTGGGAAGAAACACCGGGTTCCACAGTTACCGCGTTAAAGTATTTGACCGTTTCCCGAGAACAGGTATTCCTGATTATTTTATGTCGATCGGCGAGTATGACAACTATGTTAATCTGCTCGTAAAAACAAATTGTATCGATAATGCCAAAAAAATCTGGTGGGATATCAGGCTCCATCCGTTTTTCCCGACAATTGAGTTCAGAATCTGCGACATTCCAATGAGAGCAGATGAAACAATCGCCTTAACCGCCCTTATGCAGGCTGTTGTTGTAAAACTTTATCGCCTCATTCGCCAAAATCTCGGTTTCCGTCTCTATAGAAGAGCATTAATCGCTGAAAACAAATTCCGCGCTTCAAGATATGGAATTAACGGCAAGTTGATCGATTTTGGAAAAAGAGAAGAAGTGCCAACCACCGACTTAATTCACGAACTCCTTGAGTTTGTTGATGATGTTATTGACGATCTCGACAGCCGCGAAGAGATCAATTATGTACATAAAATTCTTGAGATGGGTACCGGTTCCGATAGACAACTCGCAGTCTGGGAACAGAGCTACGATCTTAAAAATGTTACCGACTACATAATTGATGAGACCCACAGAGGGTTGGATTTACGAATGTAAATTTCGGAACCTCAGAGTTTCGGAACTTCAGTACTTCAGTACTTCGGTGATTCGGAGCTTCAGTACTTCGGTGATTCAGTGATTCGGTACTGCAGAAGTTCTGAGGTTCTGGAGTTCCGAGGTTCTACTGCACTGAGGTTCTGGAGTTCCGAGGTTCTGAATCTCTTTTTCAAATTTTCATTTTGCAACTAACAACACGGCTATGGTAAAAGACATTAGATCCCTGTATAACGAAGGTTTTACAGAAGAACGGTATAATTCATTTGTTGAGGATTTGAACAGATCTGAAGGGGTGAAAATCGATTTCAGAGTTTGTGAAACACCCCTTTTTCTTTCGGGTGAACTCACAAAAACACTTGAGGAAGCTTGCGCCGATATCATTAAACAGCTTGATACTGATGAATACAGGAAATATGCTGAGGCTTCAATTCCTGATGGACTTGCTGTGCCAAACCGCGAAGATCATCCCGTATTTCTGCAGATCGATTTTGCCATATGTGATGATGGAAAAGGTGGATTTATACCTAAACTGATCGAGTTGCAGGGTTTCCCCTCGTTATATGGTTTTCAGGTCTATTATGATGAAGTTTTCCAGCGACATTTTCAATTACCTGAAAATTACACTCCATTTTACAGTGGACTCGACAAAGAGTCGTATATCGAACTCCTGAAAAAAACTTTATTGGGCGATTCTGATCCTGAAAATGTAATTCTTCTTGAAATTGAACCCGACAAACAAAAGACCCTTATTGATTTTATTGTTACCGAGAAATACACCGGTGTAAAACCTGTTTGTATCACAGATGTGATTAAAAAAGGAAAAAAACTTTTTTATGAAGAGGGTGGAAGAGAAATCCAAATCGACAGGATTTATAACCGTGTAATTTATGATGAGTTATTCAGAAAGGATGTTAAAGCTTCATTCTCGTTTCAGGATGAACTTGATGTTCATTGGGTGGGACACCCCGACTGGTTTTTCCTGATTAGCAAATATTCACTCCCTTTCCTGAAGGGACCATTTGTCCCTGAATGTCATTTTCTTTCCGACTTAAGACAATATCCCGCAGATCTTGAGAATTTTGTCTTAAAACCACTCTTTTCATTCGCCGGTTTGGGGGTTGAAGTGGAAGTTACCAAAGACTTACTTGATTCCAAATCCGACAGGCACAACTATATCCTTCAAAGAAAGATAGAGTATGCGCCATTGATTCTCACACCTGAAGGTTATTCAAAATGTGAGATCAGAATGATGTTTTTATGGAACGAAAAACCTGTTTTAGTCAACAACCTCACACGATTCTCAAAAGGAAAAATGATGGGCGTTGACTTCAACAAAAACAAAACCTGGGTTGGGTCTGCTACCGCATATCACCCCAGATAGGTATTAAGTATTAGGTATTAGGTATTATTTTGAGTTGTGAAGAATGAAAATGAACATACTATCGGAGAAAAGCCTGAAAAGGGTATTAGATATTAGGTATTATTTTGAGTTGTGAAGAATGAAAAAGAATATACTATCGGAAAAAAGTTTGAAGTTTGCAGTTCGGATTTACAAACTGGCAAAACATCTTGATAGTAAAAAAGAATTTATAATTTCGAAACAACTTTTGCGGTCAGGTACAAGTATTGGGGCAAATATAAGTGAGTCGGTTTATGCAGAATCGGATTTAGATTATATACATAAATATTCGATCGCACAAAAAGAGTGTTCAGAAACTCTTTATTGGTTGACAATTCTTAATGAAACCAAAATTTTATCTACCGAAGAGTTCACAAGCATAAACAACGATTGTGTTGAACTCATGAAACTCCTGGTTAAAACAATTCCAACTCTCAAATTAAAAAAAAGATAATTCCTGATACCGGTTAGTTAATCCATCACATCGTGTTATCTTATTCTGATACTTTGCTACTCCGGTACTACTCTGCATAAATACCCAATTCTCTCAAGTTTCTCGAGTCATTCAAGTACTACTTTATGAACATCATTTTTTCGGTTTTGACGAATAACGGAGTTAAATTTTTATCCCTGACCAACAAATTATAAAAATAAACACCTGATGCAATGTCTTTTAATATTCCAATCGTCTTGGGAGAAAATTCTCTTTCATACTCCCCTGCCGGGAGCCATCCGTTTTGAAGCATCGTAACTAATTCACCATTAACATCATATACACGAAGAATTACCTCTGATTCTTCAGTCAGTGAAAATTTTATCTTCGTAGAAGGGTTAAAAGGGTTGGGGTAGTTTTGGTAAAGATATATCCTTTCGGGGGTTGGACTTCCTTCATTATCAGAAATACCTGTTAACACAACCGTTACACTGTCAAGTTTACTGACATTCCCTTGATTGTCTTTTGCAGTAAGTTTATAACTGTAACTGTCTGTCGGGTCTTGAAGTGAATCTGTGAAAAGTGTATCAATCCCGGTAAATATTTTGTTGTTATCATTTGGGATAAACTGAGGGTCTCTGCTCCTGTAAAGTGAAAATGAGTTAAAGTCGGCTTCTGTTCCTCCCCGCCAGTTTAACTTCACTTCACCGTTTTGTTTTTTTACCAGTGTAATCTTCGGTTTCTTTGGTGCAAGGTCCTTATATGAGTAACTCTCTCCATAAGGTCCCCCATACAAACCGACATCACTCCTTGAACCGCCAACATCAAAGATGTTTGGGTCACCGGCATCAATTAAAGGTGAAAACATCTGAAGTAGAAAGTTGTTGCTATCGGGGTTTTCAAACATTGGGTCTGAAGAATAGAATATTGTTGTATCGGGGTCAAACGAGGTGGAATTTCCTGTGATCATTTTATTGTTGTAGAATAAGTTATAGTTTATGTCCCCATTTAATGTAGGCCATTCAGAAATACCAATTGCTGCTAACCGACTATTCATAATCACATTGTTTTTAATTGTGCAATTACTCCTGGGTTCCATTCCATAATTGAATCCGGTTATTACATTATTTATAACTTCACCATATTGATTTTGAAATACGCCTATATGACCCGGTTCTAATGCAGAAATAAGATTGTTATAAACATAATTTCTCGTGGAATAAAATAGAGTTCCTAAATCAAGACCATTGTTCATAATACTAAGAAACCAATTGTTTTTAACCACTGCGAAGTCTGTGAGTATTGCATTATTGCATCTTTGGACCAGGTTATTTCGCAGAATGACAGGGTCCATTCCGTGTCCAAAATTTACTTGCACTGCTCTCTGAACATTATAAAAATAACAATCCTCAATTTCTCCGGTTACTTTGCCGGTTGCTAATGCGATCGAGAAACCCCCTATGAATTTCAAGTTACTAATAGAACATTCTGTCGTAGAATTGAAGTTGTCAACAAGAACTAATCCTAAGTGTGTAGGTGATCCCAAATGTGTTTTAAATGTCAAGTTTCGAATAGTTGTATGATCTTTTAAATTAAATGCTCGAGTATTTATCGGATTTGGTGGGATTCCGGAAGAATAACCGGATATATCTATTATGCAACTATCAACATCAACACCTACAATCGTCAGATATCTTCCTACTGAATTTGAAACCACAAGTGCGGTATAAACCCCTGTACCAATGAGTATCGTATCACCACTTAAACATATATCGACTACCTTTTGTATTGAATCCGAGGCGGTTGCCCAAGTTGTATAAGGATATGAGGGGGTTGCATTTCCGGCTTTTACATATCGGATTGTGGAATAACCAGGGACACTTATTAAGTGAAACAATAAAGCTGAAATCAATATGATTTTAGTTTTATTACTTTCCATACCCCTAACAAATTTGCGGATTATTGATTTAGCGTGTTTCACAGAATTATGGATATCAATCATTTCAGAATGACCAATTTCTTGTTGATATTTAGGCCTTTTGCCAGAAGTATTTGTAGTTAACTCAAGGCTGTAAAATTAATAATGTTTATCGTGACAGGGGGTGAGACGGGAAATGCCCCCGATTGAGGACGAAAACTACTAAAATTTAAATGATAATCAAGCAGTTTTAGAGATTTTGGAGAAAATTTCTTGTTTTTAAATATATAAAAGAAAAAATTGTGGTGTGACAGGTGAGTTCTACCATGAAAAACAAAGGTAGAACTCACATAATAGTGCAGTAGAGTTCACGAGCATAAACGACTATTATGCTGTACTAATGAATCTCTTAAATCAAAAAAAATAATACCTAATACTTAATACCTAATACCTATTTTGGTCACCCGAAGATGTCATTATAGAGTACAAATACCATAAGTCCGATCAGGAGCGCCATACCGGTGTTCATGATTCTGAGTTTTACTTTTACTGAAATTTCTCTTCTGATAATTGATTCAATTATGATGAAAACGAGATGACCACCATCGAGAACGGGGATTGGGAAGAGATTAAATATTGCAAGACTTAGTGAAAGCATCGCAATAAAGTTCAAAAATCCAAGTATTCCTACATCGGCTGATTTTGCAGCATATTGAGCAATTTTAACAGGTCCACCAAAAGCTTTTCCAAAAGCAAGGTCGCCGGTTATCACTTTTCCGAGCATCGAAAATGTAAGAACGGTAACGGTACCAATTTGTTCGATACTTTTACCGCCGGCTTCAAAAAATCCATAATCATATATCGTTAACTGTGACGAATCAACAATTCCGCCAAGTTGAATTCCAACTTTTCCTTGTCCCGCTTCATCCTTTTTAGGGGTGACTGCCATCTGAACGGTGTCTTTTCCTCTAAGAACAGAAACTTGAACTGCTTTACCGGGTGAAGCAGAAATCATTTCAATAACATGCGCCACAGAGGCGATGTTTTCTGAATTGATTGTAAGGATTTTATCACCTCTTTTAAGACCTGCTTTTGCAGCAGGAGTGCCCGGTTCAAGGTCTTCGATGAAAGGTGCTTCTCTGTCAACCAATGGAAACAACGGTCCTGCAGCTTCATCTTTTGGAACTTCTTTTTTAGGAATCGTTACCGACTTTAATTCTCCATCGCGTACATACTCAACAACAATATCTTTACCGGCATTGTGAAGAAATACCTGTTCACTGATTTCGTGAAGATATTTAACTTTGGTGCCGTTGATTGCTGCAATAGAATCACCTGAGAGGAAACCCTGTTTTTCGGCAAATGATGCTTTTGGGATATATTTTAATTCTCTTGTCTCGACCAGTTGTTTACCAATCGAAATATTCATTCCCCAAAAAATCACAATTGCAAGAATAAGATTCATGAGGATACCACCAAGAATCACAAAAATCTTTGCAGGAGCTGATTTTGATCTGAATTCGTAAGGTTTTGGCTCACTCGACGAATAATCGGTGTCAAAACTTTCATCCACCATTCCGGATATTTTAACATATCCACCAAGAGGCATCCAGCAGAGGCGATAATCGGTACACCCTTCAAGATCGATATCTTCAGGGAGTGGTCCAAAAGAGAATCCTTTCGATTTGCTCCATCCGATCACTCTCTTGCCAAATCCAATCGAAAAGGCTTCGGTTCTCATTCCCGTAAGTTTTGCCGCGATAAAATGACCAAGCTCGTGAACAAACACGAGGATAGCTATCACGATAATAAAATAAATGATTTCTTGCATTAAACTCTCTACTCCTTTAGTACAAACTCAGTGCGAGTTCCCTTGTTTTTTTGTCAGTTTCAAACACTATACCAAGATCAGGTTTTTGATGGTTGGGTATCCTGTCGAGACATTTTTTGATTAGTTCGGGGATACCGGTGAAACCGATCTTCTTTTCTAAAAACTTTTGAACAGCAATTTCATTGGCTGCATTTACGATGCAGGGTGCTGTTCCCCCTGCTTCAAGTGCATCATAAGCGATGCCGAGACATTCAAACTTGTGTCGATCGGGTTGAAAAAAGTTCAGGGTTCCGATCAACGGGAAATTATTTTCAACAAAACAGGCTTCCACCCTTTCAGGATATGTCATGGCATATTGGATGGGAAGTTTCATATCGGGCACACTCATTTGTGCCTTAACCGAACCATCCACAAACTCGATCATCGAATGGATAATCGACTGCGGGTGAACAACCACATCAAGTTGGGTCGCCGGCAGATTAAAAAGCCACCTTGCCTCAATTAATTCAAGCCCTTTGTTCATCAGCGAAGCTGAATCGATGGTGATTTTTGCTCCCATCTTCCAGGTTGGATGTTTTAATGCCTGTTCAACAGACACTTTTTCGAGTTCTTCTTTGGTAAATCTGAAGAAGGGGCCACCTGAAGCGGTGAGGATAATCTTTTTAATCTCATTGGTCTTTTCACCTATAAGACACTGGAAGATGGCAGAATGTTCCGAATCAACGGGAATCATCTCTGAATTATATTCTTCACACAACTCTTTTATCAGTTCACCTGCAACAACAAGGGTTTCTTTGTTTGCAAGTGCTATCCGTTTCCCTCTTTTAATCGCTTCAATTGTTGGAGCGAGTCCAGAAAATCCTACAACTGCACCTACAAAGATGTCATAGTCAACTTCCGAAGCGAGGGTTACAAGTCCTTCTTCCCCCGAAAGCACTCTGACGGAGCCATCAAGCCTGCTTTTTAGAAGTGATGCGGCATCTTTATCAACCACACACACAACCTCAGGCTTAAACTCGGCTATTTGTTCTTCGAGAATATCGATATTATTATATACGCTTAACGCGGAAACTTTAAACCGGGGATCGAGGTGGCGCACCACTTTAAGGGTGTTTACTCCGATGGAACCGGACGAGCCAAGAATGGCTATTTTTTGCATTTATTTACTTTGTAAAATATCTCGAGAATGCCATAAGTGTATTGAGTATGATCAAAACATTAATGCTGAGATCCACTGTTTTAAGCTTGCCCAATAGTTTATAAGCTTCATCTGAAAGGGGCTGGTCTGATTTTAAGCCGGGGATCAATTCAGACTTGATTTTTTTTGCTGTTGGAATCATGATGGCTCCAACGAGGATCAGGATGATAATCATTACAAACTGTTTTGTGTAAAGCCAGTGATTTCCACCACTTGCAAACTTAAAAAAGCCATAGTCCATAACAATTGTGAGATAAAGTCCGGTTAGCAAAACTCCCAATGACCCGATAATTCCGATCAAATTAAGAGAGCTTATCCAGTTAAGGATCAAACTTTTTTCTGAAGTTGTTCCTTTTGCAGCGGCTATTCTGCCCCTCGAAACAATCCCGTAAACCAGCAGTGACAACCACAAACCGGCACTTATAATATGTACAATCTTTAAGATTCCAATTAAAGGCATCTAACTTTCCTGTTTTTTATTAAACTGACCACTAAGTATAAACAACAAATATACGAAAAAGTTTCCTTATGGGATAATTGTCGTCAAAAAGAGCCCCGGTGGCACCCGAAAAATCAGATGCCACAAGTTTCTTTAAAAATATTACTGCATTATTGGATTACTGCATTACTGCATTATTTCAAAAGCAGCATCTTCATTTTTTGTGAAAAATTGCCTGAGGTCATTTCGTAGAAATAGATACCTGAGCTGAGGTTTTTGCCATCAAATGAAACTTCATAAGATCCTTTGTTCATTTCACGGTTGACAACTTCTGCCACTGTGTTTCCGAGCAGATCATAAACTTTAATTTTTACGAGTCCTGAGGTTGGTACCTGAAATCTGATAATCGTATTTGGATTAAAGGGGTTAGGGTAGTTCTGATGCAGGGCAAATGTACCCGGAACTTCACCCGCCACTTCTTTGATTGATGTTATTCCTGCCCATTTCCCTCTTGCATTGGCAATTGCCTGATCGAGTTTTAGATCATCATCGGCTGCTGCGAGAGCAAAAGCCACTTCGATACTGTCGCCAACGGCAATATCAAATGGTCCACCGCCTGTAACATGAGAAACATCACCTGCGCCAACCGGTCCTGTTACAACACCTGATGAAAGTGATGTCCATTTTTCAAGATCGCTGTAACCGTCATAAACACTGATTCCACCGGCAGTCCCGTCGTTCATCATCGGTTTAAATGAATAGTTGGTAGAACTGATAAGAGCGGAAGCCACTTTTGTGGTGAAAGCTGCGCTGTTGTTCCAGACTTTCCCATAATTTCCGGCGGCATTCCATTCGGTTCTGTCACCTGATCCATCAATCAAATCCCAGTCGAAATAGAGACCTGCATAAAGACCCGTCACAGGAAGAGTTGATACATTTTTAATTGTATATCTTACAATAACAAAATCTTCATCTGCAGTTGCCGAATAGTTATAAGAGTGTTGTTTCAGTTGAAGTCCAAGTTTTGAACCACCCGCGAGGTTGTCGTTAAAAACTCCATACCCTTCAACATCAGCTTTTACACCGGGAATTTTAAGGGAAAAAGGAATTTCTGATTGAAAATCCTTGTCCTGGGTGTTGCCATTATTGGACTGTCCTCTGGCAGAGTTGATGATCTGATTAGGAGCAGTGGAGAGCATAAGTGAACCTTCAAAAAGCATACTGCTGCCACCGTCGTATCTAAATCCTTTGCCTTTGGTGTTTGTTGGATAATCAGCAAACCCAAGGTTTCCGGCACTTGTTACTGTAACTGCAACCTTGTTTCCAAGAGTTGTTGCATAAGTTGGATTACCAACCGTATTAATCCACTGAAAATCGGTATAACCATCATCAGAAAAATTGATGTTAAACGCAAGATCACTGTTTTCCGGTGCAGTACCGGAAATAGTGAACTGGAATAAACTGTTGGTATTGTCAAACTGTGAGCCCGATTGAACGGTACCGATGGTAACTGTTGGATTTGCTCCAACTGTTGCATGAGCGGTTTTGCTCACAAGGGTAGCCGACAAGTTGGATGTGGCGTTTAAATAATTCATACCGCGGAAGAATACGGTGATGGTTTCACCTTGTTGGAATATCCCGTCATTGTTTCCTGTAACTGCATCGGAGAAAACAACTTCAGTTGCTCTTACAGATTTAAAATCGGTGTTTTGAAGCGATTTTAATGCGTTAATTCTTCCTTTTCCGAGTAAACCAACATAAGAAGGATTTAAGTTGTCGATGTTATCCGTAGAAACTCTAACTTTTTCGGCGGCCTGTACGGGAGTCAGGTTCGGGAACTGAGCCATCGTGAGGGCAACAAGTCCCGCAGTGACCGGCGAAGCCATTGATGTGCCACTTAGTGAAGCATAAGTGTTGTTCTGCCATGTGTTATAGATACTGCTTCCGGGAGCTGCCACATCAACATAATTTCCAAAATTGGAGAATCCCGAACGGGTATCGTTTGAAGTGGTGCTGGCAACTGCAAGAACATGATTGTATGCAGCAGGATAAAATGGATCTCTGAGTGATTCGTTACCGGCAGCGGCAACAACAACTGCGCCGAGTGTGGTAACTTCATCCACGATATTTTGTCCAAGCATTGAATATCCACTTCCGCCCCAGCTGCAATTAATGACTTTGGCGCCGTTCTGAGCTGAATAAAGCAGACCTTCATAACCATAAACGATATAAGGTGAACCCGATGAGGGGTCTCTTTGATCATTTCTTGATGTTTTAACTGCCATCACTTTTGTGTTAAATCCAATTCCTGCAACACCAATGCCATTATTTGTAACGGCACTCGCGCAACCGGCAACATGGGTTCCGTGATCAGGCTGGTCTTCCATTGGGTTGTTGTCGGGGGTTCCTGACAATCCGCCGAAGTCCCATCCTCTAAAATCATCAATATAACCATTGTTATCGTCGTCAATTCCGTTGTTTTCCAACTCACCGGGATTAATCCAGACATTCGCATTAAGATCGGGATGATCCCAATCAACACCTGTATCATCAATTCCAACTATGATAGAGCTTGAACCCTGATTGATATCCCAGGCTTCCGCTGCTTTTATTTTGGGGAGGTACCATTGTGAGTTGTATGACGGATCATTTGGTACAATACTCAATTTGTAAACATATCTGGGTTCCACCCATTCAATTTCTGCGATGTTTTTCATTTTGCCTGCTGCAAATTCAGGATCGATGTCAGAATCATATTTGATTGAGACTATTCTTTCGAGTCCGTTTGTGGAAGCTGCCACTGCTTTTAACGGAAAGAGGGTTGATGCACTCTTAACTTTTAAAAAGTCAATTTTTTGCAGGAGAATATCATTTGTGGCCACCGTCCCGGAGGAATTCACTCCAGGCATAAAACGGTATTTCACAATGATCTCATTGGATAAATATTCAACTGTTCCTTTTGAAATTACCCGTTGCGGTACTTGCTGAGCAGAAGAAACAACTATTAAAAACAAAAATAAAAATGCGGCTTTTTTAGCCAACGAAATGAAAAACATTTGTATCTCGATTATGAATGAAGGGGAATTTAAATTTCCACATTTATTACGAAAAATACAAGGGGATATTTAGTAATGCAGTAATCCAATAATCCAATAATGCAGTAATCCAATAATCCAGTAATCCAATAATCCAATAATGTCGGAATTTCAATGGTGATAGTTACGCGGAAGGCACGGATGAATTTTTAGGGGACGCAGATACACGCAGATTATACGAATTTTCGCTGAGGGTTTTATAGCTCCGACTCGTCGGAGTGATTTGTTCGTGGAAAAATGTGAATCCAAAATGCCCCGGCAGGGGCTTCCTATGGATAGATACGTGATTCCAAGAATTACAAAGCCCCGGCAGGGGTTTCCTATGGATAGAAATGATTAACCCACAACACCCCTTACTCCGGAGGAGTTATATATTCGTAGCCAGAAAGTAAAATTAACCAATTTTTCAAAATACTACCCGTAAGTGTTTGTAGAGTAATCATTTAGCTATGGTTTTCATTACTAATGAACAAAATAGAAAGTTTTGCAGATGACAATCGAGGACGATTATCGCTCCTGTCACTTACGTTTGAAATCTCCGTTCTCTTAAAAATGACTAATTATTGTATTATTGCATTATTGCATTATTGCATTATTGCATTAATAAAAAATTACATCGTGGCTAACAAATTCCCCTTTATCATACTCAAATTTTGCTGAGAATACCTTCCCTGAATCGAACCACCCCATAAATATTTTATCACCTTCCCACAGTTTCAGGTCCATCAGGTTGTCATTTTTTATCCACTCCAGATTTCCTTCGGGTGAATCGATAAGCTCACCCGTAAATTCATCTGCGGTAAAAACAAAAACATACCAGTCTTCAAATTGATCAAAAGCCGGAAAGGTAATAAAACCTTGCAGTTTGGGATTGGATATTGAAAGTCCCGATTCTTCAAGAACCTCTCTGATTACACATTCCTCGGGTGTTTCGCCATCCTCAAACTTACCGCCAAGTCCGTTCCACTTCCCTTCATGCATATCATTCTCTTTTTTAACACGGTGGAGCATAAGAGTTGTGAGGTTTTTGGCATCTCTTACATAACAAAGAGTAGCAAGTTTCATTTTGCTTTCCTTTCATCAAAAATTTTATTAGCTTTAATTAGTGAATTAAAGGGATTATTAAAACTGTTCATTAACTGCCCAAATTTACAAAAGAATGGGTACTCGATCATGTTAAACAATCCAAAACTTTACGAAATAAATATTCGCGTCTGGATCAAACGATTTGGACCAACTGCAAAGATAAATGATATCCCCAAAGATTATTGGCTCAAGTTAAAAGGAAAAGGGATCGATTTTGTCCGGCTTATGGGTATATGGAAAACCTGTAGAGCCAATATCGATTCCACCTGTTTCACGCCCGAACTTGTGAAACAGTATAATGCCGCCTTGAAAGACTGGACCAAAAACGATGTAATCGGTTCACCCCATGCAATCGATGAATATCGGGTTAATCCTGATCTGGGAACCGAGGAAGATGTAATACAACTCAAAAAGATTCTGAATGAGATTGGAATTGCACTTATTCTCGATTTTGTACCCAACCACTTTGGCTCAACAAGTGAAATCCTGAAAAACTACCCCGAGATATTCCTCACGGTCAGTGAAGAGATTTACAACGCCGAACCACACACATATTTTACCGTCCCTGAACATCCCGGACTTTATTTTGCCCATGGCAGGGATCCCTTTTTCCCCGCTTGGAGAGATACTGCACAAATAAACTATTTTAATCCTTCAGCCCGTGATTTTATGGCAGGGACACTTCAGCGGATTAGTAATTTCTGTGATGGTGTCAGGTGTTCAATGGCAATGTTGATTTTGAACAATATTTTTGGAAACACCTGGCGAGGCGCCGCTGACCCTGACAAATACCCTGAAAACAACGAAGAATTCTGGAATATGGCAATCAAGGATATTAAGATGTTTAATCCCGGTTTCCTCTTTATTGCCGAAACTTATTGGAATCTTGAAAAGACAATGCAAAGTCTGGGGTTTGACTATACTTCTGACAAGGTACTTTACGATAAACTAAAAAACAACAGCGCCTCTGAAATTAAAGGTCACCTCACTGCCGATTTGACGATGCAGCAAAAATCGGTTAGGTTTATCGAAAAATCGGAAGAAGAGAGAGCAATCAAGACATTTGGGCACGATAAATCGATGGCTGCTGCTGTAATCACCGCAACTATTCCCGGGTTAATGTTATATCAGGATGGTCAATGGGAGGGGAAAAACCATAAAATTCCTCTTCAACTTGGCAGAGAGGGGAAATCGCAACCGCATCCAAAAATTTCCAAGTTTTACGATAAATTGCTCAAAATCACCGGCGACAGGGTTTTTAAAGATGGTGAATGGAATCTGTTGACTTGTCTCAAAGCCTGGGATGACAATAACACAAATGTGAACATGCTTGCGTGGCGGTGGAAACTTGGTATCAGGAACACCATTGTTGTTGTTAACTACTCAGAGGTTAATTCCCAATGCAGGTTGAAGTTTGATGTAAACATCGGAGATGACCGCATTTTATTGAATGATTTGATGGGTGACAAAATATATGTGAGGGCAATTGATGAGTTTTTAGAGAAGGGACTCTTTATCGATCTTCCTTCATATCAAAGTCATGTTTTTGTATTTGACGAAGACAATGAAGGCGGTGGAAGTTATTTTTAGACTTCCACTCTCGACTCTTTATTGGTTTCGTTAACGACCCATTTTTTCATTGCTACTATCAACGAATCCATGACGAGCAGGACATTTTCCCGGGTGTCATCATCAAGAGTATCAAAAATCTCTTTATGTACTAAAATATGACCTGTGTTAATGTTGTTGATATAGGGTCTGCTTTGTCCCGTTAAATAAACATTAAAACTCCGCCTGTCAGCCGGATCCTGTTTCCTGATAACAAGTTTTTTCTCTTCAAGAGATGTCAAAATATGTGTTATTCTCCCCGGTGTAAGGGCAAGATTAGCCGACAAATCCTTAATTGAAAGGCACGATTTTTCACCAAATAACATAAGCAGTCGCAACTCGGCCGGAGTCAGATTATAACATCTGGCAAAAAACTCTTCTTTTCTGCTGCATTCTCTTGAAAGTGAACATGTAAGTTCAGCAAACTTTTTGGCGGTCTCGTCTATCATTTCTTTTTTAAATTTATTTTACTCCCTAAATTATACGATTGTAAAATAAATAACTAATAAGACTTTTACTGAATAATAACCCATTCGAATCAATATATCCCTTTTTCTTCTTTTGCTGTTATCATTCCAAACTTTATTATTTTAGTGGAATAAATTTTAACTTTTACGAGAATATTGATGACAACACTTCCCGGACCAAAAACGGTCGATTTCCCGGAAAACTCACTTGAAAAACAGGTTTATTCCGTGGCTGAAGATTTAAAAGAATATCTGCCTGTGCCAAATGACAGAAACAGACTTGGTTATATGTTATTTAAGTTTTTTAACAAACAAGGGGATGGACCCGAGATAATTATCAAGTCGGGTAAATTCACAATTGAGGGGATTTCCAGAGACAATTTGATTTCTCTGCTCGCTGAAAAGATTAAATCGGTTAAAATCGCCGAATAAGTTTGGTTGAGGCTGCCACAAAATGACAGCCTCATTTTTTCAATTATAATGGCTTTTCAAGTTCTGCGTCTGTATCTGCAATAAACTTGGCAACTTTGTCGATATCATACGGGCTGCCGATAAAAATCGGGCATCTCTCATGAAGTGAATTTGGTACCTCTTCAAGGACACGGGTGTATCCCGTAATTGCCTTCCCTCCACAAGCTTCCACAATAAATGAAACAGGATTACACTCATACATGAGTCGCAATTTCCCTTTTGGGTTCCGACTGTCTGCCGGATACATAAAGATACCACCGTATAAAATTGTTCTGTGAACATCTGCCACCATTGAACCGATATATCTGGTTGAGTATGGTCTTGATGTCGCTTTATCCTCTTCCTGAAGCCATTTGATATATTTTTTCAGTCCGGGGTGCCAGTATTTGTAGTTACCTTCATTGATGCTGTATATCTTCCCTTTTTCGGGGATTCTGATATTGTGGTGGGAGAGGATAAATTCACCTATCGAGGGGTCAAGTGTAAATCCATGAACACCTTCTCCTGTTGTGTAAACAAGCATTGTAGATGAACCATAAATTACATACCCTGCAGCCACCTGCTCGGTTCCCGGTTGCAGACAATCTTCGAGGGTACCGGGACCATCACCATCTGAGACTCTTTTAAAAATTGAGAAGATCGTTCCAATGTTCACATTGGCATCGATGTTTGACGACCCGTCGAGGGGATCAAACAAAAGAACATATTTTCCGATGGTGAAGTGGTGTGGGATATGGATAATGTCTTCCTCTTCTTCAGAGGCCATTATACAAAGTTGACCGCCATGATCCATCGCTTTAAAGATCATATCATGGGCATACATATCAAGTTTTTTGACTGATTCACCATGAACATTTGTATCGCCCGTAAAGCCGAGAATTTCAACTAGACCGGCTTTGTTCACTTCTCTTGAGATGATTTTTGCAGCGATTGAGAGGTCTGAAAGTATCCGTGACAGCGCTCCCGTTGCCTCAGGATGTTTACGCTCTTCTTCGATAATATATCGCTCCAGAGTCATAAAGGGTGTTTGTGACATATTAAATTCTTCTCCGTATGTAATTTATATTGATCTACTGAAATATAATACAAACGGAAGAGTTAATGAAGCATTAACCAAATTATTTGGAAAACACCAATTCCTGATCTTTATACTGAAGTTGATACAATTTGTAATAAAGTCCTCTTTTTTCGAGGAGTTCTTCGTGGCTGCCCATCTCTTTAATTTCACCTTTGTGCATAACCATGATCTTGTCGGCGTTTCTGATTGTTGAAAGCCTGTGGGCGATTACGATGGCGGTTCTTCCTTCGAGAAGGGTTTCAATTGCCGTCTGAATCATGTTTTCAGTTTCAGTATCAACACTGGAAGTTGCTTCATCGAGTATAAGGATACTTGGATCGTGAGCCAAAGCTCTTGCAAATGAGATTAACTGTTTTTGCCCAACGGAGAGGGTTGCACCTCTCTCTTTTACCTCTTCATCATACTGATTTGGAAGATTTTGGATAAATCTGTCGGCTCCCACATGTTGGGCTGAAGCCACAATCTTTTCATCCGAGATTCCGGGATTATTCATCCCGATATTGGATCTGATGGTTCCAAAAAACAGAAATACATCCTGAAGCACAATGGAAATCTTGTTACGGAGTTCTCTTTTATCCACCTTTGTTATATCAACTCCATCAACCAAAATTCTTCCGGAATTAATATCATAAAACCGGGTCAAGATGTTGATGATACTGGTTTTGCCCGCTCCTGTAGCACCCACAATTGCAACTGTTTCACCGGGATTAATGACAAATGAGATATCTTTAAGGATCAGGTTCTCTTCATTGTAAGCAAAGTTAACTTTTTCAAACTCAATCTTCCCCTTGACCTTATCAAGTGGCACATGGTTTTCAGGGTTTTTAATAAATGACTGATCATCCAGCAGAGAGAAAATTCTTTCTGAAGATGCCATTGCGGTCTGCATAATGTTATACTTCTCAGAGAGGTCTCTGATTGGTCTAAAAAACATTTCCGTATATTGAATGAACGCAAAAAGCACACCGAGTGAAATTTTTTTCTGCACCACATCACCACCGCCATACCAGATTATGAGCGCAATTGCGGCTGAAGAAATTAACTCCACTCCGGGGTAGAAGACTGCATAATAAAACACCGATCTTATGTTTTCATCCCGATGATCACCGTTAATCTGGGCAAATCTTTTAGCTTCTTCTTTCTCTTTGTTAAAAAGACGAACAATCCCCATGCCCGTGATATGTTCCTGCATATACGAATTGAGACGGGCAAGATATTTTCTGATATCACGATATGACTCGCGAACCTTCTTCCGGAACAAAAATGTGCCATAAATTAAAAGAGGAAGCACCGAAAGGGTAATAAGCGCAAGTTCCCAATTTATAAAAAACATAAAACCGAGAATCCAAACAATTATAAAAACATCGCTGAACACCATTACAATACCAGATGTAAAAAGTTCATTCAATGATTCAACATCATTTGTTACCCTTGTTACCATCCTGCCGATTGGTGTTCTGTCAAAAAAACTGACCGACAGTTTCTGAGTATGTCTGAAAAGTTTATCCCTGAGATCAAGAATGGTTTTTTGACCAAGGAGATTTGTAAAATAGGTGAGGAAATATTGGATAACCGACTGAAACACAAGTGCACCAATAAGCGCCACCGAAATGAGCATAAGCCCGTGAAGATCTCCGTTAAAAATCTTATCATCTATCGCAATTTTGGTTAAATACGGGCGTAACGGACCAAGACCCGCCACCAGAATATTTAATAATATCGCCAGAATAACATATTTTTTATAAGGTTTTACAAATCCAAGAAGCCTTTTCATCAGCTTCGCGTCGTAGGCCTTACCTAATATTTCATCTTCAGAACTGTTCTTTTTTGCCATTTTAATTAAATAACCTTGTAATAATTTTCGCTTCTGAAAAAGCTGTTAATATTTAGAGTAGTTGTCTCAAGGATTCTTTCCACTGCTTCAGCAGAATCAAAAGCGATGTGTGGTGTTATGATCACATTTTCCCTTCTAAGCAGGATGTTCCTTTTTAAGATAGCCTCCATCTGTTCGGGCGCCACATTTTTTGACAACATTTGATTTTCATCGGAAGCCAGTTCTTCCCCTTCAAAAACATCAAGACCTGCTCCGCTGAAAATTCCTGAATCGATTGCATGATAAAGCGCCGAAGGTTCTATCAGTCCCGCTCTTGCGGTATTTATAAACACGGCACCTTTTTTTACGGTGTTAATGTTATCCATGTTCAAAAGATAATGTGTGTTTTCATTGTATGGGCAATGGAGTGAGATAATATCAGAATTTGCCAACAACTCTTCAAGTGTGGCATACTTAAACTCGAGTATTTCTTGAAAAATGTGATTTCTCACAGGATCAAATACAAGGATTTTCATCCCAAACCCTTTTGCCATCTTAATAACATGGGTTCCGATACTTCCGGCTCCAATGATCCCGATGGTTTTGTCTTTAAGATCAAATCCGCGTAATCCTTCAATCGAAAAATTGCCCTGTATTGAGCGTACATAAGCTCTGTGCAGATTTCTTGAAAGAGCAAGAATAAGAGCAAAAGTATGTTCCGCAACTGTGTTTTCGCCATAATAAGGGACATTACAAACCGAAACACCTCGTTTTAATGCAGCATCAAGGTTGATGTGGTTAAATCCCGTACTCCTTGTTGCAATCAACTTTAATGAAGGAAGACTTTGCAGGACCACTTCGGAAAGTTTTGAATAAATAAACACCGAGACTACATCTGCGTCTTTGGCAAGTTCATAATTGTTAATTCCAAGGGGCTCTTTATGAAATTCAAGTTGAAAATCTTTGTTGAATCTCTTTTTAAGAAATTTTTTCTCATCACCGTCTGTTTCAAAAAACACTATTTTTTTTAAATCCATGATATAACTCCTTAAATTTCTTCGATTTCCTGTTCAAGCAGTTGTCTGTTATAGATTCCTGCATACAAACCGTTAAGTTTGATGAGTTCATCGTGAGTTCCCTCTTCGGCTATCATCCCTTTGTCAAGAATTACAATTTTATCGGCATCTTTCACAGTTGAAACTCTGTGACTGACCATCAGAGTTGTTCTGTTTTTCATAAATCCTCTTAAACCCTGGAGGATATCCTCTTCGGTGTGGGTATCAACAGCAGAAAAAGAGTCGTCAAGAATCAGGATTTCTGGGTCTGTCATAAGAGCCCGTGTAAGTGATGCCCTCTGTTTTTGTCCACCCGAAAGTGTGATTCCTCTTTCACCAACAACCGTATCAAATCCTTCCGGAAACTCCAAAACATCCTTTGAAAATTGTGCAATTTCCGCTCTTTGCATAATTTCCGATTCAGTTGCATCCGCTTTGCCGTAACAAATATTGTTTTTTATCGTTTCTGAAAAAAGAAAAGCTTCCTGAGGCACAAATCCTATTGATCTTCTTACCGTTTTAAGAGAAATATCTTTAATATTCACTCCATCGATAAGCACTTCACCTTCGGTGGCATCAAACAGGCGTGGAATCAAATTTATCATAGTGGTTTTTCCACTCCCTGTGTTCCCCATAATTGCAAGTGAATGTCCTGCAGGGATTTTCAGGTTGAGATTTTGAAGTACAAACGGCAGATTTTCGCCATATTTGAATGAAACATTCCTGAACTCAACTTCTCCTTTAACCTCGTTAACCCGACTTTTTTCCTCCCCAACATCTGCAATTTCGAGTTCTTCCGACCACAATTTGTTAAGTCGTGCCATACTCGCTTCCGCCTGCTGGATTATATTTATTACCCATCCAAATGCGATCATGGGCCAGATTAAAATTCCGAGATACATTATTAAAGCGGTAACATCACCTATCATCAAAGTTTTGTTAATAACGGCGGTTCCACCCGCCCAAATTGCGATGATAATAGACATTCCCGTGATGAGAAAAAGAGTCGGCTGAAAAAGCGCCTGTATTTTCACAAGTTTCATATTTCTCGCCAGGTATTCACGGCTTAATCTGTCAAATTCGGCAACTTCTCTCTCTTCTGCAACATAAGATTTAATAACCCTGATTCCGGAGAAGTTTTCCTGAGCTTTGGTTGTAAGATCAGCAAATTTTTCCTGTATCAGCGTAAACCGTTTGTGGACTTTTTTCCCAACAACATATACTAAAAATGAGAGAAACGGGAGAGGAATTAAACTCCACAAGGTCACTTCCCAACTGATCATCGACATAATCGAGATCACAATAATTATTCTAACCCCTGTGTCAATGGAATACATAACTGCCGGACCAATAAACATCCTTACGGCGCTTATGTCGTTGGTGGCATGCGCCATTATGTTTCCGGTTGAGTTGTTCTGGAAAAAACGGAGTGAAAGATGTTGGATATATTCCCAAAAATCCTGCCTGAGATCATATTCTATCTTCCGGGAAATTACAATTATCGTCTGCCTTATCATAAATCTGAATATCCCTGCCATAAGTGTTGAACCAACAATAAGGAGGGCATACTCAACAAGTTTATTTTCTGCTATCCCTTGTTGAAGATCGTTAAGGGAGTCTTTTATTATGATTGGCACATAAACTGTGAACGCGTTGGAGACTATTATGAAGAATATTCCAGTTATAAGCGCTGTTTTATAGCGAAGGAAATATTTCTTTAATGTCCTGAGGTTTTTCATTTTTTTCCGGGAAATCTAAAAATTGTGATTTTTAAGGTCAGAATAAATTGTTCAATTTACAAAGATAAATAAACAAACGGCAATATTTTGTGTTAATACATGTTGTAACAGTATTTTAGTTTATATGGTTCAGTTTTGGTGGGGGGAGGGGGAGGATAGTTACGCGGATTACACGGATTTTCACAGATTACACGGATGTTTGATTGAATCGGGACTATTGGTTTGTCATTCCCGGTAATTTAAACCAATAGCATGGGGCATCAACCCCATGAGGATGGATAAATCAGCCTGAAATTTTTATTATATAATTCTATTCCAGCCTAAAAACAAACTGATAATGAGATTCATCAATAAAGATTTCCTGTTTAAAGGTTGGGTGACCCTCTTTAACGATCTTTATTTTGTGATTTCCCGGGCTGAGTTTAACGGGTTTGGAGAAGTCAACTTTTTTAAAATCGACGAAAAAATCGGCATCGGTTGGGGTGACTGTAAATTGTACGGTTATCATCCCAGGATCATTTTCGCCAAGTTTTGGTTCCACAGAGTAGGGCACAACATCGGAGGGCTGAAGTGCGGGGGTGGTGATAATTGCCGAATTATAACCGGGGCACTTAACTTCAATTACCTGTGGGTGAGTGTTAAAAAGTAATGTATATCTCTTCTCTTCCACTTCATACACGGGACCAATAATTGAATCGGTTGTGCATTCAAAATAGAGATTATTCAGGGAGGAATAAACAATAAGCGCAGCCCTACCGGGGAAAATGTAAAAATCGGGATTCCCTCCCTTATATTGGGTGGGACCGGCTTTTAGCTCTTTCACCTGAGCAGATATAGTAACAGAAAAAATCAGGAGAATAAAAATCACGACTTTAAACAAAAATCTGTTTTTCATAACTACCTCCTCTAAACCCATCCACGAATTTTACATGCTTCGGCAACGCGTGCAACACCTACAACCATCGCAGCAAGCCGGGAATGGATTCTGTTTTCTTCCAATGCATTAAATACGGAGCGGAAACCTTTTGATATCTTCAGATCGAGCCCTCTGTTAACTCCCTCTTCATCCCAAAAGAAAGAGGATGAATCCTGTACCATCTCAAAATAGGATACAATCACTCCGCCGGAACTGGCAAGAATGTCGGGGATTACCTTCACCCCTTTTTCAAAAAGGATAAGGTCAGCGTTTGGAGTTGTGGGTCCATTGGCAAGTTCCGAGATGATTCTGGCTTTAATTCGATCGGAGTTTTTATCATTTATCGAGTTTTCGAGTGCTGCGGGATAAAGAATATCGGTTTCGATTTCGAGAACCCTGTCACGATCAATCTCTTCAGCTCCCCTAAAACCGGCGAGACTTCCTGTGGTTAACTTGTGTGTTACAAGTTTTGATACATCTATCCCTTTTGGATTATAAAGTCCAATTTTTGAGTCTGAAACAGCAATCAAATCTCCTGTTCCAAGAATTTCCTTATGGAGCAGGGCACACCTCTGTCCCGCATTTCCAAATCCCTGAACCGAAAATTTTTCGGGTTTAATGTGGTAGTGTTTACACGCCTCCCTTACGGCTATGACTCCACCTCTTGATGTGGCGTCTCTTCTACCTTCCGATCCACCAATTTGCAGCGGTTTGTCGGTGAGAATGCCCGATGAATGTTTCCTTACAATAGTTTCGTATTCATCCATCATCCACGCCATGGTCTGTGGATTTGTATAAACATCGGGAGCTGGAATGTCTTTTTCAGTACCGATAAAGTCGGCAGCAGCTCTGATATATCCACGGGATACAGCTTCAAGTTCTCTGTCGGAAAGATCTTTTGGGTTGCAAATAACTCCACCTTTCCCCCCGCCAAGGGGGAGGTCAACCACTGCTGTTTTCCAGGTCATCCAACAAGCAAGAGCACGAATTACATCCACGGTTTCGTCGGGATGGAATCTTATTCCCCCTTTTGCGGGTCCGCGGGCTGTGTTATACTGAATTCTGTAACCTTCATAAACAGCCACTTTCCCTGAATCGAGTCGGACAGGCATGGTGAAAGCAAACTCTCTTTGAGGTTTTGTAAGAAATTCGGTGGTTGCATCATCAAGATGTAAAATTTTTGCAGCCTCATAGACCTGCTGTTTGGCAACATCAAACGAATTATATGTTTTCATTTTTTTAATTCCTCATCAACTAACGGTTCGAGTGGGTTTTCAGGTGGAAGAATAATCTTGTACCAGCATTTTTTGCAAATAAGTGCTCTGTCAACCTTGAGGAGCACTTGCTCCCAACTTGTAAGACGGGCGTTGCAATGCGGGCAAACCTCAAACACCTCTCCTTTTTTTTCGATATTATCTTTCATTTTTCCTCCTCGATTGTCGGTTTTAGGATAATCCCGACTTTTTGAGTTGCATTCATCTTAATTACGATATCGTTATTTAAGCGAATATGTTTTACCCCTTCTCTTTGCTCTTCGACAGGAAGTGAGTTGAGCCATTCACCATCAAGGAAACTGTCACTGATTCCGTTTCCAACTGTAAAGTAGGCGATTGCAAATGAGGTAAGGTTGTGGAAGAAATGGGAGCCTTGTGAGGGCAGAACCTTTATATCTTTAAATTGATTCTCAATAATTGCTGCTGCGCCAGAGATTTTCGCCCAGGTTACGGGGATCCCCAGCCACTGATCCAATGATCCCCACCTTCCGGGACCTACAAGCAGATAAGGTGCCTGATCTTTGATAAGTTTTGAATTAAAATAACCAATTGCTCCGGCAACCACTCTGCTTTTGGAGCGATCAAATTCTTCCGAATCGATATAGATGATGTCACGGATATTATCGATAATTCCATTTCCCAATACTTCATCACTGCGGCAAATCAGGTCCGATTTGGGATGTTTTTCAGGGTTTATTTTTTCAGTTTCCGTGTTTACAACCATCGGCCTCATCTGGAGGATATAAAATTCTTTGTTTTTCCCTCTTTCAACATTCAGATTGACTGCGAACTCAATCTCCACTTCCGTACCCATCCCCCATCTGCCCATATCAACAATAAGCTCAAGAATTGCTGCAAGAGGAAGAAGATTATTTTTAAGCAGGGGGGCAAAGGTTATCAGCCTTGTCCCCTCGCGGGAAATTCCATCATAAATTGAATGATTATTGTGGGAGTAGGTTGATGCAACATACTGCAGAGTACCGTCTTTTTCTGCGGTTTCAATTTCAAAACTTTTGGTGCAAATATCTTCTATCCGGGATGTAAACAGTGTGTTTGTTGACATATCGAGAGCATAAAACGACCTTTGAGTTGTCCTCAATGCTTCATCGGGATTATGAAACTGAATTATTCGTTTTGGGTGGCGTGGACTAAACCTTACTGTTTCGCCTCCTTCAACAACCCATTTCCCAAGTCCAAGAGCAACTGCAACAATTCCATCTTCTGAAACCTGTGGTGCCAGTGGATAAAAATTATATGACTTTACAACTCCTGAAAAAGTGGGATAAAACCTGCCGTCAAAATTGGTACCAACCATTTTTTGAACGATAACCGCCATTTTTTCCTCTTCATGCCTGTAGGAGGTGGCGGCAATATAGTTTTTCGCTTCCTGGAAATAGGTGGATGCAAACACAAGTTTAACAGCGTTTACAAGCTCCTTCAACCTTAAAAACTGGTCGGGATTGTTGTTTGGGATCATTATTGTGGAATAAACACCGGCAAAAGGATGATATTGTGAGTCTTCAAGAAGGCTTGAAGACCTCACAGCGAGTGGTGTTTTAATAAGATCAAGAAACGACATAAGATTGGCAATTATTTCCTCGGAAAAAACCTCTGCCTTGAGGAATCGTTCTTTTATTTCTTCATCGTTATCACAGTTAAGGGCAAAACTTCTAAGGTCGTTTTCATCAAGGAACTGGTCAAATACTTCAGTTCCAATTACCACCGCAACAGGAACAGAGATTCTTGTCCCTTCAAACTGATGGTGAAGTTCATAATTGTTTATCAGGATGTTTAAAAAGCCCAGCCCACGCGCTTTTCCCCCAAGGGAGCCGCCGCCAATTCTGGCAAAACTGGTGGATGTATCAAAAGAATCTTTGTGGAAATCGGTTAAAATACCTCGTTGCCTTAGTCTTCTATAGTTTCGAAGTGAGGTTATAAGGTGATTTCGCAGTTGTTCAAGAGAGTTAAAATCTGTTACTTTAACTGAACGCAACTGCTCGGAGAGCCAAAACTCGGTTCTTGCTTTAAACCAGTTTGAAAAGTTGTTCCTCTCGGCGTGATATTTAATACTTTCAGGGGGTGCACTTTTAAGAGCAATTTCCATTTCATAAAGATTCGCAGCTCTGCCTATTTCTGATCCATCGGGAGAACGAAAAACAAAATCACCAAAACTAAAATACGCCTTCAGGAAAGCACGAAGTTCAATCAGAAGTGTTGGTGAACCCTTTTTTAAAAATGAGGCACCAATTTCCTGTGCATCTTTTTCATATTTTGATTCACTTGACTGGAGCAGAATTGCAATATCGTAATGTACTTTTTTAACCTCTTCAGCAAATTCTATTCCCGCTCTTGGAAGTGTTTTGCCCCCTTTTGGAAAATCGATATCTGATATGATTCCCAAAATATACTCTTTGTATTCATCAAAAAATGCCCAGGCTTCTTCATAATTTTGAGCAAGAAATATTTTAGGACGGGCTCTCATTCTGAGGAATTTGTGAGTAAGATTTATCCCTTCAGCTACAAGTCTTTTTGATTGTTGGATAATCTCAGTGTAGATCACAGGGAGAAAACTTGAATAATCCCTGATACTGTCTTCAATTACCAAAATGGATTGCACGCCAACCATGTTTGTATCATGTTGCATATTAAGGCGGTCTTCAAAATATTTAATTATCCCTATTATCAGACGAAAATCGCCCTGCCATATAAATATTTTGTCGAAGACTGACATGTTGGAGTGTTGGATCAATTCAGAAAGTTCCCGGTTATCGAACGCGAGCAACACAACCGGAATCGAAATATCGAGCCCCGGGAACTTCTTATTCATAGCCTTTATCATCCCCGCAAGTTTTACGGGTTTGATATCTTCAGTATGAAGTGTAATGATCACCATCTCAAAGTGTTTTTCTTCTAGCAGGGCAATAGCCTCGTAACCCTTCGAAACTCTGGTGAGCTCGGGAGAGTGGCTTAACTGCAAACTTAGATACTCGTTCCTGATCAGTTCATAAAGTCTTCCATCCTCCTCAAAAAGATAGAGATCGTAAAGAGATGATACTATAAGGATATCTCTAATTCTCTGTCTCATCAGATTCTGGAAGCCCTGGAATCGGGTTCCGTATCCATGTTCTACCCAGTTGGGATCGATAATTGTCATTTACACTTCATTTTTGATTCTTGTTTAATGATGTTATACAACACCCTGGTCGAGCATTGCGTCAGCCACCTTGAGGAAGCCTGCAATGTTGGCACCATTTACATAGTTACCGGGAGTGCCAAACCTGTCTGCTGCCGAAACACAAGCACTGTGGATTGAGTGCATGATTAACCTTAATCTGTTGTCAACCTCTTCGCTTGTCCAGTTAAGACGCATACTGTTTTGTGCCATCTCAAGTCCGGAAACAGCAACACCACCGGCGTTTGCTGCTTTACCCGGTCCGTAGAGTATTCCTTTTTGCAGGAATATCTGAACTCCATCGTAGGTGGTTGGCATGTTTGCGCCTTCTGCAACAACATAAACTCCATTATTGACCAGATTTTGTGCGTCAATGGCGTTTATTTCGTTTTGGGTTGCTGAAGGGAAGGCACAATCTGCTTTTACATTCCAAAGTGGATTGGAGGTCTCTGTTCCTGAGAATGGTGTGTAAACAGCTTCTTTATATTTATCGGCATATTCTGATATTCTTCCTCTTCGAACATTTTTCAGATTAAGAACAAATGCCAGTTTATCATCATCGATTCCTTTTTCGTCATAAATGAAACCTGCAGAATCGGAGAGTGTTACAACTTTACCACCGAGTTCAAGGATTTTTTGGGTGGTATATTGAGCCACATTTCCACTTCCTGAAACAAGACATACCTTCCCGTCGAGGGTTTCTCTGCGGGTTCTTAACATTTCACTGGCAAAATAAACACAACCATAACCTGTTGCTTCGGGACGAATGAGTGAACCGCCCCAATTTAAACTTTTACCTGTAAGTACGCCTGTAAATTCATTTCTGATCCGTTTGTACTGACCAAAAAGGAATCCAATTTCTCTACCTCCAACTCCTATATCGCCCGCAGGTACATCTGTATTGGGACCAATATGGCGTTGAAGTTCGGTCATGAAACTTTGACAAAATTTCATAACCTCGTTGTCGGTTTTGCCTTTTGGATCAAAATCAGAACCTCCTTTTCCCCCTCCCATCGGGAGAGTTGTAAGGCTGTTTTTAAATACCTGCTCAAAAGCAAGGAATTTTAGAATTCCAAGATTTACCGACGGGTGGAATCTTAATCCTCCCTTATAGGGACCAATAGCTGAATTCATCTCTATTCTGAAACCACGATTTACCTGTACCTCACCTTCATCATCAAGCCATGGCACCCTGAACATAATTACTCTTTCAGGTTCAACTATTCTTTCAATTATTTTTGTGGAGCGATATTCGGGATGACGCTCTAAAACGAGTTCAAGAGATTCAATTACTTCCTGAACTGCCTGGTGGAACTCGGCTTCTGCCGGATTTTTTGCCTTTAACTCTGACATGAAAGTTTTTACATAGTCAGACATGCTTCCTCCGTTATTATATATGATTGAGACTATTAGGTTTATTGACTGGAGAATGCAGTGTGTGAAATTGGGCATTAAAAGAGGGGAATCTCACAAGGAGAAGTTGATTTGAGAAAGATAATCGATTAGGATTATACTTTACTTTTGCTGAACCGGCGGGGAAAAAGAGCCCGGTTTGTTCACTAAGCATTTCGCTACCGATAAATTGAAGAAAAGCAATTACTTGTTGATTTAAATTACACAAAATGATCGATTCCGCAAACAAATTCTTTGTTCGATTTGTATAATAGTTGGAACCCTGAAAAATATTTTTAGTAAGACCGATAAAAAGATTTACTTTTCCGGTTATGGTTTTAGTTTTCGGGTTCTGATTACAAACCAGAATGATTTAGAAATTCCATTTGTTGAGGTCAGCCATAAAAAAAATCTTACTTCTTTTTTTCGTTTTGTCTCTCGGTTACATATCGCGAGCCCAAATTTTTGATGATTGGTATCCCGAGGGAGTTCCGTCATTTTCTATTGGTGGCGGTTATGGTTTTATGTATGCCAACTCTACCGGTCTCGATATGTTTATCCATGAATACAACCGTCAAAAAAGACCAATTCTTTTAAAATATATGGAGAAATCGAGTTTCTCAGGCCTGGCACTTTCCACCGGTTTCTTCTGGAACGGATTAATTCTCGAACTTGGTTACTCTACCCATAGTGGAACATTGATTGCCGAAGGCAACCCTGCAAAAATCGCTCCCGGTTCAATCACTCACAGAAAAATTGATCTCGACCTTAACTCCATAAACATCATGGGGGCACTTGTTTATGGTTTTGACCCCATCTACACAGGTCCCTTTATCGAAGCGGCTTTCACAAATATCAAATTTGAAACCGAGATAGAAGGCAGAGGCCTGAAGAGACTTGATATGGACAGTTACATTGGATTTAATACAGGATGGCTTTTTATTATCGGTGATCCGGGAGGATCGGGAGCTTATCTTGTCTTTAAACCATATTATTCTTATTCAGTTAGTGATCCTGAGTGGTTAAAACTCTATGAGGCAACCAATACAAAACCAATGGAGGGACAGTTTTTTGAGGACACCAAAGGTGCTTTTAATGGATTTAATATGACCATCACACTAAATCTTAACATGGCGTGTTTTTAATACCGAAGTTTTGTATAAAAGTTGATTTGAAAGGAAAATCTGTTGTTTTTTAATTTGTGAAAAAAAACGATATTGTGCATAATTAGTATTATATTTCTACCGTCTGTTTAACAAAGTGATTTTCCACACTCTAATAGAGGTCTAATATGAGCAAGATTTTTTTGTTCTCATTGTTAATATTTAGTTTTTCTTCTGTAAATGCTCAGTGGATTAACGACTTTGTTGATGTTAATGGATATTTAAGCGTCGGTTATGGTTATATGTCCCCCTCCTCAAAAGGTCTCGATGACTTCACAACAAATTACAACAAACAACGGGAATCGATTCTCTCAAAGCGGATGGAAACTCCATCGATGAGTGGAATGGCCTATAATACGGGTATAATGTTGGTCGGCATACTACTTGAGTTTGGCTACACTTCACGCAAAGGGACAATGACAGCCGAAGCCGATCCCACAAAAGTTACTCCGGGAAGTGCCTTAAAAAGGGAAATTGAACTGGAACATGGAGGCTACAACTTTACGATTGGATATCTTTTTGGCGAAGGTTTGCTCAACTTTGGCCCGGTCTTTGACCTGTCGATAAACACATTGGATTTTACAACCACAAATTCATTTGGAAAAACTTCTGCCTATGAGATAGGCACTTACCTTGGTTACAACCTTGGTGCGATGTTGGTCCTGGGTAATGTTGCAAATACCGGGGCTTTTCTCACAATCAGACCATATTTTTCATTTACAATCAGAGAACCCAACTGGAGAGAACTCTACCGGGTTACTTCCACGAACTATCCGGGTTCAGATTATGAATCCAGCGAAGGTGCTTTTGGTGGATTTAATATTAATGCCACATTAAGTTTAAATATTGCCTGTTTTTAACAAGCGAAAAAAGAGTTTTTATGGATAACACCGAGCCAAAAACGAATATTGAGCCCACCAAAGAAGAATTGGAGAGTCCCGAGGGCAGAAGTCTAAATGATATGCTGCAGGAACTGCGTATTTTATTGCAGGGTGCGCAGGTTCTCACAGCTTTTCTTGTTGTACTTCCATTCAACCAAAGTTTTGGGAAAATTCATCCCTTTGAAAAGTGGGTTTTTACGGCAACATTCCTCTGTTCAATCTGCAGTATGGTGTTTTTTAGTGCTCCCGCGGCACATCACCGTCTAATCCAACCGCTGATTCACAGAATGACTTTTAAGTTGTTTGCCACTCGTATGATATTAATTGGACTTCTCTTTTTATCATTTGCCTTAATACTTGTAACACAATTAGTGGTTTGGCAGGTGCTCGATACTGTCACAAGTATCTTAATCTCCACTTCTGTGGGGATATTAATTCTTTTTATCTGGTGGCTGTTGCCGCTGTTCCTAAAAAACAGGGTGGGAGACTGATTTTAATGCAATAATGCAGTAATGCAGTAATCCAATAATATGATTTTAATGCAATAATGCAATAATCCAGTAATCCAATAATATGATTTTAATGCAGTAATGCAATAATGCAGTAATCCAATAATATGATTTTAATGCAATAATGCAGTAATCCAGTAATCCAATAATATAATTGGAAAAAGTTTCAACTGAATTAGAACGGATTTATAGATTTGGGAATGCTGAGGGATCAAACATTACTGCATTATTGGATTATTGCATTACTGCATTAAAAAAAAGCCGCCTCACATTTCTGTAAGACGGCTAAATTATTAACAATAAAACATTACTGCATTATTGGATTATTGGATTACTGCATTAAAGCAGGGTTTCCTCTGCATCTCCGTTTTCACCGCCGGTTTCATCATCGTCAGGGACAACTTTGGCGATATCGGTGATGGAATCATTATCCTTAAGGTTGATAACCCTTACACCCTGTGTATTTCTACCCATAGTGCGGATATCTTTTGCAGCCATTTTAATGACCATGCCACCTGATGTGATGCAGATAAGTTCGTCGTTATCGTTGAGTTCCATGATTGACATCAATTTACCTGTTTTTTCAGTGGTTTTAACGGTAATGATACCTTTTCCACCACGATTGGTGATGCGGTAATCATTTACATCTGACCGTTTTCCGTAACCCTTGTCGGTGACAACCATTACGGTGCTTGTCCGTTTGATCACCAAAGAACCGATTACAAAATCACCTTTTTCAAGTCTGATACCGATAACACCTGTGGCAGCTCTACCCATGTCACGAACAGCACTTTCGTCAAATCTGATTGCAATACCATTGTGAGTTCCAATGATAATGTTATCACCTGTTTCACAAAGTTTTGCACTTATTAACGAGTCGCCATCATTCAGGTTTAGAGCAATAATTCCACCGCGTCTTACATTTCCGTAGGCAGAAAGAACGGTTTTCTTAATGATACCATTTTTGGTTGCCATAATCAGGAATTGATCGTCTTTAAACTCTTTCACAGTTACATAAGCTGTTATCTGCTCATCGGGAGTTTTTTCGATCAGGTTGAGAATCGATCGACCAAGAGCTGATCTTCCAACATCGGGTACCTCATGAACCTTCAGCCAGTAACACCGTCCTTTATCAGTAAAGAACATGATGTAGTGGTGGGTTGAAGCAACAAACATTGTTTCGACAAAATCGCCTTCTTTTGTTCCTGCTCCGGTAACTCCTCTTCCACCGCGTTTCTGTTTTCTGTATCCACTTGCAGGGAATCTTTTTATGAAGCCTCTGTGAGAAATGGTGACAACCACATCTTCTTCAGCAATCATATCTTCGAGTGAAAAGTTTTCATAATCGTAGATAATTTCGGTGCGTCTTTCGTCACCAAATTTGTCACGAAGAGCTATGAGTTCCTCTTTGATGATTAGATTTCTCTTCTCTTCACTTTCGAGGATGCCTCTCAATTTTTCGATCAATTTAATGAGTTCTTTATACTCGTTTTCAATCTTTTTCCTCTCGAGACCTGTTAGGCGTTGTAATCTCATATCGAGGATTGCTTTAGCCTGAATCTCGGAGAGTTTAAACCGTTCCATCAAATTTTTACGGGCGGTTTCGGTATCTTTTGAGGCCTTAATTACAGCAATAACCTCATCGATATTATCGAGAGCAATGATGTAACCTTCAAGAATGTGGGCTCTGCGTTCCGCTGCATCGAGCTCAAAACGGGTTCTGCGAATCAACACATCCATTCTGTGAAGAAGGAAGTAGTGCATCATCTCTTTAAGGTTAAGAACCTTTGGAGCGCCATTAACAAGAGCAAGCATGATAACACCAAAAGTTACCTGCATTTGTGTGTGTTTGTAAAGTTGATTAAGAACCACAGCGGGCTGTGCATCTTTTTTCAACTCGATAACAACACGCATACCGTCTCTGTCAGACTCATCTCTTAAATTGGAGATGTGGAGCAGTTTTCCATCTTTAACCTGTTGCGCAATTCTTTCCATCAAAGTGGATTTATTCACCTGATAAGGAAGTTCGGTAACAATGATGTGAATTCTGCCGTTTTTCTGAGTTTCTGTGTTCACTTTTGCGCGAACAATAAGTTTTCCTCTTCCGGTATGGTAGGCACTTTTCACTTCCGAATAGCCATAGATAATTCCACCTGTCGGGAAATCTGGTGCGGTTACATGTTTCATCAATCCATCAATATCTATCGAAGGATCATCAATAAGGGCAACAACCCCGTTGATTGTTTCAGTGATGTTATGTGGTGGAATGTTGGTTGCCATACCCACAGCAATACCGCTTGATCCATTGATCAGGAGGTTTGGAAGATAGGCGGGAAGAACCGCTGGTTCCTGGAGTGAATCATCGAAATTGGGAATAAAATTAACTGTGTTTTTATCGAGATCACGCAACATTTCTTCAGATATCCTGGCAAGTCTTGCCTCGGTATATCTCATTGCCGCAGCGGAATCACCATCCACAGAACCAAAGTTACCCTGCCCCATTATGAGAGGATATCTCAGAGAAAACTCCTGTACCATTCTCACCATGGCATCGTAAACCGAGGAATCGCCGTGTGGATGATACTTTCCAAGAACTTCACCCACAATTCTTGCGGATTTTTTAAATGGTCTGTTGTAATAATTCCCCAGATCGTGCATTCCAAACAATACTCTTCTGTGTACAGGCTTCAATCCGTCGCGCACATCCGGTAATGCTCTTGAGACAATTACCGACATCGAATAATCGATGTAAGAAGATTTTAATTCTTCTTCAAGTGAGACGGGAATGATTTTATCAAACATATTTGACATATTGATTTAATCTCTTCTTTATATATCTAAATTTCGTACATATTTGGCGTTTTTCTCGATGAACAACCTTCTTGGTTCAACATCGTCGCCCATCAACACCTCAAAAAGTCTGTTGGCTTCTGCCGTCGACTCGAGGTTTACTTGTAAAATGGTTCTTGTTTCCGGATTCATTGTGGTTTCCCAAAGCTGAAGTGGATTCATTTCACCCAAACCTTTATAGCGTGAGATCACAACACCTTTAATGTTTCCTTCATCATCATATTCTTCAGTTCCATCAGTTTCGGCTGAGGCTTTCCGCTGGTTTGCCCTGAGTCTCTTCAGAATTTCATCTCTTTCTTTTTCATCAAAAGCGTAAAATTCTTCCTTCCCCTTTTTCACTTTGTAAAGTGGGGGTTGAGCAATGTAAACTTTTCCTGTGATGATTAATTCTTTCATATATCTATAAAGGAAAGTAAGAAGCAGAGTACGAATATGACTTCCATCAACATCCGCATCTGTCATGAGGATAAGTTTGCCATATCTGAGTTTAGCCAGATCAAATTCGGTATCGATACCACATCCCATGGCAGCAATTATCGCCTGAATTTCATTGTTTTCAAGGATTTTGTGCAGTTTTGCTTTTTCCACATTAAGGATTTTACCTTTAAGTGGAAGAATAGCCTGGAATCTTCTATCGCGTCCCTGTTTGGCAGAGCCACCCGCTGAGTCACCCTCGACGATATAAACTTCGCAGTGTTCGGGGTCGGTAATGGAACAGTCGGCAAGTTTACCCGGAAGATCAAAACTGTCGAGAGCATTTTTTCTTCTGGCAAGATCACGTGCTTTTCTGGCTGCTTCCCTTGCTTCCGCTGCCCTGAGACTTTTTTCAACAATTTTTTTGCCCACACCAGGATTTTCTTCCAGAAATTCGGCAAGTTTTTCATTTACAAGAGTTTCAACCGCAGATTTGGTCTCACTGTTACCAAGTTTGGTTTTGGTTTGCCCTTCAAACTGGGGCTCCATTACCTTAACTGAAATTATCGCAGTAAGTCCCTCACGGAAATCATCTCCGGAAAGTGTAATCTTTGTGTTTTTTAACAGATTATTTTTTGCAGCATAAGAATTGAGTGTCCTTGTAAGAGCGGCCTTAAAACCGACGAGGTGGGTTCCACCTTCATGGGTGTTAATATTGTTCACATAAGAGAAGATGTTTTCGGAGAATTCTTCATTATAGTGGAAAGCAACCTCAACAGGAGTGTTTTCTCTTTCACCCTCGATATAAATTGTTTTGTGAAGAGGTTTTCTTGAACCATCCATATAAGCAACAAATTCAACCAGACCACCTTTAAAGTGAAAAAGATCCTCTTCCTCACTTCCCTCACGGGTATCTTTACAAGCTATACTTACATTTCTGTTAAGGTAAGCGAGCTCTCTCATTCTTGCAGTTACAGTATCATATTTAAAATTGATGGTTTTGAAGATTTCATCATCGGGCATAAAGGTAATTTTTGTTCCGGTTACATTTTCTTTTAACTTGCCAATAACTTTAAGAGGCGTGGTCATATCACCTCTTTTAAATTCCATGAAGTAGATTTTTTTATCTCTTTTTACTTCAACTCTCATCCATTCAGAGAGAGCATTAACAACAGAAACACCCACTCCGTGAAGACCGCCAGAAACTTTATAAGAGTTTTTATCAAATTTACCACCGGCATGGAGCACTGTCATAACCACTTCAAGAGCAGATTTTTGCTCTTCTTCATGGATATCAACTGGAATACCACGACCATTGTCTTCAACGGTTACACTGTTATCCGGATTGATGACAACACTTATTGTATCACAATAACCGGCAAGAGCCTCATCGATACTGTTGTCAACCACTTCATTTATCAGGTGATGAAGACCCCTGGCTCCCACATCGCCGATGTACATTGCAGGGCGTTTTCTTACTGCTTCAAGTCCTTTTAAGACATTTATACTTGAAGCGCTGTAATCATTCCCATTTCCTTTAGGAATACCATTTTGTTCACTCATTTTTACTGTTTTTTTCCGTTTTTATCGTGAAAACTTTATTTGTTTTATTCTTTCACACTTAAAGTGTGTATTCATTTTATTTATCAATAACTCTTCGTTAAACTTCAAATCGTTTTTCAGAGAAGGGTTATCCACCTTAATTTTTAATATTCCATTCTCATATTTTTCAGGTAATACATGGCCGGCAAGTTCAGGAAAAATGAGAAAAAATTCTTCATATACTTCCTCTTTTTCAAACACTTCCCTTACCCTCCTGAAAGCAGGGTCGTTTTTGATCACTTCACCAACCGAGATAACAATCTTTTTTGCCATGTTTTAACCAACCAAAAAAGTTAAAAATAGGATTTTTAACCTTTAGTTATTACAATTTTAAGGGTTTATGAAAATGGTTGAGTCGTTCTCATCCTTTTTCAAGAATTCATAATTCGAAAAATCTGTAAGCGTTATAAACGCCTGTCCCACTTCTTTAAGATAATTGCTGATTGCAATCGCTCTGCTTTTATCAAGTTCACCAAACACATCATCAAGCAGAAAAAATGGTGTGTTATTTAAAATCTTTTTTAGATAAAAGAACTGTGCAAACTTTAAAGCAACCTGAAATGATTTATGCTGCCCCTGAGAGCCATAGGTCCTGAGGGAATTCCCGTTGATTCTGAAAACAAAATCATCTTTATGGGGCCCAACAAGATTGGTGCCTCTTCTTATTTCATTTTCTTTGTTGTTCACAATAGTTGCATGAAATACCTTAACGGTATCGTCGTCTTCGCCGGCAAAAGAGTCATATTCTATGTGTGGAATTTCTTCCCGACTTGTCGGGATTATATGAGAGTATGATTCGGAGAGATAATCCTTGAATTCATCCATGAACTTTCTTCTCATTTTAATGAGCACCGTGCCTGCATTCACAAGTTTTTCATCCCAGGCTTCCAGTTCATCCAACAAAATTTTCGACCTGAAGTCTTTTAGTCTGTATAAAAGCGACGACCTTTGTTTTAGTGTTCTGTTGTAATCGAGCAATGTACTTAGATACAATTCGCTCGATTGTGAGATAACCGAGTCAACAAATTTTCTTCTGTCAGCAGGATAACCGTGTGTGAGTTCCAAATCGGCGGGTGTAAGCACCACCACGGGGAACTTGCCAATTATATCCGCAGATCGTGATAACGGTTTTGTATCTTTAAAATAAACCCGTTTACTCTCTTCCCTGCTATAAAATATTCTAATTTTGTGATCAGTGAAACTGTTGATGGAAGCACTGATTTCATAGGTTCCGGACCCAAAGTTTAACATCTCCGGGTCCGTTGCCGATCTGAAGCTTTTTGTGGTACAAATGAGGTAAATAGCCTCAAGTACCGTTGTTTTTCCTCTTCCATTTCCCCCAATCAGAAAATTCAATTTTGGGGAGAAATCCAAATGTGTTGTCGAATGTAACCGGAAATTTTTTAGATCAAGAGATCTCAGGATCATAAAGTATTTAAGCGTGTTGGCATGAGGAGCATTAAAAGATCCTCATTTTCATCCTGTTTAAGCGGTTTAAAAATAGCTGCTTTTGCGGGTGAAACCAACTCAACTACCATATCATCACAATTAATGTTGTTCAACAAATCAAGCAGTGATTCTGTTTTGAATCCTATTGTAAATTTTTCTCCGATATAGTTTGCCGGAACTGATTCATCAGCTTTTGATCCACTTTCCTGATCCTCAGTATTAAGCAGAATTTCCTCTTTATCAAGGGTAACTTTTACCAATTGGAAATTTTTATTGCTTAACAAAAGCATTCTTCTCGTTGCCGAAGCAAATGGTGCTTTGCTGATAGTAAGTTTGTTTGGGCTGTCCAGAGGAATTACCGCGCTGTATTCGGGGAATTTATGTTCGATGAGACGGGAAACAAGTTTTGCACTTCCTGTTTCAACAAGCATTCCACTTGTAGAATAACTGAGAGTAACTGTTCCGTCTTCAAGAAGTTTTGTGAGAATATTTACTGTTTTACCGGGCATAACAATTGCCATCGGTTCATCATGTTTTAATGCCGTGGCTGAAAATTTAACAAGTTTATGGGCATCGGTGGCAACAAAATGAGTACCATCTTCTTTCATGTCGATGAGAACCCCTGTCATTGCAACTCTTGCAGAGTCTTTGCTCACAGCAAAAACGGCAGACTGTAACGCTTTTTTAAGGAGTTTTGCATCCACTTCAAGAGTTTTATCGGTGGCAATTCTGCTGAAACCCGGGAAGTTTTCGGGGGAAGCATAATTAAAATTGTAGTGACCAACATCGGTTTTCATTACAATTCTCTGCTCTTCAATAACCACACGAATCTGCGTATCTCCCAGTGATTTAACAAAATCACTCAGAAGTTTTCCTTTTACAATAAATCTTGCAGAACCATCGCAGGTAACGAGGTCTTTTACACTAATCGCAACTTCATGATCGTTGGCAGTAAGGGTTAATTCACCGTCGCCAAATTCAACCAGAATGTTCTCGAGGATGGGCATTGGTGTCCGCAGCGGTACAGCCGGGAGTACTTTTGTTATCAGCTTGTCGAAAGCTATACTGTTTATGGTAAATTGCATTATGATATCCTGTTTTTCCGAATTTTAAAAATACGAAATTTTGAGGAAATAAGTGCTGTAGTCACCCACAATAAACATGCATTTTTTTCAACTTATAAGGGGTTATAACAAGAAAATTTCGTTGGAGCAGGGGTTTTTTATGGTTTGCCTCTTTAACTGCTTGATTTTGGGTGGGCCGGCGGTGTTACTCGCCGGCATTTCAGAAAAATTTTAGGACTCTTTTGTATTGATTTTGCAGTGGGTTTTAAAACAGATACCCAACCCCCGCGCTGAGAGTGAATGCTCTTTTTAAACCATCAATATTGTTATCCCTCTTTAAAAGTGGCATGGCACCGTAAACATCAAATTTTACTCTGCTGCTAATTTTTGTGCCAAATCCTAAACCAATATTGACTTGTGTTTGATCACTTCCATCAACATCAACAAAACTTTCAGTACCGGCCAGGATGGAATACCATGGATCAGGGATGTATAAACGGGAGGAGAGACCGAGTCGTTTGATTCCAATTAATTCAAGTTTTAAGGCACTCTCTCCAAAAGGATATGAGTATCCTCCTCGAATCATTAAGTCTGCGGCTCTTTGCAATCTTGTGTCTTTATTTTCACTTCTGCCAAAAGGTATTTGAAATCCTATCAAAAAATCGAATTGTTTGTAGATAAATCCCGCACCGGCAAGGATATCCCAGGTTCCCAACCCTGACTGATAAATTTGAGGAGCATCATTTTTGAGATGAACGGCACCTGTTGGTAACTTAAAACCCAGCGAAAACAATAATGAAATGTTTTTACTCACTTCATGAATCTTGGAGCCAATAACTGAAAGATCACCAAGACCGGAAGTTGAAAAACTTTCCCCGGCCTGAGTGGAAAAAGGGAGGTTTAAATCAACTTGATATCCCCCTCCAAGATTAAACCCTCCGGAGAGGTTTAAAGTATGAAAAGTTACACTTTCAGGTTTACCACTACCCCCAAGAATATATGTAAGAGAGATGTTGTTTGAATGTGTTCCATCCGAGTGTCCACCAACTGAACAAACCCCTGCATCCGAACATTGTGAGAACACATTTGTATTCGAGAAGAGTAAAACAAAAAAGAGAGAGACTACCGGAAATGTTTGAAATCTTGCCATAAAGAACTCCTTATCAAAAAAACAAGATAATTGATTTCTTTTATCGATAAAAGTCAATTCACCTGATTTATATTTTACTTTAAAGCCAAAATGGAAAATATAAATATTTATAATTTACTTTAAGGGCGGAAAGTAAAATATAAAAATTCTTGATTTACTTAAACGGGTCTAATAAATGATGAATAACGCCTCCGGCTCTTTTTTTCTCTGACCTAAATTCCTAAGTTTACCGATTAATATCTTCCATTTACAAGGTTAAAAAATGCGACGTTTGATAGTTTTAATTGTTATCAGTTTTGTCTCAGCCTCTACCGTTTTCTCCCAACCATTTGGTTCATCATATTTCTCCCGGACCGACATTTCCGCCACTTCTGCCGGGGCAATGAGGTATGGACTCTATGGCTACGATAATCCTGCTTTCCTTTCCGCTTTTAAAGGAAATGATATTACAATTTTTGGCAGCTCGCCTGTTGAAGATTCAAAATTTTCGAGATGGGGTTTTGTTACCGCGTCAAAAGGCTTCAGTTTTTATTTTAATCAGGAGCGAGAAAGTGGACGGAGAGTTAACGATTATGGTATAAATCTCTCAATGGGTGATGAGGGATTTGCAATTGGCGCCGGGTACGGTTGGTCCAACGGTGATAAATCTTTTTTCGCAAGAGATAATTTTTGGCAGGTGGGAGCATTTTCCCGTCCGGTTAAATATTTGTCACTTTCAGTTCTTGGGGTCTTTCACCAGTCAAAAGATATGAATGAAGGCGTTTTTTCCGCTGCAATCAGACCTTTTGGTGACGAAAAAGTTTCCGGTTTTTTTGATTATATACTTCAGTCTGAAAACAATCCGATAAAAAACCGCTGGGCAGCCGGAATTGCTGTTGAACCTCTCCCCGGACTTCGTGCTGTTTTTAGATATTTTGAAAATAAAACAATGTCCGCCGGTTTACAGATTGGGCTTGGAGGGATTTCGTTGTTTTCGCACAGCAATCTTAGGGATGATGGAAAGATTGGATCACAAACTTATGGACTCCGCATCGGCTCCCAGGATCGTAATTTCCTTTCTGTTTTTCAGAAATCAAATGTTGCTATTCAGAATTTGTATGGAGGTCTTAAGTATCAGAAATACAAACTTTTTGATGGCTCCAATACATTAATAGACGCACTTCAAAATATAGATGATGTTAAAAACAATGACACTTACAAAGGTGTAATTCTTAATCTTTCGGGTTGTAATATAAACCGTGAAATGCTTTGGGAATTAAGGGAAGAACTTAAATCTTTACAAAAAACAGGTAAAAAGGTTGTTATCTATATCGATGGTGGGGGAATGGACCTCTATCATTTTGCTTCTGTTGCCGACAAAATTGTTATGGATCCCGTCTCTGCTATACAACTTCCCGGATACTCTGCCGGAAAAACATACATGAAAGGGACACTCGATAAACTTGGAGTCGGATTTGATGAGTGGAGATTTTTTAAGTATAAATCCGCAATGGAAGTTTTATCCAGAGATAAAGCAAGTGAAGCTGACAAGGAACAAAGACAAGCCCTCGTGGATGACTTTTATGATCTTGCAAAAAGCGATATTTTGTCTTCCCGCCCGGGCCTCACTTCATCTTTTGATGACATCATAAATAACAAAGTGTTGATCAGTTCCAGGGATGCTGTCAAACTGGGATTAGTGGATACTCTGGCAAGGTATGATGATCTTGAAAAAATATTTGAGGGACTTGTCAATTCTTCCATCTCGCTTAAAAGTCTTGCATCAAGCAGTAATAAATTCCTTCCTGATGATAATCTTTGGGGTAAAAAGAATAAAATTGCTGTAATTTATGCGATTGGTGCCTGTGCCATGGATGAAGGGATAACGGCTCGCCGACTCATCAATGATGTAAGAGCTGCAGCTGCAAATAATGATATTAAAGCTATTGTTCTTAGAGTTGATTCACCCGGTGGTGATGGCAAAGCATCAGACTATATTGCTGATGGTCTAAAAAAATATGCAAAACACAAACCTGTTATCGTTTCACAGGGCTCAGTTGCAGCATCAGGGGGTTATTGGCTCTCGATGTATGCTGACACTATTCTTGCGGCGCCCAACACCATCACCGGCTCAATTGGTGTTATAGGTGGATGGTATTACAACAAAGGATTATCTGATTGGACAGGACTTACCGCAGATCAGGTTTCCAAGGGTGACAAAGCTGATCTTTTTACCGGGATTACTATTCCATTACTTGGAATTACTATTCCTCATCGAAACATGACCGTAGAAGAAAAAAACGCTGTAAAAGAGTTTTTTATTGGTGAATACGAATCATTTAAAGGAAAGGTTGCCGCCGGTAGAAACAGAAGTGTTGATGAAATCGAAGCTATTGCCCAGGGAAGAGTCTGGTCAGGAATTGATGGATTAAACAATGGACTTGTTGATGTTTTGGGTGGTTTAAATGATGCAATTAAAATTGCTGCAAAAAAAGCCGGAATAGACAAATATGAAATAGTTGAATTCCCTGATCAACCACTTTTCGATTTTGGTTCACTTTTGGGTATTCCTAAAATTCCGTCAATTGAGAGCAGTGAGTTTATCAAAGATTTAAAGCTCCGGCTTGAATTTAATGGTTTACCTCTATTTTTGTTACCCGATGAGTTCATGGATTTAACAAAATAGTATTTTTAATTTCTAATTTATAAAGGGAGGAACAGGTCAATTTACCTGACTGTTCTTCCCTTTTGATATCTAAAAGAGGTTAAAAATAAAATAAATAATCGAAGCAATGATAGCTGTCACCGGAATTGTTAACACCCACGCAAGAATCAAATCATAAGTTACCTGCCATTTAACAGCACTTAATCTTTTTGTTATTCCGGATCCAATTATTGAACCTGTAATTGTATGAGTGGTACTTACCGGAATGCCTAAAAGTGCAGTTCCAAAAAGTGTAAGAGCACCGGCAGTTTCTGCTGTAAATCCTTCAAAAGGACGAAGTTTGGTTATTTTTTGTCCCATCGTTTTAACAATTCGCCATCCTCCAGAGAGTGTTCCTAAAGCTATGGCAGCATGGCATGAGAGAACAACCCACAAAGGAATTTCTTCGTGGTGGCCCAGATAACCTGTTGTTGTAAGAGCCATAAAAATAACCCCCATCATTTTTTGGGCATCGTTTGAACCATGACCCAAACTATAAGCTGCCGAAGACAAAAGTTGAAGTTTTCTGAATACCTTATCCACTTTTCTCGGAGCAAAATTTCTACAGATGTATAAAACTAATAAAGAAAAAAAGTAGGCTACAAAAATTCCTATCATCGGAGCAACGAAAATAAAGACTATAATTTTAATAACTGACGATGCAAATACTGCAGTAAATCCTGCCTTGGTTATGGCGGCTCCCACGAGCCCCCCAATCATCGTATGAGAAGAACTTGACGGTATTCCAAACCACCAAGTGGCGAGGTTCCAAATAATAGCTGCTGTTAATCCACTTCCTATTACGGTGAGATCAACCACATGTGGTTCTATTATTCCTTTTCCGATGGTGTTTGCAACATGGAGACCGAGCACAAGAAAAGCGACAAAATTAAAAAAGGCTGCCCAGATAACCGCATATTTTGGAGATAGAACTCTGGTAGAAACAACCGTGGCTATCGAGTTGGCTGCATCATGAAAACCGTTTATAAAATCGAATGCCAATGCAAGGAATATTATAAATATTAGGGAGAATAGTGTATAATCCACCGGATTTTTCCTTAAAAAGTCAGATTGTTAAAGTCAGGAATTCTTGATAAGAATTGATTGTATCACATTCACACAAGTTTGACATTTGTCCGCAGCTTTTTCAAGTTGATCCAAAATCTCTTTATTTTTAATAACCTCAAGAGCATTTGCACTATCATCCTGGAAGAGTTGTTTTAACGATTCTCTATAAATTTTATCCGCTTCTGATTCCAGTTTTCTTATCTCGGTCAATTGGGTATAATCATCACCATATTTATCTAATTTATCTAAAATATCTTTTAAAATAATAGTTTGATTATAAACAATGTCTGCCATTTCCCCGGCACCGATAACTTTTTTATGAATATTAAATGTATTAACTCTGATGGTTGAGGCGAGTAGAATGGCACTAATGTCGTTTATTTTTTTTATGAGGGTGAAAATGTCTTCACGATCGAAAGGGGTTATAAATGTATCGTTAAGTCTTTTAATTGCAGCAGTAGCAATTTCGTCACAGGTCTTTTCGTGGGGTTTTATTTGTTTAAATATCTCTGTATCATATACCTCAGATGAATAAAAATCTCTTGATATTTTACCCATCTCAACTGTAATCCTCATCATCTCTTGAAAATCTTCAAAATATGATTCTTCTTTTGGTAAAAACTTCTTAAACATTACTATTCCTGTTTTTTTTCGTTGCAAATATACGGTTTAATTATTTCTGCATAGAAAAAGCGTTATATTAATAAATTGTTAACACGCTAAATAATATATATAGTATTTATTTAAATATATGATATATATGTATTCGTGTTGATAAGTGGATAACTTACTTAACTCCCTATTTAAAAACGATTTAGTATGTGAAGTTGAGACGCTAATATCGTTGACAAATATAACTCCGAAATCGTGTTACCAACATTGTGTGTATATCTCATACTTATCCACAAGATAAATCTGAGTTATCCACAGTTCGTTAACAAGTTATGAACACAACAATTCAACCTTGTTTTTTATCTCGTCAACCTGATCTTTAAATCTTGAATTGGTGTTAATCTGATTTTCTATTTCAGTGACTGCATGAATTACAGTGGAATGATCTCTTCCTCCAAAGTGCAGACCAATCATCTTGAGTGTGGAATTGGTCATCATTTTACTGAGATACATCGAAATTTGCCGGGCTTCAGCTATCTCTTTTTTTCTTGTTTTGTCCCGGATTTTTTTCTCATCCACTTTCATGTGTTCACAAACCACTTTGGTAATGACATCAATACCGATATTAACCTTTTTGGTGGTTGAAATGTCTCGAACGACTTTTTTAATGAGATCAAAACTCAGTTCATTAGGACCAAAAGAAATTTTTGCGAGAAGTTTAAGGAGTACACCTTCTAATTCTCTAATATTGGAAGTGATATGGGTTGCAATATAATCGAGCATCTCTCCGGTGAGTTTGATGCTGTAGTTCTCAGCCTTTTTGTTCAGGATCGCAAGCCTGGTTTCAAAATCGGGTGGTTGGATGTCAGTTGTAAGACCCCAGTTAAATCTTGATATAAGTCTTTCGTTAATACCTTTTAATTCTTTAGGCGGTCGGTCACTGGTAAGAACTATCTGTTTTCCAGATTGATGCAGTGTATTAAAAATTAGAAAAAACTCATCAAGTGTTTTTTCTTTACCTGCAAGAAACTGAATGTCATCAATAATCAAAACATCAAGTTTTTGAAAAAGAGCAGTAAACTGTTGTTTTTTGTTTTCCTGGATGGCATCAACAAATTTTACAGTAAAACGGTCAGCCGAGATGTAATGTACTTTTTTAGCCCGGTTATTTTTCATCACAGCATTGCCGATGGCATGAATGAGATGTGTTTTACCCAATCCCACTCCTCCATAGATAAAGAGAGGGTTAAAGGATGTACCACCGGGATTTTCACTTATTGCATAGGCAGCTGCCCGTGCAAGCTGGTTCGACTCCCCTTTTATAAAAGTATCAAATGTATATTTATTGTTGATGTTTGTCTCAAAAACTTCAAAATCCTCTTCGGGATCAATTAACGAAGCCGGATCAACCATGATACGGGAGACCGACTGGGGAACGGGCTCTTCCATTTCAGACACATCTTCGTTTACAACTATATATTCAATTTTACCGTTTATACCCATAACATCTTTGATGCTTTTGCTCATGTGGGTATTGTATCTTTCTGCGATCCATTCGTAGAAAAAGTTGTTGGGTAGTTGTATTGTCAAAGAGTCCCCCTTTAACCCAATTGGTTTAATAGGGAGGAACCAGGTGTTGAATGTCATCACAGGAACCTGGGGTCTAATATGTTCGAGGCATTCTCTCCAGACAGAATCGGCATCCTTTTGGGTGCTGTGAGCGAGATTTTGAGAATTAATCATGAGTTATCCACAAATATAAGTACTTTTTTTTCAGAGGGTTAGTAAAATCGTTTAATCTTAATGTATAAGTTATCCACAATTAACCAACAATGTGTAAATGTGTTTAACTTTATATAAAACAAAGGGTTGGAGTGTCTTTCCTTACACTGTTCAACAATTACACTTGTTCATAAGTCGTGGAACAGTGTGAAACATCTGTGAAACTTTTTCACACTAAAAAGTTATCCACAAGTTATCCACAAAATGCTTTCAAAATTTCAACACTGAAATTTATCCGATAAAGGTAATACCAAGCAAGTTAAATTTAATAAAAATGTAAAATAAAAGTCTTGCGTATTTTCTGTAAAAGTGGTAATTTTGTAGTCTTTAATGAAAAGGAGTTTCAGGAATGAAAAGAACTTTCCAGCCAAGTAACAGGAAAAGAAGAAATAAACACGGTTTCAGAGAAAGAATGAGCAGTGTTGGCGGAAGAAAAGTGTTGGCAAGTCGCCGCAAAAAAGGAAGACACAAACTTACAGTTAGTGACGAGTCAAGATTTTGAGTAAACTTTCTCTAAACAAAAGAGAAAGAATAAAAGGAAAAAAATCCTTTGAAGAAATTTATAACTCGGGTAAGAAGATAACATCTTCCGACAAGAGAGTAAGGGCGATATATAAAGTTCTTGAATCAGACGCAGTGCCACGGGTGAAAATCGCCGTGGCTGTTTCTAAAAGAGCCGGCAAGGCTTTTTTTAGGAATAGAATCAAACGACTGATGAGAGAGGCGTACCGGCTAAACAAATTAGAAATTTTTGATTTTATAAAACCCGGATACAATCTTTATATATTGCTCCTTCCTTACTCTTATTTAGACAAGAATAAAAAATACAGACTCGAATATTTTACGCACAGTATTGTTGATATACTTGAGAAGATCAAAGAAAGCATACGATCAAAAGATACGGGTCACTAAAAACCCGCTCACGGATATTTTCCCCCCGAATTCCCTTTGCTTTTTACAAAACAATAATAATTAGGAAATTTTAATGGATAGACAAGCAACAATCGGTTTTATTTTGATTGGCTTGATATTAATGGCGTGGTTATACTGGAGTACCCCGGACACACCACCAACACCACCCAAATCTAAAACAGACTCTACAAAAACAGTTAAGGCGGTCCCCGATTCAGTTGCGGTACCAAAAGCCGATACAACGGTTAAGGCTGTGGAGAAAACGGCGGAATTGGTTAGTCAGTTTTCCGCAGATTCTGCCGGAGAAAAAACCTATACAATTGAAACAGATCTTTCCATAATCGATTTTTCATCGAAAGGTGGAACGATTAAGAGAATTTATTTCAAAGATTATGGTAATTACTATAACGACACTCTCCCTGGATCAGCCTCTGTAAGAGAAAAATCTGTGCAGCTCCTTGATGATAAAAGAGGCAGTGGGCTACGATTTGAATTTTTGGATCAGGCGGGTAACAGAGTTTCTTCAGAAAAGATAAATTTTAGTTCCAATTTTGAGAAAGATACTCTGAAAATTAAAGGGAAAGACTCGCTGGTTGTTGAGTTTTCATCCAGAAAAGATTCTCTTGGTTCAGGTTTTTCCTTTAAATATGTGATTCATGGTGACAGATACGACATCGGTCTTGGACTGAGTTTGTTTAACATGCAAAACAAGGTTCTCAGAAACCAATATCAGTTAGCATGGAGGAATGGATTAAACCATGTTGAACAATACACAAAAGATGAAGCGAATTATTCCAACGCTTCAGTGATGTATGGTGATGAACATATAATTTTTAATTCTGAAAGTGGCAAAGAAGAAAAATCTGATGGTACAGTAAACTGGATATCAGTAAAAAATAAATATTTTACCTCAACCCTTGTACCGCAAAACAGCAAAAACACACAGGGTTTTGAGTTATCGGCAAAAAGCATCCCCGCACCTCATGATGCGATTTGGAAAGTTTTCGACGCCACAGTAAGATTTCATTTCAACGATACATCAAAATTATATACAAATAATTTTACCTGGTATCTTGGACCTGCTGACTATAAAATCTTAAGAGATTATAACAACAATCTAACTGAAATAGTGGATTTTGGAAGTTTCTTTGGAATCAGGTTTATTGTAAGGCCAATTGCAGAATACTTTCTGCTCCCACTTTTTGTATTCCTCTATTCTTTTATTCCAAACTATGGTATAGTGATAATCATCTTTTCACTTATCATAAAGATTCTTCTACATCCTCTTACAAAGAATACTTACAAGTCGATGAAGAAGATGCAGATGCTTCAGCCAAAGATTGCGGAATTAAAAGAGAAGTATAAAGACGATCCAACAAAAGTGCAAAAAGAAACCATGGCACTCTACTCAACCTACGGCATTAATCCTGCCGGCGGATGTTTGCCGATGATTTTGCAGATGCCTATCTTTATTGCTTTGTTTGGTGTATTCCAAACAGCGATTCAGTTAAGAGGTGAGGGGTTTATCTTTTGGATACACGATCTTTCCAGGCCTGATGTTTTGTTTACCCTTCCTTTCACCATTCCTTTGTTTGGTGTAAGCGAAGTGTCGGGGCTTGCTCTTCTGATGGGTGTAACAACATTTATTCAGCAGAAGATGACTACCAAAGATCCTTCCCAGAAGGCATTGGTATACATTATGCCGATATTCCTTACTATATTGTTTATGACTTTTCCTTCAGGTTTGAACCTTTATTATTTTATGTTCAACCTGTTCTCTATTGCTCAACAGCAGTATGTTAATAAGTTTGGTGCACAGGAAGAACTTGTTCCCATACCTGCTGACAAAAGGAAAAAAGGTTTTATGGCAAAACTTACTGAAGCTGCAGAAAAAAGTGCACAGACACAGCAGTCTCAGAAAAAGAAAAAAAAGTAACGGACCAACAATAGAAGATGCTTCGTTATGCGAATTATTGGAAGCTTTTCGGGTTTGATGAAAACCCTTCTAATTTCTCTCTTATTTTATGTGTCGTTATACTCTCAGTATAACGACACCCTCTATTTAACTCTCGAACACGACGAAGTTACACATCCCTTTGGGATAAAGTATCGTCAACCATCTCTTTATCCAAATATTTCATACGCTCTTAGTGGAGGTGGCGCCAGAGGAATAGCTCAGATTGGCGTTATCAGAGCCCTCGAAGAAAGTGGAATCTACCCAAATACGGTGGTTGGCACAAGCATCGGAAGTATTGTGGGTGGGTTATACAGTCTTGGATATTCTGTTGATGAACTCGATTCTCTCGCTGAGATCATAGATTGGAACTCCATCATCTCAATCGGCACAAGAGAAGATCGAAACAATCTTTATATCGATCAGAAGATAACAGAAGACCGGGCTGTTTTTTCACTCAGACTGGATGGGTTTACCCCGCTTATTCCCAACTCGATTAATGACGGTCAAAAACTTTTAAATCAATTAAACCTTCTCTCTTTTCAATCACCCATCGGAGTTAAAACCGATTTTGACGAACTGGAATATAGATTCAGGGCAGTATGCACAGATCTGACAACAGGTGAACCGTTTGTTATTGGAGAAGGATCAATACCCAGGGCAATTAGAGCGAGTTCAAGTGTTTCGTTTTTCCTCTCCCCCGTCGAGTATGATTCAACTCTGCTTGCAGATGGTGGATTGGTGGCTAATATTCCCGTCTCAATTGCAAAATCGCTCTCCGATGGTCTCGTGCTGGCGATAAACTCAACCAGTCCATTACAACCAAAAGATTTACTAAAATATCCCTGGGTGCTCGCTGACCAGTTTGTAAGTATCCCAATGAAAAAACTAAACGAGAGGGAGACGGAACTTGCTGATGTTTTGGTAACCCCCGTAATTGGTGATAAAAACTCAGGAGATTTTACCGGTTTTGACTCTCTGATAGACGAAGGCTATCGGGTTGGAAAAATAGCTGCTGCTGAACTAATTCAGAAAATAGATCATCTTTTAACACTGTCACTGAGCGAAAAAGATACTGTAATTGAAAACATCATTCCCGATCCAACATGTAAATACGCCGCAGGAATTCTGGCAAATACTATCAGGGATGGAAAAGTTAATCTTCGCGATATTTACAAGGAGTTGATCCACCTTGAAAAAAAAGGGGGATTTAAGGAGATTCGTGCTTTTATAACCAAAGATGAATCTAAACGGAATGTTCTGAAGGTTGAACCGATTGAATATGGTTTTGTTACCCGGGTTAAAATCAAAATAGATGGAGCCGACACAACATTTGCGGATACCACACTTATTCCTATTACTGGAGAAAATTTTTCTCCACACAGCGCTATCAATTACATTAAAGGTGTAATCAAATATTTCAGAAGAGAGGGGAATGCACTTTTGTCACTTATTTCATCATCCTTTGATGAAAATACCGGTGTCTTTTTGATGAATTTTGACGGTGGAAGAATAAGTGAAATTGTAATCACCGGACATGTAAAATCGAACCCTACAGTTATTCTAAGAGAACTTCCGGTTGACAAAGGTGAAATGCTTGATCTGGATAAACTCAAATCAGGACTTGATAATCTATATGCCACCGGATTGTTTGAGAATTTTACGATCAATGTTTTAAAGATTGATAACAAAAACATCCTTGAGATGGAGGTCAATGAAAAAATCTCCCAAATAGCAAGACTTGGATTTAAAGTTGATAACGAAAATGCTCCGCAGGTTAATGTTGATATAAGGGATGCAAATATTTTTTCTTCCGGCAGTGAACTTGGTTTGATTATGTTTCTCAGTCCAAAAAAAATATCGGGAGAGATAGAGTCGCGCTCAAACAGGATTTTTAATACATACCTTACATATAAAGTAGGTTTACACTATTCCCACAGGGATATTTTTACTTACATGGATGATCCCAGGGGACCGGGTAATTTTTACACAAAAACAAGGTTTGGTGAATACAGGCAAACACTTGCGGGAGCATCGTTTTGGATGGGAACACAAGTGGGCAGATTTGGAAATATTATTGCAAAAGCCAAATACGAATTAAACAGAATTGAGAATATAACTGCAAGCGAGGGTCTCCTGTACGATGCTCCCATATTCAGCTTAAATCTCTCAACAACTATTGATACAAAAAACAAATATCCCTATTCAACCGAAGGGATATTTTTTAACGGTTATTATGAGACCGGATTAAGTTTCCTCAGCGCTGAAACTGGATACACTAATTTTGGTGCAAAACTTGACGCATTTATTCCGATTTCATCATCAACCACTGTTATTGCCTCAGGTGAAATTGGTTTCGCGGATCAAACCATGCCTCTCACTCAACAATATTCACTTGGTGGGTTAAGATCTTTTTACGGGATGTATCAGGATGAAATAAGAGGAAGACAACTTCTGAAACTGGGACTCGAATATCGATACCATCTTCCGTTTAAAATATTTTTTGATACCTATCTTAATGCAGGTTACAACATCGGCTCGATGTGGGAAAAAGAAGAAAAAATTAAAATTAAAGACCTTCGTCACGCCATCGGCATCGGTATTTCTTTCGATACTCCAATTGGTCCGGCAGATTTTGCTGTGGGAAGAAGCTTCCTGTTGGAAAAAGACATTCTTATCGGTGGTGGTCCCGTTACCTGGGGTCCCGTTATCTTCTACTTCTCCATCGGATATTACTACTGATTTATAACACAACAATTTTGGTAAATTATTAATAATTTGCCCATTCGTTTTTTATAATCTTGAAAATCAATTTGTTAACAGACAGGACGGCAATGGAAGGAACAATTCGCTCCACAACAATTCTTGGTATTATCCACAATGGTCAGGCAGCAATTGGTGGTGATGGACAAGTTACACTCGGAAACACCATCATGAAACACAACGCACTGAAAATAAGGAAAATTTCAGGTGGTAAAGTACTCTGTGGATTTGCAGGCGCATCAGCAGACGCTTTCACTTTGATGGAAAGGTTTGAAGATAAACTTGAGCAATACCGCGGTAATGTTAACCGTGCCGCAGTGGAACTTGCTAAAGAATGGAGAACCGACCGTTATCTAAGAAAACTCGAAGCTCTTCTTGCTGTGGTCTCAGCCGACACCGCACTCATTATCTCAGGAAATGGAGATGTGATTGAACCACAGGATCAAATCGTTGCCATCGGATCGGGTGGTAATTATGCTCTCGCTGCAGCTAAAATGCTGAAAAAATACAGCTCCCTATCAGCAGCAGAGATCGCAAAAGAGAGCCTTTCAACCGCATCAGAGATATGCATCTACACTAACACAAACATTAATGTTGAAATAATCGAAAATTGAAAGATATAGCTTTGGATTTAATTGCCCTCAATGAACTTACCCCTACACAGATAGTTGGTGAGTTGAATAAGTATATTATTGGTCAGGATGATGCAAAAAGAGCTGTGGCAATTGCGCTCAGAAACAGGTGGAGGCGTCAGCAGATTCAGGGTGAACTCCGTGAAGAGATTATGCCAAATAATATAATTTTGATAGGACCTACCGGTGTTGGTAAAACTGAAATTGCCCGCCGTCTCGCCAAATTGGTTGAGGCACCATTTGTAAAAGTGGAAGCATCAAAGTTTACAGAGGTTGGATATGTAGGCAGGGATGTAGAGTCCATAATAAGAGATCTTGTTGAGTTTTCAGTTAATCTTGTTAAATCGGAACGCACTGCGTTGGTTAAAACAAAAGCAATAGCAATGGCGGAAGAGAGGATTCTTGATATTCTTATACCTCCTGTTAGAAAACCATACGCAGGTGAAGTTGAAGAAGAACAGGGGAGTGAAGCGTATCAGAATCAAAAAACCCGCGAGTGGATGAGAGAAAAACTGAGAAACGGCGAACTCGACGAAAAAATGGTTGAATACGATATCCAACAGGCAAATGTTGGAATGCAGATTATGGGACCATTTGGCGGCGACGATATCGGTATCAATATCCAGGAACTAATGTCTTCCGTTATGCCCAAAAAGAAGAAAAAAAGAAAAACTTCGATCAGAGAAGCCCGCGAAATAATGGCTGAAGAGGAAGCTCAAAAACTGATCGACCTCGATTCTGTTTATAAAGAGGCTGTTTACAGAGCCGAAAACTCGGGAATAGTATTTATTGACGAAATTGATAAAATTGCCGGCGGTGGAAAAGGACATGGACCTGATGTCTCCCGTGAAGGAGTTCAGAGAGACCTTCTTCCAATTGTTGAAGGATCAAATGTTAACACCAAATATGGTGTGGTAAAAACCGATCATATTCTTTTTGTTGCTTCAGGTGCTTTTCATGTTTCCAAGCCTTCTGATCTAATTCCCGAATTGCAGGGAAGATTTCCAATCCGTGTAGAATTAAAAAGTCTCACAGAAGATGATTTTATTAAGATTCTAACCATTCCCAGGAACGCATTATTAAAACAATATACAGCACTTCTTGAAGTTGAAGGAGTGAGTGTAATATTTAAGGAAGATGGAATAAGAGAAGTTGCACGATTGGCACAAAAAGCCAACGAGCAGGTTGAAAATATCGGTGCAAGAAGATTACACACGATCCTCACAACCCTTCTTGATGATATTCTTTTTAGTGTCCCCGATGTAATGCCTGATCATGTAATTGAAATTACCGGAGAGATGGTACGACAAAAACTTGAGCGGATTGTAACCGACAGGGATCTTAGCAAATATATCCTTTAAAACTTAAAAGAGGCTGACACAAAAATGACAGCCTCTTTTTTTTGATTAAACTTCTATTTTTTAAGAAGGTCTCTTATCTCAGTCAAAAGCTGAATATCTGCGGCGGGTGGTTTTGGCGCGGCTTCTTCTTTTTTCTTCATGGCGTTAATTGCTTTAACTGCCAGGAAAATCACAAAAGCGACTATCACAAACTCGACAACTGTGTTTATGAAAGCTCCGTAGCTCAAATAAACAGGCTCAATTACTTTTTCACCTTCGGTGGTTCCTGCTTTCAGTAAAACTTTAAGATTCTTAAAATCCACTCCTCCGAGAATAAGACCAATTGGTGGCATAACAACATCATTGATAAAAGAGGCGACAATCTTACCAAATGCAGTTCCAATTATAACGGCCACAGCCAGGTCAATTACATTTCCTCTAATGGCAAATGACTTAAATTCTGATAACATTTTACTCATATTGTTTTCCTTTTTATGGTTATTTAACGCGTAAAAATAAAAACTTTTTTGCAACTTTGGGTAGTATGGTTAAAAAAGGGAATTTATTGCTGTAAAAAACTTTGTCAGAAATGGGAGTTTATTTAATTGTTGAGAGTCAAAAAAATAATTTGATTCTCCGCCACTCTACTACTAATCAAAAAAAAGCTGCCACCATTTCTGATGACAGCTTTTGAAAACAGAGTTATTTCATAAACGCAAGTTTTGTCGTTTTTACAAGTGTTCCTTTGTCTTGGGTTTGAAGAGTTAACCTGAGTAAATAAATCCCGCTTGGAACATTTAATCCTGAAAAATCAAGCGTGGTCTCATTTTTACCTTTATTCCTATAAGATAGATTTTTAATAACTATCTCTTCTCCAAGTGAAGAAAAGACGGAAAGATTTACTTCTCCCGATTCCGGAAGAAGATATTCAACCTTTACTTCAGGGTTAAAAGGATTCGGATAGGGATTTATCTCAATGTTATATCCTTCAGGGAGTAGATCGTCTTCAATACCACTGGGGTTTATTGCTGTGGTGTCGCCTGACCAGATCATGTAATAAATAGGCTGCCCCCATTCTAATCTTTGACAACCCCCACCATCACTGCCATGGTACTCCCCCGCAGCAAAATCATCAACCCCATCACCATTAATATCGCCAACTTGCCCCATGTGTCGATGATAAGAATCGGAATATCGTCTTCCAATAGCAGGTGTGGGTCCCCCAAGCAAAACAAGTGAACCGGTTATATCACCTGCTGCAAACCCAAGATCATTGTACCCGTCATTGTTAACATCTCCCAGCAGTTTTGGGGTTTTTTGTGCAGTACCTGTCAACGGGAAAGAAACATCTCTTGTAAGTAGATGACCAGATCCTCTTTTCCCAAAACTGATTTGTACATACGAACCGGGAAGTTCTTTTGTCCACATCAACTCAGCCATTCCATCACCATTTATGTCGGGTATTATTCGCATATTCGTTGCATACATTGTGTCTTCTGAAAAGAAAATGTAATTATCAATAGAGTAATTTTGATTTCCAAATATTAACTTGGTTCCATGTTCACCATTCTTATAAGCATTAACCAAAACATCAATACAACCATCTCCATTAATATCACCACTGGTTAACCAACTATATTCAAATCTATCGCCTGCAAGCGTATCCGGCAGATGCAGAATGTAATTATTAGTGGTAAATGGGATGGCAATAGGAAGAAAAAGAAGGTAGCCAAATCGACTGCTTCCAGGAAAAGGGGCACGGCTATTTGAAAAAATTACCTCATTAATACTATCACCGTTGAAATCTCCAATATTGGTCTCAGTTCCCTCTGGGGGTAATCCCAACCATGAAAAATCATGGTGAATTGGAACCGGCTGGGAAATATCAGGAATAGTATCAAAATTCGGACCTCCCAAGTAGATATCAATTGTATCATGCACATAGAATTTTCTTCGCGCCTTAAATATATCAAGGTATCCATCCTGATTAAAATCATAAATTTGAGGGTCAAATTCTGAATATTGAGATGCATTTATATCAACAAACCAGTGGTACTTTGGCATCGAAAGGGGGGGATTCCCCCCCTCAAATATCATATATCTGACTCCCTCTAATTTTGAACCATTAGGGGTATAAACCTCGCTACATGAAATCAACAGGAATTCATCCATGCCATCACCATTCCAGTCACCAAGTGTGGCGATTTTAGTATTGATATCTACACCACCTCCCTGATTATAACCAATGGAGTCAATTGTATTACATTTGAACCTGAATAGAAGGTTGTCAAAGAAATCTGTTTGTGCAAAGGACTCTCCCATCAGAAGGAAAAGGAGAAGATACAGGATTTTTTTCATTATCATACCTCCTATTTCACTAAAATCAGTTTTGAGGTAAATGTATATAAACCGTTTTTACCTCTTGCAGTAATTCTTACAAAATATACACCACTGGCATTTGTTGATGCATTCCATTTGTAGTTGTAAATACCTGCTTGTTTACCGGTTTCTTTGCCGTTTAACACTCTTGTACCGTTTATGTCGAATATTTCCACATCAACATCACTCTCTCCACCAAGTGAATACCTTATTGTAGTCTCCGGATTGAAAGGATTGGGATAACTACCTATTATCTTGTACTCAAAAGGTAGAGTCTCAGTTGTTGTTGCTGTTGAAGGTTTCATCATATTGGTGCCTGAAGTTATCAGGTAATTTACTTCTTTTGTATATGAACTCAAAGGATATAATCTGTTCATATCATTTTTAAGAGCATCAATCTCTTCGATTCGGTTTCCTTCTCCAACCAGGTGAATGATTTTCAGATAAGATGCTCTTGCTGCATGGTCAGTTCCCTGATAAACTGATATCAGGTTTGTCAGATGAGTTTCTTTTCTGTCGGTTTGATATTCTGAAAGCAAAAACAAAGCCTTTGCTGTAAGATCATTTTTAACAGGTCGGTTTCCAACTGAAAGAAGCACTGAGAAGAAACTCTCAATATCTTCAGGGCTGTAAGTCTTTCCATACAGCTCCAATGCTCCACAAGACATTCGCATGTTTTCAGGGTTGTTGAGTAATGGAAGTAATATAGCTCTTGCAGCGGTCATGTGTCCTTTTCTTATCTGTCTTATTGCAGCTCTTAACAAATTGGATTGACCTCCTGAAGTGAAGTTCCCCTGACTCGGGGGCATCCATTCGGCATCTATCTTCATTGTTGTTTTACTTGCCAATCCTGATTGAATTGAACCTGAAGGTGGATCATCCAGATAATAGTCAGTGTATATCATACTGGTATTGTCTGAATATATGTTAAACAACGCCGGGTCTTTTATACCCCAGTAATCCCGTTCTACATAGATATTACTGTAGTCATAAGACTTAACGTTGAATGATGTGTTGCTTTTGATCGTATTTCCACCTCCGGAAATTAGAAGACCTCCTTGTTCATCATCCACATATCCAAGCATCGGAGTTGAATAATAGCTTATTATTCCAACATCGTTGCTGTCTATTATATTGTAGCCGTTAACCTCGTCAATTGTATCATAGGGGTTTGAATTTGTTGTACAATACAAGCCGTAATCATTTTTTCTGATTGTGGTTGCATATATTTTAGGTGATGAATTTGATAGTGTAATTCCTCTTCCCTGATTGTCCCAGGTTGAATTGTCATGGATGTTACAGTTAACGATCTTTGCTTTTTCTGTTCCATAACTGTGGGTCCAATGCATCACAATTCCCCACTGATTGTTGAATATCTCACTATTTTGGATGTCATCATTGTCAGTGATATAGGAATAGTAGCTAACGGCTGCATTTTTGATCTTTGCATGGTTTAGTACAACATTTCCATAGTTATTAACAATCCCGTTTGTTGTGGATTGCCAATAGGGAGTAACAAAGTCAAACACTACAGGTTCTTGAGCTGTACCATTAACTGTCAAGTTTCCATTCGAGAGTAATAAGCGAGAGTGGTTCTGAAATGTGACGGTTACGCCCTCTTCTATTGTAAGAGTTGCATTATTCGATACTGTGAGATCACTGTAAAGAGTTAAACTGAAACTCAAAGTATCATTTTGTGTAATATTGGTTATCAGCGGTTCAATTTTGAAGAGTTTTCCGGAGGCACTTCTCAATGCAACTCTGAAAGAGTAAGTATTACCAGTGAAATGAAGACTACTCGTTTGACCAGTTGAGATATCTGTTAACAGGAAGTCATCATACCCAAGAACCGGTCTTGTGATTTCAATCCTGACCGATCTGTTATCAAGTTCTTCGGTATTACATCTTCTGTTAACCACCGTAAAATACTTACGATAACTGGTAACTGTCTCATCGAAAATCCCAACTTCAACAAATGTGCTGTTTGGTGAATCAGACCCTTCGTAAGTATCAGAATTTTGAAATTCGGGAATCCAATTGGACTCAATCTCATAAATGAATTCCTTTGGAAAGGTGTGAATACTTTCAGTTTTTCGATGATACGAACCTCCGGCTAACCAACTCAGATTAAGTAAAGTGTTTTCGATCTTTTCAAGTGAATCAATAAATTCCTGTACTGCATAATATCTTGAATTGGGAACCATCTGCTCTACGGGATCTTGAACCAATCCCGAGATTTTACTCAAATCGCGGCTTATGGTATATTCATTACCCTGTTGGTCAAGCAGACCATAATAATTCCAGTTACTTGATCCCTTATCCCAGGTGTTTGTAGGAATAATGTAAAACATCAATCCTTTTACTCCATAATTAAGTGCAAGCCAACCTTGTGCAAATATCTCATCCCTGGTAGGTGCCCGTTTCCCTTTTCCGGGTTCATCTAATAGAGTACCGGCACCGGTTGTTCTATGTTCCGCCTGAACCTGCATGGTGTGGAAGAGAGCTCTATCATTGTTCCTGTTTAAGTTATAGGGATCATCTTTCCTCATTTGTGCTGAATAAATCGCAGGTAGGAGTCCGGCATCAACATAAATTCCCGACTCATTGGGTGCAGTTAAATTTGGTTTATTAACCACGTAATCCAAATTTTGCTGGACATTCTCATTCAGAAAGTTGGCTGCATAAATACTACTGCCGGGCCAGGTAAATGGATACATGTCGAAAATCATATAAGGACTAAACTGAGACTCATTTTCGTGATCTTTTGTTTTAAATTCCTGCATGTAATCGGTGTGATATCCTGACCATGCTCCCATCGCACCATTGTAGTGAAATGATCCATCTAAATCATGAGAAAAGGCTAATTTATTTAAGTGATTAAATGCCAAAGCTCGCAGAAAGGGGGGTTCATCAATGTATTCTGCCTCTATTTTATCAGAATTATTATTGTAAACAGAATATTCTGAGGTAACTGCTTGTGAAATTCCGTTAATAAATTCTGCATCCTGAGTTATAAAAACATTCTCAAAAAATTGATTGTAAATCATAATTTTGTCAATATAAAGATCTACATTCCCTTCCCAATATACTGCAAAAAACATTTCATAATTGTATGGTTCTGTTTTATAGAAGTAGGAGTCAAGTTGAACATCTGTATAGTCTCCATTCTGATCAAAATCGCTAACTTTTAAAGTACAAAGCATTGAATTTACATTGTCATACAAATCATAACTTATTGGTGGTTCCTGGAAATGTTTATAGTTTTGAAACATTATGTTTGGATTTATGAGTTGATCGGTTCGTAAAACATGAATAATCGCTACTATTGCATCCGGATCCTGGGACGGGGTGATTGCCGCATTAATTGCAACTTTATATTTTACCGGTTTTTGATTAATGTAGGCTACAGTTTGGTGCAGATTATTTAATCTGGCGTAAAGCATAAATCCCGGTTGGTGTTGATTTGTTGAACAATATTTTAGGTGCTTATTAAAAAGCGAAATTGTATCTCCAGTTGAAGGGATAAAAGGGTGAATAGGATTCCCAAACCAATAAGCGGTTTGGGTTGGTTTTCCAAAGCCATATTTTCCTTCACTTGGTGAAAGGGGGGCTTTTGTATCACCTCCAACCTCATAGGGGTATGAAAGTCCGGATACTCCTTCTGCGTAACTAAATGTAAAAGATTTAGAATAAGGTTGTCGCCATTCGATACCCAGATCAAATAGCTTTAATCTGGTTGTATCCGAATTGTAATTTTCGTTCAATGTAACATTTTGATCCACACCTGTAACTAAGTGGGTAAGTCCCAGTGATGTTAGTAGAGGGAAGTAATATTTGTTACTGTTTGTAAAATTGTTAAGTTGGTTCCCGGTCAACGGGTAGTTTCCGCCGCCGTATCGAAATGGTACTTTGGAAACAGTGTAAGGATCTGCAAACCCTATTTTAGGGAACACTGTTTTTCCTAATTGTGAATAAATATGGGGGGGGGTAATAATAACAGTTAAGAATAAAAACAAGAATGTCTTTTTCATAATCTTCTCCAATATAAAAATTATTCGCCTTTGTATGTTTTGTTCAGTTTATAAACTGATTAGCAAGGGAATAGCTTAAACTATCCACTTTGTTGCGCTTTTTTTGGGGAAGAGAGATATGAAAAATTGGAGATTACCCCTGTAACACCCTGAAAAGGTTAAATTCTTGATTATTTGAAGAGAATTTTAACTCTTCTTTTTTTAGTATGGTTTTAGTTCCAACTTCTCCATTAAATAAGTTGTCAAATGACCTTTTGTAAGGTAATGATATTTAATTTAAAAGTCAATAGGTTTATAAAATATTTTAGAATAATATAACATTCGATGGTAAGAGGTTAATTTTTCGATTGAACTATTTTTGCTGCAACCTTTTTTAATTTTGATCATCTAACAGAAAACAAATAAAACGAGTATATGACAAAAAAGAATTTAACTGTTACATCAATTGGCGTTTTGCTTGGCGGAGTTGCCGGGTATGCATATTATTATTTCATCGGTTGCACTAACGGGTGCCCCATTCAATCAAACCCCTGGTTGACAACCCTGTATGGAGCATTTACGGGATTCGTCACCACTTTTTCTTTTAAAAAGACACCTCCAAAAGTGGAAAACTGATCGGTTAATCTTCTATCAGAATTTCTTTCTTTACTCCATAAAGAGACATTATCTCATTAAAAAGATCACATAACCAAATGATCATCTTTTCAGGTGATTCATGTTTATTTTCGATCGTCAACTTCATCGAATCTCTTTGCTGATCAAATTTTATATCATTTCGATATTTTGTCATAACCAGATGGAGAAGTACCTTAAAGTTATATTCATAAAATTCTTCTCTGTCGCTTGGTGGCAGCACAAGTATCATCCGGTTTCTTTGAATGATGACCCGTTCAAACATGGCAAAAGAAGCATAATACCTCATCTGCGCTGTTGCAATCAGTCTTTTAGCTGTGATTGGCAAAAGGCCAAATCTATCGGAAAGTTCCTCTTTAATATCGTCAATTTCTTTTAAACTTCCCGCTGAGATGAGAGAAGTGTAGAAATTTAAACGATCGGTCTGATCGGGCATAAAGTTTTCGGGTATTCCGATTTCAAAAAATGTATCAATCTTAGGATCGGTTCTTTGGGTGGTTTTTCCCAAATGTTTAAAGACTTCTTTAAATTCTTTATGTTTTAATTCCTCAACAGCTTCGTTTACAAGCTTCATATAAAGATCAAAACCAACATCGGTTATAAACCCACTCTGCTCGGTTCCAAGTAGATTCCCCGCACCCCTTATTTCGAGATCACGCATCGCGAGATTAAACCCTGCACCAAGTTCGTTAAATTCTTCAATTGCTTTTAACCGTTTTAATGTCTGCTTTTTAAGAGAGGCGAGAGCCGGGACAAGAAAATAGGCATACGCTTGTCGGTCAGATCTTCCCACCCTGCCACGCAACTGATGAAGTTCTGCAAGACCAAACCTGTCTGCTCTGTTCACAATAATTGTATTTACGTTTGGTATATCAATACCTGATTCAATAATTTTAGTGGAGAGCAGGACATTAAACTTCCTCTTCAGGAAGCCATGAATTACATCTTCCAATTGTTCGGGAGTCATTCTGCCGTGGGCTATTCCAATTACAGCTTCAGGAATAAACCGTTTGATATAATCACCAAGTTTATCGATCGACATGATTCTGTCGTGTACAATGTAAACCTGTCCGTTTCTTGCAAACTCGGCAACAAGCCACTCCCTGATTTTCAGAATATCAAACATTTCAACTTTTGAATAAATAGGCTGTCTGTTTGCGGGAGGTGTAGCCATTATCGACAAATCGCGGGCACCATGCAAAGAGAAATTGAGTGTTCTTGGAATCGGCGTTGCAGTAAGAGTCAGCGTATCAACATTAACTCTTATCGAACGGAGTTTCTCTTTTGCCTTCACACCAAAACGGTGTTCTTCATCTATTATGAGAAGGCCAAGGTCTTTAAATCCAATATCTTTAGAGATTAGTCTGTGGGTACCGATGACAATATCCACTTCCCCGGCTTTAAGTTTTTCGACAATTATTTTTTGGTTTGCCTTGTTTTGGAACCTTGACATTACTTCCACTTTCACAGGAAACTGTGAAAGCCGGTCCCTAAATGTATTATAATGCTGTTCAGCCAGGATTGTCGTTGGCACAAGTACACTAACCTGTTTGTTGTCCTGAACCGCTTTAAATGCCGCCCTGACGGCGATTTCTGTTTTCCCAAAACCCACATCACCACACACGAGGCGATCCATCGGGCTTCTGTCTTCCATATCCTGTTTGATCTCATCCGTAACTTTTATTTGATCAGGTGTATCCTCATAAATAAAAGATGCTTCAAGTTCTTTTTGCCATTTGGTGTCTCCGGCAAATGAGAAACCCTGACTTGATTTTCTTTGTGCATACAGTTCAATCAGATCGCGCGCAATCTCACGAATTTTTCTTTTGGCTCTGGTTTTTGCATTTTCCCAGGCTGTTGTACCGAGAACATTTGTTCTGGGCTCAACCCCTTCTTTGGACGAATATTTTTTAACAAGATGGAGGTAATTCAGGTTCACAAAAACAGCTCCACCTTCACCATAAATCAGTTTCATTGACTCCTGTTCAATTTCACCAATTTTAACATTATGGAGTCCGGCATACCGACCGATTCCATACTCCTCATGTACAACAAAATCTCCGGGTTTAATCGAGCCAAGTTCGTTCCGTCTCGACTTTTTGGCTTTTTTGTAATTTATGACTTTTGTTCTGAACGGTTTGCCAAATATCTGGTAATCAGAGAGGAAAAGGACCTTCTCTTTTTTTAAGAAAAACCCTTCTTTAAGAGGCAAAATTGTGAATATGATCGTCCCTTCCTCAATCATAAGTCCAAACTCGTCCTGCTGGTTATAGATCAATTCTCTTAATCGATCGTGTTGAATTTCATTTTCTACTGCAATGATTATTCTATAATTATTTTCGGAAAACTGAAGCAGAGATCGAAAGAGAAGATCATAATTGGCGTTAACTGCCGGGGCAGATGCTATCTCAAATTCAATGGAATCTTTTGTTGATATCCCTGTCTCTATCAGCCAGGTGTTTCTACCTTTGTTGATCAGGTCATGAAAAGGAATTTTATGTCCTCCTTCCATTAGAGGAACAGCAACTGCATCTTCGGCATCAGGGAAATTGTCAAGGAAAGAATCATCATCATATGGGGATGTCTGCTCAACTTCGACAACAGGGGCATCCTCGTCAACTATTTTTACCTCTTTGTAAGAAGCTTCGCGAAGATAAAAATCCTCTCCAAATATCAGTGAGTCCTGAACATAATCAAATATATCGTTTTCAAAGATGTTTCGATCGTTGGTACTGAGTTCGGTAAGTTCGGGGGCAATTGTAGCAGATTCGAGAAGTTGAACAGATCTTTGGTTTTCGGGGTCAAAAAAGCGCAATGACTCGATGAAATCACCATCAAACTCAACTCTTACGGGGAGAGACTCACTGTGAGACCAAAAATCCACAATTGCGCCTCGTTGTGCATAAATTCCACTCTCTTCTACGTATTTGTCTTTTTTGTAGTTGTATCCCTGCAGAAGCGCAATAAATCTGTCATAAGTAACCGAAGCACCGGAGGTTAATTTGTAGAGACTGTCAGCAAAATCTTCTTTTGCCGGAAGTTTGACCAATAAAAGGTCATAGGTGGCAATCAGAAAATACCCATGAAGTGAAGAAAGGTTGTTTAACACCTCTTGAATTTTTTTGGCATTATATTCTGAAATACTGATTACAGGGACATTCACGCCCATTAACTGAAGTTCAGTCGCCCTTTCCATCACTTTTCTGATATCGGGTTCCAGAATCACAATCTTTTCAAACTTCATTTTCATCTGGAGTGAAAGGAGAGATTTTGAACTTCCCGGAAGGGAGGCGAGGGAGTGGACCTTCCCCATATTGGAGGAGAGGGTGTTGTAGATAAATTTTACTTCTTTAAAATTTCCAAATGTGGAAATTAATTCAATACCGGTCATGGAGTTAAAATCTGTAGTTTATATTAATTAGTGGTACGGGAATGGCATCAGTGTCCTGACCTGTTTGAGAGGCTATCAGACTTCCGGTGAAATAACCTATAGCAGAACCCAAAACAACATCTGAAAGCCAGTGGTGGCTGTTATAGAGCCTCTCAGTAGCCATCAATCCGGCAATCGTCCAATAGAAAACCTTTTCCACATCATTGTCGGTGGAAAGGGCCATTACAGAAGCGAAAGCAAAACCTGCTGTTGCATGCCCCGATGGAAATGAGGTTTTATCCCACGATGACTCAAAAAAATGAAAGTTAGAGTTGTCATCGGTAATGGTTGGTCGCTCTCTGCCAAAAGTCATTTTAAGAATCTGGGTAAAGAGAGTTGAGTAGATCAATGCTGATCCAAGGTTTATACCAAGGTCGGTGTTTTTTTGGTTGTTATAAATTTTCCCGTGCAGATACAATCCTCCGGCGGTGGCAAAAACGACATATACCGAATATTTATTAAATTCAGAGACGCTGTTCAGGAAGGGAGTTTTGTTTCGTTTAAAAAAGTTGTTAACATCTTCATCTGCCTGATAAGCAAGAAAGGTGGAACCGAGGGTTAAACCGTAGTTTACAAGATCGTTTGATTCAAACCTTGTGGCGGTTTTTAAAATACTCTCCCCGTGATTTCCAAATTTCTCAAGGTCTGAGCGTTGAGAAAAAACCGGAAAACTTAATAAAACAAATAGTGTAAGGTTTAGTATTATCTTTTTTTTAATCAACTATTTCAATGGCTTTTCTTACAAAGCCCTCTGCGAGATCCAGTCTTCTTTTTGCCTCAAGGGCATCAACATCAGCTTTGATCATAACCAAAGCTGTTTTTACATGTCCACCCGCTTTATCCAGATATACTGTTGCTTCATCATAACTTAATCCAGTTATGGTCATCACTACTCTTTTTGCTCTCTCCACAAGTTTTTTATTTGTCATCTGGAGATCGATCATCATATTCTCATAAACCTTCCCCATTCTGATTAACGAGGTGGTTGTGAGCATATTGAGTACAAGTTTCTGGGCTGTTCCACTTTTCATTCTGGTTGAACCCATCACCACTTCGGGACCAACATACGGACATATAGGTATATCAACTGCTTCAATGTTAAAACTGTCCCGTGGAGTGCACGTGACATAAATCGTGGCAGCGCCTATTTCTTTTGCCTTCTTAACGGCACCAATTACATAGGGAGTTCTACGACTGGCTGCAATTCCACACACAACATCTTTTTCTGTCACTTTTGCTAAAATCACATCGTTAGCACCATTAATCTCATGATCTTCAGCACCTTCCTGTGCTGTAAACATCGCTTCTTTACCTCCGGCTATATAACCTTCTATCATTCCAAAAGGAGTACCAAAAGTGGGAGGGCATTCAGAAGCATCAACTACACCAAGTCGTCCTGAAGTTCCGGCACCAAAATAAAGAAGTCTTCCGCCATTTTTAAAGGCGGATACAATAACTTCAACTGCTTTAGCAATATATGGAAGTTCCCGTTCCACTGCAAGAGGAACAAGTTTATCCTCTTCGTTTATGATTCTAAGTATTTCAGAGACCGAAGCAGCATCAATTTCCATCGAACGGGGATTACGTTGTTCGGTTGCGAGGTTGGCAATTTCTTTAAAAAGCGACTGGTCTGTTCCGTTTAGGATCATCTATATAACTCCAGGTAAACTAATTTTTTACCTTTTTCATTTTTGGTGTTTGTTGGTTTATATCTGAGTTCATAGACGGTTGATCTTTTGAACATATAACCATATTTTGCTTTAGCAGCCTCAAATTCATCAGTGATGTCCCCACCTTTTATCAGCAGCATGGCAGCTTTATCTTTAATCAGCGGGATCGAATATTGTACGAGGCTCAACAGATCAACTGTTGCCCGGCTGATTATTAAATCAAATCTTTTTGAGTAAGTTTTAACAAAGTCCATTGATTCAACTCTGCTGTTTTCAACCAGCACATTGCTCAACATTAATTTTTCTTTGAATTCGCTTACTGCATTAATCTTTTTGGTGATTGAATCAACAAGAACACCATTAAGATCCGGGCGCATAATTGCAAACGGAATCCCGGGAAGTCCACCACCTGTTCCGATATCCAGAAATGTGGAAGCGCGTTCAGGAATGAATTTTGTCATGAAAGCGGATATAAAGACATGATTTTCAACAATATTATCAATATCTTTTCGCGAAACAAGGTTTATAACTTCGTTTTTGTTGGTAAGCAAAGCTGTATAATATGCCAGTCTGCTGAGGGTACCTTCATCAGGGTTTTGATTATTCTCCCAAAAGAGATGGGTCAACTGCCTTTGATAAGTTTCAATAGATATCAATAAGATCTCCGAAATATCACAAATTACTTATGCAAATATACCATTAAGATGGAAATATCTGATGGAGTGACCCCGGAAATCCGTGATGCCTGTCCGATATTTCTTGGTTTTACTTTTGAAAGTTTTTCTCTGCCTTCGGCAGAAAGAGAAGATATTTTTGTATAATCGAGAGTTACAGGAATAACCAGCTCTTCATATTTTTCAAGTCTGCCAACTGTTTCATATTGCCTCTGGATATAACCCTCATATTTAACGGCAAGTTCTATCTGCAACGCGAGTTCCTGATCGTCAAGAATCTCCTTTAATTCTATTGAATCTTCAGAAGTAAGCAATTTACCCAGATCAGCGGTAGTAACCTCTGGCCTTTTTATAATTTTTTCAAAAAACTCGGTAAATTTAATTTCGGATGAACCAATGGATGAGAGATAGGAGTTAATCTTTTCCGGTTTAAGTTTTAACTCTTTGGAAAGTTGAATACCTTTATTTATTTTACTCTCTTTAATATTTACTCTTTCAAGTTCTTCATCGGAGACAAGACCAATACGATTTCCAAAACCGGAGAGCCGTAGATCGGCATTATCCTGCCTTAATAGCAGTCGGTGTTCTGCTCTTGATGTAAACATTCTGTAAGGTTCTGTTGTTGATTTCCCAACAAGATCATCGATCAAAACGGCGATATATGCTTCACTTCTTTTGAGAACCAGTTCGTCTTCCTTTTTTATTTTTAATGCGGCGTTAATTCCAGCCATCAAACCCTGCGCAGCGGCTTCCTCATAACCCGAGGTACCGTTTATTTGTCCTGCAAAATAAAGACCTTTTACTAATTTGGTTTCCATGGTTAGATCAATTTGGTGGGGTGGGAAGTAATCGTATTCAACTGCATAACCCGGTCTGATCATCTCTGTGTTTTCGAGCCCCTTCATCGACCTGAGTGCTTCAAGTTGAATCTCAGCAGGAAGTGAAGTGGAAAAACCATTAACATAGATTAACTCAGAGTCAAGACCTTCGGGTTCAAGAAACAGTTGGTGTCTTGGTTTGTCAGCAAAACGAACAATTTTATCCTCGATTGAAGGACAATATCTGGGACCTGTTCCCTGGATCAATCCAGTAAACATGGGGGAACGGGAGAATCCTTTTTCAAGTATCTTATGCACAACACTGTCTGTATAGGTCAGGTGACAAGAGACCTGAGGTAACATCGGGAATTTTGATCTGTCGGTTTTGTTTGAGAATGGTTGAGGATTTTCATCACCCGGTTGCTCTTCAAGCACACTCCAATCGATGGAATCTTTATGCAGTCGTGGAGGAGTTCCGGTTTTTAGTCTTCCGGTTTCAAAACCCACTTTTAGAAGCGATTCCGTGATTCCTGTGGCAGGTTGTTCTCCAAATCGTCCTCCCGGTGTAGAGTTTAATCCGGTGTGCATTAAACCATTAAGAAAAGTACCTGAGCATATAACAACGGCTAAAGCCCCGATATCTTCTCCATGAGCAGTTTTAACACCCAGTATAATTCCATCTTCAGTAACTATTTCGGTTATGGATTCAGCGATGATTTCAAGATTTGTCGTTCTTTCAACCACCTCTAAAGCAACTGAGCTATAGAGAGTTCTGTCGTTTTGGCTTCTTGGTGACCAAACTGCAGGACCTTTACTCCGGTTGAGCATTCTAAATTGAATTCCTGAACGATCAGCAATTTCTCCCATTACACCACCAAGGGCATCAACCTCTCTAACAAGGTGTCCTTTTGCAGTACCACCAATTGCAGGGTTGCAGGAGAGTCTTCCAATGGCAAACTTATCCATCGTGACAAGCGCAGTTTTACATCCCATCCTAGCGGCAGCAACCGAAGCTTCGATTCCGGCATGTCCGCCACCTATAACAATAACATCAAATTTTCTCATATATATCCATCATGACGAGTGCAACGTGACACCCCATCCTTATAACGGTAACAACAGTTTCAATTTCTGTCTGCCCGCTAACTATAGTTCCTTGGTTAATTTTTCTCATATACCTGTGTAGAATGTTTCATGTGAAACAAGTTAAAATAGTTGTCCGTTCAACGGTTAAAAAAATAGTCTATCAATTAAATTGTTTCATGTGAAACAATTTACACTCCTGGAAGGATTTTCAGTGGGAGTTGCGACCGGTCCATTTCTGTCAGAGTACCTGCAGAACCCGAGGTTACGACCGCCCCCCTGCCCCCCGCCTTGTCAAGGTGGGGGACAAGCTCACAGAATTTCTATTACTCAAAAAGATTCTTTTCATCACAATATTAGTTCTAATTCTAAAATCAAAAACGCCTTCAAACTCTCGGCCTCGGGCCCAAAATTCTGTAAAATCTCCGATTCTTGTCCCCCACCTTTTTTAAGGAGGGGGGCAGGGGGGCGGTAAAAGAGCACAACACATCAGAGTTTAATTACCCTCTTACTCCTGCGGATTATCCTCCCCAACCTTAAGGGTTGTCTGTATCTCTTTAGCTGTGGGAGGCATGATACCGGTAAGAAGTGGAAACCAACCCCTTATTCTCTCCGCAACTCTATGTGGACTTGCGTAAACCTCCTGGTTCGTGAACCTGATCACCGTAATATCCAACGATTCCAAAAACTTTTCTCGTACTGCGTCATATTCAACAGCCTCAATCCCATTGTGGGTAGGGCCATCAATTTCGACACATAATTTTAATTCAACACAATAAAAATCGACGATGTAGTTCCCAATACTATACTGTCGTCTGAATTTATAACCGGTTTGTTTGTTCTTCAGTTCAGCCCAAAGCAGATTTTCAGTGGGAGTTGCGTTATTTCGGAGTTCTTGTCTCCTGGCTTTCAGGTACTCCAGATTGTAATACTTGCTCATTTTCCGATGCAGAAGTGCATAAAGATATTGTTAAGAATATCATCTGTTGTGATTTCGCCCGTTATCTCTGCGAGGGAGTTTTCGGCATTCCTCAGGTCTACGGCAATAAACTCTCCACTTAAATTATTGTCGCATGACTCAAGTGCCGCTTCAAGATTGGTTTTAGCCCGTTTCAGACAATTATAATGTCTAAGATTGGAAACTACAGCCCCTTTTTCAGAATATGCTTCAGAACCCAAAGCTTTTTCTTTTAGAAGATCAAAGAGGGTATTTATCCCTTCTCCTGTTTTTGCTGATATTTCAACATCAGCTTTGAGCAGGGAAGAGTGTTTAATGTCAACTTTATTCAGAACAACAATAATCTTTTTTTCATCGGCCAGTCTACTGATTTCTTCATAAAGATCAACCGAGATATTTTGCACCACATCATTAATAAACAGAACAAGATCAGCGTTCTGAACAGCTTCCCGACTTCTTCTTACACCCTCAATTTCGATTTCATCCTGTGTCTCTCTAATTCCCGCAGTATCAAAGAGGCGATAGAGAACACCGTCAATCACAACCTCTTCTCTAATGATGTCACGAGTGGTACCGGGGATGGAACTCACAATTGCCCGATATTCTTTTAACAGATAGTTAAGCAGGGAGGATTTACCAACATTTGGTTGTCCAACGAGTGCCACATTTACTCCATCCCTGATCACTCTGCCAAAGGCATAAGTGGAAAGCAGATTGTCGAGCTCAAAGATTATATTCGTAATCCGCTTTATCAATTCGGAGTGATCAACAAACTCAATATCCTCCTCGGCAAAGTCAAGTTCAAGTTCCACCAGAGAGGAAGTATTTACCAGCATATATCTGAGGGAGTTAACTTTTGAAGAAATCAACCCATCCAACTGATTCCTTGCCCCCTTTAACGATGCATCCGATCTTGCAGAGATTAGCTCCATTACTGCTTCTGCCTGAGAGAGGTCTAATCTTCCATTAAGAAATGCTCTTTTGGTAAACTCTCCCGGTTCGGCATTTCTTATCCCAAGATCATATAAAAGCTCCGTTATTCTTCGTGTGATATTTGGATTTCCATGACAGGATATCTCAACAGAATCTTCTCCGGTATAGGATTTGGGTGATCTAAAGACAGAAACAACCACATCATCGAGGATTTCCCCCTCTGAGGTTACAATTTTTCCATATTTAAGAGTGTGTGTACGGGCTTTGGAAAGCAATGAACTACCCGAGAAAATCCGTTCAACGGCCGGGATTGAATCCTGACCACTAACCCGGATCACCGAAATGGCACCTACTCCCGGGGGAGTAACTATAGCTGTTATTGTATCTTCTTTGAAATTCATAAGATACAAAAATAACCATTTTTAATGGCTTCAAAAAACAAACAATAAACAGCTTATAGTTATAATATGTTTTATATTAAATAGCGAATACTCTGTGATATATGAAGTCGAAAGAAAATGATTTTGTATCCACTTTTCTGTCGATATATTCGGCGACCTGTTTTAGTCTTTTAGGAATGGCGAGCAGTTTTTCCTGTGCTTTTCTGCCGGTTTCGTTTAATCCTGTCATGCTATCTATTTCCCAGAATTCAAGGACATCTTCGACGATCTTTTTATAGTCCCACGGACCATAAATACCTGATCTTCTAACCACATCAGCCATATCTTTGAAGTTTGGCATACTTAATCCGGGCATTTCGATCGAAGGTAAAATTGCCAAAGCAGACTCGAGTGCACGATTGGGATCAATAGCGAGGATCATTTTCATAACTTTACGATAAAAAGCATAATGACGGGCTTCATCCGATGCGATGCTCGAGAGAATTCCCTGGAGAGTCGGGTCATATTTCCCGGCTGCTTTACCTGTGTTTCCGTGAGTCACCTGAGTAGCCCTCTCTTGAAGTGAGGTATAGGCAAAAACACGGTAGGGGTCTTTATCCCAATCGGGATTAAAACCCGACTCCAGATAAGCATATTGCATAATTTCAACACACCTGAAATTAAAAAGTCGGGAATCGCGCGCGTAATCTCTAAGTATTCCACCGTGACGGTCTTCTTCTGCAGTCCAGAGAGAATTCCATTTTCTCCAGACACTTTCATAACCCAAATAAGTGGCAATAAGGCGATGAAAATGGGGGAGACCCTCTTCTGTTAAAAGGCCCAAAGTAACTGAGACCCTTACGGCATCATCCATGCCTTTGGCTCTTTCTTGCAGAAGGGTACGGTTTTTAAGTTGATCATCACTCATAATTTCATCTGACGGTAGAAAATCACTTGGAAACCAAAGCTTCCTTTTCGCCAGATGGTCATCCATCATCTCAGCTACTTCATTCTCAAAAGAGGAAAGAACCTCGGCTTTGCTACGGTTCTCACTATCTTGTGAAACTGCACCTTTGATAATAACTTCCATTTAACTAACCTTTCGGGAGATATGGGATTTCGTAATTATTCGCTAAAAGTATATATAACGGGAATTTTTTAGGATAGAACCTCAATATAAGGATATGTGGGAATAAATAATAGTTACAAAACTCTCAATAATGTGGAAATAAAGGATTTTACAACATCTTTTATTAAATTTGGGTTCTTATTTTAAGGAAAATTGATGAACCCTGTAGAAATAATTATCAAAAAGCGTGACGGTCTTGAACTGTCTGACAAAGATTTAGAATTCTTTATTGGGGCTTACACTGCCGGTGAAGTCCCTGATTATCAAGCCTCGGCTCTCCTTATGGCAATCTTTTTAAAGGGATTGACTCAAAAAGAGATATTGTCTCTCACCAAAACGATGCTCTACAGCGGTACAATTGTTGACCTGTCAGATATCCCTGAACAAAAAATCGGTAAACATTCAACCGGTGGTGTTGGCGACAAAACAACTCTGATTCTTACACCAATTGTTGCTGCAGCGGGACTAAAAGTTCCTCAGATCTCAGGCAGAGGATTGGGACACACTGGTGGTACTCTCGATAAAATGGAAGCAATACCGGGATTTAATACACGGCTAAGTATCAAAGACTACAGAAACATGATTCGTCATCCGGGTGCGTTGATTATTGGACAAACAGCCGACATTGCTCCTGCCGATAAACTGCTTTATGCTTTAAGGGATGTTACGGGAACAGTTCCCTCGATGCCACTGATAACAGCGAGCATTATGAGTAAAAAGCTTGCAGAAGGAACCGACGGGCTGGTACTCGATGTGAAAACAGGTTCAGGTGCATTTATGAAAAGTTTCGAGGATTCGGTGAAACTTGCCGAAACATTGCTTGGGATTGCAAAAGGATTTGGTAAAAAAGGAATTGCACTCATTACAGAAATGAGTCAACCTCTTGGCTATATGTCAGGCAACTGGAATGAAGTGCACGAATCGATTGATGTCTTAAGAGGAGAACATATCGAAGATCTTTGTGAAATTACCTATGCGATTTCAGGCGCCATGTTGAAGATTGGCGGAAAAGTTGAGACCATTGAAGAGGGGGCGGATATGGCAAAAAAACTTGTTGTTTCGGGTAAAGCATTTGATAAATTTCTTGAGATGGTATCAGCTCAGGGAGGTGACATTTCTGTTGTGGTGAATCCCGAAAGATACCCTAAATCGTCATACAAAGAACTGATCGCAGCTCCGGCAACGGGATATGTCCATTCAATTGACGGATATGAGATAGGTATGGCACTAATAGAACTCGGTGCCGGTAGAATGAGAAAAGAAGATGATATCGATTTTAAGGCGGGACTCTGCCTTAAAGCCAAAGTTGGTGATTTTTATTACAAAGGGCAATCGATTGGTTACATAGAAGGTGAAAATGAGGATAAAATCCTTTCTGTAAAAGCCAGGATTTTGAGAGCAATCAACTTCAATCCGGAAAAGTGCGAAAAGTTGAAGCTCATCAAACAAATAATCTACTAAGAAAAGGGAAAAATTTAGTAATTTTCAACTTGTATTTATCTATATTAGCGGAAGTCTGCTCTTCAGCTAATTGAACATTGAAAAGTTGAAAATTTGGAGTTTAAAGATGATCTTACGGCTACGGGAGATACACGCAGGATGCCAATTGGGCAAATCTGTTCGCAATTTTCATGTCTCTAAAGATGCCAGAGTAAAATATGAATTTGAGGAAGAGCTTTTTTCTCAAACCGGTATTTTAATTGTTGCTAATTTTGCGGCATCAAGGCAACTTGCAGCCAGGATCAACAAAAAAAGGACCGAAGAGAATCTCACCGATAAACTTGTAACACCAGGTCAGATTAATGCACTTGGACTACTTCATGAGCTGATACATATTGTTCTGCGGAATTATGAAGAGATTCAGAATCCGGGGGTTTTCTCCCGAACTGTGAATCACCTTTCAGAAATGCTCGGGGGTGACGATTTTGTTAAGGTGCTCGAAAAATATGTAGAGCTCTTTCCTCCACTCCCTGTTTACAAAAATCAACTTACGATTAAAGAATATCTTGCCGGTTTTACAGAAGAAAAAGCCAACAAAGAGATAGTTATTGAAGAGTTAATCATTCTTCATCTCGAAAATCTTAATCCTGCTTTTGAATCTCTTAAAGAGCTGTTTAACAGTGCAACTCTTGAAGAAGAAACAGCATATAAAACCTTAATTCAGGAAACCAAAATATTTTTCCAAAAAGAAGAACCGGCAGCATTTTTTGGAATTTCACTTTTGGATGCACTCGAATCGGTCATCCTTTCCAATCCTTATCAAATAGTTGAACAACTAAAAAGTTTTAAAGCTTTTTGGCCCCTCGACATCGATTTTCCACTTGAAGATCTTGTACTCCTCGGAACAGATTTATTAAAAGAAGATGCACGATTGTTTCAGGGTGGCGGTGGAAAGGGAACACCTCCTGTCCCAAAATATGATTTTAACAAAGAATATGCCGATCGCCTTAAAGCAGCATTAAAAAAAGGGCAAAAGCCCCCCGTTGATCTCGATGATGTTGAACTCAGTTTTATGGTCGAAGAAGAGAGATTCACAGAAGACATCGATTGGATGCCAAATGTTGTTATGATCGCCAAAAACACACTTGTATGGCTTGACCAACTTTCAAAAAAATACAGCAGAAAAATCGATACACTGGATAAAATTCCGGACGAAGAACTTGATCAACTCCAGCAATGGAATTTTAACGCTCTTTGGCTGATCGGAGTTTGGGAACGCTCAAATGCCTCGGCGAAGATTAAACAATTCTGCGGCAATCCCGAAGCTGCATCCTCAGCCTATTCACTTTTTGATTATGATATCGCAAATGAACTTGGAGGCGACAGAGCCTACGAAAACCTGAGGGACAGATGTGGTGCCCGTGGAATAAGACTTGCAAGCGATATGGTGCCTAACCATACTGGTATCTACTCAAGATGGATAGTTGATCACCCCGAATATTTTATTCAGGCACAGGAACCACCTTATCCCAATTATTCCTTTACAGGTCCAAATCTCTCAGATAATCCTGATATTGAGTTAAGGATAGAAGACAGGTATTATACCCGTCAGGATGCTGCTGTTGTGTTCCAACACATTGACAAAAGAAACGGAAAGATTAGATACATCTACCATGGAAATGACGGCACAAACATGCCATGGAACGATACCGCTCAACTTAATCTTCTCGATCCGGTGGTTCGTGAAGAGTTGATAAAAACAATTCAAAAAGTCGCTAAAAAATTCCCGATCATCCGGTTTGATGCGGCGATGATTCTTAGTAAAAAACATTATCAGAGATTGTGGTTCCCACAGCCGGGTGCCGGTGGAGCAATCCCCTCCCGCTCCGACTATGCAATCTCCAAGCAGACATTTCACCGAATGATGCCCAAGGAATTCTGGCGTGAAGTTGTTGATCGATTTAATGAAGAGATGCCCAATACACTTCTTCTCGCTGAAGCCTTTTGGTTAATGGAAGGATATTTTGTTAGAAGTCTGGGTATGCACAGGGTTTATAACTCTGCATTTATGCACATGTTTATGAAGGAAGAAAACGATAAATATCGTTCTTTAATCAAAAACACAATTGAGTTTGATCCCGAAATTCTGAAACGGTATGTTAACTTCATGAGTAATCCTGATGAAGAAACTGCCGTCAACCAGTTTGGCAAGGGCGACAAATACTTCGGCATCTGTGTTATGATGGCTACACTTCCCGGACTCCCGATGTTCGCTCACGGGCAGATGGAAGGATTCACCGAAAAGTATGGTATGGAATATAGAAAAGCATATTATGATGAACATGTTGATTCCCATCTCGTAAAACGACACAAGAAGGAAATCTTTCCTCTACTCAAAAAACGGTATCTCTTTTCAACTGTTAAAAACTTCGAATTATTCGATTTTTATGATGATTACAGACATGTTAACGAAAATGTGATCGCCTTTACCAATAAAATTGGTGACGAAAGAGCTCTTGTTTTCTTCAATAATTCCTTCTTTAGAACAGCTGGAAAGATAAAATATTCATCCGGCAAAAGGATCAAAACACAATATATTGACGGAAAATCGGGTGAAGACAACTGGGAAGCATCAAATATTGAAGATCAAAAAGTTTCACCAAACGAACTTGAGTATAAACCACTCTCAAAAGCACTTCAGTTAAAACGTTTTGACGGATATTTTTATACTTTTAAGGACATGATCACGGGGCTGGAGTATATCCGCCCGGGTCGCGATTTTGATGATGAGGGTTACAACATAACTCTTAATGGTTATGGTTATCATGTTTTTGTTGGCTTTAAAGAAATATTTGATATTGATGGAAGTTACAGTCGCTTAAACAGTTTTCTGCATGGACAGGGAACACAATCATTATCCATAACCCTGTTGGAACTTAACCTGATTAATGTCCATCATGCAGTTATGGAATTTTTGAGCAAAGATATTCTGCTTGAATTGAAAAAATATGCCGGACTCGAAGCTGATCCTCAACCCGATAGTGAGTTTAGCACCACTTTTGCAATGCGTTTTGGAAACATATTAAACCATGTTTCTGATTACAAAAAAGTGAACATCAACAACAACACTGTTATGTCGGCTCTGAAAAAGGATTTGATGATCCTTAAAAGTTACTCAAACTTCATCACTCAACTGGAGACAGGAGTGAAGGGACCATCAAGACTTGACAGTTATTGGTTGCTCACCCAAAAAGAAAATCGACAGGTATATTCCGATATCCTTGTACTTTATACAACTGTTAAAAGAATCCTTCTTACGGTTGAAGAACAAACCGGTGAAAAGCCGATTGACCTTTATGATTCATTCCTCCTCGAAAAAGCACTGTGGCAGGCGTTAATCAGGCTTGGCGATAAATATCACGAAGCAAAATATGAATTTGATCTTTTGAGAATTCTGGAATCAACTGAGAATGTTTACACTCAAAAAGGGGTGTTTAATCCCGAAGGGAAAAACGAAACTCTCGACGATCCACTTCCAACTGTAACACTTCTTGACAGAAAAGAAGTGAAAAGTTTTATCGGTGTTAACGATTATCACGGAATCCAATATTTCAGTAAAGAACAATTTGTCCAGCTGATGATCTGGGTTTATACTCTAAATGGTTTGAGGTATGCTGAACGCACTGTAAGGAAAAATCCGGACAAAGCAAAAGATGCAGTTAGTGCTTTTAAACTATTTAAGACCAAGGAATTTAACTCCGTAATAAAAACGATGGCAGTTTATGTTGATGAGTTGATCGATTCAGCACTTCATTCCGGATTCAGACTCGTTCCATTTGTGCAGTCAATCCCAAAGATTCATGAAAAACTAACAGATAAAAAAACCGATGCACCAAAAACTGTTAAACTTGTAATAAAAGGGAAACAACCCGCAGCGGCAAAGCCAAAGACAAAAGAAACAGTTAAACCGGCTGATAAAAAAGTGAAAGAGAAATATTCGATTCCTAAAGTTGAAAAATTAGATCGACCTAAAATCAAAAAATCGACTGCCACAAAGAAGAAAAGTTAGAAGTGAAAACCTTTACGGTAATCCTTCTGATTTTTGTTACTTTGGCGATTTTTTCTTTGGTTTTTATTATTCGTAAAGTCAGAAATGACTCGGAGGATGAGGATAAATAGTTTCTGGCGAAGAATTGATAAGTCAAAATTAAAAAAGCCTGGTTTCCTAAGAAGTCAGGCTTTTGTATTTTAAATAGTTGAATTTCATTTTTCAGGTTTCTTTAACCACCATTTTTTGGAGTTTACCATGAAGTGTAAATTTTACTCCCTGCAATTTATCTTAATAATCTCACTGACACTCCTTTTATCTTCTTCCATCCATGCACAGGATTCCATGTGGACAAAAACTTTCGGCGGAACAAACATCGATGTGGCTTATGCGGTCGAGGAGACAAACGATGAGGGATACATAATCGCCGGCTACACCCGTTCGTATGGCACAACTTCAGGACGGAATCTCTGGATTTTTAAAACAGACAAATTGGGCAACCTCATCTGGAATAAAACATTTGGTGGCAACAGCGATGATGAAGGTGCTGCAGTTAAACAAACTTTGGATGGTGGATTTATTGTTGCCGGATACACTTCCTCGTTTGGAGCAGGTGCAAAAGATGTTTTTGTTGTGAAAACCGACTCCCTTGGGAATGAAGTCTGGTCACGGGCTTTTGGCGGCACTTCCGATGAGGAGGCATATGCTCTTGAAGTGCTTCCGGATGGGGGTTATCTCATCGGTTGCGCCACATCTTCTTCAACCGCAGGCAGCAGGGATGGCTGGCTTATACGACTCAACTCTTCAGGAAACAGTGTTTGGGACAAAAAAATCGGCGGACTGAGTACCGACGGAATCCGCGACCTGAAACTCACTTCAGACAACTCTATCATCATCACAGGGTGGACTGCCTCCGATGGCGCCGGTGCTCTTGGCAATGCGTGGCTCGTAAAGACCGACAGCCTTGGTAACATCCTCTTTAACAAAAACTTTGGCGGGACCGATGCCGACAGAGGTCTCTCCGTTCAACAAACTTCGGATGGTGGTTATATCCTTACGGGTTACACTGCCTCTTCTGGTGCGGGAAACGATGACCTCTTCCTTGTAAAAACCGACGGATCAGGCAACCAGACCTGGGCAAAAACCTTTGGAGGCACCGGAAGAGATTATGGCAATGCTGTAAAACAAACTTCAGACGGCGACTACCTGATTGCAGGTTACACACTCTCGTTTGGTGCAGGCGGCGATGATCTTTGGTTAGTTAAAACTGATTCAACAGGCACACAACTCTGGAATAAAACATTTGGTGGAACAGCCTCGGATGTAGCGTATTCGATGGATCTTACGGCAGATGGCGGGTATGTGATCGTTGGCCACACCCTTTCTTCAGGAGCGGGTGTGCACGATGCCTGGCTTCTTCGGACTGTGTTTCAAACCATCCCCGTTGAACTGGTTTCTTTCTCAGCCATTTCCAATGGTACGGATATAAACCTGAATTGGGCCACAGCAACAGAGGTAAACAATTACGGATTTGAAATTCAACGAAGCAGTGACAAAACCAATTTTAACACAGTGGGATTTATTGAAGGCAAAGGAACAACTAATGAGTACCAAAATTATTCGTGGAAAGACAAAAACCCAAATCCCGGAATAAACAATTACAGATTAAAACAAATAGATATCAACGGCATTTTTAAGTATTCTGATGTGATCGGGATAGATTCAAAACCAATTGATTCATATAAGTTAGGGCAGAATTACCCAAATCCGTTTAACCCTTCAACCGTTATCCGTTTTGGCCTCCCCTTTTCCGGAAAAGTAAACCTTACAGTTTATAATTCCATGGGTGAAGTGGTGAAAACCCTCATCAACACTTCAATGGAAACCGGCTACCACGAAGTGCACTTCAACGCAGAAAACCTCCCAAGTGGACTTTATTTCTATAAATTGCAAGCCGGTACATTTACACAAACAAAGAAAATGCTTTTGATAAAATAATATATGAACCTCCTAAAAGGCAGCCTGATTTTAATCAGACCGGATCTCTCGATTGCGGCGGGTATCTGTGTGGTAACGGGCCAGATGCTGGCACTCGGAACGATCGGAACACCACTCCAGACAATTGCCGGATTCATTTCAGTGGCTTTTATTTCCGGGGCAATACTTGGAATCAACGACTGTTTTGATGTGGTGTCAGATACCGTTAATGCTCCTCACCGTCCCATCCCATCAGGCATGATAAACAAAACATGGGCGATTGTGTTATCCATTTCACTTCTGGCGGCAGGGTTGTTAATAAGTCTTCTAATTGACGCAACCTCCTTCGCTGCTGCACTTTTGCTTGCCATCGTAGGATTTTTATACAACTGGAAGTTTAAGCAGACGGGGTTGCCGGGGAACCTGATGGTTAGTTTTTCGGTTGGAATGACATTTGTTTACGGCGGGATAACTGTTGGACTCCCGTTCGAGAAAACTGTTCTTTTCTTTGGACTTCTCTCTGCCATGCTCGATCTTGGGGAGGAGATTGCCGCAGATACAATGGATGTGAAAGGCGACAGGGAAATCAACTCCCGCTCGCTCGCCATAAGGTTTGGAAGAACCACCGCATTAATGATCAGCTGTTTAATATTTGTATTTGTTGTTCTCCTTACCATTATTCCTTTTTTCATCGGTTGGTTTAAAATAATCTACATCATTCCATTCATTTTTATGGATACGATCATCATTCTCTCCGTCATCGGACTGCTTAAATCAACCGGCGATGAAGGTAGATCGCACATCAAATGGATCTACAGGAGCTCTACAACAGCCATCCTGGTATTTCTTGTTATGCGTCTCCTGCAGGTTTAAACTATAAAAAAAAGCCCGGTTATAAGTCGGGCTTTTTTAGTTTAATTGGGGATAATTTTTATTTCATTAAAAGCATTTTTCTTACAGATGAGAAATTACCGGAACGAAGTTCGTAGAGATAAAGTCCACTCGGGAGTTCGGATGCATTAAATGAAACCTCATGGTAACCGGCTGCCATCTCTTTATTGATAAGAGAAGCAACTTTTTCACCAAGGGTGTTGTAAATATTTAACGATACTCCACCGGCAACGGGAAGAGCAAATCGAATTATCGTGTTTGGATTAAAAGGATTTGGGAAGTTCTGATCGAGTGTAAACTCTGTTGGAATTCCCATATCAACTTCCACTTCCTGTGAATAAACAATGGTACCGTCGAGATCAATTTGTTTTAATCTGTAGAGATACTTCCCGGCAACCAGTTTGTTTTCACTGAACGAGTAAACAGATTGCGAAGTTTTTGTTCCTGCTCCGGCAACAAAACCCGCTTTTTCCCAAGTTCCATTTCCTGATTTTCTTTCCACTTCAAAACCTGAATTATTGGTTTCAGTGGCGGTAATCCAGTTCAGTTTAACAGATCCGTTAACAAATTCGCCTGTAAAAGAAACCAGCTCAACCGGTACTTCACCTGAGTTGATCATTAAAACCTTAACCGTATCAACCGGTTTTAGCGGATCGTTTGATCTGATCACAAGGTCCATCGAATAATTTCCAAGTGGTATTTCAACAGTTGAAAGATTCAACTTAACAGCAGATGAATTTCCGTTATAAAGCATTCCGGAAAGACTTGTTGCAGTAATCCAATCAGGTTCAGCTTGAAACTGAAGAGCCAGATTATTTGCGATGTAAGTAGCATTATGTGCTACTGTCAGACCAACAGTTCCTGTCTGGTTTTCAATTCCAACTGTAGCAGAATTTAGGGTGCCTGTCATGGTTTGATACTGATAAAGGATTTTTCCTGAAGAAAATAATATAATCTGAAAGTTAAGATCCGAGGTTGAAGCGGAATACTTTTCCCAGTTTTTATACTGAATAATGGTTTTTCCGGAGTAGTTTTTGTAATAAACCTTACCACCGTTAGTTCCATCAAGATCATCCCACATGGCAGCCATGATACCGTTTGGATTTGGAGACCCCGGCATGGTAGCGTTGGTGAAAGTGCTTCCGGTAAATGGTGCAACGGAGATAAATCCGTTTGAACCCGCATAAAGTGTGGTATACTGTTGACCGTAATATTTGAAAGTAAATCCGGGACTAAACTGAGCATATCCTTCATCTTTTGCTCCAAAAGTGCTTGCAGCAACCCAGTTGGTGAGCTCAGTCCCTGTAGTGGAAATATCTTCCCATTCAAAATCAGGTCCGTTTGGTTCATAACTGTCAATCCATTTATATCCTGCTGAATCCGGTCCACCCATTCCGTCAATTGAATAACCAAAACGGGGTGTTGGGTTCTCTTTGTCAGCAAATTTTATCAACTGAAGAACATTTTCTGTCTCAACAGCAACAAGTGACATAAACAAACTACCCTGAGGGAATGTATTGTTTGCCAATTCAACTGTGTATGAGAGAGTTGATGAATATGCAGTTGTATTGCTGATCATGATCGAATCAGAAACGGTTGACCCGGGTGTCAGGGTTCTTACGAGATTTCTTGTGGAGAGCCCCAATGCAGGAGCCTGAAGTGTTGTTCCCGAAGGGGAATTGGAAACAACAGAGATGTTTCCCCATGTATCCTGAGATCTGATTGCAAAATAGAGAGTTGAGGAGGGATTAAGCCCGCTTACAACAAAATTTTCGGTTCCACCGGATGGTTGTGGAGTCCCGCTCCAAACAACAGGGGTGGCATTGTTAAAATCAGTTTGTGTAAGAATGGGGGAGTTTGATCTCCTCACAATATATGCAACCACACCATTTCTTGAAGTATCAAGAGGTGCTGTCCAGGTAAGTTTTAAACTTCCGGAAGTCGGCTCAACTACTGCAAGATTGTTTATCGCTGTTGGAGCAACTGTATCCGGGGGAGTTCCCACTGCAAGAAGTGCATTAAAAACATTTAATCTACCACCGGTTACTGTTTGTCCCTGAAGTGAAGAAACAGGATCAGTGGCATCAAGGAGATACTGCTTAAAGATAAGTGCAGTTGGGCCGGGGTTGGTTTTGTATGCCTGGATGAGATCGGCATTGGCTCCCGAGATCATAAGTGCAATTGCACCGGCAACAGTAGGAGTTGCCATCGAGGTACCTGTCTTGCTTGTATATGTATTTGTTTGATCGGTGGAAAGGATTGAACTTCCCGGGGCACCAAGATCAATTGTAGTTAAACCGTATGCTGCTCCCGAATTTCTGGCATCTGTGCTTGTGGTATTAGTTACACTCACAAGCCAGTTGCTTGGGCATGCAGTTGGGATATCACCTTGAACGTCAACATTAATCCCAAGATTTGCAGTAGCTGCACAGCTCAAAATTCCATATTTCCCGAGGGAATCATACATTGCACACCAGATCGGATAGTTTGCCGGTTGACCATAATCAACTCCAAAACTGGAGTTGGTTGCGACAACAAATGCACCTTTAGCTCCATTGGTTTCGTTATATGTTGCTCTGTGTTCAAGAGCAAATGCATAAGCAGCAACCACAGTGGCTTCTGAAGATGAAGAACCCGAGATTATCATTACCTTGGTGTTCCAGTTTACCCCTGATACACCTGCGCCATTATTTCCGCGGGCAGCAACAATTCCGGAAACATGTGTTCCATGACTGTCGCCATCAGGTGTTCCGTTATTGTTATAAGCATTCCAGCCAAGATAATCATCAACATAACCATTTAGATCGTCATCAATCGAATTATTGGGAATCTCAAATCTGTTTACCCAAAAATTTAAGTCGGGATGAGATATCTGGGCACCACCATCGATAACAGCAACAACAATTGTGTCACCCTGGGCGGTAAGTCCACCTTTTGAAAAATCCCATGCTTCAGGAGCATCAATATCTGCGTCGGGGGTTCCACCACTTTGGCCGGTGTTGTTAAGAGCCCATTGCTCGTTAAATCTTGGGTCGTTGGGGGTTGTTCCACGGGAGTCGAAAGTTAGATTTTCAACAGCCTCGGGATTTCTTTCGTTGTAATTTTTATCATCTCTGAGATCCATAACATGGTTGTATTGCACAATACTTACGAGTGGATGGCTTCTGAGGGCAAAAAGCAAATCGTCGCCGTTTGCTTTTTTTGTATCATAGCTTATCAGCCAGATGTTCATTCTTTTTGAAAGAAGGCGTTCGGATTTAAGTCCTGCCGAACTAAACTCAGATAAAATGTCCGAGGTTTCTGCAGCCGGTCGCATTTGGATAATTATCTCTCCGGGGACTACATCACCTGCTCTTTGTGCAACCAAAGGGGTGGTTGCGAGCAGAAGAAGGAGGAAAACAAAACTAACAATGTATTTTGTCACAACTTCACCTAAATAAATGATAATACTTTACGAAATTAAGGAAATTCCTCGGAATACTGGTTAATTTCGTCCAATTAGTCGCTCGCAAACTCTGATTAAAAGTGATCGAACGATCATTAAAAGTCCAATTCACCTCTATTCACTCTTTTTTTGTAATTTTAAAGCCGGATTATTACAAAAAAACCAATTATGGATCAGTTATGACTTCAAGACACAAAATTTTATCAGTATTAGTGGTGTTGTTTATCATGTCTCAAACAATGGTTAAGGCTCAGAAACAGGATGAATTCCTGAATGCCTATTCAGACAAAAAACTGGGCTCATTTGTTGAGGGGGGGAATACAATCTTTAGAGTGTTTGCACCAAGAGCAACCGAAGTGGCTCTCAGGACATTCAAAAAAGTTGAAGACACCGACTACATTGAACATAAAATGACCAAAGATAAAGATGGTGTCTGGGAAGCCCAACTAAGTGGCGACCAGTATGGTCTCTTTTACGGCTACATTGTGATTAATCCCGAAGATGATCCGGTTAAAAAAGGTCAGATTCTAATCCTCGATCCTTATGCAAAATCAGTTGCTACCTTTAATACATATATGAACCCAAGAAAAGGAATTGTTGTAAAAGACGGCGGTTTTGATTGGGGAAAAACCAAATGGATTCAGCGCGACTGGCGTGACCTGATAACCTATGAAATGCACCTCCGTGATCAGACAGTACATCCAAGTTCAGGCGTAAAAAATCCGGGAACCTATAAAGGTCTTACTGAAAAAGGTAAGAAGGGTGGTCTCGACTATATAAAATCCCTCAATGTGAATACTGTTGAACTCCTTCCGGCACAGGAATTTGGAAATGTTGAAATACCTTTCCGCGATTCCGCAGCCAACAGGTTTAATACATGGAACCCATACGAGAGAAATCATTGGGGATATATGACCGCTGCATTTTTTGCTCCCGAGGCATATTATGCCGAAAACTGGTCAAAACTAAGGTGGAACCAATGGATGGGACAAAGTGATAAAGCCCGCAACGATTTTAAACAGATGGTTAAAGCTTTCCATCAAGAAAAAATTGCTGTAATAATGGATGTGGTCTATAATCATATCTCTGAATATGAGTTGGGAAGCTTTAAAGAAATTGACAAACAATATTATTTCCGCCTTAACAATGACGGCAGTTTTAAAGCCGAAAGTGGATGTGGGAACGATTTTAGAACCGAAGCCCCAATGGCAAGAAGACTGATAATCGAAAGTCTAAAATACTGGATGACCGAATATCATGTGGATGGCTTCAGGTTTGATCTTGGTAAACTTATCGACTGGGTAACCATAGAAGAGATCATTAAAGAGCTCAGAAAAGTTAATCCTCAAGTGGTGATAGTTTGTGAACCATGGGGTGGTGGATACGATCCAAAAGGATTTTCTGAAAGAGAGTGGGGGTCATGGAACGATCAGATCAGAAATGGTGTGAAAGGTGAAAATCCACAGGAAAACCCGGGTTGGATATTTGGAAAATGGTATGGTGACAATACACCTCAAAGACTTCAAAGTTATGTAAATGGAACCCTGCTCAGGGATGACAAGGGATTATTCCGCAAAAAAGAACACTCTGTAAATTATCTTGAATCACACGACGGTTATACTTTGGGTGATTTTATCAGAATTGGCCTTGGCGACCTTAAAGAAGGTACCACAATAATTGATGTTGATAAAAACGCAAAACTGACACCAACTCAGCTAAAATTGAATAAACTTGGTGCCCTGTTCCTCTACACCTCACAGGGGATGACAATGATCCACGCCGGGCAGGAATATGGCAGATCAAAAGTGGTTCCTGCGGATGTGGATGTTAACGATCCTTACAGAGGCAGGGTTGATCATAACACTTACGACAAGGACAATGAAGTAAACTATATCAATTATGAACATGTGGCTTTAAACAAAAGTCTTGTCGATTATTATGCCGGACTCGCAAAACTTCGTTCAACTTATAGTGCTTTCCGTCGTGCTGATTATGAAGAGGTAAAGTTCATGGATCTTAAAGATGAATTTACTTTGGGGTACGAATTGAACCATGGCAAGGATCATTTTGTTATTCTATTTAATGCCAACAGAGATAAAAAGGTGGAATTTACACTTCCCAAAGGGAATTTTGAAGTGTTGGTTAACGCTGAAAAAGCCGGAGTCAAGTCGCTTGGAAAAGGTAAGGGTAAAGTTACTCTTCCTCCTTCCACCGGAATGGTATTGAAGAAAAAGTAATACACAAGTGTAAGGCAGCGATTATGCTTTATCTATATATAAGTGTATATTTGTAGCAAAACATAAATATTTGGAGTTAAAATGCCTGCACCAAGGGCAACAAAAAATAAAACAATAACTCTCAATGAAGACCAAATTGAGAAGTATTCAAAAAAACTTATCGATATCGAAGCACCGGTTTCCGTTGATGAGATACTCGATAAGACAATAAACAGAAACCTTTTTGATATCATAAAGTTTCTTCCTGATGAGTTTGTTGACCTGTTGATTCTGGATCCACCATACAATCTTGACAGAGAGTTTGGTTCGTCCAAGTTTAGAAAACTTCCCGTTGAAGAGTATTCGGCCTACTTAAGAAGCTGGCTGCCCCAAATGTTGCGTCTTCTGAAACCGGAAGCCACAATTTATATATGTGGTGATTTTATCAGCTCCATTTCAATTTTTGCTGTTGCAAGTGAATATTTTAAACTCCGTAACAGAATCACATGGCAGAGGGACAAAGGCCGTGGAGCCAGTAAAAACTGGAAAAACTCGATGGAAGATATCTGGTTTTTCACCATGGGAAATGATTACACATTTAACCTCGAAGCGGTTAAAGAAAAAAGAAGTGTGGTTGCACCTTATAAAGAGGACGGAAAAGCCAAAGACTGGCAGGAAACCGAAGAAGGCAGATTCAGAATGAGCCACCCTTCAAACATCTGGACTGATATTACAATTCCATATTGGTCGATGTCTGAAAACACCGATCACCCGACTCAAAAACCCGAGAAACTTTTGGCAAAATTGATTCTTGCTTCTTCAAATGAAGGTGATGTGATTTTTGATCCGTTTCTTGGCTCGGGGACTTCATCCGTTGTGGCAAAAAAATTGAACAGACACTATATTGGAATTGAAATCGATAAAGTTTTTGCAGCAACCACGGAATATCGTCTTGAACTTGCAGAGACTGAAAATGGAATTCAAGGATATGTGGATGGTGTTTTTTGGGAAAGGAATTCCCTGAAATATCAGAAAAAATCGAAGAAAAAACAGGACGAAGTTGATGATGAAGAAGAGGGCGGCTTCTTTAACTTTATGTAACTGAACCTTTAAAAGATAAATGAATCGTGACCATCTTTTATCATTGTGACGATCGTGTTCAAAAGAGTACGGAATCGTGAATATCGTGTTAAAAAAGGACCTTGGTTGTAAAATGATAGTTGGTATATTCGCTCGAAAAACCAACTGTTGTTGCCAGAATCAAGGCTCTGTCCAGGAAGGAAAGATAAACACCGCCGCCGCTGCTGAGATGCCATATATCTGAATTTTCGCCATTCTTAAAAACTCTTCCCGTTTCTACAAATGCAAAAACTCCAACTCTTGAGTAGATTATGGTTTTAATCGAACCCAGCTCAACCCTAATTTCTGTGGTTCCAAACAAAGATGCATCTCCGGAAAATCTTTCATTTCTATAAGCACGAAGATTTTTTGACCCACCAAGGAAAGCCGCCGCGAAAAATGGATATTCACCTCCAACTTTTTCACCGCCGACTCTAAAAGCAAGTGCCGAATTTTTTAAAAATGAGATTGGTATATATGCCCGAAGATCAAAAGTAGCATTATAAAAAGATTCTTTGGTGTTGAACAATTTTGGGTTATAATTCCCTCCAAACTTAAGATACCACCCTTCAAGTGGAAGATCAATGTTGTCTCTTTTATCAAAAATAAATCCTGTTCCGAGAGTTAAAACCGACAAATCTCCATCACCATAACTTCCGTTTGGCAGTCCTTTTAAAAGAGATGCCTCAGGAACGCTGACTTCATAAAAAGAGAGTCTTGCCTGATAATAATTTCTGATTCCGTCACCGATGTGCAGATCAACACCCATTTCTCCACTGGTGACTCGCCTTTTGATCCTGTAAAATTCACTTTCGAAAAGTTCATTATTGTAATCTGTATTATTGCCGTGACCATAATAATTGTTAAATTCGATGTTAATCCTGTAAGCTCTAAAACTTACTGTAGCATCATCCAGAATCGAATTGAAGTAACTCTCAAAAACAAAATCAAAGTCTCTTGGTCGGGTTGCATAAGCTGCTGTCAGAGTTAACCATGAATCCCACGGCTTTTTACGATAATCGTAATTTATTATTATGGGTCCTCCACCAAGTTGGAGTCCCGTTGTGGATGAGAGATCAAATACCGGGTTGATACCATAACCTCTTCCTTCCTGTAGCCAGGTGGGTTCTATATATTGTTGTGGTTCCGTTGCATCAACAGATTCCTCAACTCTAAATTTTGTCCCTCTGCCGTAAGTTACTGAGGTTGAGGCATCATTGTCGAAAAATCTGTTTTTGTTTTCTGCCCTTCTAATCGGAAGGAAGTTCAGGAACCAACCCTTTACATGTGATGAGTCGATAAATTGATCTTTTCCCTCTCCCCCGTCAATTCTTATCAGGGGTCCCGATTCAACTGTGCCGGTAATTTTCACCTGATCGTCACCACCGGAAAGATGGATTCTTATATCCGATGCGATTTCACTATCAAACTCTTTTTGATATAACACCTCCCTTAAATCACTCCCCTTCTTCTTTTTCCCGGAGAGGGTGATAATTGTTGAAGTGTCGGTTCTTTGGATATCAACATGATCATCCTTGTCTGAGGCATAAATATCCACAATCTTGTTTATATGACGATAATATTCATCTGAGAAAGCAAGAAGTTTCCCCCTTCTTGAGATCAGTTTTTCTTTTATCTCTGTGACTGAAAGGGGTTTATGTTCCTCCGGGAATCGGCTTAGCGATGAATCTATCAGGTCATCAGTCAGTTTTGAAATTACAAAAGTTGTAACCGAATCCCACTGATTTCGAGTAAGCTCGGAGAGGAATCTTCTGTCAAGATATCTGCCACTCCATGTGGCAAACTCCGCAGGTGGATAATCGTAGTCAAAATCTTTCCATTGGGGAATTATCAGAGTTGAAACCCAGGGAGTTAGTCCATCAAACTTTGAGAAAGCGCGATCCCTGTCCTTGGGGATCGGTTTCCAGAGTTCTTTTCCGTTGACGGTGTATTTGGCCCATTTCCACTGTCCCATGTGGCGATCCCAATCACCCACAAAAACATCAAAGAGCCGTGCTGTTAAAAATGCGGCGGCGTCAACTTTTTCATCCCTTTTATCGAGAAATCTGTAAACCAGTTTTTCTGTGGAGATTATTTTTTCAGCGTTTGCAAAGGGAGTTCCACCCTCCTCATTTTCGTCGGGATTAACCTCCATCATTCCCGCAAGATTTTTAAATTCTTCGCGGAATTCTCCCAGGATTGGATCATCGGGAAGAAACCAGAGGGTGGGTGGTGCATTCAAAATTCCAAGGGAGTCCATAAATGGAGTAAGAACAACAGCAGCGGCAGGGTGTGAAGTACTTATCTGATCCTGTATAAAATCTGCTACCAGAGTGTTTTTAATGTCGTCGGGGAGAGTTGGCTTGGGGAATTTATTTAGCGATCTAAACTTCCAGGTTTGTCCGTCAGCTCCTTTAAAATGAAGAGTTTTGGTTTGCATCCCGCCACCCCTTTTTTCAGGGACAAGTCCACCGGCAAAAGTTTTTAAATCGAGAACGGGTATTTTAATCGGTGTTGCCCAGACATCTCTCCACAAGTCACCAAACATTGTTCTGTGTAACCCGCCGGCCTGATATTCACTCCCGGATATAATTATTGTATCTCGTTGTTGCGGACAGGCAATAAAAGTAAAAACTACAAATATTAAAACTGAAAAAGTTTTGTTCAATGTTTAATTCAAAAATTTTATAAAGTGACTTTAAATATACAACTCCTTTATTGGTTATCCCTTTGTGAAAATGATTTTACCTCGTCCATCAACCTTGGCAATGATTGAGTCACCATCGGAGAAGGCACCGGCGATTAGCTCCTGTGCAAGGGGATTGATGATATGTTTTTGAATTGTTCTTTTTAGTGGTCGGGCACCATAGGTAAGGTCATAACCCAATTCGGATAACCAATCGGCTGCCTCATCTGTAATTGTGAATGTAATATCTTTTTTTGCCAACATCGCTATTACGCCGTCGAGTTGGATTTTCACAATTTTTCTTATCTCTGACTGTCTAAGTGGTTTAAACAAAATAACATCATCAATTCGGTTAAGGAACTCGGGTCTTATCGTTTTTCTCAGCAGATCACCCAATTGCATACGCAATATTCCCATCACATTATCAATATCTTCATCTTTGCTGTTCATGAAACTCTCCTGAATCAACTGGGAACCAAGATTCGATGTCATAATGATGATTGTATTCTTAAAATCGACAGTTCTTCCCTGATTATCAGTAAGCCTTCCATCATCAAGAACCTGAAGAAGGATATTAAATATATCAGGATGTGCTTTTTCAATCTCATCAAGAAGAATCACTGAATATGGTCTCCTCCTAACGGCTTCAGTAAGTTGCCCGCCTTCCTCATAACCAACATATCCAGGAGGTGCACCTATAAGTCTGGAAACGGAGAATTTTTCCATATACTCCGACATATCAATCCTGATCATTGCATGTTCATCGTCGAAAAGAGCAACTGCAAGGGCTTTTGCAAGTTCAGTTTTACCCACACCTGTGGTTCCAAGGAAAATAAATGAACCCGTGGGTTTGTTGGCATCCTGAAGTCCGGCGCGGGATCTTCTTACTGCATTGGAAACAGCAACCACTGCTTCATCCTGTCCGATAACCCTTTTATGAAGTTGATCTTCGAGGTGAATTAACTTTGCTCTCTCACTTTCAAGCATTTTGGTGACGGGGATTCCGGTCCAGCGTGAAACAATTTCGGCCACATCCTCTGCATCAACTTCCTCTTTTAAGAGTCGTTTTTCTTTCTGAACTTCATTTAATTGAACCGTATCCTCAACAAGTTCTCTTTCCAATTCGGGAAGAGTTCCATATCGGATTTCAGCAACTTTTGAAAGATTTCCTTCTCTTTCATACATCTCTGAATCTGCACGAAGTTTCTCTATCTGAGATTTAATTTCGCGGATCTGACTAATTTTTTCTTTTTCCCGTTCCCAATGGACTCTGATTTCACTTCTCTCTTCAATCAGTTCCGAGAGTTCTTCATTCAGATCTTCCAGTCTTCTCTGAGAAGCATCATCTTTTTCACGGGTGAGAGCCACTTTCTCTATTTCAAGTTGTTTAATTTTTCTTTCGAGTACATCAAGTTCCTCCGGCATTGAATCGATCTCAATCCTGAGTCGGGAAGCCGATTCATCAATAAGGTCAATTGCTTTATCGGGGAGGAAACGGTCGCTGATATACCTGTTCGAAAGTTGAACAGCCGCAACAATTGCAGCATCGGTTATCCGTACTCCATGATGTACTTCATACCGCTCCTTCAATCCTCTTAAAATCGAAATTGAATCTTCCTCATTTGGTTCTGCAATGATTACAGGTTGAAATCTTCTTTCGAGAGCGGCATCTTTTTCGATATATTTTTGGTATTCGTCAAGAGTTGTGGCACCGATACAATGGAGTTCACCTCTTGCCAATGCAGGTTTAAGGATGTTTGCAGCATCCATTGCCCCCTCGGTTTTTCCTGCTCCTACAAGTGTATGCATCTCGTCAATAAAGAGGACAATTTGACCGTTCGAATTTTGAACTTCCTTGATAACTGCCTTTAGTCTCTCTTCAAACTGACCGCGGTATTGGGTACCCGCAATAAGTGATCCAACATCAAGAGCAATAATCTGCCTGGTTTTTATTGTCTCGGGAGCATCACCGGAAACTATCCTTTGTGCGATACCTTCAGCAATTGCGGTTTTACCAACTCCCGGTTCACCTATAAGGACAGGATTGTTTTTTGTACGGCGCGAAAGCACCTGCATTACACGCCTGATTTCATCATTCCTGCCAATAACTGGGTCAAGTTTTCCGGCTTTTGCAAGGTCATTCAAATTTCTTCCATATTTTTCAAGTGAGGCATAGGAGTCCTCCGCATTTTGGGAAGTTACCCTGCTTCCACCACGGATATGTTCTACCGCTTTTGAAAGATCATCTTTTGTTACCCCTGCGTCTTTGAGCAGTCTTCCGGCATCAGTTGAGTCTTCAGCCATTGCAAGAAGAATATGTTCGGTTGAAACAAATTCATCCTTATACTCACCCGCAAGTTTAGCAGCCCGGTCGAAAAGCACTGAGGAATTTGTGGAGAGTTTAAGGTCACTTGCTGCGGTTCCGCTTACTTTGGGAAGTTTATCCATCTCTGCAGAGACTTTAATTCTTATTCGGTCGCTGTTGGCACCTGTTTTTTGAAGGAGAGAATCGGCTAAACCATTCCTTTCTTCAACAAGTGCAGCAAGAATATGAAGGGGTTCTATTATTTGATTTTGGTAACCGCCGGCAATTTCGATCGCCTTTTGAACGGTTTCCTGAGCTTTTACTGTAAATTTATTTAGATTAAATGACATTTTGTTTTATACTCCAATTATTATTCGGGTTTTATACCACCGTTTTTTGGGAGTTTAATCCGAAATATGGTTCCAACTCCCGGTTCACTTTCTATTTCTATGAAACCATTATGTTTATCAACAAATTCCTTACAGAGCCCAATTCCAAGCCCTGTTCCCTTTTCACCCCTGGTTCCTCTTTGTGATCGAACTGCATTAATATTAAAAATATTAGCTTTAGTTTCTTTGTCCATCCCGATACCATTATCCTTGATGGAAAAACAGACAAATCCATCAGAATCGCACGAGTCAACTAATATTTCTCCCTCTTCATGAGTGTATTTAATCGCATTACTCAAAAGGTTTCTGAATACAATCTCAAGCATGTTTGGATCACCTGAAATAAATTGACCGCTACGAACATTCGATTTGAGCGAAATTTTTTTCCCTGCAGCCTGCTCAGCATGCAATGATAAAGTTTTGGTTACTATCTCAGAAACATCTATATCAAGGGGATCAAAAGCCAGTTTTCCCATCCTTGAAGCAGAAAGATTAAGGAGATTTTCAAGAAGATCAAAAGTTTTTCTGCTTGTTTCCTCAAGTCCAATTATCAAATGTAGTTTTTCATCATTGGTCAACTCATAAAAATCTTCCTTGAGTAAACTGGTAATTCCAAGCAGTGACTGGAACGGACTACGAAGATCGTGACTAATGATTGAGAACAATTTATCCTTGGCATCATTTGATTCGACAAGCTGTTGGTTTATTACAGCAAGTTCCTTTGATTGTCCCTCTATCAATTCATTTTGTTCGTTAAGCAGGTTATTGGTTTTTTTCATCCTGTTGTTTACACGAAAGAGGAGTAAAACAATTATTAGAAACAGAACAAGCATCAGGACAGCGGCCAATATTGTTATTCTCTGTGTTTTGTTTTCATACATCTGTTTCTGTAAATCGAGTTCATATTTTTCGAACTGAAATTTATTTTTAAGTCCAATTAGTCTTCTGCTCATCTCTTCACCCTGGATCTCCTGGGCATATTTAAGATGGACTCTCAGCGCCACAAGTGCACTGTCTTTATCACCAAGCCTTTCAAAAATTTCACTTATCAACTCACTAACATCTCTTAACAACACCTTGTTCCCAAGTCTTGCGCCAATCAATTGACTTTCTTCAAGGTAAGATTTAGCCTGATTTAGCTTATTTTGAGCAAGAAAAACCTCACCAAGTCCCTTTAATGCCTCAGCTTCGCGTAATTGAATTTTTTCACTTACGGCAAGCCGGTACATCTCCTCAAAATTTCTCCCCGAAACCTCGTAATCTTTGAGTTTAAAATAAAAATCACCGATCCCCCTTAAAGCGAGAATAATTCCGGGAGGATATGAAGCACTTTGATATTTTGCCAGTGACAACTTAAAATAGTAGATCGATGAATCAACATCTATATCCTCAAATGCATACCCGAGTCCCTGATAAACATATCCAACCACATTAGTGTCTTTTGAGTCAATTGCATGAGGAAGACTCTCTTTATAATATTGTATTGCTTCCTCATGTTGTCCCGTTTCGTTATAAACAAGACCGATGTTCGTGAGGCTTATCGAAATGCCATAATCATTTTTTATCTCACGCTGAAGTGAAAGTGATTTCATATAATATTCAAGAGCTTTGTCGTAGATTGCCCAGTTGAAATATATTGTCCCAAGATTGTTCAACGTTGTTGCATGATGGTCGGTATTGGGTAGTTTGCTCCTGATCTCAAGAGCTTTGTTAAAATAGATAATTGCACTGTCGAACTCGGTTACCATCCAATAAACAAAGCCGGCATTGTTGAGTGATGACCCCATTCCCACAGAATCACCCGCCTCTTCCCTGATGGTAGCTGACCTTTTAAAGGAAGCAACTGCGTTGTCATGGTCTTTCAATTTGTAATAACTTTTACCAATGTTTTCCAGATCTTTGCCCAGATGTAAACTTAAACCAAGTTCCTCGGCAAGCGTTATTGATTTTTTAAAGACCACAATCGCTTCAAGAAATTTATCTTTGTTATTTAGATATTCACCCCTGAGGGAAAGGGCATCAACTTTTAATTCAGGGTCTTTGCTGAGATTTGCCAATTTTTCAAGGGAATCAAGAAGAGAGGGATATTCGGGTGCATTCGGGGGTATACTCCTGGTCTTTTCCAGAAGTTTAACAAATTGAGTTGATTCGGATATTTCTTTTTCGTCGGAACAGGATGAAAATGCCAAGACAATGCTGATAAACAAAAAAGTTATCGGGGATATGGCTTTAATTTTCTTCATGAATTACCGGAATAAGGACTTGTTCAAAAATAAATGAATCTATCGAAGGAAATTACACAAATTTTATCTCAATGTCCATTCAAAATTTTGGACGCACAGGAGAGTGTAGAGATTGTGTAAAACAGCCAAATCGTCTGTAGATTTATTACACAGTGTTAACTTGTTGTAAATAAAGGAGTTATGTCGATTTGGCATATCAGGTGTTGAAATATTCAACATTTATTCAAATATCGAAAATCCCGGGAATGAGGTTAACTCATTTAATAACAATGGGTTACGAACAACAAAAATAGTGTGGCACGCTATTTGCATATATAAAGGCAGATAAATGTTGAATAAGTTCTCGGGAAGGAGACACAAAATGGTAGTTATATTAGTATTATTGACATTCGCGGTTATTATCGCACTTGATGGCCTCAGACACCAAAAGAAGGCGGCTGAACACAACATCATTATGGATCATGGCGGTCTTGGACTTACCATGGCTGACGGAAAGCCTGAAGAGAAGAAGAAATAAAAAGTTTATAAAATAAACCTGCCTGATTAATTAATCGCATTGGAGCAGGGCGGTGGTCTCCGTCCTGCTTCTCTTTTCTTAATAAACTCTTCTATTTTGCCAGTATCATCTTTTTGGTCTGTGAAAAAGCCTTAACTCCGTCCAAATCTGCCACAGATAATCTGTAAAAATATACACCTGCAGGAAGCTCCGTTGCTTCAAACCGCACTTTATGAATCCCCTTGTTCATAAACCCGTTCACCGGTTCACTCACTTTTTCACCAATCGAGTTATAAACCACAAGATTCACCATTCCATCTCCTTTTAAGTCAAAAAAGATGTTAGTGGTGGGGTTAAAGGGGTTTGGATAGTTCTGATAAAGGTTATATTCAAATGCCCCAACAGTTACATCAACAGAAATGGAAAGTGTTGAAGTACCATCAAAATCAACCTGTTTTAATCTGTATGAGACAACACCATTACCCGGATTTTTGTCGATAAATGAATATTCTGATCGTGTTAAGATGGTACCTTTTCCCGGAATGGATCCTGCGACCAGCCACACTTCACTTCCCTCAATTTGCTTTTCAATTATAAACTCTCTGTTGTTAAGTTCAGTTGCAGTCACCCATCTCAGAACCACTTCTCCGTTTTGTGAATAACCGTCAAAAGCGACGAGTTCAACGGGCAATGGTTCGTCGGATGTAAAAACATAATAACCAGCTGGAGCAGTTACCGGCTTAGTGATGGTTCTTGCTGCTGTTGTTGCCTGAAAATAGTAATAAACTCTGGTTCCAACGGGAAATTCAGGGATATTACAAAACATTGTATCTCCACTCATTGATGAAAGTGGAACACTTTGCCAACCGCCACCAATATTAGTGGAATAAAAAAGATTAACTGATACGAGAGGGTGTTTACTTTTTGCAAAAGCTTTAATTGTATAACCCGTTCCCGGGTTTGCTCTTCTGAATTGAAGAGGATCGTGAGCTATAAAAACAGGATCGGTTACACCAATCTCTTTTGTGATACAGTGGATGGCACCACTGGCAGGGATGATAGAATTACTGTTGATTCCAACAACATTATAACCAGGCAGAGATTCTCTGTAAATTCTTAATGCGGTGGAATCATACCTCAGGTCATAAGTTGGTACGATAACCGTTTTGTTTACAAAAACCGAGTTTGTGAAAGTTCTATAATCACCTCCCTGTGATGGATATTGATTGTTTCCATCGGGTGGCATCGGTATCCTGACCACTTTATAGGGTCTTCCATAAGGAGTCAAAAAGTTGTTAAGAATATATTGTAAGTTGAGCTCAATTTGTGGTCCATCAGAGACTCCCGCAGGGTATTGTCCCACCAAAAGGGTTTCTTCATCCAGGAGTTTCATGTGCATATCGATATGGTGAATCCCGTCGTAAGGGAGCACCGCCATTTTTATATACCTGTTTAGACCCATATAATCTGACATGATCTGATTTATCTGTGCTTCAGTCTTATTTGTGTTTTCGTTGGTTACAAGGTGTGAAGAAAATCCCGTTCCCAACCCGTCAACCATAAAATTTCCGCCGGTGGCAACCAGTCGTGTCGGTTCATTAATTGTCTGATAAAGGGGATAATTCATCGTATTTGCAAAAGCCTGAGAAAGAGCATCATCGCTGGGGCGTGGACGGTTGTAAACCCAGTCAACCAAAACCATGCTGTCAACATCATTTCCATATACTGTCCATGGACCGTAATCCCTCACCCAAATCGAATTAAACGGGGCGATAATGAACTTAAGATTATTGTGCGGAACACCTCCTTGAGTGAGGTAGGTTTTTACACTGTTTGAATCACTACAGACTATATAAACAAGACATTCTTCCTGCGCAAAATCAACAATTTGTCTTAAAATCGACTGATAACTTGTCCAGGTAATGATTATTCCACTCAACTGTTCCCACTCAGCCATTGTTCTTACGGGAAATGGTGGCGGGGTGGTAAATGCCTCCGGAGATGCCGAGGGGGAGACATAAGATTCCATCAATTCAACTTCGGCTTTGGTTAACCCCTTTGGCAGGTCCTGTGAATATATTGAACTAAAAAAAAAGAGGATTATGGTTACAATGGATAAAAAGGTTTTTGTCATGCTTCAAAGTTTAATTTAAGAATTGAAAAATCATCGGGCAGATTGTCATCCTTATTCAGGTCTTGCAGGTAAAGATGCAATTTTTCCAGTTCATCATTATTATCGGTCATTTCAGATTTGAGCAGGTCTCTCATTTCTTCGAGTGTCCACATCTTTCCATGCTCCACTTCCACTTCATAAACTCCATCAGAAAAAACATAAAATTTTGATCCAACGGGTACTTCAATTTGTGCCGATTTGTAAGGGAACTTTGGAAGATGACCCACAATCAAATTTTTGGTGATTAATTCATGAATTTCACCATCGGGTGTAAACAGTAGTGCCGGCGGGTGCCCCGCACTTCCATAGTTTAAGACTCTTGTATTTTTGTTAAAAACACCGTACCAGATCGTAAAATAGAGGTTGTTTTGTTTCTCCATCACAAATGTTTCGTTTAATGTATTCAACACAGATGCAGGGTCACGGAAATCGGTGTGTGGAAGTGTTTGGCTCCTGAGAACATTTAATGCGGATACAGACAGAAGTGCCGGACCCACCCCATGATCACAAACATCAAGCAGGTAAACTGCAAAGTGTTCGCTGTCGATCCAGTGATAACCAAATGAATCTCCTCCAAGATCAGCCGAAGGCACAAACATCCATTCAGAGAGCACAATTCCTTTTTTTAGAGGAGCAGGAAGGAGTGAAATTACATACTCGGCAGCTCTGTTTAACTCATGTGCAAGTGCTTCTTTACTTTCGAGCAGTGCCTGATACATCTCATTTCTTTCAAGAAGGGCGATATATCCTTTTGAGTGATATCGGATTCTTGCAATCAATTCAATTTTATCGGGAAGTTTTACAAGATAATCGTTTGCTCCAACCTCAAAAGCATCGGCTTTGGTAATAGCTTCCTCTTTTGATGAGAGAACAATCAAGGGGACATCTTTAAGTTTTGGATGTCCTCTAAAAAACTTAACAAGAGTTAAACCATCAATGTCAGGCATTACAAGATCCTGCAGAATCACAGTAGGCTGAATCTCGGAAGCCATTGAAAGAGCCATCGCGGGTTGTTGGCAAAAATGGAACTCGATGTCTTGTTCATTTGCAAGCATCATGCCCACGGCACTTCCCACAATCTGTTGATCATCAATTAACAAAACTTTAATTTTATACTTAGAGAGTATCTTTTCTGTCTGCTGCATCACTTAAATTCCTTTTTTTGCATATAGATTTATCAATTCTCCGGCAATCCTTTCAGGGTCGAGCACCTTCACAGCAGCATTAAGTTCAATTGCTGCTTTTGGCATTCCGAATACAATTGATGATTTCTCATCTTGAGCGATGGTCATCCAACCACTCTCTTTCAGGCGTGAAAGCCCGTCAGCTCCATCCTTTCCCATTCCGGTAAGGAGAACTGCGGCATCTTTTGCACCCCAGTTATCAAGAAGAGAATAAAAAAATGTATCAACAGAGGGGCGATATGGATATTCTTTTGGTTCAGCCACATAAGCAAACCTTCCATATCTGTCGATTATAAGGTGATCATTAGTCCCGGCAAGATAAACATTGGAAGCCGCAGGCGACTGCCCTTGCACTGCAATGGAAACAGTAAGAGGAGTTTGTTTATTAAGCCAGGTTGCAAGTTCTTCGGCAAATCGTTGATCAACATGCTGAATTATCACTAATGCTGCATTAAAATTTTCGGGCAAAAGGGAGAGAATTGTTCCAAGAGCTTTTGGTCCTCCGGTTGAAGATCCAATTGCAACAAGAGGGAAAGCCGTTCTCGCTGCCCGTTTGGCTATTACAGGTTTAAAATAACTTTTCCCTTGAATCAGGCGTTTTAGGGAATTGATTTTAGCGATCAGTTCACCGGCACCCGTAGCATTCCCTGAAAAATCGAAAACGGGAGTGGCCACAGCATCAAGGGCACCATGCCCCATCGCTTCAAAAACTTTGGATGAATTTCCCCCAACAGATGCCGTTACAACAAGAATTGCACAAGGCGATTTTTTCATAATTTCGGCTGTTGCCTGAACTCCATCCATTACAGGCATAATAAGATCCATCAGGATAAGATCGGGCCTGTCCTTTATTGCAAGTTCAACAGCCTGTTTCCCGTCATAGGCCACCCAGGCGATTTCAAGATTTTCAACCATCATGATCACACGTCGCAAGGCTTCAACAGCAAGTGAAAGATCGTTTACAATTCCAATTCTCATGTAGCCTCTCCTATGAGGTCGATTACAGCATTTATTAAACTCTCGTCATGGAAAGAACTTTTGGTAAGGTAATAGTTTGCACCGGCATTTAAGCCAAGCAAACGATCCTCTTCCCTGTCTTTGTAGGATACTATCATTACGGGAATATCTTTATAATTTGGGTCAGATTTGATCTTTTCGACAAATTGTATTCCGTTCATTCTTGGCATGTCAACATCTGTGATAACAAGATCAAACTCCTCTTTCTGAAGAGTATTAAAACCGTCGATTCCGTCAACCGCTGTAACCACTGTGTAACCACTGTTCTCCAGCAATTTTCTTTCAACTTCACGAACCGTGAGGGAATCATCCACAACCAGAATGTTTTTTGTTTTTCCGGCTTTAATCAGGTGTGAGGTCACTTTATCGGGTCGGGCTCCCTTGATGTGAGCTTCGATTGAGTGGATCAAATCATCGGGATCAATTATTAACGCAATTGAACCTTCTTCAAGTATAGCCGCCGCAGAAATATTGGGGATTTTACCAAGTTTACCGTCAATTACTGAGACAACAATATCTCTTTCACCAAGAAAAGCATCCACCGCCACGGCATATTTTCCTGTTCGATCACCAACAACGGCAAGGTTTATAAATTCACCCTTGCTCCCCTCGTCCGTAAGTCCCATCAGGCGTGTACAGTTAACTATACCAAGATTTTCACCTGCCCATTTATAATATTGACGGTCTTCGATGGTGTACATTTCATCCTCCCTGATGCTCAAAAGTGTCTCAACTCTGGCAAGAGGAAGGGCATAAAGTTCAGAATTTACTTTAAGTAAAAGGGCTCTTAAAATTGAAAGTGTAACAGGGAGTTGAAGAGTAAATTTACTTCCCTTACCCGGTTCCGAGTCAATTTTTGATTTCCCGCCAACCTGATGGATCAGGTTCATTACAATATCGAGTCCAACTCCCCTTCCCGAAACTTTTGAAACTCCAACTTTTGTTGAAAAGCCGGGAAGAAAAAGAAAATCAAGAATTTCAGCTTTACTGAGGTTCTCAGACATTTCAGCCGATACGTAACCTTTTTCAATTATTTTTGATTTGATTACAGCTTCATCCACACCTCTACCGTCATCTTCCACTGTGATGGTAAGGAAACCTGCTCTGTGCCCGGCTTCGAGGACTATCCGTCCCGTTTCCGGTTTTCCTGCAGCGAGTCGTTCTTCGGGAGTTTCAATACCATGATCAACGGCGTTGGCGATCAGGTGTGATAATGGAGCTTCGATCTTATCGAGAATGTCGCGATCGATCATTGTATCGTCGCCAAAAATTTCAAAATTGATTTTTTTACCCGAATCGCGGGCGAGGTCTCTTACCATTCTCGGGATTCCATGAAGTCCGTCTGAAACCGGTCTCATTTTGGAAGCAATAACCTGATTCCCGAGTGATTCCGACAATCTTTCGATATTTCTTGAAAATATCTCAAAACGGTCGATAATTGTATTCAGGTTCCACTCAAGTCTTTCGAGTGCTTCCTGCGATCCGTCAAGTCTGTCCGCCAGTTTTTCAGTAAGACCCATCTCCTCTATTCTTGAGGTGAGGCTCTCGTGAAGTCTTGAGGTTTCTCTTAAAGTTTGTTTTGAAGCCAGAAGATTATTTTGAAACGGTTTTGTAAACTTTGCCTGAATTTTGATCTCTCCGGCAAGCCCCAATAATCTGTTTAGATTATCTGCAAGCACTCTTACAAAAAGTGCATCCTCTTTTTTCTCTTTGTGTGGAGTTACCGTTTTTTGAGGAGCCTGAGTTACTTTTTCATCGGTTTTAGCCTGCTTGGGAGTCTCTTCACCTGAAACCACTCCTGAAAGGGAAGCAGAGATTGAGTTGATTTTATCAATATTATTGACGATCTCCGATTCAATTTCTGATCCAGAAAGCCGTGAAATAAATTTAAATATATCGTTCCCTTGAAGCAGGAGGTCGATATGTTTGTCGGAGAGTCTTATCTCACTTTTTATGGCGAGGCTAAGCACATCTTCCATTGAGTGAGCAAGCCCGACAGCTTGATTGATCCCCACAATTCTGGCAGCCCCTTTTATCGAGTGGGCTGCTCTCATCAGTGGTTCAAGTTTCTCTTTTGAAGTTTCTCCTTCGGCATCCACAAGCCCTCTTTCGAGCACTTTGGTGTTTGATTCGAGTTCTATTTTAAACAGATCAACCATGGAAAGGTCAAGTTTTGACTCAACTTTTTCCTTCTGTGGTTTAGGAGGCTCCGGTTTTGGTGCTTTAGGTTGAAAGGGTGTTGCTTTCGATCCATCCAAAAGAGAAGTTAATTTACTGATGAGTGTGATATCAGAAGCTTTTGCCGGGATTTCATCATCAGGGGTGTCCACTAAAGAATGGAAAAAAGATGTTACTTCTTTATACTTGTTGATCAACTCTTCAGAAATGGTGGCTTCGCCGGAGATCAAAGTGTTAAAATAATCTTCCATTTTACTGGCAAGTCCGGCTCCGGGATTAAAACCGGTGATCCTGAATGCACCCTTGATTGAATGGGCAGCTCTCATCATCCCGCTAAGTTCATCCTTTGTTGCAGAAGTGCCCTTCTCCAAAACATCAAACATCACTTTTGAGTGGGTCGCCATTTCGGATTTAAACAAGCCTATGAGAACGGGATCAACTGTCGATTTGGTTTTACTGACCACAGGTTGAGGTGCCTCGGGTTGCGAAGTTTGCAGCCGGGGTTTGGTAAAATATGTAGTGAGATCGGCAATCAGAAGGTCGCTTGAATCGGTCTTTTTAGGAATTTCTGCCGGATCAACATGAGTAAGCTCCTTCATAAGTTCGCCGGCAGTGAGGAAAAAATTCCTGTTTAACTCACTTATCGGTTCATTCAATTCAAGACTTCTCGTAAGGAACAATTCCATTGAGACACACAGTTCAACAAGCAGTTCAAGTGAAACAAGCTTTGCTGAAGAACGGATAGTCTGAATCACAGAGATCAACGGTTTTATGTCGTCAATTGACCCCGAAGCCACAAATTTCTCGTACTTTGGAAGATTTTCCAGAAGTACGGTGCGAAATATTTCAAGTAAAACCATGTTCTGCATAATCACTGATATTTAAGAGAAGATCTGAACGACTCACTAATTTTAGTTTCGTTCAGCAGACCTGCTGTTAACTCTTCTGTTTCAAAAATTCCGTTGGAAAAAATCTCCGTTGCTTTCTGGGCGGTTGCCGGAAGCGGTTTTATAGCCGATGAGGAGATTCGCTTCACTCCAATAATTTCATCCACTTCAAACACAATTCGTTCACCGCCTGTTCTGATGGCAATCATCCTTTTGTAAACTGCCTTTTCAGTTACATTGATGTAGTCACTCCTGGAAATATTTAACAATGTCTCCAGGTTAAAACAGAGAAGCAGTTCACCATCGATATTTACCAAACCTCTGAATGATTTATTGGTTCGGAAAGGGACAAAATGCACCGGTTTCACTTCCACCGCCACGAGGAAACAATTTGTGTCGATTGCAAGGTATTCCGTTCCGAGTCGGAAAATGGTGACCGACATATCACCCCGTTCTCTTTTCTCTTTCTGTTTTGAGAGAGTAACTGTCCAGGAATCGAGAAACTCGGCAGGGATCTCACGGTCGAAAAATTCCTTTGCCGAATCGGAGTAAACAGGGCAATGTTTACAATGAAGATATTCCGTGAGACTTTCACACGATTTATCTCCAAAAACACCAATAACCTGCCAACATCTTTCTTTAACTTTGGGTTTCATCTCGACCTCTCATTCACTCTCTTCAGCCGTTCTTTATAGAGGGTCGATTTAGTTTGATCCCCCTTCTGCTCATACAACAGGCTGATATGCACCAAAGCCAATGTATGGTTTGGCTCAAGATATAATACTCTAAGAAAATTGTTCTCAGCTTCATCCACCTTACCACTTGCAAGGCTAATTTCACCCATAAGACATATCAACTCTTTGTTTGTTGGGTCTTTTTGGAGTAATTCCTCACATTTTCGTCTCGCTGTGGTTAATTCACCTCTATTGGCAAGCTCCTGAATATATTCGTATTCAAAATCGGGGGTAACTGCCGGTGGAATCTCGTTTGTTTTTCTTTTCCCTTCAACTTTTGATGTCGAGAATTGTCTTTTGACAACAGGGGGCAGCGGAACCGTTCGTTCAATTGATCCCCTTGAAACAGGGCGTCTGACGGGTTCCGGCTTTGGTGTCTCAATATAGAGCGCAAACGACTTTGGATGTGAAACTGAACGGAATCCATTTGAAGAATAAAACATCACCTCGGTATGTCCCGAAAAAAGATAACCATCGGGTTTAAGCAACCTTTTAATATGATTGATTGCAGTTTCCCTGGCTTTTCCATCGAGATAAATTATGAGATTCCGACAAAAAATCATGTCATAAGGGAGTTTATACTGCATAAAAAAGGGATTTGCAAGGTTTTCGTTATGGAATGTTACCGTCTTTTTAATCTCTTCTGATAAAACAAAACTTTCACCTTCCACTGTAAAATATTTTTTTATAATCGATTCTTCAACTCCTCTGAAGGATGATTTCCCGTAAACTCCTCTCATCGCCTTGTCGGTTGCCACAGAACTGATATCCACCGCATCAATTGCAAGAAGCTGAAGAGGGTAATCGATCTCCTTCAACGCCATCACAATCGAATATGGCTCTTCACCTGTGGAAGAAGGGATCGATAAAATTCTTAACGGCTGAGTGACAGTACGCATAAATTTTGATTTTACTTCTTCCTGCAGAAACATAAACGGTTGATAATCTCTAAAAAACCATGTTTCGGGGACAACAATCATCTCCACAAATTTTTGCAGTTCAGATTTGTCTTTCTCAAGGGAATTTACATATTCGAGTGCGTTTTCAGAATTTACTTGTGAAAGCCTCCTTTTAAGCGTAAGTTCAAGGCTTTTGATTCCAATCGTTGAGTGATCCAGTCCAATTGTGCGTGCAAGGAGAGGCAACAGAGCAGCGAGCCCGACATCAAAATTACGCATCATCCGGCTCCACAAAAAGATTTTTTCTCACAAATGCGGGTAAGAGGTCATGAATAGTTACAAGCTGCACAATGCCGGTTCGCAAATTAATCAGTTTACCGAGATAACTGGTTTCTTCCGTTACATATCCCGGTGTTTGCAGGTCTTCTTCTTTAATTCTGATAATATCCATCACTCTTTCACACAATAGGCCAAGCAGATGTACCTTATCGTCAACATAATAGTTAACGATAATTATTCGTGTACTGAGGAGTATTTTGGATGGAAACCCCATCATAAGCGATCTTAAATCAATTACAGGAACAATTATTCCTCTGTAGTTAAATCTTCCGGAGAAATAATCAGGGGCTTTTGCCATGGCAGTGAGATTCACAGGAGGAACCACTTCCATAACTTCCTGAGCCTCAACGGCATATTTATTTTCGCTTATTTCGAACGTAAGACAGAGCATTTATTAACCGCCAAACCTGAATTTTGAAACCACATCACGAAGCGATTTTACGGCTCCTTCAAGTCTGCCTGTAATCTCACTAAATTCCGAAATTGATTCTCTTGTATGGACGGCACCTGCATTTAACTCATTCATCGCTTCACTGATCTGCTCGGCTCCATCGGTTTGCATCTGCATCTGGGAGCTTACTGCTTCAAAACTTGGGAGTACATCTTTTGTATAAAGAATAATTTCATTAATACTTTCTGCAATTCCCGAAATTCTTCCGGCACTGCTTCGGGTGGTGCCTGCATAAGTTTCAACCCCGATTACCCCCTCTTTAACAGCCTGTTGCATTTCATGAATCATTTCTTCAATTTCAAGGGCGGCAAGAGCTGTCTCTTCCGCAAGCCTTTTGATCTCTGCGGCAACAACGGAAAATCCTGTTCCATATTCACCGGCTTTTTCGGCTTCAATGGAAGCATTAAGTGAAAGAAGATTTGTCTGGGTGGCAATCTTTGTAATTGTTGTAATTACATTTGTGATATTTCCGGTTTTGTGGTAAAGCAGTTTCAGTTTTTCAGAAATATCTTTTGAACCCGATTCAAGTGATGACATTGAAGTGGTAATTTCAGCAAGGCCGGCGGCACCTTTATCAGCAAGTATAAGTGTTTTCCCCGATTTATCGGAGACTTCCTCAACTGTCCTTGATAGATGGATTGAACTACTGTATATCTCCTTACCCGTGGCGTTTACTTCGGCAGTTGATGCAGCCTGTTCATTAATTGCTGCATTAAGTGACTGAACGGATGATGTTATCTGGGTTACCGATGAAGTTACAGCAATTCCGGCTTTGCTTACTTCACCCAGAAGTGTTTCAAGATCATAGATGGTTGATCTTACGGCTCTGAACAGATTCCAAATCTCATCCCTGTCTTTTGAACTTCTACCTGAAGGGATAACAAATCTCTCCTGAATAATTGTTATCTCCTCTTTGGCGGCCTTGATGTCTCCTGCCGAAAGGTTATTGGCAATAGCAGCAACTCCTTTGACGGGATTCATTATGCCCCTTGCTGTCAGGAAAATGAACACAAAAGCAAAAACAAATGCTGCGATGGCAACAAGAAGGGTTACGAGGATGTTAGCATAAAAATAGTTGATTCTTGTATCGATCAAAATCTCAAGTTCGGTGAGGGTGGCGTTCCAAAAAAGAAGGCTCTCATTTAATTGCTCTTCAGTTTTGTTGGTCAGATCTTCGATGCCGGCAGTTTTGTTGTTTCTTATAATATTTTCAAAAACCTCGATCAACGAGCCAATTCCCGTACGATATCTTTCAACAAGAGGGATAAGTGTTTTTGAGAGTGATTCCGATTTATCATGAAACTTGGGGTCCTGTTCAATTGCACTGTTAATTGAACCGGGAATATCTTCAAGCACTGCTTCTCTGAGTGTACGGTTTAGATAAATTATCTCGGCCATACGGTCATAATTAAAAACAGAATCCTGTTCATCCTCAACGGCGAGTGTAAAAGCCGATGTGAGCAGCTCTTGAACTTTGGGCATGCGCAACAACGCAACATCCATTAAGTAATAAGAATCTCCCTCAGGATCAAGTATCAGGTTTGATTTGATACCAACAAGTTTGGTAAGTTTGCTGATATCGGCGATGATTTTGTTGTAATCCTGATCTGAAAGTGAACTGTGTTGACCTTTCTGGACAGTTACAAGTTTTTCCCACTTTGTGAGTAATGTCCGTGGTGAAAGATCATATTCCTCCATCTGTGATAAAGTTTTTTCATCAAGTTGGATGTGTTCACCCTCTTCTTCCGAGAGAGCAATGAGAATATCAAATTCATCTTTAATCTGGGCATTAAGTTCTGTAAGGCTTTTCTGGAAATCAGTTTTTGCAGCACCGGCGGCAAAAGTGAACGATTTATGTTTTAGTATTTGAACTTTTAACACACTCAGAGGCCGGATATACTTTATTCCGCTTTGTTCTTTTTCGGCAAAATCCACTCCCTCCATCAGGTTACTAAGACTGACAACCAACAGGATGGTAAGAGGAACTCCCAGAACAAGCCCTATGAGGGAGAGCTTGTTCATAACAGTAAGCCGCCTCAAAAGGAGATTGATGGTTAATTTAAATTTTTCCATGGTCAGCTTACTTTAAATCTGTGAAGTTCTTCGTTTAATGTTGTTACGGCAGTGTTCAACTGACCTGTAGCCGACTTAAACTCCTGAAGTGATTCTTTTGTCTGCTCGGCAGCCACCGAAAGTTGTTGCATTGCTTCGCTTATCTGTTCGGCTCCTTCTGTCTGGCTTTTCATTCCTGAATTTACACTTTCGAAGTGGGGTGCAAGGGCATTAACATTATCAATAACTTCACTTAATCGTTCAGAAATGGAGGAAACCGTTACGCTGTCCTGCCTCACTTCTTCAGAAAACTTGTCCATTTCCATCACACCTGAAGAAACAGATGATTGCATTTCTCTTACCATGTGTTCAATGTCGTGTGTAGCAACTGCTGTTTGATCCGCCAGTCTGCTTATCTCACGGGCTACAACAGAAAAACCTTTTCCAAACTCTCCGGCTTTTTCAGCCTCGATGGCTGCATTCAGTGAAAGCAGGTTTGTCTGATCAGAAATTTTATTGATGGTTGTAACCACGGTTGATATTTTATTTGCTTTAGCATTAATTACTGCAAGTTTTGCCGAGATTGATCCTGTGGCTTTTATCAACTGATGCATTGCATCCTCAAGAGTGTTGAGGTTGTTTCTTCCTTCTTCAGCTGTTTCAGCGGCAACATTTACGCTGTTACCGATGTTGTCATCGAGCGTTTTCATCAATGTATTTGAAGTCTGTAATATCTCTTTGGCAGTGGCGGTCACTTCTTTTATCGAAGCAGCCTGTTCTGCAACAGTTGCTTCAAGTTCTCTTGCAGAAGCTGAGATTTGGGATACAGATGAACTTACCTGAACACCTGAATGACCAACCTGACTGAGGAGAGAGAAGAGGTTTGCAGCCATCTTTTTAACCGACATTACAAGAATGAATGACTCATCTCTGTCGTCAAGTTTTAGTCTTCGGGTCAACCCAAGGGCTCCCTTGTGTTTCATTTCATAAGCCACAAGTTCATCATTGCCACCTTTGAGGTCGCCCAGGGCTATTTTTTCGACACTTCCAATCAGTTTTGTGATTGGTGCTGTAATTCTGTTGCTGAAATAATATGCGATAATTAGTGTGAGGATAAGAATTCCGCCTGTCCACAAAAGCATTCTTCTTGTGAACCACTCGGTAATTGCTTCAACTCCTTTTTTTGCACTGTAATATTCTTCTTCAAAGGTTGATGCCGTAATTACCCAGTCCCATTGAGGAAAATAAACTGAAACAGAAACTCTCGTTTTTGGAGGTTTACCCGAACCGGGCTCCGAATATTGGTAGGAATGAAAAACCGCGTCGTTTGAATTTACGGCGTCATTAATAATTTTCTGAACATAATAATTTCCCTCGGAGTCTTTTACAAACCAGGCGTTTTCACCTTCCTTCTTTCCATCACTTGTAATAAGATATTTCCCTTTTTGGTCTCCTGATCCTCCGTAAATCGTAACTTTTCCGGTCTCCCCAACATTCACATTCTGAATATTACGACGGAGTGATGGAACTGATTCAAGTTTTTCACCAACATACAGGATACCGATGATGTTATTATTATCATCAAAGACCGGTTCATAAGAAGAGACATACCACGCGTTAACCACCCAAGCAACCCCTTTGTAAGGTTGCCCTTTTAACACAGTTTCAATCACAACATCCTTTGTGCCGTCGGGTCTGATGGCGGGAATGTAGGTGCCTATTGCTCTCTGCTGATTTGCAGTTGCAACATTAGTGGCTACTCTTAACATATCGCCCGTTTCATTCATTCGCTGGAAGATGGTAGTGGCAACTCCAAGAAGTTCCTTCACTTCATCAACAACAGCCATTGGAGTGTTGAAGCTTGGAGATTGTCCCTGCCACTTCCCGCTTATTAACATTTTGGGAAGGGTGACACGGGTGTTTTTTTTGGAATATTGATCTGTGGCACTCCATTCAACTTTCTCGGCAGCGAATTTAATTCCACCCGTTTCATTTAAAACCGACCAGGCAACTTTTTGTGCCCTGTCAACTTTATCCTGAATGAGATCATTGGAAGTGATACAGAGTGAGTACATGTCGTACACTATCTGTTTTAGTGCCTCTCTGCCAAGAGTATCGAGTTCAGATTCGGTTCTCTCCGACAATGCTCCTTTAAATTGAAACACAGCAAATTGTGTTACAAGTAGTGGCACAAGAGCGGCAAACAGTACCAAGGTTATAACCTTGCGTCTAAGAGTAAGCTTCACGGCTTCTCTCCTGTAAAATTTAATTGATGATGATGAGTCTCAAGTGAAATATTTCTATTAGACAGACATTTAATTTCTTGAAAAAATGGGTCATATACAAATATTAAAACAAACTAAATGATTATTTTTTACTGTTATCTTTAAAAATTTCCCCGGTCACTCCATTATTTCACAATTTTAAGTGTAATTTAAGCAAAAACAAAGAATTATAACAATTATGTCGCAAACACCTTTAATGGCTCAATATTCAAAGATCAAACTCGCTCATCCCGATACGGTGTTGTTATTCAGGATGGGTGACTTTTATGAGACCTTTGAGGAGGATGCAAAAATTGCTTCCAGGGTGTTGGGGATTACTCTTACCAAAAGAGCTAATGGTGCCGCGGGGGATGTGCCGCTCGCAGGATTTCCTCATCATGCAGTTGAAAGTTACCTCCCCAAACTTGTAAGAGCCGGTTATAGAGTAGCGATATGTGAACAAATTGAAGACCCAAAACTTGCAAAAGGTATCGTAAAAAGGGAAGTGATCGAGATAGTTACCCCGGGTGTGGTTTTTTCCGACAAGGTGCTCGACCATAAAAAAAACAACTACCTTATGGCTGTTAATTATGGTGACGGAGTTGCCGGAGTTGCGTTTTGTGACATCTCAACAGGTGATTTTTTCCTCTTTGAAACAGAGATATCCAGGTTAATCGACCAAACGGGAATTATCGCCCCCTCAGAAGTACTTTCTCCCAAAAGATTCCGTGAAGAAGTGGCTGCAACTCTAAAATCGGCGGGCAGTGAAGCACGAATTACCAAAATTGACGATTGGGTGTTTAACAAAGAATATGCAAAAGAGACACTTCTAAAACACTTTGGTACCATCAACTTAAAAGGTTTTGGAGCAAGTGAACTTGAAACTGCATATCCGGCAGCCGGGGCAATTCTTCATTATTTGCAGGAAACCCAAAAAGCCAACCTTTCACACCTTAAAAAATTGTCCCTCTACAATCCTTCAGAATATATGGTGCTCGACTGGGCAACCAAACGAAACCTGGAAATTACCTATTCGATGGTTGATGGTGGAAAAGACGGAACACTTTTTGCCGTACTCGACAAAACTGAAACCCCGATGGGTGGAAGGCTGCTTAAAAAGTGGATCACCTCGCCCCTTACACAACTTGCACCGATTATTCAACGGCAGGAATCTGTTGAAGCTCTTTATAACAGCAAAAAAACGAGAGAAAAACTTAAAAAAAGTTTATCCAACATTGGTGATATCGAAAGGTTGATCTCAAGAATCTGCACAGGCAGAGCTGCACCAAGAGAAATTGTTGCACTTAAATATTCTCTGCTCGAAATTCCTGAAATAATTAAAATTCTTCATGAAGTTGATAATGCAACAATCAGCAAACTTAAGGAATCTCTTGTCACCCTCGAGGATGTAACTTCAAAAATTGATCTTGCCATCTCCGATAATCCCCCCATTTCAATCTTTGAAGGGGGAGTAATTAAAAGGGGTTACAGCATTGAGCTCGATGAAATGAGGGAAATTCTCTACTCGGGAAAAGACTGGATAACCGATCTGCAAAAAACCGAGAGAGAACGCTCGGGTATCTCCTCTCTTAAAATAAGTTATAACAGGGTTTTTGGTTATTACATCGAGATCAGTAATGTTCATAAAGAGAAAGTTCCACCCGAGTATATCAGGAAACAAACTCTCGTGAGTGCTGAAAGGTATATAACACCGGAACTTAAAATTTATGAGGACAAAGTTCTTAATGCCGAAGAAAATGTAAGGACTTTGGAGACAGAACTATTTAATGATGTAAGGATTTACACCGCCTCTTTTACCGAAATTATACAAAAAGATGCAAAACTGATTGCGATGCTCGACTGCCTTCTTTCCTTTGCAGAGGCTGCCGTGGAATATAATTATGTAAAACCTCTGGTAAACGAGTCTTCAAAAATCGAAATTTACGATTCGCGGCATCCCGTTGTGGAACGAATCCTGCCACCGGGGGAGAAATTTACCTCCAACGATTATAATATCGACTCGGAGGGTGACCAGATAATTATTCTTACCGGTCCCAACATGGCAGGAAAGTCGGTTTATCTCCGGCAACTTGGTTTGTTGGTGCTTCTCTCTCAGATTGGTTCTTTTATACCTGCATCCAAAGCTGAAATTGGAATTGTTGACAGGATTTTCACCCGTGTTGGAGCCAGTGACAACATCACCGCCGGCGAAAGTACATTCCTCGTTGAGATGCAGGAAGCTGCCAATATTTTAAACAATGCAACAAGTAGAAGTCTGATATTGCTTGATGAAATTGGTAGGGGCACAAGTACATTTGATGGACTTTCGATCGCCTGGTCGATGACCGAATATCTTCACGAAAATCCAAATTGTGCAGCAAAAACACTTTTTGCAACTCATTATCATGAGTTAAATGAACTTGCCGAAATTTTCACACGAATCGTAAACTACCGTGTTCAGGTAAAAGAATATGATGATAAAGTGATCTTCCTCCACAAGGTTTCCCCCGGAAGTGCTGATCATTCTTATGGAATTCAGGTGGCGATGATGGCGGGACTGCCATGGGAAGTAACCTCAAGAGCAAAAGAAATTCTTGCAAATCTTGAAGGGAAGGAACTAACCCCCTACGAAGTAAAAAAAGCAAAAAGGATCAAAAAAGCTGCCGAGGATCAGGGATTTTATCAGATGAGCCTTTTTGAATTCACCGATGATGCCCTCCGCAAGGAAATTTCCGACATCAAAGTTGACGAACTTACCCCCGTTCAAGCACTAAACAAACTTGACGAACTTAAAAAAAAGTTGAACGAGTGAAAAAACTACCCGACCTTTTTTACTATTCTGAAGCCAAAGGTTGCCGATCTTGAATAAGGTGAGGTGTAAAAACGATTTGAATTACGGGCGGTTTTTGAGTCATAAAGCCATGATCCACCTCTGAGTACTCTGCCGGTCCCTTTTTCGGGACCTTTTGGATCGAGCACTTCTTCTTCGGAATAGGGGGCATACCAGTCCCAACACCACTCCCATAAATTTCCTGACATATCAAAAATACCAAGCTCATTTGGTAACTTCTGTTTTGGAGGTCTCATCTTCCCGTTTGAATTTTCTTTATACCAGCCCACAACAAAAGGATCGTTGCTTCCGCTGAAAAGGGATAGATTCCCCTCTTTACCACCACGAGCGGCGTATTCCCACTCCGCCTCAGTTGGGAGTCTATAACCGTTGGCGTTAAAATTACATGTAACCCGTTCACCTCTTATCGAATAACAGGGATTCAATTTTTGTTTTAAACTCAGATTGTTGCAAAATTTAATCGCATCAAACCAACTGATGTTGTTCACCGGAAGAGATGGTTCTTTAACAGTGGAAACATTATACTCCATCACATCATCCCATAATCCCTGTTGAATCTCCGTGGTTGAAATGTAAAATCCATAAACCGTAACATCCCGAAGATTGGATTCATCGTCATCACTTTCAATCGAGGGATCAAAACTTCCCATCACAAAACTTCCCCCCTCCACAAAAATCAGATCAACAGGTTGAACTGACCTGTCTAAAGGGATAAATGATAACGATATAACACCCAAAAAGAGGGTTATAAATAAAAGTTTTTTACTGTTAAAGCCGGACATTTATAAACTCGATCTTACTAAACGGAGGCCTGTTGTCGATTTCCTGGCTCCGGTTCCATTTGATTCTCTTGCAGAAATTCTCGCTTTTCCATCAATCGAGTTCCAGCTTCCACCTCGGATGCTTATCTTTTTCCCTGTTTGAGGACCTTTTGGGTTCAACAGGTCGGTGGGGTTATACTTGTCATAAAAATCATTACACAGTTCAGCCACATTTCCCGTCATGTCGTAAAGACCGTTTTTGTTGGGAGATTTTTGTGCCACAGGATGAGTCTTTTTCTCCGAATTTGATTTTATCCAGGCAACCTCCTCAACTTTTCTGCTTCCGGAAAACTTAAACTGTGCTGTGGTGTCGTCACCTCTTGCAGCATATTCCCACTCGGCTTCGGTTGGAAGGCGATACCCGTTTGCCTCAAAATTACATGAGACAACCTCATTTTCAATTTTGTAAGCAGGGGTCAGTCCCTCTTTTTCGCTCAGTTTATTGCAAAATTTTACCGCTTCAAGCCATGAGATGTTTTCAACAGGGAGTGAACTATTAATTTGGTCAGTTTTAAAATGTGAAGGATTTTCTCCCATTACTTCGTTCCATAAAGCCTGGGTCACTTCAGTTGTTCCGATGTAAAACATATTCACAGCAACAATCCTTACCGGCAGTTCCATTTTGGTTCCAATTCCCTGATCCGGTGTGGCTCCCATCGAAAAATAACCACCATCAACTCTTTTCAGGAAAGCTGGTATTGCAGTTGTTTCGGTTCTGAGGATTTCATCAACCCCCTGCTCCAATTTTAGATCAAGAATGTAATTTTTGCCTTCAACAATTGTTATCTCTTCTCTGATACTTTTGTAACCCGGGGATTGAACAATCAGATTATACTTCCCGATCGGAAGTTCTTCAATTATGCCTGTTCCATTAAATTCAAATTTGGTCTCTCCCTTTTGAAGAAGTCTCACCCTTGTATTGTAAGGAACTGAGTTGAAAAGGAACACCCCTTTTCTTCTTTTTACATCCACTTTCAAATTTGTGGTTTTGTTTTTTGTAATAACAATGTTTTCCGCAAATGGATAATATGATGAATCAACTTCTGCTTGAAGAAGATAATTGCCTGAACGAAGTTCAATTTTGTCGGTTGTTCCATAATCTTTGCCGTCAACCAGAATTTTGGCTGATTCGGGTCTTCTTGTTAATAAAACATGGCCTGAGTTTTTGGGCAGCTGTACATTAAGTCGGGTGGTTTTTCCTTTTTGGACAACAAGATTAATGGTTTTTGAATCGTATAAATCGGATGAAAGATGCATCTTATAAGTGCCGGGCTCAAGCTCAAATTTCCTGGCATTTTCATAATTAGCAACACCAATCATCACGAGGGCATCGGAGGGAATGACATTAAGAATAACTTCACCCGTCAGCTTTTCAAGATTTGCCTTGATTGAAGTGGTTTTGCCTCTCGAAATGGTAACTTGAGTTGAATATTCCGAGCAATTGGCAGCTGTTACTCTAATAGAGTGATTACCTGACACAAGTTCATACTGTAATTGTTGATCAATCACTTCCCCGTCAATCTCAACAATCAGGTCTTTCATATTTGAATTAATCTTCAGAAAACCGGTGTTTTTTTGCAGTTTCAGGTTTAGTGTATAAAGTTTTGCAGGCTGAGTACCGTCAATTTCCTGTTCCACAGGGAGATATTTTTCAAGTTCAACCTTAACTTTATATTTTTTAATCGGAAGCAGAAAACCCGCATCGCTTGTCCCTTTTAAGTTACCATCAATATAAACAGAGGCACCGGGAGGGTCGGTTTTTATCAAAAGTCCCGTTATTTTCTCCGCCTCCATAATAAAAAGGAAGTGGCGGTTATCGGCAGAAACCGTAAACTTGTTGGTATAAGATTTATAACCGTTTTTGTTTAAAACAACGGTGTAATCTCCTGCCGGAAGTTTATCAACTTCATTGGGCACAACTACCAAACCATTGATTTTACACTCGGCATCAAAAGGGGAAATCTGGATCGAAACATTATGAATGGTATCACCAAAATGCCCCACTTCATCCCGGGCAGAAAGAGGTGATAATAAAAGAACAAAAGACAATAAAATCAGTTTAATCGAAATAGAAGAAAGTTTCATGGTAACCGGATTGATCTTGATTGTAAAGATTAATTAACAATCACAAAATTTAACCATTAATGGGATATTAGACAAATGGAGAACCCGGGAACTTGAGAACTTTAGAACTTGAGTGACTTTACGACGCAAGAGAGATGAGAGGTAATCGTCCATATCTTTTTCCATCGTGAACATCGTGTTCAATAATCCAATTACAATCTTTGTTGGGAGAGCAAATTTGAGTAATTTAGGGGGTTAATTGGTCAGTTTTCGACCGGTGGATTTCAATTTTTGAAAGGATTTTTTCGATGGCAGCAAAAAAGATTTTAATGTTGGTTGGTGATTTTGTTGAGGATTATGAGGTGATGGTTCCGTTTCAGGCACTTTTGATGGTGGGACACACTGTTCATGCCGTGTGCCCGGGCAAAAAAGCGGGTGACTTTGTAAGAACTGCGATTCATGACTTTGAAGGCGATCAGACTTACAGCGAAAAACCGGGGCATAATTTTACATTAAATGCAACATTTGACGAAATAACGGTTGAAGATTATGATGCTCTTTGCATTCCGGGTGGCAGGGCACCTGAATATCTCAGATTAAATGAAAAAGTGTTGGATATCGCGCGTTATTTTGGGAAAAACAATCTACCGATTGCAGCAGTTTGTCACGGTCCACAGATTTTGGCAGCAGCCGGAGTTCTTCAGGGAAAAGTATGCTCAGCATATCCGGCAGTGGGACCCGAAGTCAGCGGTTGTGGTGGTTCGTTTTTGAATATTCCTGTGGATAAAGCACATGTGGATGGAAATCTTGTTACGGCTCCCGCATGGCCCGCACATCCCGATTGGATTGCGAAGTTTCTTAAGGTTCTCGGGACAAAAATAGAATTATAGTTTATTTTGATTCATTGAAGGCGGCGGAATAATTTTCGTCGCCTTTTTTGTTTTAGGGGAGATTGTATTTCCGCGAATATATAACCCGGCAAGACGGGTAAGGAGGTTGCAGGGTAACAATGCAGCTACGAATATTAATCCATCTTCGATGGAAATCGAATTATCAATCACTAATGCCATCCATCTCTCAAGTTCTCAAGTTCTCAAGTTCTCAAGTTCTCAAGTTCTCAAGTTCTCAAG
>CAYJKN010000001.1:1099705-1209765 GCA_964371075.1 uncultured Ignavibacteriaceae bacterium | reverse complement strand
TAGAGCACATCCTTGGTAAGGATGAGGTCACCGGTTCAATCCCGGTCGTCAGCTCCACATTTTTTTATGAAGGTAGAGACATGAGAGATATAATCACCCTGGAATGTACTGAGTGTAAGAGAAGAAATTACTCTACAACCAAGAACAAGCGCAAGCATCCTGCCAGAGTAGAATATAAGAAATATTGCCGCTGGTGTAACAAGCCGGTAGTGCACAAAGAGACTAAGTAAAAACGAATACGCTGGTAGCTTAATTGGTAGAGCAGCGGTCTCCAAAACCGCAGGTTGGGGGTTCGATTCCCTCCCAGCGTGCTTAAACAGTCCGAAAGTCCACATGAAAACAAAAATAATTAAGCTATACGAAGATATCGTAAAAGAGATGAAGAAAGTAACCTGGCCAACCCGGGAAGAGCTGAAGAGCTCCACCAAAGTGGTCATAGCGTCTTCACTCGTTTTTGCTGCTTTGTGTTTCATTATCGATAAGGGAGTTTCCTTCCTTTTCAGCTTTTTATACTAAGGAGCGCAATGGAACATAGATGGTATGTATTACAAACGCTTTCGGGTCATGAAGCCAAAGTTAAAGGGCTGATTGAACTCGGTTTGCGCGATAATACACGGCTGGCTGACAAAATATCTGAAGTATTGCTCCCACAGGAAAAAGTTTACGAAGTAAAAGATGGCAAAAAGAAGAGCAAGATCAGAAGTTTTCTGCCCGGCTATATTCTCATTTGTGTTGATCTTGATGCTCAGGTAAAAGATTTTATAAACAATACTCAGTCAGTTCTTGGTTTTCTCGGCGGAAAAAATCCCGCACCCTTAAGAGAAGATGAAGTGAAGAGAATTGTAGGCAGGGTGAAACAGGAAGAAGATTCCGAAAGATTGGATACTGTATTTAGGACGGGTGATACAGTTAAAATTATAGATGGTCCGTTCAACAACTTCTCGGGAACCGTAGAAGAAGTAAATGAAGAGAGAATGAAGATAAAAGTTCTCGTTTCAATCTTCGGCAGGAAAACTCCCGTGGAGATCGATTTTGTGCAAGCAGAATTAGCTCATTAAAAAAAAACTTTCTAATTAACAGGTCATAAAATGGCAAAAAAGATAACCGGATATATAAAACTCCAGATTCCCGCAGGAAAAGCAAACCCGTCTCCACCGGTAGGGCCCGCTTTAGGTCAAAAAGGCGTGAACATAATGGAGTTTTGTAAACAATTTAACGCCAGAACAGCCGGACAAGATGGATTGATCATACCAGTTGTGATCACTGTATTCTCCGATAAATCGTTCACATTCATTACAAAAACCCCTCCCGCAGCCGTTCTTCTTATTAAAGCTTCAGGAATTAAAGGGGGATCAGCCGAACCCAACCGTACTAAAGTAGCAAAAGTTACCAGAAAACAGGTTGAGGAAATTGCTCAATTGAAAATGCCCGATCTTAATGCGAACACCCTTGAAGCAGCAGCTTCGATGGTTGCAGGTACTGCACGCAGCATGGGCATCACAGTTGAAGGTTAAAAGGGGAGGATGATAAAATGAAAATATCTAAAAGATACAAGGCTGTATTAGCCAAAGTTGAAAAAAACAAAGAATATACGGTTGCCTCGGCAATTGATACTCTTAAAACACTTTCGAGTGTAAAATTTGTTGAATCACTTGAATGTGCTCTCCGTCTCGGTGTTGATCCAAGACACGCAGATCAGATGGTTCGTGGAACAGTATCTCTCCCACACGGTACAGGTAAAACTGTAAAAGTGTTGGTAGTTACCCAGGGTGCAAAAATTCAGGAGGCTCTTGATGCCGGTGCTGAATATGCAGGCTTCCAGGAATATTTAACAGCGATTGAAAAGAACGAAGTTCCCGATGTTGATGTTATAATAGCAACACCTGATATCATGGGCCAGTTGGGTAAGTTTGGAAAGATACTTGGACCAAAAGGTTTGATGCCTAACCCAAAAAGCGGAACAGTAACACCCGATGTTGCAAAAGCCGTTAAAGAAGTTAAGGCAGGAAAGATCGATTTTAGAGTGAACAAGCAGGGTATTATTCACGCAGCAGTTGGTAAACTTAATTTTACCACCGAGCAGCTTGAAGAAAATGCCAAGGCACTCATAAATCAAGTCAATAAACTAAAACCGGCCACTGCTAAAGGTACATATATGAAGAGTGTATATCTCTCTTCAACAATGGGACCCGGTCTGAAAATAGTTAAAGACGAAATTAATTAAGAAATTACGCACAACAAATCACTGCTTCTATACCGACGTGGTATAAACAAACTGATTCGGGAGTTAAATGAACAAAGAACAAAAAGGTGAAGTCATTGCGGAGATAGTCGAGCTTCTAAACGATTCGACCGCAATCTATTTAACTGACTACACCGGAGTTAATGTTGCTCAGATCTCCAAACTCAGAAATGAGTTCAGGAAAGAGGGTGTTGTATATAAAGTAATTAAAAATACTTTATTTAAACGCGCTCTTGAACAATCAGGCAAATATCCCAAGTTGGCTGAGAATCTGGTTGGAATGACAGGTTTCGCATTTACATTCGAAAACCCTGTTGCACCCGCTAAAATCATTAAGAAATTTAGTGATGATACTCAGAAATTTGGCTTAAAAGCCTGTTATGTTGAGACACAATATTATTCCGGCGACCAGTTGGATGTACTTTCCAAATTGCCTACCAAGGCAGAGATAATAGCAGGTATTCTTGGCAGCATCAATGCGCCTGCTTCCGGTATCGTTGGCACACTTAATGCAGTAATGAGAGATCTCGTTAGTGTTATTGATGAAATCGCCAAGAAAAAAGCTGCATAACTTTTAAAATTTATAAAATGGAGAACTAAAGATGTCAGAGAAAGTATCTCAGTTAGTAGAACTAATTAAAGCGTTAACCCTGGTTGAAGCCGCTGAATTAAAAAAAGCATTAGAAGATGAATTTGGTGTTACAGCCGCCGCTCCTGTAGTTATGGGTGCCGCAGTTGCAGCCGTTGCAGCAGAAGTTGTTGAAGAGAAAACTGAATTTGATGTAATGCTCTTGGAAGCCGGTGCTAACAAGATCGGTGTTATCAAAGTTGTTAGAGCCCATACAGGTTTAGGTTTGAAAGAAGCTAAAGACCTCGTAGAAGCTGCTCCAAAACCAGTTAAAGAAGCAGTCTCCAAAGACGAAGCTGAAAAGGTTAAAAAAGAGCTCGAAGAAGCCGGTGCAAAGGTAGAATTAAAGTAATTTTATTATAAACTTTAATTACCCAACCGAATTTTATAAGTGGTAAGACGATTTTTATCGTCTTATCGCTTTTTATTATTTATGTTCAGATCACTATTGCAAGAATAAGGTTTGAAACAACAACTTTGAGGTTATTCAATTGAACAAACAAAGAATTACTTTCGGTAGTATAAACTCCGTCATAGAGATACCGGATTTATTAAGCGTTCAGAAGGACTCATTTTACGATTTTCTACAGATGGATGTCGCTCCCTCCGAAAGAGAGAACAAGGGACTCCAGCAAGTTTTTACGAGTAATTTTCCTATTCTAGACAACCCCGACAATCACAAAGCGAAATATCGCCTTGATTACAACGAGTATTATGTTGAAAAACCACGCTACTCGATACAAGAATGCAGAGAGAAGGGTTTAACCTACTCAGCAAGCATTAAAGCGAAGCTTACTTTGTCTTCCAAAGATCCTGACACAGGTGAATGGGTAAACTCTGTTCAGCAGACGGTTTACCTTGGCACATTGCCATTTATGTCGGATCAGGCTACATTTATTATAAACGGAGCAGAGAGAGTTGTCGTATCCCAGTTGCACAGATCGCCGGGTGTGGCATTTTCTCAAACAGTGCATCCCAACGGAACGCCCCTTTATTCAGCCAGAATTATCCCCTTAAAAGGATCATGGGTTGAGTTTACCACCGATATCAACTATGTATTAAATGTTTACATTGACCGTAGAAAAAAATTCCCCTCAACCACATTGCTTAGAGCTTTGGGGTATGAGACCGATGATGAAATATTAAGCATTTTTGAATTATATGAAACAATAGACCTGAATGATGTTGACCCCGAGTCACTTCTTTCAAGAAAAGTTGCCACCGAAGTGTTTGATTCAAACACCGGTGAAATCTTTTTAAACAGAAACGATATAATTGACGAAGAGTCAGTTGAAATGATTAAATCTTCGGGTGTTGAGTCGATCAACTTGATCAGAACAGATCTTAACCTCGATCAGAATTTAATTCTTAACACTCTCGAAAAAGATACGACGCACAGCAAGGATGAGGCACTTCTTTCGATCTACAGACAGCTCAGAACCGGTGAAGCACCGGATGTTGACACTGCTGCTGGATTGCTTGAAAAGACCTTTTTCAACGATAAAAGATACGATTTAGGAGAAGTTGGCAGACACAGAATGAACGATAAGCTCAGTCTGAAAGGGTTGATTCCCGATGATCTGACAGTTCTTCACATACAGGACTTTATTGAGATCATGAAATATATTATCAAGATGAAGGATGAAAATGCTGCATCTGATGATATCGATCATCTTGGAAACAGAAGAGTAAGAACAGTAGGCGAGCAGCTTCAGCAGCAGTTTAACACAGGTTTGGCAAGAATGGCAAGAACCATTAAAGACAGAATGTCGATTAGAGATGCTGAAGGATTTGCACCGCAGGATTTGGTAAATGCAAGAACGATAAGCAGCGTGATTACTTCCTTTTTTGGAACAAATCAGCTTTCACAGTTCATGGATCAGACCAATCCACTCTCGGAACTTACACACAAGAGAAGAATGTCGGCACTTGGACCAGGCGGTCTTACCAGAGAACGCGCGGGATTTGAGGTGCGAGATGTTCACTACACTCATTATGGACGACTTTGTCCAATTGAGACTCCTGAAGGTCCAAACATCGGTCTTATTTCTTCACTCACAATCTTTTCACGTGTAAATAAATTTGGTTTCCTTGAGACTCCATACCGTACTGTTAAAGACGGTGTTGTTTCTACTGATGTTGTATATCTTACTGCCGAGCAGGAAGATATGTACACAATTGCTCAGGCAAATGCTCCAATCGATGAGAATGGAAAATTTGTAAGGGAAAGAGTTAAATGCCGTAGAAAAGGTGATTTCCCGATCGTACATCCACAGGAAGTGGAATTTATGGATGTTGCTCCTGCACAGATTGTAAGTGCGGCTGCTGCCTTGATTCCTTTTCTTGAGCATGATGATGCCAACCGTGCTCTCATGGGCTCGAACATGCAGCGTCAGGCAGTTCCTCTCATCAAACCGGAAGCTCCACTCGTAGGAACCGGACTTGAAGGAAGAGTTGCCCGCGATACCAGATCGGTGATTGTTGCTCAGGAAGATGGCGAAGTTGTTTATGTTGACGCTGACAAAATTGTTGTTGACTATAATATCGATCCACTTTCATTTGAAGCTCTCACAGAGTTTGACGATGTAAAAACAGTTTCCTATAAATTAATTAAGTTCTCCGGTACAAACCAGGAGACAAGCATTACCCAGAGACCAATTGTTAAACATGGTCAAAAAATCAAAAAGGGTGATGTACTCGCAGACGGATTCGCCACAGATCAGGGTGAACTTGCACTTGGAAGAAATATCCTTGTAGCATTCATGCCCTGGAGAGGTTACAACTTTGAGGATGCTATCATCCTTTCAGAAAAACTTGTGATGAATGATGTTTTCTCTTCAATCCATATCGAGGAATTTGAACTTCAGGTTCGTGAGACCAAGAGAGGTGACGAAGAGCTTACACGTGAAATTCCGAATGTAAGTGAAGACACTGTAAAGAATCTTGATGAGAATGGTATCATCAGAATTGGCGCCGAAGTTAAGGAAAGTGATATCCTTATCGGTAAACTCACCCCAAAAGGGGAGTCGGATCCAACTCCTGAAGAAAAACTTCTCAGAGCCATCTTTGGTGACAAAGCAGGTGAAGTTAAGGATGCATCATTGCGTGCAACCCCCGGACTTCGCGGAACTGTTATTAAAACCCGCCTCTTCTCCCGTAGAAGAAAAGATGCCGAGTCTAAAAAACTTGAAAAGAAACTTTCTGAAGAACTTGAAATCAAATATTCCAAAGAGAAAGTTGGACTTCGCGACAAGATGATCGACAGACTTGCGAAAATCTGCGAAGGTAAAAAAACTCTTGGAGTAAAAGACGAACATGGCATTACAGTCATTAAATCGGGTTCCGTTATCGACAGATCAATTCTTGACACAGTGGAAACACTTGAGAGACTTGACGATAAATCTCCCTGGTTTGAAGATGAAAAATCGAACGAGTTTGTTAAAGCGTTGATGAAAAACTATCTGAGGAAACTCGCTGACATCGATGAAGATTACAAACGCGAAAAACAAAAAATTCAAATTGGCGATGAACTTCCCCCGGGAATCATCCAGTTGGCAAAGGTATATGTTGCTAAAAAGAGAAAAATCTCTGTAGGTGACAAAATGGCGGGAAGACATGGTAACAAAGGTGTTGTTGCTAAAGTGGTTCCGCTGGAAGATATGCCTTTCCTCCCCGACGGTACTCAGGTTGAGATGATTCTCAATCCTTTGGGTGTGCCTTCGAGAATGAACCTGGGTCAGCTTTATGAAACAGCTCTTGGCTGGGTAGGTAAAAAACTTGGTGTCAAATTCGCTACTCCCGTTTTCGACGGTGCAGAAGTGTCTGACGTTACCGGTTACCTCGAAAAAGCAGGGCTTCCTGTCGGTTGTAAAACCGAACTTCATGATGGCAGAACAGGTGAAGCATTCGACCAAAAAGTTACTTGTGGATATATTTACATGCTCAAATTGAGCCACCTTGTAGATGACAAACTCCACGCCAGGTCAATTGGACCATACTCGCTTATTACTCAGCAGCCACTCGGTGGTAAAGCTCAGTTTGGCGGTCAGAGATTTGGAGAGATGGAAGTGTGGGCTCTTGAAGCCTATGGCGCTTCACATATTCTTCAGGAAATCCTTACCGTAAAAAGTGATGATGTTGCCGGTAGAACCAAGGTGTATGAGTCGATTGTTAAAGGTGAAAATATTCAAGAACCGAATGTGCCCGAAGCATTTAACGTACTCATTAAAGAACTTCAAGGTCTTGGCCTTGATGTTGAAATCGAGTAGTTAAATAATTTGAAAACAGATTCTCGGAAGGAGTTTTTTATATGTCATTAAGATTGCCTGAAAATGTAATTAAAGATGTTAATTCCATTACAATTACATTGGCGAGCCCCGATGATATACTTGATAGATCCCATGGTGAAGTTACCAAACCGGAAACTATAAATTATAGATCGTTCAGACCTGAAAAGGATGGACTTTTCTGTGAGAAAATATTCGGGCCAACACGCGACTGGGAATGCTACTGCGGCAAGTATAAAAGGATTAGATACAAAGGTATCATTTGCGATCGTTGCGGTGTTGAAGTTACTCAAAAAAGTGTAAGAAGGGAACGGATGGGGCATATCTCCCTCGCAGTTCCTGTAGTACACATTTGGTTCTTCAGATCGTTACCTTCAAAAATCGGTAACCTTTTAGGTTTCAGCTCAAAAGAGCTTGAAAAAATTGTTTATTACGAATCTTATGTTGTTATGAACCCCGGGCCAACAGGTCTAAGGGTAAATGACCTTATAACAGAGGATCAATATTCAGAGATTCAGAAATCACTCCCTGCCGGGAATGATAAACTGGCTGACAACGATCCAAACAAATTTTACGCCAAAATTGGTGGTGAAGCAATCAGAGAACTTCTTAAGACCTTAAACATCGAAGAGAAGTTTTATGAGCTTAAAGACCAGCTAAACAGAGAAAACTCTCAGCAGAAAAAGGAAGAACTCCTTAAAAGATTAAGAGTTATTGAAGCTTTCCGTACAAAGGAAGATAAACTTGAGAACAAACCCGAGTGGATGGTTCTTAACTATATTCCTGTAATACCACCCGAGTTGAGACCTTTGGTTCCCCTCGAAGGTGGCAGGTTTGCTACCAGTGATCTTAACGATCTTTATAGAAGAGTAATCATCCGCAACAACCGTCTTAAAAGGTTGATCGACATCAAAGCCCCCGAAGTAATCCTCAGGAATGAGAAAAGAATGCTTCAGGAAGCTGTTGATGCTTTGTTTGACAACTCAAGACGTGGTTCCGCTGTAAGAAGTGACAATAACAGACCTTTAAAATCTCTCAGCGATATGCTGAAAGGAAAACAAGGCAGATTCCGTCAGAACCTTCTCGGTAAAAGAGTTGATTATTCAGGCAGATCGGTTATTGTTGTTGGACCTGAGTTGAAACTTCACCAGTGTGGTCTTCCAAAAGACATGGCTTATGAACTATTTAAACCCCTCATCATAAGGAAACTTATTGAGAGAGGAAATAATAAAACCGTAAAAAGTGCCAAAAAGGTAGTTGAACGGAAAGATGCAATTATCTGGGAGATTCTCGAAAAGATTATCGATGGTCATCCAGTGCTTCTTAACCGTGCGCCAACACTTCACCGTTTGGGTATTCAGGCTTTCCAGCCGGTGCTCATCGATGAAAAGGCGATCAGACTTCATCCAATGGTTTGTACAGCTTTCAACGCGGATTTTGACGGCGATCAGATGGCTGTGCATGTGCCTCTTTCTGACGAAGCAAAACTTGAAGCTCAATTGCTTATGCTTTCGAGCCATAACATCCTCTCTCCTCAGAACGGCAGTCCAATCGTTGTACCTACACAGGACATCGTATTGGGTGTTTATTATCTGACCAAAAAGAGAGATGGTGATCTCGGCGAGGGAATGATCTTTAGCTGTGCCGACGAAGTTGTTATTGCTTACAATAACAAAGTAGTTGGACTTCATGCCAAGATCAAAGTAAGACTTGACGGAAAAATGATTGACACCACAGTTGGTCGCGTTATCTTTAACAAGATCGTACCAAAAGAGATGGGTTACTACAACCAGCTTCTCGTGAAAAAATCATTTGGTGCTTTTGTTAACCTTATGTTTATGAGGTTGGGAAATAAAGTTACCGCAATTTTCCTTGATGAGCTAAAAGAACTCGGATTTAAGTTTGCGATGCAAGGTGGACTTTCAATTTCATTCAGTGATCTCGTGGTTCCTGAAGAGAAAGAGTCGATAATCAACGAAGCCAACCGCAAAGTTGATCAAGTGTTGAACGAGCATGAAAATGGTTTTATTACCGATACTGAGAGATATAACAAAATCATCGATATCTGGACACATGCAACTAATGATGTGGGTAAGGTTCTCATGGAGAAACTCAGAGAATCAAATCAGGGATTTAATCCTATCCACATGATGGTTGACTCGGGCGCGAGAGGTTCTTCGGAGCAGGTTCGTCAGCTCGCAGGTATGCGTGGTCTTATGATGAAACCTCAGAAATCACTTACCGGTCAGGCGGGTGAAATTATCGAGAACCCGATTATCGCGAACTTTAAAGAAGGTTTGTCAGTACTCGAATACTTCATTTCAACTCACGGTGCAAGAAAAGGTCTCGCTGATACAGCTCTTAAAACAGCGGATGCAGGTTACCTTACAAGAAGGCTCGTGGATGTTGCTCAGGATGTAATTATCACACAAATCGATTGCGGAACAATTCTTGGAATCGAAATATCTGCGCTTAAAGAAGCAGGTGAAGAGAGAGAACCACTGACAGAAAGAATTGTTGGTAGAGTTGCTCAAGGTGATATTTATGATCCAAGAACAGATGAAATTATCTGTGAAAACGGTGATACGATATCTGAAGCAATTGCTGCAGCTATTGAGGATGCCGGACTTGATTCTGTTTATATCAGAACAGTTCTTACCTGTGAAGCCAAACATGGTGTTTGCGCCAACTGCTACGGAAGAAACCTTACCAACGGCAAGCTCGTTGAAATTGGTGAAGCCGTGGGTGTTATCGCTGCACAGTCGATTGGTGAGCCCGGTACACAGCTTACACTCAGAACATTCCATCTTGGTGGTACTTCTGCCCGTATCGCAACTCAGTCGCAGGTTGATACACCTGTTGAAGGTATTGTAAGATACAACAGAGTAGCCTTTGTGGAAAAAGATTCAATCTTCGGAAAGGTAAAAGTTGTTACCGGCAGAAGAGGTGTAATTGAGATTACCGACAACAATGAAATATTGTTAAGAAAATTTGATGTTCCTTACGGAGCCGAGATATTGGTTGACGAAGGACAAAAAGTAAGGAAAAAACAGCCACTTTATTATCACGATCCATACAACGCTGTAATTCTTTCTGACATCACCGGTTTCGTTAAGTTTGTTGATCTTATCGACAAATTTACAATGGAGCAGATTACTGATGATCAGACAGGCCACGTTCAGAAAGTTGTTATCGAGCCAAAAGACAAAGGTTTATCACCTTCCATAGTGATAGAAAATGCCGATGGTGAAAGAAGATCGTTTAATATTCCGGCTAAGGCTTTCCTTTCAGTGGAAGAAGGACAGGAGATTCCTGCAGGTACCATTCTTGCAAAGATTGCAAAACAAGCATCGAAGACCCGTGATATCACAGGTGGTCTTCCAAGAGTAACCGAATTGTTTGAAGCGAGAAATCCACAGGATCCTGCAATCATTGCAGATATCGAGGGATTGGTAAGCTTTGGAGCAAGGAGGAAAGGTACCCGTGAGATCATTGTAACAGCGATCGATAAATCTGATGAGAAGAGATACAATGTGCCAATCAGTAAACACACTCTTGTTCAGGAAGGTGATGAGATCCCTGCCGGTGAAAAAATAATCGATGGACCTGTTGATCCACATGACATTCTCAAGATTAAAGGTACTAACGCGGTACAGGAATACCTCGTAAACGAAATACAGGAAGTTTATCGTTTGCAGGGTGTTAAGATCAATGACAAGCATATTGAGGTGATTGTACGTCAGATGCTCCAGAAGATCAAAGTTGTACAGCCGGGTGATACCAGATTCCTTGAGGAAGACATTGTTGATAAAGCAGAGTTCATGGAAGAGAATGAGAAAATGATGGAATCTGTTATCGTAACAGATGCCGGAGGTTCGATATTCAAACCCGGACAGATTATCACAAGGAAAAAATTATCCGAATTAAATCTTGAGTTGAAGAAAAGAAGCAAAGCAGAAATACAGTACAGAGATGCCGAACAGGCAACCTTTGATCATATGTTGCTCGGAATTACCAGAGCTGCACTTGAGACCGAGAGTTTCATCTCGGCTGCTTCCTTCCAGGAAACCACAAAAGTATTAGCCAATGCAGCGGTGCAGGCAAAAAGAGACACTCTCAGAGGACTGAAAGAAAACGTCGTTATGGGTCGTCTCATTCCAGCCGGAACCGGATTAAGAAAATATCGTTCACTTATCGTTAGAGATGAGGACGAAATGGCATTGGAAGAGATTGAACAGGAAGCTGCAAAAGTTCCTTCAGTCTAACTTATTATAAAGAGTCCCCGGAATAGATCGGGGACTCCCACCTTTTTTTACCCCCCGGAATAGATCGGGGGTGTTGCTTCTGAGCAACTCAGAAGCCATAAAATAGTTTTATTTTTTCTATCAAGTAAAATTGCTTGACAATTAACGCATTTTATCCTATATTTGAAGTCTGAATTTTTTTAAGTTTTGGACAAAATCAGGAGTTCATTTTGCCTACAATAAACCAGTTAGTAAGGAAAGGCCGCCAGGCTGTGCTTTCAAATAATAAAGCACCGGCGTTGCAAGCTTGTCCTCAAAAAAGAGGGGTTTGTACAAGAGTTTATACAACAACTCCTAAGAAACCGAACTCTGCGCTCAGAAAAGTAGCGAGAGTAAGATTAACAAACCATATAGAAGTAACAGCCTATATACCAGGTGAAGGTCACAATTTGCAAGAGCACTCGATCGTTTTGATCAGAGGTGGCAGAATAAAAGATCTTCCGGGTGTTAGATACCACATTATCAGAGGAACATTAGATTCCAATGGTGTAGCTGACAGAAGACAAGGAAGATCAAAATACGGAGCCAAGAGGCCCAAACAACAAAAAGGCAAGTAGTTAAGATATGAGAAAAAAAAGAGCACCAAAGAGATATATTAAGCCTGATCCAAGGCATGGCGATTATTCGCTGGCAAAATTCATTAATTGTATAATGGAAGATGGTCAGAAAGAAACAGCCAGAAAATTGGTTTACGAAGCATTTGATATGGTTGAAGAGAAAACAACAAAACCGGGGTTGGAAGTCTTTAAAAAGGCAATCCAAAATGTTCAGCCGGTTATCGAAGTCAGGAGCCGTAGAGTTGGTGGTGCTACCTATCAGGTTCCAATGGAAGTTCGCCCCGAAAGAAGAATGGCTCTCGCAATCAGATGGTTGAAGAGATATGCTTCCGACAGAAAAGACAAATCGATGGTTACCAAATTAGCTATGGAATTTATTGCAGCCGCCAACAACGAAGGCAATGCAATCAAGAAAAAAGAAGATACCCACAGGATGGCAGAAGCGAACAAAGCTTTTGCACACTTTAAGTGGTAGTGATTACTAAGAAACAGAATAGATAATGAGCATAAAGACACCTATAGAAAGAGTTCGTAACATTGGAATCATGGCACACATTGATGCCGGCAAGACCACTACGACCGAGAGGATTCTGTATTATACCGGCCGGTTACACCGACTTGGTGAGGTGCACGATGGTGCAGCTACCATGGACTGGATGGAACAGGAAAAAGAGAGAGGCATCACCATTACGAGTGCTGCAACCACATGTTATTGGGCTGATCATCAGATCAACATTATCGATACCCCGGGGCACGTTGACTTCACAGTTGAAGTTGAAAGATCTTTAAGGGTACTCGATGGAGCAATTGCACTTTTTTGTGCAGTTGGAGGCGTAGAACCACAGTCAGAAACAGTTTGGAGACAAGCTGATAAATATGGTGTTCCAAGAATAGCTTTCATCAATAAGATGGACAGAATTGGCGCCGACTTTTATAATGCTCTCGGAATGATTCGTGAAAGACTTGGAGCAAACGCAATTCCCCTCGCTTTACCGATCGGTGCAGGAGACATCTTTGTAGGTGTTATCGATCTTATTGAAATGAAAGCGATTATGTATCATGAAGATTCTTTGGGTAAAGAATTTGATATTATTGAAATCCCAAAAGATCTTGTTGAGATCGCCCAAAAATATAGAACTGAGATGTTGGAAGCAGTGTCTGATGTTAATGACACACTCCTTGTTAAATACCTTGATGGTGAAGAAATTTCAGTTGCCGAGGTTAAAACAGTTCTAAGAAAAGCAACTATTGCAAATGTTATTATCCCTGTATTGTGTGGAGCGTCATTTAAGAACAAAGGTATTCAGATGTTGCTTGATGCAACTATCGATTTCCTTCCTTCACCGGCAGATGCCGAATTTATTGAAGCTCACCATATTGGAATAAACGATCAGGTAACGAGAAAAACATCTGAAGATGAGAAATTTACTGCTTTGGCGTTCAAAATAATGAACGATCCATTTGTTGGAAAACTCACTTTCTTTAGAGTTTATACCGGTAAACTTGATGCAGGTTCTTATGTATATAACTCGGTTTCAGGGAAAAAAGAGAGAATCAGCCGTTTATTGGAAATGCACGCCAACCATCGTGAAGAAGTTCCCGGTGTAAGAGCCGGTGACATTGGTGCAGCAGTTGGACTTAAATTTACAAGAACCGGGGATACACTTTGTAATGAAGATGATCCGGTTGTAATGGAAAGAATGGTATTCCCAGAGCCTGTTATTCAGATCGCAATTGAACCAAAAACAAAAGCTGATCAAGATAAACTTTCGGAATCACTTTCCAAACTTGCAGATGAAGATCCAACATTTAGAGTGCATGTTGACGAAGAAACTGCTCAGACTATCATAGCAGGGATGGGTGAACTTCACCTTGAAATCATTGTAGATCGTCTGAGAAGAGAATTTAAAGTTGATGCAAATGTGGGTAAACCTCAGGTTGCATACAGAGAAACCATTACAGAGGCTGTAGAAGCTGAAGGTAAATTTGTTAAACAATCAGGTGGTAGAGGTAAATTCGGTCATGTATGGCTTGAAGTTACACCAAACGAACCGGGTAAAGGTTTCGAATTTATCAATGGAATCATTGGTGGTGTGGTACCAAAGGAATATATTCCAGCAGTATCTGCCGGTGTTCAGGAAGCAATGCGTAATGGTGTTGTTGCAGGATATCCAATGGTAGATATTAAGGTAAAATTGATCGATGGATCGTATCACGATGTAGATTCAGATGAAATATCATTCAAAGTTGCCGGTTCGATGGGCTTCCAGAATGCTGCGAAGAAAGCAAAACCGGTTATCTTAGAGCCAATAGTTGCAGTTGAGGTTATATCTCCTGATGAATATTTAGGTGATGTAATGGGTGACTTGAACTCAAGAAGGGGAAGAATCGAAGGATTCTCTGCCAGAAAAGATGCTCAAGTAATCAAAGCCAAAGTTCCTCTTTCTGAAATGTTCGGCTACGCAACCGTATTGAGATCGATGACTCAAGGACGCGCAATATACACGATGCAGTTCTCGCACTATTCCGATGTGCCGAAATCAATCGCTGAAGAGATATCGGAAAAATCATCCGGTAGACGCTCAGCTTCAACTGTCTGATAATTAAACCAAGCAGAAATATTAATAGGAGATAAGCAGATGGCCAAAGAAAAATTTGACAGGTCTAAACCGCATGTCAACATTGGAACCATCGGTCACGTTGACCACGGAAAAACAACTTTGACAGCAGCCATTACAATGGCATTGGCTAACAAAGGGTTATCGCAAGTTAGATCATTCGACTCGATCGATAACGCACCAGAAGAAAAAGCAAGAGGAATAACAATTGCTACTGCTCACGTGGAATATTCCACAGAGAACAGACACTACGCACATGTTGACTGTCCTGGTCACGCCGATTATGTAAAAAACATGATCACTGGTGCTGCTCAGATGGATGGTGCCATCCTCGTAGTTGCTGCAACTGACGGACCGATGCCACAGACCAGAGAGCATATCCTGCTCGCTAAACAGGTTGGTGTTCCCCGTATAGTAGTATTCCTCAATAAAGTTGACATGATGGATGATCCTGAACTTATCGAACTCGTTGAGATGGAGCTCAGAGAACTTCTTTCGAAAAACGAATTTGATGGCGACAATATTCCGATCGTAAAAGGATCAGCACTTCAGGCACTCGAAGCCGGCTCAAGCCAGGCACCGGTTGATGACGAAAGATATAATTGTATCTGGGAACTCATGGCTGCAGTGGATGACTATATCCTTCTTCCTGAAAGAAGTGTTGACAAACCTTTCTTGATGCCGGTAGAGGATGTTTTCTCGATCACAGGTCGTGGAACCGTTGCTACAGGTAGAGTTGAAAGAGGCGAAATTGAACTTGGAAAAGAAGTTGAACTCGTTGGTCTCGGACAGCACAAGAAAACCGTAATTACCGGTATCGAAATGTTCAGGAAAGAGCTTGACAAAGCTCAGGCTGGTGATAACGCCGGTATCCTGATGCGCGGTGTTGGTAAAGATGAAATTGAAAGAGGAATGGTACTTGCCAAACCGGGTTCAATTACACCACATACTGATTTTGAGTGCCAGGTTTACGTTCTTTCAAAAGAAGAAGGTGGCCGTCATAAACCATTCTCAAATGGTTACAGACCTCAGTTCTATTTCAGAACAACTGACGTTACCGGTGTTGTTTCACTTGAAAACGCTGAAGACATCGTTATGCCTGGTGACAACAGAAAAATGATTGTTAATTTGATCTCTGAGATCGCTATGGAAGAAGGCCTCCGCTTCGCTATCCGTGAGGGTGGTAGAACAGTTGGAGCCGGAACCGTAACCAAGATCATCAAATAAGAGAATCTTTATAGACCCACAAAAAGGGAGTAAACTCTCCCTTTTTGTGTCTTAAAAACGAGGAAAAAACAAAGTGGCCGGGAAGAAAATTAGAATTAAGTTAAAATCTTACGATCATATACTTATCGATAAATCGACCGAAAAAATTATTAAGACAGTAAAAAGTACTGGCGCATCTGTGTCAGGTCCTATTCCACTGCCTACACGTAAGACCATATACACAGTATTGAGATCACCTCATGTCGATAAAAAATCGCGTGAGCAGTTTGAGACCCGTACTCACAAAAGGATAATTGATATCCATAATTCAAGCGCAAAAACAATCGATTCTTTAGGTAAACTAGATATCCCTGCCGGAGTTGACATAGAGATTAAACTCTAAGGGATGGCGGAGAATATATGTTAGGAATACTTGGTAAAAAAATTGGAATGTCTGCTATTTTCGATGAAAATGGTGTCAGGATACCTGTAACCATTATTGAAGCAGGCCCCTGTGTCATCGCAGCTGTAAAAAGTATTGAAACCGATGGTTACAATGCAATTCAGTTAGGATATGGACAGGTAAGAGAGAAAAATTTGACCAAACCGGAAATAGGTCACTTCAAAAAGAATAACCTCACACCGGTAAGGCATTTGAGAGAATTCCGCGTAGATTCCGTGGCAGAATATAAAGTTGGTGATAACCTTGATTCAGGAATCTTTGCTGTTGGCGAGAAAATAAAAGTCTCGGGCAAAAGTAAGGGTAAGGGCTTCCAGGGAGTTATGAAAAGGCACGGTTTTGGTGGAGTTGGCGGAACAACGCATGGTCAGTCTGACAGATTAAGAGCTCCCGGTTCAATCGGGTCCTCATCTTATCCATCAAGAGTTTTCCCGGGTATGAAAATGGCCGGTAGAATGGGTGGCGACAATGTGTCGGTAAGAAATCTTCAGGTCATAAAGATCATTGCAGAGAAAAACATAATCTTAGTTAAGGGCGCTGTTCCGGGTGCCACAAATTCAATTGTAGAGTTATACAAAAAATAGTTCAGGTTAGAAATGTTAGTCGATGTTTATAAAACAGACGGTACAGTCTCCGGACAAGTCGAATTAAATGATACAGTGTTCGCTATCGAGCCAAATCATCATGTTCTTTATCTTGCTTCAAAAGTATATCTTGCTAATCAAAGACAAGGTACACATAAAAGTAAAGAGAGATCTGAAGTAAGAGGCGGCGGTAAAAAACCCTGGAGACAAAAAGGAAGAGGCGGAGCGCGTGCCGGTACTACCAGATCACCCCTTTGGGTGGGTGGAGGAAGAATCTTTGGTCCACGACCAAGAGATTACCGCCTGAAAGTACCACGCAAAGTAGCCATGTTAGCCAAAAGGTCAGCTCTTTCGATGAAAGTAAGCGAAGAGAGATTGGTAGTAGTGGAGAACTTTAATTATGAAGCTCCAAAAACCAAAAACTTTATTGCCCTTTTGAATGCACTTAAGCTCGAAGGTAAAAAAGTGCTGATGCTTACAGCTTCACACGACGAAAACATTTACAAATCCGGTAGAAATATCGATAGAGTAAAAGTTCTTAGTGTAAACAGCGTATCTACCTACGATATATTGAATAGCCAGATACTGCTGCTTCAACATGGAGCCGTAGAATATTTTAACAATACTTATGTTAGAGAAAAGGTAGCGGCTGAGTAAATGAAAGAAGTATTAATAAAGCCTCTTTACACCGAAAAAAGTGTGAAGATGATAGGCGAACATAAATATGGTTTTGAAGTTAGTTGGACTGCCAATAAGATCGAAATCGCACAGGCAATTGAGAAAAAATTCGGTGTAAATGTTGTATCTGTAAACACTGTTAAATACAGTGGCAAGATCAAATCATCGTTCAGAAAAACTGGACGGTTTACCGGAAAAACACCTCGGTTCAAGAAGGCCTATGTTTCTTTAAAGCAAGGCGAAAAAATTGAATTATTTGAACAAGCATAGTAGCAGACCGGAGTTTCAGCAATGGCAATAAGAAAATATAAGCCCACTACACCCGGAACAAGATTTAGATCAGTTTCAGAGTTTGTTGAGATCACTAAATCTACCCCGGAGAAGTCACTACTTCTTCCGTTGGATAAGTCGGGTGGCAGGAACAATCATGGCCGCATTACATCAAGACATAAAGGCGGCGGGCACAAGAGACAATACAGGATCATTGACTTTAAGCGTAATAAATTTGGTATACCGGCTAAAGTTTTTTCAATCGAATATGATCCAAACCGTACTTGTAGAATAGCACTGCTTCATTATGAAGATGGCGAGAAAAGATACATACTTGCTCCTGCCGGAATCAAAGTTGGACAGAAGGTTACTTCAGGTTCAGGTTCAGAAATTAAAGTTGGCAATGCTTTGCCACTTAAGGAAATCCCTGTTGGTAGTTTTATTCACAATGTTGAATTAAAACCCGGCAAAGGTGGACAGTTAGCAAGAAGCGCCGGAGCATCAATACAGCTCGTAGCGAGAGAAAAAGATATGGCTACTCTTAAACTCCCTTCTGGTGAGGTTAGAATAGTTAGAGTTGAATGTATGGCCACCTACGGAGTAGTTGGTAATGCAGACCACGAAAATATCAGTCTCGGAAAAGCCGGTCGTAACAGATGGCTTGGAAGAAGACCTCTCAGCAGAGGTGTTGCAAAGAACCCGGTCGATCACCCTATGGGTGGTGGTGAAGGTAAAACTTCAGGCGGCGGGCATCCTGTATCGCCATGGGGTCAAGCTGCCAAGGGTCTTAAAACCCGTAAGCGGAAGAATCCTTCTAATAAGTATATTGTTAAACGCAGAAAGTAGTAGAGAGTAAGTATGCCAAGAAGTATTAAAAAAGGCCCATTTATTCACTATAAGCTATTGAAAAAAGTACAGCTACTTAATGAACAAGGCCAGAAGAAGATTATCAAAACCTGGTCGAGAGCTTCGATGATCACACCCGATTTTATCGGTCATACTGTTGCCGTTCACAACGGAAACAAGATGATCCCTGTATATGTAACTGAAAACATGATTGGACACAAATTCGGTGAATTTGCCCCAACCAGAATTTTTAGAGGTCATCCGGGAACCAAAGCTGAAAAAGCCTCAAGAGCTAGATAGGACGAAAGAAAATGGAAGCAAGAGCAACATATAGATTTATCCCATCCTCACCGAGGAAAATGAGACTTGTCGTAGATCTCGTAAGAGGTATGAACGCAGTTAAAGCAATGGAATCATTACAGTTTCAACCAAAACATGCATCAAATGATGCGTTAAAGGTTATCAAGTCAGCTGTATCAAATCTGATTAACAACAACGAAGAATCCAGAATTCAGCCCGAAGAAGTTTTCATAAAAGAAATTTTTGTGAACAACGGTCCTTCAATGAAGAGAGTACTTCCTGCACCGATGGGACGAGCTTACAGAGTAAGAAAAAGAATGTGCCATCTTACAGTTATAGTATCAACTTCAATTAAAAAAGGACAGGAGGAATAAATTGGGTCAGAAAACGCATCCAATTGGAATCAGAGTTGGAATTATCAGAGGTTGGGAATCAAATTGGTTCGAGAAGAAAAGCTACGCAACCAAACTCAAAGAAGATGATCAGTTAAGAGGATATATTAGAAAAAGACTCAAATCTGCGTCTATTTCCAGAATAATAATTGACAGAACTTCAAAAAATGTCATAGTAACCATACACACCGCTAAACCGGGTTTGGTTATAGGCAAGAGTGGCTCTGAAATTCAGAAACTTGAAGAAGAGCTGAAACAGATTTCCAACAAAGAAGTTAAGGTTCAAGTATCCGAAATTAAAAAGCCTGAGTTAGATGCTTATCTGGTGTCAGAAAATGTCGCCCGTCAGCTCGAAGGCAGGATATCGTTTAGAAGAGCAATGAAAACTTCTCTGGCTTCAAGTATGAAAGCCGGTGCTGAAGGAATCAAGATCATGTGTGCCGGCCGTCTTGGTGGTGCAGAGATGGCGAGAACCGAACAGTATAAAGAAGGTAGAACCCCTCTTCATACACTAAGATCGGATATTGACTACGCCAATGGCAGAGCCGAGACCATTTATGGTTCTATCGGTATAAAAGTATGGATCTGCCGTGGTGAGATTTTAGGTAAAAGAGTTTCAGACTAAAATTCGGAGAATGTTGTCATGTTAATGCCAAAAAGAGTAAAGTTTAGAAGAGCCCAAAGGGGACGAATGACCGGCAAAGCCTATCGCGGCTCCTCGGTATCATTCGGTGATTTTGGTCTGAAAGCCCTGGAACCGCACTGGATAACCAGCCGCCAGATAGAGGCATGTCGTATCACTCTTTCAAGAAAAATGAAAAGAGATGGTAAGGTTTGGATCAGAATATTCCCTGATAAACCGGTCTCAAAAAAGCCACTTGAAACCCGTATGGGTAAAGGTAAAGGCGCACCAGAATTTTGGGTCGCCGTGGTTAAGCCGGGTAGAATTATGTTTGAAGTAGCCGGAGTTAGTGAAGAAGTTGCTCGTGAAGCTTTGAAGACTTGTTCTTATAAACTCCCTATACAAACCAAGGTCGTTTCAAGACCTGATTTTGAACAGGAGTAGAGAAATATGAAGATGAAAGAAATCAAAGAACTTACAGCTGCCGAGCTGACAACAGCACTCGCAGAGAATTATGAAGCATTGACCAACTTGAAATTCAGAAATGCTCTGAAACAAGAAGCCAATCCTGCTCAAATAAGAAATACGAGAAAAACTATTGCGCGCCTTCTGACTATTCAGAAAGAACGCGAAATTAAAACTCAGAATAATTAAACGACAAGAGCTTAAGAGATAATGGAAAGAAATAATAGAAAAACCAGAATCGGAAAAGTTGTCAGCAACAAGATGGATAAATCAATTGTTGTTGCAATCGAGAGAAGAGTTGCTCATCCGATCTACAAAAAGTACTATAAAAGTACTACCAAACTGATGGCGCACGACGATAACAACGGTTGCCAGATTGGTGACATCGTCAAAATAATGGAAACACGCCCTCTCAGCAAAAATAAAAGATGGCGTTTAGTTGAAACTTTGATCAAAGCAAAGTAGTTTTTACCGGAGAAAAAAATGATTCAGGAAGAAACAAGTTTAGTCGCTGCCGATAATTCGGGCGCTAAGAGATTAAAATGTATTAGAGTGCTCGGTGGCAGCAACAGAAGATATGCCAGCGTAGGCGACTTGATAGTTGTTTCCGTTAAGGCTGCTATTCCAAATGCCGGCGTTAAAAAAGGTGATGTCTCAAAAGCCGTTATAGTACGCACTAAAAAAGAAGTCAGAAGAAAAGATGGCTCTTATATCAGATTTGATGAAAATGCAGCTGTACTTCTAAACAACCAGGGCGAGCCCAAAGGTACACGTATCTTTGGACCCGTTGCAAGAGAACTTAGAGAGAGAAATTATATGAAAATAGTTTCTTTAGCACCAGAAGTATTGTAGAGGATAAAATGGACAGAATTAATCTTAGAAAAAACGATAAAGTTAAAGTTATTGCCGGCAACGATAATGGTGCAACCGGCAGAATACTTAAAATATTTAAGAAAACCAATCGTGTGATCGTTGAAGGTGTAAACCTGAGAAAAAGACACACAAAACCTAATCAGGCAAACCCACAGGGTGGCATTATTGAAAAAGAAGCCCCTATACATGTATCGAATGTAATGATCATAGATGCAAAAACGGGTGAACCTTCAAGATTGGGTGGTAAACTGATAGTGGATGAAAAGACCGGTAAAGAGAAAGTAGTCCGCATCAGTGTTAAAAGCGGTGAAATGATATAAAAAAGGACTAAGGTTTCATAAAATGGCAGAAAAAACAAAACAAAAACCTGAAGTTAAAGAGAAAAAGGCCGCAAAGGAAACTGCTGAACCGGCAGTAAAGATCCCATGTCGTCTTTTTGATTTTTACAAAAAAGATGTGATGCCTGCGCTCACTGAGAAGTTTCAGTACTCAAATGTCATGCAGGTTCCAAGACTTAAAAAAATAGTTGTAAATATGGGTGTTGGTGATGCAATTGCTGATCCCAAGATCATGGATGAAGCTGTAAAGAATCTTGAAGCTTTTACAGGTCAAAAAGCAACTATTAGAAAAGCTAAAAAAGCTATTTCGAATTTTAAGCTTAGAGAAGGTATGAACGTTGGGGTAAAAGTTACCTTAAGAAGAGATAGAATGTATGAGTTCTTCGACAGACTTGTAAATGTTGCTCTACCAAGAGTAAGAGATTTTAAGGGACTGTCTGACAAATCATTCGATGGAAGAGGCAACTTCACCTTTGGTGTCAAAGAACAAATTATCTTCCCTGAAATTGATGTTGATAAAGTAACACGTGTTCTGGGAATGGACATTACAATTGTAACAGATGCTAAAACCGACGCCGAGGCTTTTGAATTATTGGCAGCGTTTGGATTCCCATTCAGAAAAAAAGGTAACTAACAGTTAAACCGAGGTTTTATTAATGGCAAGAAAAAGTCTGATAGCCAGACAAGCAAAAAGAGAAAAATTATACGAACAGTATAAGAAACTAAGAGAAGAACTTAAAGCAGCCGGCGATTACGAGGCTCTTCAAAAACTTCCTAAAAATTCCTCTTCAGTGCGTTTGCACAACAGGTGTATGATGACCGGAAGAGCAAGAAGTTACTATAGAAAATTTGGAGTTTCCAGATTGGTCTTTAGAGAAAAAGCTTTGCGCGGTGAAATACCCGGCATAAAAAAATCAAGTTGGTAAAAGGAGATTCTTAAAAATGACAATGTCTGACCCTATAGCCGATTTCTTAACCAGGTTAAGAAACGCAATAAAGGCTAACAAGAGAAGAGTTGAGATTCCTTCATCGAATATGAAAGTAGCTATCGCCGGGCTATTGAAGAAATATGGCTATATCTACGATTTTGAAGTAATTCCTGACAATAAACAGAATGTTTTAAGAGTTCTCTTAAGATATTCACAAGGCAAACCGGCCATTAAAGGCTTAAAAAAGGTTAGTACTCCCGGTCTCCGTGTTTACAAACCTGTTGAAGAGCTTCCAAGAGTATTAAATGGTTACGGAATAGCAATTTTATCCACTTCCAGTGGAATAATGACAGATAAGCAGGCAAAACGCGCTAATATTGGCGGCGAAGTTCTCTGCTATATTTGGTAATATCATAAACGGAGCAATAAAGTGTCACGAATAGGTAAAAAACCGGTAGAGATACCAGCAGAAGTTACGGTTACTGTAGAAGGTAACACCGTAACAGTAAAAGGGCCGAAAGGGCAGCTTACAAGATCTTTCAGAGATGCTGTCGAAATCAAGCATGAGAATGACACCCTGGTTGTAACTAGAAAAGATGATCAGAAAGAAAGCAGAGCCCTTCACGGATTGTCCAGATCACTCATCCAGAACATGGTTACTGGTGTGAGTACTGGTTATTCAAAAACATTGGACATTGTTGGAGTTGGTTACAAAGTCGAAGCCAAAGAAGAGAATTTACTTTTATCTCTTGGTTATTCGCATCCAATTTACTTCATGCCACCCGATAATATCAAGTTGCAGGTTATGACCCCTACCCAGATAGTTATAAGCGGTTTCGATAAAGAGGCTGTGGGTTTGGTTGCTGCAAAAATTAGATCGCTTAAGAAACCGGAACCTTACAAAGGCAAGGGTATTAAGTACTCAGATGAAACATTAAGAAGGAAAGCCGGAAAAACAGCCGGTAAGAAATAATCGGAGTTGAAGTAATGAGTAAAAAAGATTCAAAATTAAAAATAAAAGCGAAAATCAGAGCCCAGATATTTGGAACTGTTGACAGACCGAGACTTACGGTTACCCGTAGTCTTAACCAGATTTACGCACAATTGATAGACGACAACGCCAGTGCTACATTGGTTGCCGCTTCTTCTCTTACCAAAGAGTTGCAAGATGACATAAAAAACGCCAAAGGGAAAACTGCCAAATCAAAAGTGGTTGGCATACATCTCGCAAAAATGGCACAAGCAAAGGATATCTCATCCATCGTATTCGACAGAAATGGTTATAAATACCATGGTCGTGTAAAGGCTTTAGCTGATGGATTGAGAGAGGGTGGTTTACAATTCTAAACAATTGCCGAGTCGTCTAACGGCAGGACAGCGGCCTTTGAAGCCGTATGTAGAGGTTCGAGTCCTCTCTCGGCAGCTGAGATAATTAGAGAAACGGAGAATAAAATTTGAAGAGCAATAGAAACAGCAATAACGACGGTTTCAAAGAAAAAGTTGTTCATATTAACCGCGTTGCTAAAGTGGTTAAAGGTGGTAGAAGGTTCGGTTTCAACGCTATCGTAGTGGTAGGAAATGGAAGCGGCCTTGTAGGTATCGGACTTGGTAAAGCCAATGAAGTTACCGACGCCATTCAGAAAGGTATTGACGATGCAAGAAAAAACATGAAACAAATTCTTGTTGGTTCACATACCCTTCCACATGCAATAATTGGTAAATATGGTGCAGGTAAAGTGATGTTAAAACCGGCAACACCCGGAACAGGTCTTATAGCAGGTGGCGGAGTTCGTGCAGTGCTTGAAGCAGCCGGTGTTCAGGATGTTTTAACTAAATCACTTGGTTCAAGTAATCCCCATAATCAGGTAAAAGCAACTTTAGCAGGCTTGCTTGCATTAAGAAGCGCAAAGGAAATTGCAAACTTAAGAGGACTTTCTGTTAAAGAAATGTTTACCTTATAGTTCGGAGATAAAATGAAATTAAAAATAACTCAAACAAAAAGTGTTATCGACAGACCCAAAGATCAGAAAGCTACTATTGAGGCTCTTGGGCTGAGCAGACCTAACAGATCTGTAGAACATAACGACACACCTCAGATCAGAGGAATGATAAGAAAAGTAGCACATCTTGTAAAAGTTGAAGAAATTCAGGACTAAAGAAAAATGAGTTACCTTAGCAATTTGAAGCCTGCAAAAGGCGCAGTAAAGAAAAGAAAAAGAGTTGCCCGTGGCCCGGGATCGGGACATGGAAAAACTGCTACCAGAGGTTCTAACGGACAATTGTCCCGTTCGGGTGCCAATCACAGATCATGGTTTGAGGGTGGGCAGATGCCAATCCAGCGTCGTGTTCCAAAATTTGGTTTCACTCCGCCTTTCAAGATCTATTATCAGGCAGTCAACTTATATGATATTCAAAAATTGGTTGATGCCGGTATATTATCCGAGAACACAGTAACCACTGAAACACTTCTGCTTGCAGGAGTAATTTCTACTGCAAACCGCCCTTACAAGATTCTTGGTACAGGTGATCTTAATGCAGCAGTTACAGTTAATGCACATCAATTTAGTAAATCGGCAACTGAAAAAATTGAAGCTGCCGGCGGCAAAGTAGTAACAATTTAAACTGAGTATCAATGCAGCGTTTTATCGAAGTTATCAAAAACATATTCAAGATCGAGGAGCTTAGGAAGAGAGTTCTTTACACTCTTTCGATACTGTTAATCGTAAGGATTGGTGCTCACATAGCGCTTCCTGGTGTTGACAGTGAAATTCTGAAACAGGCAATGGCTCAACAGAGCAGTGATACCTTGTTTGGTCTTTACGATCTCTTTGTGGGGGGTGCGTTTCAAAATGCCGCCATCTTTGCACTGGGTATAATGCCATATATTTCAGCCTCGATTATTCTTCAGTTGGGAGCAGCAGTTCTTCCTTCCATTCAGAAACTTCAGCAAGAAGGTGAAGAGGGAAGAAAAAAGATCAATCAGATGACTCGTGTTGGAACAGTTATTATTGCAGGTTTACAAGCCTGGGGAACTGCTTTCACATTAAACAGCAGATCTGTTGACGGAACAAGCATCATCTCCACCGGAGTTGATCCTACCGTTTGGCTGATCCAGTCAGTTTTGATTCTTACTGCCGGTACAATTTTCATGATGTGGATGGGTGAACAAATCACCGAACGCGGAATAGGAAATGGTATATCTCTAATTATCTTTATCGGAATTGTTGACAGATTGCCTTATGCGCTGCTGGCTGAATATCAGTCGGTTCAAGCAGGCGGGAATCTTATAATCTCTCTGATTCTCATTATCTTCCTGGTTTTTGTTATTGCCGCTGTAATTCTTATTACACAGGGAACACGCAGAATACCTGTTGAGTATGCGAAGAGAGTGGTTGGAAGAAAAGTTTATGGTGGAGTTACCCAGTATATTCCTCTAAGGGTGAATACTGCAGGTGTAATGCCAATCATCTTTGCTCAGGCAATTATGTTTATCCCTAATACATTGTTATCGTTTTTCCCCGATAGTGAATTTATTCAGTCAATTGCGGGTTACTTTAACTATACATCTTTTGTATACTCAGCTTTTTATGCGATAATTATCATATTCTTCACCTATTTTTATACTGCGATTGCTTTTAATCCAAAAGAAGTTGCAGATAATATGAAAAGACAGGGCGGTTTTATCCCGGGTATTAGACCGGGGAAACATACTGCAGAGTTTATTGATAATATTCTGACCAAGATTACCTTGCCCGGATCTATCTTCCTCGCAATTGTTGCCATCTTGCCTGCTTTTGTATCAAGATTTAATGTAGCCCCTACCTTTGCTCAGTTTTATGGCGGAACAAGCCTTCTGATCATGGTGGGTGTGGCACTTGATACCATGCAGCAGATTAACTCAATGATGGTGATGAGACACTATGATGGATTTATGAAGGGTGGAAAATTAGTGAGAAGAAGATCGTACTAAAAAAATGATCTATATTAAAAACGCCAAAGAGATCGACGCGATACGCGAGAGTTGCAAAATTGTAGCTGAGACCTTGAACCTGGTGAGAAAAGAGATAAAAACAGGGATAACAACAGAAGACTTGGACAAGCTGGCTGAAGACCATATCAGAAGCCGCGGTGGTATTCCCGCATTTAAGGGATACCGTCAGGTGGGAACACCTCCTTTTCCGGGAACGCTTTGCATTTCTATTAACGACATAGTCGTTCATGGAATTCCGGGAAGCAGAACGGTAATGGATGGAGATTTGGTTTCACTCGATTGTGGGGTAAAGAAAAACGGTTATTACGGTGATGCAGCTCTTAGCGTTTACAGCGGAAACGATGAAAAAGTGAAGAAGCTCATGGATGTAACTGAAAAATCTCTTTATCTGGGAATTGAGCAGGCTGTCGAAGGCAATCGCGTCCACGATATTTCGTACGCAGTCCAAAAGTATGTAGAATCCAACGGATTTTCAGTAGTCAGGGCGTTATGTGGTCATGGTGTTGGAAAGTATTTGCACGAAGATCCTTCAATTCCAAATTATGGTGTGAAGGGAACAGGCAAAAAACTGAAAAACGGAATGACGCTGGCTATAGAACCAATGGTTAATATGGGAAAATTCGAGGTATATGAATTGAGCGACGGGTGGACAATAAAAACAATTGACGGTTTGCCATCAGCCCATTTTGAACATACTATATTAGTAAACGGACAAAAACCAGAAATATTAACCGTAGAATAAATGGCAAAACAAGGACCAATAAAAGTTGACGGAGTGATCACTGAAACTTTACCAAATGCAAGTTTTAAGGTGAAGTTAGACAATGGGCATGAGATACTGGCACACATATCGGGTAAGATGCGGATGCATTTTATTAAGATATTGGTTGGTGATCGTGTTTCCATTGAGTTATCTCCGTATGATCTGACTAAAGGAAGAATAACTTACCGGTATAAATAACGGAGTAGATGATGAAAGTAAGAGCTTCAGTAAAAAAAATATGCGAGCATTGCAAAATTATAAAGAGGAAAGGTACCCTCAGAGTAATTTGCAAGAACCCTAAGCATAAACAGAGACAAGGATAGAAAATTTTTAAGGAGAAATTTAATTGGCACGTATAGCTGGTGTAGATTTACCAAAGAATAAGAAGGTTTATTACGGCCTCCAGTACATTTTCGGTATCGGACCGTCGATAGCAGCAGAAGTACTTGAAAAGGCAGCAATCGACCCTGATAGAAAAGTCGGTTCGCTGACTGAGGATGAAGTAGGAACTATAAGATCGGTCATTCAGGCAGATTTTAAAGTTGAAGGTGCGCTGCGCTCTGAAGTTCAGCTCAATATCAAACGCCTTATTGATATTGGAACATACCGTGGTTTGAGACACAGGAAAGGTCTTCCAGCAAGAGGACAAAGAACGAGAACAAACTCGCGTACGAGAAAAGGCAAGAGAAAAACTGTTGCCGGCAAGAAAAAAGCAGCCGCTAAGAAGTAATTGAAAATCGGAGGATTATTAATTGGCTAAAACTACCAAAAAAGTTAAAAAGAAACATGTAGTCGATGCGAACGGCATCGCTCATATAAAGGCTTCATTCAATAATGTGCTAGTAACACTTACTGATGTCTATGGGAACACCATATCATGGTCAACCGCAGGCAGAAACAGTTTTAAGGGTTCGCGCAAGAATACACCTTTTGCTGCTCAAGTGACAAGCGAGGCAGCCGCTAAAGAAGCCTATGATTTAGGCTTAAGAAGAATAGAAGTTAGAGTTAAAGGTCCCGGTGCAGGTAGAGAGTCTGCTATAAGAGCTTTGGTGAATGTTGGTTTTGAAATCACTTCCATTAAAGATATTACACCGATTCCACACAACGGCTGCAGGCCGCCAAAACGAAGAAGAGTTTAATTTTATTATTGGAGAGTTATTAAATGGCAAGATACACCGGTTCGGTTTGTAAATTGTGTAGAAGGGAAAAGCAGAAGCTCTTTCTAAAAGGGAGCAAATGCTTAACTGACAAGTGTCCGCTGGAAAAGAAAAATTATCCTCCCGGGCAGCATGGTACATCCAGGAAATCGAAAGTCTCTGAATATGGTATTCAATTAAGAGAAAAGCAGAAAATCAAAAGAATTTATGGAGTTTTGGAAACCCAGTTTAGAAACCTCTTCGAAAAAGCTTCGAGACAGAAAGGTATCACTGGTACCAATATGCTTCAGCTTCTTGAGAGAAGGCTCGACAATGTGGTTTACAGATTAGGATTTGCTCCATCGCGTAAGGCAGCCCGTCAGTTGGTGAGTCATAGACACATCCTGATTAATGGTCATATCGTTGATATTCCATCTTATGTTCTGACAGCGGGCGATGTCATTAAAGTTAAAGATAAAAGCAAACAGTTGGATATCATCCACAATTCACTTAAGAGAGTAAAAGACAATCTTTATCCCTGGTTAACCGTTGACAAAGCGACCCTTAGTGGTACATTTGTAAACATTCCTGAGAGAGAAGATATCCAACTTAATGTCAACGAACAGTTCGTTGTCGAGTTGTACTCTAAATAACAATAAAGAAATTTTAGAGGTTTAAATGAGTGGATCATATCTAAAAATACCTGATGCTGTTATTTGTGAAGAATCGACATACAGCAATACTTTTGGCAAGTTTTACTTGCAGCCTCTTGAAAGAGGATACGGCGTTACAATAGGCAATTCTTTAAGAAGAATTCTTATCTCGTCACTTCCCGGAGCTGCGTTTACAGCCGTAAAGTTTGGCACAGTCCTTCACGAATTTAGCACCATCCCGGGTGTTGTAGAAGATGTAACTGAAATTATTCTCAACCTGAAACAAATCAGGTTGAAGCTCCTGAATAAAAAACCTGCAAAGATCGAGTTCACCATACAGGGACCAAAGGTCTTAACTGCAGCAGATATTCAAAAATATACCGCTGATCTTGAAATTCTAAATCCTGATCTGCACATTGCTACTTTGCAGGAAAACGCCAAATTTGAAGTCGAACTTCGTGTCGGCAGAGGAAAAGGTTATGTTCCCGCAGTAGAGAATAAATCATCCGAATATCCATTGGGCACAATTGCAATCGATTCGATCTATTCGCCGATTCTGAATGCAACCTTTGAAATCGAAAACGTACGTATTGGCGACAGAAATGATTACGAAAAATTGATCATGAATGTTTCAACAGACGGATCGATCACACCGGATGACGCATTGACTCAAGCAGCTAAAATAATGAGAGATCACCTTCAACTCTTTATCAATTTTGATATTGAGCAGGAAGAAAGCCATGAAGAAGTAAGGAAAGACTCCGAAAAGGAGAGGATCAAAAAGATACTTCTTACCAACGTGGATGATCTTGAATTAAGTGTGCGTGCTCACAACTGTCTGAAGGCCGCAAATATCAAAAACATCTCTGACCTTGTTGCCAAAGATGAAGCTGAAATGCTCAAATTCAGAAACTTCGGCAGAAAGTCGCTTGCAGAGTTAATGGAAATCGTCGAAACTCTCGGTCTCGAATTTGGGATGAATATCGACGATTACTTAAAAGACGACAGCAGTTCAAACTAATCCGGATGAAGGTTTAAGAAATGAGACATCAAGTAAAAGGTAGAAAACTTAGTAGAACCCACAGCCACAGAAGTGCGTTGTTGAAGAACCTGGCTTCTGCTCTCTTCTTACACAAGAGAATTGAGACCACACTGGCAAAAGCGAAAGAGTTAAGAACATTCGCTGAACCCCTTATTACAAGAGCCCGCAAGGGTACACTCCACGATCAAAGAATCGTGATGAGTGCTCTTCGTAACAAGGAAGCTGCCAAAGAACTCTTCAGAAATGTAGTTTCGACTGTAGGTGACCGAAAAGGTGGCTATACAAGAATCGTAAGAACAGCAGTTAGATTGGGTGATGCCGCTCAGATGGCTATCATCGAATTGGTTGATTACAACGAAGCTGCAAATATGGCTGCTCAGCAGAGACATGAAGCGCGTGAAGCTGCGGCCCAAAACAAAAAAGAAAAAGACGCAGAAAAAGCCTCTTCGGAGTCTTAGACTAATTATACAGTATTACATAAGAGTAATCCGGGTTCGGATTACTCTTTTTTTATATGTTTGAAACAGTACAATTCACCGGATCTTATAACGAACTTTCCTCCCTAAAAGAGAGGCTTCCCGAAGTTGTGATCGCAGGCAGGTCGAATTCCGGCAAGTCTTCTTTTATCAATCATATAACCGGTAAGCAAGGGATTGCCCGCGTGAGTTCAACTCCCGGAAAGACCCAAGCGCTAAACTATATCAAGATAGATAATTCATTTTTCTTTGTTGATCTCCCGGGTTATGGCTACGCGAGAGTGAGCAAAACCGAGAGAGAACGATGGGGAAAATTTATCAGAAAATATTTTGCGTCTTCGGAACACATCAAACTGATAGTGCATCTGGTTGACAGTCGCGTAACTAATAGTGAACACGATTTTGAGTTTCACAATTTTTGTGTTGAACTTGGGGCAGCTTATATCATCTTGATGACAAAGACCGATAAGCTGAATCAAAGTGAGATGAGCAAAGCGATGAAACAGATTGAAGAGAAATACCCTGAGATGAAAACAGGCGTCAACATTTTCCCATACACTGTAAAGTCGGGAAAATTCAAAAAAAATGTTATTTCAGCAATAAAAAGTCGCTTGGATAAAGAAAAATTATCTTTAATTTGATTATTTGATAATTCAAGACTATTTTTGGGATTTAAAGAGTTATTAACTTCATATGAAGAACAAACCTCAAACCAAATATATCCTCATAGGTCTGGCTCCGGTAATCTTTGCATTACTTTTCCTGATCGGTGACACAGTTACAAGAATAGTAATTGGTGCCATCCTCTTGATTAATATCCTGTTAGTGATAATGATCATCAAGAGGGAAAAAGATCAGAAAGGATTTGATGAGATACTCACCAAACCGCCCGTTCGGGAAGACGAACACGACCTGTTCGATAGCGGAGCTGTGGTCGTAAAGGGAGTTTATCACCCGCCTGCTGAAGAGCAACCTGTTGTAAAGTTTGCACAAAATGTGTCCGAAGTTAAAGATTCATCCAAAAGGACAAATGTTATAACACTTAGCACGGATGATAACACCGGTATAAGTGACAGATATCTTGAAATTACAAATGAATCCGCCCCAAAGATTGAAAACAACAAAGCCACAATCAGTTTTTTCCTTGATAAAACAATCCGTCTCATCAAAGAACACTTGTTTGCGCATAGTGCGGTTTTTTATTGGGTAAATCCGGCGGCCCAAAAACTAACACCTGCGGCATATCTTGCGGGTGTCCATGATTTTAAAGCCATGGCTATTCCCATCGGTTCAGATTTACTGAGTCAGGTGGTCAATTCTGAGAGACCTGTTTGCATCACTTCAATCAAGGGTGAAGAAGAAGCAAGTCTTATAAAATATTACAATGATGTCCATGGTATTAAAAGTTTTGCAGCAGTACCTGTCTTTTATGATAAAAAGGTTATCGCAGTTTTAGCTGTGGATTCGAAGGATGAAGAAGAGTTTGGCTCTGAGACACTTTTTACATTGGGGAAATATGTAAGGTTGATTACTCATGTTCTTTCGATTGTTCAGACCGGTTTTCTTGAAGGACTGGCTGAAAAACGATTAAAAGTGATGAACAACATTGTTGACCAGCTTCTGCTATCGAGTTCGGTTGACGATATCCTTGGGGTTTTTGAGCAGCGATTGCGTGAATTGATTCCCGCAAAGGTTGTCAGTTTTCTGGAGTACGACAGTTATTCAAAGTCACTAAAAGTATTACGGGTCTTCAAGACCGATGATGATTATTACATTCCCGAGGGTACTGAAGTCGAGATATCAAACACTCTCGCAGGTACTCAACTTTCTAATCCGGGACCTCTTTATTATAAAAATCTTGCAGAAGAAGACCTTCCAAGATATCTGTCAGCCGAGCAAAGACCTGAAAAAGGATCCTTTTTTACGGTGCCACTTTATATCAACAGTCAACTTCTGGGGATGCTCTGTTTTGAATCTCCGGAGAACAACGCTTTTTCGACGGCAGAGATTAGATTTGTTGCCCGTCTTAATTCGCTTGTGTCTTATGTCTTTTATAATTATTCATTACAGTTGATAATTAAAGAGCAGGTAAGTAACGATCCCGAAACAAAAACTCTCAATCGGAAATTTTATGAAGAGAGAGTGGAAGCCGAATTGTTTAAACTGAAAGCCAACAATTTACACGGTTCGATGATCCTCACTGCGGTTGATAAATTTCCGGAGCAGATGGAATTGTTTGGCAATGAAATGACCATTAAGCCATACAAACTGTTGGCTGATTTTATCCGACTCGAAACCAATCCGTCTATGACGGTGGGAAAACTTGATAAAGATCTTTATGGAATATTTTTCTTTGGATCGGATGCAAGAGACACCTACATGTGGGCTGAGAGATTAAAAAACAAAGTTGCAAAACAATCTACCAATGCCATGGGTAACGGGAATGGTTTTACGATTTCGGTTGGGATCTCTCCTGCTGAAGGCAAAAGCGATTACAAAGAATTGTTCCAGTCTGCATCCCTTGCGCTTCTAAAAGCTCAAGAGGGAACCGGCAGTAAAGTGGTTGCTTCAACTTAGGAGATGCAAGATTAATAATTTCATTTTTATAGTACTCGATGGGTGTGGTATCGGTGAATTACCTGATGCTTCAAATTATAATGACAACGGTAGTAATACACTCGTAAATACTGCTCAGAAACTGGGTGGATTAAAAATCCCCAATCTCCGTAAACTCGGTCTTGGCAACATAGTGCCAATTCCGGGAGCATCACCGGTTGGTGCTCCCAAAGCTGCTTTTGGGAAAATGTCTGAAGTATCAAAGGGGAAAGACTCAACATCAGGGCACTGGGAACTTGCCGGGATCATTTGCGAAAAAGACTTTGATTATTTTTATAATGGTTTCCCACCGGAGATGATGGAACAATTTATGCAGCTGACAGGATGCTCCGGATATCTGGGAAATAAAGCTGCCTCCGGCACCGAGATAATAAAAGAGCTGGGTGAGGAGCACATCAGAACAGGTTACCCAATAGTTTATACATCCGCTGATTCAGTCTTTCAGATTGCAGCTCATGAGGAACACTTTGGGCTTAATCGCCTTTATGAGATTTGTGAGATAACCAGGGACAAAATCCTCGAAAATTATTTTGTAGGAAGAGTGATTGCGAGACCTTTTATTGGTGAATCGTCAGAAACTTTTAAACGAACAACCAACAGAAGAGATTATTCACTTGATCCTCCCGGAGAAACAGTTCTTGATCACCTTATCAAGAACGGGATAAAAACCACCGGTATCGGAAAGATTGGCGATCTTTTTAATGAAAAGGGGTTGTCAGAGGTGATACACACAAAATCAAATTCTGAAGGATGTGTTGAAACACTGAAGGCGATAAAAGAGAATAAAAACAGTTTTATTATGACCAATCTCGTTGATTTTGATGTTTATTTTGGCCATCGTCTGGATCCCGAAGGATTTGGAAAAGCATTGGAAGATTTTGATGTATTCCTTCCCCAATTGCTTGCGGCAATGGATGAGTCAGATTGTCTGCTCCTTACTGCCGATCATGGGAATGATCCAACTGTAACCTCAACTGATCACACAAGGGAATATGTACCTGTTTTGTTAACGGGTAAAGGAGTTAATTCGGGGAGCATTGGAGTCAGGAGCACATTTGCTGACGCAGGGAAAACAGTCCTCGATTATTTTGGGATTGATGCTCCCATTGCAGGCAAAAGTTTCTATAAAAATAACGAACCAAAGTAGCCAATCTTGCGTCTAAGATAAATGGTGACTTTGTTTCGAGTGGAATTAAAATCGAACAAACTTTGTTAAAATTATGCAGATGATGCATTTGTGAAGTCGAGGTTGAATTGATAATTGGAAAAGTAATTGGAACAGTGTGGTCAACCAAAAAAGATGAAAATCTTGTTGGAGCCAAGTTTCTGATAGTCCGTGAACTCGATCTTGAGTTAAAAGCAAAATCGAATTTTGTGATCGCTGTTGACAGTGTTGGCGCCGGTGAAGGGGAAGTAGTGCTTGTTGCTACCGGAAGTAGCGCCCGTCAAACAAATTTCACCAAAAACAAACCGATAGATGCGGTGGTGATGGCGATAATTGATAAACTTGATAAAACCGAATAACCAGAGTCGGCATGTTTCTGGCAAAAGTTATCGGTAATTTATGGGCAACACAAAAATATGAATCACTCGAAGGTTCATCTTTCAGAATAATACAGCCCATTAATTCAAACCATCAGAACACCGGGAGTCCTATCATAGCTGTTGACACAGTGGGTGCAGGTTCCGGGGAGATCGTGGTATATATTACTGCCAGTGAGGCTGTGATACCACTACCGGTCGATATGGCACCTGTTGATGCATCAATAGTAGCCATAGTGGATTCGTTATATACAGATAAGAACTTAAAGAATTGATTAATTTAAAAAGAGAGAGGTGGTATCGGTGAGAATTACGAAGCAATATACCAACCGTGAGAGTCAGTCGCTCGACAAATATCTTCAAGAGATTGGTAAAGTTGATTTGCTTACTCCTGAACAGGAAATAGAGCTTGCCATCCGGATAAAGGCGGGAGATCAGCACGCCCTTGAAACACTTACTAAAGCCAACTTAAGATTTGTCGTGTCGGTTGCCAAACAATATCAGAATCAGGGTTTGTCACTTGGTGATTTGATAAATGAGGGTAATCTTGGTTTGATCAAAGCTGCAAGAAGATTTGATGAAACGAGAGGATTTAAGTTTATCTCCTACGCGGTGTGGTGGATTCGTCAATCCATACTTCAGGCATTGGCAGAACAATCGAGAATAGTGAGACTTCCACTGAACAGAGTGGGAGCACTTAACAAGATTACAAAAGCATACAGCCAGCTTGAGCAGGAATATGAGAGGGAGCCAAGAGCTTCGGAAATTGCTGCTGAAGTGGAAATGGATGTTAACGAAGTTGCTGATACACTTAAGATATCCGGAAGACATGTCTCTGTGGATGCTCCATTTGCTCAGGGTGAAGACAACAGACTTCTTGATGTGCTTCAGAACGATCAACAGCCACAACCCGACTACACATTGATGTCGGAATCTTTGAAGAAAGAGATCAGTAGAGCACTCTCGGCACTAACCGAAAGAGAAGCCGAAGTTATCAGACTCTATTTTGGGCTAAACAAGGAACACTCACTCACTCTTGAAGAGATTGGTGAAAAATTTTCACTTACCCGTGAGAGAGTAAGACAGATAAAAGAGAAAGCAATTCGCCGACTCCAAAGAAATCCAAAAACAAAAAATTTGAAGGCATATCTTGGTTCTTAATAAGAAACTGCTGATATTTCTTACTGCAGCCGGCGGGGTACTTCTCCTCTCCGGCTGTTCGAGTTTAATGTCAGCTCCGGGAAGAGGAAAAGATGTGGAGGAGAACAAGCCTGGTTCACAGATAGTGGATGAGGCTCGTTTTCCTGCAGATACCGTCCCAACTCCTCCTGTAGTAACAAAAACTGAAGAAGAAACTCTTAGAATCCCCGATCAAACTGCAGGTGACGAGACAACTGAATATTATTACCTTCCTGAGAATGAAACAATCTCGATGGAAGATATTATCATGGATAATGTTCAGAATCTCGATGAAAAACAAAAAGTTAATCGTGACATTCTGATCATGAACATCATCAAATATCTGGGTACTCCGTATGTTTGGGGTGGAAACACCCGATCGGGACTTGATTGTTCAGGTTTTACAAAACTTGTTTTTACCGAAGCATTTGGTCTTTCGATGTACCGTACGGCTCGCGATCAGTTTAATCAGGGAGAAGTGGTGCCAACTTTTAACGATCTCCGTTTTGGTGATTTGGTCTTCTTTGATACAAGACCTTCAGCACGACCGGGTCATGTTGGTATCTATCTCGGCAATCGCCTTTTTGCTCATGCCAGTACAAAACAAGGTGTGATAGTGTCATCATTCGACACAAAATATTACACTGATAAATATATGGGCGGAAGAAGATTCAAAAAGCTGTTTGAAGAAGAATAGTTTAGGTATTAGGTATTAAGTATTAGGTATTAGTTGCATTGACCTGAGTAGAGGTTACTAATTTATTGGAATATAAAACAAAAGCCCGTGAAATTTTTCACGGGCTTTTTACTTTAGCAGGCTATTTTACCAATAAAAATAATACCTAATACCTAATACTTAATACCTATTTTCGTGCCATTTCAATCATAAGATCAATTTCCTTCAACATCTCTTCGGTGTTGTCATTGAAACCAACCGACTCAAATCTGATATTACCTCTTTTGTCGATAATAAATTTAGTTGGGATTCCGGAGACCTCAAAAGCTGTGATCACTTTATCTTTGTCGTCGAGGAGAACTCTGAAGGGATAACTGTTTTTTGTAATGAAATCGGCTGCATTTTTCTTTTTATCCTTTGCATTTTCCCATGCATTTACAAAAAGAAAAACCACATCTTTTTCTTTGGCATATTTTTCAACTGCGATTTTCAGGGTGGGGAATGAAGCGAGACACGGTCCACACCAGGTAGCCCAGAAATCGAGTATGACAGTTTTTCCTCTAAGTTTGGAGAGTGTAACCGGTTGACCGTCGAGATCATTTAGGGTAAAGTCGCTTGCCGGTATATCAATCATGGCAGCTTTAAGTTTTTGGGTAAGCACCTGGTCACTCTTTTTTGTCAGATCATCGAGTAACGCTTTGAGTCCGGTGTCATTTCCGTTTTCTGCCACATAATATACAGATATCAGACTGTCAATTTTAGGATTTGACTTGGCTTGACCTTTAAGGTCTTTTGCAATTTCGAGTGCCTCTTTCCTTTTGCCGGATCCTGCAAGTGCATCAAGGTACTCAGGAATCAGAGAGTCGTCTTCCATTTTTGAAGCATCCACTGCCACTTTAAACATCTCAAGAGCTTCACTTTTTTTACCAAGTTTGTTGTAAGCAAGTCCTCTTGTATATGCAATCATTGCGAGATTACCGTTTTGTTCCTCGAGATAAATTGATTCAGGAGTTGAAAGAGGTTTCTTTTTCAACTCTTTAAGTTCAGAATTAACTTTATCGAGGGCAACTTTGCTTATAAAGAGAGAGAGATCAGGTTTTGAATCTTTTTCTGACAGATATTTTTTAGCTGAACGATTGTAAAAAACCACACTCGGTTCAAGCCCGGATGAGACAATTTCTTTTTCAACCTTTGGCCACTCGATCTCTTTCGAAAAAGTATTCATATATCCGTCAATAAGCACGGTCAATTCGCGGGTGTCAGGGAAGTCAACGGCAAACTTTTTTATCAGTTCTTTTTGTTTGGTCAGGTCGGTTTCTTTTCTTGTTTTTTGGAACCGGTCAAGCTTTACAAGATTATTTTTGGGGAATTTTGATGTTAGAATTTCCCGGTATTTATCTGCTGACGGAACATCACGAAGAATCTCATGCCCTCTTACAAGTGCCACAAGGTGGTATTCATCGGGGTCGTTTTTGGAAGCAAATTCCGCCATATCCATTTTTATAAGGCTGTCTGCGATGTCAGCTTTTACCCTTCTTAAGAGGCTGATATAAACAGGATAATATTGAACCTTAAGCGCCGGGTTTAAAACAAAGTCGTTGTTTATAAGTTTAAACAATTCACTGTTTTTTAATCCCAGATCAACTATATAACCATGATCACGCATAAATTCGACATAAGCAGCATCCGAACCCTTAATTTCATCTCCATTTTTTTCATAGAGTGGAATTCGAAAACCTCTTTTTTCGTTATTTTCCAGGTTTTTATCACCTTTAAAGACAACAACTAATGATTTGGTTGAGATTTCGGTTTTAAATTTGGCTTTATATGAGTTACCATCTTTGGTCATTACAATTTCTTTTGCAACGGGCTCTTTTGAAGTATGTTCAAAAACGAGAAGCATTAGTTTTGATTCTTTTGCAACATGACTCCCTGCAGCATCGAAGGAGACAGTAATTTCTTCACCTGCATAGGGTTTTGATGGTTCATAAGAAAAATTTGAGGAAACCGGGTTGTTTGTGGTACAAGACAAAGTCAGCACAAAACTGAGAAGTGCAAGAAAAACAACGGGCTTAAATTTCATAGGATCTCCGAAAAAAATGATTCATAAAAATAATATTATGCAGTCGATTAATTGATGTCAAAAAGGGGTTGTTGATGTAAATTTGTGCAGTTAATTATTTTTTTTGTTAAAAATTTAAGCCCAACCTTTCTTGAACCTCGAAATGCTTTTTCATAACGATATGGATGATGTCCCGTTCACGGTGTTGGATGTGGAGACCACGGGGATGAATGCCCAGCATGAGCGGATAATTGAATTCGCCGGGTTTCGTGTTGTTCGTGGTGAGATTGTGGATAGTTTCAGCAGCTTTTTTAATCCTCATCGCCGACTTGATCCCTTCATTACGATGTTAACCGGAATTAAAGATGAAGATTTAATCGATGCTCCCGTTTTTAATGCGATGGCTTCTAAATTGATGGATTTCCTTCAGGACAGCATTATCGTTGGGCACAACATTCAGTTTGATGTAAAATTCCTTGCAAATGAATTTGTGAATGCGGGATATGAAGAATTTAAGCCGGTAACTTTTTGTACTCTCAGGGCTGCAAAAAGGCTTTTCCCTCAGCTAAAATCAAAAAGACTTGAGATGGTCAGAGATTATCTTGGGGTTGAGGCAGGCACCAACCACAGAGCATACTCGGATGCTCTCGCAACTGCACATATCTTTGTAAAAGTGAAAGAGAAATTGCAAAAAGAGTTTGCACTGTCGATATTAAAAGATATTCTTGGCTTTCAATACATCCCTCCGAAAGACATCTCAAAAAAGTTTCCTCAAACTTTGGCTCAAACAGGGTTTGAGATTCCGGCTATTCCTGATCTTCCCGGGAATTATTATTTCCTTGATGCAATCGGGAATATAATTTATATCGGGAAATCAAAATCACTTCGGAAAAGACTTTTTTCACATCTGATGGAAAATTCCGCAGGAAAAAGTAAACTGATATTGGGGAATGCCACAAAACTTAGATACGAAAGTACCTCAACGGAGGTTATGGCGCTGGTGAAAGAAGCAGTGCTTATCAAGTTGACCAATCCCAAACACAATATTCAGTTAAAAAATTATGGCAATAAATATTTTGTCAAAGTTGGTATGGCTGAACGTTATCCTTCTCTTGAACTGGTAAATCATTTTGATCTTGATGGCAATGATTATTTTGGTCTTTTTATATCGAGGAAAAAAGCAGAAGAAGTGGTGGAGATAGCAGAGAAATCGTTTAAGATAAGGAACTGCACCAATAAAGAATTTGCCAAAGGGAAAGCTTGCTTTATGGCGACAATCGACCGGTGTTTTGCTCCATGTGAAAGGGAAGTGGATGATGAATATAATCTTGAGATTGAAAAATTTTATGGTTTTATGGCAGGGGAGAAGAGTGAACTTCTTTCCTCACTGATAAAAAGGATGAGTGATTATTCTGCTTCACTGAAGTTTGAACAAGCTGCCGAGATCAAAAAAACGGTGGATTTGGTGTTACAACAGGTTCACAGGTCTTCACTTCTGAAAGAGCCTGTGAACAAAGCATGTGTGTTGTTTTCAGTTTCGGGAAGCAGCGGCAGTTGCGATTATTTTCTTTTAATCAGAGGGAAAGTGTGTATCAAAAATTTTCCTGACAGTTTTCACGACAATTTTGAGGATACTCTGGATGATTACTTTGAGGGGAATGACCGATTGGATAATTTTCCGACAGATGAAGATTATGAAAGGATGAGAATTATTTTAAACTGGTCGGCTTTAAACCGGGAGATGGTTAAAATCTTTTATTTGTCGGATTTCAAATCCAAAAAAGAGCTCTATTTAAAGGTCTCAAATCGTGGTTTCAGAGATGATCGATACAAACCGATTGTTGGGGAGATTGACTTGAGTAAATTGAATTTAAATATCTAAATTGGATTTCATTTCACCTTATAAGATCTTTGAGATTTCGATATCCCGATCTGCTAACGGGCAACACAGTTCCATCATTAAGTAACACACCGTAGTTTCCCCCTTCTTCACTGATCACTTTATGGAGTGATTTCACATTGATTATAAACGACCTGTGAATTCTAATGAATTTTGTGGGGTTAAGTTTCTTCGCCAGATCCTTTATTGTCTGCTTTTTTAACAATTTTTTTGTTCCAACTCTTATTCCGACATAGTCATCCAGAGCTTCAAAATATGAGATCTCATCAACGTTCAGGATCAGAATATCACCTTTCACTTTTACGGGAATATTGTCGATCCAGGGTGAGGTACCTTTTCTCAGATTTTCGATCATTAGAGAATATGCTTTTGTGAGTTCTTTCGAAGATTGTCTTTCCAGAGCTCGATGAATTGCTGCAACAAATCTTTCATATTCAACGGGTTTAAGCAGATAGTCGATCGCATTTTTTTCAAAAGCTTTCACTGCATATTCGTCATAGGCAGTTACAAAAATTATGAGGGGAGGTTCATCAATCATCTCGAGCATCCCCAATCCCGTAACCCCCGGCATCTGGATATCAAGAAAAAGGAGTTGTGGTTCAACGTCGCTAATTTTTTGTAACGCATCCAATCCGTTAACTGCCTGACCCACCACCTCAACTATTCCGCAGTCTTCACAATATTTATTTATCAGTCTCCTTGCAAGAGGTTCATCATCTACAATGAGGGCTCTTATTTTCATTTGTTCTCCAGTGGGATAACCAGACTTAACGAAAAAAGATTGTCATAATTTCTGATTGAAACGGTAGCGGACTTGTCATAGTGAAGTTTAAGCCGCTCTTTTACATTATTGATCCCAACACCAAGACCAACAGTTTTTTTTGGATTACCATTTTCGAGTGTGTTGGTAACGGTAATGTGAAGATACTCGCGTTCGACCGAAGTTGAGATGGTTATTGTCACTTTATTCATTGCCGGTTGCACACCATGTTTGATGGCATTTTCTATAACCGGCACGAGGATGAAGGAGGGAACCTGAAGAAGTTTGGTTTCTTCCTCAATTGAAAAAACCACTTTCATTTTTTCTTCAAATCTCACCTGTTCAATATCGAGATATCGTTTTATATTCTCTATTTCATCGCAAAGAGGAATCAAGGCCAGTTCTTTGTTTTCCAGTGAAAGGCGAATAAATTTTGCAAGTTTTTCAGTCATCACTGTGGAGAGTTTTGGATCAATTTGAGTAAGGGCGGATATCGAATTTAAAGTGTTAAATATAAAATGGGGGTTGACTTGAAGTTTTAAGACATTCAACTCGGCTTCAAGCAGTTGCCTTTTAAGAGATTCTTCATTTTTGATACTTTCAATATTCTTAAAATATGCCTGAATCAGGTAGATGAAAGCAGTAAAAGTGAAATATAGGATCAGTCCAAAAAAGAACCGGGTGACAAGATTGGTTTTAAAAAAAGTCTGGTATGCGGGGTCATTTATGAACACCTGAAACAAAACAAGTTGAGTGGCATTGACCCAGAAAATCGAGACAATTACACCGGCCATGAGGTGAATAACAATAAATTTAAGAAGACCATCAAGTTCAAAATGGACAAAACGATAAAGTTGCAGCAGTCCCGTTGAAAATCCGGTGAGTAGCATTGTGGAAACGGTTGAATCAATAATTGCCTGGTAAACGGTTAGTCCGGCAGAATAGTGGAAATAGATAGTTGACACCCCAACGAGTGTACTAAGCAGAATGATAATGTTGATGGCTTTTTTTGTCATTTTTCTTTTGTGTAAATGACTTTACCAACACGATTGATGTGGTCGATCAGATCGGGCTTCAAGAGATATCTCGGATATCAGTGGACATTCTGAATTTTCCTTTTTTTACATTAGTAATATATAACATCCTGTTTTATAAGGATAAGAGTAAACAAAAAAACCTCCGGAGATGTCTCGCCGGAGGTTTGTTTCAAATAGAAAATTTAAACTTTTGAATTAAAACACTTTCATTTCACCGCCGCCAAAGAGGACAAGCCCTTTGATGACAAGAGTTTTATTTTCATCAACATCGTCAGATTTGGAATAGTTATATCTTTTGCTCGAAAAACCGCCAAAAAGAGACACTACATCAATTTTTACATTCCAATTGCTTGGAACTGTTAGATCGCAACCACCAAAGATGACAAAAAGATCGAGTACATTTTCACCATCAGAAAGTTCACAGTCGCGTAAAAATATCTCGGAACCTCCAAAAATAATCGTTATATTTCCACCACGGAAATTTTTGCTGTTGATTATTTTTTTATTTCCGCCAAATACTGACACTTCTTCCAGCACATCATATTCAGACCTGTATTGATTTCTTAAGCTATCGGCATCGCCACCGAGTTCAGCTTCCCGTTGTTTTTCAACATGTCTGTAGATTATATAAAATCCAAGTGCAAGAAGAATGACAGGTACGATAAAATCGGAATAGTCGAGACTAAAAGACTTTATAATCATGCCCACAGAACCCAAAGCCATCAGCAGGTAAGCGAGGGATTTTCTCCGTGAATTAACAAAGAGGATTACACCGATTACAAGGACAACAGTCGGGAGTGAAAAAATTACATGATTAAGCTGCTCACCAATGATGTCAACTTCTTTCAGGAAGTAGAGAACACCGAGCAGGATCAGACCAACTCCGATCAGAATTCTTGCGGTTTGAGATTGAACCTTTGCCATGTCTGCCTCGTTTATTTTATGTGGAATAATAGAAAATCTCTGGTGGAATAATAGTGATTTGGCGGGGAGTCTCCTAACACTTATCGGTAAACGGTAAAAAGAGATCGGTAAATGGAGTCACCAAAAAAATATTTATTTCGATTTCACGCTCTAAAGTAAAGGGTGAAAAATTTAATTTGCTTAAATGCTCAGAGAGGTGTAATTTTCGGATACAAAATTTGTCGGCTGACAAGAAAAAGTTTTCCCTCCGCCTGGTTTGCTCTGCGACTGACGGCACTTTTACAATAGTTGTTTCATGAATAGTAGATACTATCCATAGAGTATTTTTAGAATTTTAAATAACCGGCGCTTGCCGGTTTAGAGGTAGCCTTGAAGATATCCCGACTCTTTACGAAAAACGAGCCTGACGCTCAAAAGTCAATTGAGTACATCCCCCGCAACTCCGAGATTCGCAATCCGGACGGCAAAACCATCTTTTCCATGCATAATATTCTTGTCCCCTCGGGTTGGTCGCAGGTGGCTGTTGATATTCTCGCACAAAAGTATTTCAGGAAAGCTGGAGTGCCAAAACTTCTTAAAAAAAGTGAAGAACCGGGAGTTCCGGAATGGCTTCAACCTTCGATTCCGGATACAGAAAACCTTGAAAAACTGCCCGTAAACGAAAGATTTACCTCTGAAACGGATAGTCGTCAGGTATTTCATCGCCTTGCAGGCAACTGGGCATATTGGGCCTGGAGGGGTGGATATTTTAACGGTGAAGAGGACGCAAAAGTTTATTATGATGAGATGTTTTATATGCTTGCCAACCAGATGGCAGCACCAAATTCCCCGCAGTGGTTTAACACAGGATTAAACTGGGCGTATGGAATTTCAGGACCTTCGCAGGGTCATTATTATGTAGATTTTCAGACAGGGGAGCTTGTTGCCTCCGATGATGCATATACTCATCCACAGCCACATGCCTGCTTCATACAGTCGATCAACGATGATCTGGTGAATGAAGGTGGTATCATGGATCTTTGGGTGCGTGAAGCCCGTTTATTTAAATATGGATCGGGCACCGGTACCAATTTCAGCCAAATCCGTGGATCAGAAGAGCCCCTCAGCGGTGGCGGACGGTCGTCAGGATTGATGTCTTTTCTAAAGATAGGTGACAGATCAGCAGGGGCAATCAAATCGGGTGGAACCACCCGTAGAGCAGCCAAGATGGTATGTCTCGATCTTGATCACCCTGACATTGAAGAATTTGTAAACTGGAAAGTGATTGAAGAACAGAAAGTTGCTTCTTTAGTAACAGGTTCAAAGCTTAACAACCTTCACCTCAACAATATTATGAAAGCCTGTTATGCAGAACATCCTGAAAACGACAGGTTTAATCCAAAACTGAATATCAAACTTCAGAAGGCTGTTATCGAAGCCAAGAAGGCGTTGATTCCAAACAACTATATCGAAAGAGTTATTCAACTCGCGAAACTTGGATATAAGGCGATAGAATTTCCAATTTATGATACCGACTGGAATTCAGATGCGTACTCAACCGTATCGGGACAAAATTCGAACAACTCAATCCGTGTTACCAATGAGTTTATGAACGCGGTGATAGACGATAGTGGTTGGAATCTTTATTGGAGAATTGAAAAGAAAAAAGCTAAAAAAGAGGGAAGGAAACCAAAACCTTCCAAAACCTTAAGAGCCCGCGAACTTTGGGAAGATATCTCGTTTGCTGCGTGGAACTGTGCAGACCCCGGAATTCAATTTCACTCAACAATCAACGAGTGGCATACCTGCCCTGAAGGTGGTGAAATAAATGCTTCGAATCCTTGCAGTGAATATATGTTCCTCGACGATACAGCCTGTAACCTTGCATCGTTCAACCTTCTTAAATTTTATAGTGCAGAAACCGGAAAATTTAATATAAAAGCTTTCCGCCATGCAGCCAGACTTTGGACCATGACACTTGAGACGAGTGTTTTGATGGCTCAATTCCCAAGCAGGGAAATTGCCCTGTTAAGTTATGATTACAGAACACTGGGACTTGGATATGCCAACCTTGGAGCACTTCTGATGCAGCAGGGGATAGCCTACGACAGTGATGAAGCAGTAGCAATCACAGGTGCTTTAACGGCAATTATGCATTTTTCTGCTTATGCTACAAGTGCCGAGATGGCGAAACAATTTGGAACATTCTCAAAATATGAGAAGAACAAAGAGCACATGCTTAGAGTGATCAGGAATCACAGACGCGCTGCATTTAATGTACCTGTTGACGAGTATGAAGGATTAACAATTACACCCATGGGTATCGATCCAACAAAATGCCCTTCAGACCTCCTGGAAGCAGCGAGAGAAGATGCCGACAGAGCCCTTGAGTTGGGAACCAAACATGGCTTCCGCAACGCTCAGGTGACAGTAATTGCACCTACAGGCACTATTGGAATGTTGATGGATTGTGATACAACAGGTGTTGAACCCGATTTTGCCCTGGTAAAATTTAAAAAACTTGCCGGTGGTGGTTACTTTAAAATTATAAATCAATCGGTTCCACCCGCACTAAAGAAATTTGGTTACAATCAACATCAAATTGATGAAATAATCAAATACGCAGTTGGCGCAGGTTCACTTTCAGGCTGTCCTTATATCAATGCTGAATCGCTGAAATCAAAAGGATTTACAGATGCAACTCTGGCGATGATCGAACAGCAACTTCCTTCTGTATTCGATATTACTTTTGCTTTCAACAAATATTCACTTGGTGTTGACTTCCTGAAAAATACCCTTGGAATTTCTGAAGAAGAGATGGATTCAGCCGATTTTAATCTTCTCAGAAGACTTGGATTCTCGAGGCAGGAAATTTCCTCTGCAAATGATTATGTATGTGGAACCATGACCATCGAAGGATCACCATATCTAAAATTTGAACACTATCCTGTTTTTGACACCGCGAATAAATGTGGTAAAAAGGGAACAAGATTCCTGAAGGCTATGGCTCATATAAAAATGATGGCAGCAGCCCAGCCATTCATTTCGGGTGCCATCTCAAAAACGATTAATCTTCCATATCATTCAACAATTGATGATGTTAAAGATGCTTATATGCAGTCATGGAATCTCTGTCTTAAGGCAAATGCACTTTACAGAGATGGTTCAAAACTGTCGCAGCCTTTAAACTCTCTCATCGATGACGACATTCAAGAAATTTTTGAATCTCAGGAAGAAAACAATATCGTTAAAGTTGCCGAAAGAATTATCCACAGGTACATCGCCAAGAGAAGGAGACTTCCAGATCGCCGTAAAGGATACACCCAGAAGGCAAAGATTAACGGGCAATCGCTTTATATAAGAACCGGCGAGTATGACAACGGTCAGATAGGTGAGATTTTTATCGATATGCACCGCGAAGGAGCAACCGTCAGAAGTCTGTTGAACAGTTTTGCGATAGCGATTTCACTTGGATTGCAACATGGTGTTCCACTTGAAGAGTTTGTGGATGCTTTTGTCTTCACAAGATTTGATCCATCGGGAGTTGTAACAGGCAACCAAAGGATCAAATTCTCAACCTCGGTGATTGATTATATCTTCCGTGAGCTTGCGGTGACATACCTCAACAGGTATGATCTGGCGCATGTCAGCGCTGATGATCTTCTTTCCTCAACCAAGGTGAGTAAGGCAAATGAAGATTTTGAGAGTGAAGAACTTATCAGTGAAAATGTTGTTGAAGTTGGTCCAAAGGATGCTTCAAACTACAATTCAAAATTGGTTGGTTTAGACACGAGGGATACGACTTCAAAATTTTTGAATAAACAATCCAATGTGATTAAACAGCAGGTTCAGAGAGCCATAGAGAAGGGTTATACCGGTGACATTTGCACCGAGTGTAACAGCATGACAATGGTTAGAAACGGCACTTGTCTTAAGTGTATGACCTGTGGGTCAACAAGCGGATGTAGTTAATGCAATAATCCAATAATGCAGTAATCCAATAATATTTTGGCTCCGGAGATTTAAGTTTTCGGAGCCCTTTTTTTTAATGCAGTAATTCAGTAATGCAGTAATATATGTTTAGAGGAGTTTAGCATTATTGAGAGTGAAAAAGAAGGTACTGCCTTCACCGGCGTGACTTTCTACCCATAGATTGCCTCCATGTTTTTCAACAAATTCCTTGCAGAGTAGAAGACCCAGGCCACTGCTGCGTTCTCCGTCGGTGCCTTTTCTGCCAACTTTTTCATTAATCTTAAAAAGATTTGGCAACATTTTTTGTGGAATACCGATCCCATCGTCTCTAACGATTACTTTTACAATATCAGGCCCAACCATTTCGGATTTGATTTCAACCTTTCCCCCTTTGTTGCTGAATTTTATTGCATTTGAGAGAAGATTTAAAATTGTTGAATTGATCATATTTTTATCAGCAACAACAATAATATCTTTTGTCAAGTCAGTGGTTAAAGTAATTTGCTTCTGAAATGCCCTTCCTTTCATTAATTCCACATCCTCTTTGATCAGGTCTGCAAAGGCAATTCTCTCCGGCTGGAATGTAATTATTCCTTGTTGTAACCCTGCCCAATCCAGCAGATTATTCAATAAATTGAACAAATTTTTAGCACTGCCGTGAAGTTCACTGCTCAATTTGTTAAATTCAGCGACTGTCATGTCATCCTTCTCATAGGCCAATATCTCAGTGAGATTTAAAAAAGCATGAAAAGGGCTGCGGAGGTCATGAGCAATAATTGAGAAGAATTTATCTTTTAGTGATATCTGTTTTTCCAATTCTTCCTGTCGCCCTTTGAGTTGAATCTCCACTTCACTTCTCTCCAGTTCGCTTGCTGCACGACTCGAAACCATGCTTAGAATAGTTTCAACAATGCGATAATCTTCAAGAGGTTTTTCACCAATAACGGCGATCAAGCCTATGGGTTCACCTTCGGAGTTCCATAAAGTTGTTCCGACATAACTCTCTGCATTCATATCCTGTAAAGCCCGGTCGTAGGGGAAAAGATTTTTTACACCTTTGGGGAAGTAACAAATATCTTTACCAACCACTTCTCCGCAAGGTGTTTCTTTTAAAGTATATTCGATGTTATCGTCAAATTTACCTTGATAATATATCGCAAGGGTTTTTGCAAAGAGGTTACCACCTGTCAATCTGTCGATACATACAAATTCCATGTCCAGGCTTTTAGAGAGAAATCGAGCCAGGGATTTAAAGAAGGTCTCCCGGTCTCCCAGATAGTTGCTATTAATCAAAAAGAGTTGAGTCTCCTGGATCAATTTTTGTTCGGTGATATCCTGGAAAGTGCCATAAATCATTCCAACTTCGTTGTCAATTCTGCCGATTCCACGAACCTGTTTTTTGATGCCTTTAGCGCTGACAATTTCCATTTCAAGATCAAAAACTTCTCCGGTTCTCTCTGAATTAGCAAGCGCTGCTTCCAATCTTACTCGAGATTCCTTTGTATAAAATTCGAGTGATTTTTCGAGGGTTGGTAGATAAGTTTTTTCAACATCATGAATTATCCTCACTTCATCTGTCCAATAAACTTCTTTTGTATTAATGTCAAGTTCCCAGGCACCAATTTTAGTAAGTCCACCCAATTCTCTTAAAAGTGTTGCATCTTTCCTATGTTCCAACATCTCTTTACGGTGCTCTTCAATTATTTTTTTATTCTCTTCGAGCAGTTGTTGATATTTTTCCTTAAGTTCATTAAACTCTTTTGTTAAATCAATTTCTAACATTCTCGTTTTCTTTCAAAAATATCAAGTTGGTAAAATATTCTGCTATTTTAACTCAGAAAACCTTAAAACAGGATCAAATGAGGCAAATGGTCGACAATAAAAATTCATCCACAAAATTGTATAATTGATTTTGTTTTTACAGAAAAGACGAAGCGCAAATTATAACATATCATTACCAAAAACAAATTTCGAAACAGGTGACACAACCTTTTGGAGTACAAAAAAAACGGTAATTAAAACAAAAATTATTACGATGTTTACTTAAGAGTTCAATGATTTTTTCTTTTAGAACTGATTGGTATTCCCAATGATATACAAGATATTTGTATCTCTTTTGATAGTTGCTACAACCCATTTTTTTCTTGGATGTGTTGTTTACTCTGATGGCAAAGAGTTTAATATCATCAAACTTGAAGGGAAGGACACAAAAATCCACCTCGTTGTAATGCCTGATGGTAATGTGCATTCATTCAAAAAAAATGGTGCAAGTGTCATCCACAGAGTTGCAGGTGTTTCCGGCACTACAAAAGAGGGACTTTTGGTTTTTTCGCCCCTTGATGAAATAAAAGAAGCTTACAGATTCAACCCGCCAGAAATTATCACAGTTGACACACTGATTGCCAATCCCACAATCACTTTCTCGGGTTTGATGCTTAAAAACGGAAATAAAATCGAGTTTAATGAAAAACAGGGGAGATTCAGTTTGGACCACCTTCTGATCCGGGGAGTAAATGATGCCGACAAATATACTGAGATCAGAGCTGATGATGCTCTTTATCTGGTTGTTGAGAAGGTTGATATGGTAATGTCTTTTGCCGCAACCATAGGTGTTCTTGTTGGATCGCTTGTGGTGGCAGTTCTTATTGCATTAGCATCAAAAAAATCCTGTCCTTTTGTTTATTCATTTGACGGTGATAAATATGTATTTGATGCAGAACCGCTTGGTGGTGCAGTTTCAAAAGCTTTTGAGAGAACTGATTACAATAAACTAAAAAGTCTAAAAGAAATTGAGGGTGAGTATAAACTGAAGATAACCAATGAAGTATTTGAAACTGAATATATCGATGAAATGAGTCTTTTTGTAGTCGATCATAGTGAAAGCACCTCAGTAACGATGAATAACGACGGTTCAATTTTTGCCTTGGCTCAGGGAGAAAAGGTAGAGTATGCAACTGATGAAGAGGGGAGAGATATCAAACCGTTTTTAGTTGAAAATGATCTTTTGGCATGGCAGACGAAAATGCTATTTCATGACCAAAACAGGAAGAAACATAAAATAAAATTTGGTTTTAAAATGAAAAAAGGGGCAACAAAGGCCTCTTTGGTTTACAATGTTGGCACAACCCATTGGGGTTCAACAATGCTCTCTGAGATGTTGGAACTCCATGGGAAAAATCTGGATGAGCACTATTCCAATCTTGACAAAAAAGGGGAATATTATAACTTTACCATGGATTTCCTGAGGAGGGAAGAGTTGTATGAGTTGGAGCTGAAATTAAAGATTAACGGTGATTTTAAAACTCAGGCTGTTCTGCAGGGCGGTGGTCCATTTAAAACTGAAAACAGAGTTGTGGAACTGGATATTTCAGATATAAAAGGTGACATGGTTGAGTTTGAAGTGAATCCCGCTGTTGGATTCTGGACACTCGATAATTTTACATTGCATTATGATGAACCTCAACAGGCTTTTGGTAAAGAAATTAAAGTTTCAAAAACCATTGACCACAACGGGAATGATATTTCTGAAAAAATCTCAGTTGGTGATGAAAACTATTACGATATGCCAACCACCGGTGACTGGTTTTTTGCTACCTACAAGACTCCTCCCAAAAAAGAAGGGATGAAGAGAACTGTCTTTATGAAAACAAGAGGGTGGTATAAAATTCAGATGCCTCAAACTGATAAGGATTCGGATCTGGCAACAATCTTTAAGTTAATCGGGACACCCGGCGAGGTAATAAAATTCTCAAACGAAAGATATCGGCTATGGATACAAAATACCACAAAATGAAAGTTAAACCCGTGGTTGGTTTTCCAACCGAACCAATGAAACGGATAAAAAAGGTAATCTATCTTTTATTCATTTTTTCCACTGTCGTCATTGCACAAAAAGAGAAGGAGTATAGTGAATATAAAAACAAGTTTGCCTTCGATCCTGTATTAATTGTTGACAGACAGGGAGTTTTGTCGCGAGCGTTATTTCTTGATCTTGAGGGGGATTCGTTGAGACTTTTGATGAATTCAAAAGTCACAATGCTTGCACTGAGCTCAATCAAGTTCTTTAAGATGGATTCTCAGCTCCGGAGCAGGGATAATATGTTGAGTTTTGGAATCGCAGGTGCTTTTCTCTCCCAGTTACTTCTACGGAAACAGGATTCCCAGGCAGACAGATACATTCAATCTGAGGGATTGTGGAATCATATCGTTCTGGGTTCGTTTGGAGCAGTTGCCGGTGGTTTGATTGGACTTGGACTTGACAGGTCAGGCAATGAGAAGGAAATGGAATATGATCTTGATAATCCTACGGAAGTTCTTAAAATGAGAAGGGATATCCTTCAAACAACGGTAGAAAAGAAAATCAATTTTTATTATGAAATTTCAAAAGTTTATTCGCGAACCGATCCCTCTGCCAGGCAGGCATCGGGTAACTTCTACAATTATGATAATGTTATGTTAAATGTTTTCAGGAGTATCCGGTTAACATACAACATTAACCCACGCCTCGAAACGGGGATAACAATTTATTCAGTTGCCGAACCAAATCTCAGATATCAATACAATTCACAATATAATTATGCAACAGAAGAGATGGACAACAAGGTTTATGGATATTACGCAACTGCCTTCTACGACCTACTCGAATTTCCAAAAGAGTACCCCATCTCATTGAAAACTGGTGTTGGGACAGGTTTTGCAACGATCGACTACACAGTCTCAAGTTCATCGACTATTGTAGATCCTGTAAATTACACCCAAACAACAACATTTGAAGTGAACAGATTGGAAAAAACTGTCATAAGTGCATTTGCTGCACTGGATTTGCGGTATTTCCCGTCCCCAAAAGTATCTGTAGCATTAACGGGTGATTATATCTACATTCCTGAAAAGACTTTGCCTTCAAATTTACCGGGCGAAAGTGGTAAATCCTTTGGCAATTTCAGTCTGGGATTGACATTGGGTCTGCATTTTTAAAGTAGCGGAGTAGCAAAGAATCGAAGTAGCGAAGAATCGTGACTTTGTTACTTTTTGAGTTGAATTAAACTTTTTCTTTATAAATTGCATTTATCATTAAGTCAATTATAAACGAAAAAAATGATCGCAATTTTAGTCTCGATTTTATTGGTGTTTACATTAAGTGCTATGATAACCCTTGCTGAAACTGTTCTTCTTGCAAATCCCGGGGATGATTATGCCGAAGAGGATGAAGTAAACTCAGGGAGGATCGACCGTTTTAAAGAGTCTTCCGATTTGATATATGAAACTGCTGAGCTTGTCAGGTATGCAATCTTTTTTACAGGATTGATAATAGTTGAAAGTTTCTTTTTTGATTATCAACACGATTTGGGAGTGAGTTTAAACGGATTTGGCTGGTGGTTTCCTGTTTTATTATCAGCCCTTCCCATTGCCTCGTTATTCTGGTTGTTTTCGATCTATATACCGCGGGGTATTGGAGAGAAGTATTCTGATCGCCTAGCTCCTGTTGTTTATTTTATATTGTTATTTCTTGAAATCACATCAAAAATTTTCACGAGTTCGTTAAAAAAACTCGCCGGAATTCTTTTAAAACCGTTTGATGCAGTCCCCAATTATTCTGTCACTCTTGTATCGGAAGAGCATATTAAACGGATGATAGATGCCGGACTTGAGAGGGGTGAGCTTGATGAAGAGGAGCATGAAATACTTGAAAATGTGCTCGAATTTAACGACCTCACAGCCTATGATGTGATGATACCAAGAACCGAGATGGCAGCAGTGGAGCTATGTGGGGATGCCGAAGCCGATTTTAAATCGATTATCAGAACAGGCTACAATTCCGTGCCGATTTATGAGGAATCACTTGACAACATTACGGGAATTGTAAATGTAAAAGAATTGATGCGTCATTACATTGTAAATAACGACTATGAGATTAGCAGAGCGATTCGTCCACCCCACTTTGTACCCGAAACAAAATATATTTCAGAATTATTGAAGGAGATGCAGCTTAAAGGAATAAGAGCTGCAATTGTGGCAGATGAATATGGTGGGACTGAGGGAATTATCAAACTGGAAGATATTCTCTCCGAAATTGTGGGAGATATAACTTATCAAACGGAAGGTGAGCCCGCTGAAGTAACCGGATTGGCTGATGGCTCTTTTATGGTTCTGGGGAATATGAGTATTGTCGATTTTAATGATCAATTCGACTCTGAACTGCCTGAATCTGACGAATACAGTACACTGGCAGGATTCATTTCAGACGTAACGGGGAAAATCCTGAATCCCGGTGATTTGGTAAATCATGATGAATATACATTTGAATTAACCAAGAGAATAAAAAACAAAATGGCTGAATTCAGGGTAACTAAATCAGAGTGAAAAAATCGATTTGATCATTCCAATAAGGTCACTTTTTTTAAATGGTTTTGCCAGATAATGTGAACATCCTTGTTGGAGAAGTGATTCCTTATCACCATCAAGTGCAAGAGCTGTAACCGCAATTACCGGCGTATTGGCATATTCTTTCATATTTCGCAATCTTTGTGTAACCTCAATTCCGTTTATCCCCGGACCCAGATTCACATCCATCAGAAAACAATCATATCTGTTCTTTTTAGCCATTTCAATAGCCTCTTCTCCTGTGGAAGCAACATCAGTAATACAGATATTTCTGAGAAACATCGATATGAGCTGTTGATTCATCACTTCATCTTCAACGTAGAGGATGTGAAGTAACTCTTTTTGAGACGGGGTAGCAGACGATGATGTTGTGGATTCCCGTTTGTTTTCCAGCGACGGAACTAGATTAGTTACAGGGAATTGGACCGTAAAAACTGAACCTTTACCAAATGAACTCCTGGCGAATATCTTCCCATTCATTAACATTGTGAATTTTTTTGCGAGAGTAAGTCCAAGTCCCGATCCCTGAAATTTTCTATTCATTCCCTCACTTGCCTGTCTGAACTCCTCCCAAATAATGTCCAGGTCTTTTTCCAGTATTCCGATACCGGTGTCAGAAAGAGATACGGTTACAAAATCTTCGTTTTCTGCATTCAGATTCAAAATTTCAAGTTTTATTGAACCTCTGACAGTGAATTTAATCGCATTGTCGAGGAGATGGTTTATTATTTCCTCAAAAAGTTTTTCATTGATCAGGGCATAGGGATTTTGGCAATTTGAAATGAAAGTAAATTGCAGGTTCTTTTCTTCAGCCAATTCTTTATAAAACTCGATAATTTTTTGAAGGAGTACCTCCAGATTTGAAGGTTTAAGTTCAACAAATGTGGCGTTGCTTTCAATTTTTGAGAAATCGAGAATCGAATTTAGGGTGTGGCTCAGCCTTTTGCTTGAAGTGTAAATACTTTCAACCAGTTCAATTTGTTCATCGGTTAACTTTTCATCCCTTAGGAGGTCAGCATATCCAACAATTCCCATCAGGGGTGTACGGAGTTCGTGACTCATATTCGAGAGGAAATTTGAAGTAAGGCGGCTTGATTCTTCCGCCCTTTCTTTAGCTGCCAGAACAGCTTCTTCGTGGGCAATTCTATCCGAAATATCGATCAAAACCATTAGTGAGCCCATAATTTCACCGTCAATATTTCTGAACAGTGAACCTGATGCCAAAACAGGAAAACTTTCACCACTCCGCTTTTTCATTCTGGCTTCAGTTTTTGGGAAAGTGTTGTTATCTGAAACACCCAAATTTTCCATCCATTTTGTGAGGAAATCCTGGTCGAAGAAATCATTTATTGACATTCCTTTTAATTCGTCTTCAGAGAACTGAAGAACATTACAGGCAGTTTCGTTAACCTTGGTGATATTTCCATCGAGGTCGAGCACAATAAGTGAATCATTGATCGAACGAAAAAGGCTTTCCAAATAGTTTCTGGATTTTTCAAGTTCAATAGTTTCAAGAAGAGTGAATTTTTGTTGATCTATATCGAGAAATACTTTTACTTTACTAAGAAGGTAATATGGATTGTAGGGTTTTGTTACAAAATCAACCGCTCCCGCTTCATATCCCTTAAAAACATGATATTCATCTGAGTAAACAGCGGAGAGGAAAATGACCGGCAGGTCTTTTGTTCTCGCTTCGCTTCTTATCAGCTCAACGAGTTCATAACCATCCATTTCGGGCATTTGCACATCAACTATCGCCATCGCAAAATCGTGATTAAGAATTGCAATCAGAGCTTCGTTTCCACTTTTTGCTCTGATGATTGTTGCCTCGAGATCCAGAAGAACTTTTTCAAGTGAAATAAGATTTGCATCAATATCATCTACAATCAATATTTTCTGTTTGCGCATCTGGTTAATCCTCAGAATAATTTAGTTTGTTTTAAATTCTCTTAAATGAGAGTTCTATTATAAATTTTGCCATTTTATCGATATCCAAGACAAATTTGACATCACCGGTATTTATCGCAGCCTGTGGCATAACCTTAAATTCGGCGGATTTGGGTGATTGTGCAATGGTAATTCCACCGGCTCGTGCGATCATGGAAATTCCCCTTGAACCGTCGTCGTTGGCTCCTGTGAGAATAATCCCTACCAATTTTGAGAGATAAACTCTAACGGCACTTTCAAACAACAGATCAATAGATGGTCTGGAGTAATTTACCCGCTCTTCTGTGGAGAGTGCTATAGTGTTTTTATCTTCAACCAGAAGGTGATAATTTGGGGGTGCAATATATATATTACCGGGTTTAATTTCTATTTTGTCTTCAGCTTCAACAACATTTAAACGTGTACCTGCTCCGATCAATTCAGGCAGGAGGCTATCCTCATCGGGGCGTGTATGTTGAACCACTAAAATTGGCACCGGGAGATCGGCAGGCAACTTCGAAAAAAGACCAATCATTGCGTTCAACCCGCCGGCTGATGCACCAAGCACAATTGCCTCCACGGAGTTCACGACCGGAAAACCATCATTCATCGGGCACCATACTTTTTTCTGTAGATTTTTTCTTTTTCAGATATCGCCTGAAAATCGTTTATCACTGAGCTAAAATTAATTGACTCTTTTGTGCCGATGCAAAGAAAACCACCCGAGACCAGACTTTCCCTGAAGAGTTCCAGGGTTTTGTTCTGAAGAGTTTTATTAAAATAGATAAGGACATTTCTGCAAAGGATCAGGTGCATTTCGCCAAAAACGCTGTCAAGCACAAGATTATGGTTGGCAAAAGTGATGTTTTTTCTTAATTCTTTGTTAAGAACAATCGAATCTGAATCTGCGGTATAATATTCAGAGAAGGAGTTAATCCCGCCTGCATTTCTGTAGGAAGTGAGGCATTGCTTCATATTCTCGATTTTGTAAATCGCTTCTTTTGCCACTTCGAGAGCGGAGTCGTTGAAGTCGGTCGCAAAAATTGTACATCTGTCATAAATTCCTGCCTCTTTAAGAAGTATAGCCAGAGAATAAACTTCTTCGCCCGTGGCACAGCCAGCATGCCAGATTTTGATATAAGGATGTGTTTCGAGGTATGGAAAAACAGTTTCTCTTAGTTTTAAGTAAACTTGTGGATCACGAAACATCTCAGTTACAGTAATCGAGAAGTGATGTAACATGTTCAGAAAATAACTCGTGTCATGCAATAATGCAGGAATCAGTTCTGAAATGTTTTTAAATCCGGTTGAAGCGGCAACCAGTTTTGCTCTTCTCATCAACGAGGCTCGGGCATAGTCACGAAAGTCGTATCCATAGCGTTTATGGACACTATCGAGCAGGAGTTGGAGTTCTATCTCTTCAATCTCGTGCTGTGTCATTTTTGTCTCGCAATGTTAAAATAATCATCTATATAGCCATACACGCATGACAGAAAGAAGGCGATGTACATCAACAGGCTTGGGGAGATAATCGCTTGCACCGGCTGCAATACAGTCCTCATAATCTTTTTTCATGGCTTTGGCGGTAACTGCGATAATGGGGAGTTTGTCAAACTGTTCCATCTTTCTTATTTGTCGCATGGTTTCGTATCCGTCCATGACGGGCATCATAATATCCATTATGACGAGGTCGATGTCGGGTTCGGCAACAATTATCTCAAGTGCTTTTTTACCATCCTCTGCTTTAAATAGTTTCATTCCTTTTTCAGAAAGTATTTTAGATAAAGCAAAGACATTTCGCATATCATCATCAACAATCAGAATTTTTTTATTGATGAAGAGGTTGTCTGTTTCGTGAAGATCGATAATCATTCTTCTTTTGTTTTCAGGCATTTTGGTTACGAGACGATGGAGGAAAAGCGAGGCTTCATCAAGGAGTCTTTCTTCAGACCTGACACCTTTAATGATAATCGAATCAGCATAATTCCTTAATTCGGTATCCTCCTGTTTGCTTAGTTCTCGTCCGGTATAAACGATTATAGGTGGAATATTTGATCCAATCCCGGAGATTGACTTAAGGAGTTGGAAACCCGACATATCCGGCAGTCCGATATCGAGGATAATACAATCAAATGAAGTTTCCTTCACAGCAATAAGTGCATCCTCCCCTGTAGCCACTGTTGTGATTTTAACATCGGGTCCATCTATAAGTTTTGAGATACTTAGTCTGAGATTTTTATCGTCTTCAACAATCAAGAGGTCTTTAATTTTCTCTGCCGAAAAATCCTCAAGTCGGGTTAATGCTTCCTCTATCTCTTCTGTACGAGCGGGTTTTGTCAGAAATCCCACGGCACCATGTTTGTAAGCATCCATTGAAATTGATTCTGCGGAAATGATGTGAACGGGGATATGGCGTGTATTCGAGTCAGCTTTAAGGAAGTCGAGCACCTCAATACCGTTCATATCCGGAAGTCCAAGATCGAGCAGAATGGCAGTCGGTGAATATTTTCGTGCAAGTTGTAGCCCTTCACCTCCGGTAAGGGCGATGAGCCCAAGAAAGTTCTTCTCTCTACACTCGTTATAGAGCAGTTTGGCAAAAGTTGCATCGTCTTCAATAATCAGGATCGATTTATCCTCCGGTTTTATCAAACTCCTGTCATCATTAATTGATTTTGGTTGTGATTCCACGGGTTGTGGAGTCGAAGTTAAAGGAGCAGGTAGAGTTTGTGGCAAGTGGTCGAGAGTTTCGAGTGATGGGGTTTTACCATGGTCAGGGTGCCACACAAGAGGCAGATAGAGAGTAAAAGTTGAACCAACCCCTGACTGACTCTGAACTTGAATTTCACCGCCGAGAAGATGTGCCAGTTCTTTGGAGATGGAAAGTCCCAGTCCGGTACCTCCAAATTCTCTCGCAGTGCTGCCATCTGCTTGCTGGAATGCCTGAAAGATCAATTTTTGTTTTTCAGGAGGTATCCCGATTCCTGTATCGGTTACAGAAATATAAATACTTTCGGCATTATTTAACCCGCTTCGAACCAGATTCACATTATTTGACGGAGTTCCTGTTTCAACCGTAACTTTACCGGTTCTTGTAAATTTTATCGCATTTGATATCAGATTTTTAACTATTTGTTCAACTCTTAAAAGGTCCGATTCTATTAGCACAGGGGCATTTTCTCCCATTATAAATTCCAGTTCAATCCCTTTTTGTTCAGCCGAATGGATAAAATCTGATCTCAGTTTTTTATGAAGTTGGTTCAAATCGAGTGGACCTGAATGAATATCCATTTTACCCGCCTCAATTTTTGACAGGTCAAGAATCTCATTTATCAGGAGCAACAGGTCTGATCCACTTCTATAAATAACCTCTGCAGATTCCACTTGATCTTTGTTAAGATTTCCCTTTTTGTTATCGGCGAGCATTTTTGAGAGAATCAAAAGGCTGTTGAGGGGAGTTCTTAGTTCGTGTGACATATTCGCCAAAAATTCCGACTTATATTTACTTGCTATGGCAAGTTCTTCGGTTTGAATTTCAAGTTCTTCTCTGGCCTTTTGAAGAGTGGCTTTTTGTCGTTGCAGGGAATCGTTTTTTTCTTCCAGTTCTTCATTGGTTACTTGAAGTTCCTCCTGCTGAGTTTTGAGTTGTTTTTCCGATTTTTGCAGTTTTTCAGATTGTTCTTCAAGTTCCTCGTTTGCAGCCCTCAATTCCTCTTGTTGTGCTTCAAGTTTTTCGTTTGAAGCCCTGAGTTCTTCCTGTTGCACCTGTAATTCTTCTGCCATTTCCTGGGTCTGAATCAAAAGGTCTTTCAATGCGGAGCGAGATCTGGCAGATTCAACTGCAATTCCTATACTTTCGGATGCCATTTTCAGGAGTTCGATTTGTGTGGTTGAAAAACGGAAAAATGAACCAAGTTCAATTACTCCTATCACTTTATCTTCTTCGAAGATTGGACTCACCACCACATTGGCAGGGAAAGTTGACCCGGTTGAAGAGGAGATGTAAAAATAATTTTCAGGAAGTTGTTCAAGAATAATTGTTTTTCCTGAATTTGCACACTCACCAACAAGCCCTTCTTTGAGCGCATAAAAGTCTTTTGTTAATCCATCATTTCCAAGCGCATATCCACCGGTAAGTTGCAGACTTGTTCGCTGGGGGTTCATTACATAAAATGTTCCAACGGTTGCACCAAAATATTGAATGTAAAATTCGACTACCTTATTAGCGAGTTCTTTCACTTCCAGCTCACCCCGCATAACAAAGTTGAGTTCATTAAATCCGGTTTTTATCCAATCTCTCTCACCAATGGTTTTGTTCAGGTCACCCAGCGACTTTGCCATTTTATTTATAGCACCTGCAAGAGTTCCTATTTCATCTTTGGAGTCGACCTGAATTTTTGAATAAAAATCACCTGATTCAATCTTTTCGACTCCTCCGGTAATTGTTACCAGGGGATTTCTGACGCTTCGAGTAATCCAATATCCGGTCAGGCCACTCAGAACGATGATAGCAAAAAAGGCTATTATTGTATTTTGAACCGTCCTGCGGTCAATTTCAACTGCCTCCTCATAAAAAAGTTCACCCTTCTTCGTAGCAAACTCAACTACATCCCTCAATTCACGATCAAAATTAGCAACTATGTCTGTTCTTTTTATAATATGGGTCTTGGCTTTTTCAAAATCATTTTCCCTCAAATCAGCAACAATCTCATCTCTCGATCTTCTCAATGCTTCAAAGGCAATTCTAACATGTTGCACATCTTCTTTTTGACCGAGGAATCTCTCGGTGAGTATATCAAATCCTTCGATAACCTGGAAATCAAGGGAATCAATAACCTTCGAAAGAGAGTCGATTCTATCAGGGTATACTATCATAAGATAGATTTTTTCCCTTATTGCAATTGATTTTGCATCGATTTTTCTAATTGTATTTGATACTGTGAACGGGTGTTTATAAAGGCGTGTTGTCTGATCGGAAAGGGTTTGAATATTGTTAAGTGCAAAAAGCAAAATGAAGAGGATCAGTATCATAATGATAGAGAATCCAGCGGCGAGTCGGGTACCAATCTTAAAATCACGAAACTTCATTTTTAATCCGGGCTAAAGAGAAATAAAAGGTTTTAAATAATAATCATAATTCAACTTATAACCAACAACTATGTTTAAATAGAAGAAAAAACAAATCACGAATAAAAAGGAATATTTGTTAAAATGTTTAAAAAATGGTATATTTGTAATCTAATTATTCGCCCTACAGACAAAGGGCGTTTTTTTTTAGAAGGCATTTATGAGTGATACACTTAGCAGAATAAAAGAGATCAGTTTAGAAGTGGCAGAACAGCATCAATTGCTGTTTATTGACTTTGTTATCAGGGGTGAAGGGAAAGTTAAAATAATCGAACTGTTTATCGACAGTGAGACCGGAGTCACCGCAGATGATTGTGCTGTTGTAAGCAGAGCAATCAACAAAATAATTGAAGAAGAAGACCTTTTTGACGGACCTTTCAGGTTTGATGTTTCATCTCCCGGTGTCAACCGGCCTCTAATTTACCTTCAGCAGTATAACAAACACATCGGAAGACTGTTCGAAATAGAGTTTAAAAATGGAGATGAACTGGAGAAGTTTAAAGGTAAACTGCTTCAGATCGAAGACGATAAATTGACATTTGAATTAACCAAAGAAACAAAAACGCTTGGTTTCGCGGAAATCGTGACAGCCAGGGTTAAAGTAAGCTTTTAGCGGAGGAAGATAGATGAACGCAGACATAGTTGAATCGTTTGCGGCGATGGTAAGAGAAAAAGGAGTTGACAAAGATGTACTTCATGGAATAATTGAAGATATCTTTGGTTTACTTGTCAGAAAAAAATATGGCGAGGAAGCGAATTACTCCGTGGTTGTTAACATGGATCGGGGAGACATAGAGATATTTCTTGTTAGAGAAATAGTTGATGTGGTTGAAGACCCTGACAAACAGATAAGTCTTGATGAAGTTAATCTCAAAGGCAATGAAGATGAACTTGATGTTGGTGAAGAATATGTTGAGCAGTTAAAACTGGCAACATTTGGAAGACGACTCATCAATCTTGCCAAACAGAGTTTAAATCAAAGAATCCGCGAGATCGAAAAAGAAATTATTCTGAATGAATACAAGAGACTTATTGGTGAGATAGTTATCGGAGATATCTATCAAATCCGTAAAAACGATATTCTTGTAAATCACAATAAAAATGAACTGATTCTTCCGAGAGAAGAACAGATTCCTCATGAAAGATATTACAAGGGTAACACAACCCGTGCGATTGTAAAAGAAGTAAGAAGAGGGAAAAGTGGTCCTGAGATTATTATCTCGAGAGCTGATCCCGAACTTTTAAGAAGACTTCTTGAAATCGAAGTGCCTGAAGTTTATGATGGCATCATAGAGATTAGAAGAATTGCCCGTCAAGCAGGTGAAAGAGCAAAAGTTGCTGTTGAATCGATGGACAAAAGAGTTGACCCCGTTGGTGCATGTGTTGGAATGAAGGGTGTAAGAATTCACTCGATCATAAAGGAACTTGCCAATGAAAATATCGATGTGTTTGCATTTTCGGATGATCCGAGAGTGATGATAACAAGAGCATTGATGCCGGGTAAGCTTAAGTCGATTGAGCTTGATGAAGTAAACAGAAATGCAGTTATTTATGCTGATTCGTCGCAAGCGGCGATGATTGTGGGTAGAAATGGTGTTAATATCAGACTTGCCATGCAGGTTACAGGGTATAACATCGATTTCCACAGAATTGAAAAGAACATAGAAGATTACGAAGAGGGTGTAGAACTTCTTGAGTGCAAGCAAGAGCTTGGTGCTGAAGTTTATGATACACTAATCAACAATCGTTTTGACTATGTAACAGATGTGTTTAAAGCCGGTAAAGAGAAACTGCTCGAGATATTTGAGGATGATGAAGAACTGGTTGATAGAATTTATGATATCCTGAAAAACAGGATGCAGGATTAGAAAGATAGGACTACCGATAGATGTCTGAACCTAAAGAACAAAAAATACGAATTTATAATTTTGCGGCACAGTTCAATGTATCTGCACAGGCAATATTCGATTTTCTAAAGAAAAAAGGATATGATGTGAAGACCATGAACTCGCTCCTCTCGCCCGAGATGCTTGAGGATGTTCGTGTTCAGTTCAAGAAAGATATAGAACGCGCAGAAAAACATTATCAGAAGCTCGATGAATTTAACAAAAAACTCGCGGGTACTCCTGAAAAGACAGAACAGAAAGAGGAAGTAGCGGAAATTCCGGTACCGACCCCACAACCTGTTGTTGTTGAAGAACCAAAGGTAATTGAACCTGAGGTTGTTCCGCAGGTGGAAACTGTGATCACTGAAGTAATACCTGAGCCAGTGGTTGAAAAACCGGCTCCACAAGTGGTTGTTCCACCTGTTCAAAGAGAGATCAGGCAGGAATTTACCGAGATTAAAAGAAAAGATACTCCACCAACTCCTGTGGAAACGGAACCCGTTGAGGAAAAAGTTTCAGCAGAAATTGAAGCATTGATTAAACCCGATGAACCTGTATCCTCAGAATCCACCACTGTTGAAGCAGTTGACAAAGATCAACCTCAGCATACCCCACGGAGACTTGATCCCCGAACAGGAAAACCAATTGGACTTAAAATACTTGGTCGATTCAGGGGTGATGATCCAAAACCACCGAGAGAAGAACTCAGATCAGGTGTTACACTTGTAACTCCAACTGAAGTTAAACCGGTAACCACCACAGATTCTGAAGAAGAAGATAAAAAGAAATCGAAAAAGAAGAAAAAGAAACCAAAATCAAAGAAAAGGGAGTCGGTAATAGAAGAAACCGAAGCAGTTAAGAAAAAGGCAAAAGTAAAAAAATTGGAGATCGATCAAAAAGAAGTTTTGGAATCGATCAGAAAAACAATGTTGAATACTGATGATTCGTCAATTTCAAACCGTGCTTCGATGCGTAAGAGGAAAAGAAGAGAACGACTTGAAGCTCAGGAGCTCCTCGATGAACAGAGAAGAATTGATGAAAGAAAAATTCGAGTAAATCAGTTTATGTCTGTTTCTGAACTTGCCAATGTAATGGGTGTTGGTGTTGGGGAAGTAATCTCCAAATGTATCGCGCTCGGATTGATGGTTTCAATAAATCAGAGAATTGAACTTGACACAATCACACTTGTAGCAGATGAATTTGACTATGAGGTGGAAGTTGAAGATGAATATACAAACGATGTACTTGAGGATATAGATGATCTTGATGATGAACTTGAAGCAAGATCACCTGTGGTTACAATCATGGGCCATGTTGATCATGGAAAAACCTCACTTCTCGATTATGTAAGAAGTTCTAATGTTGTCGCCGGTGAATCGGGTGGTATTACCCAGCATATCGGTGCTTACAAAGTTCTTGTAAATGAAGACAACTACATTACATTTTTGGATACACCGGGTCATGAGGCCTTTACAGCAATGCGTGCCCGTGGTGCCCAGGTAACAGATATTGTTATTTTAATTGTTGCAGCAGATGATGCTGTGATGCCTCAGACAGTTGAAGCAATTTCACATGCTCAGGCTGCAAATGTGCCTATAATTGTTGCGATAAATAAGATTGACAAACCCGGCGCCAACATCGAAAAGATAAAACAGCAGCTTGCCGACCGAAATGTTTTGGTTGAAGAGTGGGGTGGAAGATATCAGTGTGTTGAAATCTCTGCAAAAAAGGGGCTTCATATAGAAGATCTTCTTGAAAAAGTGCTTCTCGAAGCTGAAGTTCTCGATCTTAAAGCAAATCCTCACCGTGAAGCCAGAGGTGTGGTAATTGAATCTCAGCTCGATAAGGGCAGAGGCGTTACTGCAACTGTTTTGATTCAAAAAGGAACCTTAAAACAGGGTGACATTTTTGTCTGCGGAAATCAACACGGTAGAGTTAGAGCCATGTTTGATGAGCGGAACAAAAAGATGGATGAAGCTCCTCCTTCATCACCCGTTCTTGTTCTCGGTTTTGAGGGTGCACCTCAAGCCGGTGATCAGTTTATCGTGGTGGATTCAGAAAGAACCGCCCGTGAAATCGCCTTGAAGAGACAACAACTTAAACGCGAACTGGACAGCAAACAGATTCACCATATCACTCTTGATGAAATATCGAGACAAATTCAGATTGGTGGAGTTAGTGAACTTCCAATTATCGTAAAAGGTGATGTGGATGGTTCAGTTGAAGCTGTATCCGATTCACTCATGAAACTTTCAACCGAAGAAGTTAAAGTAAAAGTAATTCACAAAGGCGTGGGTGCCATTTCTGAGAGTGATGTACTTCTTGCAAACGCATCGAATGCAATCATAATCGGTTTTCATGTCCGTCCACACATGAATGCAAGGAAACTCGCTGAGACACAAAAAGTGGATATTCGTATCTACAACATCATTTATGATGCAATCAGCGAAGTTAAACTCGCTCTTGAAGGAATGCTTGCACCAATTCTCTCTGAAGAAGTTACTTCTTCAACCGAGGTTCGCGACACTTTTAAGGTTCCAAAAATTGGAACAGTGGCCGGTTGTTATGTAATTGAAGGAAAGATAAACCGAAACGACAGAATCCGTGTTATCAGGGATGGATTGGTTATCTTCACCGGAGAAATCTCCTCACTGAAGAGATTCAAAGATGATGTCAAAGAAGTTGATACAAACTACGAATGTGGTATTAGTGTCAATAACTTTAATGATCTAAAAGTTGGAGATATTATCGAAGGCTTCAAGGTTGTTGAAACAAAGAAAAAACTTGAATAGTCTGAAAGTGGAGTGTTGAACCGTAATGGGACATAGAGTTGAAAGACTGGAAAATCAGATAAAAGACGACTTGAGCGTTATAATGCTCATGAAATACAATGCCAGTGGTTTTGGATTGGTGACGATCACATCTGTGAAACTGACACCTGACCTCAGACTGGCAAAAGTATATTTTTCTGTTTATGACAAGGAACAACGTAAAAATGCTCTTGAAAGGGTAAATGCTGACACACCTTCACTCAGGCACGAGCTTGCTTCGAAGATTAGAGTCCGCTATATGCCCGAATTACGGTTTTATATCGACGACACATCAGATTATGTTGAAAAAATAGAAAGTCTTCTCAAAGAAATACACAAGAATGATAAAAAGATCGGTAACGACTTATAAAGATCTGGATTTTGCCGCCGGTCAAACAATTATTTTTGATAAACCACTTGATCTGACATCTTTTGATGTTATATATAGACTGAGAAGAATTTTACACATTCAGAAAATAGGTCACGCGGGAACACTTGATCCCAAAGCTACCGGATTGTTGATAGTTTGTACAGGAAAATCGACTAAAAAAATCGATTCATATATGGGATTACCAAAAGAATACACAGGAACTATGGTTCTTGGTGAACAGACCCCGTCTATGGATAGTGAAACTGAAGTTTTCATGAAGCAGGATGCATCATCTGTTACAATGGAAGAGATAATTTCGGCTGCCGGGTCTTTGACCGGCGAAATTGATCAAATTCCTCCGATGTATTCGGCGGTGAGTGTAAAAGGCAAGAGGTTATATTCCCTTGCACGCAATGGAGAGACAATTGAGCGGGAACCCAGAAGGGTTGTTGTTGAAGAGTTTGAGATTATCGACTTTTCGCCACCCGTTGTTAAGTTCAGGGTACTTTGTTCAAAAGGTACTTACATCAGAGTTCTGGCACACGACATGGGTCAGATATTAGGATGTGGTGCCTGGCTTTCAAGTCTGAGACGAACCGCAATAGGTGATTTCAGAGTGGATGATGCCGTCACCATTGAGTCGTTTAGAGATATTTATAACAGCGACAAGTCAGAAACGATGATCGAGAATGAAAGTTAGTCGTGATCTCCGTGAAATAACAAAGTCAAATAAAACAGTTTTAACTGTTGGTACTTTTGATGGCGTTCATAAAGGTCACCACCTTCTGCTCGATATTTTGATCGAAAAAGCGAAAAAGTCGGGAAGCAGGTCGTTGATAATAACTTTTGATCCTCACCCCAGACAGGTGGTGCTTAAAGGTGGCGACATAAAACTTCTGACAACAACCGGCGAAAAACTAAGAATTTTTGAAGAGCTGGGTATTGACGAAGTTTATGTAATAAATTTTACGCTCGAATTTTCAGAATTTGATGCAGAAACTTTTTTCTCGAAGTACATAATTGATGGAACGGGAATAGAAGAGATAATCGTCGGCTACGATCACCGTTTTGGCAGAGGTCGCACAGGCGATGAAAATTTTATTAGACAATTAGCAGATAAACACGGTTTTAAAGTAACATATGTTGAGGCTGTAATGCGCAATCAGATCAATATTAGCAGTACCCAGGTAAGGAAACTACTCTCCGAAGGAAATGTGAAGGGAGCAGCTGAGATGCTTGGACGAGAATATGAGATTTTTGGAGAAGTTGTCCACGGTGACAAGAGGGGCAGAGAATTGGGTTATCCAACTGCCAATCTCGAATGTGATTCAGAGAATAAGTTGCTCCCGGCAAATGGTGTTTATGCAGTTATGGTAGAACTTGAAGATAAAGTGTACAAAGGTATGCTGAATGTTGGCAGAAGGCCCACATTTAATCTTAAAGATCTTGCTGTAGAGGTTCATCTTTTGGGATTTAGTGGAGAAGACCTGTATGGTAAAAATCTCCGTGTAAAATTCATTGAACGAATCAGAGGAGAGATGAGGTTTATCGCCAAATCGGATCTGATAATTCAGCTCGAAAAAGATAAAATATCTGCTCTGGAATTGTTAAAAGACTTATAAGTAATTAAATAATTGGCTCCGGTTGTTTCTGGGGTCAGATCGTACAAAACAAATACAGGAAAAAGAAGCAATGACAAATCAAGAAAAACTTGAGATCATTCAAAAATTTGGTGCCAACGATAAAGATTCGGGCAAAGCAGAAGTTCAGATTGCAATCCTTACAAAAAGGATTAATGATCTTACCTCCCACTTTCAGGCACATGCAAAAGATCACCACTCAAGAAGAGGACTTCTTATGATGGTTGGTAAAAGAAGAAGATTACTCGATTACCTGATTAAAAATGATATCAGCAGATACAGAGCGATCATAAAAGAATTGAATATTAGAAAGTAAGGTTTTAGATGATATATACAAAAGAAGTTGAAATAGGCGGGAAAATACTGAGTATCGAAACCGGACGATATGCTCGTCAGGCTGCGGGTTCAGTAATGGTTAGATATGGTGATACGATGGTTTTGGTTGCAACAGTTGCTTCACCTAAAGCGATGGAAGGAATAGATTTTTTCCCGCTTCAGGTTGAATATCGTGAAAAACAAGCATCTGCAGGTAAATTTCCGGGTGGATTCTTTAAAAGAGAAGGCAAACCAACCGATAAAGAAGTGCTTACTTCAAGACTGATCGACAGACCGATCAGACCATTATTCGACGATAACTATCGTAATGAAACCCAGATTATCGCAACCACCTACTCTTTTGATAAAGAGAACGATCCCGATGTTTTGGCAATCGTTGGAGCTTCTGCGGCACTCGCAGTATCCAATATTCCATTTCTTGGACCGATAGCAGGCGTAAGAGTTTGTAGGGTTGATGGTGAATTGGTTGTAAACCCAACCTTTGCACAAGTTGAAGCAAGCGACATCGAACTTGTAGTAGCCGGAACTGACGATTCAATCATGATGGTTGAAGGCGAAGCAAATGAAGTTTCCGAAGAAGTGATGCTCGATGCTCTCCGTTTTGCTCAGGAACAGTTGAAGAAAATTGTAACCGTGATTAAGGAACTTGCTGCAGAGTGTGGCAAACCTAAAATGGTTTTAACTCCAAAAGAACAGGATCAAACACTTCTTCAGGAAGTTAAAGATCTTTCGTTCAAAAGACTTGAAGATATCATTTTTACAGTGATGGATAAACAAGCAAGAAGTGATGCCTTTGATGCTGTTTCTAAAGAAACAAACGAAGCCCTTGCTGAAAAATATCCTGAACAGGAAAAAGTTATCAATGGAATCATCCATGATTTTCAGTATGAACTCATCAGAAGATGTATCCTTGAAAATAATCTCCGTCTCGACGGAAGACAAACACATCAGATCAGACCGATCACTATCGAACTTGGTCTCCTCGCAAGAACTCATGCTTCAGCTCTTTTTACAAGAGGTGAGACACAGAGTTTAACCTCTCTAACACTTGGTTCAAAAAATGATCAGCAGATAATTGATGGATTGATGGAAGAATCTGTAAAAAGATTTAACCTTCACTACAATTTCCCTGCATTCTCTGTTGGTGAAACCGGAAGATATTCGGGCGTTGGCAGAAGAGAAGTTGGTCATGGAAACCTTGCTGAAAGATCGTTGAAACCAATGTTACCGGTTGAAAAGGATTTCCCATACGCTTTGCGTTTAGTGAGTGATATTCTTGAATCAAATGGTTCTTCCTCAATGGCTTCTGTATGTGCCGGTTCACTTGCACTTATGGATGGTGGTGTTCCCATCAAAAAAGCAGTTGCAGGTATCGCCATGGGATTGATTAAAGAAGGCGACAGCTTTGCTGTACTTTCCGATATCCTAGGAAATGAAGATCACTTTGGTGATATGGACTTTAAAGTCGCCGGTACCGATGAAGGCATCACCGGATTCCAGATGGACATCAAAATTAAAGGTGTTTCATTTGAAATTATGGAAATTGCACTTCGCCAGGCAAAAGAAGGCAGACTTCACATCCTCGGCGTAATGAACGAAGTTATCTCAGCTCCAAGAGCTGAACTCTGCTCATTTGCACCTACACTTGCTACACTTCAGATCCCAACTGAGCTTATTGGTTCAATTATCGGACCTGGTGGTAAAACAATTCAGGGTATGCAAAAAGAGTTTGGTGTTGACATCTCAATTGAAGATGATGGCACTATTCAGATTGCCGGTCCTGATGCAGAATCAGCAAATAAAGCATTAACCAGAATCCGTTTAATGACTACCCAACCTGTGGTTGGCGAAATTTATGACGGTGTTGTGACAAAATTGATGGAGTTTGGTGCTCTTGTCGAGATACTTCCGGGTAAATCGGGACTTGTCCACATCTCCGAAATCGATCTGAAAAAAGTTCACAAAGTAACTGATTACTTCAAAGAAGGTGATAAAGTTAAAGTGAAACTTCTTCGTATCGAAGGTGGAAAATACAGCTTAAGCCGTAAAGCTCTTCTTAATAAAGACGCTGCTCCCCAGGCTGATCAGAAACCAATAGAAGACTAAATTAAAACGGCTGCTTCTCTCACCGGGAGGCAGCCGATTTTATCACCAAGTTTTGAAAAGATGACAGAGTTTCTAAGAAACTTCTTCTTATTATTTTTTTACTTCAAACCCGGTCCCTTTGGGTCCAAGGGTGAAGTACATTTAAATGGCATTAAAATATTATCAGTAGTTCAAAACCTGACAACTACAAAGAGTTTAACTAACTATGTTAAAAGAGATTATAATAAATTCATCGACTACACAGACCCGTGTGGCGATTACAGAAGACGGGAAATTAGTAGATTTCTTCGTCGATTACTCCGAAAACAGACGAATGGTGGGCGATGTATATCTGGGCAAAGTTGCCCGTGTACTCCCCGGCATTAAAGCTGCATTTATTGATATTGGCATGAAGCATGATGCTTTTCTCCATTTCTCAGATATTGGAGAAAAGACGAAAGAGCTTCAGGCAATGATTGATGAAGACGAAGCAGACGACAATGTTGACAGAGTGGCAGCCGACGAAGAATATGCGGTTACCCAAACAAAATTCATAAATGGTGTCCCCGTTTTGCAAAAAGGGGAACCCATTCTTGTGCAGATCACAAAAGAACCTGTAGTAAACAAAGGTGTCAGAGTTAGCTCTGCCATTTCGATACCGGGTAGATTTTGTGTTCTCCTCCCATACGACAACAAAATTGGTGTCTCCAAAAAGATTACAGATTATAAAGAAAGAAGACGGTTACGCGTAATTGCAAAAAGTCTTTTACCACAAAATTATGGTCTTATTATCAGAACTGTTGCCAGAGGACAAGCTGAAGAACAGATAAAAGATGATCTTCGAAGTCTTCTTAAAATGTGGAAAAAGATTCAGGACAAAGCCCGTACAGGCACACCTCCTGCAATAATTTACCAGGATGTTTCCACCACCTCCAGTGTCATTAGAGACCTGTTCACCTCTGATATCTCCAAAGTTTATATCGACAACAAAAAAGTTTACAGAGAGATAAAGGACTATATAGTTCTGGCTCAACCGGAACTTTCCGATAAAGTGGAGCAAGTTAGAACTGAAGAACCAATCTTTGAAGCGTTTAAGGTTGAAGATCAGATAAAAGAACTGTTTGCCAAACGTGTTCCGATGAAAAGTGGCGGGCATATTGTGATTGAACACACCGAGGCCATGGTGGTTATCGATGTAAACAGTGGAAAATATGCTGCAAGTAAAGATCAAGAGATGAATTCACTCAGAACCGATCTTGAAGCTGCTCGAGAAATTGCAAGGCAACTTCGGTTGAGGGATATAGGTGGACTTATCGTTATCGATTTTATCGATCTTGAAGATGAAAAAAACCGTAAAAAAGTTTACGATGAGTTAAAAAAAGAATTTAGAAAAGACCGTGCAAAAGTGTCTATCTTACCAATGTCTGATTTTGGTCTTGCACAGATCACAAGACAGAGAGTGAGACAAAACATTATGCAGGCTCTTAACGAGACTTGTCCTGTTTGTATGGGAACCGGACTTCTCACAAAAAAATCGCATCTCATTCATGAGATAGACGAGTGGCTTGGGAAATACAAAGTTGGTGCTCCGCACCGTTCAATTACAATTAAATGTCATCCATTTGTTGGTCAGAAATTGAGAGAAGGTGTCCCGAGTGCACTTACAAAAATGCAGTTTAAATATATGCTTCGGATAAGACTGGATGAGGATAATGCATTCAATTCAGATCAGTTTAAAGTAATTGCGACCAAAAGCAAACAAGACCTTACCGGCATAATTACTGAATAAGGGTAATCCCTACTCTTCAATTAGTTATTTATTGAGAATAATTAATTTTATATTTATATAACTCAAAAATGAAATTTTAAGTACAGGTAAAAAAAGTGAAAAAGACAAAACTTTTTTCAATTCACGAAAAATATGGCGCAAAATTAGTCGATTTTGCCGGTTATGTAATGCCAATCCAATATGAATCAATTATAGCCGAACACAAAGCGGTGAGAAATGATGTTGGATTATTTGATGTAAGCCATATGGGCGAAGTAATCATCGAGGGCGAAAAAGCGTTTGAATATGTTCAAGAGCTCACTATCAACGATCTTTCGGTGCTTTTCCCGGGTAGAGTGCAATATTCTGCAATGTGTTACGAAGACGGCGGAATTGTTGATGACTTGCTCGTTTATAAGCTTGATCAAAAAAAATATATGCTCGTAATTAATGCTTCAAATGTTGATAAAGACCTGGCATGGATGAGAGCCAACAACAAACATGATGTAACGATAACGGATGTGAGTGACGACTATTCACTGATCGCAGTTCAGGGACCTTCCTCAAAAACAGTTGTAGAAGCTGTCTTTAAAACCAAAATTGATATAGAATATTATCATTTTGCTTATCTGGAATTTGCCGGAGTTAAAGTTCTTGTATCGAGAACAGGTTACACCGGTGAACTTGGTTACGAACTTTATATTACCGGAGATGAGGCATTTGTTTGTAAACTCTGGGATGCTTTAATGAAAGAGGGAAGTGAATATCTGGTTAAACCGTGTGGACTTGGATCAAGAGATTCGCTCCGCCTTGAGATGGGCTTTTGCCTTTATGGTAATGACATCGATCAGACTACCAATCCACTTGAAGCCGGTTTGGGTTGGATAACAAAACTTAAAAAACACTCCTTTATTGGTAAAGAAGCAATTCTGAAAATAAAGGAAGAAGGAGTGACAAGAAAACTTACTCCTTTGGTGGCACTTGAAAAATCATTCCCAAGACCAGGGTATGAAGTTGTTTGTGGCGACAAAACTGTCGGTAAATTAACAAGTGGAACAGTTAGTCCGGTCCTTGAGAAGGGGATCTGTCTGGCGTACATCGATTCAGAATGTCTAAAACACAATTGCAAACTTGAGATGATTATCAGAGGCAACAAAATACCGATGCAAGTGGTGAAGTTGCCATTCATACAGAAATAAAACGGCTTTAATATGCGGATCAATACAATACTGACGCCATTAATGGTTGAGGAACTCTATTTTGCAAACAGGATGGCAGTGACGATTGATGTACTCAGAGCAACATCAACCATTACGACTGCGATTATGAACGGGGCTAAAGAAGTGGTTCCCGTAGGGTCATTGGACTTCAGCAAAATAGCCTCTGCCAGTTCATTTGGTGGCAGAACAATGCGTGGTGGTGAGAAGAATTCCAAGAAGATCGAGGGGTTTGATCTTGGTAATTCGCCACTTGAGTATCAACAGAGTGTTGTTGAAGGAAAATCAATTGTGTTTTTTACTACTAATGGTTCAAAAGCCATTGTAAAAACAAAATACGGAAGTGGCACATTTATCTGTTCTTTTCTAAATGCTGAGGCAGTTGCCAAACAACTTGCCGGAATGGGAAGAGAATTTGATATTTTATGCTCCGGGCTTAACGGCGATTTTAGTCTCGAAGATACTGTTTGTGCAGGAATGCTGTTGAGTGAGATACTGAAGATTAATAATGATTTTCAACTTTCTGACGCATCAACCGTTGCAATTAATCTCTATGAAAGATATGGAGATGATATCAGAGGATTGTATTCTCTTAGCGAACATGGCAGAATTCTGGAGGCCGGGGGTTTTATTGACGATCTTGATTATTGCGCTCAGAAAAACATCACCGATGTTATTCCTGTTTTCGAAAGTTCGGCGATAAAGCTGTTTAACCCTTCAATACATTTACAATCAAACTGATCCGGTAGAGGATGAGCGGAAGAACAAAAAAAGAATCCGGTAGAACTTATTTTGAACTATCCCAGGAAAAGAAGAAAAAACTTCTGGGACTTTTCATTATTACATTCTCGGTCTTTCTCTTCCTCAGCATCATCTCATTTTCACCCAATGATGATCCTCAGTTAAGGAATGCCTCTGTTAAGGCACTCCCAACGAGCAACTGGCTGGGAATCGCCGGTGCGTTTATCGCAGCTTTTTTTGTTAAATCAGCATTTGGTTATTTTTCTATTGTCATCCCCCTCCTTATGGGAATGTGGGGATTTGTATTATTTAAACCCCTCGAGATCAAACGACTCATCTACATCACCAATTTTCTTTTAAGTTCGGCATTTATCCTGGCAGCTTTTTTTGGAACTCTGTTTTCGATAGAAGTTATCAGTGGTGATACTGCAATCTATTTTGCCGGTGAGATGGGAAAGACCATTGGGAAAGCTTCACATCGCCTTATTGGTGGAATTGGAGCTGTATCCATTTATGTAGTCCTGATGATAACAGTCCTGGTTATTACTTTTGATCTGAAGATCGACAAATTTTTCCTCTTTATCGCCGATAAAGGGAAAGATGTTGTAAAATCGGGTGTTGATAAAGTAAAAGACAAAAGCGCGACAATAGTCGAGAAAAGAAAATCGGCTGTTGATCCGCTCGAAAAAAGTCAGGATAGAATCAGTAAGGTAATTAAGGGAGAAAAATCGACTCAACCGCCGATAATCGTTCCCGAACTTGGTGATGATCTTACCCCTGAGCCACAAAAACCAAAGCTGGTTTTTTCGACTTCAGTTAAAACCAATCCTGACATTGTTCCTCAACCACCAAAAGTGGAAAGAACTGTTCCTGAAGAGAGAAACTCAACCGCCGATTATGAAATTCCTGCGGGTGATTTCCTAATTAAAGCAGATGAATCGGGACACTACGCTGAAGAAGCTGAATTAGAGAGCAAAAAGATAAGATTAAAAGAAAAGCTTGCACTCTTTGATATAGAAATTGAAAAGATTGAGACAACAGCAGGACCTGTTGTAACTCTGTTTGAAATAGTCCCTTCACAAAGTGTAAGAATCTCAAAGATTTTATCGCTTGAAAATGATATTGCCCTTGCACTCGCTGCAAAGGGAATCAGGATTATCGCTCCAATGCCGGGAAGAGGAACCATCGGGGTTGAGATACCAAATGACAATCCTTCCATCGTATTGGCAGGTTCGGTTCTTCCTGACCTCAAAAACAGTAAATTATCACTTCCGATTGCCCTTGGAAAATCGATTTCCGGTCAAACTTATGTTGATGATCTTGCTCGTGTTCCTCATCTTTTGATAGCAGGAGCAACGGGTTCGGGTAAATCGGTCGGTGTGAACATGATTATTGCATCACTTCTTTTTTCCAAATATCCAAACGAAGTGAAGTTTGCCATTATCGATCCCAAGAAGGTTGAGCTTTCTGTTTACGAAACTTTGAAATATCATTTTCTGGTAAAATCTCCTGATCTAAACGAATATATTATTTCTTCCCCTCAGAGTGCGGTTATTTTGTTAAAGTCGGTGGTTCTTGAGATGGAGCTTAGGTATGACAAATTATCCCATGTGGGAGTAAGAAATATCATCGATTACAACAATAAGATTAAAACAGGTACGATTAAACCAAGGGATGACATAGAGGTCAACCACAAGTTTATGCCTTATATAGTTGTAGTTATAGATGAGCTTGCAGATTTGATGATTACCGCCGGAAAGGATGTTGAGGAGCCGATCGCAAGACTTGCTCAGATGGCGCGTGCAGTGGGTATCCACCTTGTAGTTGCAACACAACGCCCGTCAGTGGATGTTATCACCGGTGTTATCAAAGCCAATTTCCCTGCGAGGATCGCTTATCAAACTGCACAGAGAACCGACTCGAGAACAATTCTTGATATGAATGGTGCAGAACAGCTTCTTGGAAGAGGTGATATGCTTTATCTTCCACCAGGAACTCCAAAACCAATTCGTATTCAAAATGCTTACATTACCACTGATGAGATTGAAAAACTTATTGAAGTTGTGTCGGAGCAGCCATATCCTGATGAAGTTTATCAACTTCCATCTCTGATTGATAAAAAGGGACAGGATTCGGGATTATTAAACGATCTTGATCCGATGTTTCAGGATGCTGCCGAAGCTGTTGTAAGAAGTCAACAGGGTTCTGTCTCATTTATCCAAAGAAAATTAAAAGTTGGATATGCCAGAGCAGCCCGAATTGTGGATCAACTTGAGGCTGCGGGTATCGTTGGTGCAGGCGAGGGAAGCAAGGCAAGGGAGATATTAGTGGAAAGTGAAGATGAACTTGAAACTATTATCCGAAATCTGTAGTATCAGATAAAAGAGGAATTTATGAAAACGCTATTAACTTTTGTCCTTACATTTATCCTGGTTTTCCCGGGTGCAGTAACTACCCAGGGCCAGGTAATTAAATCAATTCAGAAGAAATTCAACAGTCTTACAGATATCTCTGCAACATACTCTCAGTATAGTGGCAGTAAACTCATCGTAACAGGTACTTTTTCCTACAAAAAGGTCGAAAAAGTGAGGCTTTCATTTGGAAACAACATGATAGTAAGCGATGGAGTGACCAACTGGAATATCGATAAAAAACAGAAAAAAGTAATTATATCAAAATTTGACAAAAAGTCGGTTTCGATTCTTAGTGTAAATCATCTGATTAATGTGGTTCCCGGTGATTGTGATATAGTTGAGTCGCATAAAGACAAAGTTGTTATGACCCCAAAAAAAGGGAAGATGTTGGGTTTTAAATCGGTTGAGATAACCAAAGATGCCCAGGATCTTATTTCATCGATTAAAATTGAAGACAATGCAAAAAATATAATGAAGATTGATTTTTCAGGTTACACTTTAAACAAAAATCTTCCTGATACAGAATTCTCTTATAAACCAACGGGGGATTATAAAGTAGTTGACCTCCGTTAAGAAAAAATTTTTCTCCCCCCGGGATATTTTTGTTTACATTTTATCATTAGGGCTTGCAGCTCTTTTTCTATATTATGCTTTCGCCGGTGTTGACACAAAGCAGTTATGGGATCATATAAAGAATGCATCACCTTTTTGGATAGTCACACTTATTGTATTCCAGATGTTGGCTCATTGGTTCCGCGCTCTTCGTTGGAAAGCAATTATGGAATCGATGAAACCTGATGTTAAGACGATAAATCTTTTTGGCGCAGTTTTAATAGGTTATGGATTTAACAATCTAATTCCCCGACTTGGCGAGGTAGCCCGTGCAGTAGCAGTTGGTAAATCGGAGAATTTATCAAAAACTTCGATCCTCGGAACGGTGGTAGTTGAGCGAATAATCGATCTTTTGGTGTTCGCTTTTGCAGTCATTCTTAGTGGGTGGATATATGATGGAGATATTTATTCGGGTGAGTTGAGTTGGTTAAAACTTACAATACAACTTGGTACTATCCTTTTTATTGCGTTGATTGTTTTTGTTGTACTTCTTATAAAGTACAAAGAAAAATTTTCCAATCTTGCAACTTCTCTTGTAACCCGGTTTTCACCCAAAACAGCTAAAAGACTTGAAGAACTTTTCCATAAAATGATCGACGGTTTTTCCACACTTAAAACGACAAAAAATTACATTTTGACCGTTGTTTACAGCGTGTTGATCATGCTGGGATACGCCGCTACAAGTTGGGCGGGATTTCATGCCCTGGGCATTCATGAGACCTACAATCTTGGTGTTTCAGCAGCCTGGATTATTATGAGCATCAGTTCGATCGGTGTGATGATCCCAACACCTGGTGGAATTGGCAGTTATCACACTATAACCAAATCTGCAATGTTGATGTTATACAAATGTCCCGCAGAATTTGGGCTGGCATTTGCGACATTTCTCCACGGAGTAACTTATTTACTCCATCTTTTTGCAGCATTGGGGTTTCTGGTTTATTTCAAAATAAAACTCCCCGGAGTTCACACAGAGGATATAATTGACATTGAAGAAGATTAACAATTCACCGTTTTATATTTTTATTATCGTATTGTTCTTAACAGGAACGGGATATTCTCAATGGGAGGCACGGGTGAGCATGGGGATAAATGTCTCGAGCACCCCTGATCTTCGTGATTACATCAATGAGAATTTTGCTTATGGTGGAGGCCAGATGCCCGATTTTAATTCGATGATTGAATTTGCGGGAGAAGTTGGCCACAAGATTGGACAAAATCTTCAACTCGCCGTAGAAGGTGCCTACACCTTTAATTCTTACACCAATGTAACTTTAAACGGAAAATATGAGATGAGTTATAAATTTATCTCACCTTCGGTGATGTTTTATCAGATGGTTGAAGGAAACGGTTATAATTTTAAGTTTGGTGGTGGAATTGGACCCCGGTTTGTGATGATAAACGAAATAAAACCTTTTGTGAACACCGGCACTGATTACAGTTCAACGGGATTTGGAATTGTTGCAAAAGCTTCAGGTTCAACAGCTCTTTCAAAATCAGTTTTTGCCTATATCAGTGCAGATGCCAGATATGATGCAGGTGGTAAACCCACCAATAAAGACGGTGTTGGGTTGAGGCATCGTGGAAGTGACCTTTCGGTAACCTCTCTTTCAGTTGGAATTAAATTAGGAATTTCTGTAAATTTTTAAGGAATTAAATGTCGATAATTGAAGCTATAATCCTTGGCCTGGTCCAGGGTATAACGGAATTTTTACCCATCAGCAGCACAGCCCACCTTACAATTGCCGGAAAAATGATGGGGCTGATTAATGCAGACAGACCTGAGGAGTGGACAGCAATAATTGCCATTATTCAGCTTGGGACACTTGCATCAATCCTTATATATTTTGCAAAAGATATTTATAATATAGTTCTCGAATTCTTCAGGGATAATCTTACCCAACGGAAGAGTTTTAAACAACAATCACTTAATTCCCGTCTGGGGTGGCTGATAATTATCGGTACAATCCCTGTTGTGATTATAGGATTGGGGTTTAAGGATTTAATTGAGGGTGCGCTCACAAAAAACCTTTTTGTAATTGCCACTTCACTTATTGTTCTTGCAATAATTCTTTTTATAGCTGAAAAAACGGCAAAATTTAACAAAAAAATTGAGGATGTTGGGATAAAAGAAGCGATAGTTGTGGGGATCGCCCAGGCATTTGCTCTTATCCCAGGTTCATCCCGTTCTGGCACAACCATAACAGGCGGTTTATTCATGGGGTTAAACCGGGAAGCAGCAGCCAGGTTCTCATTTCTTTTAAGTATTCCCGCAATTTTTGCAAGTGGAATTTTACAACTTAAAGAAGGTCTCGAGTTCCTTTCAAATGAACATCTTGTGACAATATTGGTGGCAACCATTGTTTCGGGAATAAGTGGATATCTTGCCATCGATTTCCTTCTAAAATTCCTGAGAAAAAACTCTACAACACTTTTTATTGTTTATAGAATTGCAGCGGGAATCATTATCCTGGCACTTTTGTTTTCAAATCAAATAACACCATAACGGAGAAATGAATGAATAAATTTTTTGTAATAACACTTTTTGCAATTTTGAGTTTCACAGGTTGCGCTCAGAAAAAGGATAATACTGCCACTGACAGACCGGTTTTTAACTACGATACCCTTACGGTTGCAGTTATGAAAACCAACATGGGAGTCATTGAGATTCAACTTTATCCTAAAGAGACACCAAAAACTGTTGAAAATTTTGTTACACTAAGTGAACAGGGATATTACAACGGAATTATTTTCCACCGTGTCATCGAAAATTTTATGATCCAGGGAGGTGACTCCACGGGAACCGGGATGGGTGGAAGATCAATTTATGGTCGTGATTTTGAAGATGAACTCGTAATGGGTTTAACTTTTGACAGGGTGGGACTTCTCGCAATGGCAAACAGAGGACCAAGTACAAACACTTCACAATTTTTTATAACCACTGCAAAAACCGAATGGTTAAATTATAAACACACCATCTTTGGTGAGGTTATAAAGGGTATGGATGTTGTCAACAAAATCAGTGTTGTCAAAAAAGGAGCTCAGGACAAACCGGTTGATCCTGTTATAATTGAGAATATCAAAATTGAAAAAAGGAAGAAAAAATGAGTAAAGTAACAGCAAAAGTTGATACCACGATGGGCTCTTTTGAAATTGAGCTTTTTGCGGACAAAACACCAAAAACAGTTGAAAATTTTACAGGTCTTGCAAAAAAAGGTTATTATAATGGAATAATTTTCCACAGAGTGATAGCTGACTTCATGATTCAGGGGGGCGACCCTACCGGAACAGGAAGAGGCGGCGAGAGCATCTGGGGAAAACCATTTGCTGACGAAATCGTTAAAGACCTTAAACACAGCAGCAAAGGTATCCTTTCGATGGCAAATGCCGGACCGGGAACCAATGGCAGCCAGTTTTTCATCACATTGATTCCAACTCCATGGCTTGATGGTAAACACACCGTTTTTGGTGAAGTTACTTCAGGGATGGATGTCGTTGAAGCGATCGGAAAAACTCAGACATTAAAACCATTCGACCGCCCTGTGGTTGATGTTGTTATCAACTCGGTTACGGTAGTTGAGTAAAAAATTTCAGGCACCGTTAATTTCCCTTATATCACAGGATATTAGAGGGAAGAAACTAAAGCCCGTTTATTTTTTTTACGGCAAAGACAGCTATGAAATTGAGAAAAGGACTCAGGCGATCCAGAAATATCTGGAGCCTGAGATCCCTTTTGACTACGACTTCCAAATGTTCCAGGGATCATCCACAACCATTGATGATATCCTCGATTTTTGCCAGTCATTTCCTCTTGCCGGAGATAGAAGACTTGCTATTGTTAAAAATTTTAACAATCTGAAGTTTGACGGAAGAAAATATAATCAACATTTAATCGGATATTTCAAAAATCCTTCCCCTCACACAACACTTGTAATCCTCTATGACGATGTAAATTTCCCCGACAGGGAGCCTTACAAGACGATAGCCGAGCTTAACTATGCATTTGTGGCCCGCACTCCAACCTTTGATGATCTTGTTGACTGGGTTGAGCTGGTTGCTAAAAATGCAGGCAAGAGACTCGACAAGCGAGACGCAGAGCTTGTGGTTGGGTTAACAGGTGATGATAAGTTAATGATTGAAATGCAGGTTGAAAAACTGATAGAGTTTGCAGGTGAAAATAATGAAATCACCTCAGATATGATCAGGAAATCTGTAGCCCCGACAAAACAGTTTACCATCTTTGATCTGATTGACAAGGTATTGGCAAAGGACAAACCGGGTTCGTTAAGACTTCTTGCAAAAGTAATGAATCAGGGTGAGCCTGCTCTTTTGATTCTCTTCCATTTGAACAGGCAATTTGCTATTCTCTTAAGTATGAGAGAGTCGGTTTCATCGGGGAAAAATGATTTTGAAGCTGCTGCCGCAGCCGGAATTCAAAAATGGCAGATTGACAAATTAAAACCCGCACTCCATAAATACAGCTTTAAAGAGCTCAGTCTTGTTTATGCTGCCCTGCTTAGGGCAGATATTGCCTTAAAGAGTAGCGATACCGACGAAAAAACTGTTATGTTCACCTGTCTTAACGAGATTTTAATTCAAAAATCTTTATCTTAACACTCAAATATTCTAAATTTCTCCTCTGAAACATTTACCTAACAAGTTGAGTATAATAAACATTGAGCGACAAAAGGTTAAGAGATTTAACTGATGAAGAGTTAATTCTCGAATTCCAAAAAACCGAAAATACGGAGACATTCGAAGTACTGATGCAACGGTATAAAAACCCGTTGTTCAACTATGTTTTTCGTTTCCTCGGCGACCGGGATTCAACGGCGGATGTAGTTCAGGAGACTTTTATAAAGGTTTACAAGAACAAAGATTCTTACAAAACCTTTGCAAAATTTTCCACTTGGATCTACACCATCGCAGGAAATCTGGCAAAAACGGAATTACAAAGACGGAAAAGGAAAAACCAGGTTTCTATCAACTCCTATGGAGATGATGAAGAAACCATGGAACTGCCTGATGGTGGACCTTTACCCGACAGACTGGTTGACTCCGGGATCAAAAATAAAATGATCCAGGATGCTCTGCTTAAACTGCCCGAGGTTTACCGTGAAATGGTTATTCTGAGAGATATACAAGAATTCTCCTATGAAGAAATAGCAGAAATGATGGATATCTCGATTGGCACAGTGAAGTCAAGAATTAACCGCGGTCGTTCTCAGTTACAAGAGTTATTAAGAGATATTTTTAAGGATTAAGTTTGTCATGGAGACCAACAATTTATTGAACGAAGAAGAACAATTTAAGGAGCTAAGAACTCTCCTCAAGGAAATGCCAAAGGTTGATGCCCCTCCGGGGTTTGAAGCCGATCTGATGAGAAAAATTAACTCTGAAAAATATACCACTGCTCAGCCGGGTTTGTTTGCAAAAATTGCTGCATTTTTTAAACCTGTACCTTCTGCAATTGCGGTTGGGGTGGTAGCTATCGTCGCTGTGGTAATGCTTGTTAATCAACCGGGTGAAATCCCCGGAGGTGACATAAAGACGCCTGTTCAGGAGCAGACAGTTGCCAGGGATGCCGGAAAAAAAGCCGATGACAAAAGCGATAACAGCCCTGAATTTGAGCAAAAAGAGCAACAGCAACTGGCGCAGAACAATACTCCGCCTGCACAACCGGCGTATAGAGGCTTTAAACAGAGTGACACACCTCCTGTTGTTTCAAGATACGGGGGAGATGCCTTCAGAGATCAACCGGCGGCAACTGCTGTTTCACCCACTAAGGAAGATATGGCCAGTGCGGTGGCAGAATCAATGAAGTCTGAAACAAAACTTTTTGCCAAAAGCTCAACTGCCTCAACCCTGCATGCAGCTTCTTCGATCAAAAAGAAAGTTGACAGTCTAAAAAACAAATTAAGTGACACCACAACCCAAAAATAATGGAGATTAACCCTTAAAATTTTTACTTTTTTGTGACCTGGAGCGCTTCAATTTTAATTTAACTTAAAATTGAAGCGTTTTTTGTTTTTGGGTATTTGTTTTAATAATCCTGGAGTATTATATTGAGACTCAATTTAATAAGAGTTTCAGATGAAAAATGTTTTAACCCTCATTGTTGTTTTTGTAATAGCCGGTGGCATATTATTCCAGCTTGGCTCACGCAGTTGGCGCGTAACACAGGTTCCAAATGGTTCGAAATTTGCATGTGCGACTTGTCATGTGTCTGCATCAGGTGGTGACGCCAGAAACCCGTTTGGGCTCGAAGTACAGGCAAACTACCTCGTAAATGATGATGTTACATGGAATTCTTCACTTGCAAACCTCGACAGTGATGCTGATGGATTCAGCAATGGAACCGAACTTCAGGATCCCACAGGTGCATGGAGAATTGGTCAGCCAAATCCCGGTGATTTCTCAGTAGTTACCAATCCCGGTGACCCAAACAGCAAACCTGCACCAAACGCGATAAAAGATCTTAATGGTAATCCGCAGGAGTTTTCATTATCCCACAATTACCCAAATCCGTTTAATCCTTCAACAAAAATCAGATACTCTGTTCCAACAGCAGGATCAGTGAATCTCACTGTTTACACTGTTCAGGGTGAAAAGGTATTTGCTCTTGTTGATCAATATCAGGAAGCGGGGAGTTATGAAGTGGATTTTACAGCAGTCTCAGCAGCAAGTGGAGTTTATTTTTATAAACTTGAAGCGGCAGGCAAGGTAGAAGTAAAGAAAATGAATCTGCTTAAGTAGAAAGTTTTTATTGTACTGACAAGTTCCATTGGTCAGATTAAGGTTTTTAAGGTTGCACTATTTTAGATGGTGCAACCTTTTTTTTATTATATAATATTCCCAACTAACTAAAAGCCGGTATTTAGCCGGTTATTGTTCTTTTTTACTCTGAAATGCCCACCAGATAAAATCGGTCATTTGTGGTGTTCCACCAAGTTCTCTGAATCGGGTTGCATTTTGTGCCCGGTGGTAATGGGAGTGCATAGCCACTTGATTTAAACAGTCGGAAAGAGGAAACCCATCCACCGCATCTCTGAACCAAGGAATATTAAATTTTTCTTCCAAAGCTGATTCCTCAAGATTTTGAACAAAATCAAGAAGTTTTTTACCTGTTGAAGTTGCCAGTTCCTGTAGAGATTCAGGAGTAAAATCGGTTGGCCTTTTTCTTTCCATTGGCGTTTTGGTCAAAATGTTATAAAATGCAAACTGCACAAAATGGATATGGAACAACTTTTCGAACAGTTGTTTGTCCTGCAAATATTTTTTATCAGAATACAACATGTTCCAGTGGATATTGTCAGCCCAGATCATGTGTTCGATTAATCGTGTAATATGCATCTTCATGGAACACCTCGGAAGTTATTAAAAACAAAAACAAATTTATGAAAAAAAGCCAAATGATTTTATCGAATTTTCACCCATCCTATTGGATATTATTAGAATTAGAAGTATTTTAATGATCATTTATTAACTGAATTATTATATGAAAAAGCATTTCTATTTGTTGTCAATTGTGTTGGGTTCTTTCGGGTTATTTAGTAACTCTGTTCAGGCACAAGCTGTTAGAAACCCCGTATTGGAATACTGCACAGGCACCTGGTGTCAATATTGTCCTTGTGGACACACAATCATCAGGGATGTGATTATGTTATACAATCCAAACACTGTACTTTTGGCATATCACGGACCTTCAAATTCGAGTGACCCTTACAGATCCTTTACCGGAAACAATATCATTTCCTTAATGGGATTTTCAAGTTATCCAACAGGAATAGTTGACAGATTGACAGGTCCTCAGAGCAGGTCTGCCTGGGCAGGTCAGGTGAATAATCGTTCATTTGCGCCTCCAAAAGTCAGTATTGAAGGAGTGATTGGATTTGAGAGAGACAGCAACAAGATACATGTAAAGATTACCGTGAAAGCACTTGCTGAAATTCCAGACATCCCTGTTATCAATTTTATACTTACTGAAAACAAACTGGTTTCACCACAGACAGGAAGCAGTGGAACGGGATGCGCCGGCGGTAATGAATATGTTCATGATCATGTTGTTCGTGCAATGTTAAATGGTGCTCTTGGGAATGATCTGTCCAAATCAGGTTGGGCAGTTGGTGATTCTGCTGTTATAGATACATTTTATTATGTCTCTTCAAATGTTCAGTCAACGACTCAAATCGACCTGAATGCTTTTGTTTATTCTAAAAAATCACCTCTGAATACAAGTGAAATTCATCAGGCAAGGAAATGGAAACTTTCCGATTATCCTGTAGATGTTAAAGATAATTTCCAGGCAGGTAATCCCGTTGACTTTGAACTTCAACAGAATTTCCCTAATCCGTTTAATCCTGAAACCAAAATCAGCTTTTCTTTACCAAAATCAGGATTTGTTTCGTTAAAAGTTTATGATTTACTTGGAAAAGAAGTAGCCGTATTGGTATCAGAAGAACTCGCACAAGGAACACATTCTGTTTCATTTGATGCATCAAATCTTCCATCAGGTGTATATGTTTATCAACTTCAAACCGATGGTGTTAAACTTAGCCGGAAGATGAGTCTGCTGAAATAATGCAGTAATCCAATAATGCAGTAATGCAATAATCCAGTAATGCAGTAATTTATCACCCATGGACACCCCTCGCCTTATAGGAGAGGGGCCGGGGGTGAGGTAGCAGTGGTTTATTAATAATATCCTTTAATAACTACCCCTAAATCCTTAAATTGCCGTTATAATTTTAAGGATTTTTAATGAACAAACTCAATCTTGGCTGCGGTAAGGATATCCGTCCCGGTTATGTTAATCTGGATGTGGTTGATTATGGTGGTAATGACATCCACGACATAAATACATTCCCTTATCCGTTTCCGGATAACCACTTCGATGAAATATACTGTTCCCATATATTGGAACACATCGATAATTTTAATAAAGTGATAAACGAACTTTACAGAATCGCAAAACCTGATTCTACAATGATCGTTTATGCTCCTTTCTTTTTAAATACCAAATATTTTGGGGAGCCGGATCATAAAATTCCTTTCTCGATAAGAACTTTCGACAATTATGAATATCTCGGTAACAGAAAACTTAAATTTTATGAAAAATGGAAGTTGAATCATCGCACCAATTACGAGGGAAAAGCCCAGTTTGAAGTATTGGAGAAAAAATTTATCACATCTCATTTTGCGGTATTAAAATGGATGGACTTTTTTGTTAATATTGAACCTGTGATTTATGAAAGATTTTTTGCAGGATTCTTTTCACCCGAAGAAGTTTATTTCAGATTAAGAATCGTCAAATAATCCGGCAATAAAGCACGGTATAATGAATCTCCAATAGTCTGATGTCCAATCTCAGGACTATTAATTTACAAAAAATCACAAAAAAGAAACAATGCGACAAGCTCCATTCAGACCATTTGATCTGCAGGCTCATTATGAACCGGCGGGTGATCAGCCAAAAGCCATCAAAGAACTACTCGAAGGACTGGACCGAAATGAACAGTTCCAGACTCTTCTTGGTGTCACCGGTAGTGGCAAAACTTTTACAATGGCAAATGTGATTGCCCAACACAATAAACCAACCCTGGTAATTTCGCACAATAAAACTCTTGCAGCCCAGTTATATGCTGAGTTGAAGTCCTTTTTCCCAAACAATCCGGTTGAATTTTTTATAAGCTATTATGATTATTACCAGCCTGAAGCTTATGTGGTGAGCAGTGACACATTTATCGAAAAAGATTTTTCAATAAATGAAGAGATCGACAGACTTCGTCTTAAGGCAACCACCGCCCTCATAGAAGGGAGAAACGATGTCATAATTGTGGCATCTGTAAGTTGTATTTATGGTATCGGAGCACCACACGAATATGCGGAGCAGACAATATTTTTGCATAAAGGTGATATTCTCCCTAAAAGAGAGTTTATGCGAAATCTTGTAAAGATTTATTATTCAAGAAATGATCTTGATTTTGTGAGAGGCTCATTCCGAATGAGGGGAGATGTGGTTGAGATAATTCCGGCTTATGAAATTGAGGAAGCACTTCGATTTGAGTTTTTTGATGATGAGATTGAAAGAATTTCCGTTATCGAACCGATCACAGGTGATGTGCTCCGGGAAATTGAGGAAACTGCGATTTATCCCGCCAAATATTTTGTGACAAATCCCGAGAGGCAGAAATTATCACTTGCCTTGATTGAAGCGGAACTTGAGCAAAGACTTGCAGATTTTAGAGAGCAGGAGCGTTATCTTGAAGCGCAAAGAATAGAACAAAGAACCAGATTTGACATGGAAATGATCAAAGAAGTGGGATATTGTTCCGGAATAGAGAATTATTCGCGTTATATGGACCTTCGGGAACCCGGGACCAGACCTTACTGTCTTCTTGACTATTTCCCCGATGATTTTCTTATGATTATCGATGAATCTCATGTTACGGTCTCGCAGGTAAGAGGGATGTATAATGGCGATCGATCAAGAAAAGAGACTCTGGTTCACCACGGGTTTAGACTGCCTTCCGCGTTGGATAATCGTCCGATGAAATTTGAAGAATTTGAGCAGAAAATGAAAAAAGTGGTTTTTGTATCTGCCACCCCGGGTGATTTTGAGATGGAAAAAACCCATGGAAAGTTTGTTGAGCAGATCATCAGACCTACAGGTTTGCTTGATCCTGAAATCCAGATTAGACCGGTGAAAACACAGATTGATGATTTGATTGGTGAGATCAGGGTAAGGGTTCAAAAAGGGGAGAGAACACTTGTCACCACCCTCACAAAAAGGATGGCTGAAGATTTATCCGACTATTTTGCCAAGATTGGCATCGCAGTCCGATATATCCACAGTGATATTGACGCACTTGAAAGGGTTGAAATTCTTCGTGATTTAAGACTTGGTGATTTTGATGTTTTGGTTGGAGTAAATCTTCTTCGTGAGGGGCTTGATCTTCCTGAGGTATCTCTTGTTGCAATTATTGATGCCGACAAGGAGGGATTTTTAAGAAGTGGCAGATCACTTATGCAGACCGCGGGAAGAACCGCCAGAAATGCGAGTGGTTTGGTAATCATGTATGCTGACAAAATCACTGATTCGATGAAAATGGTGATTGATGAAACAGAACGCCGCCGAAAAATACAAATAGCATATAATGAAGAACATGGAATTACACCAAAAACACTCTTTAAAAGTGTTGAAGAGATCATGAATTCAACTGCAATTGCGGATGTGAGACGGAAAGAGTATGACCATATTTCAACTCAATCACAATTCTCAAGAGTGGCGGAACCTGTTCTCAAATTTATGAGCATCGACGAGCGGAGGGTTATGATTGAGGAACTGACAGAGGAGATGAGGAAAGCTGCAAAAGATCTCGATTTTGAAAGGGCAGCATTTCTTCGTGATGAGGTGGAAAAATTAAAAAAATCGATACCGGACAGAATAGACAGTTAAGGGTGACCGGGTACCAAATGACCTGTGACAAGATATTCGATCCAATAATAGAAAGTAATAATTGAAAATAATCAAATTTGGAGGCTCCTCGGTTGGGAGTCCTGATAGAATAAAAAACGTAATTGATATTGTCAGGTCTAAATCCTCAGAGGGGATTGGTGGAATTGTTTTTTCAGCTTATTCAGGGGTTACTGATAATCTGATCAAAGTTGCAAACCTCGCCCTGTCAAGAGATAAAAGCTACATCACACTTTTTGAAGAAATTCAGAAGAAACATCATGAATTTGCGGAGCAACTGGTACCTGATTTTAAGGAAACAGGAATTTTAAAAGAGGGAATTGACCTTAGATTATCAGAATTGAGGGAGATTCTTGATGGAATCTACCTGATAAAAGAGTTAACTCCAAAAACGCTTGACTATGTTCAAAGTTTTGGGGAGCAGCTTTCTGCATATACCATCTGTGTTGCATTTAATGCAGCAGGAATTAAGACTGAATATCTTGATGCAAGAAAGGTTATAAAAACCGACAACAGTTTTGGTAATGCACATCTGCTTGAAACTGAAACATATTATTTCATTTCGCAGGAATTTGTCCGCAATCCCACTTTAAGAATAATCACGGGTTTTATAGCGTCAACTCATGATGGCGAAACAACTACCCTGGGCAGGGGTGGTTCTGATTATTCGGCTGCTATTTTTGGAGCAGCAATTAATGCTGATGAAATAGAGATATGGACAGATGTTGATGGTGTTCTCACTGCCGATCCCAGGAAAGTAAACGATTCGTTTATTGTGGAAGACCTCTCCTATGAAGAGGCGATGGAACTTTCATATTTTGGTGCCAAGGTCATTTATGCTCCCACAATTCAACCGGCGATGGACAAAGGGATTCCAGTAAGAATAAAAAACACTTTTAACCCCACACATCCTGGTTCGTTGATAGGAGAAAATCCAACCAAAAACAACAATGACATCACAGGTTTAGCGAGTATCGACAATATCTCTCTCATCAGAATTGAGGGGGGTGGTATGGTGGGTGTGTCGGGTATTGCAAGCCGATTGTTTAAAACCCTTGCACAAAACAAAACCAATGTTATTCTGATTACGCAGGCATCTTCAGAACATTCCATAAGTGTGGCAGTTGAGCCAAAATATGCAGACAATGCAGTAAAAAACCTCATAGAAGAATTTGATGCAGAATTAAAACAACGGAAAATTTCAACAATCGAAAAAGAGGATTCTCTCTCGGTTGTTGCCGTTGTGGGTGCCAATATGCGACGGCAGTCGGGTGTGAGTGGAAGAGTTTTTAAGACATTGGGCGATCACAAAATTAATGTTCATGCAATTGCGCAGGGATCATCAGAACTTAACATCTCGTTTGTGATTTCTTCGGGTCATCTGAAACAGGCGATGAATGCTTTACACAATGAATTTTTCTTTGCGGGAAGGAAAGTCTGGAGCATCTACCTCGCAGGTCCCGGAAATGTGGGAGCACGGACTCTTGCGTTATTGAAAAATAAAGTGAACATTAATGACAGGATTGAATTGAGAGGGATTATCAACTCAAAACAGATGTTGTTTGGTGATGATTTGTTTTCACTGAAAAATGCTGTTGAAGAACTCTCAAATTCCGGTAAAAAAAGTGATCATAAACAATTCCTTAAGGCAATTGCAGAGGATAACAACTCATTCAAAATTTTTGTGGATACCTCGGCAAGTGAAAAAGTTGTGGAAATGTATGCTCCTTTGTTGAGTTCGGGAGTAAATATTGTGGCTGCAAATAAAATTGCCAATTCATCTTCATTAAAGTTATACAAAGAACTTAGACAGTCTGCTGCCAAAGGAAAGACAAAGTTTAATTATGAGACAAATGTGGGTGCTGCACTTCCGGTAATTCGTACTCTAAAAGATCTGCTCACAACAGGTGATAAACTTCAAAAAATTGAAGGGATCATGTCAGGATCGTGTAATTACATTTTGACAGCAGTTTGGAACGGAACTAAATTTCAAGATGCATTAAAAAAAGCTGGGGAGATGGGAATTACGGAACCGGATCCCGTTATTGATCTTTCAGGGATGGATATTGCCCGAAAGCTCCTCATTCTCGTTCGTGATGCCGGTTTGGATTTTGGAATGGAAGATATCGAAATGTCGCCTCTTGCTCGTAGGGATGAAGAGGGAAAAGTTGTCTATCTTGATATCGATAAGTTGGTGGGGGATGCCAAATCCCGGGGAAACAAGTTGAAGTTTATTGCATCATTTGATGATGGGAAATTGAAGGTATATCCAAAAGAAACATCTCCTGATGATCCTTTGTTTGTAGTTGATGATGTCAAAAATGTCTTTATTTTTTACTCTAAAAGATATTCAAAATATCCCCTTGTGATTTCCGGTCCGGGCGCCGGTGTCGATTTAACTGCATCGGGTGTGCTTGATGATGTACTTAAAATAATTGGAAGTGTTTCATGAAGTTGGGTGCGGAGCGGAAACTTGTGAAGAGTTATGCCAGGGCATTTGCTCCGGCAACAGTTTCCAATATTGGTCCCGGGTTTGATTTGATGGGCTTCCCGATTTTTGATCTTGGTGATATTGTTGAAGTAAAGGCAAATGATTTATCATGCTCCCGAATCACGGATATAGTTGGAAATACAACTTTAAGCAGAGAAGTTGAAAAAAACACAGCGGGAGCAGCTGTTAAAAGTTTTCTTGACAAACATGCTCCCGATGAATATGTGGATATTGTTTTGCACAAACTGCTCCCAATCGGGAGTGGACTTGGATCAAGCGCCGCAAGTGCAGTTGCCGCCGTTGTTGCAGTTAATGCACTTTTATCAAAACCTTTGGAAATTAAAGAATTGGTAACTCATGCCCTTGATGGGGAGGTGGTGGCTTCTGGTACAAGACATGGCGACAATGTAATTCCTTCTCTGGTGGGTGGAATTGTGGTAATCAGTGATCCCGTTGGCTTTAATTATTTTAAAATAGATGCTCCCGAGGATTTAATTGTCCTCACTTTTCATCCTCATGTGGAAATAAAAACAAGTGAAGCGAGAGCCATGCTCCCGAAGATGTTATCGATGAGTGATTCCATCAAACAAACTGCAGGAGCAGTTACGCTGATTACCGGGATGATTAAAGGTGACTATTCACTCCTGATGGCGGCATCTTCTGATTATATAGCTGAACCATTCCGGTCAAAACTTATTCCCGGTTACCATGAGATCAAGTTCATGGCTTCATCTTCAGAAGCAATCGCCATGAATATTTCAGGTTCCGGTCCAACTTCATTTGTTTTCTTTATAACAATGGATGCAGCAGAAGGATTCCTGCATAAAGTTCAAGAAGTTTATGATAAAATTGGACTTGGTGTCGATATAAATATTTCAAAAATCAACAACTCAGGCGCTCAACTTCTGGAGGTTAGATGAGATACATAAGCACCCGCAGTAACAAACACGATTTTAATTTTCGAGATGCAGTATATAATGGGATGGCTTCCGATGGAGGATTATTCCTTCCAAGGTCAATCCCACATCTTCTTGATGAACCGGTTGAACTGGCAGAATTGTCGTTGACAGAACTCGCTCTTCATTTTCTTGGGCCTTTTGTCACCGGCATTGATGAGGTTGATTTTGTAAGAATTGTTGAGCGTTCATTTAATTTTGACATCAATCTGCACTCAATAAATAAACATATATCAGTTGCCGAGTTGTATCATGGTCCAACCCTTGCATTTAAGGATTTTGGAGCAAGGTTTTTGGCGAATATTATGTCGTTTTATTTACACGAAGAGGGGAAAAAGTGTAAAATATTAGTAGCTACATCGGGTGACACAGGAAGTGCCGTGGCAAATGCCTTTTTGGGGATGGATTGTGTTGATGTTGTTTTGTTATATCCTTCAGGGAAGGTGAGTAAAATTCAGGAGCAACAATTAACAACTCTTGGTAAAAATGTTACCGCACTTGAGGTTAAAGGAAATTTTGACGATTGCCAGAGACTGGTGAAAATGGCATTTGCTGATGAAGAGTTGAGAGCAAAAGTTAATCTGTCATCTGCTAATTCAATTAGTATTGCGAGATTACTTCCACAGGCTGTCTATTATATATATGCATACATGAACCATTATGAGAAGCACGAAACCATCAATTTTGTGGTTCCAAGTGGCAATCTGGGAAATATTACAGCGGGATTAATCACAAAATTTGCCGGATTACCTGTCCACAGGTTCTATTGTGCATTGAATAAAAACGATGTTTTTGAGAAGTATCTATCTACCGGTAGTTTCACTCCTCAACCAACAATTCAAACCATCTCCAACGCAATGGATGTGGGGTCGCCAAGCAATCTTGAGAGGATAACCGCACTTTATCGTGGTGATATTAATTCCATACGCAGGGATGTATCAGCAAAAAGTTACAGTGATGAAGAGACTCTCAACAAAATTGGCAAGATGTACCGGGAGCACAATTATCTGATCGATCCACATACTGCGGTGGGAATGTTATATGCTACTGAATTGGAAAGGATGTCACCCAGAGAACATTTTATTGTGATGTCCACTGCCCACCCAGCAAAATTTTATGATGATGTAAAATCGGCGACCGGAGCAGATTTTAATATTCCCCAGCGACTTGCTGCCTGTCTCTCAAAACCAAAGGTCAGTAAAACAATCGGAACAGAATATGAAGAGTTTAAGTGTTTACTAAAAGAATAATTATAACATATACAGTAGTCTTTTTCCAGCTTTTTGTTTCTGTAAATTGTCAATCGGAAAACAAACAGGAAAAGAATCAAGAGGTTAAAACAGCAGGGGCAAATTCTGTTGACTTCGAAGATTCGGTGAAATTGAATGTTGGAACCAACACTTCCACGACACATCCTTTTGTGATTGGGTATCCGGAATTTATTGATTCCGTCTCTGCGAATACCATTTACTGGAAAGACGGAACAAAAATGGTTCTCAAAACTTCAAATGTTGCTGATCAGGATTTGGCTGAAAAAAACGCGGATGAATATGAGACTTTGTTGTCATCAGCAGATCCTCATTCAATGCTCTCGTCCGATTATCCCCTGCTTAAAGAAATTGGAATTCCGGGGAAACATGAAGACCCGGGGAGATTCAGAAACAGTGAGTTTTTAAAAAAGGTTTATGGGAATAACAGTGGGGAAGTGTCAAAAAACCTTGTAGAAATCAGATGGCTCAAAAAGTACCTGAACACCACTCTAATAGTGAACAAAATGAATGGAGCTGCTGAATCATTACAAAAAATATCTGATGAGCTGGATAAATTACCGGAAAAGTATTTAAAATATCTTAATTATCCTGCAGGAACATTTGTCTGGCGAAACATCGCCGGTACAAAAAGCCTTAGTGCACACAGTTTTGCGATAGCCATTGATATAAATGTTTCACAAAGTGATTACTGGCGCAGTTATAAGAAGGGAAATGACGGATCAATCAAGTTTCGGAACAGTATTCCTGCAGAGATTGTCCACATATTTGAGAAACACGGCTGGATATGGGGCGGCAGGTGGTACCATTACGATACTATGCACTTTGAATACCGCCCCGAGATAGTTGCAGCTGTAAAACTTAAAACTATGAAAGAATAATATTCCTCTCTTTAAGATGATCGAGTACAAATGAAAAACAGTCATCTTTCATACCAATCAATTCAGGCGGGAAACACCCTTTTTCAGTGAAGATGCCATTCAGAATTAGTCCTGCTCCTGCGGTACAGGTGTATCCTGTAGTTCTTGACATTGAAGAGACACCTGATGCCTCATCGTAACGGTCAAGAAGGGTCTGACTAAATTCAACCTGCTCACCTTTTATTTTCCTGATGGATTTAAGCCTCATAACAGTAAATTCAGGTTCTGAGGCACCAAGTTTCCAGTCCTTAAATAAAAGTTTAGCCGAAAAATCTCTCGGTTTAAGTTTCATTCCCTTCACTTCAATCTCATCTTCTGAGAAAAATCCAGTATGCCGAAGAGCTTTTATCAGGTCGATATGTCCCGGGTATCTCAGGGTTAACTCCCGCATATCAGGAACATCAAGAGTATTCAGAATTGATCTTAACCCGTCGGTATAAAACGCTTCGAGGGTTCCAATTCCATCAAAATCGACAAATTCACTTCCTGAAAGAGCTTCTCTGGTTACAATTCTGCCATTTTCCTTCACTCTTGCTGTTCGGGTATATTCTTCGAGAACATCCACGGGGGAAAATGGTGCTTTATATTGGAATGGATATTTTCTTTCTGCGGGCAGACCACCAACCATACATTCAAGAAAACTGACCCCACCTTTTGCAAATTGATTTCCAAACCACATGTTACTTAGCCCCGGGGCAACCCCAAAATCCACGATGGCAGTAACCCCGTGTTTTTTTGCCAGGTGGTTCAGATCATTATAATCCTCCGGAAAGAAGGAGATATCAACAATATTTTTGCCTGCTGAAATTACAGTTTCAACAGTTTTATAACCCATAAATCCGGGAACTGCACCAACCACAAGGTCAGCATCCTTAATAATTTCCTTCACTCTTTTTGGATCTGAAAGGTCAGCAGATACTGTATTAATTCCAAATTCTGACAGGAAAGAGAGATTTCCTTCATCAAGGTCAACCGAAGTTACTTTGCAGGTTTGATTGAGGTCTCTGGCTATTGCCCTGCCGACCATTCCTGCGCCGAGTACAATTACATTTTTCATATACTATCTTAAATTTTGATCAAAAAATTTTTGTAACCACTCAAAAAGATAAGCAAATTAGAAGAAAAATTATGATTTTTTAAAAAACTTTTATATATTTACACATAAATTTTACAGATTTTGTTGACTTGTTCTTCCCCTGACAGGTCAACCTTAATGACGATCCCCGGCTATCCCCATTGCCGGGGTTTTTTTATTTATACTCTAATTCCTGCCCGAATGCAACCAACATTTTTAACTATTTTAGATTTGTAAAATTGTTAAATTAATTAGGATACAGATCGTGAGAATTGCCTTAACAGCGCTTTTTCTCCTTGCTTCGTTCACAATTGTGGAAGCGCAGAAAGCAGAAAAAGTTGCATCAGAATCAGGAAAAATATTTATTGCACCGCAGGAGTCGCCTGACGGTAAATTCCTTGCCTTCACTCAAGAAGGATACAATGGAATTTTATTATTAAATGAAAATAAAGAGATCAGTTTATTGACCCAGGATCCGGCCTCAGGTTATGGATTTAAGTGGTTAAAAGATGGCTCAGGTATTGTTGCAAGAAGTGCAAAATATACCGGATATAAAAGAGAAAACAGTGTTGTGGTTTATAACTTAAAAGGGGAGAACACCCTGCAGTTATCTGGACTCTCTTCAAATCTTACCATATTGCCCACGGTCTCAACCGGGGGAGATGTTTGTTTTGTTGAATCCGGTGAACTTAAAAGCCACAATTTTGTCGCAAAGACAACTGAAGTGAAAGCTCCATCAGGGACGGCTGCATTTATTGAAAATGACAAAATTTCTGTGGTTTCTGCAAACAGCCAAAAACTGGTAATTGATCCTGTTCCGGGGCAGCGGTGCATAAATGCCGTTTTGTCACCCGACGGGAAAAAAGTGGTATTTGAAATTATGGGTGGTAATCTTTTTGTGGTCAACTCTAACGGAACCGGACTCATTGATCTTGGAAAAGGTTTCCGTGCATCCTGGTCACCCGACTCCAAAACCATCACTTATATGATTACAGAAGATGACGGACATGTTATCACCTCTTCCGATATTTTTACAATATCCTCCGACGGAACCAATAAATTGGCAATAACCTCCACAACAAACATCATCGAAATGAATCCATCATTCAGTGCAAATGGGGAATATATCTATTTCGATAATGCAAATGAAGGGGCAATTTACAGAATTAAAATGGAGGTGGTAAAATGAAAAAGTTCTTCTTATTGGCTCTATTTTTATTCTCAGTTCCGGTGTTTTCTCAGATAACAGGCCTTTCAGGTTGGAATATAGTACTTGATCCCGGGCACAGTCAGCAGGAAAACATGGGTATCTATAACTATCCTGAAGCGATGAAAAACCTGTATGTTGCCAAACATCTTCAGGCTTTCCTGTTGGATTCAACAGATATTGATACTGTTTACTTGACCCGTTCAGACAGCCTTGTAATTGTAGGTCTTTCACAAAGATCTGACTATGCCAATTCCATCGGTGCTGCATGGTTTCATTCCATTCACAGTGATGCCGGAGCAGCGAGCAGTAACACTACTCTTTTGTTATGGGGACAATATGCAAACGGCCTGGAGAAAGTTCCAAATGGTGGCAAGGCAATGAGCGATATTATGATCGTGAATTTGACAAAAGGAATGAGGACATCAACCAGTAGAGGATCCATTGGAGATTGCTCATTTTACGGGTGTACAAGTGGCGGGCCATATCTCTCTGTAAACAGATTAACAAATATGCCCTCGGAACTGAGTGAAGCAGGATTTCACACTAATCCGATGCAAAACACTCTTAATATGAATTATGAATATAAACGACTCGAGGCAAAAACTTTCTTCTGGTCGATTATCAAGTTTAAGGGAGCAAACAGGCCATACCCCGGCATAATGGCAGGGAAGATAACAGATTCTGAGAGTGGTCAGCAAATCAATGGTGCAACAGTTACAGTTGATGGAAGGACTTATAAAACTGATACATATCAGTCGCTTTTTCATAACTACACAACCGATTCAACCCTTCTCAGAAACGGGTTTTACTATTTTGAGAGAGTTCCCGGAGGGAATCAGCAAATAACGGTTTCCGCCCCCGGATATGAAACTTATATCGCTACCGTTGCCATGTCTGATACTTTTTTCACATTTAAGGATGTTCAGCTTGGAAATATTACTCCACCTTACATTGCTGAAAGTATTCCGGCTGCCGGAGATTCTCTTTCTCCGGGATTAAAAAACATTCAGATAACTTTCAGTCGTCCAATGGATGTTGCGTCGGTTAACGCTGCAATCTCTTTTAATCCTCCCGTTGCCGGTACAACAAATACCTGGGGAGGAACTGACAGAGTTCTTACTATCACAACTGCGAACATGACGCCTTCAACACAGTACACTCTTTTAATTCAAGCTACAGCGAAGGACAAGTTTAATCATCCACTTGATGGTGATGGAAATGGTGTTGGGGGAGATCCTTATGTATTAAATTTCCGCACAAAAATTCCTGATTTTATAGCTCCCACTGTTGTTACAAGTTATCCAATGGGAACGCAATTCGTTTATGATAAGAGACCTGTCCTCAACATAACATTTAACGAACCGTTAAAAACCTCTTCACTAAGTGGTAAACTAAAGATTCAAAATAGTGTGACTAATGCAGACCTTCAGGTTTATACAAGGTATTATGGTGGTAACAATGTTTCCGCAATTAACATCTTTGTGAGAGAGGATATAGTTTATCCTTCGACATACAGGCTAAGAGTAGAGCCTGGTGTAGAAGATATGTCGGGAAATGCAACTACAGAAGCTTATGAAGTTAATTTTGAGCTCGATCCGGGATTTGTTGATGTTGTTACTATTGACAATTTTGAATCGGGAATAACAAACTGGTGGGTTCCACAGCAGAGTGGTACCACGGTTGGAATTTTAACAGACACAACAAATATCTTCTCTGATGGTACAATCATTAATCATGGTACGGGCAGCAGTAAATCAATGAGGCTGGAATATGGTTGGGACTTGAATGCAAGTGAATGGTTGATCAGGGAGTATTATGGAGCCACACCGGCAAGTTTTGGTCAAGGAACCTGGATTCAGACCTATGTATTTGGTGATGGAAAAAACAACAAATTCCGTTTTTGTATCAATGATGCAGGGCCGGGTGGGCATGAAGTCAGTCCCTGGTATAATGTAAATTGGTTTGGCTGGAAACCTGTTTATTGGGAATTTCAATCAGGAACAGGTACCTGGATTGGTAACGGCTCAATAGAATATCCTCTCAGCTTTGACAGTTATCAATTGTCTTATCAAGCCGGAAACCAAAATATAGGCACTCTCTACTTTGATGATGCAAAAGTGATGTATTGGGTTGATTCAGGGATAGAAGAAAATATCTCAGGGAATCCCGATGTTTACAATCTGGCCCAAAATTATCCAAATCCATTTAATCCAAGCACGGTTATCAACTTTAGTTTACCGTCAAGATCAACAGTAAAACTAGATGTTTACTCGGTTCTTGGTGAAAAAGTTGCTTCGCTTGTGGATTCAGAAATGGATCGTGGAAGTTACAACTATTCGTTCGATGCCGCCAACCTCCCCGGAGGAGTTTACATTTATAGACTCTCAACAGGCCTTGGGGTTATCAGCAGGAAGATGATACTACTGAAGTGAGAACCTCGGAGATTCAGAGCTTCAGAACTTCGGAGATTCAGAGTTTCGGAAATTCAGAGCTTAAGAATCTTGGAGCTTTTAAACTTCAGTGAATTGAAGGTAATCAATCGCATAAAAATTAGAAACCTCAGAGGATTACTCCACTGAGGTTCTAAAGTTCTAAAGTTCTAGAGTTCTAATGTTCTAAAACTCTTACTTGATCTCGATCGTTTTCGGTTTTATTCTCTCGTGTTTGGCGAGGCGGAGAATCAACTGTCCGTTTTCGAAGGATGCATCAACATTCTCGGTATCAATTGAGTCTGCAACCTTAAATTTGCGGTAATAGTTTCCTGTGGTAATTTCCTTCAGGAGGATTTTTTTACCGTCAAGTTTTCCTCTGTCGATCCTGCCCATTATGACCAGGTCTCCGTTTTCCAGTTTAATTCTCACATCGTCCCTTTTCACGCCTGACATCGACGCAACTACATAAAATGCATCTTCATCTTCAAGGAGATTAACTTCGGGAAGCACCCAATTCTCCTTGTCAAACGCCTCTTTCCATGTGTCCTCGGTTACTTTTACGACCGATTCGGTATTTTCAGTTTTATTTATCTCTTTTGACATGGTTTGTCTCCTTTCTTATTTTATTTCAATGCTTTTGTTTGGTTCCGGAGCTCTTTCAGCCCTTGCGATGGTAATTGAGAGAATTCCATCTGTAAATTTTGCTTCCACACTGTCTCTGTCAACTTCAAAAGGCATCTTAAAACTTCTTTTGAAAGTGCCGGTGATTCTTTCGTTGATGTAATAACGGGTGTTTTCCTCGGTATCCATCTTCTTTTCACCTTCAACAGTGATGGCGTTGTCAACCACGGTTAACTTAATATCTTCTTTTTTTAATCCCGGTAACTCAAGATGAATGTTAACCTTGCCATCTTTTTCAACGATGTCTGCTCTTGGATTGAAGCAGGCAGGCTTCGAGAATGTGGAGTCAAGTTCCCTCTCGAGTGAATCAGCAATTGCGTTGCTCATTCTAATCATTTCTTTTACGGGGTTATAAACTAAAGTTCTCATTTTGATTCTCCTATATTAATTTTTAGATGATTGTTGAACTCTTTGACATATATATTACAAAGAGTGTGCCAAACCCAAATTTGATCAAAATCGAAGGAAAATGTAAAATTGTTTGGTTTGACAATGACAATATGACAGACATTATGACACACTAAATATGAAATTTTGACAGAGCTTGACAAAATGGCACACAAAGTGACAATTCTTAAAATATCCACGAATAAAACTTGATAAATTCCAAATAATTGCGCAAATTTAGGTTCACGCTATACCATTTTCAGAAAGAACACCAATTGCGTTTCAGAAGCAGGTATTCAGTTAAAACAATCATCATCGCCGGACTTTGTTTGATACTTGTTCAGGCGGTAGTTCATTTTGTTTTTGACCTGTCGGGTAACGGATATGACTACAAAGCCACCGACATGCTCTACTCGTTTGCAAACAAAAACGGACATACTCCTCCTGTCAGCAACAGGGTGGTTTTTCTCACCATAAACGATAACACCTACGATTATCTCAAATCAAACCTTCTTGACCGTAAATTCCTTGCCCGGGGTATTGACGACCTGGCATCTTTTTCACCTGAAGCAGTAATGTTTGATATTCTTTTTGCAAGGCCCTCGTCCCCCAAAGCTGACTCCATTTTTGCTGAGTCGGTGAGGAATGCGGGAAATATCTGTCTGCCTGCCGGATTTTCGGTGAGTTTTGAGAACAGGGGAGGGTTGGACCGTGAAGGAGTATATTTCGAAAGGATGAAAAAGGAGTTTTTAATTCATCCCAAAGAGTCGGGGGTTGGAAAACCATACATCGCAGGGAGGGGATTATACCAGGCTGATCCTTTTGCTGAAGCCGCAGGCTCGTTTGGCCATATAACCACAGTTTCAGAAGCTGACGGGGTTTACCGGCTTTACCCCATGTTAATTAAAATTGATTCAGGATATATCCCAACTGCAACACTATCGATGTTTTGCAAAATTTATGAGATCAATACAAATGATATTGAAGTTAAATGGGGAGAGAGTATAACCATTCCGGCAGGGAAGGAAAGCAAACTTGAAAAGGATATAATAATCCCGATCGATGAACATGGAAGGACATTTATTCCTTTTGCTGTGAAATGGCAAGAGGATAAAAGAAAAATGGAGATCAGAAATTTTATTGAGAGGGCAGAGAACCCGGAACTCACTGATGAACTTACTGAATTTTTTGAAGGAAATGTAGTATTTGTTGGTGATGTTTCCACCGGGATTTCCGATGTTGGCTCAACACCAATTGATGATAATGCACCTCTGGTTCTTATTCATGCTGCCATCATGAATGCATTTTTCACCGACTCCTTTTACAGTTTTTTCCCAACCAATTTTCTGTTTTTGATAGTTATTGGTATTTCCATTCTGCTCACTTTTCTGGCAACTTTAAAGAATGGAATGGTATTTAATGTTTTTTCGTGGGTGGTTCTCTTTTTAGTTATACTTTTTGCATATATACAGCTAATGGATGGTTCCATCTTTCCTGTGGTTACGATGCAAGCGAACATTTTTGTATGTTATCTTGTGTTATTGGTGATTATTCAATATACTTCGAGTAAGGAACAATCATTCATTAAGTCGGCATTTTCAAGATACCTTTCACCAACTGTGGTGGACAGATTAATCGAAAATCGTGAAGGTCTCACTCTTGGTGGTGAAGAGCGTGAACTAACGATATTTTTTTCAGATATTGCCGGATTTACCACCATTTCTGAAAAAACAAACCCTCAACAGCTTGTAAAATTATTAAATGAATATTTTACCGAGATGACAACAATTATCACCAATAACGGTGGGATGATCGATAAATATATTGGTGATGCAATAATGGCGGAATTTGGTGCCCCTCTCTATTTTGAAGGCCATTCACTTGCAGCCACAAGGGCGGCACTTCAGATGCAAAAGAAATGTGACGATCTAAATAAAATATGGAAACAAAGGGGTGATCCCGAAATCAGGGCGAGAGTGGGACTAAACTCGGGTAATGTAATTCTTGGGAATATGGGTTCACATCAAGTGTTCGACTATACAGTCATCGGTGATTCTGTAAATCTTGCTTCACGGCTTGAAAGTGCCGGTAAAAAATACGGGTGTAATATTCTTATCTCAGAATCGGTTTATAACGGGATCACCGGATCGGGAATACAAACCAGACTTCTTGATTACATAAAAGTAAAAGGGAAAACAAAACCGGTTAAGGTTTTTGAGGTGATGGAGGATGATTATTATGAAAAATACAGAGAATATTTTCTCCGGTTTCAGGAGGCTTTGGATGAATATTATAACAGAAACTTCCAAAAAGCAGACGAACTTTTTACCATTTGCACTGAGTTAAAACCGGGTGATCCCGCTTCAATTGAATTTATAAAAAGAATAAAATACTTCGATGAAAATCCGCCTGAAGCCGACTGGGATGGCTCTTTCGAAATGAGGGATAAATGATTATATAAATTGGATACTCGATTAATATTAAATTTGTTTTCAACTTTTATGAATTTACCAATTAAATGGCGAAAATGAAACGATATCCAATCCTTTTTCTTCTTTTTATATCATCAACTGTTTTTTCTCAAAACTATGACGACCTTAGTTTAAAGGTACAATCCTTCTTCTCTCAAGGTAATTTTGGTGCTGCAATGGTCTTCGCCGAGCAGGCAGCAGTGCAGGCAGAAAAGGAATTTGGTAATGCTGATACGATGTATGCCAAGGCATTAAACAACCTTGCAATGATCTATCAGAGAAGACTGAGATACCTTGATGCAGAAAGAACCTTTCTCAAAACACTTAAAATAAAAGAAAAAGCCGCGGGCGCAGTTAACTTTTCATACGCTACCACACTTGTAAATCTTGCCGATCTTCATAAACACAGAAAAAATTATGTAAAAGCAATTGAATATTACCAACTTGCTGCCAACATTGACAAGCAGGTTACGGGTGAAAATTCAGAGATGTATGCCTCGGATTTGGCTAACATTGGCAGAGTTTATTATTTCCTTGAAGAGGTGCCAAAAGCAATCAATTACTTGACAAAGTCGCTTGAAATCAGGGAGAAAATAACAGGGAAAGACAATGCACAGTATGCGATTAATCAGGTATATCTTGCTGATGTTATTGCTCTTGCCGGGGATTTTGCAAAAGCGGATTCGTTTTATAAGTCGGGACTCAGGATACTCTCATATAAAGTTGGGACTGTTCATCCAATTTTTCTCGGAGCTCTTAAACAACTTTCTGTGTTATACCGGGACAATGGTGAGATAAAGATTGCGGATTCACTCATCTTTAATGGATTGAGTATAATTGAACCGAGATATTCAAGAAAAAGTACACTCTTTTTTGATTTTTTGAGTGATCTTAGTGAGTTGAAGGTTTTACAGGGCGATCTTGTGAAGGCGGAAGAGTACGCAGTTGAAGTTTATCAGGGGAGAAAAGAGTTGTTGGACTCACTTCATCCTGACATAAACAGAGCTGCCCTGCAAGTTGCTAAAATTTTCTTTAAACAAGACAGATTTGAAGAAGCTTCTATAATGCTGGCTGAGTTTTTTGGCAGATGCCTTGATATCCGGCAGTTAATTTATCCTGCACTTTCAATTTCTGATATCCAACTTGTTGAAAAAGATGTGCAACAGGCATTTGATCTTTACAATTCGATCTACCTGACACAAATGGAATCAAATGATGAGGTGAGGCATCTCGCCTTTAACAATTATATTATACTCTCGATGATGAACCCCGGGAAATACTGGTACTCAAAAATGAAACTTGACGGGCAATATCTAACCGAAGATGAGAGTGATTATGTTTTCTGGCTTCGCCATGCTGAATATTACGGAAATCTCCGACTGTTACCTAAAAAGGAATTTGCAACATGGATGGAAAATATTGATACTGTCTATTCGGCAGTCACATCCACTTCACAGAAACTTTCATCAGATTCACTTTTTGCAACCACCTATACCCGTTTTTCATTTGAATGGCAGGAATATCTGAAAACACTCAAGGCGGATGAGGCTACAGTTGTGATAATCAGAGGTGAAGTGAATACAGAAAAATATCCGGGAGAGATTGTATATGCAGTTTTGGTTTTGAGGGGTGGAGAATCAAAAGACCCTGAATTTTTAGGTCTGTATGATGGCAACAAGCTGGAAGAAGAAGTGATGAAAGAATATAAAAAGGCGGAGTTCTCCGAAAAGGGGAAAAAATTCTATAAAGAGCTTTGGCGCGACCTTAATTTAGACCTGAAAGACAAAAAGAAACTCTATGTTAAACGCTCAGGATTATACCTGGAGGTTGCCATAGAGCTTCTCTTTGATGCCGAAAGTGGTAAAACTCTCGGAGAAATATATCAGATAGTATCGGAGTAAGAACTATCGTAGAGGTGATCGGCCATCCCGAGTCCCAGATAGGTCTTTTCACCAAAACCGGCAATAAACCCGGTTCTGATCAGATTTGGGTCGCCCTTAATTGTGCATGGTGACAGGATCCCGATAACATCAGTAGGTTTCGCCTTTGGATTTTCAACACAAATCTTTTTGGTGATTCTCTCATGTTTCGCCATATATTCCTGATCCCATTCAACAGTTAAAGGACCCGCTTCATAACCCGGATTTTTTGAGATTATTTTATATTTTTCAAGCAAATTATCTCTTAACAGAGCATCCAACTCATGTTTATCTTCAGGTCGGAGAAAATAAATCCGCTCCTTCTGATTGATAAACCGGAAAGTTGAAAGCACCAATGGAGATAAAAAGATGAATCGCATTTCGTCGCCGAAAGAAGTTTCAGGTATGAAATCAAGTTTTGCACCTCTAATCCCAACATCCTCACCCTCAATCTTCACAGTAAAATCCCTCTTCACTGAATCCGCCAATTGATCAAAATCAAGGTAATCCGGTAAAATAGGAAAAGATACATGAATGTATGCTTTAGGTGAAACAAGCTGGATAATTGGTCCAGACATTTTCATCTTTTCAAAACGAAGTGAAAAGGTAAAAAGGTCGAATTTCTTGGGATTGATCAAATAATCATTCTCCCGTAAGAAATCGGCAAATAATGGTGATTCCAGCCTTAAGAATTTTCTTATAGCGGTCGAAATACCATAATTGTAATTAACAGATATTTTTCTTGGTTCGATGTGAACCGCAATTCTTATTCGCATAGATCCCGTAGTACGATTTAGAATCGAATTTGATTAAAGAAAGATTTGAAACAATGGTTCAAATGTGAATTTAAAGATAACACTAATTTAACAAATAAATTACTATTTTAATGAGTACCAGATCAATATTCCAATGTAAATTTAAAGTTTATCCATGTAACATTTGAGGAATTGCCCGTTGAAACCTGTTTGGCTGTTTTATGTCGAAACGAGAGAAAGAATGTCAAGTCCCTAAACGCTTCGTATGAAAGTCCCACCTCAAGGTCATCATAATTATACACATCGCCTGATAAAAACTTAATATGATCTGAATCGATATTGGCTCTGTGTGGTTCAAAGAGATTTCCGCCCGCATTATAAATCAAGTTTCCACCCGCATCATAAAGATTAAGTCCTTTTCTGGTATGGCTAAACGAGGCAAAAAGATTAGTGACATAATTAAGAGCATATTCTGCTTTAAATAAAATCTGGTCGGCATTAGGACCGATGATATGCCCCACAGGTGAGTCCCATGATGTATAAGTGTTTCCGGGGTTTGTGTGGGTGTAAACATAGGGTCTTATCCGGGTGTATTCTGCAGTTAGAGTCAGATCATTTATTGGTGTGTACCAAAAAGCTCCAAGCTGATAGGCGGTTTTGTTTGAAAATCGCTCCAGATCGGCTAATTCGCCAAGAATATTTTCATCGAGAAAAAATGATGCTTGTAGTTCAAGATTTGGAAGAAAATCGGATTGAAAGTCGAAGAACAAAGTTCCATTGTCTCTGTCCTGAAGCGACATCTCCGCAAATTTATAGAATATCAAGGGATTAAGATACGCCAGGTCGAGCCCTCTTCCCGAATAGACAATCACTTCACCTATGGACACATCAAAAAGATTCGGGATGTGTAATTGAAATTTATTGGCGGCAAAATATTTGGTATAATTGTCATTCCTTATTGTTTGGAATCGTCCCACAGTTGAAGCTTGATATGAGGTATATCGGACAGGACCATACTTAAATTGAAACTTAATAAAATCAAGATTTGCGTGATTGCCCGACATCACGAGGTTACTACCGTAGCCAAAAGAAAATTTTGTTTTTTCCCTTCCTATTTGTGCCAACATTTCCATCCCTTTAGTTGGGGTGCTGCTCCACTTTAGATAGCCATCGGTGTAATCATAACTTGGAGCAAACTCGATATTTTCAACAAACTTAAAATTGTATGCAAGACGGGGATCAACATCCAAAGAGAACTGCCTGTTTCCGGTTGCAAGTCCTTTGACAACATATAACATATAGCCAAAATTTTCATTAACTGTACCCTGCACTCTGAAACCGACATCATAAATGGCTGCATTATTCACATCGGGTTTTAATCTGTGACCATACTGAAGTGATCCGATTCCTTCGGCATAGAGAGAAACAAAATCGTTTTTGTATGCATAGAGGTATTTTATTTTATCTGAAAAGATGTCTTCAAGATTTTGTGCAAAGTTTTCTCCACCCCAAAGATTGGTAACATTGTCACCCCGAGTGACTCCTGAAAAATTTTCAATAAAGCGTTTTAGTTTTTGTCTTTCAGTGGGGGAGAGTTTTTCTTCCTGTTCGTTTATCTGCATTAAAAGTCCATTAACCTCCGCCCGTGACATATTTGGAACATCGTCATGGATACTCTCGATAACCCCTTTTACTTTCATCCTTTTCAGGAAGGAATAAACAGGATTATCGATCTGGATATTTTCAACCTGTGCAAAAGTTGTTAGGGTAAAGAGGATAATGATTGTTGTTAATGTGGTTAATTTCATATTAGATAACATCCAAAAGGTCTAATGCAATAAGAAAACTTGAAATAAGGAGGACAACTCTCACGATTTTTTCACCATGTTTTGAAAGTACTTTTGCTGAGAACCACGCACCAAATATTGAACCAATTCCCAATATAAAACCTGCCATCCAATCGATTTGACCATGGTAAACAAAGATAAAAAATGCCGGGATAGTGAAAATAAATGCGATAAACACTTTATGTACATTCACTTTCACAAGATCGAGTTTAAGAAAACTCCTCAGTACAAACATAATAAATATGCCGGTACCTGCCTGAATAAATCCGCCATAAAACCCGATTGCAAAAAGCAGAGGATAGAGCAGAAGTTTTGATTTTACAGGGTTTGATCCTTCACCCGTTTTAACGGGGATGAACATCAGGAGGGATAAAATAATCGTTACCACCCCAAGAATTTTAACAAATACATCTCCATCCACTTTTACTGCGGCAAAAGCACCAATAATCGCTCCCGGAATAGTGAAGATGGCAAGTCGAAATGATTCCTTAAAGTAACTCATCTTCTCATTTGAGAAAGCTACAACGGCAGTGAGATTTTGCATTAAAATGAAGATACGGTTTGTGCCGTTGGCAAGGTTTGGATCAAGTCCTATGTAGATAAGTGCCGGAAGTGTAAGTATGGAGCCACCGCCTGCCATAATATTAAGTATGCCGGTAAAAAAACCTGTTATAAGAAGAAGAGAATATTTAAGAAGATCGTCCAAAATTTTTTTTCTGAAACGTGAAAAAGTTAAAGGACAAAATTAGTAAATATTTTGGAACCCCGGAACTTTAGAACTTCAGAACTTCAGAACCCCGGAACTTCGGAACCTCAGAACTTCAGAACCTTAGAACTTCAGAACTTCAGAACTTCAGAACTTTAGTAATTGAGAGAGTTATGTATTACGGGAACTTGTGATTGATAATAATGGTTCGTAATAATAAAGTATGGAGGTTATAATGAGATTGTTTGTATATGCATCTTTTGTTGCAGCTTTTATTTTGGGTTTTTCCTGGACAGGACACACCACTTTGGCAGGTAACTATGGTGACCCTAAGAAGGAAGTAAAAAAACAAGAGTGTCCGTATGTTACCGGAGAGAAAACATCTGTTTGTCCTTATACCGGGAAAAAGGGTGCTTCGAACAAGGTGAAAAAGGAAGCAGGAAGCTCTGAATGCCCCTATACAGGGCAAAAGGGTGAATGTCCATATTCCGGAGATAAGGCCAAATGTCCTGTAACAGGTGAAAAAGGGAAAACATCTCTCGAAAAGGAGATGACTCCTGTTAAAAAGATAGAAGTCAAAAAGGTTTAGTTAAAAACTAATTAATTGTTCGCAAAGAGAGGCTGCTTCGAATGAGGTAGCCTCTTTTTTTGTGCAGTTAAAAAAAAGCTGCTCCGGTAGATGAGCAGCCTTATCCATAACTCAATTCACAAATCTGTATTTCTCCTTTTTACGGTAATAAATACCATGGATTGATTCAGGGGAGAGGGCAAACTCATCAGCAAGAATTTCTTTTATAATGCTGGTTTTTAGCCCCTGATTTTTTAACTCGTCAAATTTTTGTTTGATCTTAAAGTTGCGGTAGCCCGATTCATCTATTAGACCAAGGTTACGCAGTTCTTCAAAATTTTTTCCCGGAAGTGTATCCATATTCTCCTCACTTTCACTATTTTGGCTATTGTTATTTGTTTAAAAAGAGTTACATTTAAGATGTTAATCTTACAAAAAATAAAATAATTAACTTATCACGCTGCTAAACTAAGATAAATAGCTTATATGAGTCAAGTTTAAAATTGATATGAAAGAAAAAATATTTATTGCCAAAAGGCTGAGAGAATTTGCATACTCCAAAACCGACAGGTTAAAGGATTTTGCCGGTTCTCTTGACATGTCACCCCAGACTCTGAATTCCTATCTTTCGGGCAAAATTTCCCCAGGTTCAGAGCTGCTCATCAAACTCTCCGATCTTGGATGTGACATTGATTGGCTTTTAACAGGCACACGAAAAAACTCTATAGAAAAAATCTTTGGATCAAAAAACGCTCAGGAAAGGAAATTCCGGGTCTTGGGCACCATACCTGCCGGAAAGGCAGATGTTCAGGACTGGAGTGAACTCAACGAATTTAAAAATCTCGAGTATGACCCCGACACCCACTTTTATCTGAAGATAGATGAAGAATTTGGCTACAGTATGATGCCAATGGTGAATCCGGGAGATTATGTGTTGGTTAGTCTCTACGGTAAACTGAAAGATGGAGATCTTGTTGTTGCTCTTTATGATAAAACAAAAGGTGCATTAAAACTCTACTCTGAGTCGAAGGATATCCCCGGAATTGTAATTTTGACTTCCTACAATCAGGCTATTCAGCCAATGTTTTTCAAAAAGGAGCAAATTCGAGCGTATAAAGTGGTTTTGATAGAGAAGAAGGTATAATGCCAAAAAAAGCAGATTATCTTCAAAAATCTTCCCGTAAAGGGATGAAAACCACATTGATTGGAATTCTTGTTTCATTTGTCCTTGTAATAATTAAGGGGACTGCGGGAATCCTTGGTAACTCCTATGCTCTTGTTGCTGATGCAATTGAGTCACTTTCAGATATTTTCACTTCAACAATTGTACTTGCGGGACTAAAATATGCATCCCGTCCAAAGGATGCAGATCATCCTTATGGGCATGGCAAAGCAGAACCACTTGCCGGGATGTTTGTCGCATTGATGCTTGTGGCAGCGGCAATAGTAATCATTGTCCAGGCTCTTCATGAAATAATCACTCCACACCATGCACCGGCTCCATATACACTTATAGTGCTTGTTGGTGTTATTTTTGTTAAGGAAGTGCTTTTTCGAAAGATAATTGTAGTTGGTGAGGGATTGGGGAGTGTGGCTGTGAAAAACGATGCCTGGCACCACAGAAGTGATGCGATTACCTCTGCTGCGGCATTTATCGGAATTTCAATTGCCTTGATTGGAGGAGAGGGTTATGAACAAAGTGACGATTATGCAGCTCTTTTTGCGTCATTCATAATTGTTTACAATGCCATTTCCCTTTTTATGCCTGCTCTTAGGGAGATACTTGATACTGCTCCCCCTGAGGAATTCAGGGAGAAGATAAAAGTCTGCGCAAAAAAAGTAAAAGGTGTAAGGGATATCGAAAAATGTTTTGTGCGAAAAATGGGATTTGAATATTACATCGATATGCATGTAATTGTTGATGGTGATATTTCTGTTCATGACGGCCATGAAATTGCTCATTGGGTGAAAGATTCCATCAAAGAGATGTATCCCAATGTTTCTGATGTTTTATGTCATATAGAGCCGTTTGCACCGCAACTTTATAAAGTGAAAAACAAGGATGCGGATCTGTTTTTGTAGAATGCAGTAATGCAATAATGCAGTAATGCAATAATCCAATAATCCAATAATGCAGTAATGCAATAATTCACTAATGTAGAATACTTAAAAACAAAAAGCGCCTCGGATGGGGTGCCGTATGGGTAGAATAATTCAAAATTAACAAGCGCCCCGGATGGGGTGCCGTATGGGTAGAATAATTCAAAATTAACATGCGCCCC
>CAYJKN010000001.1:983224-1099605 GCA_964371075.1 uncultured Ignavibacteriaceae bacterium | reverse complement strand
GCGCCCCGGATGGGGTGCCGTATGGGTAGAATAATTCAAAATTAACATGCGCCCCGGATGGGGTGCCGTATGGGTAGAATAATTCAAAATTAACATGCGCCCCGGATGGGGTGCCGTATGGGTAGATTTTTTCAATATTAAATGGAGTAGAAGATGAGAAAAATTTTCTTTTTGGTGGTAATTGGGGTGGCGGGAGTTTTTGCGCAGGTGAATTTTTTGCCGACGGTGAACCTTTCCAATACCATGTCAGCCACATCTGATTATCATGCGGTGTTTGCCGATGGCTCCAATTTTTATGTGGTTTGGGGTGACAATGGTATGATCAAATTTAAGAGATCAACCAATTGTGGAGTGAGTTGGTATTCAAATGTAACTGTTTATGACGGCAGTTCAATTTCAGGATGGCCTGTGCTTTACGGAGTGGGGAATACACTCGTGGTGCTCTATCATTATAATGGAACAAACGGATATGTTGTGCATTGTCAACGATCAACAGATTTTGGGGATACCTGGTCGCAACCGATTGTAATATCCACCCAAAACAATTCAACCGGGATAACACCCAAAATCACTTTTGACGGTTCCACTTTGTATGCAGCGTGGGAAGAGCGACCCGGTAAATACCAGATATATTTTGCAAAATCCACGGATATGGGGATTTCATGGAGCGCACCTGTAAATGTTTCAAATACGATTGTTGACAGTCGCTGGGTGCAGGTTCTTTACCAGAGTGGCAGATTGCACTGTATCTGGCTCGATTCACCAACCTATCCTGCACACGACATTGCCTATATTTATTCAGATGATGGCGGAGTGACGTGGAGTCCCTACAGAAAACTTACAGACGATGTACTGCCTCAAACCAGAGTGGCGCTTGCAGCAAGAGATAACTCGGTTTACATTGCTTCACAGGATATGTATCAAATCAATTTTTCGGAAATTGCTTTGATGAAATCGACAGATAAAGGGATAACATGGTCGGCACCTGTAAATCTAACAAACAATAGTGGTAACTCCTCTTTTGCTGATCTGGCAATCGCTGATGAACCAAATGGACAACATAGAATTTATATGTCATGGTTTGATAACACACATTCAGCTCCTAACTATGACAATTCCGATATTTATTTTTCTATGTCAACCAATTCAGGTGATAACTGGTCAACACCCGTTAACCTTTCAAACAATCCTGATAATTCATATCAAGCGAGGATTGCGTTAAAAAGATATCCCGGTTCTGATTCACTATTTGTGATCTGGTATGATTATTCCACCGGAAATGCTGAGATTCTCGGCAGGCAGGGAGTTTATGGATATGTTGTTCCGGTTGAACTTCTCTCTTTTTCAGCATCAACAATAAACGGTTTTCCTGTTTTGAGGTGGACAACTGCAACGGAGATGAACAACGACAGATTTGAATTATTCAGAATTTCAGGTGAGAATTCAGTAAAAATAGGCACAATTAAAGGAAAAGGTACAACCACCGAGCCAACAGTTTATGAATTTACTGACATTGAGTTAAACAACAATTCCAGACTCTATCATCTGTATCAAATTGATTTTGACGGCAGCAGACATTTTCTTGGAGAAGCCTCTGTTGAGGGTGAACTTCCCTTAGGGTTTGTTCTTGAACAAAATTATCCAAATCCTTTTTCAACCGGGGCAGAGTCGGGAGTTTCGACAACTACAATCCGATACGGTCTTCAGGAAGAGGGGATGGTCACAATTAAACTTTACAATTCGACCGGAGTTGAGATAAAAACTCTGGTGAATAAAAATTCTGATGCAGGAGTTTTTACAACTTCAATGGATGCAAATGTTGAAAATCTCACTTCAGGCGTATATTTTTATAAAATGACAGTAACTACTCCGAGCGGTAAAACCCGTTCCGAAGTAAAAAAACTTGTCATTTTAAAGTAATCGGACGATTCCCGGGAAAGCCACAACAAGAATCAACGCAAGAAGCTGGATAATGATATAAGGGATCATTCCTTTATACATGTCAATGGTTCTCACTTGCGGAGGTGCCACACCCTTTAAATAAAAGAGGGTAAAACCAAACGGTGGTGTCAGGAATGAGGTTTGAAGATTCATCGCGATCAGAATGGCGATCCACATCATATCCATTCCAAAATGGCGGAAAATTGGATCAACGATCGGCACGATAATAAAAATTATTTCGATAAAATCGATCAGGAATCCGGCGAGGAAAATAATCAACATCACAAGGAAAAGGAAAATTCCGGGCGAAATTTCTGAAGCCATTATGATGTCGGTGAGGATAACATCTCCTTCAAGTTCTCTAAAAACCAGTGAAAAAGCAGTGGCACCCACAAGGATGATTAAAGCCATCGTTGTTATTGTCACTGTTTTTTTCATTACATACTTGAGGTTTTTGATATTCAAATTTTTCCGAAGTGCGGCTAAACCAATCGCGCCAAGTGCACCAATTCCTGCCGCTTCTGTGGGGGATGCCAATCCAAGAAAGATAGTGCCAAGCACAAGGAATACCAGGATGCCGGGGAGAAAAAACGCAGTTACGATCTTCTTCATTCTCCCTTTTCTGAATTCCACAAGTTCTGCTTCCGGCATAGGAGGGAAGGCGGAGGGTTTAATAAAATTCAACACTACAATCCACAAAAAGATCAAAAATACAAGTATAAAACCGGGAATTACCGCTGCCATAAAGAGGTCACCGACGGGCAGGTTAACCACACTTCCGAGAAGTACAAGAATAAGGCTTGGTGGAATAATCTGTCCCAATGTTCCTGATGCACCAATTATTCCACATGAATCCTGGGGGGAGCACCCTCTTTTAAGCATAACGGGCAGTGACAGAACACCCATTGTTACAACGGTTGCACCAACAATTCCGGTGGATGCACCAAGAAGTGCCCCAACAAGCAGTACACCAATTGCAAGTCCACCTCTGAATTTCCCAAAGATCAGCGCCATAGTTTCCAATAACTCCTCGGCGATTCCCGATTTTTCAAACATCACGCCCATAAAAACAAAAAGTGGTACTGCAATCAGGACAAAATTCGACATCACTCCCCAGATTCTTAGGGGGAGCAGAGAGAGAAATTCCGGTCCAAGCATCAGTGTACCAAAAATTATTGAGACTCCACCAAGGGTGAATGCCACAGGATAACCCATCAGTAGAGAGATGATTATTACTGCAAAAAATATCAGAGGTACAAATTCTTCCATTATACACTCTCTTTCAATTTTTTGTATTCTTGAATTGTGTTATAAAGGAAAGAAATCCCTTGCAAGAGCAAGAGGGTAAATCCAATTGGGATCATCAATTTTAGTAGATAACGGGCAGGCAGACCTCCCGGATCAGGTGAAGATTCTTGCATATCAAGTGAAGCAAGAAAAAATTCAATTGAATAATAGATGATAAAAAGACAAAATGGGAAAAGCATAAAAATGGTGCCAAAGATATTGGTCAAAAGTTTCCTCTTTGGTGAAAATTTTGTGTAGAGCACATCAACTTTTACATGTTCATCGTGTTTCATTGTGTAACCCGCTGCAAGGAGAAATATTACAGCAAAAATATGCCATTCAAGCTCCTGAGCGGCAACACTTCCTGTATTAAAAAGATATCTTCCGGCAACATCCGCCGAGACAAGCAACACCAAAATCAACGAAAGCACCGATGCTGTTGTACCGGCTAATTCTTGTAGTTTATCATTAAATCTTACAAATTTTTCCATAATCTCAATTCAGAATTTTAAAGTGTACAATTTATGAAAAATGAGTTGAAACTGAATGAAGAGTGGGTACAAACCAAACTAAAACAGATTTTTTTGATTAAAATTTGATTGCGAAAAAAACCGTAACGAAAAATATCGCAATAGAAGTAACCGTTACTCCCAGCTACAGAAGAACTGCAACCTGTCTCCAATTTTCATAAAAACTCTGACGGGGTAACTTGTAATTTTTACTTTACCTGCAAAGTTACCTGCTGCATTTTTTGTGAGCATGGTTATCAGCTGATCACACTCAACACCCACCTCTTCAACGGGAGCGTAGAACTCAAAATCAACCATTTGATCCGGTCCCATTTTAAATGGTTTTGTGAGGGGTGAAATAAGCCGGCATCCAAATTCCATAAATTTTTTGAAAAGCATGGGAAATTTTGCATCACTTCCGGCTGAGGCTTTTATTCCAAAATCCGCAACTCCCGAATAACTGCCCGTTTCATCTTTGTGTTTTGCAAAAAGTGTAAGGACATAATTACCTTTTTTTGGGAAAACGATATAGACGGTTCCTTTTTCACCAACTCGTTGTGTAATGGTAGCTTTATCATAACTGTTTTCATCCAAATCTTCAAGTTTTGCTATTAAAAGGATCCCATTTGGGATGGCGATATCAAGTTTAAATTCTGCTCCGGCATCAAGAATTCTTGCGGGTTTATTGATCAGATCAAGTCCCAGGGCAAAAAACCGATCGGAGAGGTAAGGCATGTTACTAAACTCTTCAAATGAGTGGGGAGGGGATAATAACTGCCATTCGGGGTTTTCAGGAAAATGGGTATAAACAAATTTTTGTGGGGACATGAGGAAATAACCAAGGGAATAGTTGGGTACAAATCTGATGCCATCGATGAAGCCCGAATTCCATGTTACATCAATCAACTCCCATTTCCCGTTCAGTTTTACTGCAGTCCATGCATGGTTTGATTCAAATTTTTCATTTCCGGCAAAGATATCAAAACCATATCCACGGGCATAGCCGGGGACTTTTTTATTTTCGATTCCCGCGGTGGTGAGCAGCAGCTCAAGCACATTACAATACCCTTCACAGACAGATTTTCCGGTCTTGATTACATCAAAAGTGTTATAAACGATTTTGCTGTTTCCAAAATATCCTTCAACATCATAGCGGATGTTGACGGCAGTCCAGTCGTGAAGAATTCTGATTTTCTCTTCGTCTGAAGTGATTCCTTTGAGAATAGTATTAACAAATTCAGCTAAATTCTTTTCAGGGTCAGTTCTAAATTTTGAATCAATTCCCGGTGGTACATTCATGGCATTTGGATGGGGGGATTGTGCATTTGTCGGAATTGTCAAAAGCAAAACCACGAATATTAAAAATGGGATGGAGCGGAGCATTTTACACCTCAAATTTGAGAAATATCAAACTCAAATTACGAAGTTGGTGGTTAATATTATTAAATTTGCATCTTAAAAATCAACAATTCTGTAATGACTAATTTTCCTCAATCACAATTAAAAACAAGATAATTAAACCATGGATATAGTTGTACTCCTGGCAATAATTTTCATCGGCATACTTCTACTTAAAAGTGCAGCAGGGATTTTTAAATTTCTCATCAAGATAGCTATCTATAGTGCTATCGGGTACGGAATATATAAGGCACTACTTTATTTTCATCTACTTCCAATAAATTAGTTCAACCTTTGCCGGGAGTGAATTGATAATCACCTCGCCTGATAATCCGGGTTCGATATGTTTGTCGTTAAGTTCAATTCTTTCCTTCCGGAATTTTTTTGGAACCACAAATCTTATTCCACCCTCCGGAATTTTCACATCACCTGAAATATAGATATCGGCCTCGATACCTTTCTTTTTAATCTCATAACTGATTTCACCATAATAGGTTGGCAGATTAGTGAAAGAAAATCCCTCTTCAAATTCATACCAGGCATCGGGGAAGCCGGGGGCGATCAAAAGTGAATTGTCGGACTCTCTTTCGTGGATTACCATGGCTCTGATAGCGTTTATAAAATCGGATCCACACCAGGTGTGGGGCATATCTCCAACAAACCGTGCAAATCTGTAATCGCGTGTTACAACCTCTGCCCAGTGATTCCATCCTTGTGGTCTTTGATCCTTCATAAAGAACTGTATCAATTCCCATGCGATATCTGTTTGTCCACTGAAGTTAAATGTTCCAATTGTTCTCACCTCATAGGGTGTATATTCATTCCACTTTAGTTTTCCATCCCTGCGATCTTTAAAGAACTGATAATATTTTTTAAATGTATTGTCGAGATATGGTTGGGGCAGATTGTGAATTTCCCCTCCGGGATAGACAGCGATAGTTGTGGAAGTGGCGTCAAAGTCACCTTTTTCGGCACAACCGGGAATATAGTCAATTCCTGTTCTTTTAATTGCAAGGCGGATTGAGTTGTAGAGATTTGTCTCAAATGAATCGCGGGTTGCAATATACGATTTTGTAAGTTCCTCTTTCCCAAGCAGTGTTGCCATGGTAACGGCATCTTTTAGACCAAGAAGTGTGAAAAAATTATCCCAGTAGGAGTGCATTGCTTTATCGGAGTAACCTTCATGACTTATCGATTCGGGAACCAATCCGTATAGCGATCTGATGGAATCATTTTTATTATCTCTGTAGTGAGGGGTACTTCTTTCCGATATCATGTGACGGATAAAACCAACAGCCTGCTCCACTTTAGGGAAGAGATTTTTAATAAATTCTTTGTCACCTGTATATCTGTAATATTGATAGATCAGGTAAATAAACTCACCATTACTATCATTTTCGGGAACGGGATCGGGTCCTCTTTTATCAACTACACAAGGCACTTTTCCGTTTTTGTAGAGATATTTTGCATACCACTCTGCAAATTCTTTCACTTCCGTTTTAAGTCCCATTTTCAAAAGCGCAGCGGAGGTTAATGCTCCATCCCTTATCCATGATCTTTCATAGGAGCGGGAGCCGGGCTGGATCCCAACATTATCCCGATTGATAAGGACATACGCCATGTTGCTTTTAACAGTGTTAAATACCTGCAACAATTCAGCGGGAACTGTCCATTTTACATGATCCAGTTTTTTCACCCAAAAATCTTTTGTTTTGGCGAATTCCATATCGTAGAGATTCAATTTTGAATTTTTCTTTATAACACTTTCAGGTTTGATGTCCTGATACTGAGGGATGGCAAAGGGGATAAATTTCTTTTCACCGGGTTTGAGATAGAGATTAAATGAAAATGCCCCTGATCCAAGTGCCTGATTATCCGTTATAGATTTTGATTCAGGGAGTTTATTATCGGCAAGAAAAGAAGTAATATCCCCATCAACAAAAGTGAGAGCACCAAAGTCATCTGATTTTAATAGAGGGATGACTGAAGTTTTGTTGTTTACCAGGACAAAATCATTTTTAAATTCAATAGTTTCAACCTTTGCGGTTCCGCCGTAAAAATTAAGGTCCTGCCATGGGGGATTAACCTGGAAAGGTCGTAATGCAAGGAAAAAATTACCGGAGATGTCTTTGTCACCGGTATTAGTGATTTCATACCCCGAATAAAGTATTGAACTTCCCGGTTCACCTGAAGCGAAGGACAAAACTTTAAGTTCAAACCCGTCTCCTTTCCAGGTAACTGATGGCAAAGGGAGATAGTTATCCAACAAAGAGTGAGTTATTTCAACATCATGCCATGTTATAAACTTTCCGTTCAAATGAAGAAACGGTTCAACAGAAAAAGATTGTTTATCGGTTTCAAGCAGACCGTCTTCGTTGAGCAGTCCCTCTTTTATATCACCTGAAACGCCAACCACGGTAAAATAATTTTGTTGTTTTAGTGTATAGCGTGGGAATCTTCCTTTTGGACTTTCAGCAGCTATTTCGTAATAGAGGTTGTTGTTATTGTCACCAAAAGAAATGTCCTTAAAAACGATGTCATTTAATCTGAGTTCATGTGTATTATCGTTTTGGATTTTCATTTTCACATATCTGTAACGGGCTTCGGGGGTTATTATATAAGATTTGCCCGATTTACCTTTTGATTCAGAAAGTTTTATCCAGTTATTTTTATCATTTGAACCTTCGAATATATATTTAGCGGGGAAGCCGTTGATTGCCCAGTCGGTTACAATTCCACCAAACTCTTTTTGTCCAGTGAAATCGATGTAAAGTTCAAAGTTCTTTAACCCTTTCCCCCCACTCCAGAAGGTTTCCGGATTTTTATCAAATAATTGATTTCCGGCGCTGTTTAACTTATCATCCGAAAAAGAGACAACCGGATCAGAAGTTGGGACAGATGGCGGGTCAAGTTTTTCAATTTTCAGATCATCCAAATAAATGGTTCCTTTTCCTCCATTCACGGAGGCAACAATAAATTCAATTCTTCCAACCTTTTTAATTTCACCACCTCCCTGAGGACCCCATGCAAAATTCAGGTTTCGTTTGTGGACGGTAATTTTTGTCCATTCTCCCGGGAAGTCAAATCCTTTTTTATTCATCCACCAGACATTGTCGCCTGTGGGATCCACAAGTTTAATCTCAAAATTATTTGAAGGGATATCTTTGGCTTTTACCCAAATGGTCAACTGATAATTTTCCGGCAGTTCAACATCAACAAGATTATACACTCCACCATACCCGCTGCCGAGGGTGAAGTTGACATCAAAGCTGATACACTTTCCTGTAACTCCGAAATCACTTTTGGATTTAACTTCCACCCCCTCCGAGGCATTGATTTTCCAGGAGTCCGTTTTATCGAAATTATCACTGAAAAATGTTTGTGCATTCAGTGGTAAAGATGTTATTAAAAAAAGTGAAAAAACAAAAAAGATCAGTCTGTTTTTCATCGTTGAACCTGTTTATAATTGGAGTGTGATAAAAATCTGATTGTTTATGTAAATGAATGTAAATTCATGTAAAATTTACATTAATAAATTTTTGTTCATATAAATTCAGCATGTTCTTAATCCGGTCTGAATCTATAAATTTTCCTAAAATCATGGTGCAAAATATAAAAAAGAGGGAATAAAGAGACAATGATGTCATAACATGTAAAAAAAAGTAAAAAAACTTTAAAAAATATAAAAATATTCCTTGACTATTAAATAAAAATAGTTTAATTTAACAGTGTGTAACCGTTTACATTTTTTTTAATTAACAAACAAACAGGAGATGCCGTGAAAAGCAATTTTTACAAGCTAATGGCTGTAGTATTTGTTCTGACAACAGCGCAGGCACTATTCGCTCAGCAATATATCGATCCCAAGGCTCGTGAGGCTTATCTCAGCGCCGGACCCATCGTTGTTGATGGAAATATGAATGAAGCAGCCTGGAACAGTGTCCAGGAATATTTGGTTTTTGGACCAAATGCACCCTCCACCATGCAGATGCAAGGTGTTACCGGTGGAGTTCATGTCACCACTGCAGTACCTTATGTTGACACCACTTTCACAAAAATGAAATTCCTCAAAGTTGGGAATAAACTCTATATCGGTTTCTGGAGTGATGATAAACATGTATGCAGATTTGGTGACAGCTGGGAAGGCGATGGCCTTTTCATGAAAATCAAAGATGCCAATGGCGTTGACAAAGAGTACAAACTCTATTTTAATGCCGGTGGAATCAATCCTGATATGGTATTTGAAAATCAGGCTCCCGGTATGGGTGCAGGTTTAAAGGGAAGCAACACAATCGTTAACGATACTACTCAGATCGACAACGGTTACAGTGCAGAACTTCTCATCTACCTTGATTCACTCGGTTACGGTCCCAATGTAAAATCTGTTCCCGTTATGTTAAACATCTTTGATCCTGACATGTACCATACCGGTATGATTCCCTGGGTTGCCCCCGGAACCTTCTACAAAACATGGTGGGGCAGTGAGTGGGGACCAACAATGAGAGAACTCGTATTCTTCATGGATCCTCCGGCTCTTGATGTTAAACTTGCATCAGCTCCAATTGTTGTTGATGGATTACTCAATGAAGCCGATTGGCAATATCCAACCGATTATTTGATTTTTGGACCAACTTCAATGCCACCTCCAATGGCAAAATCAGTCACATCAACCGTTCTTGTTAAAGGTCCTTACACCGATACAACCTTAACTCCCCTCAAAGTTCTCAGAATAGGCAGCAAACTTTATATCGGATTTAGTTCTACTGACAAATCTGTATGCCGTTTTGGTGATAGCTGGGAAGGTGATGGATTGTTCATGAAAATCAAAGATGCAACCAATGCCGATAAAGAGTACAAACTCTATTTCAACGCCGGTGGTCTTGATCCTAACATGGTATATGAAGGTCCCGGAGCCAATTTTGGCGCAGGTGTTGGAGTAAAAGCTGTTGGTACTGTTGTTAACGATACCACACAAATTGATAATGGTTACAGTGCAGAGTTAATGATTGACCTTGCAACTCTTGGTTATACAACCGTTCCTGCAACAGTTCAGGTTATGTTTGTTCTTTTTGATCCTGACGGCTACCACAATGGTATGTTGCCATGGGGTGTAAAAGGAACCTTCCACAAAACCTTCTGGGGCAGTGAGTGGGGTCCAAACATGAGAACCCTGAACCTGACCAATATTTCAACTCCTGTTGAGTTAACATCATTCACTGCAGAAGCTGCAGGTGGCGATGTTAAACTTGCATGGACAACTGCATCCGAGAGTAATAACTCCGGATTCCAGGTTGAAAGAAGTAATGACGGTGTTACTTTTGCAGCAATTGCATTTGTTGACGGCAAAGGAACAACAACTGACAGAACAAACTACAGCTACATCGATAGAGAAGTAACTGGTAGCCTCTATTACAGATTAAAACAAATTGATCTTAATGGTGAATTTGCTTACTCAAGTGTAGTTGAAGTCAGTAATATAGTTTCAGATTATGCTCTCGATCAGAACTATCCAAATCCATTTAACCCATCAACCACCATTTCATTTGCTGTACCAACCAAATCGTTTGTTACAGTAAGAGTATTTAATGTTCTTGGAAAAGAAGTTGCAACACTCGCTAATGGTGAATTTGAATCGGGTAAATACACATTGGATTTCAACGCGACAAATCTTGCAAGTGGTATCTACTATTATACCATCAGCGCAGGTAATTTCAACGCTACGAAAAAAATGATCCTGATGAAGTAGTATTGTAAATTGTAATACTTTTTAAACCACAGAGCGCACAGAGCTCACCGAGGAAGAGAAGAGGACGCGGATTAGTCAGATTGACGCAGATGTCTTACGACAATCGTTAATACTCGAAAAATTTAGCACCTGAAAACTGACTCTGTGCCCTCTGTGTGCTCTGTGGTTAATTTTACACTGTAATTAAATATGGAAAGAGACCTTGGAACGATTATTTGAAACAAAATATGGATATTTTTCAGCTGACGGCAACGAATATGTAATAAAACGGTATGATACACCCAAACCCTGGGTAAATGTTATATCGAATGGTGATTACGGGCTTGTGATTTCGCAGACCGGAGGAGGATTTAGCTGGCTTACTCATTCAGAGTTCAACCGGGTTAATCGCTGGCACCAGGACCTGATACAGGATAACTGGGGCAAATATCTTTATGTTAAAAATAATGAAACAGGTGAAGTGTGGAGTCCCACATTTATGCCCGTTAAAACTCCCTTGGATTTTTATGAGTGTAGATACGGTTTTGGTTACACTGTCTTCACTTCGGAATACAAAGGAATCAGAATTGAGATGACTGTTTTTGTTCCATTAAACGACACACTCGAAGTTTGGAAAGTTAAATTTATCAACAATTCGGGTAAAAAAGTTTCTTTATCCCTTTTCACATATTTTGAATGGTGTTTGGGTTCCTCGGCTGATTTTCACCGTGAATTCCATAAAACTTTTATTGAAACCGCCTTTAATACCGAAGGCAATTACATGCACGGTACCAAAAGATTGTGGGAAATCCCACTCGGCGACCGTGGACACTGGAACATAGATTATCAATATCACGGATTTTTTGGAGTAAACAAAAAAGTTACCTCTTATGAATCTGAAAAAGAGAATTTCCTTGGGAACTATGGCGATCTGATCCATCCTGCAGCATTATATGGAACAGAATTAAAAAAACAAACCGGATCGTGGAACGATCCAATTGCCTGTTTAAAAAACGAACTGGTAATTGATGCCGGGCAGGAAGATACTGTAATTTACCATCTTGGTTTGGTTAAAGAGCTTTCAGAGATTGAAGGCAAGATGAAAAAATACAGTACTCCCGCCGATGTTGATTTAGCTCTTAAAGCTGTTGAAAAGATGTGGCATGAAATGCTCTCCACTCTCGAAATAGAAACTCCCGACAGTTCGATGAACCTGCTTGTCAATAAATGGTTGAGATATCAAGCAATTTCGGGAAGACTTTGGGGAAGAACTGCCTACTACCAACAAAGTGGTGCCTTTGGATTCAGGGATCAGCTTCAGGACTCTTTAGTCTGGTTGCCGATTGATCCAAAAAGAACTGAAAACCAGTTAAAACTTCATGCTGCCCATCAGTTTGAAGAGGGAACTGTTCTTCATTGGTGGCATCCAATCTCGGAGACAGGACTCCCAACCAAAATGGTTGACGATCTGTTATGGCTCCCCTTTATTCTCTCCATGTATATAAAAGAAACGGGTAATCTCTCGTTCGTCGATACAAAAATTGAATATTACGATAACAAGGACCTTAAAGAATCGTTGTATGATCACTCTCTCAGAGCAATAAATGTTGTTTTTTCGAGAATAAGCGGTCGTGGAATTCCTTTTATTGGTGCCGGTGACTGGAACGATGGACTTAGCGCTGTTGGACTCGAAATGAAGGGTGAATCGGTATGGATGTCTGAATTTTTCTACTTTGTTTTAACAGAATTTGCTGAAATTGCCAACCAAAAGGGAGACAAATCCACAGAGGCCCGTCTTCTTTCCGGCGCTGAAAAAATAAAAGCCGCATTTAACAAACATGCCTGGGATGGTGAATATTATTATCGCGGCACCAAAGATAACGGCGAAAAATTTGGTTCCGCTGAAAACACTCAGGGAAAAATTTTCCTGAATCCACAAACCTGGTCAGTGATGAGTGATATTGCTCCACTGAACAAACAGGAATTGGCACTCCAGGCAGTTGAAAAATATCTTTTGAAGAAAAACGGCACATTGTTGCTTCAACCTGCATACAGTGTACCCGATAAATACATCGGATATCTTTCCCGTTATGCTCCGGGTAAAAGAGAGAATGGCGGAGTATATATGCACGCCGCCACATGGTCAATTTGGGCGTTTGCCAAGTTAAAACAGAGCGAAACAGCGTACAAAGTATTTGAAGGCATCTCCCCGATACTTAATGGAATGGATCCTGATCTTTGGTCAGCCGAGCCGTATGTCACCCCCGGCAATATCGATGGGCCTGACTCACCAAATTACGGAAGAGCGGGATGGACATGGTACACAGGTTCTGCTTCATGGTATCAAAAAGTGATAGTTGATTGGATTCTTGGAGTCCGCGCAGTTGATGGTGGATTATTGATTGATCCTGCGATTCCCGCCGAATGGGATGGATTTAAGATTAAAAGACTTTATAGAGGTTGCAGTTTTGAGATCGAGGTGGTTAACCCCGATCATGTTTCCGGAGGAGTTGCCTCTGTTGAAGTGGATGGTAAAAAATACGATGGTAATGTAATAAAACCAATGACAAAAAACCGGGTATCGATTAAAGTGGTGCTCGGAGACAAAAATTAAAATAAATCGATCAATATGATCGATTCAGGAACCGTAACCTGATGAAATATCTGACAATATTTATTGTTGCTTTTTTTGGAATAGTATCGGGACAGGATTTTGTATTCTTCACGAACAGTGCAGTAACCACCTACTGGGATCCAAGTCTTGGCTCAAACAGTTCACCTGCATTTGTTGAACTGATATTTGACAGCAAATTTCCCGTTTCCAATCTCCATGTTTTTTCGGGTACCAACGCACTAAAACTTCGTTGGAAATCGATGGAAGCGGGTGATTGGCGTTTGGGAGTTGCAGGTGCAGGAAATCCGTTATTTAATGTAAACAACAAAGATACACTAAGTTTTTACATCTATTCCGAAACCGCCATCAGCGGGAATTTTCTTCCAAAACTTTATCTTCAGGATAATGTTGGACAGCAAACGGGGAGTGTTCCGATGTCCAACTACTTGAGTGATCTGCCGGCCTTTTCATGGAAGAGGGTGCTGGTTCCGTTGTCACTTTTCAGAAATAACGCCGGATCCACCGATCTCACAAAGATTAAATATGTTTTCTTTTCAAAAGATGCAGCAGATACCACTCAGAGAATCACCTTTATCGATGAAGTTAGAATGGTTTTAAAAGGGAGTATCGATCCCGTTCCTCCATCAGTTCCCGGACTTCCCGTGGCTAAAGGGTATGAAAAACATTTTGATCTTAGATGGATGAAAAGCCCCGAGAGTGATGTAATGGGATACAACATCTACAAAAAAGAGGGAAGTAACTATATAAGAATTGGAAATACAACCGCAAACGAAAACTATTATTATGAGTGGACGGGTGCGATGGGGAATTCCCGTGTATTTGCAATTACGGCATTTGATTCATCATATAATGAGTCGGACCGAACAGTTGACCTCCCTGTAACCACCTCGCAGATGACCGATGAAGATTTTCTTGATATGGTGCAAGCCGCCACATTTCGCTATTTTTGGCATTACGCTCACCCGGTCTCCGGACTTGCTCGTGAGAGACTTAACAGTGGTGAAACTGTAACAATCGGAGGTTCCGGATTTGGAGTAATGGGCATACCTGTTGGAATCGAAAGGGGCTACATCACCCGTCAGGAAGGTGCTGAAAGAGCATTAAAAATTGTAAATTTCCTTTTAACAAAAGCTGACAGATTCCACGGTGCATGGTCTCATTGGTTGAATGGTACTACAGGTGATGTCATCGCTTTTAGTACCTACGATAATGGTGGTGACCTCGTTGAAACAGCGTTTATGGTGCAGGGTCTTCTAACTTTACGGCAGTATTTTGATGCATCCTCACCCCTTGAAACTGAGCTAAGAACAAAACTTACTGAAGCCTGGGAATCGGTTGAGTGGAACTGGTACAGACGCTATTCTAACACCTACAAACTCTACTGGCACTGGTCTCCCAATTATGGTTGGCAAATGAATATGCCCGTCACGGGGTATATGGAAGCGATGATCATGTATATGTTGGCAGTTGCGTCTCCAACATTTCCCATGCCTGCACAAGCTTATTGGCTCGGATGGACAGTAAACTCAGGGTACCAGAATACCGGAACTTATTATGGCTACCGCCTTTGGGTTGGACAAAACACGGGTGGACCTCTTTTCTTTGCACACTATTCTTACCTGGGCTTCGACCCACGACACAAAAGAGATATGTATGCCAACTATTTTGAACATAACAAAAATCAGACACTTGTAAACAGAGCCTATTGCATCGCCAATCCAAAAGGATATGCAGGTTACAATGCCAATACATGGGGCCTCACAGCCTCGGATAACCCATGGGGTTATTCTGCTCATGAACCAACAAGTTGGGGTGACAATGGAACCATTGCACCGACAGCCGCCCTATCATCGATGCCCTACACTCCCGTTGAATCGATGGCTGCATTAAAGAATATGTACAGAACCTATGGTGAAAATCTGTGGGGAGTTTACGGTTTTAAGGATTCATTTAATCCTCAGCAAAACTGGTTTGCGTCAAGTTATCTTGCGATTGATCAAGGTCCAATTCTTGCAATGATTGAAAATTACAGAACAGGATTACTTTGGAATAATTTTATGAAAAATCCTGAAATCGCACCGATGTTAACGGCTGTGGGTTTCACTGCCGATACCACAACTTCGATTGAGGATGAGGTACCGGAAACTCCTGCTGAGTTTAAACTTCAAGGAAATTATCCAAACCCTTTTAATCCTGTAACAAATCTGGTTTTTGATCTGCCTGAGAGTTCAAAAGTAGTGATCGAGATTTATGATGCTCTTGCAAACAGGGTATTTGATTTTGAAGAAATTTATCAAGCCGGTAGAAATGAATTTATTTGGAGTGGAATAACAACTTCAGGTAAACAGGTACCTTCGGGAGTGTATATCTACAGGATCACTTCAGGAGAGAAGGTGCTTAGTGGTAAAATGGTTTTGTTAAAATGAGTGATTATGGGAAGCAAGGTGGCCTTATTATTCGATTGGTTTTGACGGGAGGACTCGTCTTGCTTCCACTTATTTTGTTATTTACAGGCTGTAATAAAGAGGAGAGTAGTGTTAAAGAGATTTCATTTTGGGGAATGGGATCAGAGGGAGAAAAGATCAAAATTTTAATTCCGGAATTTGAAAAACAGAATCCGGGTATTAAAGTTAAAGTTCAAATGATTCCCTGGACTGCGGCTCAGGAAAAATTAATTTCCTCTTTTGCTGCGGACAACATGCCCGATCTTTGTCAGTTGGGTAACACCTGGGTGCCACAGTTTGTGATGCTCGAAGCACTTGAACCACTCGATGGATTTATTTCAAAAAGTAAAACAATAAAACCGGAAAATTATTTTACCGGTATCTGGCAGACAAATGAAGTGACGGGGAAAATATACGGGATTCCGTGGTATATCGATACAAGACTGATTTATTACAGAAAAGATATCTTTAAAAAAGTCGGTTATGATGAACCGCCAAAAAACTGGGAAGAGTTGCTTGATATCTCCCGAAAGATTGTAAAATATCAAAACGATCCCAACAAATATGCCATATATCTTCCAACCAATGAATGGGCTCCTTTTGTGATCTTTGGTTTACAAAACGGATCAGATATTTTAAGGGATAACTGGACTTACGGGAACTTCAGTGCTCCAGAGTTTGTGGAAGCTTTTAAATATTTGATACAGTTTCACAAAGAACGATTGACCCCGATGGGAGTTTCGCAGGTCACCAATGTATATCAGGCATTTGAGCAGGAATTTTTTGCGATGTATATCTCGGGTCCCTGGAACATCCCGGAATTCAAAAAATGGATGAAGGATTCGACGGGAGAAAAGTGGGGAACGATGCCAATCCCCGGGAAACACAGTTCACCGGGTGTTAGTCTTGCGGGAGGATCAAGTCTCGTAATGTTTAAAAGTTCAAAGTATAAACCTGAAGTATGGAAGTTTATTGAATTTTTATCAACGAGGAAAACCCAACTCGAATTTTATAAAGTGACCAATAATCTTCCGGCACTTCGTTCTGCATGGGATGAACCAATTTTCAGGGATGATCCTTTTATCAAATCGTTTTATGAACAGTTTCAGTTTGTGATGCCAACTCCAAAAATTGCAGAATGGGAACAGATAGTATTTTCAAAACTTCAGCAGTATGCAGAGTACGCTGCCCGGGGAACCCTGACAGCCGAAGAAGCTATGAAGGAGATGGATAAAGGAGTGGATATTATTCTTGAGAAGAGAAGGTGGATGTTGTCAAGATAGGTATTAGGTATTAATTATTAGGTATTATTGTTGGAGTTCGAGAATTGACATTTTTTTTAATTAATAGATAAAAGATGAAGTTTAAACCTGTATATTTCTTTTTGGCACCGGCACTTACGGCGATATTTGTGTTTTTCTTTATTCCCGTAATAAGTGCATTCATAATCAGTTTTACTGATTTTGATATCTATGCCATTGGGGATTACAGTAAGTTCAGATTTACAGGTTTGGACAATTATTTTAAGCTGTTTGATAACCAGTTGTTTTGGAAAGCTCTTACAAATACTTTTTATTTTGTGATTATTTCGGGACCACTTTCGATTGCTGTCTCTTTAGGTGCGGCGATGATCCTCAATTCAAAACTTGTAAAATTTAAAGGGATTTTCCGACTGGTATATTTTATGCCTGTTGTTACAACTCTGGTTGCAGTTTCGATTGTTTGGCGGTTTATTTATCATCCCGAATTTGGATTGTTGAATTATGGTTTAAGTTTTGTGGGAATTGAAAAAATTGACTGGCTTGGTGATCCATTTTGGTCGATGCCATCGATAATAATTTTATCGATCTGGAAAAATTTTGGTTACAATATGATAATCTTTATTGCCGGGCTTCAGAACATTCCTGAAGAGCTGTATGAAGCTGCACAAATTGAAGGGGCCAATGGCTGGCAGAGATTCACAAAAATCACACTTCCGATGTTGGCACCAACAACCGTATTTATTACAATCATCACCATGATTGGTTATTTTCAGTTGTTTGCAGAGCCTTACATTATGACCCAGGGGGGACCGTTGGACAGTACACTCAGTATTGTTCTTTACATGTATCAAGAGGGATTCCGTTGGTGGAATATGGGATATTCATCAGCGATCGCATTTGTGTTGTTTGTGATTATTCTTGCGGGAACACTTGTTCAAATGTGGGTTCAGAAGAGGAGGGAGGCATAAATGAGGAAATATTTATTATATGGATTCCTTATTATCACAGGCTTTTTAACCCTTGCACCATTCATTTGGATGCTTTCGGCATCGTTTATGTTTGACGGGCATGCTTCGGTTTTTCCACCGAGGTTTTTCCCCGATGAGTTTACATTTATACAATATGAAACACTTTTTTCAAGACTGGATGTCTCAAGAAATCTTTTAAACAGTGTGTTGATTTCTTCGATGGTAACAATTGTGTCATTGGTATTTAACTCAATGGCGGGATTTGCTTTTGCAAAGTATCGATTTCGGGGGAAGGATACAATATTTAAAATGCTCCTTAGTTCGATGGTGATTCCTTCACAGGTTACGATGTTGCCTTTGTTTTTGATGTTAAAAGAATTTGGTTTTTTGAATACGTACATGGCAATCCTGGTGCCGGGGTTGGCAAATGTTTTTGGGATATTTCTCATCAGACAGTATGTCATGGCAATTCCTGACAGTTTGATTGAGTCTGCAAGAATTGATGGGGCAACCGATTTTCAAATTTATTACAAAATTATTGTACCCCTGGCGATGCCGGTTATGGTTACACTTGCAATTTTTACTTTTATGGGGACATGGAACGATTTCCTTTGGCCTCTGATCGTATTAAATGACAGCAGTATGTACACTCTGCCTGTGGCATTGGCAAATCTGATGGGTGAACACACAAAAGATCCCGAACTGATGATGGCTGGGAGTGTTATTACAATCCTTCCCGTTATGCTGCTTTTCCTCGTTTTGCAAAAGTATTACATAAAAGGGATAATGATGGGGAGTGTGAAGGAATAGGGGCTTTTATTACAAAATTGAAAGTCAGCGGAATAAAAACTGAGTTTTTATTCCATTTTAAAGATTATATGACAAACTGAAATGACACGAAAAAACATTCACGAACTGGCAAAACTTGCCGGGGTTTCTATTGCGACGGTGTCGCGTGCATTCAACGACAGTAAATCGATCAGAACTGAAACGAAAAGTAGAATTTTACGGATCGCCAACGAGATCGATTATAAACCGAGTCCCCTTGCAAGAGGACTTTCAACAAGTATGACCGATACTATAGGCGTTATACTTCCCGATTTAAGTGGTGAGTTTTTCACAGATATTATACACGGAATTGATGAAGAAGCCCACAGGTGGAATAAATTTATAATTGTGGCGAGTTCACACAGTCAAAGAAATGCCGTTGAAACTCTGATCGATTTTATGTCGAGCGGCAGGGTTGACGGAGTTATCATGATGGCACCACAGATCCACAAAGAAGTGCCCGAGATAATTGCAAAAAGCAAAAGACCTGTTGTGCTCATTAATGCATTAAACGATATCGATAAAGCGATCAGCATCAGCATTGATAATTATCAGGGGACAGTTGCAAATGTTGACCATCTGATAGAACATGGCTACACAAAAATTGCCATTCTAAAAGGACCCAAGGACAATTGTGATGCAGAGGAAAGATATCTCGGTTACTGCGATTCACTGGCAAAACACGGGCTTGACAGAAATCCGGGTTGGGAAGTTAATGGCGATTTTAGTGTTCGTTCGGGGTATTACGGTTTTTTACGGCTTATGACTCTTGCTGACAAACCAAGGGCAGTTTTTGCAGCCAATGACATGATGGCTCTTGGTATTTATGAAGCTGCAAAAGTTATGCGAGTAAAAATTCCTGATGACATTGCTGTTACAGGTTTTGATGATATCTATTTAAGCAGACTTTTATCCCCAAGATTAACCACCGTTCATGCACCAATAGAAGAGCTTGGAGGCAAAGCTGTAAGGTATTTGTTGAAAGTTATTAGTGGTGAGGTTAATCCACTTGATGCTTATCATGAAAAATTATCAACAGGGTTGATAATTGGAGGGTCGTGCGGCTGTTTTGTACAGAATCCGTCACCCTTATTTTAAAACAGTTTTCTAAATCAAATAATCAATCATTAATCCACGGGAGGAAAAGATGAAACGAGTGTTATCAACCTTGTTCATTCTTCTTTTTGCAGTTAACTTATCACACGCTCAGAATGTTGTCCGCGAGGATGCATTATGGGCAAAAAATGCTTTAGGCACTATCACCCTTGATGGTAATATGAATGAAGCCGACTGGGCATTAGCCGATTCGATACAAGTAATTTATGGTCAACCGGGTGCTCTCCCTACCAGTGGATGGGGATCTGAATTTAACGAAAATTCCATTTTTGATCCAATCCGGGCAACTGTAAAGTTTCTTGTAAAAGACAATTACCTCTATCTTGGTTTCAGGATGCCGGATTCCTCAGTGGGCGGTATCGCTGAATGGGCAAGATGGGATGGAATCCTGATGAACATCAGAGATAAAGCAAGTCCAAACAGACCATTACCGGCCGTAGAGTTTTTCTATACCTGGTGGTATCTTAATGTTCCTCAGTATATCCAACCAGGAACACCTCCCCGTTTTGTAGGTAGATACGGCAATTTTAACGACACAACCAGAACCCCCGAACAAAGAGCTGCCTGGGATGCAGGATACAGAACAATAGGCGGAGTATCTTGCGACGACACAAGTCCGGATCAAGGTTGGGAAGTTGAAATGAGAATGGATGTTGCGCTTTTGGGTTATAACATTACACAAGCAGCAGGTGATGTGGTCCAATTAAATTTCTCTATTTGGGATTGTGATTGGGTTCACGGAACCACACCTTCAAGAATCAGCACTGCAAGAGCATATTTCCAATACCCTTGGGGTAATGCAAATGGAGCAAATGCCGCAAGAATTTATGCCCGACCTGATGTAACCGTTAATACAACCAATCCTCCAATTCCTCCTGTTGAATACACTTTTTACAATGGTGCAAACAAACCAGCTCCTGTAATAGATGGTGTATTGGATGAAGAAGTTTGGACAGGTGCACAAGACCTCGTAATTGCATGGGATGACACCGTTGGTCGTGCAGCTTACCCCGGAATTGGACCTTATCAGAGTGGTCAGTATCAGCCTGATATAACACCCGGCGTTAGACCACCAGTGGTTGATCCCGGATATGTAAAGGTTAAATATTTCCACAGAGATGGATTCCTTTATTTTGGTGCTGATTTTAACGATCAATTAATCCAGGGAACCTCCCTGTTTGATGCTGTTGATGGTCTGGCAATAATCGTTATGGATCGTGATTCGCGTGCCTCTGACAATGCTCTTGAAGCAAGAATGCTCAGACTTTCGTTTGATTCAACCGGTGCACTAAAACCCGGTGATTATATGCAGACACTGCTTGATTCATCACAGTCGGCATATGCCTTTACCCTAAAAGGAGCTTCAACAATCAACAACAATAATGATGTTGATGAAGGATATATAGTTGAAGGAAAAATCCAGTTAACCACAATTCTCGGCTATCCTGCCGATCTTGGTGACAGGAATCTCTTCTTTGGAACAGTTCAATATGACGGCGACTCATTCACCGATCCTGCTCTTAATTATGGAACCAGAACATGGTTTATGAGAGAACATGGCGGCGGCCCTGCACTTGCATGGGTATATTTGAGTAATGACGGTGTTACAGGCGTTGAAGATGAACTTTCGGCTCTTCCTTCTTCAATTGAGCTTTATGGTAACTTCCCAAATCCATTTAATCCTTCAACAAAGATCAAATTTGCGATACCACAAACAGGTCAGGTTGAAGTTGTAGTTTACAACACATTGGGTCAGCTTGTTACAACAAAAGTTGTATATGCTGTAGCCGGTGCGCAAGAGGTAAATTTTGATGCTTCAGGATTAACCTCGGGTATTTATCTCTATAAAATTTCATTAAAAAATGCCTTTGATGGTGCTGTTTCCTCAGCTACAGGCAAAATGATATTAATGAAATAATATTTTAGTGATGATTTTCTGATGACGGGTGACAATTAAGGGTCACTCGTCATTGGTTTATTGGTAACTTTTACCGCTTATTTAAGAATAACCGGTAAAATTTTACTTGTCACTATTCAAATTCTCCAAACAACATACATACTGGAGTAAGCATGAAAAAAACCGGTTACAATTTTCAAAAGATTCCGGTTCTGATCTTTTTATTTTTCTTTATTGTTCTGCTCTCATCAGAGTTGATGTCACAAACAGCCGGAAAGATGGCAGGCAGGGTTACCGATGAAAATGGTCAGGCACTGATAGGCGCCACGATCATTATTGAAGGGACCAATAAAGGGGCAGTCACTGACTATGACGGATATTATGCAGTTTTAAACATGCGAGCAGGTACATATTCTGCCGAGTTTAGATATACCGGTTTTCAGTCGAAAAAAATTGAATCAATTTCAATTTCCACTGATCAGACAACCAAAATTGATGTAGTTCTACAGAGTACTTCTTTCATCACTGAAACAGTTGTTGTAACTGCAGATAAACCATTGGTTGAGTTTAATCAAACGTCTTCTGTGGTGAATGTTTCAAAAGAGGAAATTGACCTTTTACCTGTGCAGGATCTGGGTCAGATTGTTAATTTGCAGGCAGGTGTGGTTGATGGTCACTTTAGAGGCGGCAGACTTGGTGAAGTACAGTATCAGGTTGACGGTGTTTCAATAAACAATCCATTCAACAACTCTTCAACTCTGTTGCTTGACAAATCGGTATTGCAGGAAGTGCAGGTTATCTCCGGTACCTTTGATGCAAAATATGGTCAGGCGATGTCAGGTGTTGTAAACGCAGTTCTCAGAACGGGAAGTGACAAGTTTGAGTACTCAGGAGAGTTTTACGGTGGAAGTTATTATACAACTGATAGTGATCGTTATCCAAATGTTGACAAACTTCGCCCTCTCGGAATACAGAATTATCAGTTAACCCTTTCAGGTCCAACCTATCTTCCTCAAACCACATTCCTCATTTCAGGCAGGCGATATGCCGGTGACGGATATCTTTATGGAACCAGAAGATTTTTACCTACCGACAGGAATGACCTTGAAGGAAAAGTATTTAATCCTACTGGTGATAATGAACTTGTTCCGATGAATACAACAAGGGAGTGGAGCGGGCAATTTAAACTCACAAACACCTCTCTGAATAACATTAATATCAGTTATCAAGCGATAATGAATTCGATTGAGAGTTACTATTATAACTATGGTTTACGCCTCAATCCTGACGGTAACAAACCAAACAACACTTCATCGATTTCACACGGACTTGATTTTACACATACTCTGTCCTCATCGATGTTTTATAAATTGAGTGTTCGTCAGAACTATTTCGATTATAAATCTTACATGTATGAATCGGTTTTTGATCCCCGGTATATTGCTGCAGGTGAGTTCAAAAGTGATAACAACTACGAACTTGGTGCAATTGTCCAGGGTGTTGATCTTGGCAGATACATCCAAAAAACCAACAGCATAATTGCTAAAGGCGATTTTACCTGGCAGCTTAACAGAACAAACATGATTGAAGCAGGATTTGAGGGACAGATTTCAGACATCCAGTTTGGATCACCCGGATTTCTGCAGACAACCATTGTTGATGGTGTTGCCACACTTGTCGCAAAAGATAAACCAGTTCTGATTAACGATCCAAGAATTGACCGATATTTCCCTAAACAATACGCATTTTATCTTCAGGACAGACTCGAACTCGGCGACCTTGTTGTAAGAGGTGGAGTAAGACTTGAATATTACGATGCCAATGCTGAAGTGCCAAGTGATCCTGCAAATCCAGCAAACTCGATCACGGGTGCTCCTCAGTCAGTTTTAAAACCAACCACAGCAAAATTTGCAATTGCACCACGACTTGGTTTCAGTTTCCCGCTTACTGCGATGTCTTCCGTTTATTTTGCTTATGGACATTTTTACCAGATGCCGGGATTATCAGACCTTTATTCCAATTCCAATTACACAATTTTGAAAGACCTTCAGGATGGTGGAATTTCTTATGGAACGATGGGAAATCCAGATCTTAAACCACAACTCACCGTTCAATATGAAGGTGGATTAAAGCAGGCTTTTAGCGAAGTTTTTGGTGGCGAAGTTACTGTCTTCTACAAAGATATCAGAGATTTGCTCGGTGCCGAATTTATCTCAACTTATGCTGCGGCTGATTATCCAAGAATGACAAATATTGACTTTGGTTCTGTGTATGGTTTTACACTCGCATTTGAAATGAGAAAACTGGGACCAATAACTGCATCAGTGGATTACACAATGCAGTGGGCGAGAGGAAACGCAAGTGATCCGTATGAAACGGCAAACAGAGCTGCTGCAGGTAAAGACCCCAGACCACGCGATGTTCCTTTTGGATGGGATCAGAGGCACACACTTAATTTCACGGCAATCTACATCCAGCCTTCCGATTTTACTGTCTCCGCAATTTTAAGGTTTGGTAGCGGAATGCCTTATACTCCTTCAATTGGAACAGGATTTAACGCTGATCTCGAAACCAATTCGGGACAAAAAGACGGTTTTGTACTGCTCGATTTAAGAGCTGAGAAGTATTTTGAACTTTCTTTTATTAACCTGGCGATCTTTGCCAGAGCGACAAATGTTCTTAACACCAATTTTGTTAATGGATTTGTATTTGCAAACACGGGAAGTCCCGACTATTCAGTTAATGCATTTGCCGACAGGGCTTCACTTCAGAACCCGGGCAGATATTATGAACCAAGAAAAATTGAAATTGGTATTTCTTTCAGGAGTAAATAACCATGCCGAAATGTGGAGGTCTTAAAATGAATTTCAAAAAACCTGATATCAGAGTTAAAACCGTGATGCTGGTGATATTGTTCACCATTTTTCCCGGTCTGATTTATGCACAGGTGCCCCCCGAACTCAGAGGCAGAATAGATGCTGAAAGAATGGGTGAGCACGATTTTAACAACATTCGTACCCGATTTTACAATTACGGGATGGTGGGTGATTATCCCCCTGATCCGTTAAAAGTTGATTTAACCGTTTTTCATTCGGTTGAGATTCCCAAGGGATCGGGCGAGAACTATACTGATGGTATCACACCCTTTGTTCTTGCAAAAATTATGCAGGAAAACGGAAAAATTGGTTACATGATGCAGTCGGGTTACAGGGAAAGGCAGACTCAAAGTCCCTTGACCGGAAAAACGATGCGTTATGAACCCCGCCCGGGATATCATCAGGATGATCCAACAATAAATGTGGGTAGATCGGTAGCTCTTTCAAATGATCCAAGGACCTGGCCAAATAAGTGGCAAAATAAACTGGATGATGTTACCGATCCGGGTTGGGCAGGATCATGGAACGGCTACTTTGGAAAGGTTCCTAAACTCGAAATGCAGGAAAGTTTTGTCGTTCTCGATGATAACTTTTATGATGCATGGGATTTTTATCCCGACAGTCGTGACCGCACCCGCAGAGGACTTGGTCTCAGGATTGAACAGCGAGGTTTCCAGTGGAATAATCCCCAGGCTTCCGATGTTCTCTTTTTCCATTATGATATCACCAATGAAGGAACCACCGATTATAATGACAATATAATCTTTGGACTTTATATGGATTCCGGTGTAGGTGGTTCCGGTAAAGGAAAAGATCCCTATCCTGAATCTGATGATGACAACGCTTATTTCACCAAAGAAGAGGGAATAAACCTCGTCTATACCTGGGATTTTTATGGAAATGGTGTTAAGGGTCCAACCGGATACCTCGGATATTCTTATCTCGAAACCCCCGGTAACCAGTATGATGGACTTGATAACGACAAAGACGGCATCAGGGATGAAAAAAGAGACAGTGGCCCGGGGACTTTGATCACCGGACAGGATAACATCCGCAATTACGCAACAGCCAATTATGTTATCGCTGATTTTCAAGCTACCTATGGTGTTCTCGAAAGCAGACCCGCCTATAAAAGAGGTATCTGGTGGACAGGTGATGAGGATATGGATTGGGTCGCTGATTTTAACGATACCGGCGAAGATGGTGTTTTTGGCACCAACGATGCAGGTGAAAATGACGGAATACCATCCAATGGTGAACCTGGATTTGATAAAGTGGACGTTGATGAATCGGATCAGGTTGGTTTAACCGGCTTTAAATTTAACAGGATCAACGATCCTGCCGGTGGTGGACAGACTGATAATATCGTTTTCTACGATGATGGAAGAGGATGGCCAGAGAGGTTATACAAAAATTTCTCAAGCACCGACTCTTCATTTGATGCTGCCATCACAAGAACAAACCTCAATATCGGTTTCCTTTTTGCTTCAGGACCTTTTAAACTCCCGGCAGGAAAAACCGAAAGATTCAGCCTTGCTCTCGCATTTGGCAGAGACCTTCGTGAACTTAAAAACAATGTTAAGATAGTTGGAAAAATTTATAAAGCCAACTATCAGTTTGCGGTTCCACCTCCAACCCCAACCACCACTGCTTTTGCAGGGGATGGATATGTTACTTTGTCATGGGATGAAGCTGCAGAAAGAGCTTTTGATCCTGTAACCAGCGAAAACGATTTTGAAGGTTATAAGATTTACAGAAGCACTGATCCCAATTTTAATGACATTAAAACCATTTATAGTGGAACCGGTACTGAACCGATGCCGTTTGGTAAAACTCTTGCACAGTTTGATCTAAAAAACGGTGTCCTGGGATATTCCGCAACCACTGTTAAAGGTGTTGCTTATTATCTTGGTGATGACACAGGTATCAAACATACTTTCAAAGATACCACGGTAGTGAATGGTCAAAAATATTATTATGCAGTTGTTGCTTATGACAAAGGATCAGACAGTCTTGAACTTTTCCCTTCGGAGAATGCATATTCAGTTACGCAAACTCTTCGTGGTGGTACTGTACTGCCAAAGAATGTGGTTGAAGTAATTCCTAATCCCAATGCAATGGGATATGTACCTGCAACAACCGAGAATCTTGTACACAGCAAAGGAAATGGTTTTGGTGAAGTGAAAGTTATGGTGGTTAATCCAGCTGAAGTGCCTGAAAATCACCTTTTTAAGGTTTCGTTTATCAGTCAGGATGACAGTGTAAAAGCTGAACTCTACAGACTGGTTGATGAAACAACTGGTGACACCCTTTTTAGACTCGGGTCTGATTTTAAGGGATTGGGTTCGGGACCAACCGCATTTGGACTTCTTCCCGTTGTCTCCACCATTGATACATTCAGAGTTGATTCAACAAAAACCGGATTTATCGAAGGCAGTTCAACCAATTCAGTTTTGGGCATAAGATACAGTGCGGTTCGACCTGTTAACCTTAAAAGACCGGGGTATCCTGAAGACTTAAGAATTGTTTTTAGTAATCAGGTACTTGACACATCTAAAGCATTCCCCGGATTCCAGGCAAAGCAAGCAATGTTTAAGGTTACCGGAATTAAAGCTGATGGAACCGTTCTTGAGTATGACTTTAAGTTCTACGATAAAAATAACTCGAAGACACTTGATGAGCCCGATGATTATATTGAGATTGAAACCTATCAGACAAAAGCTCCAACAGTTGCAATTCCAACCTGGAATATAAAACTTGATACAACCGGACAATGGCAGCGAGGACCACTTGTACCTCCAACTCTTGGAGATGAGTATATGTTTATACTCAACAAACCATTCAACCGGGATGATGAATTCACTTTCAGATCGATTGCACAAAAATATGATCAAAATCTGGCAAACAGTGAATTCAACAAAAAACCGTATGTAGTGCCCAATCCTTATGTTGGAGCTGCATCTTTTGAACCTCAGAGATTTGGTGTTCAAGGGAGAGGTGAAAGACGACTGGAATTCAGGAATCTTCCTCCAAATTGTTCGATTAGAATATATACGATAACGGGAGAACTTGTGCAGACCCTTCAACATGACGGAAATATTCTTGAAGGATATGTGCCATGGGACCTCAGAACCAAGGATAATCTTGAGGCTGCTCCCGGTTTGTATATCTTCCATGTAGATGCCGGTGCGGCAGGTGTTCATATCGGTAAATTCGCAATTGTGAAGTAGGAGACAAAAAAAATGAAAAGATCAATATTTTTTATGATAGTTTTTGTTCTGTTGGCTCCTGTTTCGATCCTCTTTGCTCAAAGCAAGGCGGGGACAACAATTGCACAATTTCTGAAAATTGAACCAAGTGCAAGAGCGGCAGCGTTGGGAAATGCAGGTACCTCACTTTATGGTGAAGCTACTTCTCTCTATTATAATCCGGCATCACTCGGCAGACTTGAGAAGATAGATGCACAGTTTACTTATAACAAGTGGCTGGCTGATATCAACTATAATTATGCTGTTGTAGGTGTTCCACTTCAAGGAATTGGTACTCTGGCAATTCAGATGACCTCCCTTAACTCCGGAGAAATGGATGTAAGGACCGTGGAACAACCCCTCGGAACGGGAGAGCGATTTAGTGTTACTAATTTTGCTCTTGGTCTCGGTTATGGTTTGATGCTCACTGATAGAGTTTCTGTTGGATTGCAGATGACTTATTTCCAGGAATCGATTTGGCACTCAAGTCTTACAGGCTTTGCTCTGAATATTGGTGTTCAATATCAGGTTGAAGTGGATGGATTAACAATAGGTGCAGCCCTCATGAACTTTGGTCCCCGGGCGAAGTATGAGGGAAGAGATGCTTATGTTAATTTTGATTTTGATCCAAAAAAATATGGTGACAACGATCAACTTCCGGCACAACTCAGAATGGATGAATGGGGTCTCCCAACAGCATTTAGAGTGGGAATGTCTTATCCTGTGAGATTTTCCAAGGATTATAAACTCATTCTTACAGCGGATGCTTTCCATCCAAATGACAACAAAGAGAGTATAAGTCTGGGTGGTGAACTTCAACTCCTGGATATTTTTTATGTGAGAGGTGGATACAGAAACCTTTTCCTCGAAGACCTTGAGGGTGGTGCCGTTCTTGGTGGTGGTGTAAAAGCCTCTATCTCGGGTGGTTATGTTATCCGGTTCGATTATGCCTGGGCTGACTATGGCAGACTTGATCAGGCACACCGTTTCACTTTTGGTATCGGATTTTGATACTGATTGGTTAATATTCCTGAACCGCCGGATTTAACACCGGCGGTTTTTTTTCAATTAAGCCAACTCCGGCATTGAATTAAAATAGTTTAACACACATGAGATTTACATGAAACAACTTTTTCTTTTATCAGTTACGCTTCTGTTTTGTGGCTGTTCTATGGCACAAATGTACCAGCCGGATAAATATGTAAAATACACTGATATACCCGTTCAGCAGAAAAATTTTCTCGATTCTTTGCAAAAACAGACTTTTCTGTTTTTTATTGAAGAGTTGAATCCGGAAAATGGATTGGTAAAGGACAGATCAGCCGATTGGGCACCTGCGAGTATGGCATCCACGGGATTTGCAGTTCCCATCTGGGCATTGGGTGCAGAAAAAGGTTGGATCACAAAAGAGTTTGCAGAAAAAACCACTTTAAATCTTGTTAATTTCCTCCTGAAGAGTGAACAAAGCGCTGCGGCTGATGCAACGGGTTATAAAGGTTTTTACTACCATTTCCTCGATATGAAAACGGGTAAAAGGGAGTGGAAATCTGAACTCTCCACAATCGATTCCGGACTCTTGTTTGCTGGTCTCATATTTGCACGAAACTATTACACGGATAATAATCCAACACATACAGCAATCAGGGACGGGATCACAAAGATATTGGACAGGGCTGACTGGGACTTTTTTACAATTAACAATCCAGAAAGCAAATATTATAATGGACTGAGTATGGGATGGCATCCTGAAACGGGACAAATAGATCACTGCTGGTGGGGATACAATGAAGCTATTGTGATTTTTCTTATGGCAGGAGGAGCCAATTCCAAAGATCATGTTAAAATCTATGATCGCTGGTTGAGGGACTATGAATGGCACGCCCCTTACCCGGGACTTGATCATTATATATTTCCTCCATTGTTTGGCCATCATTATTCCCACATGTTTGTCGATTTTAGAGGGATATATGATGTAAAACTTCGCGAAAAAGGAATCGACTATTGGGAAAATACCCGAAGAGCAACTTACACACAGCAGTTTTATGCAATGGAAAATCCAAAAAAATGGGTCGGTTATGATGAATTTACCTGGGGATTTTCGGCATGCGACGGACCCGGTGAAAAATTTAACAAAGATGGTTATAAATTTCTTGACTACTCTGCAAGAGGCTTTGCAAAAAAAGGGGACAATTGGAACGAAGATGGAACAATTGCTCCAACTGCTGCCGGTGGATCAATTCCTTTTGCACCCGAAATAGCCATTCCAACTCTTATGAATTTAAAGTATAAATATGGAGAAGCCGGCCTCTGGACCAAATATGGATTCCAGGATTCGTTTAATCCCACTGCGGGCTGGACAGCAAGCGACAGAATTGGGATCGATCAAGGACCAATTGTTTTGATGATCGAAAACTACAAAAATAATTTTGTCTGGAAATATTTTATGAAAGATAACTTGATTATAAACGGACTTCAACGACTTGGATATGACAAATAAGGAAAAGATTTTAATGCAAAAAATTGATTTAAATGGCAAATGGTGTTATCTGCCCGATCCAAACTCAAAATTGGATGTTGCCCAGGCTTCATCCGGGTTTTTCTCAGGTACCAACATTTCTGAAGCAGAACTTCCTTCAAACTGGGAACTGCATGGACTCAAAAATTTTAACGGGACTGTGTGGTATAGCCGTGATGTCGAAATAGATGAAATATCTCCATCAACTTCTGCTTTTTTAAGATTTGAAGGTGTGGATTATTTTTGTGAAGTTTACCTGAATGGAAAATTTTGTGGCAGACATGAAGGATATTTTGGCGGCTTTTTTATAGAGTTACCGGGAAGTAATATTCATATCGGTGAGAATAAACTGCTTGTTAGAGTGACTTCACCATTAGAGGAACCGGGAGAAGTTTGGCCTCTGAAAAAGAAGTTGATAAAGGGAGTTCTTAATCACCATGATTGCCGACCCGGTGGGTGGGATATGAAATTAGGACAAAATGCCAACACAGGGGGAATATGGAATTCTGTGTCGTTGATTATTACCAATGGGGTTGTGCCGGCAAGAGTGAAAGTCAGTTATGAATTTTACAATGAAACAGAATGTGGACTAAACATAAAACTAAAACTTCTTGCTGCTGAAGGTGACGCAAAAAAAGAGGAGTTAAAAGCTGTAATTGTAACTCCCGATGGTGAAGAGACAATCATCAAACGGAATCCCGTTTTTTCGCATGGAGTGAATAAAATTTCCCTGATTACAAAGATTTCAAATCCACAACTTTGGTACCCGTGGGATTTGGGTGAACAAAAGTTACATAAGGTGGTGCTCTATTATGGTGGGGAAGAGATATACAGAGAACGATTTGGTATCAGAAGCGTGGAACTGGATCAAAACAAAAGGTTTTTTATTAATGGCAAAGAACTCTTCCTTCGGGGTACAAATGTTATCCCCGAACAACTCCTTTCATCTCTTTCGGTAGAAAGAATTGAAGGAATGGTGGCTCTGCTTAAAAATGCCAATGTGAACATCGTCAGGGTTCACGCACACATCACCCGTAAAGAATTTTATGAAGCATGCGACAAAGCCGGTATTATGATTTGGCAGGATTTCCCTTTACAGTGGACTTACGACGAATCACCCGAATTTACATCAAATGCGATTAAACAGATTAAGGAGATGGTAAATTCATTTTATAACCATCCCTCAATAGTTTTTTGGTGTTGTCAAAATGAACCCGGTGAACAGGTGGAAACACTTGATATTCATCTTGAAAAAGCCGTTAAAGAGGAAGATTCATTAAGAATCATACGCAGAGCATCAAATTATGAAGAGCATCCTTACGATGGCTGGTATTGGGGAACCATGGAGCATTATGCCGGGGCACCGATGGGGCCACTTGTAACTGAATTTGGAGCACAGGGTCTGCCAAGTGTTGAGTCACTTTCAAAGTTTCTTGAGTCTGCGGAACCCCCTTATGATTATGCCGAGTGGCGATACCATAATTTTCAACCTGATCAGACTTTTAATATTGCAGGAGTGAAACCCGGGAAGAGTCTCGTTGAATTTGTTGAAAATTCACAAAATTATCAGGCAAAACTTCTCAAATTTGCAATTCATCAGTACAGGAGAAGAAAAGGAAAAGGAATCACGGGAGCTTTCCAGTTCTTTTTTATGGACTGTTGGCAATCAATTACATGGTCGGTTGTTGACTATTTTGGTGTGACAAAAAAAGGATATGAATCTGTTAAAACAGGATTTGATCCTCTTCTGCTCTCAGTATTTTTACGACAGGATAAATATTACCCAGGAAGTATGTTAAACTTTGAGATATGGGTAATTAATGACAAGTATGAGGATTACAAAGATTGTAAAATTGAAGTGTTGCTGGGTGATAAAAAACTTGTAAATATCGATAAATTTGAAATTGGTTGTAATTCCAATTCACATTTTGGACAGGATTATTTTAACAAAATCCCCGTCCCTGATTCCACCCAAACTGGAAAACAGATATTTACAGTTTCACTATACTCTACCGATAAAAAATTAAGAGAAGAAAAATTTGAGGTGGAGGTCAGGGAGTTAGCTTAAAATTAATGGCAATGTATTTAAATGTAAAATAATATTTCTCTGGAAATATAAACTCACTCAAGAACTTTGGACCGGTGTATTGAACCGATTACGACTTTGAATCATTTTACTTCTTGAAACAATCGCATCGGTTTCAAATCAGGGATTCATCTATTTTTTAGCACTTTTTTTTATCTCCATTAAAATTTTCTTAAAAAATGCAATTTTAAATTTGCACAATAAATTTCATTATCCTAATTTACTGTCACCAAATATTTTTTATTAGTTAGTTCTATATATTGTTATTTTCGGTTCTTCTTGAGGGAAATATGTATGGGTGGAGTATTGTCAGTTGTCACTATAATCTTATAACTTTTAAAGAAGTTTCTTATACTCACGAGAGAGAAAACAAAACTTTTTCTTGGGTTGGTAGCTTTCTGTCATCACTTTTTATCTCCGATCCCGGTTCTAAGGGACCCCCAATCTTTCTGTGCCTTTCAGCAACTCTTCCATCCAATTACCTTTTTTTTTGATCCATCAACACAAACTTTGTGTGAGGAAATTTTATGTTAAATCTGAAACAAAACTTGCTTCGCATTGCATTCTCCCTTCTTTTCGTAATTATTGTGTCAACAGAAATTAACGCCCAGTTTGATTCGATTATTTTCGCAAGGAATGACATCTATCGTCCAGAAAGTGTTGTCTACTTAGGAGACCAGGATAACGATGGTTATGATGATTTTGTTTTATGCACTTTTTATGAAATTAACGGTTACAACGGAAAGGCATTATTGTTTTACGGAGGAAACCCCATAAATCCTGTTCCTGCAATGTCTTTTGATATCTATTCATCGGCAGGATACGGAATTACAGCCTGCGATTATAACAGGGATGGTTATCGGGATATTATAATAACTAATTATAACAGCCAACCTCTGATATTTAAATTATATTTAGGTGGCCCAAATATTGACACTATACCTGATCTGGTTTTTTCCATTGCCGACAACACCAGTTCAGGCTTGCAATTATTTGGATCTGATTGGCCTGTGGACATGAATGGTGACGGTTTTGAAGAATTATTAGTCTACAGTAATTATTCTAATGGACAAAAGGGATCTTTTTTTGTTTATAACTCTTCAGAAGTTATGGATTCCTTACCAGACGCTGAACTTACATACGCACCTGATGAAAAAATTAATTTCAATAATATTAGCGCTGGTGATTTGGATGGAGATGGCAGAACCGATCTGACATTTAAAATTGAAAAACCTTCTATACCTATGAACTTTGGACTAAGGAGATTCGTTTTTGGAAGGTCAGACTTCTCTTTTTTAGCTGTCACAGAGTTTATGGATTCTTCCAGCATTGTTGGATGGAATAGAATTATTCAGGACATCAATAAGGATGGGAAGGCAGAACTGGTGTTTTACGATACGAAGTTCACCTACCCTTATTGGTATCAATTGGCAATAAGTTATGGCTCAAGGCATCTAAACTACATACCTGAGGAAGGACTTAACACCCAAAATGAAGGTTGGTATCACACTCGATCAATTGGTGATGTAAACGGTGACGGATATGGTGATTTTCTGACATCGTTGAATTATTATGGTGGGAGGCTTTTTGTTGGGGGCAAACACAGACCGGATGACACACCTGTTAGATATTATCCAGGACCGACTAACATTCTGGCAAGGGTAGGAGATGTTAATGGTGATGGACTTGATGATATCGGAATTGGTACACACGGTGAACCCGGAGCTGCACAAGGGACTTTCTACATCATGAGTGGCGAGAGGGTCGCAATGGCCATCGAAGATGACGAAGTAGAAAATGGGGAAAAAGAAGAAATTACATTAAAGGCATACCCAAATCCAACAAGAGGTGAAATAACTGTTGAAATAACCGGGAATTACACGGGGTATGCAGAATTAAGATTATTCAATACAACAGGGAAGGAACTTATAAGAAAAGAAATAGAAGTTACAACCGGTATAACAACCGGGAAGATTGATTTCAGAGAACTGAACATATCATCAGGGGTTTACATAGTAGATATGTTATTTAAGTCAACAGAATCAGAAACAACAGAAAGAGATTATATGAACTTAAACGGAAAGAAAAAGAGCGTGAAAATTGTATTAATAAAATGATTTAAAAAATAATTAAATGGAGAATTTCCATGAAAAAATTAATAATTCTATTGATTATTATAGCTTCTGCCTCTTATGGGCAGAATACCGGAGTTCCAGGGAAGGACTACTTTCCTTATATGTCGTTTTGGGACTTTGCAGTTTATGTTAATCATCCCACCCAGGAAGTTGAATGTTCATCTTCAAAATATCAAACAGCGATGGATAAAGTTTTTTACTACTATCCATTATTAAAAAGCTTAGGTCTAACGAATATTTGTTCAGATTTTGAATTAATTAATACTTTAGGAATCGGGAGTAGTTATGATAGTATCTCATTCCTGGACATGGACTTTGAATGGGCTGCTGATGATGCAGTTCCGTTCGCTCCGGGGAGGTACGCGAGGTCAACAGGGAATAATCCCAATAAATTTGCCCACCAAATCGGTGGTACTTGGGATATGACATGGGACCCCATTAGTAAAAACTACGGATTTGGTAACACTGATTTTTCATCGCGTTGGGCAATGGAGCCTGAGAAGCAACCTGATGGCAGTCCTCCGTTGACGGGGGAGAGAACCGACGATGAAGTTCCACCATTTTCGACACAAAGTAAAGTACTCTACGCTTCAAGATTTGATCCTAACCATACAGGTGGGAATACTCTGTTTTATGGTACAATAGATGCGGGTCATTTTCCTCAGAAAAGTATGATCCACAGGATGTCATTCTATTGCAGGGGTAGTGCTTATGAACTCGCGAATATTCATGATACAACCGTTGTATTAAGAATTTATGTTAAAGCAGGGAACAATCTATATCAGAAGCCCTTCAATAAGAATATCATTTTAGATCCGCCGAATCCTCCAGAAAGCAGTGTGTCAGTATTTTTGCCTGAACCATATATAGTTCGTGCAGTTCAATTAAAAAACTCTCCCGGCACATACCGATGGATAACGGTTGACGACTTTGAAGTACCCGGGAACAAAAACATTTCGTATTATGCAGTATGGACAGGCGCAGCAACAGTTTATTGTGACAGAATGATAATGTTTACCGATCCTTATGACAGAATGTTTAATCCAACACAGCGGACAATTCCTCTGCCACAACCCGAGCCAAGCCTTGCCGATCAAATCATTGACAAATACGCCGGTTTGTATCAAGAACCTGCATTTCACAGCTTATATATAGATGAACCTTCGTTGCTTGCAACCGAATCATTTTCACACATAAGTGATCTTGTACGGTCAAACCTACCTGGTAGTTCCACTCCTGCGGAACTGAACGGGGCAATTGGTCCACATACAGAGTGGGGGCTGAAATTTGACCAACAGTTCGGGAAATCAACCATTGATGGCGAATACAGCAGAAAATACCTTCTGTATAATGTTTACCCTTTCCTGCAGGACTTTGATACCACTCAATCAGATGTGCAAACCGCGTTGGATAAACTGGTAAAACTCCATTTTATTGGAGACGATACAGATCAAGACTATCAGTATCTTGGATTGCGTCCTGCAATCAGGGCTGCCAATAAGTTTGACACAGTGAGTTCAAATGATATTCCCATAATAAGCATTTTGCAAGTGCAAGCAGAGCATAATGTGTTATTATCCGGTGGTTCATATCGAATTGACCCCGCATTTGTGAATGGGCGCAGGGCTCCAACAAGGGATGAGATTTTTGCTCAAGGAAACATGGCACTCGCTTATGGGGCAAAGGGTTTTATGTTCTATATGGTTCCCACATGGAACGCAGTACCCGGGAGTAATGACACGGTCTTTAACACTTATGGACTATTTGATGAAGTCAGCAACCACTATTTGGGAGAAGACGGAAGTGGATTAGTTCAAAACCCGTGTAATGCTCAAGAACCTAACGAAAGATATTATGCTGTCAAGGATCTTATTAGAGATACAAAGAAAATCGAAAATAAAATCCTGGAATTAAAATGGCTTGATGCAATTAGTTGGCATATTCTAAATGAGTGTTCAATAGATTGGATTGGTGAGATCAGAACCAAATATCCCAGGCTAGACTCCGAGGATGATGCAATAAATTATGTTGAAACGGGATTTTTTCAAGATCGTAATCCTGCTTCAACAAACACAATACCTTCAAAATACATTTATGTTGTTAATAGAAGATGTAATGAATCAGATCCTGTTGCAGGTAGTCCAACTACTGATAATTCTGATCGGAATGTAACCTTGATACTGAGTCTTGATACAAATTTTAGGAATTATAGAATATCGGACCTTAAGACGGATTCAGTTTATTATACAACCAATGATGGATGGGTGACCATCTTTCTTAAAGCCGGACACGGAACACTATTAAAAATTGAACCAACTATCCAAACGGGTGGGACACTTGTAACAAATGAAACAATAAGGACAGGTACCTACACAGTTGATACAACTCTTATAGTTCCTCAGAATGTTAAGTTGACGATTAATGCCGGTGCAAAATTGACTTTCATGAAGTCGGGCAAGTTACTGATTTTAGATGGCCAACTTGAGGTTAAAGGTACACCAACCAACAAAGTGGAATTTGACTTTGTTGCTAAAAACTGGAGTGCCGCAAACGGAATATTTGCATACAGGACACCGCTTAAGATCAGTAATGCGATAATAAAGAATGCGAGTTGTGGTATTTACAGTCATATCAGTCCCGGAGACACAATTGATGGTGTCACCACTGATAGTACACATTGTGGAATAAGTTTATACTACAGTTACAATTATGGTGCCGATAATACAATAATTCGTAATTCTGAGATCAAGAATAGTCAGTTGTGGGGGATTACTATGGTCGGTTCAAGGCCAAGGATACACAATAACTGGTTTACAAATATCACGGAAAAAGCTATATCGGCATCCACAGGTTCTGCACCGATATTACTGAGAGCAGCGGATACTGTTGGCAACAACAGGTTTCAACTTAATGGAACCTCGATTTATGCAATTAACTCAAATCCGTTTCTTGGGACCATGGACGATAAAGAAAACTATATTGGTGGAAATTGTTTTTATGAAGACACAACAAGTCTCTGGACAGTAAACGAAACACCGGGGTTGGATTACGAAATAGATGCTTATGGTAATGATTGGGGAACAACAGACCCAAGTGAATTCAGAATAATTTCAGGCAGTGGAATAACCGTAAATACAGATGGCTACAATTCGGATTGTTCCGGGATATGGTCAAATCCAAATATGTTGAGTGGTGGTTCAGTATTATCAAAACAAATGGAAAGTGGCGGAGACCCTGACAGTATTAAGACTCTGATAAAAGATGTCAAAAGGATGATAGCGCAGGGACAACTTCGTGATGCTCTTGTTGTTCTTACTGATATCATAAACGGAACAACTGATGTCAGATACAAAAAATCTGCAGTTAGTTTAATTCCTCAATGTTATGAGTATGTAAATATGAGTGAACTCAAAAGTAACCTGCTTTCAATAAGAAATGTAGGTGGTCTCTTTAAGTTTACCACAAGGCTCTTAATGAATATTGATACTGAAAACATGGATACATACAAACAGGAAATACTGAATGCAGGCAACAACAAGATGTATGGAGCCGGTGACAACAGCGAAGAAGTGATGATGATCTACAACAGTCTTCTTGAAGAAAAATATAAATCGTCAGGAGTAATTGATACAGTCGGAATAGTTACCCCAATACTTGCATATCTGAATAGTAATTTTCCGACATCTGAATACACAAAATCAGCAAACCTGTTGTTCAGTGAAGTATCAAATAATTCATCATTAGGTAATGGTCCAATGAACAAACCTCAGGTAAGTGGAACAAAATCTGAAGGAATTGAATATGACTATAATCTCTACAACAACTATCCCAATCCATTTAACCCAGAGACAGTGATAAAATTCTCCCTCAAAGAGAAAAGTAATGTAACTCTGACTGTTTTTAACATTGCAGGGCAAAAGGTAGCTGAGTTGGTCACAGGCGAGATGGAAAAGGGAATGTATGAGAAGAGATTCAATGGAACAAAATTCTCATCAGGAGTTTACATTTTCCGTTTGAATGCTCAATCATTAGAAAGTACTACACACTACTCCGAGACTATGAAAGCTTTGTTACTTAAATAGCTGAGCGTCATTGGATTCTGTGATCTGAAATCTATAAATACTTTAATAAGGCTGTCTCGAGAGGGGCAGCCTTATTTTATTTTGAGCACTAAATTTTCGGATTATAACCATTCCTATACCTCATTAGTCATTGTTCTAAAAGGCTAACCATTCTCGTTTCTCCAACGAATTTCCCAAAGGGCCTACTCCTGCACCATGCTAAAAAGATTAAACTAATAGTTGTGTAGAAGGGGCATCTTGATAAGGGTGCCCCTTTTTTTTATTTTTGCAGATAAAAAAATGGGGTGATATGAAAAGTGAAGGGATAGAGCTTTTAAACATAGAAGCTATCAAATCGATTGAGTTTCTGATAAAGGTTCGAGAGGGAGAAGAAAAAGGGGGTAGTCTTACCCACAGGATAGCCGCAGCAAAGATATTGATTGACAAAGTATTTCCACCCGGAGGACTTAAAGACTCTGATCAGGGGAGTGCTCTAAGAATCGAAGTGGTGGACCTTACAAGAGATAAAGGATTCCCGGCGTGACGGTAAGGAAAAAATCGCCTGTTAAGATTGAGAAATTTAGTCTGCTACCAAAACAACTTCTGCTGAAAGAATTGATTACGGGGAGCAGTTATTCATGGATTGGGTATGGCGGAGCAAGAGGGGGAGCAAAAAGTCACGCAATAAGGGAGATAGCTGTCCTTTTAGGACTCTCACCGGAGTTTGCTTATAAATCTTTAATATTCAGGCGGTATTCCAAGGAATTGTTGAAAAACCACATCCTTCCACTCTATGAAAACCATCCAAAGATTATGGAGCACTACAACAAATCAGAAAAAATATTGTACGCTCCCGATGGCACTCCTATAGTTCAGTTTGGATACGCCGACAGTGAAAGTGATATCTATTCTTTCCAGGGGTTCGAGTTTGATCTGGTATTTATTGATGAAGCTTCCCACTGTACACCCCATCAGATACAGTTTCTGAAAACTTCCAACCGTTCCGTAAAACCGGGATTCACCCCCAAAATGATCCTTACCATGAATCCTGGTGGAGTGTCCCATTCATATCTAAAACGACTTTTTATCGATCGTAAATTTGAAAAACACGAAGACCCTTCACAATTTCATTTTGTTCAGTCATATTTATGGGATAATATTTTCTGGTCATTAAAACACTTAAAAAAAGATGGTATTTCTGCCGACACTTATTACAATAAATGGAGTGAGGAGGAGAGAAGAGAATATTGTATCAACAAGAGTACTTATGCAGCGAATCTAAAATCCCTTCCAAATGAATTACGATTAGCTTACCTTTATGGCGACTGGGAAGTATTTGGAGGGATGTTCTTTAAAAACTTTGACAGAATTCAACAGGTGATTCCACCTTTTACCATTCCACCCGATTGGACATTAACCGGGAGCATCGATCCCGGATTCAGTTCTCCTTGTTCATTTGGTGTAACAGCCAGAGACCACAATGGATTCTATTACAGGGTTTTTACATATTATGAAAAACAAAGGACACCGGTTGATCATGCCCGTGCAATTAGTGAGTTATTAAAACCGGATTCGGTTACCGGCAAATTATTGGGAGGTAGAAAACCTTCGGTTATCGTTTCCGGTACCGATGCATTTGCAAAAAAAGAGCGATTTTCGGTAATTGCCCACGAAAACACTTTTGCCGATGTTTTTGAAGTGGAGGGGTTGTTTTTAAGTCCCGCCTACAATTCGCGCAAAACAGGCTGGTGGGCTTGGAAAAGTTTATTTCCTGTGGAGGGAAAACCACCCAAATACTTCATTTTTGAAGGGTTAAATGAACCTCTGCTTGCAGAAATGATGTCGGTTACCTACGATACAAAAGACCCTGAGGATATAAAAGGAAAGGGAAACGACCCTTCGATTTCAGATCACGCCCTTGATGAACAAAGATATGGAATAATGGCGATGTTTAGACCTGAAGCGAGAATGGAATCACCGGCTACTGCAAGGGAGATTAGTGAAGATCCGGCTGATTTTTAAGATTAAATTGATGTTAAATTAAATGTTTTGGTGATGAAATAATCGAGGTTGTGCTCAAACTCACATCTCTCATCAATCGGTCATAATAAATATAAGAATCACAGGTAATTATTACAAATTATTATATATTTGAACTACAAATAATTCGTTTAATCCTGCGAGCACTAAATCTATGATGACATCCATTTTATTCCTCGTTTCCATAATAGCTGCAACCAATTTATTATTTATAATTGTTTCGAGAATTACTTCTAACAGGAGATTTGCCAAGGAACAACTTGAATTGGCAAGGATTTCGGCACAAACACCCAAGCGTGTTCAAGAAGTGAATACCACCAGCGAACCGATTTTTACATCAAATAATCCAGGCAGGTTAAATGTTCATTCAGGTTACAGGACTTCATTACAAATCCTGAATACAGTAAGCGAAAATATAAACCCACAGCGGTCGTTTAACTCAGCGGTGGAGAATTTTAGATAGTTATTTAAGACCCCCTGCGACCGCTCCTATTACTGCTCCAATAATATCATTTATAAGCATATCCAGTTTGCTTTTAGTTCCTTTTTTGGTGAACGATTTTATTGTGTTTTTGTCCTGCAAAATTTTGAAAGTTATTTCAATATTATCTCCCGTCAGTGAATAAGTTCCTGAAAGTTTGTTGGCTCCCGGGTAACTTTTCACATTCCAAAAAATCAAGTTAGCAATACTTCCAATTTCAGAAATTCCCGATAGTTTTTCATCAATTTGTTCAGCGAGATTCAGGTGGTCTGACAGTTCAGTTATATCCATAAATACAGAGTTTATAAAGATAACTTTCTCCTGGGAGAGGGGAATCATCGATTTTTCTTTTTCATCAAGAATACCGATATCAAAACTCTCCGCCCCTTTTGGTGAAAAGATTCTCGGCTCCTGAATTCCACCTATCCCTTCAGCCAGTCTGGGGACCATCTCCCGGGCGTGTTGCATAAGCAGGCTGATATCCACCGATCTGTTGTCTTTAAGTGCAAGACCACGCATTCCTGAGAGAATGGAGTAGGTAAGCAAACCTTGACCATACTTACTCGCTTCGTAACTCACTGCATCAGCAGCGCTTCCGGTAATAATATGCAAACCTGTTCTGTCCTTCATCCTTTCCATGGCTTTGATGACTGAACTCGAAATATCCCGTTTCTCGGCGAGGTTATCCACCAATTTGCCTGATGCACATGCATCAATTATCAGAACCTGTTTTAACGCGGCGACATTTTTTAGAAGTTCAATCAGTTCAACTCCCGAAATGGTGGTGGATTTTCTCACCGATTCGTCTTTATAGACTTCAGGATTTGGAGAAAATGCGTCCTGAGTCAGGTAATGCAGATCACCCTCCTCACCGCCAAGGTTCATACCATGTCCGGCAAGATAGACAACTATTACATCTTCTGAGGATGCTTTTTTTGCTATCTCGTTAAAAGTTTTAACGATGTTAACCTTTGTTGGCATCATTCCCGACTTGTTATCAGTTGAGAGCAGATATGAAAAAGTTCTCTCCTTCGAAAACAGATGTTGGGCACCCACATTGAGAGCAGTGAAAATGTCCCCGGCATCCTTCCCGGCATATTTTAAATCCAGTTTTTCTCCCGTATAATCGCCAACACCCACAGAAACGATAAAAATTGCCGGCTCAAGTTTCTCCTTTTCAAAAAGAAAATCAGCAACATCACCGGGACTTGAAAGATTTCCATCTTTGTTCCATGTGATTATTTCAATTTTGTTTTCTCCATTTATAAGATAGGGATGGTTTTTTAAGTCGATACTTAACAAAGCCGTGTTTTGGGAGACATCCAATTCGGGACCTCTGGCATCGGCTATCATTTCCTTGCCATTTAGTAGTACCTGGATTTTACCGATTCCTCCACCTTTGTTTTCGACTGTCACATTCACTTTTTCATAATTTCCACTGAACTCAAATTCTTTTACTTCAGGCCATAGTTCCATCTCTTTATCGATTGCCTCGACTGAACGGAGTTGCTCGGCATTCATGATTTTTTTGAAAAGACCCGGCTCCCAGTATTTATCTTTCAACTGGTTAAATTCGATGATGTCGAGTCCCTGCACATAATACATCTGCTCCATTGCTCCTGGGGAGGCGTCAAAAAGTCCGGAAGGATGGGTCACAAACCAGTCTTCTGTTCCAAATGTTGCAAATGAGAGGAGTTCGTAACCATCGGTGAGGTCATAAAAAGTAAGAAGACTGTTTTTATGAGAAACCAGCATATCCCGCTTAAAATTTACATCCTTGCCAAGCCCTTTGAGGTTTATTTTGCTCAATATTTCACCCGAAATAACATCCCAGACTATGGCTTGTTTATCTTCGCCAAATGATATAATCTTGTTCCCCTCATCGTCAAAATAGGCGGAAGTAACGCTGTAGGCATGCCCATAAAGTGTCAGAAGTTCCTTTCCCGAAATAACATCCCACACCTTTATGGTTTGATCGAGTGAAGCTGTCACGATTTTATTTCCTGCCTTATTAAACCGTGCAGAATTTACAAATGAAGTATGTCCATAAAGTGTGAGAATTACTTTACCTGAGGTGAGATCGATTATGGAAGTTGTGCTGTCTCTTCTTGCAATCGCAATTTTTTTCCCATCGGGACTAAAAACAACGGATGAGGGGTCGCCGCTTACGCCACTCAGATTTTTTTCCTCCTTGTTGGTTTTTAAATTCCAAAGTGAAGCAGAGGAGTCCATTGTAACAGAGACAACCTTATCAGATTCAGGACTAAATTCAGCAGCCACCAGAAAATCTTCATGCCCCACAACCCGATTTTTTACCTCACCCGAATTAACATCCAATACAATAAGAGAATAATCCAGACCCGGCACCAATATCTTTTTACCGTCGGGGCTGAAGCCTGCAAACCAGGACACAATACTCTCCCCGGGATTGATGCTCCTGGCTTTTCCTGTTAAAACATCGAGTATTTTAAGACTGTCGTTGTCGTAGGTGGCAACAATTTTATCACCATCAGGATTAAATTTCGCTGAGTTTATCGATATGGTTTTACCAGCCAGGTCAGTTAATTGTTTTCCTGATTCTACATCCACGGTAATAATGTTACCATTATAATCAGCAAAAACCGCAGAGTTACCATCAGAACTGAAGCCTGATGCCCCGACAAGTGATTGGATGCTAAAGATTACATGAAGTAATTGATAATCTTCAGTGCGCCATATCGTCGGGTTTGACTGGAAAAATGTGACCATCAGTTTGGAACCATCGTCTGAGTAATGAACCCCTGAAATATTACATGGTTCTTCGGAAAAGAGGTAGAGGGTGGCGATGTTTGTTCCCGTTTCTATTTCGAAGACATTCACCGAATCACCGGCATTGGGGACGGCAATTTTTTTACTGTCGGGGCTAAAAGCAGGAAGATTTTGTTCGGAAGGGATGCCCCTGAATTCAGAGACCATTTTCCCGGTGGAAGTTTCCCAAAGCCTTACAATTCCATTATAGGCAGCACTGTAAAAATATTTGGAATCGGAGCTAAAATCTGCACTCACAGGCCAGTTGTTTCCGGTGGGGAGTGAGTGTTTAAGAGTACCTGTTTGACTGTCCCACACTTTCACTGTTCCATCCCAGGCGATGGTTATTATTAGTTTACCGTCACTGCTGTATCTGCCTGTTTCAATGGATCCTGAATGTCCTGTAAGTGGTAATACAACATTCCCCGAAGCCAAATCCCTTACTTCAACTCTACCTTCATATCCTGTGATTAAAAGCCTTTTCCCATCAGGACTAAAAGATGCTCCCGTAACAGCATCTCCTTCAGTGAAAAAATTATGGACCAATTTACCCGAAACGGTTTCCCAAATTTTTATTGATTGATCCCAGGATAGAGTAAAAAACAAACTTCCATCAGGACTGAACTGAGCATCCACAACCTCCTCGCGGTGAGCTTCAATATTACGAAGCAACACACCTGTTTTTGCATCCCACAGTTTTGCGGTGTTGTCCCAGCTTGCCGAAAGGATCAATTTCCCATCGGGGCTGTAGCTCACTGCATCAATTTTATTTTTGTGTCCAACTGGAAGGATAAGTTCAGGTTTGGTTTGTGGAAGAACAGTATACACTGTAATAATAAGGAAGAAGAATAACTTTTTCATTGACAGATCCAAACTTCAGTTTTGTATGTAAGGAATCTAATAATAATTTATTTCAGAAACAATAACTATCTTAAAACATGGAAAAGTTGTGATTAAACGCAGGGCTTTATGATAATCCAATAATGCAATAATGCAGTAATCCAATAATGCAGATTCGTGTGATTTCCCAGGATATTAACATAGCCATTTTCCTCGAAGAGGAATTAATATTCGTAGCGTCCCGATTGCCGTCTGCAATATGAAAACCGCAATAGGGGACGCGGATCCACCCCGGCGGACAGGTACACGCAGATTAAACAGAGTAACGCAGAGGGGAATTTTAAAATGGAACGCGGATTACGCAGATTATCACGGATGCCGCGGATTTTTTTTGATAATGATTAAAAATACCCCGGAGGGGTTAAATATTCGTAGTCAATGCCGTTTACCCAATTTTTCCTTACCCGGGTCGGGGTTAAACAGGTAGAAAATTTACCTCAAAAATATAATTTTATTGTGCTTGACATTAACGGAATATTTTTGTAAGTTGAGTTAAGGTTTGTGAGTTTGTATCCATTTTTAAATATAAACAGAGGAGGCAAACTTTATTGATAGTCCCTTTTATATCGAATTTTCAAAAATAAACAGAGGAGGAATTTTTATCAGTACTCCCTTTTATATCGTTTTTTCATAACAAACAGAGGAGGCCAACTTTATCAGTAGTCCCTTTGATCCAATAATTTCCTGAAAGCGCTGCCTTATTTGGGAATGATGAAGAATTTTAATCTTCTAAACTTCCACAACTTTGAGATAAAGTATCGACTGCGCTTTCAGGTCTTTTTCCTGCCCGAATTACCTTCTAAAAAATATCTGTTTTCCGCCCGGTCTTCCATCAATCATTACTGTTGAGGTATAAATCCCAACAGGTACCCGTTTGCCGGATGAGTTTTTACCATCCCAAATAATTCTGTTATCGTACTGAATATCCGGAACAGGGATTGAAGCAACAATATTTCCTGCGATATCTTTGATTACCACAATGGTTGACTTGGCACCGGTCTTAAATTTGACATAAATTCTGGGATTTACGCCTGTAAATTTTGCGGCTTTTTCTTTCGAAAATTTATTGAGGTCAATTTTTGTCTGAACGGATGAATACACATTTTCGTTGCCCGGAAGGGTGTAATATTTTCTCCCTGTTGAAGGGAAATTGACTCCGTTTGAAGATTCACCTGCATCAAACCAAAACTCAAATGCCTCTTTGTGTGCCACTTTTGGAAGATTCACTTTATAGTGTTGATCCTCAAGTTGATTCATCTGGACACGATCAGTTTTGCCATATCCAGTTTTGTAAACCAGATAAACACTTTTAGCTCTTACTTTGTCTCTAAACCGTTTGTGCAACGACCATGTCCCGTTACTTTCCTTTTCCAGATTTGGATGAGTGACAGCCTCAAGAGCTGAAACAAGTCCATATCCAAACAAGTTATCAGGCATCATTTTTTGATCTGAGGTGTAACGCAGAATAAATCTTGCCTGAGTATTTTTCAGATGGGGGAAAAGAGAAAGTAGTTGTCCACCAATACCGGCAGCTATAGGAGTTGCTGCTGAAGTACCGTTTGATCTCTCAAACTTGTTCTTTGATGAAGCGAGGGCACCAAAAACGGAAACACCGGCAGCAGAAAAATCAGGTTTAATTCTTCCATCGGACGTGGGACCACCCGAAGAAAAATCCGCGATATCACGATTTTTTGTAACTGCACCAATTGCCAGAGCCTCATATCCATCTCCCGGGGTTGAAACATAAAACCAGGGGTCGTTTGCCGAATTTCCCGATGCAGTGAAAGTTAAAATTCCTTTTGAAAATGCATAATTGATTGCTTTTGTGCAGATTGCAGTGTTTCCTGTCAGGTCTTCATACCTGTAGGTGGCATCATCAAAAACGGTGTAGCCGAGTGAGCTGGTGGTGATATCCACGCCAATGCTGTCCATCCATTGAATTGCGGCGGCATAGTTATCTTCCTCAACCATTCTTTCAAATTCAGTGGTTTCAGTTTTTGCAAGAACAAAAGTTGCATCATGAGAAGGACCAACAAGTTTTCCTTCAAAGAATCCACCACAGACTGAAAAACAAAAAGTGCCGTGACCATGTTGGCCTGCAGGATCTCCCTCCTGGTTGGCAGTTACTTTATCTTTTTTTACAAAATCGTATTCAGCAATAACCTTTCTCGTTTTGAGAGCTTCATGTCGTTCCCAGTCAAATCCCGAATCAAGAACACCAATCCTGATCCCTTTGCCTGTAGCTCCCATTCTGTTAACCTCGGGTACATCAGATATCTTATATTGGGTGTATGATCCACCATAAAGTTTGATGTCGGACTCTGAATAATTATCAGGTATCAGGGATAAGGTATTAAGTGTTGAGTTTGGCGTTGTGGTGTTTCCGGAGAGGGAAGCAAGGGCATCATCTTCAATGGGATTTAAGGGATTTCTAAATTCAAGTGGAACTTTAATTTTGATTACGGGGCGGACATAACTTACAAAATCAAGTTTTTTTATTTTATCAAGAGTTGAAGCGTCGGCGGTAACAGAAATGCAACCGAACCATTTTAAATTCCAGCGAATTTTGGCTCCGGTTAATTCAAGTTTTGCGATATATTCTGCAGAGACGGGGATATCCTGCTCCGACAGGTAGTTTTTTTCGCCGAGGTGTTTAATTCTTCTGTTAATGCTTTCGCTCGAGAGGGTAGAACCTGCCAGAGACCAAAGGAAACTCCCATGTGAAAATTCACCGGTGAAACCTTTGTTTTTCAGGAACACCATATAATTATCCTGAGCTGAGAGGGTAGATGGTAAAATAACTGCAAGAGCGATGACCAGAAGGAGATTTTTCATGATAAAACCTTAGTTTATCGTTTTAAAGAACCTGTTGAATTTGATTTGTGGGAACGAACCGGTGGAGAAAGGATCAACTGACCAATAAATAAAGGATACTTCACCGATGATATAATCATAGGGGACATATCCCCAAAACCGGCTGTCGAGGCTATTGTCACGGTTGTCACCCATTACAAAATAATAATCAGTTTGTACAATATAACTATTTATTTCTTTCCCGTTTAAGAGGAATTTATGCCCTGAAACCGTTAATGAGGTGTCTCCCTGCTCCCTTCTAATGATATCTTCCCACTGTGAATAGTTCGACAGATTGACCTCGATTGTATCACCTTTTTTGGGGATGTAGAGTGGTCCATAGTTGTCTTCGTTCCAGTCGTCATCACCGGGGAATATCTGTGAACTGCCGTCATCTTTCGATTTTATTTTTGATTGTTTCATTAGAGGTGGTCGGGGTTGTTTCACTCCGTTCACAAAAACTTCACCTGATACAATTTTGATTGTATCACCTGGAAGAGCGATGAGTCTTTTAACATAAACAGGATTTGATCTGTCATCCTTTTTTCCTTCGGGAAATTTAAAGACGATTACCGAATTTTTTTCCGGTTTGGCAGATCCACCCCAGGTTGTGAAGGGGAGAGAGAGGTTGGTAAGGGGGATATAAACAGGTTCCTGCCTTGTATATCCAAACTTGTAAACAACGATAAAATCACCCGGTTCAAGGGTGGCTTCCATTGAGTTGGTGGTTATTTTGTAGGTTGAGATTAAAAAAAGGCGTACCAATATTATCAGAATAAAAACAACTGCTATTACAAAAAACAGCCTTCCGTAAAATTTTCTATCTGATATTTTCAATCTTCGATCTGTAAAACGGCGAGGAAAGCTTCCTGTGGTATTTCAACATTGCCTACCTGTTTCATCCGCTTTTTGCCTTCTTTTTGTTTCTCCAGCAGTTTTCTCTTACGGGAAATGTCACCACCGTAACACTTGGCAATCACATTTTTGCGCATTGCTTTTACTGTGGAACGGGAGATTACCTTGCTTCCAATGGCAGCTTGAATCGAAATCTCAAATAATTGTCTTGGGATCAGGTCTTTTAGTTTGTCACAGACTTTTCTGCCCCAGTCGTAAGATTTGGAACGGTGGACAATCATAGATAGAGCATCAACAGGCTCTGCATTTAAAAGGATATCAAGTTTTATCAGGTCAGATTCCTGATAGCCGATTAATTCGTAATCGAAGGAGGCATAACCTCTGGAAATTGACTTCAGTTTGTCGTAGAAATCAAAAATTATTTCAGCCAGTGGAAACTCAAAACTTAAATCGGCTCTTGTTGGATCGATATAAGTAGTGTTTTTGTAAATTCCCCTTTTATCCATGGCGAGTTTCATGATACCGCCCACATATTCACTTGGAGTAACAATCTGTGCTTTTACATACGGTTCTTCGATAAGATCAATATCTCCGACTGGTGGCATGTGATCGGGGTTATCTACAACAACTTTTTCGCCGTTTCGTTTATAAACCACATATTCCACGTTAGGAAGAGTGGTTATAATTGCCTGATCAAACTCTCTGAAAAGTCTTTCCTGAACAATCTCCATGTGGAGGAGGCCCAAAAAGCCGCATCTGAATCCAAATCCGAGAGCAACGGAGGTTTCGGGTTCATAAATGAGGGATGCATCATTTAAAATATATTTGTCAAGAGCATCTCTCAGGTCTTCAAAATCTTCTGTGTTAGTGGGATAAAGACCACTATATACCATCGGTTTTATCTCCTGATAACCGGGAAGTCCAAATTCAGCTCCACCTTTGGCATGTGTGATCGTGTCACCCACTTTGGTATCTTTTACATCTTTAATTCCACCAATAATGTAGCCCACACTACCGGCTGTTATCTGGCCTGTGCGGATTTTACCAAGACGCAAGGTACCCACCTCTTCAGCGATATATTCTTTATCGTGGGCGAAAAAGCGCATTTTCTCTTTTTCTTTGATGACACCATTCATCACTCTAACATATGCGATAGCGCCACGGTAGGGATCAAAAACGGAGTCAAATATTAGTGCCTGAAGTGGTTTCTCTGGATCTCCTTTTGGAGGAGGAATTTTTGCCACAACTGCTTCAAGAATTTCTTTGATTCCAATTTTTGCTTTGGCACTCGCATAGATCAAATCCTCCTTTTTGCAGCCAAGAAGGTCAATCACTTGCTGAGCGATTCTCTCGGGTTCGGCACCCGGAAGATCAATTTTGTTCAGAACGGGGATTATTTCAAGTCCCGATCCGATTGCCAGATAGAGGTTTGAGATCGTTTGGGCTTCAACACCTTGTGAAGCATCAACTATCAGGAGTGCCCCTTCACATGCAGCGAGCGATCTGGAAACTTCATAAGTAAAATCGACGTGCCCTGGAGTATCAATCAGATTTAAGACATAATTAAAACCGTCGTCAGCCTTATATTCCATCTGTATTGCGTGCGATTTAATGGTGATGCCGCGTTCCCTTTCAAGATCCATACTGTCGAGGATTTGAGCTTTGGCTTCACGATCGCTCACTGTGCCGGTGGTCTCAAGCAGTCTGTCGGCTATGGTGCTTTTGCCATGGTCAATGTGTGCAATTATACAGAAGTTTCTGATGTGATTCATTTATCTCCGTTGGGGAATTTTAAATTTTTGTGACTACAAAGTTAAAAAATAAAAAGGACATGGATGATACCGGAATCTGTGTATTATCAGGATATCCAGAGGGGGTATAGTTACGCGGATTACGCGGATTTAACACAGATTTTCACGGAGTGGGATAGTTACACGAATGAGTTATCAAATACTCGAGTCACTAAAGTTCTAAAGTTCTAAAGTTCTGAAGTTCTGAGTTTCTGAGTTTCTGAAGTTTCCCAAAAATATATATATTACCCGGGAGTTTTTAAAAATATGGAGCCGGATGTTCCGGGAAAAGAGTTGATGAAATTTTTGTCGGTTTTGATTTTTGTTTTGGTTATTTCCGTGGACTTATCCCCCCAAGGATATATCTGCGCAGTTGGAGGGGGTTCTGAGGGAACAAATGATTGGAATCGTGCACCTTACAGCTGGATAGTTGAAAAGGCAGACTCTGGAAAAATTGTGGTGCTCTCCGTTAATGACGAAACCACCTGGATACCCGATTATTTTGAATCCCTTGGTGCTTCCACATCTTATAACCTAAGAATTAACTCAAGAACCCTGGCAGATTCTCAAGCGATGTATGATTCGATCGTGGCAGCAGATGGCATTTTTATTAAAGGTGGAAACCAATACAATTATATAAACTACTGGAAAGGGACCTTAACCGAAGAGGCAATCAAGGTGGTTTTTAACAGAGGGGGAGTAGTTTCCGGTACTTCAGCGGGAGCCATGGTGCTTGGGGAACACGACCTTTCTGCAAAATATGGGACATATTATCCCGATGATGCGTTGTCCAATCCATTTATAAATCAATCACATGTTGAAAGTGACTTTCTGAAACTTTTCCCGGGTGTACTTTTTGATACACATGTTATTGAAAGAGCGAGACAGGGGAGGATGGTGCCACTTTTTGTCAAACTCAATAGTGAGGGTATAAACGATGTAACAATTGTTGGAATTGATGACCGGACGACCATCTGTATCTCACCTGATGGAACGGGAACAGTGATGGGTAGTGGAGCAGTGACAATTTATCGTGTTGATTCCCTGACGAATATCACTTCAACTCAACCTTCATACCAAATCGAAAATTTACTTGCTCACCAACTTGTTGCAGGATGGGAATATGATTTTGTCAATAAACGGATAAAAACCATCCCGGCATCTGCCAAACCATTTTCCATTTCCAATCCCGGTGTACCGGTAACTGATATTACTCTTACGGGTACAGGTTTTAAGGCAAATGTCTGGTCAACAGCAATATCAACTTTTCTGCAAACAACAAATTCAAGCAGAATTGTTGTTTTAACAAATCCAACATATTTGAGTCAGGCGAATTTATTGGTCACTGCACTTTCATCCCTCTCACATTCTGCACAAATTCTAAATTATTCTCCAACCTCGGAGACCGACACATCATTTACCTCAACACTCTCCGGCTCCACGGTTCTTTTTGTTGTGGGGGATGACCTGACAGGGTTAAAACCCGTCTTAAATTCAGGTTCTGTTTGTGGTGGAATATTGCAGAGTAAACTTCAACAACCGGGTTGGAAGGTTTTTGCTTTTGGGGAGACTGGAAAACTTTTTACTTCCGGTTTTTCTGATAACCTTACTTCGGATATTTATGCCGCTTACAGGGGTAAAATGACTTTCGGGACGGGATTAAACGAAAATGCCAATTTAGTCTGGCAATCCACTTTATTTGATGATTCTGATCTTTACGAAAACAGGATGTGTTCAACACTTTGGGCAATGTTTAAAGGCAGACTAAGATTTGGGATGTATGGGAACGGAACCACAGCCTACTCATTTCGATCAAGTGATAGTTCGGTAACTTCTTCAAACTTCCCACTTTTGGTACTTGATGCATCGGGATCAACACTTTGTGATTCTTCTGTTTACCGGGCTACAAGTTCAATTGCTCCCCGCCAGGTAATTGCCATAAATAACTTGAGAATATCCGCAACAAATGTTAAGACGAGCAGTTTCAGTTTCTCTCAAAGGAAATTTGTTGAATCCACAACAAGTATCGAAGATGAATCTGTCGTCAATTCCGCAAATAAACCATTAACACTCTCGATTTTCCCAAATCCGGCGGAGAGAGATTTTTCGGTGTCGGTGATGAATGAAAAAATTACCATTTCCCGGGTTGAAATTTTTTCAATTACAGGAGAGAGGGTCTTTATATCCGGGGAATCATTTTTAGATGAGGGAGTAAAAAGTATTTTAGTTAATTCTTCCGGATGGGCGGCAGGGATTTATCTTGTTAGAGCGGCCACTCCGGACGGGATTCTTTTTGGGAAAGTAATTATTAATTAAAGTTATAGTGGAGTTGTGCCTGGATCCCGTTCATTTCGGGGATAGTATTAAAAAATCCGACATTCCATTCAACACCCGTATGAAGTGAAAGTCCTGTGGTTTCCACTGTTTTATCATAGAAATAAAAAACGGTATGGAACGAGATTCCACTGCCAAGTGACCAACTGTCAATTTCGGGGAAAGAACGGTCGTTGATTATTGCAAGTCCACCACCCGCTTCGATTGAAATATGGGGAGTAATGAGTTGTTCCCCCATAAATTTAAGGGAAAAACCTTGCAGGAAAGGGTAGTTTCTTCCAAATCTGTCTTCAGGGAGAAGTATTGTAAATTTTCGTGTATAAAATGCAGTAGTTCGAAAATAATATTTCTCAGAGAACCATAATTTAAAATCCACCGAACCCTGAAGGGAGTAACCAAATTCCTCGGCGGCATTACCTTTTAAAACACCCAATCCAACCCCGCCTCCAACTTTAGTGAGTTGAATAAACTGGGCTTCTGCTCCGTAAGAGAACATCACAACAAAAAGAATAACAAAAATTTTCAGTTTCATTCCCAAATTTAGGGATTTTTCTACGAACGTGTCTCCTACAAACATATCACTCGCCGAGGCGAGTTTTTTTGGGTCAGAGATTCACATTATTTCTACGAACTTATCACTCGCCCAGGCGAGTTTTCTCCCCCGTTTTCGTGAAAATCTGTGCTAATCTGTGTAATCTGCGTAACTGTAAAAATTACTGGTTAAATATCTACCGACTTTTCGTCCACTGAAATAATCCAAAGAGAACAATGCTTCCTCCTCCCATCAGGAACCAAAACTGATGTGTTGGTGAGAGTCCAAAAAAATTGAGATCAACACCAAACTGACAGGCAATCGGTTGAGCAACCAGGGCAATGCCAAGAGCAAGAATTACAATTGCCGAGCTTTGCAGTTTGGATTTAGTCTTTTTAACAAGGTATTCAGTAGCTTTGTCAAGTCCTTCTTTAAAATCTCCATTTGCCGGTATATCCTTATAAAAAAATTTTCTTATAAGGTATCCGACTAATGCTCCAAATGCAGTAACCCCCACCAGAGCGAGCAGGAATGTGGTTAATGTAAATTTTGTTTGCATCGCAGTATTGTCTTTTAAGATTTGTAATTAACAATAACAAATTTAGGAATTTATTGTTTCTCTACGAATATATCACTCGCACGGATGAGTTATACACAGCAGGATTTAAATTGCCCTTTATTATTAAGTTAGGAATGCTTAAATTTAAATAACAAGAAAACTTAATTATATGCCAACAATATCCAAAGAAGACTACATCAAAGTGATTTACCAACTTGAGTCGCATCCCGACAAGAGTGTAAGCACGACAGATGTTGCAAATAAACTCGAAGTTTCAAAAGCGGCGACCAGCGAAATGGTTCAGCGTCTTTCGGAGCAGGGATTCCTGAATTATGAAAAGTATCGCGGGATGTCGCTCACCGAAGACGGGAAGAAAACGGCTCTTCATGTAATCAGACGCCACAGAATTTGGGAACTTTTCCTCGTGGATGTATTGGGACTCACCTGGAGTGAGGTTCACGCTGAGGCGGAAATTCTGGAGCATTCCACTTCAGATTTTCTGATCGAAAAGCTTGATAAATATTTGAGACACCCAAAATTTGATCCTCATGGTGAACCAATTCCTGACAAGTTTGGGAATTTACCCGAATTGCCCGATTGGGTTACACTTCCTAAATGTGAGGTGGGTAAAAAATACCGGTTGGTAAAAGTCACCGATTCGAGCAAGGAACTTATGGACTATTTTACGGAAATAGGATTATCATTAAACAAATTGGTGATGATCGTCTCCAGACTGACATACGACAATTCAACAATTATTCAGGTAGGCAATGATACGTTTAATATCAGCGAAAAAATTGCATCCAATCTGTTTTTTATTGAGGATGTGAGATGAACTTTTTTAAATCCAAAAAGCAGAAAGCTTTTCTTGAAAAAGAGCAGCATGAAAATGCACTTAAACATCTGTATGATTATGAGAGTAAAAATGGAGCATCCACCATTGACAGTCTTGCAGGAGCATTGGGTGTCTCAAGAAGAGCTGCACTGAGCATTGAAGAGTCTCTCGAGAACTCCAAACTTATCTCCGTTGTGGGTGAAAATATCTACATGACCCCCGAAGGGAGAAGTTATGCCCTGAAGATTATCAGAATTCATCGTTTGTGGGAGAGTTATCTCGCCGACAAAACAGGTGTGGCTCAGGATATGTGGCACGCAGAGGCAGAAGCAAGGGAGCATCTGATAAGTGAAGAAGAAGCTGATCATCTGGCATCCCGGCTTGGCAATCCACTTTACGACCCTGATGGTGATCCCATACCCGACAAAGATGGGAATGTTCCACCAAGAAAAGGGATATTGTTAAAGGATGTTAAAGAAAACTCCTATGCCAGAATCACCCACATTGAAGATGAACCGGTTGATGTTTATAATCAGATCATTGCGGAAAAGGTTTATCCCGGGATGACGATAAGGATAGTTGAAAATAAAAATCATAAAACCGCATTTATAGCTGATGGTGAAGAATTGGTTTTTACCCGTCTATTGAGTTCAAACATCACAGTTGAAGAGATAGATGCGGCAATGGCGGATCCACTTGAACTTTCCACTCTTGACAAATTGGATAAAGGTTACGAATGTGACATCCACAAAATCTCAAAATTGTTGCGTGGTCAACAAAGGAGAAGATTGATGGATCTCGGATTTGTACCGGGAAGCAGGGTGAGGTTTGAAATGTCAAGCGCCGGGGGTGATCCCGTTGCGTTTCGTGTGCGTGGTGCAGTGGCTGCACTTCGGATTGAACAGGCAAAACTGATTTTTGTAAAAAATGTAAGAAAGGCAGGATGAAATGAGTGGTGGAGCTTGCGAGATTTGTCCCGCAAATAAAAATGCCACATTAAAGAGGATGGGGCTCGACCTTTCGAAATTTGATTTTGTGGCTGCACTGGCAGGAAATCCCAATACCGGAAAAAGCACTGTATTTAATGCACTTACAGGTCTTAGGCAGCATACAGGCAATTGGCCCGGCAAAACGGTGGCAAGAGCTGAGGGAGCATTTGAGTATAGTGGTAGCAAGTATAAGATAGTTGATTTGCCCGGAACTTATTCACTTCTATCCACAAGTACAGATGAGGAAATTGCCCGCGATTTTCTTCTTTTTGGTAAACCCGATGTTACGGTAATTGTTGCCGATGCTACAAGAATCGAAAGAAATCTTAATCTGGTTTTGCAGGTTTTGGAAATCACCGACAAGGCAGTTTTGTGTATTAATTTGATGGATGAGGCAAAACGGAACGGGATCGAAGTGGATATCAGAAGTTTGTCGAAAGACCTTGGGATTCCCGTTGTTCCAACTTCTGCACGACAGGGAGAAGGAATTCCCGATTTGCTTTCCTACATTCACATGGTAGCTACTGGTGAGTTTGTCTGCAAACCCAGAAAAGTGACCTCTTTCACAAATGAAATTAATTCATCAATCGAAAATTTAACAAAAAAAATCAAAAAAGCATATCCCAATCTACCAAATGCACGCTGGGTTGCCCTTCGTCTGCTTGAAGGGGATCAGCGAATTATTGATGCAATAGAACAAAACGAGTTTTCAGGAATATGAAAAATGAAATTTTAGAAGCAGCCAGAAATATCCGAATAGAACAGGGAGAGAGTTTTCATGACAACCTTGTTGAATCAATTTATTCCGAAGCTGCAGATATAGCCAAAAATGCCGTTAAAATAGGTGACTCCAAAGTAGCGTTTAAACTTGACACAAAAATTGACAAGCTGGTCACAAGTCGAATATTTGGTTTTCCATTGATGTTTTTGATGCTTGCAGTCATCTTCTGGTTGACGATTATTGGTGCCAATTATCCTTCGGGATGGCTTGCAACATTACTCGTTGATTGGGGTCATCCATGGCTAAAAGGGGCAATGGATACCATCGGAGCACCCTGGTGGCTTTCAGGAGCATTGATTGATGGTGCATATCTTGCCGGAGCATGGGTAATCAGTGTGATGCTCCCACCAATGATGATCTTTTTTCCTCTGTTCACGTTGCTTGAAGATTTTGGTTATCTTCCTCGAGTGGCTTTTAATTTAGATGGTATTTTCCGCAAGGCCGGTGCCCACGGGAAACAAGCTCTCACCATGAGTATGGGGTTTGGTTGTAACGCTGCCGGAGTGGTAGCTACAAGAATAATTGACTCCCCTCGGGAGAGATTAATTGCTATTATCACAAATAATTTTTCACTCTGTAATGGCAGATGGCCCACACAAATACTTGTGGCTACAATCTTTATTGGTGCTGCGGCACCTGCGTGGATTGCCGGAATTGCCTCCGCAGGAGCAGTGGTTTTTATTGCAATGTTGGGGATTTTTCTTAGTCTTATCGTTTCATGGGGGTTATCACGCTCTGTTTTGAGAGGGGAGATCTCGACATTCAGTCTTGAGTTACCCCCATACAGACCACCAAGAATCTTGCAAACTCTTTATACTTCACTAATCGACAGAACTCTTTTTGTATTGTGGAGAGCGATAGTATTTGCAGTTCCTGCGGGACTTGTAATCTGGCTCATATCAAACATCACAGTCGGGGATGTGTCGCTTGCAGAACATTTTATTAAGTCCGTTGATCCGATAGCTGTTATTTTTGGGTTAAACGGCGTGATATTTCTTGCGTATGTGATTGCAATTCCTGCAAATGAGATAGTTATTCCCACAATATTGATGTTAACAGTAATGTCTGCAAGAATAGCCGGAGCGGGTTCAGGTGCAGGTGTAATGTTTGAACTTGATGATGTTCAAACTGCAACGATACTTCAGCATGGCGGGTGGACTTTACTCACCGGCATTAATATTATGATCTTTTCATTGTTGCATAACCCCTGTTCAACAACAATCTATACCATCTACAAAGAAACAGGTTCGGTAAAGTGGACTCTTGTCTCAACCTTTTTACCAATTGTGATGGGATTGGTTTTAACATTTATAATTGCTTTTATCTGGAGGATGTAGGGGGGAATATTTATTCTCAGCCGAGAGCCAGAAACTTATCCGACCGATGGTAACATGATTTAGTTATCATTGGTTTTGGGTTTTAATTTTTAATCAAAAATTTATATTTTAGGGTAGCAAGAAAATATTTTTGCCAATTTTAACCGATCTATTTAACCAATTTTTAAAGGACACTTATGAAAAAATTCCTTTTTTCAGCAGTAACATTTTTTGTTTTAATCACAACAAGTCTCTTCTCACAGGATTTTATCCTGACTGAACCATTTCCACAACTGGATTTTGAATCAGTTCGCACTTATAACGACACCAAAATTGACGATTTCAGACTTGATCCCATAATCCGCGAAAAACTGATGCCTTATTATGTAAAAAAGATTAAAGAACTTGGCATCATGGCTGAACTTCATGTTTCGTCAATAATTCACAGCGACAAAACTGAAACACTTCTGGATAGTACAAGATGTGACTATGACAAAGAAGGCAGATTAACTTCGATAACCGTAAACGATAGAGTGAAAAAGGCTGACTCAAAACCGGCATCTCTCTTCTTTGAATACGATAAAAAAGGGAATCTATTAAAAATTAAGGGAGACAAAAAGACACTCCGTACTTTCACCAGGGACAAAGATGGAAAAATCACCAAGGCTGACAACATCGTCTACACCTACAAAAAGGGTGTGCTCCAAAAAGTTGGTAAAATATATTTGGAGGGTGGCCACCTTATTGAAGCAAAAAAAACGGGTGAAATTATGGACAGATTTGAGGGGAGATACGATGAATACGGCAGGCCGTGGCAGATCACATGGCATGAGGCGGGTGTTTCGGTGGCTTATGATACCAAAGATCGTTGGACTTTAACCGATGGGGGAGGCGAGGGTTTTCTTACCAAAATTACAATCGATTATAGAGATGGTTTAATGAATCAACTTCAGAAAACCGACACTAATCATATTGATGAAACCATGAACGAAGTCATTACCTCAATAGTTTACAGAATCTACAGGGATGGGAAATAATTTACGCATCCTCCGATTTGTAATATTAAAATTCAAAAACCCCGGCAAGTGCCGGGGTTTTTTGTTGGACTTATTTCTTGAGGTGGGGTGAGTTTTATTCGACGAAATACTTTTCCAGGCTTATTTCAAATACATAATCTTTCGTGTTGCTGATTTGTCTCCAAACTCTATTCTGCACAAATAAACACCCGAATTCAAGTTCGGAGGCATTGTCAATAACACTTCGTTTTTCCCAACAGGGAGATATCCTGGATTTATTTTTAAAACTTCCTGACCGAGAATATTAAAAACTCTGATAATCACATCGCCTGAAAAAGGAAGACTAAACGATAATTTGGTGCTGCTGTTAAAAGGGTTTGGGTAATTTTGTGAAACTGTAAACGATTCAGGCGTTTGTAACTCATCATCAATTCCGGTTGTTGTGGTGTCTCCATAAACCATTCCATTTACATACGCACCTTTTAGTTTGTATTTTGTCTGACCAAAGTCAAATGAAGCTTTTGCCTCCTCTACACCTATACCGTCAATTGATGTGATCCGATACCAATACCACGAACCCACCTCCAGGTCTCTTGTGACCCGGTACCTGCCAAAGTGTTGTTTATAACTGATATCGGTAACCCGGCAATAATAACTGTGATGCCCCAAAGCTTGCATTCCGGAAATGTCTCCTTGGATGAGTGTATTATCGTCTATCAGGTATTCATATCGGGTTGAATCAGGTCCCCAATTTAGAAGTTCAAAGATTTTCCCTTTTTCGTCTTTTCTTTCGATTTTGTGGAAATACGGATTGTAATTAAATCTGTCTGACAAAAAGTATTTACCCCACCCCGGTACAAGAGTATCTCCCACAATCCGGGTCGTAATTATGGTGTCAATCTCGTTGCTCCATGGATTTTCCGACCATCCGGTAACTCTGTAAACCCAGAAATCGCCGATATGCATTGGATAAAAGTCAAATTCAACTACAGGCAAATTGATAGATTTTACCTCTTCGTATAAATTTCCTGTTTTCTTGTAAATCTTATTTCTGGTTGAAATGAACAGTTCTGTCGATTTATTTATTGTTGTCGCACCCGTAAGTCTTTGATCAAATATTCTGGAAACTGTTGCCCCAATTAGATTTTGCGACACAATTGGTTTACTGAATAGAGTATCAGCGTGATAAAAATAGAGACTGTCAGATGGAGATTTGTAAGGGATTAATTCCATTCTTCCAAAAAACCGTTGGAGTGCGGGGAAGTATGTGCCTGGGTTTCCTCCCTGATTTGAATATAAAATCTGGTTCATCCATTCATAGTCACCACACGAACTGATCAGCGTTAATGAGCTGTCCTGTGTATAATATGTAGAGACAGAGTCGTAGGAAAATGCAGGTTCATAGATATTTGTGTAATTGATCCCCCCATCAGTTGAACGAACGACTTTCCCGTAATTCCAACCGGTTACTTCCATATCATTAAACGGGGAAACACTAAATATCTTTTCAATCTGGTGAAGCATTTGGAAAGTTTTACAATAGTCGTTTGAGACCTTGTATTCGCCATCAATTTTTAAATAAAATTTCCCCGGATTTTGTTTTGAAGCGAAAAAGAATTCAATTTGTTTATTGGGAAAGAAGAGATCGATGCTATTTCCTTTGATGAATGCTCCCGATGAGTCACCCACAGTCTGTCCTGCAAAATAAAAGCTATCGGGGTGTTCCGCTGAGAACGAGATAAATTTTACTTCCTCAAGTGAAATCAATTCTGTCGCCAGGTATTCGGTTCTACCACTGAAAAGCAATGTTTCGACTCCCGAATTGAGATTCTTTCGATACAATTTGTTTTCAAAGAGAAGTTCGTAGTCATTAATATTGGAAGTGAAGTGTCGGTAGAAAATATACGAGGTGTTATTGTATGTGAGGGCATGCTCAATCTTTAATCCGGGAGCCTGCCAGGGGGCTTGTGCAAACAGAGTTGAAACCAAAAGAAAAAAAGTTATCAACTTTTTCATATCTAACCTAAAATTTTTTTAATATGTATTTCAAAACCTAAAAATATCGGTTGACATGTGCAAATGTTTTACACTCTATTTTTGATAAACGGAGAATAATTTCAAAATTTTATTGGAACGGTAAATGGATAAAATTTTCACCAATGAGTTAAGATAATTTCCTATCTGAAAAGGGAAGGAGATTATAAAAATATACCTGAAAGGGTATAATATTGTGTTCTGAATAGATATTTATACCCGAAAAGGTATAAATTGTAATTATCCCACTACAATCTAATTCCTCCCCCAAAAAATTCCCAAAAAATTATTTTACAATTCTAAAATAATTTGTATCTTTCGAAAGATTATTCTTGCATACAATTTAAGTTTTTTGTAGTTTTATTTTAAGCAGAATTGAAATTCTGATTATCAACCACAATAAGAAAGAATGGAATGAGAGTAATAAAAAAGTTACTCAATAATTTAGTTCCACCCCAAAACTGGCGTTTTCCCGTCATCATTGCACTTGGTATATTTTTTGGTCTCGGATTTCATGTTCTGTACATATCGAACGCAATATCGTATGCATCCGACAAACCCGAAGCGTGTATCAACTGCCATGTGATGAATTCTTATTATGCCACTTGGGAGAGAGGCAGCCACGGAAGGTTCACAGTATGCAACGATTGCCATGTCCCGCAGGATAATGTTATCTCGAAATATCTGTTTAAGGCTCAGGATGGGATGAGGCATTCATTCATGTTCACTTTCAGACTCGAACCGCAGGTCATCAAAATTAAAGATGCCGGGAAAGAGGCTGTTCAGGCAAACTGTATCAGATGCCACGACAATACCATCCATCCAATCTCTAACAGAGGTTACGAGACAGGTAACAGATCCATCGACATCGAGGGAGTTTACTGTTGGGACTGTCACCGTGATGTGCCCCATGGAAGAGTGAATTCACTCTCTTCAACACCGGATGCCAAGGTGCCCGGACTTACACCGGTAGTACCGGATTGGTTAAAAACAAACACTTCAAAATAGTAGCTGAGGAATAAATGAAACCTGTTTCTGAATTATTAAAAGAAAAACCATGGCTGGGCTGGGTCTTTTTTCTCGCCACGGTATTAATTGTCTTTCTGCTTGGTCTTTTTGCTTCAACAGTGGTTGAGAGAAGAGCCGAGAGCTTTACACTTCAGGCAGTAAAACCGATCGCAGATTGGGAGCCGAGAAATGAAGTGTGGGGCGAAAATTACCCGCGCGAATATGAAACCTACATGAAAACACTCGATACCAATTTTGCCAGTAAACATGGCGGATCAAAAGATATCGATTATCTCGAAAAATACCCTGAACTAGTTATTATGTGGGCAGGTTATGCTTTTGCCAAAGATTACAAACAGGGCAGAGGACATGGGCATGCAATCCGGGATATCAGAAATACCCTTCGTACGGGAGGCGTTAAAGACAGTCCCCAGCCTGCAACATGTTGGAGTTGTAAGAGTACCGATGTGCCGAGAGTTATGGCAAAAGTGGGTGCAGCAGAGTTTTACAAAGGAAAATGGAAAGACAAGGGCGCTGAGATTGTTAATCCAATTGGCTGCCAGGACTGCCACGATCCCAAAAGTATGAACCTGAGGATAACCAGACCTGCACTTGTTGAAGCATTTCAAAGAAGAGGAAAAGATATTACCAAAGCTTCAAGACAGGAAATGAGATCCCTTGTTTGTGCTCAGTGTCATGTTGAATATTACTTCAAAGGTGACGAAAAATATCTGACTTTCCCGTGGGATAACGGTTTTAGTGCCGATTCGATGGAAGCTTATTATGACAAAATGGATTACAAGGACTGGGAGCACAAGCTTTCAAAAGCTCCAATGCTTAAAGCTCAACACCCCGATTATGAACTTTTTATGACCGGAATTCATGCTAAAAGAGGAGTTTCATGCTCCGATTGTCACATGCCTTACAAATCTGAAGGTGGTGTTAAGTTCACCGATCATCATATCCAGAGTCCACTGGCTAATGTAGCAAACAGTTGCCAGGTTTGTCACCGTGAGGAGACTGAGACCCTGATTCAGGATGTTTATGACAGACAGGACAGAGTAGAAGAGTTGAGAAGAATTGCAGAAAAAGCGATTGCTTCAGCGCATCTTGAAGCCAAAGCTGCATGGGATGCCGGTGCCACACCGGAGGAAATGAAACCCGCACTTAAGTTGATCAGGCATGCTCAATGGAGATGGGACTGGGTAGCTGCAGCAAACGGACTTGGTTTCCATGCTCCCGTGGAAGCTTTACGCGTAGTGGGTACTTCTCTCGCCAAAGCTGAAGAGGCACGAAAAGCTCTTGCAATTATTTTGATTAAACATGGGAAGACATATCCCGTTACCCTCCCTGACTTTTCAACCAAAGCGAAAGCACAGGCAATTCTTGGGTTCGATATTCCTGCATTTGTTGCTGACAAGGAAGAATTCCTCAAAACTGTTGCAAAACAATGGGATGAGGAAGCAAGAAAACGACAGGGATTTTTGTACGAGTACTAATGCAATAATGCAGTAATCCAATAATTTTTAGGTCGTCATTTGAGAGAGTGGCGACCTTTTTTTTAATGCAATAATCCAATAATGCAATAATATGATGGAACTGGTGTAAGTCGGACTATTGAGGATGGAATGTTTGGTAAAAGCAGAACCTTTTTGTGTTTTGTGCAAGAGCATTTATTATGTTACATATAAGATTAAATTTATTTTGAGGAATGGTAATAATGTTTCAGAAATATATATTGGTGCTTTTAATGGGGTTGTTTATGACCTCATATTCACAGGATTTTATTCCTGAGAATGTCCTCGTCTATCTTCATTATTCAAACAATATAAGAGATAAGTTCCTGCCCGTTTGGCAGACAGCAATTAAAAAAAATAACATCAAAAAAGAGACGTATGTTTCCTACGACAACAGCAGTCTGACCGACCAAATTCCGATCCCTTTTGATTCAACAATCTTCAATTACGACTCTACCGGGCGATTAACTTCAACAATCCACACCTCACCATTTCCCGGAGCGGAAGAAACTGCCAGAGTAACCACAAACTTCAGTTATGAATATGGACTTTTAGTCGGATCGAAGGATGACTGGGGTAATTTTCTCGATATAAAAAGAGATACCAAAGGGAAGATAATCACACTCAATTATCTCGAAGGTGAATACAAACTTCTCTACAAGTTCAATTATACAGATGAAAAACTCACCAAAATCGAACTTTTGTTTGGTGAGCAAGAAGCCATTCAGATTGTATGGGATAATGGTGTTTTTGTTGCAAAAGACACAAACAGTACGATGTCAAGTGTCGCAGATAAATTTGGCAGGACCACAAATGTTTATTCTCATAACATTGGTATGGATAATACATATGACACAAGCGAGCGATTGGCTGAAATGAAAATTTATCAGGGTGGCACAACAGAAATCATCTCGTTTATATATTCAGGCGATTTGTTGCAAGAAATCATCTACAATAATCATGAAGGTGAATTTGGAGCCGAATTGAAAGACACAAAGATTACTAAATCAGTAAAAACAACAGTAAAATATGAATAATCATTTATTCGAAAACTTCTAATAACAGTTAAAACGGAAGAAAAATGAAAAAAATAAAATCATCACTAATAATTATGTCATTAATTTGTGTGTTAATGGCATCAACATTAACAGCACAGGATACAAAAAAAGACGGTGACAAAGCAGTCACCAAAACCTCACAGACTTCAAACGATAAACTTCGAAATCAAGCGGATTTTTCGAAATTCCTGAAATATTTTTTGGAGCAGACTTATTATCAAAATAATTTTAATAAGTTACTTTTTGAAGGTGAAAAAGCAGTTACCAATTTCTTCCATCCGGTTGTGGGGTTTGCTCGTGCCACAAATCCGGGAGCATTCTGTGTTCTGGAGAGAGAAAACAACTACGGAATAATGGTTCCACAAGAAGTTGGTTGGGAAATGAACGACATCACAGGTCTAAAATTTTATAATAAAATGCCTAAAAAAGGCACGTGTGAGGAGTCGAAAGACAAAAATGGTGTTTATTATGAAAAACTCAAAAAATTTCCTCAATACTGGGATCACCAAAAAGAGAAAGCTGTGGCATTTTCACTGCCTGCGAAATATAAATCTGCTCAGGTTATGAAGGTTGTTATCCTTGTTGACCAATGGATCGTGAAACAATTCTATTTTGCAAAAATCGACAAAAAATGGTATCTCATTTTGTCGGACGACTGCGATTGTTCAGCTTAGTTTAACTTTTTTTGCTTAAAATTTCAGGACAATCTTGCCATTCAGGTGGCAGATTGTCCTTTTTTTATTGATTAATTTCGAGATAATCGGGCTCCATAATCCAATCATAATTTGTTATATTGCAGCATGACTGAATTTAAACTTAAAAAAGAAATAAGCATCGTAACCCGCCAAGAGCAGGAACTCCAGGATCTGGAATACTGGTCGAAAAAGAGTTACTCTGAAAAGCTCGACGCTTGTTTTTTCCTTCTCCAACAATATCTGGATATGCACCCGGAGATTCCACAAAGGATGCAAAAGGTCATGACACTCGTTTACAGAGAGCCGAAAAAGATGAATTCTTAGATTAAATAATCTCCCTCAAACATCCTTCTCTAACGACCTGACTCCAATCCGATAAAACAGATACCCGCCGACAAGAGAGATGATCAAAATGATTCCCGAAATTTTATAAACGGCGGCTGTTTGGTAAATTCTGTGGCGGAGATAGCCTGTGAAAAAATCTGAAAGCGGGAGGAAGAGAAGAATTATCAGAATAACCAGATAGATAATACTGAACAAAAATGAAATTGATGCTCCCTGTGAAGATGAAAGTCTTACAGGGTTTTTCTCTTTTAAATCAATGAATAAACCACCCATTCCAAAACTCATCATGGTCAGGAAAAATGTGGATGCAAACGATACAACTGCCATTGGAATAACCAGATGACCCGAAAACCGTGCGACAATAAAAATTGACATGAATTGAGACAGCAGCATAATAACAAAAAGAGGTGTTGCAAGTCTGCGATTTAGCAGTTTACCTGTTTCAATTGGTGCAGATTTTATCTTCCAGATCACATTTCCCTCCATGCTAACCAGTGGAAAGACATACCGGAGCGAGATCGTGATGATAAAAAAGATATTAAATATATAAACTGCCAGAAAAACAAAAGTGAAGAGCACAACCCTTTTGGATGCCATCATCGAGAGGCCCGGCAGACTTGATACAAAAACAAGTATCAGAAAAAACAGAACCGAAAAGTGAATTATCTGTGCAGGTTCACGCAGGAAAAGATGGAAATCCCGTTTTAGCAACACATCAGTGATTGGATTCTTAAATATTGAAGGTTTTTCAAATGAAAAAACTTTTGATCCTTCGGCTTTTTTGCGTGTGTTTTCTTGAAAATCGATCGATTTATGCCATATTTTCAAGTAATTCGCTTTCCCAACCAATACTACAATAATCAAAAGGACTGACGCAAGCGATACCTGAAGCACCATGTAGGGGATCGCCAGCTGAATTTCTCCCTTTGCCATCCAAAACATCGATTCAGCGAGCCAATTGTTAGGCAGAAATTTAATGTAGGCCGGGATAAGATTTGCGAAATAACCATCAATATTTGGGAAATATTTCATCACTCCATTTACGGTATCCATCGGAGAGGAGAGTTGAAAGAATACTATTATTATGGTTACATAACTCAGGGCGAGGACCGAAACCACCTTCCTGAATCCAAATTTAAGAGTTGTATTAATCAAGAGCAAAAGCAGAAGAACTCCAAGAAGTCCCGCAGTTAACATAAACGGTAAAAAATTGAAAAGGAAGAGGATCAGGGAGTAAAAAACATTAATTTTGAAGTACCAGGTGAATCCTGTCAGCAGTGCCACCAAAACCATAAGAAGAGTGCCGGAGCTGTAGAAAAAGTTGTCAAAAAACTTAATCACAAAAATTCTGACGGGATTTATCGGTTTTGTCAATAAAAATGCCACCTCGGGGGATCGAAAGAGGGTGGAATATGAAACCACAATATTGCCAACATTCACAGACAGGAAAAAAATAAATAACACAATTGAGATGAATCTGTGGAGCAGGAAAAGTCCAATTCTCTGTTCAATCAACAAAAAATCGAGAGCCCTTAATGCAACAATAAATGCTCCGGCAGCAAAACCGGCATAAACCACTGTGCTCCCCACGCTTTTAACAATACCACGAAGTGAAAAATCCATTTCGGGTTTTATGAAGGCAAGAATTTTATAGAGGATAATGTGGAGGATTTGTTGCATTTAGTTCTGATTTTCAGAAGTTAACTCAATAAACAGAGTCTCAAAATTATGGGACAATTCATTTTTCATCGAAAGGAGTTCATCCAATCCACCTGAAAAAATAATTTTACCTTTGTTGATTATACCAACATCAGTGCAAATTTCTTCAACAACATTTAGAGAATGAGTTGACATAAAAACGGTTATTCCTTCCTCCGATTTTCGCTTCAGAAACTGTTTTACCAAAACAGCCGATTGGGGATCAAGCCCAACCATAGGTTCATCCAAAATTATAAGTTGTGGATGATGGAGAAATGCGGATGCGATGGCAACTCGCTGTTTCATTCCCTGGGAATATTCTTCTGTCCGTTTGTTGAGCCAGTCTCCAAGTTTCAGGGTTTCGATCATTTCATCGATGCGTAATTTCACATTCTTTTTATCGAGTCCAAACAACCCACCGCAGAAAAAAAGAAATTCTTTTCCTGTTAAGCGGTCATAAAGATATGGCTGATCGGGGATGTAACCCGTGATCATTTTGATCTTTTGTGGCTCCTTCAGAATGCTCATACCATCCACCACAATATCGCCACCACTCAGTGAATATATTCCGGTGAGCATCTTTATTGTCGTTGATTTTCCGGCACCATTTGGTCCGAGGAATCCGTAGAGTGAACCTTTTCTTATGTGAAGGTTTATCGAGTTGACAGCCGTAAAACTGCCAAATTTTTTAGTCAGGTCTTTAAATTGGATCAATGTTGTTTTGATTTTTGTTGAAATTGAATGTTCAATTTACATCAAACTCTTGAAGTCACAAAGGGGGAATAACACACTCAGTATTGCTCTGAATGGAAATATTTTAATATTGGTTTTTGAATAATTAAAAGTTGAGAAAGAACAATTTTGAAAAAGAGTATCCCACTTCTTGTTATCACAATTATCACCCTTTTTACACTCTTTTTTGGTGTATCGAGGGAACCTGAATCCCCGGTTGAAGTCCTGAGCAGCCGACTTCCGGACACATCTGACATTTTCGCGAGAAGTGATTCGGGAGTGGTTTTGAAGGACACTATCATCAATTATCAGATTTTAATTTCTCAGATTGTCCCCGACTCACAGATGAAGGGAAAAAATGTGTTGATTACGATGGGTGGGATGGGAGCAAAATTAATATGGGTTCAAAAATGGACAGAGGAACTCTACAAATCAAAGTTGAACGAATTTAACATCGGTTTGATAATAGTTGTTAAAGGTCCGGTGGAAGAATACTATGACTCCAGGGAGATAGATATCAAGGAAATGACAAAAAGATTTGTGGCTTTTTACAAAAAATATGGTTTGAATGAAACATTTTTGATTGTCCATTCGAGCGGGGTATTTCCGGCACATCAGATGTTTGATTATCTCTATTTGGGGGGTGAAGACCCGATGATCAAAAAAATGAACATTAGAAAATTGGAGATTCTCGATCCTGAGGGAATCACAAAAAACAAGATAAATTATATCATGTTGGACGGGGAATTGGGGATCCCAAAAGGTTATCCACTTGTAGAAGGAATGGTTAAAAATTTAAAAAAGGTTTATTCATTTTACTCAATTGATGCACAAACAGGAACCGAGTCCGGAATGGCTGAAGAAGCAAAAAAGGTAAAAGACACATTCACCGCCAAAACCATTCTTCATAAACATATAGCTGAAAACAGTGGTTGTAATCCGGGTGCAAAATGGTGTGTGCATGAAACTTTAATCACAACCAGACCCCACAATCCTGCAGGATATGATCTGGAAAAAGACTATCAAATTTTTGATTCAACAAGAAAAGTTGTAACGGGTTACATGGATGTTGTCAGGAATGGGAATTGGGAATAGCCGCGGGAAAACAAGGTTAATCCATAGTCCCGGATATCTTATAAACAAAAGGAACGCTTCACCAATTCCTCAATAAATCAAACTTCCGCCGAGACAATAGCCATTCTGATAAAATACTGCAAACTGACCGGGGGCGATGCCTTTGTCGGGTTTGTTTATGGTGACAAGGGCTGAAGTTTCACTTTCAAATTCCAGGGTACAGTCGTAATAATTGGGTCCGTGTCTTACTTTTACTTTTAGAGCTTCAAGGTCTTCGGGTGGAGTTCCGGCAAACCAGTTAAAATTGGTTACATGGAATTTGTCGCGTTCACGGTCAATTGATTCGTTTTCACGAGAGATGTAGATGATATTATTTGTCATGTCTTTTTGCACAACAAACCATGGACCACCACTCAAACCGAGTCCCGATCTCTGCCCAATGGTATAATAATAATAACCGCTGTGTTTCCCCATATTTTTTCCGGTATCGATATCAATCATATCGCCGGGGAGCTCACCGAGGTGAAATTTAACAAAATCTTTGAATTTTATTCGTCCAAGGAAACAGATTCCCTGACTATCCTTTTTATTTTGTGTAGGGAGATCATATTTTACGGCAACTTTCCTCACTTCACTTTTTTTTAGATCACTGATAGGGAACAGGGCTCTTGAAAGTTGATTTTGGTTAAGATATGAAAGGAAATAGGTTTGATCTTTTATCGGATCGGGGGTTACTTTTAAAAGATATCGCCCGTTTACCTCTTCCACACCCGCATAATGTCCCGTTGCAACTTTTGCATAAGAATCATCAATTTTATCAAAAAACTTGCCAAATTTTATCAGGCTGTTGCAAAAAATGTCAGGATTAGGGGTTCTTCCCTCCTTAATTTCTTTGATGGTGTAGGAAACCACAGCATCCCAGTACTCGTTTTGCATCGTTTTCACCTCAAATGGGATGCCAAGTTTGCGGGTTACACCCTCACAATATTCGATATCTTCCTCCCAAGGGCAGTCGCCGAGGGAAGTAAATTCATCCTGGAGCCAGATTTTGAGATAAAAAGCGGTGACATCGTGACCCTGTTCTTTAAGTAGAGCAAGAGCAACGGAGCTGTCAACTCCGCCTGAGAGTAACAAAGCAGTTTTCATTCTATAAATAAAATATGATGTAAAACGGATAATTTTTCATAATTATAGTTTAAATTTACGATTTCGAATTTGTTTATTATAATCACAAAGAATTAACCATAATTGAGACAAGATGAAAGTTACACAAGTACTTGCGAATTCCAAAGATCCACTGATAAGTTTTGAGATAATTCCGCCCAAAAGAGGGGGAGACATTCAAAGTCTGTTATCAACCATAGAAAGCATAGCAAAGTACAAGCCACCATTTATAGATATAACAAGTCACGCAGCTGAAATAGTTTACGAAGAGACCCCAAAAGGGATCAGGAAAAAAGTTATCAGAAAACGCCCCGGAACACTGGGTATCTGTGCACTGATCCAGAATAAATACAAAATTGAAGCAGTTCCTCATATCCTTTGCAAAAACTTTACTAAAGAAGAAACTGAAGATTTTTTGATCGAACTTGGTTACCTTGGGGTGAACAATGTTCTCGCCATCCAGGGGGATGACAAAGGATTCGAAAAAGAGGTTTCAGGGGGAAGAACAACAAATAAATTTGCAATCGACCTTGTAAAACAGATAAGTGACATGAACAAGGGAATTTATCTGGAAGAAGAACTTCTCGATGCAAAACCCTCTGATTTTTGCATCGGGGTTTCAGGATATCCCGAAAAACATTATGAAGCTCCCAATCTAAAAACCGATTTATTGTACACAAAACAAAAAATCGTAGCTGGAGCTGATTATATAGTCACACAGATGTTTTTTGAAAATAAAGCTTTTTTCGACTATAGAAATAAAGCCAAAGAGTTGGAAATTACTGTACCAATACTTCCCGGATTAAAAATTCTTACAAGTAAAGCTCATTTAACAGGAATTCCGAAGAATTTTTACATCAACATCCCTGAAGAGTTATCTAATGAAATAATGGAAGCCAAACCGGAACATGTGATGGAAGTGGGTGTAAACTGGGCTGTAAAACAGGCTGAAGAACTGTTTAATTCCGGTGTTCCATGTTTACATTTTTACATAATGCAGAATCCAAAACCGGTAAATATGTTGATGGAGAAGCTTAAACTTTAAAAGGGACTCTGATCCCGAGGACACAAAAAAATGTTGAAATTGCCAAAATCGATCAAAAGAAAAAAAGTTCTGTGGGGTATCGCAGGTCTGGGTAATTTTGCAGAGACCGGATTTATGCCTGCGCTAAATTTGCTCAGCCGTGCCCGATTGTTATCTGTATTCAGTCATGATGATCACAGAGCAAAAGCATTTGCCGATAAATTTGGAGCATTGCACCACTTTGATAATTTTGATTCATTTCTTGATTCGGGGATTGATGCTGTATATATTGCCGGCACAAACGCAAGTCACTTTGAACAGGCAAAAAAAGCCCTTCTGGCCGGGAAGTTTGTGTTATGTGAAAAACCTGTAACTAACACCTCAGCCGAGGCTGAAGAGTTGCACAAACTTGCTTCTGAAAAAGGAAGAATCTTTACGATAAACTATACCTACAGATATCACCCTTTCATCCAAAAAGCAAAAGATCTGCTTGAGAATCAGAAATTGGGGAAAGTATTAAGCATAAGAGCAAATTTTAATGTTGATCTTTTACCGGGCGGTAATTTTCGATATAACAGGGAACTCGCCGGTGGTGGCGCGTTAAGAGACCTCGGAACCCACATGATCGATATATTCAGGTATCTATTGGGGGAGATCACCGAAATTTCGGGTTATCTCGACAATGTAATATACAAAGCCGATGTTGAAGATTTTGCAACAGCGATTGTAAAATTTGAGAATGGTAGTTACGGTAATTTTACCGTTTCCTACTCATCAAAAAAGGCGATAAACGCGCTTGAGATTACGGGACACAAAGGTTCACTCAGAATTGACAGTTTAATTGGTATGCGTTATAGTTCATCCAAACTGACTTTAAGTTTTGAAGGTGAGGCACAAAAAGTTTTCAGAAAGAGGGCAAACAAGCTTTATCGTCTGTTGAGAGATGTTAACAATTCATTTTTAAAGCATACTCAACCTCCGATAAATTCTTTTGACGGGCTCGCTAATATGCTTGTTATGGAGGAACTGGAACAAAAATGCAAGTTGCAGAAGAACTCTTAAAATACTCTAAACTTGTATATGGTAAAGGATTTCTGGCTGCTACAGATGGAAATCTATCTGTGCGACTTCCCAACGGGAATATATTGATCACAGGATCCTCGGTTTGTAAGGGAGAGATTGTTGAATCTGACCTCGTAGAGACCGATCTTGATGGTAATATTGTTTCGGGCAACAGGAAGCCGAGTACTGAGTCAAAACTTCACTACCATATCTATAAAAACAGAAGTGATGTTAATGCGGTAATTCACACTCATCCCGTTTCTGCTTTGGTATGTGCATCTTCCAATATTTCAATGGACAAACCATATTTTCCCGAAGTAATTTTATCAATCGGGAGAATCCCCACTTGTAAATATGCAACCCCATCGACTGATGCATTACACCGTTCGCTTGATCCGTATATAGAATATGCCACTGTTTTTCTTTTACAAAATCATGGTGTCGTAACAACAGGCAGAACCATACAGGAAGCTTTTTACAGAACAGATAAACTTGAACATACCGCACGAGTGATTCTTGAAGCGACAAAGTCAGGCGGAATAAAACCCCTCTTAAGATATCAGTTAGATGAATTATATGCTATTGCAGGGAAAAGTTACGGGATATCATTACACTTAAAAAATAAATATTAACAAAAATAGAGAAGATGCCAAAGTGATAAACACTAAAGGATAACCTGAAATCCGAAATGGCAGAAAAAGAATAAATGAAAACAAAAAATGAAACAAAAATAGTACTACTTGCAGGTGGTGCTTCCACTGAAAGGGAAGTTTCTAAAAGCTCTTCTGCAGGTATTTATAAGGCATTGGTCTCTTTGGGATACAATGTCACAGTAATTGATCCTGCTTTGGGAAATGTTCAGTATGATAATGCCGAAAAGTATTTTCTTCCTGATGAACATGATACTAAAGTTTCCTCCCTTAACTACATCCCGGCGATAAGTCTTCCCGTTTTTGATGATGCAGATCTGGTATTTCTTGGGTTACATGGCAGATGGGGAGAGGATGGAACAATTCAGTCACTTTTGCAGCTCAGAGGGCTTAAATATACCGGTCCCGCGGTGCTTGCATGTGCCTTGGCAATGAACAAAGGGCAAGCAAAAATAATTTTTCAAAACAGTGGAGTGATAGTTCCTGAAGGGTTTAATGTCTTTAAAGATAGCTTTGATTATTCAATCGATAAAGAATGGGTAATTAGAGATTTTGGATTTCCTGTAATCGTGAAACCAAATGATGAAGGTTCAACTTTTGGTCTCACACTTGTTGAAAAAGAAGAAGACCTCGAACAGGCTTTTGAATTTGCATTTAAATATTCAAACAATGTTTTAATTGAAGAATATATTCCCGGAAGAGAACTTACTGTAGGTGTTTTGGACGGGACTGCTTTACCTGTTCTGGAAATCAGACCAAAACATGGTTTATACGATTTTGAATGTAAATACACATCAGGGATGAGCGAATATATTGTTCCTGCACCAATTGATGATGATCTGGCAGCTTTCATTCAGGAGCAAACCCTTCTTGCATACCATTCTTTGGGATGTAAGGGATACTCCAGAGTGGATTTTCGACTCGCCCCGGATAATAAACCATTTTGTCTCGAAGTGAATACTCTGCCCGGGATGACGGCAACAAGTCTCTTGCCAAAAATGGCAAAACATAAAGGGATGAGTTACGAAGAACTGGTTGACACAATAGTCAGGATATCCCTTTAATGTTTGCCCCCCAAAAGAAAAAAACTGCTTTTTATCTGGCAACGGTTGCGCTGGTTATCCTTGCAGTTTTTATAATATTTAACAGCAACGGATATATGAAACAGAGTGAATTAAACGGTGAAATTAATGACTTAAGGCTGGAACTCGACACAATGAGGAACCAGAATCAAAGGTTAAGGGAGCAGATCGATTCACTTCAAAAACAGTATGATGCAAAAATTGAACAGGTTGCCAGGGAAAAACACGGGATGAAAAAAGAGAATGAAAAAGTTATAAAAGTTGAGAAAAAGTGATCGATTCAGGCATAATGTCACCACTTGCTGAAAGATGCAGACCAAGATCCATTGACGAATTCAGGGGACAGGAACATCTTCTTGGAAAAGGGAAACCACTCAGGAATATGATCGACTCCGGTTTTATCTCCTCTTTTTTAATGTGGGGACCCCCCGGAACGGGCAAGACCACAATCGCAAGAATCATAGCAAATTCCTCAGGCTCCATTTTTCATCAGATAAATGCAGTGTCATCCGGAGTCAGAGATGTTCGTGAGATAATCTCAAAAGCTGCAGAAGCAAAAGAAACCGGCTTCAAAACAATTCTTTTTATCGATGAAATTCACAGGTTCAACAAAGGACAGCAGGATGCCTTGTTGGGGTCGGTGGAGCAGGGGATCATCACTCTTATTGGCGCCACAACCGAGAACCCGTCTTTTGAAGTAATTCCTGCCCTCAGATCAAGGATGAGGATATTTAAACTCACCGAACTCACTGAAAATGACATTACTTCCATTATCACCTCAGCGCTTCGAGATGATCCCATCCTTTCGCAGTGGAAAGTTGATATTCCAAAAACAGCATTTGAATTTTTATACCTCGTTTCCGCAGGAGATGCCCGTTCTGCTCTAAATATAGTTGAAGCTGTTGTTAACAGTTCACCGGAAGATGAGTTGTTTGTGATCGACAAAGAAAAGATCGAAAACATCATCCAGAAAAAAAATATTATATATGACAAAACGGGGGAAGAACATTTTAATATCATCTCTGCTTTTATCAAAAGCATCAGGGGGAGTGATCCCGATGCTGCCGTTTATTGGATGGCGAGAATGCTTGCCGGGGGGGAAGACCCAAAGTTTATTGCCCGAAGGATGATTCTGTTGGCATCTGAGGATATCGGGAATGCTTCACCAAATGCATTACTTCTTGCAGAAGCCACTTTTTCGGCTGTGGATAAAATAGGGATGCCCGAGGCGAGAATAATTTTATCTCAGTGTGCCACATATCTTGCAACCTCCCCAAAAAGTAATTCGGCTTATCAGGCAATTGAAAAAGCTTTGTCGGATGTTGAAAATGAACCACTTTATGCGGTGCCACTCCACCTCCGAAATGCTCCCACAGGTTACATGAAAAACATAGGGTATGGAACCAACTACAAATATCCCCACAGTTTCCCGGGTCATTTTGTGCAGGAAGATTACCTTCCTCCAAATCTGAAAGGGAAACAATATTACCTTCCTTCCGAAAATGGTAGCGAAAAAACGATTAAAGAAAGATTAATCGCCCTTTGGAAGGGACGAAAAAAATATGACTAATAGCTCAAAGATTTAAACGGAATAATTATATGAATTTGATTGTGATCGGCACAAAAAAATGTAAAGAAACACAGAAAGCCGAGAGATATTTTAAGGAAAGAAGAATTCAGTTCCATTTCAGAGATTTAAGTGAAAAGGGACTGGCAAAAGGTGAATTGGAGAATATCACGGCTGCTCTAAGTATCGATGATGTTTTTGATGAACAAGGTGACCGTTATAAAAAACTAAACCTTCAATTTATGGTATTTGATAAATTTAACAAATTGCTCGATGATTCGTTGTTACTGAAAACTCCCGTTGTGAGAAACGGACGAAAGTGCACAGTGGGGTATCAACCAGATACCTGGAAAAAATGGATCGACGAGAGTAAATAATTTTAATAATCTAATTGTGGAGAAGTTATGGAAATGAATTATTCAGAAGAAGTTTACAAAAAAGTTGAGGAAGAAAGTTCTGAACTTGATTATACAAAAAATGAAGCTGCTATAATCCTGGCAGCCGGACACGGCAAAAGAATAAAATCACAACGCTCGAAAATGCTCCATACAATTTGGGGTATCCCGACTGTGGAACGGGTATATAACGCATGCAACAACGAATTCTCTTCGATGAATACAATAATTGTTGTGGGGATCAAAGCACTCGATGTTCTTGATGTGTTTGGGAAAAGGGAAAATGTTGGTTATGCCTATCAGGAATATCAAAAGGGAACCGGCCATGCTGTTCAGGTTGGACTCGAAAAAATTGATGCCTCAAAGTTTACAGGAATTGTATATGTATTCCCGGGTGATATGGGACTTATAGACAACGAAACCGTTACGATGTTCCGAGATTCCTTTAAGTCTTCCGGTGCCGATATGATGGTATTAACCGGGATATACGAAGGAAATATCGATTTTAATCAGTATGGCAGAATAGTCAGAGTAAAAAGTCATGATGTTGAGGGAAATCCTTCCGGCAAAGACGAACATAAAGTTATAGAAATTATTGAACACAAAGATATCCTCGCAATTAAAGTTGACACCCCGTATATAACAGAGTATAACGGAAGAAAATATAGTTACAGTAGAGCAGAACTTCTTGAAAATAGAGAGTACAACTCCGGTGTTTATGCTTTTGATTTTGAAAAATTAACGGAGCAGGTAAATAACATCTCCAGTAACAACGCTCAAAATGAAATTTACATCACCGATCTTATTGCTCTGTTCAACAAATCGGGTTACTCGGTTGATGCAGTCAGTCCCAAAAATGAATATGTCGTAATGGGATTTAACGACAAATCCGTTTTGAAGGATATGAAACAACTTTACAAAAAAATTGTTTATGACAAGTTAAAAAACATAATTGAGATTCAGGATCCTGATGACTTTTTTATTGACGAAAGTGTTGTAAAAGAGATAATAGAACTTGATCAACTTGGGATACCGCTCGATATATCGATCGAAAGAGGGGTTCACATCGGTAAAGGTGTTAAACTCAATTATGGTGTTCAGATTAAAAGAAATGTTTATGTATCCGGGAATGTCATTTTTGGGAAAAATGTAAAAGTTTCGGAGAATGCTTATCTCTCAACATTTCCACATCAAACCTTCACAATTGGTGATGGGGTCTCCATATTATGGGGCGACATTATTAAAGGAAACATCACAATAGGTGAAAATTCAACTATTGAATCAAGTGTTAACATGACAGGAAGTGATGAACATCCACTTATAATTGGCAAAAATGTTCTGATAAAAGGAACCAGTTATGTTTTTGGTTCAATTATCGAAGATGATATTCATATTGAACACAGTGTGATAATCAAAAAACGTGTTAATCGTCAGATTAGAAAAGATGGAGAAATCCAAAAAGTGATGTTTTATCTTCCCATGCCTTCAGGGCTCGACGTTATTTCGGAGTTGTAATCCAAAATAAGATGGAAGAACTTGCCGGTTATATTTTTGAGCGAATTTTAACAATTCACTCAAGTGAGTCGGGAAATGATGAAAAATTAAGGTTACTCAGGATAACTGCCGAAGAGATGTTGAAAAAATTGATCGCCGGAAACGGTGTTCGAATTTCAGGAATCATCCCGATGGCAGTTTTCCTGTTTGATAAAAACCTTGATGCAAAAAGATTTGAAGATGAGTTTTTTGGGTTCATCAGGCTTGGGAATAAAGCTTCTCATACATTCCCCCTGGATTCTACAAATGATCAGGTGGATTCCTGCATCAAAGCATTCTCGACCATTGCCTCTCTGTTAACTGCGTACCCCGTCCCTGAAGAAATCAGGACGATTTATGAAGATAGAGAACTCCCGCCTCTCAAACATAAAACGATCAGAAATAAAGAAATAGTTGAGTTTATCTCTGCCACGATAAAAAGAACAATATGGCAAGACAAAACAGGTGAACGGTTAAACTACATTGATCTTGTATGTTTTGCCGAGGAACTTGGAGACTTTACTGTAAGGATTTATAAGGCAACCCGCCAACCTGTTGAAGGGCAGCCTTCGATAAAAACGCTGTACGACTGGGGGCAGTTTATTCCCAATTTTTCAAAGGTAAACTTTTTTAATATCCTTCAAGACCCGGAAAATCCACAACATTTTTCACTCGACTATACAAAAACACTTGTAGTGTTGGAGCCCGATTTTTTACTCGAGGCAAAAGATGTTGGCTCCCTTTTCCAAAGGAATGAAAGATATCCCGTCTATTATGTGATCGAAAAATTACTTCCAAGTGAGGGTAACTGGAAGATGTTTAAGGGGACACTCGTAAACAACTTTCTCGACAAATATCTGTTTGAGGATGAAGTTAACTTTGAAGCTGCATTTGACGAATTTATCACCGAGAATCTGGTGACATCATATTCTATCAAAGAATATCTTGTGCAAATTAAAGATGAAATCAGAACAATTCACCTGCCCCGAATCAAGGCGGCGCTGCCTGCTCTTAAAGGTAACAATGGCGAATATATGGTAACAACCGAACCAACCTTTTATTCCGCGATGTTTGGAATAACCGGACGACTTGATATTCTTCAATCTTCTGTTTCCGACCCCAAAAGGAAAAATGTTCTTGAGTTAAAGTCGGGTAAAGTCCCAAATTTTGGAGTTTGGAAACAGGAAGAGATGCAGGTTACTGCCTATAATCTTTTGATGCAGTCAAATTTTGGTAATGACAGAAGAGGTGACAGTTCAATTTTTTATTCGGCTGCTTTAAACAATCCTGTCAGAAATGTGGCTGTTATGACCACAAAGTCGATTGAATTCCTGACGGGTCGGAACGAAATATTTCTGATGCTTTATCTTCTTAAACAAAATGATGACAGAGTTTTTAACAGGATTCTTCAATTTAGTGCCACTGGTCTTCCTGAATTTATCTTAAAAAACATAGCTCGATTTAAAACTGTTTTTGAGGCATCTTCACCACTTGAACAAAAATATTACAGGGCATCAGTCTCGTTTTTAATAAATGAGCTGTTCGACAGTAAGATATCTGCAAATGATAACGAAGGTGGCGACTCAAGTTTTGCTTCACTTTGGAGGCAACAACCACTCATAAAAGAAGAATCTCAATTTAGTTTGATCAGAGGTCTTGAATTTGATAATTACGATGAACAGAGGGATTTATACTTCTTCCGAAGAACCAAAAAAGTGGTTGCGAGATTCAGAGAAAAAGATCTCATAATTTTATATCCTTACACTGAAGAACTTGATCCGCTTCATCGTGAAATATTAAAGGGTTCCATCGCACAACTTACAAATGAAATTGTGGTCGTAAAACTCTTTAACAAACAGGTGGATAGAACCGTCTTTGATACAGCAAAATATTTTGCGATAGAACCCGACTTCAAAGATGGCGGAATTTTAAGTAATGTAAAAATGATGTTTGGATTTTTGGATGCATTCGACAGAAACAAAGAACTTCTGCTTGGTCTAACCGCACCCGAGTCTGAACCCATTTCAATCGAAGGACTTCCGGGACTACATAAAAGCCAGGAAGAAAATGTTTTGAAGGCACTCGCGGCAAAAGACTATTTTCTTCTTCAGGGTCCTCCCGGAACCGGAAAAACCTCTTTTGCACTTTTGACTATTGTTGAAAAGATACTGAAAAGAAGTTCCGATGAAACCGTGACAATCCTTGCATTTACCAATAAAGCCATTAAAGAAGTTTGTAATAAACTTAACAGTGCCGGGATAAAATACCTCTTTAACAGTTCAAGCGAAGAGGATGACAATTCTTTAAAAACTATGGTTAAAACTCATGATCTTGAGTCGTTTGGTGAATATGTTCAAAGTATAAGGGTGGTCACTTCAACCGTCGCTTCATTTGTGAAATACAGCAATGATCTTAAATCATTTTTCAGATTTGATACACTGATCGTGGATGAAGCGAGTCAGTTGCTTGAACCACAACTTGCAGGAATAGTGGTTAATTTTAATCGTTATATCCTCATTGGCGATCAAAATCAACTTCCGGCAGTCACTGTTCAAAGTGATGTTAACACACTTATCAATGATCAATTGTTAAATGAGATCGGGATATTTGATATGAAAGTTTCACTCTTTGAGCGAATGTTTAATACCGCCGTAAGGAAAGGCTGGACAAATGCTTATGGCACTTTGATCGAACAATTCAGGATGGATGAAAAGATTATGCAACTGATCAACCATTATTATCATGATGGTCTTCGGTGTGCTCTTCCTGAGAGGCAAAACCTTGATGGCATCTACCCAAAAGGGGATGAGTCAAAAATTTCAGAGTTGTTAAGATCAAACAGGCTCATTTTTATTGAAACACCCCTCTCGAAATCGGGTAAAAATAATGAAAATGAAGCCGATATTGTGGCGCAGATTGTCGAGAAAATTAAAATCTGTGGATTGTCTGAGAAAAACGGATCACCTGACCTTGGAATAATAACACCTTGGAGAGCTCAGATAGCCACAATAAAACAAAAACTTGAAGAGATTGGGATTACCGGAGTTCCCGTTGACACAGTTGAGAGGTTTCAGGGGAGTGAAAACAGAGTTATAATCTACTCAACCTCCGTTTCAAATCACTACCAGTTGGAAAGACTGGGATCAATTGGGGTTAACAGGTCAACTGACGCAGAAGTTGAGGTTGACAGAAAATTAAATGTAGTGCTCAGTCGGGCTCAGGAACAAATAATAATTCTTGGTTCGGTAAGTGTTCTCAGAACATCTTTACACTACAAAAAGGTATTGGAAACCATAATCAGAAGTGGAAGATTTGTAGCGGCATCAGAAAGAGTTGAAATATTCGGAACCTGATAAACCGTTTCCGGGTATAACCTTTATTGTAAACAACATAAAGGATAAATAATGCGAAAATTTGGAATGATACTGTTGCTGGGCTTTTCATTGTCAGTAGCAGCCCAAGCACAGGAAGTGATAACTTCAAAGTCTAACGTGGCAGGTCTTAAATCACCTTTCAACACCGATTTTAAACTTTTTTTTAATAGTGAAAACAGTGCTTTGTCGAAACTAACACAGCTTATTGAGGAAGGCAGAAAAAAGAAGAATGTGGAAACACTTCTCAGCGCTTCTTTCATCCTCTTTCTTGAAGAGAAAAATTCAGGAAAATCGGCTGAACTTACAGGACTAACCATTTTGAAAGAAGCCACTCAAATTGCGATAAGATCAAAGGATAAAGAAAAAATTGTTTTGGTCGCAAAATATTGGGGTGACCCCCTTTGTGGAAACAATCCTGCATACGCTGAAGAACTTGTTTATAACGAGTAGGGGACAGGCGCGATAGTTGCACAGATGTCATAATTAAAATTAGTTTTGGATATAATAATAAAATAATGTAATTTTTGGGTGTATGTCGTTGAAATATTTTTTTTTACCGAAAAATGAATTTGTTCCCTGCTTTTTGGGTTATGTTAACTGAATCACATGGCGCCGTTATTTAGTTAAACATCGGGAACACAACCTGAAACCTCGAAGTTAAAGAATCAGAAACAATAATTTTTAACAAACAACAAATCACAATCATCAACAAAAGGTACCACAATGAAGCTATCAAACAAATTTTTTGCTTTTGTACTTGCATCTCTGTTCATCGTTAATTTTGCAGGATTTTCTCAGAAAGTCCCCAAAGTTATCAAATCACCATCAAAGGTAGCCGCTTCGGTTATTAATGTTAACACCATTGACTTTAAGTCAGAATTTGGATCATCAAACAGTGCACTTTCTAAACTGGGTGAACTGATTAGTGACGCCAGAAGAGACGGCGATGTTAAAGCTCTCGTTTCTGCTGCAATGATTCTTTTTATGGAAGAAGGCTTAACAGGTAAAAAAGCCGCTATTACCGGAAAACAACTTCTCGACGAAGCCACCACCAAAGCCAAAAATCAGAACAATGCTGAAGCTCTGCTTGCTTGCTCCGATGTTTGGGGTTCAAAATCGATGGGAAATGATTCCAAATTGTCCGCTGAACTTGCTAAATTATCAGCTCAGGCAAAAGCTGACAAGAGCAAAGGCCTTAGAGGACCAGGAACAAAAGAATGTTCACTTCAGATAGAGAATTTTTCATCCTACAAAATTCATGTTTATGTTGACGATGTATTCATGGGATCAGTTGAACCCGGATACTTCATTAAATTCCTTGAAGTAGGCTCAGGAACCACCAAACTTTATGCTGAAACAGATATGTTCAAAGATCCAAATTCAGGCGAAGATACATACTTCTACTGGAATGGTGAGATCGATCTGAAATCTTACAAAGATGAGCTTCCTGACTTCACATGGCAGTTACAGTAAAATTTAATCTTCTTTGAAGATACGAGGCTGTCCTGAAAAGGGCAGCCTCTTTTTTTTGTTTAACAATGTTCCTCTTGTTTATGGGCAAATATTCCTATTTTTGTGATCAAGTCTTAACTAATTTTGCCGAAAACGAGTTTGTATAATAGATGAGAGCACCTGAAAAACGGTTTGCAATAATTCTTTTCCTGGCCATACTTCTGCCTTCGATAATCTTTTCTGTTTATGAATTCACCAAGTTGAATCAGAATGAAGAGCAGATTTTGCAGATATATAACAGTCAGCTTGAAGCAGTGCTTTTCTCTATAAATCAATATTCCGAAGATGTACTCACCAGTTGGGCTGTAAAGCTCAGAAATGCACTCTCAGCGGGCAAAACAGACGAAGTGGGGTTTACCCTGAATGATTTTATGAAAGACAAACCACCGGTTAAGTATATTAGTATAATCTCCGGTACTTCCAACTATATTTATCCACCCTCCAGCAGCGACTCACTCTATCAATTGCTCGATTCGGTTATCCAGTTAAGAAGACCAAAACTCGACAGATTAAAGATTTTCCTTAAACAGGGTTATTCAAAGCTGGAGCCATTTTATATCCCGCTTGATACACCACTTGTTTCACTCTATTTTGTGCCTGATACACTAAATGGAAGCAATTTACTTTATGGAATTTTACTTCAGCCGGAAAACTTTGTTCGCGATATTCTTAAAAATAAAGTTCAACAGGTTGCAGGAACCGACTTCACAATTCCTGTTATAAATGGAGTAAGAGATTCGATAATTGCCGGTCCCGATTCTCTTCTTGCCTCACAGTTTACAATCAGAAAAGAGCTTTGGTTCCTCCCGGGTTATTATATCGGTATCAGCCCTAAAGGGAAAACGATTGATGAGCTGGTATATGAGAGAGCCTGGCGAAGTTATGCACTGATTTTTGTTTTGAACCTCGTTATTATGGTGGGAGTTTGGGTAGTTTTTAAAAATATCAAAAAAGCACTTGAACTGGTAAGATTGAAGAGTGATTTTGTATCGAATGTTTCACATGAACTAAGGACTCCTCTTGCACTCATCAGTATGTTTTCCGAGACACTTGAACTTGGAAGAGTTAGAAATGACTCAAAAAGGCAGGAATATTATAAGATTATCAGTCAAGAGGCTAACCGGCTTTCAAAAATTGTAAACAGGTTATTAAACTTTTCACAAACTGAAGCCGGAAAAAGAACCTACCATTTTGACTATGTGGATGTTAATGATGTGTGTAGAAAAGTGAATGAAACTTACAAGTTTCATCTTGAACACAATGGATTTTCATTTAAATATGTTGAAGGAAAAGATGTCCCGGTAATCGCAGCCGATTATGAAGCACTTTCTGAAGCTGTGATAAATTTGATTGATAACGCATCCAAATACAGCAAAGACAAAAAATTTATAGAACTTCATACCGGACATTCAGAGGCTTCTGTTTTTATAGAAGTTAGAGATCAGGGAATTGGTATAAAAGAGAAAAATCAAAAAAAGATATTTGATAAATTTTACCGTGAGACAACCGGATCAGTTCATAATACAAAGGGAGCCGGTCTTGGGTTAAGTCTCGTAAAACATATAATGGAAAACCACAAAGGAAAGATTGAACTTTTTAGTACATACGGCAGAGGCAGTATGTTTCGTCTGGTTTTCCCACTTAAAACAAACCTTAAACTGCAACAATTAATCAAAAATGGTGTTAGTGATGATAAAGATATTGATAGTTGAAGATGAACCCAACATGAGAATGGGTCTGAGAGACAACCTCGAATTTGAAGGATATGAGGTGGATCTTGCCTCCGACGGGGAAGAGGGGGTTGAAAAGGCAACCAATGAGAAGTATAATTTGATCCTTCTTGATGTTATGCTTCCAAAAGTTTCGGGATTTGAGATTTGTAAACAGGTTCGAGGAAAAGGGATAAAAACTCCGATCATTCTGATCACAGCCAAAGGTGAAGAAATAGACAAAGTTTTGGGGCTTGAGCTTGGCGCCGACGATTATGTAACCAAACCATTTAGTCTCAGAGAACTTTTGGCACGGATCAAGGCTGTTTTAAGAAGAGGAACTAATGAAGTTGAACAGGATGAAGAAGCAACAATTGGTTTATTGCATGTAAATTTTAAGACTTATTCCGCTTTTGTGGATGGTAATCCGGTTCAGATGTCACACAAAGAGTATGAAATACTCAAATATCTCTGGCAAAATAAAAACAGTACTGTAAGCAGGGATAATCTGCTTAACGATATTTGGGGATATGATGAAAACCCAACCACGAGAACAGTGGACAACTTCATCCTTAAATTAAGACAAAAGATAGAAATCGACTCGAATCACCCAAAAATTATTCTTACTGTCCACGGTATTGGTTATAAACTGATAACAGGTTAATCGATGTAGAATATTTTTTCGAGACTTTTTATTTTGTGGAGTGCTGAAAATAAAAAATCCTGAATCGACTGATATTCCATCAGGTCTCTGATAACAAAATACTCAGCAAATACGAGGATATCTTCGTGTAGCTCCATAATCCTGCGGTTAATCGGTTCCCACTCTGTTTGGAATAAATAACCCTCTCTTGCCCAGGCTTCCTGTTTAAGGAGATTTTTCATTCGCGCATCCATGCTCAATGAGCCGATGCCATGACCATTATCTGATAAATCGAAAGATTTAATTTCGTAGAAGCGGAAATTATCCACTTTTTTCGACAGTTGTGCAATATCTTTGAGATATAAATCTTTGTAACAAACCCATCTGATTACTTCAAGGTCTTTTGTCTCCCGTGGTAGTCCTTTTAAAACATTGAGTGTTCTTCCGGCATATTTTGACAGGAGTTGATGTTCACTTGTCATCAAAGATTCAAGAGCATACAAAATTGTGCCATTGTTTATACCCACACCCCGTTCATCCAAAAATTCGATTACATATTTAATTATCAGATCGTAATGATTTGTGAGAATGGCTATGCCTTCCCTTAGTTCTTCGGGAATAAATTTGTGAATAAATTCATCGTAGCGATCAAATCCATAGTGTACACCAAATTCATCAACTGCTTTGTAGAGCATATCTTCAATAAGATCGTGACCCACAGCGATGGCGGAGTAGAGTTTGGACCCGGGATCATTTATATTGATGATTGAGGAGATAGCTCCAACCCGGTTAAGATGTGCTGCGGAGGGGAGCCCACACTTCCTGTACATTTTATAGATTCGAAACATCTCAAATACGGTAAGAGCAAAATCCGCATATTCTCCGTAAAATTCTTTCAGGATATCCTGATCAGGTTTTCTTCGGGTTAATAATGCACTGTGAAGCGCTTGAAATGAAGGCATTTTTTCAGCTTTTGAGCGGGCATCCGAGATTTCGGTTGGGGCGGAATCAATATGTTGCCTTACTTTTTTATCGGGCAAAGAATTATTGGCAAAAAACAGGTCGAGGTCATCCTTTACTATTTTTACCAGGTCAGGCGGGAAGAGTTCAGATAACAGTTTTTCTGACGGAGTATTTCCGTGTTTTATCTCATCAAAGATTGTTTTTGCAGATTGATATCGATGGTCGGAAATTGATTGGGCAATTTCTCTTGAGTATCTCATAAATAATATCTTTTAATTCGAAGAGCAATTAATGAAAAACTGACCAAAAAAAAAAGCCCCGACAAATCAGGGCTTAAAAAAAAAATTAAAAATCTGAATTTTTAATTAAATTTTAAAGATTTATTGTTTTTAGGTGTAGAAGGAGAGATATGTTGGATTTTATCTTCAAGAAATATCTTCTTTTCAATATCTTCCTGATCCTCCATTACAATCCCTGAAGCAGACTGTTCAACTGAGTGATCAACGCGTGATCTTTCCATTCTCTGATAGAGAACAACGGTAACCATGACAATCAGACCGATTACTACGATTACGAGAAATAAAAGCATGATTTGGGTTGACAATTGATCCATTATTTACTCAAACTCAATGATGCGCGAAGCGATCTTATTATTAAACTAAAAAACCTACCAAAACAGGAGATGTTTCCTTGAGTAGATTCTTTTGTATGACTAAAAAATTATGAATTGTGATCCAATATACTCAATAAAAGTTAAAGAGTCAAGGGGGTCAAAAATATTAAATTGTTTGGACATAAAGAGTTATCAAAACATGATCAAACGGAGCAAACCTTCCTTAAAACTGAAGAGGTTGGTTCCACCGAGAGTGGCTGCTTTGTTATCTTCAACAAAACGAAGGAAATCGAATGCCCCCGGCGAACATTCAAATTCATCATCCGGAGTAATAAATGCCCACTCGCCACCTCCAAAGAAGTAGAGTATGCCAAGATTATTACCCGATTCAACATCAATAAGATAAAGTGACCGGTCGTTTGAAGATGCCAAAAGCAGTCGGGAATCGCCTGAAAAGCTTATTGCATCCACAGGACTGAAGCCGATATTAGCAGTCATTGAGCTGAGTGGAGATGATAATTCTGATAAAATAATATAATTATCGTGTCCCGCATAAGCCAGATATCTTGACGACGGGGAGAGTGCAGTTATTAAGATAACCTTTTGTTTTTCTTTAATCTCTTTCACAACATTAAAACTATTGAGGTCAAAAACCCTGGTGAGGCCTGTCTCTGAAATAACAATAACCTCTTTGTCATCGGGAGAAAATTTAATTTTTTTTACTGATTGCTCAAAAGCCTTAAATTTTGTAGCACCGGTGGAAGTCTTTAAATCCCAAAGATACACATTGCCATCGGCTCCTGCAGCTGCAAGTGTTTTGCCATCGTTACTTTGAGTAATTTCGGAGAGTGAAACAGAGGCTCCTGTCAGAGTTTTTACGATCTCTCCCGACTTAAGATTCCAGATTTTCAGGTCATGGTTTTCTGATTTTGCAGCGAGAAAATTTTCATCCTTCAAAAATCTGATTGTATTTACAAAAGTGCCTGTCTGATCATTTATTACTCCGTATTCAATTGCATCATCAGTTGAAAATATTCTGATATTTTCATCAAAACTTTCGAATGCAAAAAATTTCCCTGATGGGGAAACATCCATCCCAAGAAAACTTCCATCCCAAAGTTGCAGAAATTTATGGGGATTCGATTCTGAATTTGAAAATATATGGATCGAGTTCTCATTTGATACCATACAGAGCGCAGAATTGTCATCGCTAAAGTGAATTCCGGTAATTTTTTCTTCGATTGCTTTGTGTTCCAATATCGGTTCAGTAGAAAGCAGTTCAAATTTTTTGATTGAACGGTCAAAATATGCAGCAATAAGATTTTGATCGTTTGGTGAAAGTGCCAGTGCTGTTATGTCACCCTTCGGTTTATGTGAAAAAACTTCTGACTTTTCAATCAAATTAAATCCGGCAATTTTGATATCGCTAAGGAAATAGATCAAATGCCTCGAATCATTGGAGAAAGTTATCTGTGGTGGCACATGATAACCACTTTTGGTACTAAAAATAATTGAATTGGTTTCGAGATTCCAAACATTGATGACCGAGTTTTCGGTTATCCCGGCGAGGTAAGAACCATTTGGTGAAAAAATCAATTTGGTATAGTTATTCTTTGAACTTTGTGAAAGTTTGATCCCATGTTCAAGATTTCCCGCGTTCACAAGAAAAATCTCTCCGTTTTTGTCTGCCACTGCAAACCGTTCAGTTGTTTTTTCGAAATCTATTGCCTGGAATTCAGGAAAAGAAAGGTTCCCCAATGGAACAGGGGCACTGTCTTCAAGGTAATCAAGAGAAATAAGATCGGAATTATGATTTACAAACAACAAAGTGTTATCAGAGCGAGTGAGGAACATATTTGTTTTGGATCCCCCGGGAATTTCACCTGAGGTGACCTCTTCACCGGAGAGATAGTTCCAGACTGAAAAAGAGTTATCATCCGATTTGCTAATAAGATAACTTTCACGGGATGTAAGGAGGAAAGATTTAACCGGACCGGTGTGGCCTCCCAGAATATTTAACTGGTCAAGGGTTTGAGAATCCCAGACAATTATTGTATTGTCTTCGGATGAAGTAAAAATAAAATTTCCATTGTTGGAAGCAGTTAACTGAGTGATTGTGCCGGCATGTCCAAGCTGAGGGAGAATATAGCCTTTTTGCGCCAAAATGGCATAATTTGTCGGGATTATTAAAAATACTGCTAAAAGAAATTTGACCATAAAAAATCTATTGAAAAAAAATAAATATAATAATGAAATATACTCCAATATAACATCAGTAGAGCTCATTCTGCTTGATTTGAATCACTCAATCGACAAAAAGTATAAAAAAAAAGTATAAAATAAACAGTGTAAAAGAGCCGGAATTTCCAAAAATATCACTATTTTTGACAGATAATTTTTTTTATTATTTGGATGGTATGTTTGACACATTACCATAAGTGAGTGGACACTATGAACATCTTTTTGCTCATCGGTATCATGGTCATTTCTACTTTTGTGATTTCCTTTGCTGTAGCGGGAATGATTAGATTGATTTCCATTAGCATAAATTTTATTAGAATTCAAAAGACAAACGAAAAAGATCAACTTGAATCTCTAGCAGAGGTTCAAAATGAAGCAGCGGGGCAGGATCAACAACTTGAAACTGTTGCTGCTATAAGTCTGGCAATCAAACTGTATCTTGAAGATATACACGATTACGAAAAAACGGTTATGACAATTCAGAAGGTGGTAAGACCGTATTCACCCTGGAGTTCCAAAATTTACGGTCTTAGACAAAACCCGAAGGGGAGATAATCATGGATATTTCCATTCTTGAAAAACTATTTCCCGGAATTGTAACTCTTTTTACCGGCGATTTAACCATTTCATTGGGACGAATAGGCTTAATGGGGTTGGGAGTTCTGTTGGTTTACCTTGGTAAAAAGGGGATTCTGGAACCACTTCTTATGATTCCCATGGGTATTGGGATGGCAGCCGTCAACGCTGGTGTATTGGTAATCGGTGGCAAAAACACCAATCTGTTTCTTGATCCAATGGTTTCCGATCCAAATGCTTTGATAAACATTTTACAGATCGATTTTCTTCAACCTATTTACACCCTTACTTTTAGTAACGGTTTGATAGCTTGTTTTGTTTTTATGGGAATTGGGGTATTGTTGGATGTGGGATTTCTTCTTGCTCGTCCATTTTTAAGCATGTTTTTGGCAGTTTGTGCCGAACTGGGCACTTTCCTGACAATACCGATAGCAATGGCAATGGGGTTAAATATAAACGATGCAGCGTCAATTGCAATGGTTGGTGGAGCAGACGGGCCGATGGTTCTTTTCACTTCGCTTAAATTGTCACCCAAGTTGTTTGTTGCAATCACTGTTGTAGCTTATTTATATCTTGGCCTGACATACGGAGGTTATCCCTGGCTCATCAAATTGCTGGTACCAAAGCGTTTAAGAGCCATAAAAATGCCACCGAAAAAGAAAATCAGGCAGATTTCATCCTCAGAGAAACTTTATTTTGCGGTTATCGCATGTATAGTTCTCTGTTTGTTGTTTCCTGTGGCAGCCCCTCTGTTTTTATCGTTGTTTGTCGGGGTGGCGGTGAGGGAAGCAGGCCTTAAACACATTATTGATTTTATAGCGGGTCCACTCCTTTATGGCTCAACATTTTTGTTGGGACTGTTGCTCGGAGTTCTTTGTGATGCATCCCTGATTCTTGATCCTCAAATATTGCTCCTGCTTATTTTGGGTATTATAGCACTACTCCTTTCAGGAATAGGCGGGTTGATGGGTGGTTATATCATGTATTTTATTACAGGCGGGAAGTTTAATCCCGTTATCGGAATTGCCGGTGTCAGTTGTGTGCCAACTACTGCAAAAGTAGCGCAAAAATCAGTGACCGAAGCAAACCCCCAATCAATCATTTTACCGGAAGCCATTGGGGCAAATATCAGTGGTGTGATCACCACAGCCATTATTGCGGGCTTATATATAACTCTTATCCCGATTTTGTTCCCTTAAAGAGTTTCTTAAAATAGCAAAAAAAATGAAGAATAAAAACTGTATTAATCAATAATTGTTTTTTTCGTTAACTTAAAATTTCTTAATTTTATATCCTAATGAATAAAACATTTTTGTTTGAAACATATTTCTGAACCAACAAGTATAATTAACTAGTAATAGGAGTTAACTGTGAGTAAACAATCACCTCTAAAAGCATTCTTTTCAGGATTCGCAGCTGTAGCAATTCCAGTGCTTTTTGTAATTGCAGTCTTAATATATCTTTTTATCATGGGAGATCCCGAGAACTTCCAGGGAAATGATCCAACCAAAGACCCAAAAGTAGGAAACTATCTTGGAATGGTTTATAAGGGCGGATTTATCGTACCAATTCTTATGACTATGTTCCTTGCTGTATGGACATTTGCAGTAGAAAGATTCATCGTGATCAGAAAAGCAAAAGGAAAAGGAAATATTTCCAATTTCATCGCTAAAGTTTACACACTGCTCTCAGGGAAAGAATCAGATCTTGACCTCGCTATCGATGAATGTGATAAACAAAGGGGCTCAGTAGCCAATGTAGTTAAAGCCGGTCTTTTGAAATACAAAGAAATGCTTGGGGACAAAGAACTTAGTAAAGATCAGAAAGTTGTTGCAATCAAACAAGAACTCGAAGAAGCTACTTCACTTGAACTGCCTGTTTTGGAGCAAAACCTGGTTATTCTTTCAACACTTGCCAACCTTTCGACCCTCGTTGGTCTTTTGGGAACAGTATTGGGTATGATTAGAGCTTTTGCTGCTCTTGCAAATGCAGGCGCACCTGATGCTTCAGCTCTTGCAACAGGTATTTCTGAGGCACTTATTAATACAGCTTTTGGTATCGGTTCATCAGCTTTCGCTATCGTGTTCTATAACTACTTCACGACAAAAATCGACAAAATGACCTATAGCATCGATGAAGCCGGTGTTGCGATAACACAGCAGTTCATTGCTAAATACAAGTAAAATGTGAGTTAAGAAATGCCAAAGGTAAAAATACCCCGTAAGAGCACCCTCGTGGACATGACAGCAATGTGCGATGTCTCGTTCCTGCTTCTTACTTTCTTTATTCTTACGACCCAGTTTAAGCCGGATGAAGCCGTAACTGTTCAAACTCCGGGCTCGATTTCAAAATCGAAGCTTCCCGATGTTGACGTTTTTACAGTTATTGTTGATTCAGCCGGTAGAGCATACTTCGGTATTTACAATCATGAGGTTCTTAAGAAGACTGTAATGAGTGCAATGAACGATGCTTATGACATGAATTTAACTCCTGAGGAAATTAATGCTTTTGGTAAGATCGGAAGTTTTGGCGCACCATTGAGCCAATTCAAAAATCTGCTGAATGCTGAACCGTCTGACAGGAAAAAAGCTCAGTTTATGACTGGTATCCCGATTGATACTGCCAGTAATGAACTTGGAAAGTGGGTTACCAACAGTCTTGATGCCTGGTATATTATGCAAGGAATCGAAACTAAAAAAGTTCCCAGTGTAGCCATAAAAGGCCATAAAAATGCCGGTTATCCTGTAATAAAAAGGATCATCGCCATTCTACAAGAAGAGAACCTTAACAAGTTCAAATTTGTAACCGAGCTTAAGGCTAAAAATTAGAAAAGGAAATTTAAATGGCTGAACTGGATACCTCAGGAAAGGGGGGACATGGTAAAGGGAAGAAGAAAGGCGCCAAGAAGGCATCCACGCGTATCGATTTAACACCGATGGTGGATCTTGCTTTTTTGCTCGTTACTTTCTTCATGCTTACCACTACCTTCAGTAAACCGCAAGTAATGGATATTGTAATGCCTGTTAAGGATAAAGAAAAACAGGAAGAAGAACAAATTAACCAAACAGAGTTAAGGCAGAGCGAGGCTATGACAATAATAATCGGTGGTAAAGATACACTGATCTATTATTTTGGACTTGATACCGCCAAAACTCAGGTTATCGGCGAATTTAAGCCTGCTAATAAGGCAGCTTATGAAACGATTAGAAAATCGATAACTGAGAAACAAAATGAATTGGAAGCAGATGACGACCCAAAGACGAAAAAAATAAATCTTTTTGTTGTTATTAAGCCTACTGATAATTCGTCCTATCAAAACCTGGTTGATGTGCTGGATATGATGAATTTTACTGAAGTAAAGAAATACGCCATAGTTGATGTTGCGGAGTCTGACTTGAGTATTTACAATAACCGTAAAAAGTGAGAGTGAACAATGTCAAAAATTGATTTAACTGATATCGTTTTTGCTCTGAAGAATAAAGAGTATGGTGCTTTTGTTCTTCGCAAACTTTATGGTAAGTTCGTTACCATTGCTCTCATTATCACCGCTGTCTTTTTTAGCACAGCTATTTCGACTCCCATGATCCTAAATGCGATCGAAAAAAATGCGCCAAAAGAAAACCAAACGGTGACGATGGATGTCAAAGCTCAACTCCAGAACCTGAAGAAACAGAAGGAAAAAGAGAAACGGGAAACTGTCTTTAAAGAGATGGAGAAAAAAGCTCCCGAAAGAGCTTCCGTTAAATTTACACCTCCTGTTATCAAACCGGATGATCAGGTAAAAGAAGAAGCGCCACCAACAGTTGAAGAACTGAAGGACAAGAATGTTGGAACCGTTACCCGTCAGGGTGTTGATGGAACTGGAGATATTCGTGGAGATGGCGATGTCGATTTTACTGATGGTCTCGATGATAAAAAACCGGAGGTTACCAAGGAAGATGTAAAAAAAGACACGAAAGAAGAAGTTTTTACATTTGCTGAGGAAATGCCTTCGTTCCCTGGTGGAGATGGTGCATTATACGCCTTTTTGGCACAAAATATTCAGTATCCTGAAATTGCCAAAAGAGCAGGTGTTGAAGGTCAGGTTATCGTAATGTTCACGGTTTCAAAAACCGGACAGATAGCCAGTCCAAGAGTTGTAAGAGGCATCGGTGGTGGCTGCGATGAAGAAGCTCTTCGCGTGGTTATGATGATGTCCCGTTGGAACCCCGGTAAACAAAACGGTCAACCTGTAAATGTTCAGGTAACTGTTCCTATCAGATTCCAGTTACAATAATATTCGACACATAAAGTTAATACGATAATTAAAAAGCCCCGGTTTTCCGGGGCTTTTTTTATGATGTAAGCTGAAAAATTAGTAAATTTGCAGTGTAAACTTTTAATGCCTCCGTAGCTCAGTGGATAGAGCAGTGGTTTCCGGTACCACGAGCGCAGGTTCGATTCCTGCCGGGGGTACCATTTTTTTAGGTATTAAGTATTAGGTATCAAGTATTAGCTTGATATATTACTTTTACCTGCTGGCTTGGCATTTCTTGTTTTTCTTCTGCTTATTTTTCTGCAGTCACAGTGATACTGAAAATTCCCGCACCACTGGTCTTAAATTCTTCCATCGTAGCTTTATCAAGATATTTCAGAAGTAAATCATCAGGCAGATGGATTCTTTTGGATTTTCTGACTTGGATATTTTTAAATCCGGCTTCTTTAATCACATTTAAATAATCCTCTTCTTGCATTGCTCCTGCGACACATCCTGCATAAAGTGTGGCTGAGTCTTTCAGTTCCTGCCTGAGTTCTCCTTGAAGCACTACATCAGAGATACAAAAATGGCCACCCTGTTTAAGGGTTCTGTAGATTTCTCCAAATGCTTTTTGTTTGTCAGGCACAAGATTTAAAACACAGTTGGAAACGATAACATCAGCGAGTCCATCTTCAAATGGCATCTCTTCAATATCGCCAAATACAAATTCAACATTTTTGTAACCAAGCTTGGCATTATTTATTTCTGCTTTTTGGATCATTGCTTCTGTGAAGTCGAGTCCAATTACTCTCCCGGTTTCTCCTGCAAAAGCACGTGCTACAAACACATCATTTCCGGCTCCGGAGCCCAAATCGATGACTGTGTGTCCCTCAACGATATCTGCATATTCTGTCGGGAGTCCACATCCAAGGTTCAGGTCTGCATCAGCTGCATAACCGGGGAGATTTGAGTAATCATCTGAAAAAACAGTAAAATCTTTTACATCTGTGCCGCAGCAGCTTGTGGTAGCAGGTCCACAGCAACTTGATGGGGTTACACTTGCCACTATTTCAGAATATCTTTCTTTTACCGTATTCTTGATTTCTTCGTTTTTGTTCATTTTATTTATCTTTCTGTTTTATTAACAGCATCCAATACCGGTGAATAACCGGTCAAATGCTTTTTTTGTTTTTGTTAATTGTTCCTTGTTTATACAATAACAGACTTTTGGTCCCTCGATTTCACCAATGATTAGGCCGGCTTTTCTAAGTTCATTTAAGTGCTGCGAAACAGTTGATTGCGAAATCGGGAGCTGGTCAACCAAACCACCCACCATACAGGTATTCATTTTATTAAGTATCCTTAATATGCTGATACGAGCAGGATGGGAGAGAGCTTTTGCTATCTCTGCCAATCTTAAATCCTGATCCGGGAATTCTTCTTTTTTTGAGTACGCCATATAATTCCTAAATTGTATATCGTAAATATACGATATAAGGATATATCAAACAAGAGAAAAATGAAAATAATTGAAAATTATTTTTGAAGTTGATCCGTGTGGTGTGGGTGGAGATATAATGATATAAAAAAAGGCGGCTTTGATGCCGCCTTTTTTATGATAATTTAAGTCGTTTAAATTAATCGGAGCTACTAATTGATGTAGATGACTTTGGAACTCTCGCAATGATTTTGTCAGCAAGACGAGAGAAAGGAAGACTCTGAATATAAACCGTGCCCGTGCCTCTTATGGTAGCAAGGAACAGCCCCTCACCGCCGAGGAACATCGTTTTCAGATTGCCTGCTCTTTCGATATCATATTCGAGTCCATCAGTAAATGCAACAAGACATCCTGTGTCGATTCTGATAATATCATTGACCAATTCTTTTTTGATGATACTTCCACCACAATGGATAAAAGCTTTTCCATCACCTTCAAGTTTTTGGAGGATAAATCCTTCGCCGCCAAAAAATCCTGCGCCAAGTTTTTTGGTGAATGCGATTGAAACTTTGGTTCCCATTGCTGCAGCAAGAAAAGCATCACTTTGGCACAAAAGTCGTCCACCATATTCAGCGAGGTCAACCGGAATAATCTTTCCGGGGTAAGCAGCCGCAAAAGCGAGTCTTTTTTTACCATTTCCACGATTTGTAAAATGAGTCATAAAAAGGGACTCACCGGCGAGCACTCTTTTACCGGCGGAAACAAGTTTCCCAAAAAAGCCGGAGTCGGAATCACTTCCATCACCCATTTTAGCTTCAAACTCGATACCATTTTCGATGTAACACATGGCACCGGCTTCTGCAATTACAGTTTCCCCCGGATCAAGTTCAACTTCAACCATTTGAAGGTCGTCGCCGATAATTTTGTAGTCAATTTCATGAGATTTCATATGAACTCCATATTGGTTAAAACAAATTATTTAAGTTTTTCTTTAAATACTTTTTCAAATTTTTCGAGTTTGGGTCTGATCACAAATGAACAATAAGGTTGGTTGCCATTTTCATCAAAATAATTTTGATGGTAATCTTCGGCTATATAAAGCTCGGTGTAGGGGGAAATCTCTGTAACAACGGGGTCATTAAAAATTCCGGAACTGTCAAGCTCCTTTTTGTAGAACTCTGCCAGTTTTTTTTGTTCATCGTTATGATAAAAGACAACTGATCTGTATTGTGTACCAACATCATTCCCCTGGCGGTTGAGTGTGGTGGGGTCATGAGTTTTCCAAAAAACCTCGAGTAACTCTTTAAAAGATATAATTGAGGGATCATAATATATCTGACAAACTTCAGCATGCCCTGTGTTTCCTTCACATACTTGTTTGTAGGTGGGTTTCACAACCGAACCGCCGGCATATCCCGAGATTACCTTTTCAACGCCTTTTAGACGCTGAAAAACGGCTTCTACACACCAGAAGCAGCCGGCTCCAAAAGTGGCAGTATCGAGTTTTGAAAAATCGACGTTCATCTTGTCTCCAAATTTATTTATTGTTTCATTTTCTTCATTTTTTGCACATCCGCTGAAGTGTAAAAAAACGAGAAGTAATAATAGAAGTTGCCTAATTGTCATTTTGTTGTGCAAAAGCCTCTGTGTCTGATAATATTTTGTTGAAAGAATGTTCGATTATATCAAGAGACCTCAATAGTTTTGAATCAAACAAATAATCAGATTTGAGATTTGCAATCACCTCGTGAACATTATTTTCAGACGCTGCACGCCTCACAATCCCTGTAAGTTCAAAAATAGTGGCGAACTTTGTCTCCTTAAGAATCGTATTTTGAGCGATATCCAATTCAACATAAGCCTGTTGAATATCTTCAAGTTGTTTCTTCAGTTTTTCACGCAGCAATGCATTTTCGAGAACAATCCCCACGGCAGAGGCAAGGGCACCGAGATATGATTCATCCTCGGCATCAAAACTGCCGGTTTTTTTATTCAGGAGTTGAATCACTCCGATAACCTCACCGTTTATGTTTTTTAGAGGAAAACCAAGAATGTTTTTTGTGGTGAACCCTGATTTAAGATCAAACTCCTTGTTAAAAGTAGGATGTTCATAGGGATTACTGATTATAAGAGATTGTCCACTCTGAAAAATCTCTCCTGCAACACCCTGACTTGAAGGGAATCTAATTTCAGATGCTTTTAAACCAATTCCGGTCCTTGACCAGAGTTCATTCTTCTTTTTATCATAGATGAAAAGTGTTGCCCGCTCAACTTGGAGCACCTCGGCAGCCATTTTGATAATATGTGACAGAAGTTCATCAAGATCGGTGATCGAAGTCAAGGAGCGTGAAATTTCCAAAAGGACAGTCAATCGTCTGTTTGAGAGTACCACGTCGTCAACCACTTTTGTCGCGGGTGCCTGAACTTCAGGCTGGGTTTCTTGAATCAGGTACAATGAAGCTTGTGCCTCAAGTTTCTGGACTGTCAGTGGATTTTGGATGAATCCCCTTATTTTGTTCCCAAACACTATCTCTCTTGTATCATAAAAATACGAAGAAACGACGATGATGGGGATATTTTCACAAATTGTATGAAGTGAATCGATGAATTCAATCTCGGTCATCGACGGATGGGAAATCTCGACGATAATCAGATCATATTTTTTTGTGGGTAACTCTTTAATATTTTGAGGATTTTTTGCAAGATGCAATAGATCATGGTTACCATTCCGAGCAAACTCGTGATAGATCTCGATGGAACCTGGATTATCTAAAAAAAGGGCAATTGACTTATATTGACTCATCGTGGTAGCTTAAGATTAAAAATAGATTTTTACGACTTTTAATATAGCATAAAATTTACTTTTCCGATGATTCATAAAGAAAATTCCACCATGAAGGGTCTTTTTTAAGGTATTTATCAAAATATGCCAATATTGTTTTTGACCAGTGTTTTCGTTTATCGTAATCAAGAATGTGGTGGTTTTGTTTATCTATTTCAATAAACTCCACATCTCTTCCGAGGATCTTTAAAGCGGTGTAAAACTGTAGTGATTCTCCCGGTGGGACATTGGTATCGTCATTTCCATGTAACAACAGGATTGGTGTATTTACCTTGTCTGCAGAAAAGAGGGGACTTTTATCAACATAAATATCTTTTCTATTCCAGGGGTAACTGTTGGCAGTTGCCACTGCAGAATAAACAGGACCCCAAAAGCCTTCACCCCAGTAACTTGAAAGTGAACTAATCCCTGCGTGAGAAATGGCTGCGGCAAAAATGTCGGTCTTGGTCACGAGTGACATCGTCATAAAACCACCGTAGGAGGCTCCGATACAACCAAGTTTAGTTGGGTCAACCGATGAATATTTATCCAGCATTACCTTTGTTCCCTGAATGATTTCCTGAGCAACATCACCCCCCCAGTCATTAACATGGAATGCGGCAAATTTTTGTCCATATCCAATTGCACCTGAGGGTTGAAGAACAAGTACTATGTACCCGTTGGCTGTCCAGATATTTTTTGGATATCGTCCTTCAAATGTATTGGAGACGGGAGTTGTGCCACCATAATAATTAACGATGCATGGATATTTTTTTGCCGGGTCATAGTCGGGCGGGAAGAATAGCGCGCACTCTATATTTCTCCCTTTATCGGACACAAATGAAAATTCCTCATATTTCCCCGCCTTTATGTTTTTGTATGTTTCGGCATTTGGATCATAAAGCAGAGACGATTTTTTCTTTGTTAAATCATAAAGATATACTCTGTCGGGTCTGTCAGGATCTGAGCCACTTAGAAGTGCATAACCAAAATCATCATCAAAACTGAGATTTTCCACTGATTTTACTGGCATATCAATTTTTGTAAAACCACCAGAACTCGATCTCAGATAGACATTTTTGTAACTTTTGTCTGTTGTCAGAAGGAATATTCCTTCATTTTTTTCATCGGGATAATAATCCGAGATTGCGGGGTCAAATTCTTTTGTCAGGCAGGTTACAGTGCCTGAAGAAATTTCGTATTTGTAGAGCAGGCTATTATAGTCATTTGGAATAAGGTCTGGTTCAGTAGTGACACCAAGATTCCCAAACAACGCCGGTCCTCCGGTCAAATAGATCGATTTCCCGTCCTTTGAAAATGTGCCGTTTCCACCGTAAAAAACCCTGAAGAGGGAGTCAAGTTTTTCGGTGGAAAAATTGTAAATAAAATAGTCTGAATAAGCGAAAGGTCTTGTCTTAAGATCATAATCCGATCGGGAAAGGAGCAAACGGTTGTTATCATCGGAGAGGTCCTCAATCTGAAGATTATCAGCAAAATTGATGAGCACCGAAGAGGTTCCTGAAGTTAAATCCATCATAAAGGTTTTGTAAGTATTGCGCCATCCGTCCCATCTGTCTTGCAACCCTTTATGGCGTTTTGCACCATTTTCAAAGTCACTCACTTCTTTATATATTGAATAGATCAGTTTTTTACCGTCTGTACTAAAGAAAAAGGAAGCAAAGTTTTCGACACCTTCCAATAATGTTGTTACTTCTCCCTTTTTAATTGATGATGAATGAATTGAAGTCGTTTTTGTTCCGGAGGTCGTATAAGCATAAATATCATCTTTTACCCACTTAAATCCCTGAACGGTCAGGGTTCTGATCTGTTTTCCCGTCGAGTTTTCAAAGATCAGGATGGCTCTTTCGTTTGATGCTTTTGATTTGATCCTTTTGTTAACGGTTACGGCGGAATATTCACCTGATGGGGAGATGGAAATTGCCTGAATTTTTGGGTCATCAAGAAGTCTTTCAAAAGAAGTATAACTGACATCATCGGTTGACACAAAAAGTTCAGACTTAAAATCGGCAGTTCTGCTGAGAGTCACCTTTAAATCTCTTTCACCTGCAGCTTTTGCGAGGCTAAGAACTTTAATTATCACCAGAGTTTTTCCGGTTTCAAGATTGAGTGGCACTGTTACGGTTTTGGTGATGGTGGTATCAGGATCGGGGGCATCGATATTTGATTTTTTCCCCTCATTTGCCACAAAAACTCTGTAAGGCATTCTTGAAGAGACTTTCAGGTCGGTTTTAGTAAAACCTTTACTTTCGATATAAAAAGCGGCGTAGTAGAAACTGTTGGAATTTTTACTGACATTCTCGAGGAAAGATGCCGGCAGGATATCCCATTTATCCCGGTCACTTAAAAGCGAAATGATGGGATTGATATTATCTCCATCGGAGAAGAGAGTCTGTGCATCCGGTTTTTCATTAGAACCAGTCACAGGGGTTAAAACTTTTATCGGTCCATAGACCAAAAAATTGTTGACTTTGATGTCGGTTGATTGTGAAACACAAAGTGTGGTTAAAACAATCACTAAAAGAAGACTTCTCTTGAGCATGGTGCCTGCATTTTTGATTATCGAAAGGGAGAGCGTAAAAATACAAAAAAAGATTAATATTTTAAAAATTTCACTTGTTTATAAATTTGGTATTTTCTATATTTAGACGAAATTTATTCAGGAGTTTTGGAAAAACAAAAAAAATGAAAACCTTATAGCAGTTGGTACTTCGAGGGAAGACAATTGTAGATTTCAGCTTTAACATGTGATCAGGTTTGGAATTAAAACGGAAACCGACTTTTAGTCAACCCCTGGCGGTAACTGCCAAGGAGTGCGGCTAAGTGTGGGTTTCCGTTTTTTTTGTTTTAAATATTTTTTTAGATGAAAAGAGGAAATCAAAAAACATGCTAAAAAATTGTGCAACTAGATTATTTATTGCGGTTTCGATAGTCATTCTTTTTTTTGGATCGAAAACAAACGCTCAGTTTGATTCGCTAATGTTCTTGGATGAAGGATATTATTTGAATCAATCCATCATCTATATGGGTGACCAAAATGATGACGGATGCGATGATTTTATAATATGCCGAATGAATATGAGGGATAATACAGGCGGTTATGCATATTTCTTCTATGGTGGAAACCCGGTCCCCGATACACCTGCTTTCCGATTAGAAATCTATTACCCATCCTTAATAACGGGTTGTGATCTGAACCAAGATGGCTATCGAGATATAATTAATCACATAGGAGAATATCCAGAACCTGTTTACCGTTACAATGTATATTACGGGGGCCCGGATTTGGATACAATTTCCGATTATGTTTTAACACTGCCCGAGTCGACAAATGTAGCTTTTTTCATAGGGAGGGTGTGGCCAATAGATTTTGATGGTGATAGTTGGGAGGAATTAGTTTACCTCACTGGGGGTTCATTTAAAACTTGGTTCATTAGGAACTTTGAAGAGAATCAACCACTTGAATATTATTCTATTCCCAGAATTGGGAGCATGTATTATTCTGAAAACTTAATATTTTCATCAGACCTCAACGGAGATGGAAAATCTGATTTAACAGTTCTTGCAAATGATGCAACAGGAAAATTACTCAGATTCTATTATGGGAATAGTAGTTTCGATTTTAGCGAATATTATGAATTCTCATCGGACACTGTTTATAAACCAGAGGAAATGTACCTGCTCAATGACATGAATGGAGATGGGAAAGGCGAGATTTGTATCTTTTTAGATAATAATGGATCAGGCAGGTATGCCTTGTCATTCGGAAGTAAACCGCCTAATCTGGAACATGAACTAATCCTAAATGCCGGAAGCATCGGTGGTGGGCGTGGTTTTTCCCCAGGAGATGTGAACGGAGATGGGTACGGTGATTTTGTGAAGTATGTTCCATTTATCAGAAATGCGTTATACCTGGGCGGCAGCACAATATCAGACCAGGCGGCACAACAATACTTTTCAAACTATCCGGAAAACAGTATGCATTTTGGGGGGAGGGTTGGAGACATAAACGGAGATGGCCTTGCAGATATCTGTGTAGGGGAGACAGCCGGAGGCGCAACACTCTCTCATATTTATATATATTCGGGAACAAGAACCCCTGTATCAGTAGAAGAAGAAAAGCAGGAAACAGGCGAAGAAAAATCATTTTTAGCGACGGTATCACCAAACCCGACCAATGAACAGATTTCTGTTCAATATACCCTGCCGGATTCCGGGGTACTCAGACTCGAGATATATGACATTCTTGGTCAGAAAATTTACAGTGAATCATCCCCAAAAGCGAAAGGGACCCAAACGGAGCAGATAAACCTCGGTAATCATGCCGTTGTAAGCGGCACATATATAGTTTATCTCACCCTTGATTCGGGTGAAAAAACTTTAACAAAAAGTGTTAAAGTGCAGTTAATCAAATAAATAAAATTACGAAACATGAAAGAATAGTTATGAAAAAGACTATAATAGTGCTTTTTATTCTTATTTCAACAATTAAAGCACAAATGCAACCGGGTGTAAATTATATGCCGCATATTTCATTTTTTGACTTTGCGGTCAATTACTTATCCAATCCTAATGAAGACTTGGCAACTTCCGCAGATATTTGGTATGCTAATGAAGCCAACGGGTGGTACCTTGACGCACTACACCAATTAGGGATGACAAATCTTGTGACGGATGCCCAATATCATCAAAATTCACTGAATTAATACCCCAAATATTTTTTCCTCAATGATATGGGATTTCAATGGAAACATGATCCTTCAGCTAATCCACCAAGATCATTTCTTCCGGCAAAATACATGAATGCCTTCGGACACTGGAGGGAAAAATTTGTTATTCAGGTCGGAGGTTCATACAGGTCGACGATAAGTTCAAATGATATTTTTGGTTTTGGAGAAATTGGCAATGACAATCTTGATGCCAGTTATTGGGTTCTAAGACCGTTTCAAGGTCAGCCAACAACAGAAATTACAGGCCATGATATTCATGATCAAGGGGTTTTACCTTTTGCATACTCACGAGCAGCAATTAGAGGCACTGATGACGCAGGTAAACCTATGGTATGGGCACAACTTCCGTCATCGCAGTTCCCACTAAACACTTCTCTAAAAATCAGGGTTTATTTCAGAAGGAGTATGACGCAAGGAAATGTTGACTTATTCACTCTGCGAGCAAGAGGAATCAGCCCCACTGCCTCAGGAGCACACACATATGCTCCCAGAAGGGACTTTTTTAAGGCTGAGGTACAATCCAATACACCCTTAAGTGAGTTTGTTTATGTTGTGAATACTCAAATATTGGATTCAAGGCATCTCACAAAATACGATTCATTGGATATTGGTATTATAAATATTGCTAAAGACAATCATTTCTACTTTCAGATAGATTGGGCGGGAAATGCAGATTTGTTTATCGATAGGATAACTATTTTCAATTCGGAATATGACGAACTATACGAGTCAAAGACAATAACCAAGGCTCAGATTATTTCTGATCTTAATACCAAATATGGTTCATTTAATATCCAAAAGCTTCAAAGTTTCTATTACGATGAACCTTTCCAGCTTTCCGCAAGGTACCGAGGAGAAATGCAGGATACACTAAGAACCCTGTTACAGGGTACCTTTCCCTTTATCGAGATAAATGGAGCGGTTGGAGGTGTGCCCAAGCATTTCCTTGATTTTGATACATCATATGCAAAAGCAAAGGATAATGAAAAATTTGTGCGCCATTATATAAATTATAACATGTATCCAATCGTTAAAAACACTGAAACGACGACGAGTTCCCTCCAACCGCGTCTGGACCTTTTCATCAATTATAATAATGTGGATGACGAACCCGGTACACATACAGATCCAAACAAATATAAGTATGTAGGAATACTTCCCGCACAAATATCAGCAAAGGAGTTGGAAGTCCCATTGGTTGTAACTCTTTGTGTAGCAGGGGAGCAATATGTGAACAACAGAGATGAAGTGTTATCTCTGGTGGACGGTCCTCATAGAAGGCGGCCTCCGACACCTGATGAAATTAAAGCTATGGGTAATATTTCACTTGCTTACGGTGCAAAGGGGTTCATGTATTACATGGTGCCCACCCGAACTGCCTCTCCTAATGAAGGAGAGACCGAGTTTAACCAGTATGGTCTTTTCGAGGAAGAGGATTTGGCATTCGACCCCATGCGAGCCGCAACATGGATACAAAATCCGGCGGGGCAGCAAGTCCCAAATGAACGGTATTATGCCGTTAAAGAATTTATCAGTTCAACATCTTTAATAGAATCAGATCTATTAAGGTTGAACTGGTTGGAGTCCAAAAGTTGGAACAAAGATTTTTTATGCTCAACAAATTGGATAACAAATCTTAAAGCGAAATATCCATATTTTGAAGATGATGATAATGAAACATTTGTAGAGACTGGTTTTTTCGTTGAAAAATCTCCTCCTGCAGGAAAAAATGAGGATGCAAAGTATATTTATCTTGTCAATAGAAGATGTAATCTTCAGCCTGCGAATTCGCCGGATAATCCTTCTAATGATCCAGATACTTCTTATCGTAACATAACATTTTCTCTTAATTTCCCAAACTCGATTTGGAACAATTACTCTGTCACTGACTTAAAAACTGACTCCGTATATTGTACCACAAAGACAGGTACAGTTACCATCTTTTTGAGAGCCGGGGAAGGAACATTACTCAAGATTGAACCGACTGTGCAGTCAGGGGGTACGCTCATAGTCAATGAAACGATTGCTACAAACAATACGGTATCAGGAGATTTGCAAATAAATTCTCCATCTATTCTTACTATAGACTCAGGTGCAGATATAACCTTTGCAAATTCGGCGGAATTAAAAATAAATAATACATTCCTGTATGTAATTGGTACAGCCACTGATCCTTGTGTATTGAATTTTGGCACTGCGAGCTGGTATGGTGGGAATGGAATAATTGCTTCCAATGCACAGATAATGATTGACAAGGCTGTAATCAAAAATGCCAAATATGGTATCAAATCATATAATGCACAAAACTTCGTAGTTGAAAACACCCAGTTGGAGACATGTTATTATGGCATATTCTTAGAGAACCAATCCGCCCGATTTGCCCGGCTTGATAATATATCTTTGAGTCAGTGTTATCTGCGGGGATTAAGTGCCAACGATTCCTGGATTACGATGAGTAATTTTAATATTGCAGGATGTGAAACAGGTTTATGGTTCGATTTTTGTTTCGTCAATGAAAAGTATGGTGACCCGGCTGCAAATTTGTTCCTCCAAAATAATTCCATTGGTCTATATACTACATATTCTGATCTTTACCTTGGAGAAGGAGATTCTAATCCGGTAGGAGCATACAATACATTCTTAAATTTGGATCAAAACATTGAGGCAGAAAATGAGGCTTTTGTCAGAGTACAATCCAACTATTGGGCAAACACCTCCGCAAAAATGATAAATACTTGGAGGGAGGCGGTGGTACTTGACGAACCTTCATTCACTTATACTCCGGATAATCCTTTGTCAAGTGATGTAGAAGATGAAGAACTTGCTGCGATAAAAGGAATGTCAAATGGAGAGGGAACCAGCGTGCGTGAAAAGTTGACAATTGCACGACACCACATCAGAGGTAGCCGATTTAGTCAGGCAAGAAAGTTATGTATTGACATTCTTGAGCAGAACGGTGATGATCCACTTGTCCCCATGGCACTCCTTGTTTTGAGACAGACTTTCACTCCCGAAGAGATTTCGAATTACAAGGAATATGTGTTGAATGGACATAAAGCAACTAAAGGTTCAATAGCAAAAGGAATGCTTACAATTGCAGCTTTTGACCTTATGGAAGCAAATGTTGCAATTTATGACAGCATCTGTTCTGAGTATGCAGGAAAACTTCCTGAATCATATGCTCTTTACAAAAAATCACTGTACCAATTCGGAAATCTTGATGATGTTAAGGGAGCAAAAATAACCAGAAACAGACTTGAGAGCAAATATCCGGAATCTATCTATCTCAAAGATTTGAATTCGCGACTATCAGACTCGGTTTCATTTCATCCAATAAATTCAATCCCACTGGGACTCCCAAAAGGGATTTCTAATACAGTTTCTGAAATAGTGAATGAGTATCAACTCTTCAACAACTTCCCTAACCCATTTAACCCTGAAACGATGATAAAATTCTCGTTAAAAGAGAGAAGCAATGTAACCCTGGATGTTTACAACATTGCAGGTCAAAAAGTTGCAGAGTTGGTCACAGGTGAGATGGAGAAAGGATTTTACGAGCGTAAATTTGATGGAAACAAACTCTCTTCAGGAGTTTACATTTTCCGTTTGAATGCTCAATCATTGGAGAACGGAAACTTAAAATACTCTAAAACGATGAAATCTCTATTGCTAAAGTAGCGGAGTCATTTGATTCAGTAATATATAAATAATTTATGAAGGCTGTCATCAGAAATGGTGGCAGCTTTTTTTATTGATCAATAAATAACTGAGCTTGACATTACTCTCAACGAACGGAATATTAAAAAAAGTGATTCAATATCGCAATATTCATTTTTTATATTCAACAGAATTCTCATTCCATCAACTAAAATGTTATGGGAAGTGTTTATTCGCCTAAATATTTTTTTTGATATTCTTATATTAATGTTTGCCTTTAAAATAATTAAGAAATTTGATACCGTAAAGATTTAAAGGTTAAGCGGTATCTTTTTGGTGTTGGTGAATCAAATTGTTCTCACAAGCGGTCAGATATTTTGAAATGTTAATGGCGCTGTTTTATGTAGCTGCCGGTTTTGTTGTGCTTTTTGGAGATATTTCACTCTTTGAAAATTTGAGTGGATATCAATTATATCTGATTTCGGGCGGGTTGATCGCCTATGGAACATACAGAGTTTACCGGTCGTATAAATTATTAAAAGAGAGTCGTGAGGAAAACGGCGATGATGAAGAATAAAATATTATTGATAGCAGTGTTATTTGGTCTTGTTTTTGCTTCATGTGAAAACAAAGTTGCAACAGGCAATGTTGATGAACCAACAATGGGTAAAAAACGAATAGCCATTGATGAAACATTTAAACCTGTCTTTGAAGAACTTGAGACACAATTTGAGTCACTTTATCCCGATGCTCACCTTGATATTATTTTTGCCCCTGAAACCAAAGTTGTAGAACTTTTACTTCAGGACTCTGTACAGGCAATATTTATAGCGAGAGAACTTTCTGAAAAGGAAAAAGCGGTAATCGCTAAAAAAGAAATTAATCCAAGAAATACCAGAATTGCCTACGATGGCGTAGCCATTCTGGTGAACAAGGAAAACAAACTTAAGGACCTCAGCCAGGAATCGTTAAAATCGATGTTCACGGGTAAAAGCGAATCTTTTGATCAACTTTCTGAAGGGATGCCAAATCAAAAGTTTTCACTTGTTTTTGAAAATCCACAGGCGGGAACAATCAACTATTTTGCGAACAGATATGGGAACCAGGTTTTAACAGCAAAAAATGTTTTTGATGCTAAATCACCAAAAGAATTGATAGATTATGTATCAAAAAATAGTGATGCGATCGGGTTTTTAAGTTCAATTTATGTTTATGATGATGTTGATACAACCAACACAACATTTATAAAGGATGTGAAAATTCTCGAGCTACAGGTAGCAGATTCAATTGAATCGGAAGAGAAATCAGTGGGACCATATCAATATTATGTTGCCATGAGATACGACCCAAGTGTAAGTGATATTCGAGAAGCACCTCTTTATCCACTCGTCAGATCGATATATTCGATCAATCTTGAAGGAAAAGTGGGTTTGGGACAGGGATTTGCAGCTTATGTTGCTAGCGAATTGGGACAAAGAACAATTTTAAGATTTGGTTTGGTGCCAGCCACCATGCCGGTCAGAATACTACAAATTAAAAATGAAAATATTCAAATCAAGTAAAGCCGGAAGATATATGAAAACGACAATCAAGTTCTCAATCATTTTAGCAGCAACAATACTCTTCTTCACTTCATCTGTTGTTAACGCACAGAGCCTGAAAGAAGCGCACAGGTTACTGGAAAACGAGAGTTATACAAATGCCCTGTTAATGTATAATGCTCTTGTAAAAGAAGAGCCAACAAACATGAAGTTTGGTTACTTTTTGGCGCATTCCTATCTCCATGTTGGAGAGCTCGACAGTGCCAAGAAGGTGATGGAGAAATATTCGAACAATGGATCAGATCCCTATTTTATGCTCGGTACGGCTGCTATAGCTTTTAGAGATAAAAATTTGGCGATAGCCAAGGACATGCTCAATCAGTCACTGGCAAAAGTTTCTGCAGAGAAAAAAGGATCAATTGTTTACGATCGTGATTTTCTCATCGATATGGCTGATGCACTCTACACAGGTGGTGCCGACAAAGATGTTTGTGAGATTGGTGTGGATGCAATCCTGAAAAATCTTGCAAAAGATCCAAAGGATTATGAATTATTGATCGCCGCCGGAAAAATCTATTATGCAGTTCCTGATGGAACAAACGCGTTAAAGTTTTACAAATCAGCTCTTGACATAAAAGACAATCTGCCTGCAGCTCATGTTGGTTATGGACAGGTTTACAGACTTATCAAACAGTTTGGTTCTGCTGAAATCAAATTTCAGGATGCTTTAAAACTCGATCCCGAGTATGCTCCTGCTTACAGAGAAATTGCAGAAATGAACTATGATATCGAAGATTATGCAAAAGCAATCCAGTTTTACAAAGAATATCTTACAAAATCGGAAAAAACAGCGATAAATCTTCGCCGCTTTGCAATCATCCAGTATAATGGTAAAGATTACAAAGGTACCATAGCAACTACCAAAGAGTATCTTGCAGGCGAACCAACGAATGCAGATATGCTCGTTTTACAAGCATATGCTTTTGATATGATTGGTGATTCCGTTAATACGCTTGCAACCTTCGACAAATATTTTAGCACTGTTGATCCATCGAAAGTGAAAGCTTATGACTATGAACTTTATGGTATGAACCATAAAAAAATGGGTAACGACTCGATCGCTGTTCTGAATTTTGAAAAGGCAGTGGCACTTGATTCAACCAAATCGGTGCTATTGACAGATGTTGCAGCTTATTATTTTAAGAAAAAAGACTGGGATGCGACAACAGCTACCTACAAGAAAAAAGAAAAATTAGAGAATGGTCTTTCACAAGCTGAATATTTTGCTTTAGGAAGAGCATATTATTTTGGTAAAAAATATGAAGAAGGTATTCAGGCATTTGACAGTTTGATTTCACAGAAACCTGATTTTGCTCTCGCTTATTACTGGAAAGGTAATTGCCAGTCACAGATCGAAGTTCTTGACAGCTCAAAATTGGGACTTGCTCGACCAACTTTTCAGTATTTTATCCAGCTGGCATCACCAACACCTGATAAATTCAAAACCCAGTTGATTAACGCTTACGATTATCTTGGATATTTTTATGCAGTAAGCCAGGATAATCCGGAGTTCAAGGATTCATGGGCTGCACTTGCAAGAGACGCCTACGAAAAAATTCTTGTAATCGATCCTGAAAATAAAGGTGCACAAGAGAATCTTAAAAACATTCCCGCACCCAAAAAGTAAAGTTAAAACTTAAAACAAAAAAGGCTGTCCATAACCGGACAGCCTTTTTTTATGTTTAATTATCGTCAATTATTTACTTTTATCAGGGAATGGGGGAATTGGATTCTTTTTAACGGGATTTTTCTCCAGTTCTTTAAGAATAAGTTCTATTCCTTTGTTCAGTTGTTGATCGGTACCCTCAAATTCGAGAGCGGGGTCGTTGTCAACAACAACATCAGGATCAACTCCATGTCCTTCCATTATCCAGTTCTTTCCATCAAGATCGTAGGGCCCAAATTCAGGTTTGTTAAGAAATCCTCCATCAACAAATGGAAGTGAACCCGCGATTCCTACAACTCCACCCCATGATCTTTTACCAACAAGAGTTCCAAGCTTGGCAGCTCTAAATCTGTATGGGAAGATATCGCCATCGGAAGCAGAAAACTCGTCCATCAGAAGAATTTTGGGTCCGACATGCATACCTGTGGGATTAAAAGAATTGATAGAATTCCTTCTGTAATTCATCATCACTGGGGTTCTGGCAAGTCGCTCAAGGATTTGTGGAGAGACATTGCCTCCGCCATTTCCACGGTCATCGATGATTAGTGCTTCTTTGTTCAGTTGTGGGTAATAATATTTGGCAAACCAGTTTAATCCATTTACTCCCATATCGGGGATATGGATATAACCAACTCTACCGTCTGTGGCTTTTGTTACTTTTTCAATATTACCTTCAATCCATTTGAGGTAATAGAGGCTTTGTTCGTCATCGATTGGGATCACTGTTACATCTCGAGCTCCCTGGTCACTTGCCGAAGAATTAACGGTTAAAACAACCTGTTTCCCTGCTCTGTCGATCAATGCTTCATAGATGTTTTTCATCTCTTTGACAGATTTACCATTAATCGCAATAATATATTCACCTTCTTTTACATTAACACCAATCTCTGTAAGAGGTGAGCGGAATTCTTGATCCCAGTTTTGACCTGCAAGTATTTTTTTGATTTTTACATATCCTGAAGCATCCTTTTCAAGCTGGGCTCCAAGAAGACCAAGTGCAATTCTTGCGGCTTTAGGATAATCGCCACCACCAACATAGGCATGGCCAATATTTAATTCACCGATCATTTCACCGATAATATAGGTAAGGTCGGCACGGTGATTAACAAAAGGAACAAGTTGTCCATATTGTTTTTTCATCGCTTCCCAGTCAACTCCATGCATGTTTTTTGCATAGAAAAAGTCGCGCATCTGTCGCCATGCTTCATTAAATATCTGAGTCCATTCAGCTTTTCTGTCAAGCTTTACCTTTAGGTCTGAGAGATTCAGAGCATCCTTGATTTTAACCGGAGCGGATGGCAGAGGCACGATGCCATACGATGGTCCAACTCTGACAAGCATCTTTTTTTCATCAGCAGAAATTTCATAACTAAGGATTTCACCGAGATTAGTCTCTTCCAGGTCTTTAAGACTGTAGGAATAGAGATTAAATTTTTCCTCACGGGGAGCTCTTCTGTTATAGAAAATTTTATCTGCAGTTGTGGATAGATTCCCATAACTACCTGCAGGAGTGGGTATTTCTGCAATTCTGGTGACTATTCCATCAAAATCGATTGAAAGTTTTTTCTCCGACTCTTTTTTATCTTTTGGAGTGGTTTCAGTTGAGTCTTTTTTTACTTCTTTTGGTTTGTCCTCTTTTACACTAACTTCATCACTTTTTGGTTCAAAAGGTGATTTTGTTGTGTTTTGAAGAGTAACCAGATAAATTTTGGTCATATCTGTGTAAGTGTGGTTCCATTCAGTCCAACCGTAAGTTGGATTAAAAGTTCTCTCGGAGGTGAAAAAGAGATATTTTCCATCTTTTGAGAAGACAGTTTGACCAACATCAAAAAATCCATCAGTAACGGGATTCGTCTTTTTATCGTCGAGGGAATAGATAAATATTCTTGAAGAAACCGCACTTTCAACTTTGTTATATGCAATAAATCTGCTGTCGTGTGACCAGTCGTATGCGAAGATGGAATTTACATCTGATTTGTCAACTTGTGTTACAGATTTTGAATCGATGTCGATATAATTAAGTGTATAGTTTTGGTCAGACCATAAAATCTTTTTGCTGTCGGGTGACCATTGAAGAGAATATTTGTAAACATCACCACCGGAGGTCAGTTGTTTTTCACCACCTTTTCCATCCTGTGATATAATATAAATCTCATCTTCTCCACTCCTGTCGGAGATGAAAGCAATATACTTGCCGTCGGGTGACCACTTTGGATATCGTTCATGCACTCCTGAAGTGTTAGTCAGGTTTCTGGTCTGTCCGTTTTTTGCAGGTACGGTAAAAATCTCACCTCTGGCTCCAAAGATAGCTCTGTTTCCATCGGGGGAAATTTCCCAGCTTTGAACACTTCTGCTGACATCAATGATACCATCTCTGCCGGTTGCGAGATCATCCATAATCATTATGTCAACTTTTTTGTAGTCATCTGTGGAAGTATCAAGTTTGTAGATATACCCGGCATTTTCGAAAACGATTAAATTGCCACCAATGCTCGGGAATTTTACATCAAAGTCGGTAAAATTTGTGATCTGTTTTTCTTTTTTTGAATTAAGATCATACGAAAAGAGGTTCATGGTGCCGGTTCTGTCGGAGGCGAAGTAGATTTTATTTCCAACCCACATCGGGAAAATATCCTGAGCCGGATTTTCCAACACTCTTTCAGTCTGTTTGGTAGCAAAGTCATAAATCCAGAGATCATCTGCCTGGCCACCTCTGTATCGTTTCCATGTTCTGAACTCGCGAAAAACCCTGTTATAAACAAGTTTTTTCCCATCGGGTGAAAAGGTACCAAAACCTCCTCTGGGGAGAGGAAGTTGTTCAGCTAACCCGCCATTGATGTTGGCGAAAAAAAGTTGTCCTTTCCAGTCATTATGTTCAATCCATCTGCTTCTGAACATAACTGTTTCATTGTCTTTCCAAGCCATAACAATGTTGTTAGGGCCCATCCTGTCGGAGAGATCATCTCTACCCAGCGTTGCAGTGTAGGTAATTCTATTTGGAATGCCTCCTTCGGAGGGGATTGTATAAACTTCTGTATTACCATCATATTGCCCTGTGAAGGCAATATTTTTACCATCCGGAGAGAATTTGGCAAACATTTCATAACCGGAGTGATTGGTGATCTTTCGGGCAGTTCCACCGTTGGCACTGACAAGATATAAATCGCCGGCATAGGAGAATACTATTTTATCTCCATTAACATTTGGAAAGCGGAGGAGTCTTGCCTCCTGGGCTTGAATCTGGCTTACACAAAAAACAAGTGTAAAAAGAATGAGGAATCGATGCATAGTACCTTTTTTCCTGTTAGTTTTTAAAAGACTGTTCAATATAAAAAAAGATTATTTGAGAATTTAGTTCAATTGTGACTAATGGTTTTTGAAAGGGGATGAGTGGAAATGTTTAAAATAGTGGGGGTGAAAAAAGAGATGCAGAGTAACAGATTTAAACTGTCACTCTGCAAAAAATGTTTTTATATAGAAATGGATTTTTGTCTTGGGATATCCGTCTGTAAAAAAGATTGGAAACTTGCCAGGAATTCCGTGAACTTCTGGTTTGGAATACCATTTATTTCAGCAGTTCTCCGAAGCCAGTCCAATTCCACTTTCGACAAATCGTTGTCCGCATAGGCAAGATTTAATGCCTCGTTCAAAAATATTTCGGCTATGGCAGGTGAACTGAACATTAACGGATTATCGCTGATGTTCTCATTAATCATTAAATTTTTTAATGTCTCTTCATAAAAATCTTTGCTGAATCCAAGTCTCGTCGCAACATTTCTTATTACATCTCTTTCGCGGTCAATAAGTCTGTCATCCAATCTTGCTACAATTAACAATCCCTTGAGATAATTACTTTTGTCTATAGTTGTTAGCATATTATGTCCTCCCGATTAAAAATATTGAGGAATTACGATTATTAAACATACAGAAAGTAAACTTAATTTTCAAGTCAATCTCGTGTCGTGATGTAGATCAATATTTCCTTGATTCACCATAATTCGTTAAATTTCTTTTCAAATTTACCAAAAAACAACAACCATAAGTGCGACAGATTGACGAGCGGCATTTTACGAGGATCATTATTTTCCATTTTCTTAACAGTGGCACTTTTTGCACAAAATGAGTGGCAAACCGAATTTGAAAAGTCGGGTTTTATTGCCACCTCCAACTACAGTCAGACAGATGAATATTTCTCGGAGCTGGCAAAAGTTACAAATTTTGCCCGGCATTCAACAATTGGTGTTTCACCACAGGGGAGAGACATAAAACTCTTTGTTGTTTCGAAGGACAAAGCCTTCACTCCTGCGGAAGCCGCAAAAAGTGGAAAACCGGTGTTGTTAATAATTAATGGTATCCATTCAGGGGAGATAGAGGGGAAAGACGCCTCGATGATGTTCCTTCGTGAGATGTTGGTAGAAGGGAAACACTCCACACTTCTCGATAATGTGATTTTCCTGGTTGTACCAATTTTTAGTGTTGACGGACATGAAAGGGCATCAAGTTATAACAGAATAAATCAGGATGGTCCACAAAACATGGGCTGGCGAACCACTGCAAGAAATCTAAATCTTAACAGAGACTGGACAAAAGCCGATGCTCCCGAAATGAGGGCAATGTTGCAGATGGTTTCAACATGGAATCCCGATTTTATAATTGATAACCACACCACCAATGGAGCCGACTATCAATACACCGTGACTTATGGACTTGAGCGATTTGGGAATATGGCACCAAACATCGCAAAACTGGTTGAAAGGTCATTTCTTCCTTTTCTGATCGAAAATGTGGAATCTGCCGGTTGGCTGATGTCGCCTTATGTTGGATTTAAAAATGGAAAAGTTGAAGAGGGACTTCTTGAATGGGCATCTGTTCCGCGGTTTTCAAACGGGTATATGGCTTCCAGGAACAGAATCTGCCTTTTGGTGGAAACTCACATGATGAAACCATATAAAGAGAGAGTTTTTGCAACAAAAAAAGTAATTGAGACGACTGCCGACTACCTCGTTATTAGCGGGAAGATGGTAATCGAAGAGAACAGAAAAGCTGATAATAACATCAGTCAATACCTCGGAAAAGATGGAAAGTGGCTCCCCATAAAATTTGCACTCCGGGATACAGCAATTAAAACATATTCCTTTAAGGGGATTGAAGCTGTAACCGAAAAAAGTGATATTTCAGGGGGTGAAAAACTGGTTTACACCGGGAAAAAATTTGAGAAAGTCATTCCTTATTTTGATCAGGTTCATGCAGTTGATTCTGTTAGGGTACCCGCCGGGTATCTGATCCCCGCAGAGTATGAGGATATAGTTGATAAGGCAAAACTCCATGGGATAAAAGTTGAAAAACTAAATTCTCCAAAAAAATTAAAAGTTGAGAGAATTACATTCCATGATCACAAGTTTGCCCAATATACTTTCGAAGGAAGAACCAGAGTAACTTTTGAACACGATACACAAATTGAAGAAATTACTGCTCCCGCAGGTTCTTTTTTTATCAGTTGCAACCAGCCAACCCTTAAATTGATTGTATATTTATTTGAACCCAAATCGGATGATTCCTACCTCACTTGGGGCTTTTTCAACCAGATATTTGAGCAGAAGGAATATTATGAGGATTATGTGATGGAGCGACTTGCACCCGATATCCTAAAAAATGATCCCCGGCTGAAAAAGGATTTTGAAGAGAAACTGGCTTCAGACGAAAAATTCAGAAACAGTCCCGATGCCAGGTTAAACTTCATCTACAAAAGATCACCCTATTTTGATAAAAACTACTGTGTATATCCAATTTTGAGAGTTATGGAATAATATGATAAAGAGACATTCAGCAACACAAACAATAATTCTATTTTTAGTTTTATGTTTCACGGGGCTCGCTCAGGTAGAAATACCTGTCAACGGGTATGGTTTAAAGGTTGTTAACGATATTAAACTTTATCACAAACTTGTTGCGGCAGATAGTGGGCAGGTATTAACAAACCTTGAGTCTGTTGTTCCAAACCTCAAAAAGGATATTAAATACGCAACGAGGGAGAATGTGACAGGTCAGGTTCTTTACTCGTCACCCGGTGTTTTTCTCAGACATCCTGCGGCAGTTGCGTTGAAAAAAATTGCCGATGAACTGGCACTAAACGGAATTGGAATAGTTGTTTATGATGCTTATAGACCATATTCAATTACAAAAAAGATTTGGGATGTTGTTAAGGATGAAAATTATGCAGCTTCTCCAAAAACAGGAAGTCGGCATAACAGGGGATGCGCAATTGACCTGGGTCTCTACGATCTAAAATCGGGTAAATTGTTGATTATGCCAACTCTTTTTGATGATTTTACGGAAAAAGCTCATCACGATTATGGAAACATCCCACTCGATATTAGAACAAATCGTGCTCTTTTAAGAGCTGTTATGCAGAAACACGGATTTGTACCGCTTGAAACGGAGTGGTGGCACTACGATTTCGCCGGCTGGCAGAATTTTCCGCTGATGGACATACCCTTTGGTCTAATCCAATAATGCAATAATGCAGTAATGCAATAATCCAATAATCTTTAATAGATCCATGGATTTTAGGTCGTTAGAGTGAGGAGTGGTAATCGTCCCGATTGCCGTCTGCAAGACGAGCAACTAAGAGGAATTGATATTCGTAGCGTCCCTATTGCCGTCTGCAAGACGAACTAATGCGAGGGGGATAGTTCCACGGATTTAACACAAATTTTTGTGGATATTTTTGAGATTTAAACTTACATTTTGTTTCTAAGGAAAAAAGTGTTATCTTTGAAGTCCAAATTAAATTAAATATTACAAAATATACGGGCCTCTAACATAAAGTTTTAACATCGCGGGGTGGAGCAATTGGTAGCTCGTCGGGCTCATAACCCGAAGGTTGTCGGTTCAAGTCCGGCCCCCGCTACAACGCGATAAAAAATCAGGCTGTCAGAAATGACA
>CAYJKN010000001.1:898618-983124 GCA_964371075.1 uncultured Ignavibacteriaceae bacterium | reverse complement strand
GCCCCCGCTACAACGCGATAAAAAATCAGGCTGTCAGAAATGACAGCCTTTTTTTTGATAAAAGTGGAATAGACAGAGATTTTGTAAATGAGAAATTAAAGTCGGGCTCATAATTCGCCGCGGCGAATTGTCGGCTAAAAGTTCGCTCTGGCGAATTCAAGTCCGGCCCCCGCTACAACGCGATAAAAAATCAGGCTGTCAGAAATGACAGCCTTTTTTTGTTAAAAGTGGAGAAATATGAATTATGTATATGTAATACGGAGTAGAGAGGGTCACCTTTATACAGGAAGTACGACAAATATTGAGAAGAGACTTTATCAGCATAAGAACCATCTGGCAGGATGGACAAAAAGAGGAACTGAGTGGGAATTGGTGTATTTAGAAGAATATTCGACGTATTCGGAAGCAAGAAAACGGGAAAAGTGGTTTAAGACCGGAGTAGGCAGAGAGTATCTAAAGGAGAAATTGAAGTCGGGCTCATAATTCGCCGCGGCGAATTGTCGGCTGAAAGTTCGCTCTGGCGAATTCAAGTCCGGCCCCCGCTACAACGCGATAAAAAATCAGGCTGTCAGAAATGACGGCCTTTTTTTTGTTTAAAGGGATCGGGGAACGATTTTGGAAGAGAAAAGTATTCTAAAAATGATGAAAAACTGATAAAATAATTCAGTTTCATCAAATTCTTTTCTATAACATAAAGTTATTATTTAGTATATTAGAGAATATAATCAAGTTGTTTTGCAAAAATTATAAAAACTTTTGCCGGATTCCAAAAGGTTGAAAACAATTTTGAATCTGACAATTCAACACAATACAATCAATAACTAAATACCCCCGGAGCGTAAAGATGAACAAAGCTTTCGATATCAAAGTTGCTTCAGTGTCAACCATTGTTGGTGTAATATTAGTTCTTTTAATGTCATGGCTTACAGGAAATGAATTCGCAACCCCTGTTTTTCCGTTTTTAGCCATTCTTTCTGCATATCTTATTAGTGGTATGGTGTCAGGTCTGGTCTCAAAAGGAGAAACAATAGCAGAACCGGGAGTTTCTTCCATTCTGACCGGTATTATCACTTTTTTTGTTATCAAATCGATGGGGCTTCACTGTTTCGATAAACTTGGTGGTGAAGTTTTTAATGTGAACATGATACTTCTGACCCTAAACGGAATTATTTTGACTTTTGCAGGTGCATGGGCAGGAGAAAAGTTACAAGGTACATTCGAGAAAAAAAGCAAAACCACCGAAGAGTTTATTGAGTGGGGCTGGATTATGGCAGGCACAATTTTTGGTGTTACTGTGAGCATTTTCCTGTCAAACATTATTATTAAACTATTTGGTTTAAACCTTTCACCATTATTTATCAGTCTTGCTCTTGGTCTATTTGTAACAGGATGGATAATTGGACTTCGTTCACCCGGTGTTACTATTAAAGAAGCTGCCATTGCAGGGTTACTTACAGCGGTTGTAAACCTTGATATTTTTAAGTTTACACTTGATCCGGATACAACAACCCTAACTTCACTTACAATATTTGGGACTCTTGCTCTCGGAATGATAGCTGCTCTCATTGGCGCAGTTGCCGGAGAGAAAATGCAGGAAGCCAAAGGATAGGTTTAGTGTAAAACATCACCATCCAACAAAACCGGAAGTGAAACAAATTATTTTTAAATCTGGCTGTCAGAAATGGCGGCCTTTTTTTAATTATCAGACAGTAACTGTCCTTTTTTTAATTTAGCTGAACGATTCCGACTCTCACAGTTAAGAGCAGAGTTTCCTAAATTTGGTTGCTAAAAATGACGGAGTAAATGTGAAAAATTTAGTCGTTAAAAACCTCGTTGGTAGCAGGATACTAATCCTGTTTTTCCTTACGGGTTTAATCTATACTTTAATGTTGACCATCACAATACCGATGGTGATGAGTCATTCCGGTGGATTAAAAATTCTCGACATGATGCCGACGGGATACGACTACACATATGTAAAATCGTTGATGGATGCTTTGGGGGAAGAGGGAAGGAATATCTATCTTTATCGACAAATACCGCTTGATCTTATATTTCCATCATTAATGGGAATAACTTTTTGCCTTATCATTGCTTATTTCCTCAGATATATCAACAAACTTGACAGCAGATGGTTTTATGTGGTGTCTTTCCCACTTTTAGCCGGTACATTTGACTATTGTGAGAATTTTGGCTTCATTACGATGCTTTTAAACTACCCTGTTCTACCGGATAGTTTAGTGACGATATCAAATATATTTACTTTAATCAAAAGTGCTAATTTTACTCTCTCCTATGTGGCATTTATTGTCCTCTTGATAATTGCAGGTGTAAAAAAGTTGAAAACGGTGAATTGATTCCACTCACTATAAATTTGAAAATAAAATGAATACAAAATTAGTACTTGATTTTTTAAGCGACCTTTCGTCAAACAATTCAAAAGAGTGGATGGATCAGAACCGAAACCGTTACACAGAAGCCAGAAACATCTGGATCTCTGAGGTAGAGATGTTCCTCCGAAGCCTTTCGAGATTTGATGACAGACTTGAAACGGTTCAAGCAAAAGATACAGTGCACAGAATCAATAATAACAGGAGATTCCAGCCTGATAAACCTCTGTACAAAGACAATTTTACATTTACGCCATTTATGAAGATTGCTCCTGCTTCATTTCATTTGTCGATTAGTCCCGGTAATTCATTTGTTGGTGGAGGGCTCTACCGTCCGCCGGCAGATATTCTTTCGAAAGTAAGGGGGAGAATAAACGATGATGGAGACTTGTTGGAAGAAATTTTAGAGGATTCTGAGTTCTCCGGGTTTTATGGTGGACTTGCATTAAAAGAGGAAGCACTTAAATCGGCTCCTCTTGGTTATGCAAAAGACCATCCTCAAATCGAGTTACTTAGAATGAAAAGTTTTGTCTTGATGAAGAGGTTTTCTGACCGGGAAGTGATTGAGACAGATTTATTGGAATTAGTTGAGAATTCTTTTCTGTTAATCAAACCATTAATCGATTTTCTTAATTTGGCGATTGGTTAATAAGTCTTCTAAAATTGATCTTTGAATAAAATAGAGCGTTAAAGAGGTGTTTGAACACCATATTTGAATAGCGACAACAAATTCAAAATTCTTTTGGACAATTATCCTCTTTTTTTAGTATTTAACCGATTTTACGCTTGGTTATGATTCAAAAAAAACTTAATTTCGTTTGTTAGTTTAATAATAGTTAATATTTACTTTTAATAATTTAATATTTCCATCCCTAAGTTTTACCGGGTTCCTTACCAATTCGACTTTTTCACCGGTAATGTAATAATTTCATTTTGTTCAGATATCCAAAAAATGTCTTTTCTATTGGCTTTTAACTAATAAGCGATGGGCCACTCACGGGACAAATTCATTTTAGTAAATCCATGTGGAGACCAGAACCCACTTAAAAAAACGGGGCGTACCGAAAAGCCTTACGATTAGGAACAATATAAAGGAAGCACTATGGCAGAGCAAAAACCTGTTCAACAAAAAACAATGATGATCCTGATATGTGTATTCGCGGGTTCGCTTGGTATCCATCGATTAATGATGGGTCATTCAAATTGGTGGCTGATGTTAATCACACTTGGTGGTTGTGGCATCTGGACAATTATCGATCTCATTATGATCGTAACCGGAAGTCTGAAAATGGCTGATGGAAGAGAACTGAGCTAAATATTTGGGGGCTGAAAAACTTTTTCAGCCCTTTTTTAACCTCAATAACAATTTGGAATAAATAATAACTCTACTGCAATCCAAATCTCAAAAAAAATCTCCGGTGCAAAAACAATATGTAAGAGATACTCCTGTAGTGATTCTCGTATTATATTTTGCGGTGGGCACAGTTGTACAGATGATATTTGGAATGGACATTTTCCCTCCCTGTCTCTTCACAACCATTTTTGATACCACATGTCCCGGTTGTGGAATAACCAGAGCATCAATGCATCTTGTGAAATTTGAATTTGCCGGTGCCTGGCATACAAATCCTTTTATCTTTTTAATCGTTCCATTTTTTTTAGTAGAAATTTTCCGGTTTTTTAAATCGTTAACTTTGCGTTTTTTTTTGATATAGTTCCACAAATATTGTATCATCCTTCCAGATTTTTCTTTTTATCAGAACCCCCTTACTAACGACCACCATTTAAAAGCATTCTCTTTTCGTCCTATGGATTAGTCCACTTTTCATCCTTTGGATAGATGTCTTTTATCAAACCGATAACTACATTTCATTTGTTAAAATCAATCCCTATTTCCCGGAAGTAAAGGATGCGTGTTGTTATGGTTGAGCCAAAATCAGAAGAAGAGCTTAGTGAGTTTGCCGAAGATATAATAAATACCGTTCGAGAACCTTTAATCATTCTGGATCAAGACCTCAGGGTGGTAAAAGCCAGCCGCTCCTTTTACGAGTTTTTTAAAGTCAACCAGGAAGACACCATAGGTACTCTGATCTACGATCTCGGAAATAAACAATGGAATATCCCCAAGCTAAAGGAATTACTCGAGACAATTCTTCCTGAGAAAACGACATTCGATAATTATGAAGTTGAGCACGACTTTTCCACTATTGGCAAACGAATTATGCTGCTCAACTCCAGACAAATTAAACGAGCCCTGGGAAAGGAGAAAATTATCCTCCTTGCCATCGAAGATATTACTGACAGGAGAATAAAAGAAAAATCTTTGCATGAAACAAGCCGTATTGCAAGAGAATACCTCGACAACCTCGTTAATTATGGAAATACACCAATTGTTTTGTGGGATACTGATCTAATTATCACTGCATTTAATCCGGCATTTGAGTCCTTGACGGGTTATACTGCTGAAGAAGTTATAGATAAAAACATTGAAATTCTTTTCCCGCCGGAGGAGAAAGAGGCGACTCTACAGTCATTAAAAGAACTTAATATTGGTAAAAAAGGGAAAACCATTGAGTTTAATGTCAGAAGCAAAGAGGGTGCTTTAATAACACTTCTTTGGAATTCCTCAAATATCTTCTTAGACGATGGAATCACTATAGTTGGGAATATGGCGCAGGGGATTGATATAACAACCCGGATCAGAGCAGAAGAGGAGATGAGAAAGGCAATGAAAAATCTTGAAGCTTCAAATAAAGAACTTGAACAATTTGCTCATATCGCATCTCATGACTTGCAGGAACCACTAAGAATGGTTGCATCGTACACTCAGCTCCTTGAGAGGAGATACAAGGACAAACTGGATCAGGATGCAAATGATTTTATCAATTTTGCGGTTGACGGTGCCACCCGGATGCAGAGACTGATTAACGACCTTCTCGATTATTCCAGAGTAACCACAAAGGCAAAAGATCCACAGTTGGTGGATTCAAATAATATACTTGGGCAAGCCCATATAAATTTGCGCAGGGTAATTGAAGATACATCTGCTATTATAACCAAAGATGAATTACCACAAATTTGGGCTGATGAGGGGCAGTTGGTTAGAGTGTTCCAAAACCTTATAGCAAATGCAATCAAATTTACAAAAAATGTTGTGCCAAACATCCATATCAGTGTAAAAGAACAGTCTGACTCATGGCTGTTTTCTGTAATGGACAATGGTATCGGTATTGATAAACAATTTGAAGAGAAGATATTCACCATTTTTCAGCGATTACATACGCGAGATGAATTTCCCGGGACAGGCATAGGACTGGCAATTTGTAAACGAATTATTGAGCGTCATGGTGGGAAAATTTGGTTTGAACCGGCACCTGAACAGGGGACTATCTTCTATTTTACTATCGCAAAAAGGAGCAAAGACTGAAATGCGCGAACTAACCAAACCCGTCGAGATTCTTCTGGTTGAGGACAATCCCGGAGATACAAGGCTTGCCCGGGAAGCACTAAAAGAGAGTAAGTTAAATAACACGATGAATTCGGTAGTGGATGGTGTGGAAGCGATGGATTATTTACACAAAAGGGGTAAATATACTGATGTAACTCGACCGGATTTAATAATCCTGGATCTCAACCTGCCAAGGAAAGATGGCAGAGAAGTATTGGGGGAGATAAAAACAGATGTCTATCTGAGAACGATTCCTGTTGTAATTTTAACAACCTCAAAGAGTGAAGAAGACATACTTAGAGCATATGAGCTTCATGCAAATTGTTTTATCACAAAACCAATGGATATGAACCAGTTCATCAAGGTCGTTCAATCAATCACAGATTTTTGGTTCACAATTGTAAAATTGCCAACTCCTTAAAATTCAGCAATCCAGGACGTCAGACGGTAAGAAGGGAAAATTTTTCAAATGAGTATCAGTAAAAGTTGGACTAAAAACGAGATGGAAACACTTAATATTCTTCTGATTGAAGATAACCCCGGTGATGCAAGACTTGTAAAAGAGCTTCTGAGTGAATCGGCACTGATCAATTACGAATTGGTTGTAGCTGAAACATTAAAAAAAGGAATTGAGCAGATAACTGCAAATCTCTTTGATATTGTGCTTCTCGATCTTAATCTTCCCGACAGCAATGGCGAACATACTTTCGAGGCCGTTGTAAAAGTATTCCCCCATTCAACCATTCTTTTAATAAGCAGTTTGTATGATACTGAGTTATCGCTGAAACTGATCAAAATGGGAGCTGAGGATTATCTGCATAAATCGACTCTTGATGTATTATCAATTGAGAGGTCGATCCGTCATTCAATCGAGAGAAGTAAACTTCGTTTAACCATTAAAACTGAGTTGGACGACAGGATCAAGGCACAGGAGGAACTTAAAAAGCAAAACGCAATTCTACACGCCATCCTTAACAGTCCCGAGTCAATTCTCATTTTTCAATTGGATAAAAATTACCAATACCTGGGTTTCAATGAAAATCACAAACAAGAGATGAAAAGAGTATCAGGGATTGATATCAAAACAGGGATGAATTTTCTGGATCTGTTTACTTCGAGGGAGGACAGAGAAAGAGCAAAGGCCGGTATTGACAGGGCTTTACAAGGGGAAACCGTCATCGGTTTTGAATCGGATCCCATCTTGAAGCTTTATTACGAATATTTTTGGAACTCGATAGAGATTGATGAAAAAATTGTTGGTGTCTGCTGTTTTTTGATTGATATAACAGAGCGAAAATTATTTGAAAGTTTGTTACAGCAGAGTGAAGAAAGATTCCGTCATTCATTTGAATATGCTGCAGCAAGTATTTGTCTGGTTGGATTGGATTTTCGGTTTCAAAAGGTAAATAATGCCTTTATTGAAATGCTGGGATATTCTGAAAATGAGTTAAAACAGATGTTCATTACCGGTATTACCCACCCTGAAGATAAGACAATTGGAATGGATTATGCTGAACAAATGCTGGATTTAAAAATACAAATAGCCTCTTTTGAAAAGAGATATATTAAAAAAGATGGAGGAGTAATTTGGGGTCATGTCTCGATGTCGTTGGTCAGAGATGTTAATGATGTCCCAAGTTTTTTTGTTGTGCAGATAACTGATATCACAAAACAAAAACAAGCTGAAAAAGATTTGATTGAAGCGAAGGAAGATGCTGAAGTGATGAACAGACTAAAATCGAACTTGCTTGCAAATATGAGCCATGAAATGAGGACTCCTTTGATATCCATCCTCGGTTATTCAGAATTGATTCAGGAGGAAAAAGTAAAACCCGAAATAAAAATGATGGCTAATAATATCAATCTTGGAGGTACAAGGTTACTTACCACGCTTGACAACCTGCTGCAATTTTCAAAAATCGAGGCAGAAAATTATAAACCAAATCTTTTTGAAGTTAATATTATTCATACTCTAAAGGATGTTATATACAACTTTACCAAATCTATTGAGAAAAAAGGATTAAAATTAGTGACAAAATTTGAATCTGATAATCTGATTGGATTTTTAGACGATGTATTATTAACAGAAGTATTCACAAATCTTATTGAAAATGCAATAAAATTTACCGTGAAAGGTAACATAATGATTTCAACACATACCAATAAAGAATCGCTGATCATTACAATTGCTGACACAGGAGTAGGAATCCCTGTCGAAAAACAAAAGTTGATCTTTGAAGAATTTAGACAGGTGAGTGAAGGTATCAGCAGGGGATACGAAGGTACCGGTCTGGGACTTACAATCGCCCAAAATTTTGTCAAATTGATGAATGGGGAGATATCTGTGGAAAGCGAAGTGGATAGAGGAAGCACATTTATAATAAAATTCCCAAATCAACATCTTAATCCGGACGAAGATAAAGCCGAAAATGTTCAAAAGGATGTTAAAAGCGTGATAACACTCCCAAATATATTGTATGTCGAAGATGATTTGATAACTGTTGATGTAATTGAAAAGTATATGGAAAAAGTTGGCATAATGGAGATCGCTGTTACGGGTGAGATTGCACTGGAAAAAATAGCATTAAAATATTATGATATTATTTTGGTTGATATCAATCTGGGTTATGGAATGAACGGTAAAGAGTTTACCCGGTTGGTTAGAGAAATGCTTCCTTATAAAGACACACCCATAATTGCTGTAACCGCTTATGCCATGCTTGGCGACAGGGAAGATTGTTTGGCCGCAGGTTGTTCTGACTATATCGCAAAACCATTCAGAAGGCAAAAGTTGGTCGATATGGTAAAAAGTGCACTGAACCCTGAAAGTTTGGTTAATGATTAAAAGGCAATCTGAAAAAGGTTGTTAAGAGCCATATCGGGAAATTTTGGATTGTACCTGGACCATATCAAGGAACAATCGTCAATTTTACACTATTAATTAAGGACTATAACTAATATGGAAAAGTTTGTCAAGCCGATAAAAATACTTCTGATAGAAGATAACCCCGGAGATGCAAGACTCGTCAAGGAACTTTTGGGTGAAACAGCTTTGAAAAATTATGAATTGGTAATAGCTGACACATTAAAAAAAGGCATAGAGCAAATATTGGCGAATGTCTTTGATATCGTGCTTCTTGATCTGAATCTTTCCGACAGTAATGGTGCGCACACTTTTGAATCTGTCGTAAAAGTCTTTCCCCAGTCAACAATTCTTTTAATCAGTAGCATTGAAGATGCGGAATTATCGTTGAAACTTATCAAAATGGGGGCTGAAGACTATCTTTATAAATCAAAACTTGATGTTTTTAGTTTCGAAAGGTCTATTCGTTATTCAATCGAAAGAAGCAAACTTCGTAATAATATTCAGACAGAGTTGGATGATAAGGTAAAAACCCAGGAAGAACTTAAAAAACAAAACGCTATACTCAAAGCCATTCTTGACAGCCCCGAGTCTATCCACATTTTCCAATTGGATAAAAATTATCAATATCTGGGTTTTAACGAGAACCATAAACAGGAGGTAAAAAGTGCTTTTGGGGTCGATATCAAATTGGGGATGAATTTTCTTAATATATTTTCCTCGAACGACGAGAGGGAGGGAGCGAAGTACGCTATTGATAAAGCGCTGCAGGGAGAAACCGTAATCGGTAGTGGAGCAGAACCGCGGGCAAATCTCTATTACGAATATTTCTGGAATTCTGTACTCATCGATGATAAAATTGTAGGGGTCTGTTGTTTTGCGATTGACATTACAAACCGAAAAGTATTCGAAGGATTGTTGCAGCAGAGTGAAGAGAAATTTCGTCACACATTTGAATATGCGGCAACAAGCATCTGCCTGGTAGGCTTGGATCTCAGGTTTCAGAAGGTTAATAATGCATTTGTTGATATGTTGGGTTATTCCGAGAATGAATTAAAACAGATGAATTTTTCTGAAATCATCTACCCTGAAGATAAGTTGATTGGTATGAAAGTAAGGCAACAGATGTTGGAACTAAAAATACAAACTGCTTCATTCGAAAAAAGATACATAAAGAAAGATGGTGGTGTTATTTGGGGATATGTCTCAATTTCGTTGTTAAGAGATGTACAAAGTGTACCCAGTTTTTTTGTTGTTCAGATAAGCGATATCACAAAACAAAAACAATCTGAAAAAGATTTGATTGAAGCAAAAGATGGTGCTGAGGTTATGAACAGATTAAAATCGAACCTGCTTGCAAATATGAGTCATGAGATGAGGACTCCTCTGATATCAATTCTTGGTTATTCTGAACTGATTCAGGAGGAAGAGGTTGAACCGGACATAAAAATGATGGCAAATAATATCAATATTGGAGGTACGAGGCTACTTACCACCCTTGACAACCTGCTGCAATTCTCAAAAATCGAATCTGAAAATTTTAAACCAAATCTCTTTGAAGTTAATATTATCAATACTCTGAGGGAAGTTATAAATAAGTTCTCCAAATCCATCGAGAAAAAAGGATTAAACCTGTTAACAAATTTTGAATCAGATCATCTAAATGGATTTTTGGACGATGTATTGTTAACTGAGGTATTTACAAATCTTATTGAAAACGCAGTAAAATTTACAGGGAAAGGTTACATTATGATATCAACAAAAACGGATGAAGAGTCTTTGATCATTATAATCAGTGACACAGGAGTGGGGATACCTGTCGAAAAACAAAAGATGATTTTTGAGGAATTTAGACAGGTGAGTGAAGGTCTGAGCAGGGGATATGAGGGAACCGGTTTGGGGCTGACGATAGCCAAAAAATTTGTTGAGTTGATGAATGGTGAAATCTCAGTAGAGAGTGAAGAGGATAAGGGAAGCACATTTACGATAAAATTCCCAAATCAACACCTTCTTCCGGGCCAATTTAAAGTTGAAAATGTTCACAAAGAAGTTAAAGGTGCACCCGCTCTTCCAATTATTTTATATGTCGAAGATGATTTGATGACTATAAATGTAATTGAGAAGTATTTGGAGAAAGTTGGTATCATAGAGTCTGCCTTAAACGGAGCTGACGCACTTGAAAAAATAGCCTCAAAACAATATGATGTTATATTGATTGATATTAATCTTGGTCGTGGAATGAACGGCAAAGAATTAACGCAGTTGGTTAGAGAAATGCCTGCCTACAAAGATACACCTATCATTGCGGTAACTGCATACGCCATGCTGGGCGACAAGGAAGATTGTTTGGCTGCCGGGTGTTCTGACTATATTTCAAAACCATTCAGAAAACAAAGTTTAATCGATTTGGTAAATCATGCGCTGAATCCGTGAAGTTTTGTAAATTATCAATTGAAATCAGAAAAATAAATTTGGGAATTACACATTGTAAAATTGGAAATGAAGTTTTTGCAAAGGTGTAATTATTCGAAATTAAGAAGTTTTTTTCAATTGGTTATCAGGAACTGGTGAAATGATGTCAAAGTATATCAATCTTGCGGGTATGTTAATCGGAAGTGTGGGAATATTTTTTGGGTTCTATTTCCTTTCGGAGGGAGATAAACCGATGGCTTTACACATTGTTACAGCCACAACCACAGGAATTGTTGGGATTTTAGCATTTATCAGACATGTTATATTTCACAAGTCGGACGCTATACGACTTGGTTGGGAAACTGACCGCCCTGACTGGATGTTCGAGGTTGGATTTGCCAATCTTGCTTTTGGAGTGATCGGAATGCTCACAGCATTTGCTCCATGGGGAATGATTCCACAATCCATTGTTCTGCTTGGTTATGCAATTTATCTTTTTCAGGCAGCAATGTTACACACCTGGAGATATTTTACCGACGAGACCAAGTCTCCCGCACGACTGTGGAGATCATCGATCGGAACCTTTCTTTTTGCAGTGATGATGACATTTTTTGCTCTAAAAGGTCTTGAATTGTTATAATTTAAATATCTTGAAGAGCCGATGATTAACCCGGTTTATGGTTGAATTATCGACAATCATTTTTTTAGTCACTCAAAAAATAACACACATTGTTGTCTGATATCGGCTGATGAAGAACCAATCATAATATCAAACTTACCCGGTTCCGTTACCCAATCCAATTTTTCATTATAAAAAGCAAGTTTTTCCTCGTCAATTTTGAAAGTCACCTTTTTTGTTTCACCCGATTTAAGGGATATTTTATTAAAATCTTTTAATTCTTTCATTGGTCTCACTAATGAAGCCACACAATCACGAATATAAAGTTGAACCACTTCCTCGCCATCAAAATCACCCGTGTTTTTTACCATCAACGAGACCTCAACCACACCGCCCTTGAATAATTTATCAGATGAAACAGTTATATCTGAATATTCAAATGTTGTATAACTAAGTCCATACCCAAAGGGGAATTTTGCACTTTGTTTCAGGTCGATATAACCTGTGCGATAATCTTTTGAAGGAATATCTTGTAATGATGGTCTGCCTGTGTTAAAATGGTTGTAATAAATGGGGATTTGCCCCTCGTTGCGAGGAAAACTTGCAGTTAATTTCCCGGAAGGATTATAATCTCCACCGATTACATCTGCAATTGCATTTCCTGCTTCGCTGCCCAACCACCAGGTATAGAGAATGGCAGGGACATTATCTGCAACCCAGTTGAAAACCAATGGTCTGCCGGCATTTATAAGAACCACAACAGGTTTCCCTGTGGCCATTATCGCCTTCACAAGGTCTTCCTGCACCCCGGGGAGCCCAAGGTTTGATCTGCTTGCGGCTTCGCCATTCATAGAACGGCTTTCACCAATTGACAAAATTACAACATCAGCCTCGTTTGCAGTTTTTATTGCCTCTTCAAATCCATCTTTTGAGGGATCCGATACATCGCATCCCTTTGAATAAAGTAGATTCTCTTTGCCAAATCTGCTCTCAAAACCTTCAAATTGTGAAACCACATCACTGTTGTCATCCCAACCAACTGCCCATCCGCCAAGCATATCATCTTCAGATTTTGCGAGAGGGCCTATTACCGCAATCTTTTGTCCCTTCTTCAAAGGCAACAAATTTGTCTCGTTTTTAAGCAATACAATACTTTTCCGAGCCATATCTCGTGCGGCTTTTCTGTGTTCAGGATTATTTAAGGCTTTCTCTTCTCTTATTGGATCGGTAAAACGGAACGGGTTCTCAAAAAGCCCCATTTCAAACTTTTTCCTTAACACCCGTCTCACTGCATCATCAAGATTGGTGATAGATACTTCACCTTTTTCGACGAGCTCTTTTAAATTGTTTCGGTAACAGTAACCTTCCATATCCATGTCACTTCCTGCATTAAGGGCAAGTTTTGCAGCATCCCGATCATTTTCTGCAAAGCCATGTGGAATCATCTCACGGATTGAAGCCCAGTCACTCACGATAAAACCATTAAAATTCCACTCTCCCTTTAAAATTTTCCGCATAAGGAATGAACTTCCTGAAGCAGGCACACCATTAAGATCGTTGAAACTGTTCATAAAAGTTGCTGCTCCCGCCATAGCTGCAGCCTTGAATGGAGGCAGGTAAATTTCACGGAGCATCCTCTCACTCATATCAACTGAATTATAGTCTCTACCACCCGTTGCAGCTCCATAAGCAGCATAATGTTTGGCACATGCCATAATTGCATCAACACTTCCAAAACCATTTCCCTGGAATCCATTTACACGGGCAGTTGCGATCAAAGATCCAAGGTAAGTGTCTTCACCTGCTCCCTCCATAATTCTGCCCCATCTTGGGTCTCTTGCAATATCCACCATTGGAGCGAATGTCCAGTTTAACCCGGAAGCAGAAGCCTCAATAGCTGCAATACGGGCAGCAAGTTCAATGGCTTCCAGGTCCCAGCTTGCCGACTCAGCCAAAGGAATTGGAAAAGTGGTTTTGTAACCATGGATTACATCAAGCCCAAAGATCAGGGGAATTCCAAGTCGTGACTTTAAAGCAAGTTCTTGAAGAGCTTTAACCTTTTCACTCCCTTTGATATTAAACACAGAACCGATTTTCCCTTCCTCTATATCCTTAAGTTTATCCCCTTCAGGAGATTGCGGACCTGTTGCCCAGGAGAGAGATACCTGATGAAGTTGTCCCACTTTCTCTTCCAAAGTCATTAATGAAAGAACGGAATCTATCTGTTTTTCATAAGATTTTGGTTGTGACTGGATTGTAAAAGTGAAAATTGCAGAAAGAAGAATAAACAGATGAAAAATGGTTTTTGTTTTCATGGTATGGATGTGGTTTGGTTTAAGTTAATTTTTTCCTGTTGTATATTTGATAACATCGGCTTTTTCGATTGTGATCAATCCTCCGCAGTTGGCTTCAGTAAATATCTGATCAACAAATGGAAGGAATTTCTCAATTTTTTCGATTTCATCAACTATTTCAATAATAAGTGGCAAGTCTTCTGAAAGACGGAGGATTTTGTTGGTGTGGATTCTACTGCTTCCACCAAAACTCATAATTCCTTTAAATACAGTTGCTCCTGCAAGACCTTGTTCCCGGGCAGCAAGCACAATTTTTTCGTAAACCGGTATTAAATGATGTTTGTCAGATTCTCCGACAAATATCCTCAAAAGTTTGGCTTCTCTTTGTATGTTCATTTTAACCTCTTTGTGCTGTTAAAATCCAGGCGGCAAAAGTTGCTGCCAGACATAACACTACACTTAGACCAATGTTAATTAATGCCATTGTATATTCTGAATTTTTCAACAGATTAATTGTTTCAAGGGAGAAAGTTGAAAAAGTGGTAAATCCACCACAGACCCCAACAGTCAGGAACAGTCGCATCTCATGGTCGATCAAACCCCGGTCATCAAGACCAAACATAATCAGACCAATCAAAAAACTTCCTAAAACATTAACTGAGAGGGTACCATAAGGGAAAGTTGGGGGGAGGAATTCATATACGAGGTTTGACAGCCAAAAACGGAGAGTCCCTCCGATAGCGGATCCAACGGCTACTGCAAAATAACTTAACATGTTTGCATTTAATTAGTGGATATTCAGAATGTTTTTAATTGATTAAAAATAATCAGACTTACAAAGATAAGAATCTCTTGCTTTATCCAATAATTGTGACCATTTGTCACTTTTATGAACCGAAGTTAAAGATTCAGGGACTTTAGAATTTGTCACCGATTATTTTTGAAATCATAATTTATTGGAGTTTTTAATTTGTTGTATAAGTTTTTTCTGATCTCGTTAGTTGTTACCGGCTTCAATATCTCCACCTCAGCTCAATGGATCAAATTGGATCTGGCTTCAGGTACATCAATCTGGTCGTTGTGGTCGTCGGGTGACACATTAATTGCCGGTGGCGACAGTGTATTATACTACAGTTTTGATGGAGGAAATAATTGGGATCAGAGTTCTCCCGTACCCGGGGTTGAATATGGAATTAATGCAATACAACCCGTAGAGGGCGGAATTTATATTGGTACAGCCATAAAAGGAGTTTTTTTTACCTCTGACATGGGGAGTCTCTGGCATCCAAGATCATCAGGATTGACCAACCTTGGGGCAATGGAAATAAGAGCTTTTACCGTTAGAGGTGACGAAATATTTGTTGCAACAGTGGGAGGTGGGGTCTATAAAAATTCAATAACATCTCCTGCAGCCTGGAGTCATTTTTCCGAAGGAATTCCCTGGAACACCTCGTGGTCGATTTACAGCCTGAAAAATATTGATGGTGATCTTTATGCCGGTGGTGGAGTTAATGCATACTATTACAGGAATCGAAAAAATACCTCTGTTTGGGAAGAAATTCCGTTTGATTGGTTTACGGGGGAAGCCAATGGGATGCTCGCATTTGAAAAGTATTCAGGTGGAATAGTAGCTGCTTCAAATATTGGAATTTACAGGAGCCTCGACGGTGGAGTCACATGGTTGAAGTATTCACCGGGAGTTGGGTTGGTAGAAAAAAGTGATATCGTGGTAAAAGGAAACAATATCGTTGTTACTTTATCAAAGTCAGCAAGGTATTACATCCTTCACTCTTCGAATTCCGGAGTCTCATGGTCGCGGGATGACATGCAATCGGGGTCGATAGCTCTTTCGATGACCATTTGTGGAGGAAAGATCTGGGTTGGCAGGTTGGATGGATTATACTACAAATCAGACACCCTGACCGATATTAAAGAGCCGGGTGTTGTTCCCAGGGAGTATTCCCTAAAACAGAATTATCCAAACCCGTTTAATGGTTCAACATCAATTGAATATACTTTGCCGGAAGAGGGTTATGTAACTATTCAGCTATATGACATAACCGGACGATTGGTAAAACAGTTGGTTAACGAACAGCAAACTCCGGGAATACACAAAACAACCCTTGAATCGGATGACCTCGCAAGTGGAATTTATGTCTACACTCTTCGGGCAAACGGCATAAATTTCAGCAAAAAATTGGTTGTTCTAAAATAGTAGCGTTCTATCGAAGAAGCGAATCAGCACCTTGCAGACACATAACCAATAGTCCCGATTCTTCGGGATGAATTCATTCACAGCTCAAATAATATCTAAAAGGCTTTCAGATTGTATGTGAAAGTCAACATAAAATATTGTTTGAGCACCTGGGTTGTTTTGTTTTCGATGTAAATATCAGTAGCAGTTCTTACAAAACTATTGTTTTGATCAAGAATATCGAATACATCCAATCTTAATTCGGCGGCGTCATTTTCAAGAAATTTAACTCCAATTCCTGCATTCCAAAGACTATAGGTTACATCTCCATTATTAACTATACCTGCTGTTTTATAGAGTGCATAATCACTTCTGAGGAAAAAGAGATCAAACACATTAAGAAAAAACCCGCCTGTTAACGAATGTACCCAATATTCATCGTCAGTATCGGGCAGACTTTCGTTTTTAGAGATATAATATGATGGTGTGTAAGTAACCTTAAAATCGATATCCTCACTTATATTGCTTGCAACTGTAATTCCCTGATTGAAAGCATAAACCTTTGACTCCGAAGTTACCCACTGATATTCAGAGGGTATCGTCTGGAATGAAAATCCTGCATTCAAAGAAAAATTGCTTTTGAGGAAAGGAATGGGGAGTCCACCACTGAACATCGTTCTGAGGATTTTGCTTTGGTCGAAGTTTTTCGAATATGAAAACTGCGATCCTCTTTTAAGCAGAACACCCGCTGCAATTGTTGTATCATTCACCGCCGTAAAAGAAGAACTTCCTACATAATCGTTTGTAATCTGATAAAAAACCATCAAAAAGAGATTGGCACCTGTTGTTTTATCTGTTGTCACATATTGAGTAGACATTCTGTGTGAAAATTCCTGCTTCAAATCGGGATTTCCTGCTCTTATGAAGAGTGGATTTGTAATATCATAATAGTTCTGCAATTGGGTTATTGAGGGTGAATTCACATTGGTATTGTAAAATATTCTGAAATTTTGTGATTCAGAAATTTTATAGTTAAATCTGAGTGAGGGTAAAAAATTGTAAAAACTTTTCTCGGTGAGAAGATTCCCTGGAAATGTTTGACTCCCGTTCAACTGAGATATTTGGTAGTTGAGGCTGAGATTCAGAGAGATTTCTTCCACCCTGAGGCGGTATCCAAGTCCGGCTCTGTATGTATAATAGTCGTTGTCATACTTGTTTGTCGATACTGAATCAAGCAGATCGTAATAACTTGAAAAGCTGTTATAATTCCGGGTTTCTCTGTCGCTAAAGTTATTCGAGAGACCGGCATTCAGGTTTAGTTGTAACTGTCCTGATCCTATCGGTTCAGTATAAACTATTGAACCGGAGTAGTTATAACCTCTTGCTAAATTGTCTCCTTTTTGATCAATTGTGTCCGTGGTTGAAGAGCCGTTCCCTGATACATATCGATTTATTGAATACTGGTTTCTATCGATATTATTTCTGCTTAATCCATTATTCAAAGTAAGTGAGATACTTCTGCCTTGAGTCTCAAATCGTCTGCGATATATCATTTCATTGTTAAAATTGTAGCCGTTTCCATCAGAGCCTGACAGGTTATCGGTGGAATTTGCTCTGTTTAAGGAGTTACCAAATGAACTTATACCAAGATATGAATTACCTGATTCACTTGTCTGAAAGCTTAGTCTCGGTCTTACCATCAGCATATTCATAGAATCGATATTGTACTCAAACCTAAAATTCAGGCGGTGGTTAAAGTTTTTTGAGTTTGAGAGTGAAGACTCGGTATATTTCTGTAAACCTCCCGGAGATGAGTAATAATCACGATCGATTGACTGAACATTATTATTATTCAGATGGTTGAAAAAATAACTTCCGGTTAGGCTGGCAACTCTTCCCCAGTTTTCCTGGTAATTCAGTCCAAAAGACCATGTCTTAGTGTTTCCTTCCATTGCACCAATGAGGAAATTGTTTGCGACATTACCTCCACGTCCGCCACCATGACCTCCACCTCTGCCCTGGAATCCACCTCTCTGGCCGCCACTTCCACCACCCTGAGTGATTCCGAGAAGGTCTTGCTGCGAAAAGTTCTGTTGGTTTACATTATTTGCCATTCCAAGGAGACTCACTCGTCTTCCTTCGCCGAAGAAATTGATTACACCTCCACTTTGAAATTTTTCAGTGGAACCATAACCACCGTAAAGTTTTCCAAACTGGCCGTTTCTTCTGTCCCGTTTGGTTACAATATTGATGGTTTTTGAAGTTTGTCCATCATCAAATCCGGTAAATCGTGCCTGATCGCTAAGTTTATCAAATATTTCAATTTTTTCGATCAAATCGGCTGGAAGGTTTTTAAGAGTTACTGTTGGGTCCTCACCAAAAAATGGTTGTCCATCCACCAGAACTTCTTTAATTTCTTCACCTTGCGCTTTTAGCGTTCCTTGTTCCTGTTGAACCCCCGGAAGTTTTGTGATAAGGTCTTCGGCTGTTGCATCAGGATTTGTTTTATATCCTTTTGCTGCAAAACTTAATGTATCTTCACTCTGTGAAGTTGGAATCGCAGTCCCTGTAATATCAACTTCCTTCATCTGAACGGAGGATCTTTTTAATTTGATTTTCCCAAGATCAACAGATGGTTGTTTTCCGGTAACTCTGACACTGTCAACATAATCGAGATAACCGAGGAAAGTAATACTGAGGAGATATCTGCCGGGAGCCGATAATTTAAACTCGAACTCACCATTCATACCCGAGAGCATGTTGAGAGTTTTAAGATCACTTCTTACCGGAACAAGGGATATGCTTGCACCGGGAAGACCTGATCCGTCGGTAGAATCAATTATCGAACCTTTAAGACTAAAATTTTGTGCAATTGCTGATCCCATCATAAATAACAGGAGGAAAAATATTTTGGAGAGACTTTTAAGTGTCATAAATTACCGGAATTTTTAAAGTACTACTTTTCTTTGACAAATATAATTAGAAACAAGTTTAATTGTTTTATCATTTTATATGACCACTTAACAAAGAAAAAATCAATTATCCTGATGGCATTATTATTTTGATGAGGCATAATTTCACTATTAAATTCAACAAAAGAAAGTAAAAAAATGACAGTTCAAGAAATTGCACACAAATTAGTTGAACTCTGCAAAGCAGGGGACTATGCAGCATGTTACAATGAATTATATTCTCCAGATTGTGTTAGCATCGAAGGTGAAGGAGCCCCTGTTAGAGAAGTTAAAGGGATGGAAGCCATCCTGGCAAAGGGAAAAGAATGGAACGAAATGATCCAGGAATTTCATGGTTCATATGTTGGTGATCCTATAATTGCCGGAACCCATTTTGCTGTAACCATGGGTGTTGATTGCACTTTAAAAGATGGTTCCAGAATGAATATGGAAGAGATTTGTGTTTATCAGGTTAAGGACGGGAAAATTGTTTTAGAGCAGTTTTTCTTTTAATCTTTAATACAGTTAAGTGCCGGGAGAAGAGGATTTCCCCCGGCACTTCTTTTTAGGCAATTATTTGGTTCGATTCTGTTTAAGAAACGATATCAATCGTTTGAATAAGCTCAACTAATAGTCGAAATTTAGTAAGTTCCTGAGAGTTGGATTTCCCGTTTCTATACTCTGCGATTATTTCATCGGTATGAAGTCCGTATAATTCTTTATTTAAAACAGCGAGTATTTTTTTACGGATGAGATTATTTTGTTGAATAATATCACTCATTTCATTTCCCAGTTTGTAAGCGGAAGAAATTTCAATATCTATACCATTTCGCATCTGATTCAGAAAGTACTCATCGTCATAAATTGAATCGCCATAGATATCAGTCAGATTAAATAACAAAAACAGGAAATCGTCAAAATCCCGACTTCTCTCATCAGGCTTCTCTGAGTAAGAAATCAATTTTAACACACATAACCCCGGTAGTGTTACAATCCAATTGTCTCCGAGTTCTATCGCCCCTTTATCTGCAATATCCTGAAAACCCATTACAGAAAACGGCCTTAATTTATCATCAAGAATAATCTCATCATTTACTATAAAATTACCGAATGGAAGAATATCAAATTCTTGATTGTTAAGTTTAAAACGATATGGTTTCTTTGAATCAGGGACCACTCCAAAATTATCAACAAGATATTCTCTCATTGTTTGCCACTCAGAATAATCTCTGAGCTGAACAAAATAGTCAATATCTCTTGTCTCTCTTTTATTCCGATTAAGATGTGATGACCAAACATTTCTTGACTGAGCACCAATAAGTATAAATTTTATACCGAGTACTTCACTTGTGATTTGTTGAGCGTCAATTATACTCCCATATTGTTCCCTAATTTTCTGATAGTTTTTTAGAAATATATTTTTCATATATTATACCTGCTGTCTCAAAACATCTTTCATCATCTGAGGTCATTAAATCGGTGTAAACTAAAAATAACGGTGCTATTTGTTTCTCTGAATTTTCCGAACTTTTCCAAAATTTTTGATAAATATAAATTTTCCCGTTCCGATCGGGAACAAGTCCCATCTTTTTAATCAAAAGAAGAATCGGTTCTTCTGTATAAATCGTCAATGTTTCCGGTTTCAGATAATTTGTAAGCAGGTCTCCGGCCGGTTCTCCACTCCAAACTGTAAGATTACTGTCAAACTTCCTCTCAGCCCATTCATTAAACTTTTCTGCTTCAAAAAATTTGTATTTTCCTTGTAAAAGATGTGGTTTTAGCTTCTTTGCATAAGCATACATCCAGTTATTCAATAATTCCTTTTTATTTTTTAAGGAGCGAAAACCTCTTTTGTTGTAAGGAATAAACCCTTCTTTTGTCAAATCCTGGAATATATAGGAAACATTTGTATAACTAATATTTAAAATTTGTGCAACTTCACGATACGGGAGGTTAATCAGTTTTGAGTCTATTAATAAATTAAAAATAACTTTTAGACCAGTGCTCGCAAAAGCTCTGTTGGTGAATTGATTACCCGGTTCACTGTGTTTATTACCCTCGATCAGAATATACAATGTACCGGTTTCTATATAGATATTCCCAATACTTTCAATAAAGCTAATCTTCTTTGTTTTTAGCAACTGTTTTACACTTTGGCTAATCTTCTTAGCGATTATTAGAGATGGTGAATTACTCAGCAAGAGCTTATCTACAACAGTTAAGTGGTGAGGGAGTAACTCTTTCTTAATTTGGCATCTGAACTGCCATGTTGCTGGTATGTCGTCTGCTCTCAGAGTAAGAATTCCATCATCATTCACTTTGTTGAAATAACTCCTGACATCTTCTTCATATTCACCGGTCAGTCTTGTCTTTTCTTTTAGAGCTTTAAGTGCTTCTTCTAAAATCAGAGTTTTATTAATGATCATATTTTTCCTTTGATCACAAATTTGTGATCATTTAAATTTTGTGAACAAAATTACGAATAATTTTTCGAATAATGAAAAAAAAATCATATCTATCAGAAAAAGAAAAAAAGATGCTGCTTAAAAAATAACAAGCACCGAGGGAGTTACTCCCCCGGTACTTGGGATGAATAGTGATTGGGAGGGATATTAGCTGCTGCGGTTACTGCAATTGAAACTTAACGGGAAGGGCGACTCTTACTTTTACTAATTTACCTTTGTTTTCGCCGGGAGTGAATTTTGTCTCTTTTAGAGCTTTCATTGCAGCTTCATCACAGCCATAACCAAGACTTTTTTCCACCTTTACCGAAGTTACATTCCCTTTTTCGTTGATCACACCTGAAACAACAACCATTCCCTGGATCTTAGCCTCCATAGCCTCTTTTGGATAAACCACTTTCCCCATGATGGCTGCAAATCCACCGATGGGCTCGGGCATTTTGTCACATTCCAGGTAAATTGAATCAGCCGGTGATTCGAGGTCAAGTTTTACCGGTGCTTTTTTGTCGGGAGTGATTTTACTTTTCACTGCCAGATCTTGTGCGATTGTTATTCCTGCCAGAAGCAGAAGAAGAATCATTAACTTTTTCATTTTGAACTCCATTATTTGTTAATTATTGAATTGTTGCGTTGTTTGTTGGTTTAACGACGATTGTCGGATAGGCATTAAACATCAATTTTATTGTTTGTTCCTGATCTTTCACCTTAACAGCGAGGTCATTTAATCCTGATCGGTTTGTCCTGAGTTCACTAACCAGAAAGACACTGATTATGATCATGACAATAGAGAGAGCATAGCCAAAAAGTGCAAGATAATTTGATTGATCAAACACTTTTCGTTTTTTGGTGGTGGTTTCATGGATCGAGCCTAAAATTCGTTCATCCAATTTATCCGGAAATTCCTCAGTGATCAGTGAAAAGTTGTTTTTTAGATCACTTTGTTGTCTGAATGTCTCACGGGCTTCTTCATTGACGGAAAGAATCGCAAAAAGATTAGCTTCTTCGCTTTTATTTAACTCGCCATCAAACCAGGCGTTTATTGCATCTGTAATCGTTTTATTGTTCATATTTTCACTCACATATTAATTTTATTTGACAGTTGGGCAATCAGTTTTTGTCTTGCCGAATATAATCTGCTTTTTACCAGGCCTGTATCTATTCCACAAACCTCCGAAATTTCATCATAAGAAAGTCCACTGAATTCCTTCAGGAGGATTACTTCTTTTTGTTCTGAAGGAAGGGAATTAACAGCTTTTAATACAATTTCTTTTATTTCACCTTCAAGAAGTTGAGAGTCTGTTGTCCCTTCAGCTTCGATTTTAATTTCTGAAATATCCTCCGGTAAATAATTTTCCGAAAGTCTTTTTTTGGATCTTAACCAGGTGTAGATTTCATTTCTGACCACCTTAAAGAGCCAAAACTCGATTGCAACCCCGTGTTTAATGTTCCCCATATTCTGGTAGAACCGCATGAAGGTTGTCTGAAGAATATCCTCCGTTGCCATCCGGTTGCCGGTCATCCGAAGGGTATAGTTGAAGAGTTTCTTCTTATATCTGTTGTAATAAAGTGTGAAATCGAGAATATCTTGCATAAAAAAAATTTGTTTTCTTAATATAAAAGATGTCCAAAAAAATGAAAAGTTGGTTGTATAATGAAAAATATTTTTTTATAAAACCGGTTATGGGTTTTGCGTATGATTAATGTCAATACATTTGCTGTTGGGCGGGTCAAACAAATCATGAATTCTGCTTTTCTATTTGTTATTATCGACCAAAATTATCATAGATTTGGAACCGTTTTTTCAATAAATCAGTCTGGAGGATCCAATGAAACTGTTTTCTTTGGTTGTTTTGGGGATTGTTGTTTTAAATTCTTCACCTTCGGCTCAGGAAGTCGAAAAAAGAAATTTAATTTATGGTGGCATCGGTACAATCAGCGCACCTGAAGCAATAAGTAAAATTGTAGATATCTGGATAACTGCTCTTAGTGCAGGTTATTCAAGCAGCGAAACTCGGACCAATGTCCCGGCCCTGACTCTGGGTTACCAATTTTATGAAAGCAGTCGCTTTTCTTTTGGGGCATCCATCACTTATGAATCTTTGATGAAGGATGTCTACTCCGGTAGCAGGAAAGCCGGCAGTATCGACGCAGCGTTTTTATCCCCTATGGCTGAATTAAGATATGAGTATGTAAACAATGAAACCTTTGGGATGTTTATGGATCTCGGGATTGGTGCCTGTTTTTTTATAAATGATGCAAAATATGATGATAAATCAGATAATCTCAACAAGACAATACTTGCTGCCCAGTTTAATCCTGTGGGTTTAAGATTTGGGAATAAATTCCTTGTTCATTTTGGATTGGGGTTTGGCATGAAAGGTCTGTTAACAGCATCAGTGGGGTATAAATTTTAGGAGTTTAGGTCTTCGATCATGCAACAAGTCAGGTAACACGATTTATGATCCAAATCTCTTTCATAATAACCCTTTAAAACAAAAAAGGCTGCCTCAATCGAGACAGCCTTTTTTTAGTTTCAGTAAAAGAATGGATATCAGTTAATACCTGATACTTAATACTTAATACCTGAAATTTATTTCATCAACATCATTTTCTTTGTTGCTGTGTAGTCACCGGCTTTGATTGTATAGATATACATACCTGAAGCGAATGTTTTAGCATCAAAGTTGATGGTGTATGAACCGGCATCCTGTTTTTCGTTTACAAGCGTCATCACTTCGGTTCCTGTTACATCATATATCTTGAGGGATACTGTTGCATTTTCAGGAATTTTGTAGGAAATGGTGGTACTTGGATTAAACGGATTAGGATAGTTCTGCGAAAGATCAAATGTCATTGGTGTACCAACTTCAACTTCAACAACATGTGAATAGCTGAATGAACCGTCGAAATCGATTTGTTTTAATCTGTACTGATATTTACCGGATTTTACACCTTTATCAGTGAAGAGATATTCTTTTGGTGAAGTGGAGGTTCCGTTACCTGAAAGGTAAGAAACTTTACTCCATGCGCCTTCGCCTGATTTTCTTTCGATCTCAAAGCCTTTGTTATTGAGTTCTGTAGCAGTTTTCCAGTTAAGGCTGACATTGTTGTCAATAACAGTAGCGGATAGGGAAACAAGTTCAACAGGGACAACCGTAATAGTATTTTTGAGTATCGCACCGTCAGTACCTACAACAAACCAGGCAAAACTATTGTTGTCTGCATTCCATGAAAAATGGGAACCGTAAATGGTATTTATGGATGTATTTTCAACCGACCATGAAAGGCCTGAATCGGTTGTAACGAGAAATGTTCCTGCTGAACCAAAAACAGCAAAAGAAGTTGCAGAAAAAACTTCTAATGATTGAAAGTCATAAGTGTCATTTGTTGGTTTTGATAGAGTATCCCACATGATTCCACCATTCGTGGTTTTGTAGATTCTACCATTGTCTCCTACCATGTACCCAAGTGAATCATCCACCATTTTTACATCAAGCAGCAACCCGGTGTAATCGTCAATTGTTGTATCTCTTCTCCAGGTTGTTCCACCATCAAGTGTACTGTATGGAACGGGTTCCCATGTCAGTAGAACTCCTTTATTGGCATCGCGCATGTGAGCGGCATAAACTTGACCGTTAGGAACACCAGATATGCCATGAGACTGTCCTACCCAGGTGGCTCCACCATCAGTGGTTTTATATATATAGTTGGTTAGTGAGGATGGACTGGCTGCAAATACCCAACCAGTATTTATATCAACAAAATCTATAGTTCTCCACGTTGCTCCGGCAGGAAGTCCTGTTGCAGCAACAGAATCCCATGAGACGCCGCTATTTGTGGTTTTGTAAATTACACCGCTGTTTCCGGAGATGAAACCATTATTGTTATCTACCATATCAATCCTCCGGAGATATGAATTGGAAGGCATTTGGACTATACTCCAGGTCATCCCACCATCTGTTGATCTGGCTACCTGATCTTGAAGGTCTAAATCAGATTTTGAACCAACAGCAATAACCACTCCATCAGGAGCCGAGGACCACACATCATTCCATGTTCCAAATTTAATCAATGAAGTGTGAGCAACGGGGGTTGCATTAACACCCATCCTTGACTGAATGTTTCCATAACTACCGACGGTAACCGCTGAATCACCAGTGGGAGAAAACGCGGAAGAATAAAAGATAAAATTGCGTCGTTGACCGGGACTTAATAATGCCAGGGTATCCCAGGAAACACCAAGGTTTGTGGATTTGTAAAGATTCGGTGCTCGTCCTGTAAGGTAAAAAGCATTATTAACATAATCAACATCCAAATAAGTATTTGATGTGGATATTCCGGGGTTGGCTGATGTCCATGTATTACCACCATCTGTTGATACTTTTACATTATCTACACCACCAACCGCCATTAAAGTTGTACCATCTCCATCGATCTTATAAACCGTGAAAGAACTGCCTGTATAAACAGTACTCCAGGTCAGGCCCCCATCAGTGGATTTTCTAAGATTTCCTGAAGAACTCGTAGCCCAAACGGTTGTTCCATCCAAGGTCCAGATATCGTAAAAAGTATCAGTATAACCCGAATTAAGTTGAGTCCATGAATCGCCACCATCAGTAGTTTTGGTGATGCTCCCACTCATGCCTGCTACATAACCAATAAGATTATCGGAAGCAAAATCTATCGCATTCAAATTTTTGGTTGCAGAGGTAAGACCGGAAGCAATGGGTGTCCATGTTGTTCCTGCGTCTGTGGTTTTTAGAATCCCGCTGTTATTTCCAACAACCAGACCATTGTTAAGATCAGTAAAATGGAGGTCATATGCGTTTGATGACTGACCTGAAGTACCAAAAGAGTTTCCAGCCTTGTGGTTAAACTCCCATGTGGAACCTGCATCGGTGGTTTTCATGAATGTGCCGGCGTAACCAACAGCATACCATGTTGAGGCACTAAAAACTTGAACAGCTCTTAACTGGTTACCTTGAGGTGTTGGGTGGAGCCATTTCCAGTCAGAACCTGTTTGTGAATGAACAGGATACGTCAAAAAAACAGTCAAAACAAAAAGAAGTAATAATTCCCGCATGGAAGCCTCTTTAGTTTATTGATTGAGTACATAAAATTAAAATTTTTCGATATACTTTGTTTAACACTGTAGTTTGCATTAATGGAGAATAAGGCTTTTTCAAAAGAAATATATCCATTGAATAAAAATAGTTGTTATTAAGCTATTTCACAAATATCATTCTTTTTTAGTAATTATAAAACTCAAACCTCAAACCGAAAAGACTAAAACACTAATCGTAGTGACAATATCACTATAAAATAAAAAAGGCTGCCTCAATCGAGACAGCCTTTTTTTAATTTCGGTAAAAGAATGGATATCAGTTAATACCTGATACCTAATACTTAATACCTGAATTTTACTTCATCAACATCATTTTCTTAGTTGCTGTGTAGTCACCGGCTTTGATTGTATAGATATACATACCTGAAGCGAATGTTTTAGCATCAAAGTTGATGGTGTATGAACCGGCATCCTGTTTTTCGTTTACAAGCGTCATCACTTCGGTTCCTGTTACATCATATATCTTGAGGGATACTGTTGCATTTTCAGGAATTTTGTAGGAAATGGTGGTACTTGGATTAAACGGATTAGGATAGTTCTGCGAAAGATCAAATGTCATTGGTGTACCAACTTCAACTTCAACAACATGTGAATAGCTGAATGAACCGTCGAAATCGATTTGTTTTAATCTGTACTGATATTTACCGGATTTTACACCTTTATCAGTGAAGAGATATTCTTTTGGTGAAGTGGAGGTTCCGTTACCTGAAAGGTAAGAAACTTTACTCCATGCGCCTTCGCCTGATTTTCTTTCGATCTCAAAACCTTTGTTATTGAGTTCTGTAGCAGTTTTCCAGTTAAGGCTTACATTATTATCAACCACAGTTGCGGAGAGAGAAACAAGTTCTACAGGAACAACAGTAAGGGCATTTTTGAACATGTATCCATTGGTTCCTACTGCAAACCAGGCATAACTGTTGTTGTTGTTATTCCATGAGAAATGTGAACCGTTTAGAGTTGCTCCTGAAGTGTTTTTCACCGACCAGGTCATGCCGGCATCAGTTGTGATAAGGAATGTTCCTGTAGCACCAAATACAGCAAAAGTGGTTGCTGAATAAACTTCAAGCGATTGGAAGCTATAACTTGCATTTGTCGGTTTAGAAAGTGTGTCCCACATAACCCCGCCATTAGTGGTTTTATATATTCTTCCACTGCTTCCGACCATGTATGCGAGCGAGTCATCCACCATTTTTATATCATAAAGGAATCCACCAAAATTGTCAATTGTGGTATCTCTTCTCCATGTAATACCACCGTCTACTGTGCTATAAGGCATTGGGTCCCATGTAACGAGCATACCTTTGTTCGCATCACGCATGTGAGCGCCATAAACCTGACCGGCACTTGCAGCGGAAATACCGTGTGACTGAGCTGTCCAGGTTGCTCCACCATCGGTGGTTTTGTAAATAAAGTTTGTCAAAGTACTTGGAGCACTGGCAAAAACCCAGCCAATATTGGCATCAATAAAATCGATTTTTCTAAAAGTTGCACCTGTCGGTAGTCCTGTTGCAGCAACAGAATCCCATGAGGCACCTGCATTTGTGGTTTTGTAAATGGCACTGTTTGTTCCGGAGATGAAACCATTGGTAGCACTTACCATATCGATGCTCCAGAAAGCAGCGGTGGAGTAGGCAGGCATTGGAACCAAAGCCCATGTTGCGCCTCCATTGGTTGATCTGGCAACCTGATCCTGTACGCCAGCTACAGTTGGTGCACCAACTGCGATAACCACTTCATCAGGGGCTGATGACCAAATATCATACCATGTTCCGGGTTTCGTAAGAATGGTATGAGCCGTTGGAGTGGCATTTGCACCCATTCTTGACTGAATAAGACCAAATCCACCAACAGAAACCACAGAGTCGCCGGTTGGTGAAAATGCTGAAGCATAGAAGGTTGAAGTCCATGGTTGACCGGGATTTAACAATGCAAGTGTATCCCATGAAACGCCAAGGTTGGTTGATTTGTAAAGGTTAAAGCTTGGACCGGTGAGATAAAAAGCACTATTTAAATAATCTATATCCCAGTAAACATTGGTTGCAGACAAACCAGTGTTTGCTGCTGCCCATGTTGTTCCGCCATCGGTGGAAACTTTCACATTTCCTGCAGTTCCTGCTGCCATAAAAGTGGTTCCATCACCTTCAAGCTTTTGAACTGTATAGGAAGTACCGGTATAAACAGTAGCCCAAGTGGTTCCACCATCTGTGGATTTTCTCAGGTTACCTGCCGAGGTAGCAATAAAAACTGTGGTTCCATCATTAGTCCAGACATCGTTAAATGCTGTTGTGACGCCTGATGTAAGTTGAGTCCATGTTGCACCACCATCAGTGGTTTTTGTAGCGTTACCACTGGAACCTACCGCATAACCGGTGAGTCCATCAGAAGCAAAATCAACGGCATATAAACTAATGGTTGCAGTAGCCAGACCTGATGGTACAGAAGTCCAGGTGGCACCGGCATCGGTAGTTTTAAGAATACCACTTGAACTGCCAACTACAAGACCATTGTTCAGATCGGTGAAATGAAGGTCATAAGCATTGGATGACTGACCTGAAGTACCAAAAGGTAATCCTGCCATATGGTTAAATTCCCATGTGGCACCAGCATTAGTGGTTTTCATGAATGTGCCGGCGAGACCAACAGCATACCATGTTGAACCACTAAAAGCTTGAATCGCTCTTAACTGGTTACCTTGAGGTGTTGGGTGGAGCCATTTCCAGTCAGAACCTGTTTGTGTATAAACAAGATTCGACAAAGAAACAGCCATAACAAAAAGAAGTAATAATTTCCGCATGGAAACCTCTTTAGTTTGGTGATTGAATTGATATTTTGAAAAATTTTACGATTATTTATTAAATACTATCAGACTGAAATTGATGAGAGGGCAGTCTGTTCAGAAGAATTGAAAGGTCGAGACACAAATTAGTTATAAGAAAGTAATTTTACAACGATTATTTTTATTATTTATGAAAAAAATCAATAAAAATACTATTTTATTGTTCAAACGTTCAGTACTGTAACTATTTTTATTGCATCAGGTTTCGGAGTTTGATTCAAATAAGGTTCATTTAAGGGCGGTTGACTCTACGACAAAAAGATAGATATTATTGGACACAAGCAAATGAGTTGTCAATAACCCCGAGATACCAGTTACCATCTTTTTTGAAGAACCCCAGAGCTGATTCGTCCGTGGTGAGGATTATGATGGATATTCTGTATTCCATTTTTTCGATTGCATTAAGTAGAATTTTATCGATATAAACCACTTCCTCAGCCTCTTTAAGAATGGAGGTGAGCCTGGAATATTTTTTAACCTTCGAGATGAAACTGCCTGTTTTGGTCCACATGCCCAGATTACAATCGAATTCAGGAAGAAAATCTTTGATTGGGTCCCCCTTCCCTGACGAGATAAAGAGCCCTTGCATCACTGCCTGTTTGAGGTTTGATGAATAGATAGGATAGGGGATGCCTTCAGGATCAATGATTTCTATGATACCCAATTCAGGGTCAACATATTTTTCTATCGGCTCAGTGTTGTTTTTCCCCAAAGCAACGATAATTTCCTTGTATATACGAATTACTTCATCAAGTTCACCAGGTGATGAATTGTCATAACTATTTTCATACGAAGGAATGTCAACGGGTTCTTTTTGTTGTTTTTTTGTCTCTTTATCTTCAGTTGGAGGATTTTTTGGTTTAACATCATCATTTTTAGTTGATGTTTCTTCATTTACTGAGTCTGCCCCGGGGAAAAGACCAATTATGTCGGGTGTTACTTTAAATACCCAGGCATCTCTTATACCGGTTTTTCCAATCAGTTGTGTTTTGTGTTTAATAGCATCCTGTTGTTTTGTAAAAAATCCGGAACATGATCTAAAAAGGGTGGAAGTTGAAGTAGAAAAATCTATCGTTTTTGCATCCAGACCGGCCTTAATTACCCTGGCAGTGATAGACTCAACGGATTCAAAAGAATTGCCGGAGCCGGCGACAACTGAATATCCGTTGGTGACCTGAGCAAAACAACTCAAGCAGAACAAAGAGGAAACAAAAAGAAGTGTATAGCTGATTGAGGTCAAAATTTTCAACTAATTATTTTTTCTAAGAATTTTAGTAAAAATAAAGAATTTCCTGATTCATTTGACGCTTTGTATTAGAATTTGCATATTTTAAAACCGAATTTCATAAATATTTTTTACACAAACCCCCACGAATATAATTGGCTATGAAAGCGAATTTGCTGTTACTTGAAGAAATTACGACAATGTTGTCCACTGCGATCAACATTTCCGATCTCGCTGTTGCGTTTGGGATATTCGTGGGGAAAGATGATGGAATATTCAAATCAGCACTCTACCTGTTTGAACCCGGCGAAGACAAGCTCAGATTGTTTCAGGCAAAAGGGTTCACCTCTGAAGAAAGGGAAGAGGCGGAAAAAACAGCACCCGACAGACAACCAGGGTGGGTTATCAAAAATAAATCCATGCTTGAAATTCCCGGGGTGGTTAATAATTCGCTTGATGGACCCGCTGAAGGAAGCATTTATGAACCAACAAAGTCACGGATTTATTTCCCCGTAATCGAGGGAGATATCTGTTATGGTTGCACCGGATATGCTTTAAAAAATCCTGATTTTTTAACAGAAGACTTCAGAGCTAAAGGGTCTTTTATTGCAAAATCAATAGCTTTTGCGTATGGAAGAATTGTAAAACTTCAGCAAGAAAAACAGGATGCACGAAAATTAAAATTAATGCTTCGCGAGAGTGAACTGCGCTACCGGTTGATTGTTGACAGTGCCAATGACATAATTTACACCACATCACCAAAAGGTGATTTCACTTATGTGAATCCAAAAGGGGAATTCTTGAGTGGATATACCACAGAAGAACTAATCGGGAAAAATTACCTCGAACTGGTTCATCCTGACGACAGGATGAGAGTTGTGGAACATTACAAAAATCAGATTTTCACACGGATATTCACAACTTATTGTGAATTCAGGATGGTTACAAAAAATGGAGAAATCCTTTGGGTGGGGCAGAATGTTCAACTTGACCTTGATGGGGGAGAACTCGTTGGGCTTCATGCTGTTGCAAGGGACATTAAAGAGCTTAAAGAAGCCAATGAGAAATTAGAGAGATCAAGATTACTTTTTCAAACTGTTCTTGAAACAGTTGCTGACGGAATATTACTGCTTGACAGCACAAACCGGATTATGCTCATAAATGAAGAAATCAGACGCATATGGGATTATTCGAAAGATGCTATCATACACGAAGATTTCCAAATGTTGTTTAAGGAAGGAATGTTTGATCCTTCCAATTGGAATGGTGATGTTGATGCAATGTACAGCGACATTTTGGGGAGAACTATAGAGTTAACAGGGATAAAAAGAGATGGAACAACTTTTCCTGTGGAGATCAATGTCTCAAAAATGGAATTTAATCATGAAGTCTTTTTTACTGTAGCGGTTCAGGATATCACGCAAAATAAACAGCGGCTTTTTGATCTTGAAAAAGCGAGGAATCTTGCTGAAGAGTCGATGAAAGCCAAAGAACAATTTCTTGCGCATATCAGTCATGAGATAAGAACACCTCTGAATGCAGTGCACGGTTTCACACATCTGCTTCTGGAGTTAAATCCTACCCTCGAGCAAACCCAATTCCTCAAAGCCATTAAATATTCAACAGACAATCTTCTGGTGATTATCAATGATATTCTCGATTTTTCGAAAATTGAGGCAAACAAACTTGAGCTTTTTATCGATGATTTTTCGATTCAGGAGTCGGTCAAACATGTTATTGAGTCTGTACGCTATTCAGCAGATGAAAAAGGGATAAAATTAGTTACAGAGTTTACCGATGAAGTTCCATATTGGGTAAGAGGTGATCAGGTGAGGATTGGTCAAATTCTCTTAAATCTGGTATCCAACGCATTAAAATTCACTGAATCGGGTGAAGTAAAAACCTCTGTAAAACTTCTTAGCGAAACCGAAGATTATTCCACACTTGAAATAACAATTTCCGACACCGGAATTGGTATCCCTGAAAAGCATATCGGGAAGATTTTTGAGTCTTTTGAGCAAGTAAAAAACAGAGATACAAGAGCCAAGGTTGGCACCGGGTTGGGGCTCGCAATAGTTAAAAGTCTTGTTGAGATCCAGCAGGGGACAATAACTGTGAAGAGCAAAGAAGGGGAGGGTTCGGTTTTTACGGTAATTCTGCCTTTTGGTAAATCGGAGAGAGATGAACTGATTCTTGGAAGTGATCTGTTTGAACAACAAACAGAAACTGTAAAGGATCTGCATGGACTTCGTGTGTTGGTGGTTGAAGACAATGAAATGAATCAACTTGTCGCAACAAACATTTTGAGGCTTTGGAAATGCAACTATAAAGTAGCCGACAATGGCAAAAAAGCACTTGAATTGTTCGATAAAGAGGATTTTGATATAATTTTAATGGACCTCTCAATGCCTGTCATGGATGGGTTTGAGGCGGCAAAAGAGATCAGGCTCAACTTCCCTGAAAATAAAAAGAACATCCCGATTCTTGCATTCACTGCTTCAGCAATGGTTGAATCGAGAGAAAAAGTATTTGCCGGGGGGATGAACGACTACATCACCAAACCCGTAAAACCGTTTGAACTTCAGCAAAAAATATCAAACCTCACAAGTGTAATTGTAAAAACGGATATGACTCCACAAGAAGAAAAGAAAGAGATCCCGGTGCCGGAAATGAAGGAAAGTAAATTCAGATATGTTAAACTCGACTACCTCAATGAACTTACGGGAGGAGATGAAGAACTGATGGATGAGATGATTAAACTGTTCCTTGAGAATACCCCTGAGGCACTCGAAAACCTTAAAAACCTGCATGAATTAAAAAACTGGGAAGAAATTAAAAAAGCTGCCCACAAGTTTAAGCCAACCCTTTCTTACATGGGGATAAAAGAACTTGAAGGTGTTGTCCCTGAAATTGAAAAAATGGCACTAGCCCATGACCCCGATAATAAAATTCCATCGCTTCTCGAAACGCTTAACCACTACTGCGGTGAAACAATTAAAGAAATTACTGCACATTTAAAGAGTCAATAATCATGGAAATACTCGTTGCAGATGATCTGCTTGAAACCAGACTACTTCTTAAATCGATTCTGAAAAGACTTGGTCATGAAGTAATAACCACCGAAGATGGTGCACTGGCTTGGGAGGCCCTGATAAAATCCAATATCTCTCTCGTAATCACGGACTGGGAAATGCCCAACCTCAGCGGTATAGAACTGTGTAAAAAAATCAGAGAAACCGACCTCAACAGGTATGTTTATATCATATTGCTTACCGCAAAAAATGAAAAGCAGGAACTTGTTGAGGGAATGGAAGCCGGAGCTGATGATTTTATTTCCAAACCCTTTAATAATCAGGAATTAAATGTTAGGATTAGAGCCGGAGAAAGGATTATCCGACTACAAAATGATCTTGAAGAAAAAAATCACAAACTAAAGACCTATAACGACAGACTTGAAAAAGATTTAAACGCTGCAGCAGATTTGCAAAAAAGTCTTTTACCACAACCATTCCAGAAAATACAAGATCTCTCCTTCGAATCAATTTTCATGCCTTCACTTTTTGTGGCAGGCGATATTTTTAACTACTTTGAACTTGATGAAGAGAACACAGGATTTTATCTGCTCGATGTTTCAGGGCATGGTGTATCGTCGGCTATGTTGTCATTTACACTCAGCAAGTTTTTAAGTGTTGAACATGGAGATTCCCGCGGTCTTGTGAAAATTTATTCGGAGGAAGCCGGCGGATTTATTAATACACCACCCGACAGAGTTCTCACTGAACTGAATAAACTATTCGAAATGGGGCTCGAAGTGATGCAATATTTCACAATGGTTTACGGAAAGTATAACCGGATCACGAGAGAGATGGAATTCAGTTTGGGAGGGCACCCACCTGTGATAATTGTGCACAAAGACAAACCACCCACTGTTGTTGATCTTAGCAGCATCCCGATCGGAATGTTTGATCATTCGGAATATGAAAGACAAGTTGTAAAATTGGAACCCGGTGATATCGTATATGTCTATTCAGACGGTTTTTGTGAATGTTTTGATATTGGAGATGGTAAAGTAACGGAATTGATGGTGGAATGGCTGGAACAGTATAAACACCTGGATAAAGAATCGTTAGATGAAACGATCAAATCCAAGATGAGAGCTTATTCAGAAAATAATCCCGAAGCTGACGATATTTCACTTATGATGATAACAGTTAACTGAGGGAGATCCCCCTCAGTTTAACTGTTGAATATTCATTTAATAGCGACTAATCACCCTCATCATAATTTAACACAGGACGGAGCCATCTTTCGATTTCATCGAGACTCATCCCTTTTCTTCTATGGTAATCGAGCACTTGATCCTTATTCAGTTTTCCGGTAGTGAAATACTTTGAATCAGGATGTGAGAAGTAAATACCACATACCGCTGCAGTTGGATACATCGCTAAATTTTCAGTTAGAGTAATTCCTGTTTTTTCCGTCACTTTCATTAAATCAAAAAGGGTAATCTTTTCGGAATGATCAGGACATGCAGGATAACCCGGGGCAGGACGAATTCCGGAATAATTTTCGCTGATAAGGTCGTCATTCGATAACTTCTCGTCTGCTGCATAACCCCAGAGATTTGTTCTTACCTCTTTGTGCAAATATTCCGCAAATGCTTCAGCCAGCCTGTCAGCAAGTGCTTTAACCATTATTGCTGAATAATCATCATTGTCCGATTCGTAATGTTTAACAAGATCATCAACACCAATACCTGCGGTTACTGCAAAAAGCCCGATATAATCTTTTTTACCCGACTCTTTTGGTGCAATAAAATCTGCCAGACAATGATTAGGCAATCCTGATGCTTTGATCGCCTGCTGCCTGAGGAAGTGTAACTCTGTAAGAAGTCCACGCCTCTCCTCATCAACATACAACTCAACATCATCATAGTTTACACTGTTTGCAGGGAAAATGCCCACTATTCCATTGGCTCTTATCAACTTTTCATCCACGAGCTTTTTGAGAATAACATTTGCATCTTCAAAAAGTTTTTTCGCTTCAGAGCCATATTTTGCCGTCTCAAAAATCTCAGGATATTTACCCTTCAACTCCCAAGCCTGGAAGAATGGAGTCCAGTCGATATAACCAACCAAATCTTCAAGGGGTACTGAGTTATACTCAAAAACACCTGTTTTATTTGGAACAGGAGGAGTGTAATTATCCCAACCGGGATTAAATCTGTTTTTACGAGCTTGTTGAAGAGTTACAAAATCTTTAACACTCTGTTTTTTCCTGTGATCTTCACGAACTTTATCGTATTCAGCTTTTATTTCTGCAGCAAAAATTGGAGCAGTTTCGCGGTTGATCAACTTTGCTGCCACAGGAACACTCCTTGATGCGTCAAGCACATGAACCACAGGAGCGGAATAATTTTGAGCAATCTTAACTGCTGTGTGAACTCGTGAAGTAGTGGCACCGCCAATCAGGAGAGGGATGGTCATTTTTCTTCTTTCCATCTCTTTGGCAACACTCACCATTTCATCAAGTGACGGTGTAATAAGTCCACTTAAACCAATAATGTCAACATTTTCTTTTATTGCAGTATCAAGGATTTTATCAGCAGGGCACATAACTCCGAGGTCAATGACTTCAAAATTATTACAACCAAGAACCACACCAACAATATTTTTCCCGATATCGTGAACATCACCTTTCACTGTTGCCATCAAAATTTTTCCGGCACTCTGTTGAGAACCCGGATTTTTTAACTTTTCAGCTTCGATGTATGGGATTAAGATAGCGACTGATTTTTTCATCACACGCGCTGATTTAACGACCTGAGGCAGGAACATCTTTCCGGCACCAAAAAGGTCACCTACAAGATTCATTCCATCCATTAACGGACCCTCGATTACACTGATAGGAGCCGCATATTTTAATCGTGCCTCTTCAGTATCTTCGTCGATATAATCAACTATCCCTTTTAAGAGGGCATATTTAAGTCGTTCTTCAACTGATGTTTCTCTCCAGCTCTCAGTTTTAACTTCCGCTTTATCTTTGCTTTTTACATGTTCAGCAAAATTGATCAAGCGTTCAGTTGCATCCTGTCTTCTGTTTAATAATACATCTTCAACAAGAACCAACAATTCTTTGTCGATCTCTTCATAAACTTCGAGCTGTCCGGCATTAACGATTCCCATATCCATACCCGCTTTTATCGCATGGTATAAAAATGCTGAATGCATTGCCTCTCTAACAACATCATTCCCACGGAATGAGAAAGAAACATTTGAAACTCCACCACTTACTTTGGCATAGGGGAGATTTTCTTTAATCCAACGGGTGGCTTCAAGATAGTCAACACTGTAATTGTTGTGTTCATCCATCCCTGTCGCCACAGTGAGAATATTTGGATCAAAAATGATATCTTCAGCAGGGAATCCCAACTCTTCGGTCAAAATTTTGTAAGCCCGTGAACAAATTTCAATTCTTCGTTCGAGAGTATCTGCCTGACCATTCTCGTCAAAAGCCATTACAATTACGGCAGCACCGTATTGCATAACTTTTTTGGCATGCTCTCTGAAAACATCTTCACCCTCTTTAAGGCTGATCGAGTTAACTATCGATTTACCTTGTAAACACCTTAGTCCTGCTTCAAGAACGCTCCATTTTGATGAATCGATCATAACCGGAAGTTTGGCAATATCTGGTTCAGAACCCATAAGGTTCAGGAATTTTGTCATGGCAGCTTCTGAATCGAGCATCCCCTCATCCATGTTTACATCGAGAACCTGGGCGCCACCTTCCACCTGATCTCTCGCGATCGAGAGCGCTTCTTCGTAATTACCGGCCAGGATAAGTTTTGCAAACTTTCTTGAACCCGCAACATTTGTCCTCTCACCGATATTAACAAAATTTGTTTGAGGATGAATTACAAGTGGTTCAAATCCACTTATTCTTAAATAGCGTGGAAGTTCTGGTCTTACCCGTGGTTCAACCGTTGCAACCATTTCAGCGATGATTTTAATATGGTCAGGAGTTGTACCACAGCAACCACCAACAATATTGAACATGTTTTCGGATGCAAATTCTTTTAATACCTCTGCCATCGAATCGGGAGTTTCGTCGTAACCTCCAAATTCATTTGGAAGACCCGCATTTGGATAGACACTTACAAAATAAGGACATTTATCAGCAATCTCTTTCAGGAACGGTCTCATCTGAGTAGCTCCGAGAGCGCAGTTTAGTCCAACACTGACAAGATTTCTGCAATGACTTATTGAAATTAAAAATGCTTCTGCTGTCTGCCCCGAAAGGTTTCTTCCACTAAGATCTACTATGGTACCCGAAATCATCACCGGCAATGAAACATTTTTTTCAGTAAACACTTCCTCCACTGCATAAATTGCTGCTTTGGAATTAAGAGTGTCAAAAATTGTTTCGATAAGGATAATATCCACTCCACCATCGATCAGACCCCTCAACTGCTCTGCATAAGCGTTGGCAACTTCCTGAAAAGTAACTGCACGGTAGCCCGGATCATTTACATCGGGGGAGAGAGAGAGTGATTTATTTGTTGGTCCCAAAGCACCCGCAACAAATCTTGGTTTTTTATTTCCTTCGATGTTAAATTCTGCAGTAACCTCTTTTGCAATTAATGCTGATTGATAGTTGATATTATAAACTTCACTTTCGAGATGATAATCTGCCTGGGCAAGACAGGTGCCACTGAAAGTGTTGGTTTCGATAATATCAGCACCGGCATTTAGATATTGTCTGTGAATTTCTTTTATCACTTCCGGTTTGGTAACCGAGAGCAGATCGTTATTCCCTTTAAGGTCGGAGGAATAGTCTTTGAATTTTTCTCCCCGGAAGTCCTCTTCCGTAAGGTTAAAGCGCTGAACCATGGTGCCCATGGCTCCATCAAGGACGAGTATCCTTTCGCGAAGGAGATTTTCAAGTATAGTTTTAGTGTCGTTCATTTGTTCTATTTTTGTGGACTTGTGGCAAGTATTTGATTTTTTTTAATCAATTCGTTTAAATACATTTACAAATTTAAATCTTCTAATTACAAATAACAAAGATAATAGGAATCCGATGATTATTATTACAGGAGCGGCGGGATTCATTGGCAGTGCAATTGTCTGGCAATTGAATCAGGAAGGAATAAATGATATCCTCCTGGTTGACTCTCTTGGCAGTGATGAAAAGTGGAAAAACCTCGTAAATTTAAAATATATCGATTTTATCGATAAAAAAGAATTTCTCTCTTTAATTGAAATGGGGACTAATTTTGGTGAAGTCCCTTTTATCATACACATGGGGGCAAATTCATCAACTACCGAAAGAGATGCCGATCATCTTGTTGAAAATAACTACCGTTATTCAAAATTACTTGCTGATTATTGTCTCGTTAAAGGGATAAGGTTCGTTTATGCGTCTTCCGCGGCAACTTATGGAGATGGTTCACTGGGATTTGAAGACAACGATGATAACTGTCTCAATTTAAAACCACTCAACATGTATGGTTATTCAAAAAACATGATGGATCAGTGGGCGTATCTCACAAGGGCACTAAAATCGATAGCCGGAGTTAAATATTTTAATGTTTATGGGCCAAATGAAGCACATAAGGGAGATATGCGGAGTGTTGTCCATAAAGCTTATGGACAGATAAAATCTACCGGTAGAGTTACCCTTTTTAAATCTCTTCATCCTGATTATAAAGATGGTGAGCAAATGAGGGATTTTGTTTATGTAAAAGATGCGGTAAAAATGACGCTGTTTCTCGCAAGGAATAAAGACATCAATGGTTTATTCAATTTGGGGCAGGGGAAAGCAAGAACCTGGAACGATCTTGTTTTTTCAATTTTTAACGCACTTGAAATGGATTCAAAGATTGAATATATTGATATGCCCGAGCATCTATCTCCCAAATATCAATATTTTACTGAAGCAAATCTTAAAAAGATAAGAAGTGCCGGCTATTCAGAAAATCTGTTTACTCTTGAAGAGGGGGTAAGCGATTATGTGAAAAACTACCTGCTCCCGGGAAAATATCTGGGAGAGTAGCAGGATCATACCCTGAAATTATAAAACGGGCTGTCTGTTTTCAGACAGTCCCCGTTTAAAAATTCATTATATATTTTGTCAGTGATCTAATAATTAAAGATCGTCGTCGTCATCATCAATCTTTGGATCGATGGTTCCATCCCCAAAATCATCATCAAAATCGTCATCATCAAAATCATCATCGTCGTCCAGATCATAGTCGTCCTCTTCAAACAGATCGTTATCCTCAAAATCTTCGAGATACTCTTCAAGGTCAGTCTCGTCAAAATCTTTGGTCAGATCGTCGTCTTCGCTGTCAACATCTTCATCTTCGAGGTCTTCGTCATCAAAATCCTCTTCATCAAAGTCCTCATCAGCAAGATCATCGTCAGGGTTTCCTTTTCCGGGCATAGCCATGATATCTCCGGCTAAACCCAAAAAGGGATTTTCGTTTTCAGATATCTCCAATTTCGACAACTCTGAATCATCCATTAAGGGCATATAAGATTCTCCTTCTTCTTTCCTGTACTCTTTTTTGAAAAACATTACAATAAATTAAAAAAAATGACTCACAAATAAATAAGCAAAAATATTTAAATACACACTACAACTTCGATTTTCCAAAACATTTTTTTGATATTTTCTATGGATTACAGTTGAATTAAAAAAATATCTTCACAAATTTTTATCATAACTGTATCACAAATATAAATGTTGTTTAATATTTAATCTTTGTACCCTTGATGTCATTTTTGTGTTCCCGGTTTAAGTAATGTGAAATGTTCCCCATTCCATCCCTCAACAAATAATCCCGGTAAAATTCCCCGCAGGATTAACCTAAAATTTCGTAAATTTTCATTTAGAAAACACTTTTTTAAAAAGCTATTGAGGTGCCCCTTGAGGACTTTTCTCTTCATATTATTTATGAGTACAATGCTTATGCCGCAGCAAAAACGACTGATGACCATCGATGATTTATGGGCGATGGAAAGAATAAACAAAATTTCCATAACCCCTGATGGTAATAAGGTATTCTTTACTTCTTCCGTTTACAGCATGGAGCTAAACAAAGGAAATGGCAATATTTCTGTTATCAACTCTGATGGATCAAGCCTTAAAGGGATAAAAACGAGTGAAAAAGAAGAGGGTTCACCTGTTTATGTTCCTGCACTCAACAAACTTGCATATCTGCTCAACGACCAGATCTGGATTTGTAATCCTGACGGAACGGGTGACGAAAAATTAACCGATTATGTATCGGGTGTAAATTCATTCAAATTTTCACCTGATGGAAAATATATTCTTTTCACTTCTTCGGTTTATCCTCAATGTGGACTCGGAAATGAGTGTAACGAAACGAAGGATAAAAAACTGGAAGAGAGCAAAGTTAAAGCATCCATTTTTACCGAACTCTACTACCGCGATTTTAACAGATGGAGAGGCGAAAAAAGAAGTCTTTTATTCCTTCTTGATATTGCCGCCAAAAAAGATTATGAACTGACTCCGGGTGCGTATTATGATGTGCCACCGGTTGCACTTGGTTCTGAAAATGATTTTGGTTTTTCACCTGATGGTAAAGAAGTTGTATTTACTGCAAACAAAGATAAAATGCTTGCAATCAGTACAAATAACGATGTTTGGACAATTGACCTGGGTCCCGTACTTAAGGGCGGATCACCAACTCATGTAAAGATTTCCAAAGGTGAAGGAAACGACTGTGAACCTGTTTATTCACCTGATGGTAAATATATAGCTTTTTCTTCGATGGAAAGAAAAGGATTTGAAGCTGATAAAAAGAGGATAATCCTTCACAACAGACAAACCGGTGCGCAAAGTGATCTCTCCAAATCGGTTGATCTTAGTGCCGACAATCTGCTTTGGTCACCTGACAGTAAATTTATTTACTTCATAGCGTCACATGAGGTGCACAATCAGGTTTATGCTGTTGATGTAACTTCGGCAAAGGTGACAACTCTGATTAAAGGACACAATATTGCAGACCTGAATATCACCGCAGACGGTAAAAAATTCTTCTTCAGGAAACAGGCATCTACCATGCCTTATGAGATATACACTGCAAATGTTGATGGTTCAGATCTTACCCGTATCTCTTATGTAAATCAGCAAAGATTAAATCAACTGGCGATGAACGATATTGAAACTTTCACCACAAAAGGTGCAGGTGGAACTCAAGTACAATCGATATTGGTAAAACCCGCAAATTTTGATCCAAAAATTAAATATCCCGTTATTTTCCTCATTCACGGAGGACCACAGGGTAACTGGAACGATGACTTCCATTATCGCTGGAACCTTCAGATGTTTGCAGCAGGTGGATATGTCGTTATCGCTCCAAATCCAAGAGGAAGCACAGGATATGGTCAAAAATTCACTGACGAAATATCCAAAGACTGGGGTGGCAAGGTTTATACCGACCTCATGAATGTTTATGATTACTCCGTGAAATCATTTAAGTATGTTGATAAAAATAATATTTTTGCTGCGGGAGCCTCCTACGGTGGATATATGATCAACTGGATTGCAGGACACACTAACAAGTTTAAGGCCCTCGTTTCACACGCAGGTGTTTTTAATCTTGAGAGTATGTTTGGCACAACAGAACAATTGTGGTTCCCTGAATGGGAATTTGGTGGCACGCCTTGGCAAGCAAGGAAAGAATACGAAAAATGGTCACCTCACCGTTTTATCCACAATTGTAAGACCCCAATGCTTGTAGTTCACGGTGCAAAAGACTTTAGAGTACCGGAAGAACAAGCATTTCAATTATTTACATCACTTCAACGCTTGGGAATTGATAGTAAATTTTTATATTACCCTGACGAAACTCATTTTGTTGCAAAACCACAGAACTCAAGACTCTGGTGGCTGACTGTTTACGATTGGTTCGAAAAACATTATACACCGGAAACTAAATAATAGAGAGGTTGTCATGGAAGAGACAAAAGACAAAACCCTGAATTACACCGGTGAAGAACACCTGGACTTTCATGATGTCCCCTTCGAGGGGGGTCAGAAGGATAACGGGAATGGTGAAGATGACTATAATTTCGATTTCCTCGAGAATGATGAGGATCTTGAAAAGCGTGCCGAGTTTGTGAACGCAAATATTTGGGAAAAACTTGAGCAATCAGGTACCAAAATCTCGTTTGTTCGGGATATTATTGCTCTTTACAACTATATGATTGATCCTTTTGTATCGTGGTATAGAAAAGCCATTGTAATTGCAGGGCTTATCTATTTCATTTCACCAATTGATGCCATCCCTGACATTGCTCCGCTTTTTGGGTACATGGATGATATGGGTGTGATTGGGTCGATACTCAAATTCCTCGGTCACGAATTGTCTTCGTATTACGACAGATAAAACAGTCGATTCAGGAAAATATTAACACGAAGTAGAGAAGAGAAGAAGACAAAAAGAAAAATGCCCCGGGCATCAACTTCTTCCACCTTTTTTCTTCTTGGCTTCGTGTGAATTTATCATTTTAATGGCATTAAGAATGGATTTTCAATAAACAGATGCTGTCCTCCCTTTTTATCAAAGATTATGCTCTCATTAAAGAAGTAACCATTAATTTTGGTTCCGGACTCAACATTATTACGGGAGAAACCGGTGCGGGGAAGTCGATTATGCTCGATGCACTCGGGCTGATCCTTGGTGGAAGAGCGTATATCGAATCGGTAAGAAGTGGTTCTTCAAAAGCTGTGGTTGAAGGTGTTTTCAAAAAGGAATTGTCCCCGGATTCACGACTCAGTGAAATTCTTGTTGAAAATGAGATAGAACCGGGAGACGAGCTGGTAATCCGCAGAGAGGTATCGGTTAAGGGAAACAGCAGGGCATTTATTAACGATTCACCTGTCAGCATTAACCTCCTGAAAGAGATTGGAGACAGACTTGTTGACCTCCACGGACAACACGAACACCAGGCAATTCTCCATGTTGACAACCACATTGGTTACCTCGACAGCTTCGCAAAAACCCATCCGCTTAAACAAAAATATTCAGAAGAGCTTAATATTCTTATTAAACTCCTTTCAGAACAAAAGGAAATTGAATCAAAACGGGATGAACTGAAGGAAAAACGGGAATATTATGCGTTCCGTTTAAAAGAAATCGATGCCGTTTCACCTCAACCCGGTGAAGATGTTGAACTTGAAAGAGAACTCAATATCCTGGAAAATGCCGAAAAACTGATGTCGTTAACCTCATCCTCTTTTTCAAAACTTTATGATGGCGACACCTCGGCTTACGATCTTGTTTACACAGCAAAAAAAGATCTTGAATCACTCGCAAAAATTGACTCACAATTCCTGCCGCTTCTCGAAGATCTTGATCAGGCATTAGCCGCAATTCGTGGAAGTGCTGACACAATCAGAGATTACACAAAAGGCATCGACCTTGATCCTTCAAAACTGGAATTAAGCCGTGAACGACTTGTTGCAATAAATGGATTAAAAAGAAAATTTGGCGGCTCACTTGAAGCTGTGATCGAAATGAGAGAAAAAATTCATTCTGAGATTGACCTTGCCGACAATTTTTCCGAACACCTCTCACGAATTAACTCTGCAATCCTTAAACAAAGAGAAATTTGTGGAAAAACCGCAGGTGAACTTTCCTTAAAAAGAGAAGCTTCCAGGGAGGAACTCTCAAATGGTATCCGGGAAAAACTCTCCGAACTTGGAATAAAAAGTGGCAAATTTGTCGTCAACATGACCAAAGAAGAGGCCGGTGGCAAAGAAACCAACTTTGTTACCCTCAACGGGAATCGATTTAAATTTAACAAAGACGGTATTGATACAGTTGAATTTTACATTTCCACAAACGCCGGTGAACTCCCTAAACCATTGGTAAAAGTGGCATCGGGTGGAGAAGTTTCGAGGGTAATGCTTTCATTAAAATCGGTACTTGCGGGGATGGATCAAATTCCTGTTTTGGTTTTTGATGAGATTGATACCGGAATCAGTGGCAGGATTGCCCAAAAAGTTGGATCGGCACTTAAAACCCTTTCCAATTTCCATCAAATTATAGCGATTACACATTTGCCACAGATTGCAGCATTCTCCGATCTTCATTTTTCAGTTGTTAAAATCGAAAATGAGGGGAGCACTTCAACCCATGTAAACAGACTTGGAGAATCTGAAAAGGTGAATGAAATTGCAAAACTGATAAGCGGTGCAGAAATTACGGGTGCCTCACTCAAAAGTGCCAAAGAACTAATGGCAGGTGAAGGTCTCTTCAGTTAAAATGAAACAGGATGCAGGGTTATATGTTCACATCCCGTTCTGTGACCACAAATGTATCTACTGCGATTTTTATTCGATCATCAAAGATGACAACAAAACAATTTACCTCAAAAATCTCTTAACTGAGATCAATCATTTTTCCTCCATTTATTCAACTTCCCATCAATTTAAAACTATCTATTTTGGAGGGGGCACCCCTTCTCTCATGGAACCGGAGTATCTTGGCAGTATAATTTCACACTTAAAAGAGAAATTTCAGATTTCTGAAGATGCCGAAATAACGATGGAAACCAACCCCGGCACGGTTTCTCTGGAAAAACTAAAAAGGTTCAGAGAACAGGGTATTAACAGGATAAGTATCGGAATCCAATCGTTTGATAAAAAGGACTTAAAATTTCTTACAAGGATTCACACCGGTGAGGCTGCAATCAAAACTGTTTATGATGCTTATGAAGCGGGTTTCAGGGATATTTCAATCGACCTGATTTTTAATCTGCCGGGTCAAACAAAAAGAAAATGGAAAAAGAACCTCGAAATCGCATCAAGTCTTCCAATCACCCATATCTCAGCCTATAGTCTGATTCTTGAGAAAGGGACCATTCTGAACAAAATGGTGCTAAACGGGGAAGTGGAGATGCAGGATGTGGAGATCGATTCTCAACTTTATGAAATCACCATGGATTTCCTTTCAGCAAATGGATTTGAACATTACGAAGTCTCAAATTATTGTAAACCCGGTTTTGAGTGTAAACACAATCAGATTTATTGGGATTGTCAAAATTATCTCTCTTTTGGTACCTCGGCACATTCATATATGGATGGCAGACGGTGGTGGAATTATTCGGCTCTCACGATCTATAATACGGCAATTATGAATAAAAATCATGCAATCGTGGGGAGTGAGGAATTGACACAACACGATCTGTATGAAGAGCATATTATGCTTGGCTTGAGGAGCAGGGGCTTAAAATTTAAAAGTGGGAAGAATGATGATGGTTTGTTGGGAGTTCGCAGTGAAGCATGGTATTTGGAGCGAAAACCGATCATCGACAAACTGGTCGCCGCCGGGAAAATGGTTATGGAAGGAAATATGTTAATGTTGACAAGAGACGGCTTTCTTGTTTGTGATGAGATTGTGGAGCGATTACTCTGATTTGTCCATTTTGTCGTAATTTTGAATCATTATATATAATTTTTGCATCAAACTGATATAAAATTTAAATTTTGGAGATAAAAATGTCTGAAACTAACACAAAACATAAAAAAGTAATTATTATCGGATCAGGTCCCGCGGGATTCACTGCCGCAATTTATACAGGCAGAGCAAATCTTGCTCCATTGATCTTTGAGGGAATGCAACCAGGTGGACAATTAACCATTACCACCGAAGTTGAAAACTTCCCCGGTTTTGAACACGGAATTCAAGGTCCCGAACTGATGGATGTGATGAGAAAACAGGCTCACAGATTTGGAGCAGAATCAATCTATCAGGAAGTTACTGAAGTAGATCTCTCAAAAAGACCTTTTACTGTTAAAAGTTATGATGACACATATACCGCCGATGCACTGATAATATCAACAGGTGCTTCTGCAAAACTTCTGGGAATTCCATCCGAAACCAAATTTATGGGATACGGTGTTTCTGCGTGTGCAACATGTGACGGATTTTTCTACAGAAATCAGAGAGTTATAGTAGTTGGTGGTGGAGACACTGCACTTGAAGAGGCGACATACCTCACAAGATTTGCATCTGAAGTTTTGATTGTACACAGACGGGATGAATTCAGAGGTTCAAAAATCATGGTGGAAAGAGCTAAAAAGAACCCAAAAATAAAATTTGCACTTAATTCAGTAGTTGAAGAAGTTGTTGGTACTGAAGAAGGAAACAAAAAACTTGTCACCGGAGCTGTGTTAAAAAATGTTAAGACAGGCGAAAAAACACTCCACGAATGTGAAGGCGTTTTTATGGCGATTGGTCACCAGCCAAATACAAGTTTATTTAAAGGTGTTCTTGATACAGACGAAAGTGGTTATTTGATAGTGAAACCCGGTTCTACATACACAAATGTTGAAGGTGTTTTTGCCGCAGGTGATGTGTCTGATAAAACCTACCGCCAGGCGGTTACCGCTGCAGGTTCAGGTTGTATGGCGGCGATTGATGTTGAAAGATGGCTTGAATCGCAGGAGATGTAGGGTTATTTAGTAGCGGAGTATCTTTTAAAACCACAGAGCCCACGGAGCACACAGAGGGAGGGTTTTGAGTTAAACCGCGAAGGCCGCAAAGAACGCAAACGGGGAATTTAAAACCACAGAGCTCACAGAGCACACTGAGGGAGATAATTAAAAATCTCCCTCTGTGAAACTCAGTTTAATCTGCGTGTATCTGCGTCCCCTTAAAAATCCGTGGCCATCCGTGTAGAATCCGTGTAATCTGTGGAACAATTTATCTTGATCTTTCGTTTAGCAGACGGCAATCGGGACGATTACCTCTCCTCACTCTTACGTCAAATATCTGGGTTAAAACCATTGCTCCCATAATCCCTGTTTCGCAAAATTATTGCATTATTGGATTATTGGATTACTGCATTATTGCATTACTGCATTATTGGATTACTGCATTATCTAAGCTCTTTGTTAACAAGGTGGCTGCGGTAGTAGTGGGCTGTTATGAGTCCAATTCCGGTAAAAAGAGAGATAGCGACTGCTACAAGCGGATCCTCGTTTGTTAACTTATCGAGCCAAAAACCTGCTCCAAGACCCACACTAAAGAAGATCATGACAGTGCCCGAAACGGCAAGCCAGTATGATTTTTTTGCTTCTCTATCCACACCCATCAGATTGTAAAGATCTTCAGCAGGTAAGTCTTTTTCGAGCAGTTTTTTCTTTTCGAGGTAACGAAAACTCACTGCCGCAACTATTGTAGCTCCAATCACCATAAAAAGGACGATGGGAATTAATACCTCTTCCATTTTATTCTCCTTCCTTTTTATTCAATTTTTCTCTTACATAAAAAGATGTTATAAGACCAATACCTACAAAAATGAACATTATGAATGGGATATAGTCATTTTCACCAGTTGCATTATGGACCATTGTTCCTATTAACATCCCAAGTCCAAACGATGCTGTCAGTATGCCCAACACAACCAGTACACCTTTTTTCTTGCTTCCGGGGTTGAGCAGGAGCATTAGTTCTTCTGCTGAATAATCCTTCGCGAGGATCATCTCCCTTTCTCGTGATCTGAAAAAGAGGAAAGTTATTATCACTGCACCTGTAACGATGAACATTACTATCGGTATCATAAATTCGAATGGCATTTTAATTCTCCATAATTGTTAATTGCTTCTGTTACTTCAGACAATTGGCTACAGAAAAAGGTTACACCATATACGAAAAATATTTTCAAATTTGTATTATTGCACTTATGAAAATTTATTTAATAGTCAGATGTAACCATTTTCAAATCTCTCCGGTCTAAAGAATTGTATGGCAAAATTAGACGACCTGGAGATAATCGAATCGGTAAGAAGAGGAAATGTATCTGACTACTCACTTCTGATTGATCGTTACAAACACAAAGCTTTTTCGATGATATTCAGAATGTTGAAAAACAGAATGGATGCTGAGGAAGTGTTGCAGGATTGTTTTGTTAAAGCATACAATAATCTTAAGTTATTTAAAGGGGATTCATTATTTTCGACCTGGTTTTACCGTATAGTATATAATACAACCCTTTCGAGACTTGGGATGAAAAAAAGACAGATCGAAGAGATGATGTTATCAATAGGGGAAGAACTCGATTTTGAAGATCCTGATGCCGACACTTCAGGTCGGAAAAAAGAGGAAAAAGAACTCCTCAACATAGTAATTGAGAAGCTGCCGCCAAATTATGCTGCCGTGATCAACCTTTTTTATTTAGAGGGAATGAGTTGTGAGGAGATTTCGGTGATATTAAATACCGGTGTACCAAATGTGAAAGTGCTTTTGCACAGGTCGCGTACCGCATTAAAAAAATTGATTAAAGAAAACAATCTTGAAGATGAACTCAGATGAAACATTATAATGACGATTTTTTCAATAAAATGATCGATGGTGAAGTGGATGATTCCACTCGCCGGGAATTTTTACATCACATTTCTGAGTGTAAAACATGTGAAGTGGAATATTCACTCCTGCAAAAGGCGCACAATTCATATCGACAAATTGAAATTGAAGAGGCACCCTTGACACTCAACATGATGGTATTAAAAAGGATAAGCAGGGTTGTAAAACCTTCTGAAGGGGGTAAAAAGTTTTTTATCGGGATGTTGATTGGTTTAACCGCAATGTTGCTGGTTCTATTTGGATATGCGTTTGAGGTTGGTAAAAACCTCGATCCAAAAGATCAAAAACCTTTATTAGACTTTTCAAAAATTGATCTTTCGTTCCTGCAAGAGTTTTTAAATTCGTTCAAGAGCTTTTCAGCTGTACTCACCCCCGAATTTGGCGGAACTTTGATTTTGCTTGTAATATCGATTGGGACTTATTTCTTTGTGGAGAGAGTGAAAACGAAATAAATTTTAGGTATTAATTATTAATTATTAAGTATTAAGTATTATTTTTTAGTGCCATTTCTTCTACGAATATCAAATCCCCTTCGGGGATAATTTGGTTTTGGTGTGACCATTTCTTCTACGAATATCAAATCCCCTTCGGGGATAATCAGGGATCGTGGGTGACCATTTCGGCTACGAATATCAAATCCCCTTCGGGGATAATTTGGAGTTGGGTGTGACCATTTTGACAACAAATATCAAATCCCCTTCGGGGATTATTTGGTTTTGGTGTGACCATTTCGACTACGAATATCAAATCCCTTCTGGGGATAATCTGGGGCTGGGTGTGACCATTTTGACAACAAATATCAAATCCCCTTCGGGGATAATCAGGGATTGTGGGTGACCATTTCGGCTACGAATATCAAATCCCCTTCGGGGATAATCCGTTTCATCCGCGTTCTATTAAACATTATTGGATTATTGCATTACTGCATTATTGAATTATTGTATTCTCCACATTCACTACTTCATTCAGTTCGGTGAATACGGGGAGGACTTTTGAGAGGGCGTGAAGTTTTACTGTATATTTTTTGGTTTTTACATTTTTGCGGTAGTTTACATAGTCTTCTTCTGTGTTGAAGGAGAGGAGATGGACAAATCTTGTCGGTTTGGCAGCAGTTGTAAATGATTTGTAGAACACCAAGCCGGGGTTAAGTTCCTTTACACTAACAGCAAATTCGGTTACCAGTTCAAGAGTGTATTCAAGATTCTTTTGGTCAACTTCAAAAGTGACGAGGACATTCTTCATAATTTCTTCATTTAATCGTTTAAAAATAAACAAAATCGAAGTAATACCCTTCTTATCTATTGATTGAAACAAAAAATTTGATTAATCTTGTCTATTACAAATAAAATTTTTCAACTCATTGTTCTTTTATCAAAAATATTTATTTTAAGACTTTAAATTCTGATTTAAATATTTGGAAAAACCGGAGAAAAATTATGGCAATATTTATCACAACTGATTGTATCAATTGTGGAGCGTGTGAACCTGAATGTCCTAATACTGCAATCTACGAAGGTGGCAGAGAGTGGGAACTGGCTGGCAAATCGTATGGTGAGGGAGCAGCTGCGCCTTCAGGTGCTGAAGGATTTTTTTCAGCTGATTTTTACTACATTTCGCCCGACAAATGTACCGAATGCAAAGGGTTCCATGATGAACCTCAGTGCGCTGCAGTATGTCCTGTAGATTGCTGCCTGCCTGATCCAAATCATGTGGAAACTGAAGAAGAACTTCTGAAGAAAAAAGACTATCTCGACGAACTTGGCAGATAATTAAATAATTATGTGAAGTAGAGGAGTAATGATTCCCTGAAAGAGCCTTAATTCTTCTCTACTTTACACCTGAAATTAAAATCTTTTAACCTTTAACGGTTTGATTTTTATCTTCACTTTCTTATTTGCCTGTTGTTTCAGATAACGGAAGAACCGGAAAAACCGATAAGCTCCAAAAGCCACACCCAAAGTAGTAATGCCCGACATGATCGAAGCTGTTACACCCGGAATAAAGAGGTCTGCCCCTGTAACAAAAAGATTATTTAACCTGTATGGATTTTTGTGAAGTTGTGTTTTTATTTTACCTGTTGATGGCATTACTGAGCCAAAAGGATTAATATAAAACCCTTTTGTTAACGATTCAGGTTTGATTTGTTCAATGGATGTAATACAACTTCCAAACTCTTTTATATATAAATTGATCATGTCCAAGAGATAATCCTTCAGGTCGGAAATACTCTTTTCATTTTGAAGGATAACTCCCGGATTATCACCATTCACAAAAACTACAGCGATATATTTATCAGGAATTGCATCGGTGGATTCAACTGAAAAAACGGGATAAAGATTACACCCTTGAGGAATTTCGTCGGCATCAGCTTGATTGGAAGGGAAAAGTCGGAATATTTCACCTTTTGAGTTGGACTTTTTTATTCCATCATTAAAGTTTATTTCAAACAGTATCGGGTAGGGTACAAATTCCTTGACAGGACTTAGATCTGTAAGGTACGCCCTTGTTTTTTCGTTTTTCACAAGTGCGGGAAGATTTTCCATTCCCAATCCCCAAAATATTTTTTTACACTTTATTGGTGAAACCCCACCATTTAAATCAATAACCGATACTTCTTTTATCGTCTTTCCTGAAATGATTACTTCGTCGATTGTTGATGATTCCTTTAGTGTTCCACCGTGGGAAATGTAACTTGATTTGAGCAGGTTGTACATCGCCAATGGGCCACCTTTGGGAGCAAAGGCACCGTTCAAAGTTCCCATCATATTCATGGCGTGAAAGATAAATCCCGTACTTTCACGGCAGGATGCAAAATTTTGGAGTTGTCCACTCAAGGCGGTTTTCAGATTTTTATCGGTAGAGAGTGAATCAATAACTTCCTCAACGGACAGGGTTGCAAATTTTTTCCCGGTGGCAAAGAATCTTTCACTAACGGCATGAAGAATTGGTGGCAGAATAAAACGAAGAAGAAAAAAACTGGTATAGTCGGCAGCATGTTGAATATCCCGAAAATAAATATCTATATTGCCTTTATCTTTAGGGAAAAGTTTTTTTAGTTCACCCATGTATGCGGCAAGATTATCGGAAAGATTTAACCTCCATTTAGGATAAAAATGGCGTTCATAAACGGAAGGGAGTTTTTCCCAGGTTAGTTTATTGTCAGTGAGGTAGTTGGAAATCTTTCTGATGAAACTGTTGGGTTCCATCTGGCCTGCAAACAGTGAGGCGGATAAAAAATCGAGTTGCCGGTGTCCATCCCTGTTATCTATTCCGGTTACGATGGCGGTTTTTTTTCCAAAGAATTTTTGCAATACAATACCGGCAGAGAATTCAGCCAAACTGCTACCGGCGATTAGAACATCAAATTTTTCAGGTTTATTCAATTAAATGGACCTCTAAAAAAACAGGAGGAAAACGATTTATGATTTTATTATTTTTGTGCTACATAAAATAAAGAAAACTGATGAGAATAGGCAAATATTCGGTAAAAGTGTTGGAAGCAGGTTATATTGCCCTTGATGGTGGAGCCATGTTTGGCATCATTCCAAAACCTTTATGGGAAAAAACCAATCCTGCTGATGAATCAAACAGAATTGCGATGGCAACGAGGTTACTCCTTTTGGAATGGGACAATGAAAAAATGCTCATTGACACCGGGATGGGAGAACGATGGAATGAAAAATCACGAAGTATTTACGCAATTGATCCAAATGTTTCACTCGAAAAATGTCTCGAGATGGAAGGAATTGAACCTGACGAGATAACCAAAGTGTTGCTCACACATCTGCATTTCGACCATACAGGTGGTTCTGTAAAAGCAAAAGGTGAAAGTTTTATTCCCGCATTCCCAAATGCCCGTTATTATGTAAAAAAGAAAAACTTTGAGTGGGGAATCAATCCTTCAGACAGGGACAGAGGAAGTTATATCAAGAGTAATTTTGAGCCTTTGATGCATGCAGGTGTGCTTGAACTTATTGATGACAACACTGAAGAATTCCTTGATGGAATTACTCTTAAGATGATTAATGGGCATACATTTGGTCAGCAGTGTGTGAAGATTTCCGACACATCAAATACACTCTTTTATTGTGCTGATCTTGTGCCAACACATGGACATGTTCCTCTTCCTTATATTATGGGATATGATCTGCAGCCATTGATCACTCTACAGGAGAAAAAGGAAGTTTATGCTGCAGCGGTTGAGGAAGATTGGACTTTAATACTCCAACACGACCCAAAAGTTGTTGGTGTAAAAATAGAGAAAAAAGAAAATGGATACGGGATCAGGGAGAAACTTTTAACAATTTGATTTAATTCTCACAAAAACCGGCGATCCGCCTTTGGAGAAACATGGACCCAATAACTAAAAAACTGTGCAAAGTTTCGCAACTTACCGATGGTGAGGGGAAGCGGTATATTGTAAATGGTGAGGAAGTTGCAATCTTTAAGGTTGGTGACAAAATCCATGCTGTGAGCAATATTTGTCCCCACCAACATCCGGCTGCAATTTACGCAGGATTTATTGAGGATGGTTTTGTGGTGTGTCCAATCCATGGTTGGAAATTTGAACTTGAAACGGGTAACAAGGACACAGGAAGGCATGGGTTGCGAGTTTTCCCTGTTGAAATAAAGGATGGCTACATATATGTGACTGTCGAGGAAGAATCACCCCATTGGAAGTGGTGACCAAAACAAAAGAAACTGAGATACTTGCACATAAACTCGGCTTTGACCTTGTTGGATTTGCTGAAATTGAAAAACTGGAAGCTGAAACTGCCCGACTCTCAGAATGGCTAAATACCGGATATCATGGCTCAATGGCTTATATGGAAAAAAACAGGGAAAAGAGATTTGATCCAACAACCATTCTTCCTTCTGCAAAATCTATTATTTCACTTGGACTAAATTACTGGCAACCTGGCGATTTTTCACCGGGAAAGGGAAAGGTTTCAAGATATGCCTGGGGAAGAGATTATCATCTCGTGATATGGGAAAAGTTAAAACTGTTTGAGGATGAGTTAAAGATTTTATATCCCGGTTGTGAAACAAAAAGTTATGTTGACACGGGTGCTGTTATGGATAAAGCCTGGGCTCTAAGAGCCGGACTGGGTTGGATGGGGAAACATACAAACATAATTAACAGGGAGTGGGGGAGTTGGTTTTTTATTGCAAACATTTTTACCGATCTCGAATTTCCTCCCTCGATTGTAGTTGAAGACCATTGTGGAAACTGCACCGCGTGTATTGATGCATGCCCCACTGATGCAATCAGTCAAGAATATGTTGTAGATGGCAGCAGATGTATCTCCTACCTGACGATCGAGAACAAAGGAGAAATTGCCGGTGAGTTTGAAGGGAAAATGGAAGATTGGATATTTGGATGTGATATCTGTCAGGATGTTTGTCCCTGGAACAAAAAATTTAAACAAGAGACAAATACTCCCGATTTTAAAAGCGGAATTAAAATATCTGAAGAGAACACTCTCCCGTCTTTAAATAAAGAGTTTGATCCCGATTTTTTTGACAAAATTGAAAATGATCAATTCAAAAAAATCTTTGCAGAGAGCCCTGTTCTCCGAAGCAAATTAAAAGGGATGAGAAGAAACAGCGAATTTATCAAAAGAAAAATGAAATGACAACTGAAACAAAAAAAGTACAATTAAAGGGGATGACACTTCCGGAATTAAAAACGTGGTTTTCTGAGAATGGTGAAAAACCGTTCCGGGGGGAGCAGGTTTTTAACTGGATGTATAATTATCTGGTTGATGATTTTGAAGGGATGTTAAATCTCTCAAAACCTCTCAGGGAGAAGTTAAGGGATACCACAATTTTGAACACCCTTGAACTCACTAACACATCTGTTTCGAGCTCTGAGGGCACCGTTAAGCTGTTATTAAAGACAGGTCTCGATCATCTCATCGAATGTGTGATAATTCCGGAGGAAAAAAGAGTTACACTCTGTGTTTCAACCCAGGTTGGATGCCCTCTCGATTGTAAATTTTGTGCAACAGGACTGATGGGATATAAAAGAAATCTTACCACCGGTGAGATATTTGACCAGTATGCCATTGCTCAAAGAGCAAATAACAGGGAGATCACAAACATCGTATATATGGGGATGGGGGAACCACTTCTCAATTATGATGCAACGGTTAAATCGCTGGAAATATTTGCTCAGGATACCACTCAGGGCATTACGCTAAAAAAAATTACTGTCTCCACTGCCGGAATTGCCCCAAGAATAAGGGACCTTGCTGATACAGGTTTAAGACCAAAACTTGCCCTCTCACTCCACTCCTGTTTTGAAGATACCCGCACCAAAATTATGCCGATTAATGCCAAGTATTCATTAAAAGAGAATATTGAAGCGATTGAATATTACATCAAAAAGACAAACACCCGTATCACTTATGAATATACCATGCTTGAGGGGATCAACGACACCGACAGGGATATCAAAGCCCTTGGGAAGCTATGCCGAAGGATGCCTTCAAAAGTTAACATCATAAAATTTAACTCCCTTGAACACATGCATCCTGAAGGATTTTCGGGAGAGCTGCGCCCAACCTCAAGAGACAGAATAGAAGAGTTTGCAGAGAGACTTAGGGACGAGGATGTTACGGTTTTGGTTCGTGATACCCAGGGGGATGAGATAGCCGCTGCATGTGGTCAGTTGGCAGGGATGGTGATCGACAACAATGGGTAACAGGAAGTTGAGCCATGCCGAGATATCGGTGAACAGGGCAAAACCTGAAACACTTCATAAAGTTGAAAAAATGCCGGTTGTTGTCCTTCTTGATTCAATCAGAAGCAGCTATAATGTAGGTTCTGTTTTCAGAACATCTGATGGTGTTATGATTGAAAAATTGTATTTGTGTGGATATACTCCTGCCCCACCCGTTAAAGATATTATGAAAACCGCTTTGGGTGCCACAGAAAGTGTTGCCTGGGAGTTTGTGAAAGATCCAGTTGAAGTGGTGAAGGATTATAAAACTAAAGGTTATACGATTGCTGCACTTGAACTGACCGATAATTCAGTAAATTATACTGATATCTCAAAAGAGATATTTCCTTTACTTTTTATTATAGGTAATGAAATTACAGGAGTGAATCAAACTCTTCTTGATCTGTGTGATCTGTCGGTCGAAATTCCACAATATGGGATAAAACAATCATTAAATGTTGCCGTGGCTTATGGAATCACAATTTACGAACTGAGGAAAGTGTTTAATTCCAACAGGACAACTGATACCTGAGGCTCAAGCTACGGTAAAAAACTCTTCTCCGTTATCCTTGGTGTGGATATAAAGTGAGCCGGCTCTTACCATTGTTACGAGTGTGCGGGATGCCCTTCTCCCTGAAATGTTGGCGGTTTTGGCGAGCGTGTTTACATCAATCGTTTCGTGGCTCTCAAGGTAAAAAAACACCTTTTTTTCGAGATCACCAATGGCATATTTAACAAGTGGACTTGAAGAGCTTTGGGCTCTCATAATTCTGATCATCTGTTTTGAAGCAGGAAGACTTTTGTCGTTCACTCTGATGTAAACCTGGGCGGTGTTGAGGTCGAGGTCTTCTTTATAATCCTGAATCCTGTGTGGTTTGTTAAATGATTCCGGGATAAAAACCACAACAAGTTCTTTTTGATCGATGTTGATGAACTGAACCATAAAATCGATTTCGGGGGTTATATAAAAATTAGTAGTCTCTTTAATAAACTCATATTCCGTTTTTTCACTTTCAAGACCCACCACCTTTTTATCGTCATTCACACCAAAAATGAGATAACCACCTTTTGTATTGGCAAAAGAGATCATTACCTTGGCAATCTTTTCAGGTTCCGTAAACTTCAACTTAAATTCTGTTGTAGTGTTTTCACCCTCTTCGATGAGATCGAGAAGGTCGCGCCGCTTGATGAAATTTGTCAATGGTGGAATCTCCTCTTTTAGTTCTTCTTTTTTCGGTCGATTTATTGTATCAGACGAAATCGGAAAATTCTGTTTTGTGTCTGAAAAAGGATCAACACTCCCCTGCATTTTTTTTAGCGAGTCGATATTTTGAGCAGGAACACCGGGAATATTCTTAATAGAATCAGGTTTTTGATCGAAAACACCCGGAATCTTCTTTAAAGAATCAGGTAAATTTATCGAAGTGGAATCAATTTTTGGTGTACTTCGAGCAATGGAATCCGCCTTTAAACTGTCACTGATAACTTTTAACGAATCATCAATTGCTTTTTTAATCCGTGCTTTTTCTTCTTTGTAGAAGTTAACTTTTGGCAAAATCTTATTTGTAAATCGCGTTTGAGGATACCTGGTTACAAGAGTATCGTAAACCGCAAATGCAGAGTCAACCAGATTTAGATCATTTTCAAGAGTAAAACCTGCAGCAAGCAAAGATTTGGGGGCAGTAAAGGTTTCGGGGTAGAGTTTATAAACACTCCAGTATTTTTTTACTGCTTCGCCATACTGTTTATCAAAATATATTCCCTCTGCCTCTTCATATAACATATCAGCAGGGGCAGTGTTAAGCACAACTTTTGGTTTACCAAGTTTATCTGCTGCAAGATTAACAACTGATTCGTTTTTATAATTTTCGTAAACTACCTGAAAAATGGAATCAGCGGTGGCTTTTTCATTTTTATCCAGATAATAATTCCCAAGAGAAAATAATGCCTGTCCTGTATATTTTGATTGGGGATAATCCGACAACATTTTAGTGTAATAATAATAAGATGAGTCGGGGAGAATAATTTCGCCGTAAAAAACATTCCCAAGATCAAAATAGACTTTTACCAAAAGTGAATTTAGGGAATCGGCAGATATTACCGGCATTACAGGAGCCCATCCCTTTTTCTGAATTACGGGTGGTTGGTTGGGATTTGTCCCGTCTCCTTTTGCGTTTGGATCGTCACCCTGTTTTGGTCTGCCCTGAATCATTTCGTCTTCACCAAATTGTTCAGGAGCTTCGATCTTAGCCAGATTATCCAGTGAATCTTTTACCGCTTTAAGTGAATCCAGAGCCCGTTTTGCAGAATCCGAAAGCTCAATCGGTACTGAAAAGAGGTCTGCAAGTTTTGCATCGACTGAATCTGCATAAAATTTTAACGAATCTCTTTTAAATTCGATCGGGTCTGCAAGGTAGGCAAGTTGTCTTGTGTAAACATATAGATTGGTTTGCAACCCTTCATATCTTTTAAATAGAGTTGCTTTCTCTTTGATTCGAGAAACATATTCTGCTGACGAAGCACTTTTCTCGGCTTTAAGATAATAAACATAAGCGGAATCAAAGTTTTTGAGATTATTTTCATACATGTCACCCATCTCAAAACGGGCAATGCCCGAAGAGACTGAGTTAACCGCCAGTGTATCGAGGGTATAAAATTGTTTGTATGCTTCATCATATTTTTGAAGCTGTTTTAGATTAAGCCCCTTTTGAAGCATAATCTCATCAAGTTTCTCCAAAAACTTAAACTCTTTCGACATTTGTTGTAAGTTTTCTTGAGATTCATCAATTTTGTTCATTTTCCTGAGGCAGATGCTGTAAGCCAGTTTCGACTTGTATTCAATGTCGAACGGGGGATCAAATTCCAAAGTTGCTTTATATGCATCAGCGGCCAGAGAAAACTCTTTCATTTTTTCAAAATAGAGTTCACCTACTTCAAACTGGGCTTTTGCTGAAATATCATCAGAAAGATTGATTGATACAAGGTCTTTTAGTTTTTGAATCGCTTCAGTATATTTTTCCGAGAATTTAAGATATCTTACTTCCTCGATATATACTTCGGTGAGTATCTCATTGTCTTCCTCAGTGGTCGCTTTTTGTTTGGCTTCTTCGAGATATTTTAATCCTTCAGTAAACTTTTTCATCTGAATTTCAGACTTGGCAAGCCAAAGTGTTGCATCAAGCACTAAATCACTGTTTGGTTGAGTGGCAATCAGTTCCTGAAATTTCCTTGAAGCTTTAATATAACTTCTTTGATAGAAAAATGCTTTCCCAATCATAAAAAGAGCATCATCAACATAAGAGCTTTTATTATGGAACTGAAGCAGTTTTGAAAATTTTTCGATTACTTTAGGAAGGCCGGCATTTGCTCCGGCAGGAATTGCAGCTTCTGAGATGGCAAAAAGGTCTTTTCGTTCCTTTATTATCATCTCTTCCGCATCCTGGTAGAGGGTTTTTGCGTTGTGGTAGAGGTTAAAATATGTGGTAAAATCTGCCCATACACCGCAACCGCCCAACATAAAAACGGCAGAAACAGCCAAAAGGGATTTAAAGACTTTGGACTTCAAAGTGGATTCCGAAAATTTATAAGATATCAGAGGAATTTAGAGAATAAGCAGACTTTATTCAATGCAAATAAAAATCAAAGAGCGTCAATTCCCGATTCACCCGTTCTTATTCTGATCACATCGGAGACATCGGTAATGAAAATTTTTCCGTCGCCAACCTGACCTGTTTTGGCATTTTTGATGATGGCTTCAATTGCAGCTTCCAGTCGGTCAGCCTCAACAACAAGTTCAATCTTCATTTTTGGGACAAACTCAATCCTGTATTCACTTCCGCGATATACTTCTTTGTGTCCCTTTTGCCTGCCATAACCTCTCACCTCAGTGATAGTCAAGCCTTTGAAGCCCTCTTCGATAAGGGCTTCTTTAACTTCGTCAAGCTTGAATGGGCGGATAATTGCTTCAATTTTTTTCATATCCGTTTCCGATCTTTAAGCATTTTTGCCGTGGCATTGTTTGTACTTTTTACCACTTCCACACCAACAGGGGTCATTTCTGCCAATTCTTTCAGACACTTTGACAGGTTGTGGTTTCCCAACGGGACCTGCATCCTGCTCCTTTGGAGTTGGTACATATCCACCATGCATTCCGGCATTGTCAGCGGACTCTTTGATGGTTCTTTGAGGCCTTCTTTCGGGTCTGCGGGAAATCTGAACACTTTCAGGTTGAGCAGGGTAAAGTTTAAATGCAATTTGAACCGTTTCGTTCCTGATACTGTCGAGTAGATCGGAAAAGAGAGTAAATGCTTCATTTTTATACTCAATCAGCGGATCTTTTTGACCATAGGCCCGGAGGTTAATTCCCTCTTTCAGGTCATCCATATCGCGAAGGTGTTCTTTCCATCTGTTATCAATAACAGTGAGGAATGCATACCTTTCAATTCTTGCCATCATATCGGATGAAAGCATCGATTCTTTGTGTTCATAATAATCAGTGGCAGCTTTGATAACTTTTTCGGTTACGCCGTTTTTGTTTAAAAGCTCCCATTCAGTCCTGTCGAACCTGATGTTCAAAAGGAGGTGAGTGTCAAGTTCTTTTTCAAGTAGTTCTATCTCAGCATTACCATAATATTTACCAACGAGATCGGCAATATATTCTTCCATCATTTCAAGAATTTCGGTCTTAAGTCTTTCACCGTGAAGTGCACGGTTTCTTCTTGAATAGATGATTGTTCTTTGCTGATTCATTGTATTATCGTATTCGAGCAATCTTTTTCTTATTGCAAAGTTGTTCTCTTCAACTTTTTTCTGAGCTCTTTCAACGGAACGGGTGATAATTGGGTGTTTAATTACCTCACCTTCCTCAAATCCGGCTCGTGACATGATGGCGGCAGCCCTGTCACTTCCAAAAAGTCTTAAAAGATCATCTTCAAGCGAGAGGAAAAAGAGAGTGGTTCCGGGATCACCCTGACGACCGGCTCTTCCTCTTAACTGACGATCGATACGACGGGATTCGTGTCTTTCGGTTCCAAGGATGAAAAGACCACCTTTATCAACAACTCCTGCCCCAAGTTTAATATCAGTTCCTCTACCTGCCATGTTGGTGGCGATAGTGACAGCACCGGGTTGGCCTGCTGACTGAACAATCTCAGCTTCCCTTTGATGTTGTTTTGCGTTAAGTACATTGTGGGGAACTCCCTTAACTCTCAACATCCTGCTGATCGTTTCAGAAACTTCCACTGAGGTTGTACCCACCAATACAGGTCTGCCTTGTTTTCTGAGTTCTTCACACTGAGAAACAACGGCATTCAATTTTTCCCGTTTGGTTCTATAAATCTGATCATCTTCATCATCTCTGGTGATCGGTTTGTTTGTTGGGACAACCACAACCTCAAGTTTATAGATTTCAAAAAACTCACCTTCTTCGGTTTCGGCAGTACCCGTCATTCCGGCAAGTTTTTTATACATTCTAAAATAGTTCTGAAGTGTAATGGTAGCGAGTGTTTGGGTATCGCGCTCTACCTTAACATTCTCTTTTGCTTCAATCGCCTGATGGAGTCCGTCAGAATATCTTCTTCCGGGGAGAACTCTACCTGTAAATTCATCAACGATGGCGATTTTACCATCTTCAGTTATTACATATTCATCATCTTTTTCAAAAAGTGTATATGCTTTCAGAAGCTGGTTGATTGTATGAAGTCTGTCCGATTTTTCCGAATATTCGAAGTGGAGGAATTCTTCCTTTTTCTTCTTTTCTTCTTCCGTAAGGGTAGTGTCGTTTTTAAGTTTGCTTATCTCATAACCAAAGTCGGGGAGTACAAAAAAGTCTTTTCCTTCAGGTGTTCCCTTGGCAAGCTCTTCTCTTCCTTTTTCTGTCAGTTCAATTGAGTTGTTTTTTTCATCGATCACAAAATAGAGTTCCTCATCGATTATATGCATATTTTTTGCTTTATCTTTGAGGTATTCAAGTTCTGTGTTTTGCATCAACTGTTTATATTGAGGTTCAGAGATAACTTTCATCAACTTTTTATGTTTTGGGAGTCCTCTGAATGCTCTAAAAATGCTGATACCGGCTTCTGTAATCTCATCTTTTGAGGGTTCAGCGGTTAATTTTTTTTCTGCTTCGGCAAGAATGGAGGAAACGAAGTTCGACTGAAGTCTGTGAAGTCTTTCAATCTTGGGTTTCATTTCATCAAATTTTTGATTGTCGGTATCAACAGGACCCGATATGATAAGCGGTGTTCGTGCCTCATCAATAAGCACTGAATCCACCTCATCCACGATGGCGTAAATATGTTTCCGTTGCACCTGGTGTTCGGGATCGATAGCCATGTTATCTCTTAGATAATCAAAGCCAAATTCGTTATTGGTTCCGTAGGTGATATCGCAGCCATAAGAAATTCTTCTTTTGTCAGGACTCATTGTGCCAAGTATGGCACCAACCGTAAGGTCATGAAACTTAAATATTTCACCCATCCACTCGGAATCTCTCTGTGCGAGATAATCATTAACAGTTACAAGGTGAGCACCTCTGCCTGTGAGGCAATTGAGAAAAAGAGGAAGTGTTGCGACCAGGGTTTTACCTTCACCCGTTGCCATCTCAGCAATTTTACCCTGGTGAAGAACAATTCCACCCATAAGCTGAACATCGTAGGGAACCATGTCCCAGGTTACTTTTTGTCCCATAACAGTATAGGAATGACCAACCAATCTTCTGCAGGTGTCTTTTGCCACTGCAAAAACTTCGGGGAGCATCTCATCAAGCAGGTCTTCATATTTATCATCAAGTTCCTGTTCAAGCTGTTCAATTTCATCGTGGAGTTCAGTTGCGTTTGCAACTTCACCCTCTACACTCGTTAGTTGTAAACGAATCTCTTCAATTTTATTCCGGATCTCTTCAGTTTCTTTGTTTAGATGATCCTTAAACCCTTTTACTTTTTCCTTGAGTTCGAAGTCACTTAATGAAGCAAGTTGTTCAAAATGCTCATTTATTTCTTGTACGATAGGTAGTAATTCTTTGTAGGTACGGCTGTGTTTATCGCCAAAAATGGCTTTTAAAACCGATTTTAACATTTAGTGTCTGCTCCAAAATATTATTATAGCTTGCAAATTTAGTTATTATGGTAGAGAATAACAATGTAATTAATTTATTGTTTTACAGACGGTCTTTGAAAAGGTTTAATGGGGAACAGTTGATGAATGAGGTTAAATAAAAATATTAGTAATTGCGCCCTTCCCAACTGTTAGAGAATGAGAATAGAACCAGGGTCGAAACAAGGCTTACTTATGTACTTATTCCCGCTCCTTTGCTACTCCGATACTTCGCTACTTTGATAATTCGATTCTCCGCTACTAAACAAAAAAAGCTGCCACCATTCCTGATAACAGCTTTAAAGTAAATCAGTTTTGTGTTCTTCTCAAGCAGTTTTGCCAAGTTCAATTGTCTCGGAATTGTGTTCGATGCTGAAAAGGAATTGAGCTTTTGGGTTTTTCTCTTTTGCGAGTTCAAGCTGGTAAACAGACTCCGCAAGGAAGGTCAGGTGACCATGTTTGTCGTAATAAAGACTGTGTGATCTTAATCTCCAAAGTTCTGAAATATCCTCCGGGTTTTCATAAATTACCCAACATGCCCTGAAGAAGTTTAAATGTCTGAATCGGCAATCAGCTCCATATTCGTTAATCAGTCTGTATTGAATAACCTCAAACTGGAGATCACCAACTGCTCCAACAACTTTTCGGTTTGAAGAGTTGTGGAGAAAAACCTGCGCCAACCCTTCATCAGTAAGTTGAAGAATTCCTTTTTCCATCTGTTTTGATTTTAACGGATCATTAAGAACAAGTTCCTTAAAAATCTCAGGGGAGAATGAAGGTATCCCCTTAAACATAAACTTTTCACCTTCGGTGAGGGTGTCGCCAATCTTAAATATCCCCGAATCGTATAAACCAATTACATCTCCCGGATGGGCAAATTCAATGAGACTTTTGTCCTGTGCCATAAAAGTTGCAGGATTTGCAAAACGGATGTTACGGTCGAGTCTTACATGATGATAAAATTTGTTTCTTTCAAATCTTCCGGAACATACACGAAGAAAAGCTATCCGATCGCGGTGTTTTGGATCGAGATTTGCATGAATTTTGAAGACAAAACCGGAAAAATTTTCATCATCGGGTTCAATCAAACCTTTGGTTGAGTCGCGGTGGCGTGGTCCGGGAGCAATTTTGATAAAGGTATCCAATAATTCCTGAACCCCAAAATTGTTTAGAGCACTGCCAAAAAAGACGGGGGCAAGTTCACCTTCAAGGTATTCATCAACGGCAAAATCGCCGTAAACACCATTTATTAAATCGAGGTCGTGTTCAAGTTTTTCCGCTCTGTCACCAAAAAGTTTAACAAATTTTGGATCATTGGGACCGGCAAACGATTCGATTTCCTTTTCGATCATCTGTTTGTTGGGACTGAAAAAATTAAATGTATTATCGTAGATGTTGTAAACACCTTTAAAATCTCTTCCCATGCCGAGGGGCCAGCTCAGGGGTCTGACTCTTATATCAAGTTTTGCTTCAATCTCATCCAGAAGTTCAACAGGATCACGTCCCTCTCTATCGAGTTTATTAATAAAAACGATCACCGGAGTTTCCCTCATCCGGCACACTTTCATCAACTTTTCTGTCTGTTCTTCAACTCCTTTTACACAATCAATCACAAGAATCACACTATCCACGGCAGTTAGAGTACGGTAGGTATCTTCAGCAAAATCTTTATGACCGGGTGTGTCTAAAAGATTAATTTGTTCCCCTTTATAGCTGAAATTCATCACCGAGGTGGTAACTGAAATACCCCTTTGTTTTTCAATTTCAAGAAAATCGGAAGTGGCTGTTTTTTTGATTTTATTCGATTTTACAGCACCTGCCACCTGAATGGCACCACCAAAAAGCAGTAGTTTTTCAGTCAGGGTTGTTTTTCCCGCATCGGGATGGCTTATGATGGCAAAGGTTTTTCTGCTGTCAATTTTATTGGATAATTGTGTCATTGTTCAATGGAAAAGTTAAAAAAATAAAAAACTAATTGAAAAGAAAGAGGTTGAAGAGCTTTGCTCTCAAATCGGAGTGGAGATATAAAAATTTCTAAAAGTCATGTTACAAATATAACACATCTCTGTGAAACGGGGCATAACATTCAATTTACAGATGGGGAAATGATCCTCAAGGATATCTCTCCCTGAGGATCAAACCAAAAAAAATGTTAATTAATAATAGAACCAGATGGAGGAATAGTCATCCACCTCCTCACCATCACGATGGAGCCTTTGAAGGTAATCGTAGATTGCGACATCGGTATAAAGATAGTCTTCAGTTTTTACTCTTCTCGATTGCCAGGGGAAAAACCTGTAAACCCTTCCACCATTTGCGAGAACCATAATAACTTCGTGATCCTGCCACGACCGTAAATGGGATTTACCAAATCGGGGGATACTAAAGACCGGTTCGTCGGTTCTGACAAGTCCCGGAAGGAATCGGGCTTCTTCTTTCCTCTCCTGCTCAAGTCTTGCGATAGGAACCCGGAAATCCACAGTCTCTTTTTTCCCTTTGGTATGAAAAGTGTAATAGGGGTCGATACCTGACAATTTTAACGCTCTTCTGAGGGCGGAAGTTTCATACCTGCGACTGTTGTAATAAGTAAAAACCTGCTGGTTATAGATGCTCATACCGGCTCTTCTGATTTTGGTAACAGCCTCGATCGATTCCTCGGTCAATTCGGCAACATGTTCAAAATGCGTTACAATACAAACTTCTCTTTTTCCGGGGATATTGTATTTACTTAAAATTTCGACCAAATCAGCTGTAATTCTCGATGGAAGTGTAACCAACATTCTGGTTCCAATTCGAATCCGTTCAACATGGCCTATTGCTGCCAATTTCCTGATGATCGATTCAAGTTTTTCATCAGACAACAACAATGGTTCACCACCCGTAATCATAACCTCGTTGATTTCGGTTTTTTCACTGATCCAGTTGAGAGCTTTTTTAATAGTTTCTTCGGGGGTAGATGTCTCTTTTTGTTCCCTTAATTCTCTATTCTTTTGGCAATAAACACATATTTGAGGACACGAATCAAAAACTCTTAAACTTACTATTTGAGGATATTTTCGGGATATTCCTTCCACGGGTTGAATCAGCTTTTCACCCAACAGGTCAAGATCCACCTCTGTGGTTGAATGTTCATTCATGTTTTGGCAATAACGGAATCCGGGGAGAACCTGAGCCCGGACAACACGATCTTCATCCGTTCTTCCATTTTCATTAAAGAGAGATAAATAATAGGGAGTTATCTGAAAGGGGATTCCGGCTTTTTCGGCGATTGTTAAATTTTCAATTTCATCTTTTTCAAGTTTAATGATTGAACTTAAGGTGGCGAGGTTTTGAATTTTATGGCGTAAGTGCCAATGAAAGTCAGACCAGTCGGACTCAACAGCTACAAAATGTGTTAATAACTTCTGTTTTACCGATTCTTTGTTGAGTTTTCTAAGAGGATGATTCCCTTGTTTAAACTTCAACATTCCGGCCTTCATCGAGGAGGAAAATTGATCCAAAACCAGATTACTATCGGTTAATAAACCCTCTTCGCCATTTGTGTATGTCAAAGTATATTGTTTAAAAGCGAAGTCGCCTGTTTTCCCACTAATTCCGTGGAACAGATAAATCATCTCAAGAAGAAATCCATTTTGTACATCATCAATTATATCTTTGGCTCCGGTTGCCAGTCCATACAAAACTTTAACAGCAGAAAATTTTGTAATTACCTCATTTTCAGTTCTGAGGATATTTTTAAAAACTCTTATACTTTCTTTTGCACTGTTTCTGTCGATGATATGAAGTTTTCGGTTGGGGAGTTCACTAAAAACATTAAAATATGTTCGTTCAAGTTCATTAAAATACTCAAATATCTTCTCTCTCGCATCACTAACCGAGGAGGCTGAGCTTAATAGACTGTATATCCACGGACTTGCTTTCCAAAGTTGTGTTATCAGGTTCGATTTGTCGGCTACGATTAAATCTTTCATGGTGTCTCCGTTAAATCCTCAGAAATATCCAAATTTTTGCAAATTTCCGATGGTATCTATGAATGCCTGCGGAATAGTAAAGAAATATAATAAAATATTTGAGGAAATCAAAACGGGAGGGAGAGAACCTCGGAACTTCGGAACCTCAGAACCCCGGTACTTCGGAAATTTAGAACCAAAGAACTCAAGAACTTAAGAACCTCAAAACTTCGGAACCTCGGAAGTACTGAAGCTTTGTATCTGTGAAGTACTAAAGTACACAAGTCTTTAAAATACAAAGAACCTCAGCAGGCTTAACCCACTGAGGTTCTGAAGTTCTGAAGTTCTGAAACTCTTACTTATTCAGAATCATCTTTACCGTCTGCATTTTGCCACCGGCTTTTATTGTGCAGAGATAAACACCCGATGCTACTCCGCTGCCAAAATCGTTTTTCCCGTTCCATTCGTAGGTGTATCTACCTGCTTGATGGTAACCACTGGCGATTTCCGCAATCTTTTTACCGCTGATGTCATAAACTATCATTACGACTTCACCGGCTTCAGGAAGTGAAAATCTGATGCTGGTTGTGGGGTTAAATGGATTTGGGTAGTTCTGGAACAACTCAAAAGCAGCTGGAACAGTGTTATCAAATTCGATGATCGCTGTTGTCGATTGAACCTTTGCTCTCATGAGGTAAGTTTCGGCCCATTCTGACCATGAAGATCCGTTATAATCCCAGGCTCTGCCGTTATTAGTGGTGTTGTAACCAAAATTTGGTTTGTTTACTCCGTCGAAGATCATACCAATGAAGAAGTCATTGGAAACCATGATATTTTGTGCGGATGTGTTCCAGGCACTCCATCCGGGGGTGGATGATGCTGTTACGGGATTGTAATTTACAAGATCGGTTCCGGGAGCACCATTACCGGCTTTGGTTCTAACAATTGGTTTAAATGTGGCAGAACCGGCTGATACAGTTGTTATATAAAAACTGATTTCCACCAATTTTAGATTGGAACCGGGGGCAGTCATTCTGTTAGCAGAACCCTGACCATTGTTTGCCCATGTATATCCACTAACAGGAATTCCATTATCATAGGTGAGTTCGGTAATTTGTGCACCACCGCCGCCGCCAATAGTGGAAACCCATGTTCCTCTTCCATGTGTGAAAGCAACAAGTTTATTATCGCTCGCTCTGATTTTGAGGTCGGAAACCACCACATTTGGAAGAGTTAAACCATCTCTAACCCAGCTTGAACCACCATCAGTTGTTGAGAAAACACCAAGATCGGTGCCTGCATATAGAGTAGAAGTGGATGAAGGATTAATTGCAAAAGAGTTTACCGGTATATTTGGCAGGTTTGAAGAAATATTTGTCCAACTTGAGCCTGCATTGGTTGTTTTATAGACTTTTTGACCTGCAGCGAATCCTGAGAAGGTAGCGTAAGCAATATTGCTGTTAGTGGGGTCAACAACCACTTTTGTGATGTATGATGCAGGCAGTCCTGAATTTCTTAAGGTCCAGCTTGAACCTGTGTTTGTGGTTACTTGAACTCTACCATTTGAGGTTCCAACATAAATGACACTCGAATTTCCTTTTGCGATTGCAACGGCGGAAATAGTTGCTCCGTTTCCACCAGTTCCGTCACCAGTGAGGTCACCGGAGATGGCGGTCCAGTTTGTAGCCGAGTTAGTGGTTCTCCATACACGGTATGTTCCGCCAATAAGAATTGCGGGGTCGTTAGGATCCATAGTAAACGGGCTGATAAAAAGGGTTCTGTCAGTTGTACCGTCCCAGAAACCTGAACCGACAGGAATTCCGTTCATCGATTTGTTAAATGTAGCACCACCATCGGTTGATTTAAGGAAACAGAAATTTACATATTCTCCAAACATCAGGCTTGGATTGTTATAATTGATTTCAGTTGCTCCACCATCACCGCCGATGATTTCTGTCCAGTTAACACCCGAGGAAAGAGCCAGGGTACCATTATCCTGTGTTCCGCCGTAATATTTATCAAGTGTTGGATGAATTGTACCATAATAAAATTGTGTTATGCCAAGGTTATTATTGAGTGAAACCCATGAAGAACCGCTATTGGTTGATTTGTAAACACCCCCATCATTTCCCACAAAGAAAGTGGAAGGAGTGGTTGGGTGAAAAACTATTGCATGTATATCAGCGTGCATATATGGGGGAGCTCCACCCTGGGTGTACCAGTTGGAAATCTGAGTCCAGGTACTTCCACCATTTGAAGTTTTCCATGCATCGAGACCGGCAGCATAAACCAGGTTTGGATTTGTGGGATCCACTGCAATTATATTATTATACCATGCCTGACCTGAAGTGTAGGTTGTCGCACCCGAGAAAGCCGGACCGGGTATGTTGATATTTGTCCAGTTGGTTCCACCATTTGTGGATTTTACAAAAACTCCACACTCGTTATCTGAAAGTTTATGACCTGAGGCATAAACAGTGGAAGGAGAGGATGGAGAGACTGCTATCTCATATCTGCCAATACCTGATGAGGAGAAGACTGAACTCCAGTTGGCTCCTGCATCAGTTGATCTTCTTACATCTGCCTGGGCAAACTGGCCAAAGGAAGCATAAAGAGTTCTCGGATTTGTTCCGGCGATTTCGATGTCCATACAATTGGATGTAGTTACAATCTCTGAAAAAGCTGATCCGCCGTTAGTGGATCTAAAAAGTCCACCTCTTGTTGCTGCCCAGATGTTCCCGGTAAGATCATCAATAACAAGTTTATTCACATAATAAAAATCTGCGGTAGCTGTGGACGAAAGTTTTGTCCATGAGGCTCCGGCGTCTGTGGTTTTATATATTCCGGCACCTCTTACACCATCAGCATTAAAAAAGCCTTCACCGGTTCCGGCATAAAGAATATTTGAATTGTTTGGATCCATAACAAGCGCACAAACAGCGAGATTCTCCATTAAATCATTCAATGGTGTCCACGATGTGCCACCGTTGGTTGATTTCCAGACACCACCGCTGACTGCACCAAAATAGATGATGCTTGGATTGGAAGGTTGAACAACAATGGTTCTAACTCTGCCACCAATGTTCCCGGGACCTTTTTCAGTCCACGTGAGAGCTTCGGGGTTATCCAACCCTGCTTCGGGGGTATTAAAGCGGGCAATATGTTGCATTGCTTCTTCTCGCCAGTTTTCAGGGATGTTACCAGTGGCAGAAGTTCTTTGATCCATATACCACTTCATTGCTTCATCGGGAAAACCGGTTTTGGGTTTTGCGTTTTTCTTTTTTTCAATTTTATATTTGATATAGTCATCCATCGTTAAGGCTCCCGGATTCTCATTTGCATTGATGAATGCAGCTACAAGAAGCCCGGTAATAACGAGGGAAAAGAATGATATTTGTAGTTTTTTAAACATTTTGATTCTCCGAAATTAATTTAATATCCTGTGAAGGATCCACTTGTTGTCACTTAAAAAAAACTCAACTTTCACTTTATCGCCGGGCTTCTTTTTCGAGAAATTTTTTAATTCGAGATTTACATCATTTTCGAGCATCTCTTTGTTCTCACCCAATCGAAAGTTAGGAAAAACTTCATAAATTGATTTTTCAACCGCAATGCTTGGATAAGCATCATCGGCAAATATCTGGTTCACTTCGATTTTGGCCGAATATTGTGTCTCACTTTTTACATCAATATTAACAATTTCCACCAGGGCAACAGTTTTGTTATTCTGAATTGCAGTTGGATTATTATTGACAGGATTTTTGGTTGTGTCTCCAACTTCAGAAGTGTTTTTGGTGGCACAATCACAGCAGCCCAGAAAAACAATACCAAATAGAAGAATTACAGATACATTAATTATTTTCATAGATGTTCCTCGATTAATCATGGAAATATAAGGTAATTTGGGGTAAAAATATCCACGGAAATTTTAACTTTTGATTTAACGCACAGGGGAGAACTTTAGAACTTTAGAACTTTAGAACTTTAGAACTTTAGAACCTTAGTGCACAGGTAACTCGAGAGACTTGAGTAGCCCGGCTTCTGAAGTCTCTCGTGTTTCTTTTATTCTCAAGTTCTAAAGTTCTCGAGTTCTCAAGTTCTTACTTGTTAAGTATCATCTTTATCGTTTTCTGCGAGTTGCCGGCGGTTACTCTGCAGAAGTAGATTCCTGATGTCATTGGCATTCCAAATTTGTCTTGTCCATTCCACTCAACTTCATAACTTCCGGCAGAAAGTGATCTATTAAGAAGTAATGCGACTTCTTTTCCTTGGGAGTCATAAACCTTAAGAGTCACTTCCACGTTGTTTGGGGTGTTAAATCTAATGGTTGTTGAAGGATTAAAGGGATTTGGGAAGTTTTGCATTAGTGAAAACTCCGAAGGTGAACCGGTAATTTCCTTTATGGAAGTTGGACCGGCAGGAGTCGAAAATACACCTCTTCCGTGTGTATAAACAAATATTCTGTCGTCAGATGCTCTGTAGTCCATATCAAATACAGCTACATTTGGCAGACTAAGACCATCTCTGAACCAGTTTGTGCCACCGTCGGTTGAAGTGAATACGCCAAGATCGGTACCCGCAAAAATTGCATCAGGTCTTGATGGAGCAAGCAGTAGGGAATTTACAGGAATGTTAGGGAGGTTCCCGGTAACATTTGTCCATGTGGCGCCAAGATTGGTGGTTTTATAAACCTTTTCACCATTTGAAAATCCGGAGAAAGAGATATAGGCGATAGATGAATTTGTTGGATCAATAACTATTCTTGTGGCGTATGCAGAAGGGAGGCCTGTTTCTCTAATGTTCCAGGTTCCACCCGCATTTGTGGTAATTTGCACTCTACCGTTGGTGCAACCAACATATATTACATCAGAATTGCCTTTTGCAATGGCAAGTGTAGAAATTGAACCACCTTCAGTTCCTGTTCCATCGCCCGTTAGATCGCCTGAGATAGCTGTCCAGTTTTCTGCCTGATTTGTTGTTCGCCAAACTCTGTAACTTCCACCAACAAGGATTGTTGGGTCATTTGGATCCATTATAAATGGAGTGATGAAGAGAGTTCTGTCAGTTGTTCCATCGAAGGTTCCGGGACCAACAGGGATGCCGTTCATGGATTTTACAAAATTTACTCCACCATCGGTAGATTTATAAAAACAGAAGTTGGTATATTCTCCATAAACGAAGTCGGGATTATTGTAATCAACCTCTGTTGCGCCGCCATCCCCACCAATTATTTCCACCCAGTTCTGTGAGTTATCTGTGGCAATTGTTCCGTTATCCTGACAACCGCCATAAAATCTGTTTAAAGTTGGATGAACAGCACCATAATAAAATTGAGTGATAGCCAAACCGTTGTTGAGGCTTATCCACTCAGTACCACCGTTTACACTTTTATAAACACCGCCGTCATTTCCGAGATAAACTGTATTACTGTTTAATGGATTAAAAGCGATAATATGATGATCAGCATGGGCGAAAATTGGATTGGTTCTCTCGGCATCCCATTGTGAAATTTGTGTCCATGAACCACCACCATCTTCGGAACCAAAAGCATCCAGACCGGCTGCATAAACTTTGTTTGGGTCTGTTGGGTGAACAGTGAGGATATTGTTGTACCAGGCCTGTTGTCCTGTATAAGTTGGATCACCTGAAGAAGTAGGACCAGGGATTGTGACATCAGTCCAAGTGGCTCCTCCGTCAGTGGATTTCACAAGAGCACCGCACTGGTTGGTTTGAAGATTCTGCCCTGATAAATATGCAACAGCAGGATTTGACGGGGAAACAGCTACCACAAGCCTTCCTATGCCCGAGCGGGTAAAGGTTTGTGAAAACGAACTTCCGGCATCCGTACTTACCATCATTCTACCATCCTGTGATAATCCTTGTGCAACATAAATTGTTGACGGAGTGGAATTGGCAATTGCGATGTCAGTAACATTGGAGTTGTCGCCAAGGTCGCGGTTCAGGAAACTTGCTCCGCCATCGGTTGAGGAATACAATCCTGTTCTGGTGGCCGCCCATAGGGTGTTGGTGGAACCATCAAAAGCAAGTTTATTTACAAAATAAAAGTTTGCATTTAACGTGGAATTAAGTTGTGTCCAACTGGCACCTGCATCGGTTGTTTTGAATATACCTTCACCTTGCAGTGCATCAACATTAAAAAATCCTTCACCGGTTCCTGCATAAAGGATGTTTGGATTTGCAGGATCCATACAAAGTGCATTTACTGCAAGATTTTCCATCAGGTCTTTTAGTGGTTGCCAGGAAACTCCTCCGTCGGTGGTTTTCCACACACCACCACCGGCAGCACCTATATAAATAGTGTTTGTATCTGTTGGGTGAACTACCATGGCACGAATTCTACCGCCGATGTTTCCGGGTCCTAAAGCGGTCCAGTTAAAATCTTCGGTAGCACCCGGTTTCAGGTTAAATCTGTTAATATGTTCAAGGGCTGTCTGTCGCCAATCGGCTGGAATTGAACCGGTGGCAGAGAGGCGTTGGTTGATTAACCATAAAACTGCTTTGTCAGGAGAACCATAATTGGGTTTTCCGTTCCTCTTTTTTTCTATTTTGTACTTTTTAAACTCTTCAAATGAAAAAAAATGTTTTTCATCAGAAACTTTGTTGAAAATACCCACCGTGAGAGTTGAGATGAGTAGAATTGTGAATAAAGAGAGAAAATTGGTTTTCATGGGAATCCTTTTATGATTAAAATACCGGAGATTGAATATCTTTGTTAAAAATTACAATATTTTGCTGTAAATTCAAAACCTGGGGGAGACTAATAAAACTATTTGAGTATTAAAATTCAATATAACTAAAATAAAATAAATTTGAAACAGAAATTGATTGGGCGATTTTTCTGTAAATTTAAAAATTGTTTTTATTAACTTTATAAGTAACCTGTTGCCCCTGTCAGAAGAACTCACAAATAGACTGTTTAATCTGATTCACGGATATCTCTCACCCGAGGAGATGGATGCATTGTATTCCATTCTGGAATTTCAGACAAATCGTTACCATTTCCATCGTGGATGTGAAAACAATTTTTTTAGAATCATAGAAAGTAGCTACAATAAAACCGCTTTATTGAGGGATTTTCTCCGTTATCCTCTTCAGATTGAAGTGGTGGTTGCGGTGGCTGCAAACAGTAATTACCTGACAGATGTTTTGGTAAGAAATCCGGAATTTATTTACAGGATATTCGACCCCTCTCTTCTTGAATCTGTATTGGAGATCAATTTTTACAGGGAACTGATCTTTAACTCGATTGGCAGGCAAAAAACATTTGAGGCAAGGCTTCATCAGTTAAAGACTGCCAAAAGGAGAGAAATACTTTCAACGGGGGTGAAAGACCTTATATCGTTTGTTGATCTTAGGCGGGCAACTGAAGAACTTTCAGTTATGGCAACTGTAATATGCGAGGCACTTTTTTTAATCTGTCTCGAGAAGACTTTGGTTAACTACGGAATTGATGGAGCAGGATTTTCTGAATTATCGGGGAAAAAATCTGTAAAAGAAGAATTTCAACCGTTATATGATCAAATCACTGATTTTGCGGTCATTTCTCTTGGGAAACTGGGTGGGGGAGAACTGAACTACAGTTCCGATATCGATCTGATCGTTGTGTTTAATAAAAATTTTAACCTTCCCAATGGGAAAGAGTATTTTGAACTCCTTCACGACACAATAATTCTGTTTACAGAATCCGCAATGACGATGACTGAAGCAGGATTCCTTTTCCGAGTCGACTTCAGGTTACGCCCTGACGGTCATGCTGCACCGCTCGCAAGAACTCTTCAAGACACCATCTTATATTATGAAACAAGAGGTGAAAACTGGGAAAGGCAGATGTTGATAAAAGCCGGTTTTCTTTGTGGCAACAAAAAACTTTATAAAACTTTCATCGATTCGGTGACACCTTTTATTTATCCATCCGGTTTTTTTATTTCTCCGCAAGAGCAGATAAAAAAACTGCGTAATACGATGCTTAAGACGATTGGCGATGAGAAGAATATTAAACTGTTTAAGGGGGGAATCAGGGATATCGAATTTGGGGTTCAGGCACTTCAACTTCTTAATGGCGGTAAAAATCCCGAATTAAGGAGTGGAAATACTCTATATACAATTGGTGTGTTAAGAGAGATGAAAATCTTAAGTCCTGACGAATCAAAAACTTTTATCGAAGCATATATCTTCTACAGAAAAATAGAACATTATCTTCAGTTGATGAATGATCGTCAGACACATGAGATCCCCGCTGATGGTGATTTGTTAAAAAGTATGACAAGTTATCTTGGATTTGAATCAAACTCTGATTTTAATGATAAACTTAACGATTATAGAAAAAAAGTAAGAAAAATTTACGATTCAATAATCGGTGTTGAAAACAGCGAACTAAATGAGGAGACTGATTTTTCAATTTTTAAAGATCAAAACAGGGCAAAAAGGAATCTAAAATTCCTCAAAGAAGGGAAGGGATTAATCGAAATAAAGGAGTTTGACGCGAGGGTCACCTCACTTTTCATGGAGATTGAACCCAATCTGTTTGAATCATTAAAAAAACGGCAGTTCCCTGATCAAACACTTGAGAATCTTGCAAAAATTATTCAAAGGACTGCGTTTCCCTCATTCTGGTATGAAGCTCTGAAGGATGAATTTATTCTGAATTCAGTTCTTACACTGTGTGAATTTTCGGTTTTTTCAGTGAATATGCTTCTGGAAGATCACTCCTTAAAGGAGTTGATTTTTTCCGGGAAACTTTTTGAGGCAATTGAACCTGAGATTGATTTTAATCTTGGTACAAAATCGATTCTTTTTCTTGCAGCATCGCAGTTTATGCTTGGATTTATTGATGAGGCAAAGGCTGCACAATTGATAAGTAGAACCATCAGATATCAGGTAAATAATCTGATTAAAAATTCCGGAATGTATAATGAAGGGGTTTTTATTGCATCTGCTGGGAGTTTTTCAGCAGGCGAAATGAATTTGTATTCTGATGTTGATCTGATAGTTGTTTGTGATAAAATTGAACTCCACCCTGAACTCGAAAACAGGTTTATTGGACTTCTTTCTGATATTCGAAAAGAACTTGTTCCTTTAAGTGTTGATTGCCGATTGAGACCTGAAGGAAAATCAGGACAATTGGTTTGGGATATTGACGCTTATGCTTCATATTTCGAAAAACGAATTGATGTTTGGGAATTACAGTCGCTTACAAAATTGTCTTTTTTATATGGTGATGAAAAACTTTTTGATGATTTCACTTCTAAATATTTTACGAAGGTCTCTTCGCTCAACCGGGAGAAAGTCCGGGAAGCTGTATCATCGATGCGAAAACGGCTTTATCCAACAACTTTGAGTGGACTCAGTGCACCTGTAGATATTATCAAGGGGAGAGGGGGAGTGACGGATATTGAATTTATTAACCAATACCTCTTACTTTTAAACTCCGGAATTTTAAAATTTTTTATCGGTAAAGCGAACAGGGAAATAATTTCCGCAATAAGTGAAGCCGGGGATTTAACTCAATCTCAAGCTGAAATGATGTTATCAGGTTTTGATTTTTTAAGGAAGATCAGGCTTGCCGTTCAGTGTGTTTATCAGACAGGTAACAACCAACTTCCCTCAAAACAAAAGGGGGAGAATTTATACAAATTTTTAAATTACGAATCATATGATGAACTGACTAAAGCCGTTCAATCAGTGTTAAAACAAAATAACGAGATTTTCCATCAAATTTTAAATGGCTAATGGATATAATTAAAAAATACTACGCCGCAATTACTGCTCTATTTGTTTTTGTCATCTATTTTTCGACAATGGCACCCTCAGTGCTTCAAATCGATACCGGTGAACTTGCCGCAGCACAGGCACTTCCCGGAATTGCGCATCCAACGGGATACCCGTTGTTTACAATGCTGGGATGGCTTTTTTCGTTGATACCACTTCCCGTTTCAACAATTTTTCAGTTGAATCTTTTTGCTGCGATTACAACAACTGTGGGTGTGTATTTTTTCATCAAAAGCATCGACTATATTCTGAATAATTTTTCAGTCTTTGAAAAGAGTGTTAAGGGGAGTAAAAGCAAAAAAGCCAAATCAGGTAAAAAACAGGTTGAAACAGGAAAAGGCAAAAGCCACAATGTGGTAAATGAAATCATAACAGTAAATGCCGAGTCCCAACCTCTCCCGATGATTTTTTCGATTGTTGGGGGACTGGTTCTTGCGTTTGGTAAAACTGTCTGGTTCCAAAGTACATCAGTGGAGGTTTATTCTCTACATCTCGCTTTGATTTCGGCTGCATTGTTTACATTACTCAAAGCTTTTGGCGGGGGAGTCACGAAGTCACAGAGTCACGAAGTAAATTCACCGGATGTGGCAACTAACAAACTAACCCCAAAAACACAAATTTTTGATTGGTTGGTCTTTGCCGGCGTGCTTGCACTGGCGTTCTCAAATCACATGACCACACTATTGATAATTCCGGCGACAGCTTATCTTTTCTTTGTGAAATTTAAATTTCAAAAAGAAGGGTTTATCACTCTTGCAAAAATGTTGTTGTTGTTTTTTCCCATATTAATTTTAATTTATCTTTACCTCCCAATAAGGGCGGGGATGAATCCTGAAATCAACTGGGGAAATCCCATCGACCTCGAAAGAATTTTGAGGCATGTGAGTGGTAAACAATATCAGGTATGGCTGTTCAGTTCATCTGAAGCAGCGGCAAAAAATTTCGGCCGGTTCTTTTCCGGTTTGCCATCTGAGTTTTATCTGTCGCTGGTAGCGGTTTTATTGGGTATTTTTTATCTCATTCAAAGATCAACAAAACTGCTGATAACATCTTTATTGTTGATTTTTGGAACTGTTCTTTATGCAATAAATTATGATATCGTTGATCTTGAATCATATTTTTTGCTTGCATACATCGGGATGTCAATTCTTGTTGTGTTTGGTTTAATGTTTGTATATGAACGAGTTAACAATCTGAAAATTGCTGCTGCTGTTGGGGCAGTTCTTGTGCTATCGCAGATTGGATTTACTTATGGCAGTGTTAATCAGAGTGGGAATCTCATTTTTGAGCAATATACAAAGGCAATTCTGAAAACAGCTCCAAAAAATTCGGTCATCTTTAGTTATCAGTGGGATTATTTCCTTTCTGCATCCTACTATTTTCAATTTGTTGAAAACGAAAGAAGGGATGTTGCAATTATTGATAAAGAACTGTTGCGACGCTCCTGGTATTATCAACAACTTGACAACTGTTTCCCATGGTTGACAGAGTCCTATAAAAAGGAAGCTGAAGTCTTCAAAAAAGAAGTTGTTCCTTTTGAGAAGGATTTGCCCTATGCTGCCCAGGTTATTGAAGGGGCATACAAGGATGTAATGCTGGCAATTTTGCTCAAAAATTATAAAGACCGTCCCGTTTTTATCGCTCCCGAACTGGTGGATAAAGAACTGGCAAACAAAGAGTTTGAATTACCGGCAAATATGAAACTGATTCCCGATCTCTTTTTCTATCGGTTGACAGATAATGATGAGTACATTCCGGCGGCAGATCCCGATTTTGTTTATCAGGCAGGAGGGGTTAATAATATTTATATTGAGCAGATAAATGCTTTAACAGGGGCGATGTTACTTAGAAGGGCACAGTATGAACTCTCTTATAACAAAAAGGAGAGAGCAAAATTGTATATAAACAAAGTTATAAAGGACTTCCCAGGGACAACCGTTCCGCAGGAACTTCTCGAAAAGATTAAATAGAAAGTATTAAAATGATAGAATTAATTAAAAAACTTGATCCAACGGGTCAGTTTGATGTATTAAAAAACTCATATTTGCAAATAGAAGATGCCTTAAAAAACGATTTTATAATTGATCTTGATGTATCTGAAATAAAAAATATAGTCATTTCCGGTCTTGGTGGATCAGCAATCGCCGGTGATGTATTTTCACTTTGGGCAAAAGATGAGTTGAAGGTTCCACTTTTTGTAAACAGAAACTATGGAGTTCCAAACTTCACTTCGAAGGATACACTTGTTATTCTCTCCTCCTATTCAGGTGAAACTGAAGAGACACTTTCAGCTTATACTGCGGCGGGAGAAATTGGTGCTATGAGAATTTGCCTTACCACGGGTGGAACATTAAAAGCTTTGGCTGATGAGGATGGTGTTCCAGCAATCAATATGATGCCGGGATTTCAACCAAGATATGCACTATACACTTCGTTTTTTACCCTCTTGAACCTCTTTTCAAAACTTGGACTGGTTGAACGACATGTACAACTTTTGGACAGCATAGTTGAGAGAATAAAACTTAAGGGTGAACAACTTTCAGAGCCCGGGAATATAGCTTATGAAATCGCCACACAAGTAAACGGTAAGTTACCCATCATTTATTCGGCAACCGGAGTCACTGATTCGATTGGAACAAGGTTTAAGGGCCAGTTTAACGAGAATGGCAAAACACACGCATTTCATAATGTTCTGCCCGAAATGAATCATAACGAGATCATCGGATGGGAAACTTATGGTGCAATTAAAGAATCCTTTTTTGTATTTGAGGTGCTTGATGAAACAATTCACCCACAAATCAAAAAACGGTTTGAGGTTGTAAACGAGATTCTAGCGAAACTAAATGTTCCCGTGGTTAAAATTCAAAGCGGTCTTGAAACTTATCAGGAAAGATTGTGGGACATGATTTATTATGTTGACTGGATAACTTATTACCGCGCTATTGTGTGGGGAAAAGATCCCGTTGAGATCAATTATATCCACTTGTTAAAAGACAGATTAAAGAAATAACAGTAAAACGGATTGCAATATTGCCCAAGACCTTATAGAATAAACGAATAAATGATTGATATAGTAAATCTCTCCCTCCAATTTGGGGGAAAATATCTCTACAGGGATGTAAATTTTAAAATTAATTCCGGTGACAAAATTTCCCTCGTTGGATCGAACGGAACGGGGAAATCCTCCCTTCTTAAGATGTTAAACGGAATGATAGAGCCCGAAAAAGGGGACATCTTCAAAAGGAAGAATATCGCCATTGGTTATCTTCCCCAGGAAAATGTTACCCACAAAGGGAGAACTCTGCTCGATGAAGCCCTTGCCGGGGTTCCCGACTTAAAAGAACTTCAGGAAAAAGAGACAGAGATTACAATTCTGTTGAATGATCCCGATGTTGATGATGAAGAAAAACTGGGTCTCGTAGAACAACTTGGTGAAATTCATCACCGACTTGAAGAAATCGATTCATACAGTGCGGAAGCAAGGGTTGAAAAGGTTTTATTGGGTCTCGGATTTATGGCGAGTGATTTTGAAAAACTGACAGATCATTTTTCCGGGGGGTGGCAGATGAGAATCGCGCTTGCAAAAATGCTTATCGCTGAAAATGATCTTATGATGATGGATGAGCCTACAAACCATCTTGACATCGACTCACTTGAATGGCTTACAGGTTTCCTCAAAACTTATAAGGGAGCGTTGCTTCTTGTTTCCCATGATAGAAGATTTGTAAATGCAGTTACAAATAAGACTCTTGAGATTTTTAATACTGATTTCACTGTTTTTAATGGTAACTTCGATCACTACTTAAAAGCCAAGGCTGAGCGGGATGAGAGACTTGAACATGAATATGACCAACAACAGCGTAAAATGAAAGATATTCAGCAGTTTGTTGAGCGATTCCGTTATAAAGCATCAAAGGCAAAGCAGGTCCAAAGCCGCGTGAAAATGTTAGGGAAATTTGACAAGCTTGATCTTCCCGATTTTGAGAAGTCAATTTCTTTTAGATTCCCGGAGCCACCTAAAAGTGGAGAGATTGTTTACGAAGTGAAAAATCTCTCTATGAGATTTGGTGATAATCTTGTTTTGGACAAAATTGACTTACGAATTGAGCGGGGTGACAAAATTGCATTTGTTGGTCCCAACGGAGCTGGTAAATCGACACTATCCAAAATAATTGCCTCAGTTTTAAAACCCACACATGGTGAAAAAGTACCCGGTTACAACACTTCCATTGCATATTTTTCGCAAGAGCAGAGTGAAGTTCTTGATCCCGAACTTGATGTACTTGAAACTATTGCCATGGAAGCTACGGATATGTCAATTCCTCAAATCAGGGCATTGGCAGGATCATTCCTCTTTTCGGCAGATGATGTATTTAAAAAGGTGGGTGTGCTCTCCGGTGGGGAAAAAAGTCGTGTGGCACTGGCACTGCTTCTGCTAAAAAAAGCCAATTTGTTGATCATGGATGAGCCGACAAACCATTTGGATTATGCCAGTAAACAGATTCTTCAGCAAGCACTTATAAAGTTTAAAGGCTCACTCGTTATTGTTTCTCATGATGTCGATTTCTTGCATCCCATTGTTAATAAAATTGCAGAGATTCGTAGAGGATCTTTTAGACTATTCCCCGGAACCATCGATTATTATTTGTTGAAAAGGGGTGAGGAAATGATGGAAAGGGATAATCCCATCGGAGGTGCTGCGACCGTCAAATCTGAAGATTCTTCCAACATCAACAGAAAGGATCAAAAACGAGCCGAAGCTGAACTCAGGAATCAAAAGTATGCAGCAACCAAACAGATTAATGCAGAAATTGCCAAACTGGAGAAGAGAATTGAATCTCTTGAGGAAAAGGTAGCAACTCTCGAATCGGAACTCGCTCTTGAAGAAGTTTACAAAGATGTCCAGCTAACCAAAAAGAAAACCGCCGAATACAACTCAGCGAAATCAGAACTTGACTCAGTTCTTTCGAAATGGGAAAAACTCGCCGAAAAACTCGAAAATATTCTGAAACAGTTTTAGGGGACGTCTCTAAACCTTTATATTCAAAAGTTCTTCGGTCAGGGTAATTCCTCCATATATTGCGGCATCATCGCGAAGGTTTGTGCCGACTAAAGAGACACATTTGGCGGCATCGCCGATAGAATATTTGTAAAAGGTTTCGTTAATTTTTGGGAGCATGTAACTTTCGCTTGCTTCCATCAATCCGCCACCCAGAATAATCAATTCAAGATTTAAGAGATTATTAATTCCCGCAAGGGTTCTGCCAATTGTTTTACAAGCCTGATTAACAACTTTTACTGTAAGTTTGTCACCTGCCTCAAGTGCCCGGGCAATCGCTTTACTTTTAATATCTTTGTTCTTTTCGGTTCTCTCTTTTAAGACACTTTGTTTCCCTTTTTTGATCTCAGCCGTGATCTGCCGGACTACTGCAGTCCTACTCGCGAGTGCCTCAAAACATCCAATTCTTCCGCAACCACATTTTGGACCTTTTTCGTGAACATTAATATGTCCTATTTCGCCGGCAACCCAGCCCGATCCACGATAAAGTTTGTTGTTGAGGATTAAACCTCCGCCGATTCCTGTACCAACAAAAACCACCAGAACATTTTGTTTCCCTTTTGCGGCACCAAATGCAAGCTCACCGGCGGCAGCAAGGTTTACATCATTTTCGATAAGAACAGGGTAGGGGAGTCGGTTATTCAGATGTTCCTGAACATTATAATTTTTTAATCCAAGGTTTGGAGCCATTCCAATGATTCCTGTTTCCATGTTGACGGAACCGGGAATTCCCACTGCAATTGAAGCAACCTGTTCGGGTTGAATACCCGATTGTTGAATTACCTCGTTTGTCAGCTCAACCAGAGAACCCGAAAAAGATTCATGGGTGGGGGCTTCGGGTGTTTGCTTCTTTAAACGGGAGATGATACCTTCTGTTGAGTTAACCACAGCAGCAAGTTTTTTTGTACCACCAACATCAAGACTGACAACAAATTTATTTTCCACGATAAGTCCTTTTCTCTGTTTCTGACAAACTGACATGGAAGTCAGGTAATATTTGTAAGTTTCGAACTCAATTTACAAAATTTAGAATATAAAAATATCAAATTCAAGTCAGACAGAAAACAATTGAAACCTTTAAAACGCTTTGGTCAAAATTTCTTAACAGATCCTCATTATATAGAGAGGATTATCGAGGCATTTGCTCCTCAAAAAACCGACCGTATTCTTGAGATTGGACCGGGAAAGGGTTCTCTCACTGAACAACTTATTACTCTGTGTGATGATCTCACAACTGTTGAAATTGATACCCGGGCAATTGAACTATTAAAGGAGAAATTCCCGACACTTCGAATTCTCGAAGGGGATTTTTTAAAGATTGATATTGCCGCTGTTGCCGGTGATGCCCAACTCAGAGTAATCGGAAATATCCCGTATAATATCACCACACCGATAATCTTTAAACTTCTTGAAGAAAGAGACAAGGTTGGGGATATTATGCTGATGGTGCAGCTCGAAGTGGCCAAAAGGATAACCGCCCCCCCGGGGAACAAAGAATATGGAATTTTGAGTGTGGTTTTGGGGGCTTATGCAACGCTTGAGTATCATTTTAAAGTGCCCGCAACAGTATTTTTCCCAAAACCAAAAGTTGATTCGGCGATTATAAGTCTTCATTTTAACAAAGATGAATCGATAATTAATGATCATAAACTTTTCAGAACTGTGGTAAGAACTGCATTTAACCAGAGAAGAAAAACGTTGAAGAACTCTCTTTCACCTCTATTATCTCAGGTTACCGGCGAATATACACCTCCAATTGATCTGACCTTGAGGGCCGAAAGACTAACTTTACAAGATTATATCAATCTTTCCAATTCTTTATCGGGAAAATTTGAAACAGATCAGCCCGATTCTGTGTTTCAAGTATAAATAAATTACTGAGAAAAGATGTCAACCTCGTTATTCGCAAAAGAAGAAAAGAAAATTGAAGTAAAAAAGATGTTCGATTCAATCGCCGGTCGTTACGATCTGTTGAATCGAGTGTTAAGTGTGGGGATCGATAAATACTGGCGAAAAAAAGCACTCAAACTTAGCAAACTGAATAAGGATACCATCCTGCTCGATATGGCATGTGGAACAGGTGATGTGGCTATTCAAGCGAGAAAATATGGTGTTACAAAAATCTTTGGAGCCGATTTTTCATACAATATGCTATCACTTTTTAACAAAAAGGTGAACTGGATAACGGGGAAGGATTTTCAGACGGCAGCGGAATTTATTCCCCTTAAAGAATCAGTTGTAACAAATGTAACCGTTTCGTTTGGGGTGAGAAATTTTTATGATATTCCTTTGGCTTTTAAAGAGTTCAACAGAGTTATCAATAAAGGCGGCAGGGCAACAATTCTTGAGTTTGCAATGCCCAAAAATCCGGTGATAAAAGGATTTTATAAGTTTTATTTTAAAAATATTCTCCCATTGGTAGGGAAGATGGTTTCGGGGCATCCAATGGCGTATGATTATCTACCGGATTCCGTGGAAGACTTTGATAAAAATGTCGATTTGGTGAAGCTTTTTAAAGATGCGGGTTTTTCAAAAGTTGATCGGTATCTTTTTACTTTTGGAATAGTTCAAGTCGTTGTAGCGGAGAAATAGATTTTTTCTACCCCTACGTTACCCCTGCCGGGGCCAATTTTTCAATTGCTGTTTCTACCCATACATGACCCCTGC
>CAYJKN010000001.1:873249-898518 GCA_964371075.1 uncultured Ignavibacteriaceae bacterium | reverse complement strand
GGCCAATTTTTCAATTGCTGTTTCTACCCATACATGACCCCTGCCGGGGCCAATTTTTCAATTGCTGTTTCTACCCATACATGACCCCTGCCGGGGCCAATTTTTCAATTGCTGGACGCTACCCCTGACGGGGCAAAAGCACATCCGTGAAAATCCGTGTTGAATCCGTGAAATCCGTGGAACTGGACCTCCCCCAAACCCCCTCCTTGTCAAGGATGGGGAATTTATCCATCTTCTACAGTTTACACTCCCTCGCGGACTCTTAAATCTTTAATCCTCAGCTGTGGGTGAGGTTTACTCTCTTTGTTGATATTGTCAATTGTATAAACGATATCAATTCTCGTCAATTTGTCTTTAATCTGACTTTCGAAATGGCCAAGGTCGAACCCGATGGCATCAAAAATCTTTTCATTCCCGTTCTGTTTCAATTGCATCAACAGATGATTGTGGCCCACTTTTCTTACAAATCCTGTGTGAGTAACATCCTCGGAGAGGAATACAGGTCTGGGGTTTTCAGGCCCAAAAGGAGCAAATTGATGCAATATTCTTAAAAACTTGGGAGTGATTTCAGAAAGTTTTATTTTGGAATCAATCTCAATCTGAGGGATGAGGTCGTCATTTTTTATCTGTTGACTTGCGAGCAGGTTAAACCTTCTTCGAAACTCAGGAATGTTTGCAATATTAATTGATAATCCTGCGGCCGCCTGGTGACCACCATAATGATTGAGCAAATCACTACACTGCTGTAAAGCTTCATATATATTAAAATTTGGAATACTTCTCGCAGAACCTTTGGCGACACCATCTATGGTAGTGAGCATTACAGTTGGACGGTAATAAAGTTCCACCAATCTTGATGCAACAATTCCGATTACACCCGGATGCCATTCTTCTTCGTGCAAAACAAGAGCCATATCTTTGTCGAGATCGTGAACCCTGACAACTTTTTCGAGGGCTGAGTTTAGAGTCTCTTCATCGAGTTTCCTTCTTTCCCAATTCTCAGTTTCAAGTTGTGAAGAGAGTTCAATAGCTCTTTCAAGGTCATCGGTCATGAGGAGTTCAACAGCAATTTTAGCGTCGCTTAGTCTGCCTGCGGCGTTTATCCTTGGTGCAATTGAGAATACAATTTGTCCCGCGTTTAGTTGCCCGGGCTCAATTCGTGTGGCTTTCATAAGTGCAACAAGTCCCGGTCGGGGGGAACGGTTGATTAGAGTAAGCCCATACATAACAAGGATTCTGTTTTCATCGGAAAGAGGGACAATGTCGGCTGCACCTGCCATTGCCACAAGATCGAGGTATTTCATCGGAAGTGACTGGTTACCAATCAGAGCAGCAACAGCCTGAGCCAATTTAAATGCAACTCCTGCACCCGATAGATACTTAAATGGGTATTTACAGCCCGGTTTTAACGGATCAAGCACGGCAAAAGCCGGAGGAATCACTTCTCGTGGTTGATGATGATCGCATATAATCATATCTATTCCGAGGGAATCTGCATACGCAGTCTCTTCAACCGCTGTGATCCCACAGTCAACGGAAATCATGAGAGTAGTGCCCGTGGCGTTTACATAATCGATGCTGTTGATAGTTATCCCGTAACCATCACGAAGTCTGTTCGGAATAAAAAATTGGACATTGGCACCAAGTTCTTTGAGGAACATATACATAAGTGCGGTGGAACAGGTTCCATCCACATCATAGTCGCCAAATACAAGAATTTTCTCGTTTGAGGTAATGGCTTGAATAACCCGACGGGCGGCAGCGCGCATACCATTCATGAGGAATGGGTTGTGCAAACCTTCGAGATCGGGCTTAAAAAAATATCTTGCCTGGGGGAAACTTTTGATATTTCTGTTAATCAAAAGTCGGGCAAGGATTTCAGAGATATTCAGGGAATCTGCAAGTGATTTTACTTCCAGATCATCCCGAACAGGTCGGATCTTCCACCGTTTTGTTGGCATAATGAACTCGTCGTGGAAATATCATATATAGACCTGACTTTTAAGCCGGATTCTGTTTCGGTTTAATAATAGTTACAAAACGAACTACACAAAAAGGCGCAGTAGTGCGCCCGACACTATATGCCGGGTGGGTACATGGATCTTTTAAAAATGAAAATCATTAAGATGTAAGCTCATATTGTAACTATAAACCGAAGGCAATCATTTATCTGGGATGAAAATCACTTTTCACCTCAAGCGGCCTACCCGAAGACGTTGGACGGACAGTCCTCCATCCCGAAAAACGGGAAGTGTCTTCTGCTTGGCTTTGCTCCGGACGGGGTTTACCTTGCCACGAATGTTACCATTCATGCGGTAGGCTCTTAACCTGCCATTTCACCCTTACCCATTAAGGAATACACCAAAATGGGCGGTATTTTTTCTGCGGTACTTTCCGTAATCTATCCATTACAGATAAACTCCCGGGCGTTACCCGGCGTCCTGTCCTATGGAGTCCGGACTTTCCTCTGCCTCATAATCGCGACAGCGATTGCCAAGTCAAGTCTATAAAAATATTCCGTGATTTAGAATTTTATGAAAATTATTTACAATGAGCAAATATACAAAATTGGGAGGTAAAAGAGAAATAAAAAAAAGCTATCAACCATTATAAATGGTTGATAGCTAAATCAACTAATCTTCGAGATCGCCGGCGTCTTTAGCGACTTCAGCTGAGACGATAATTCTACCACAATATTCACAAGTGAACATGCGGTTGTTGCGTCTGATTTCGAGTTGTCTTTGTGGGGGGATAATGGTTTGGCATCCGGAGCAGGCATTTCTTCTGATTCTGGCAACTCCGAGTCCTTTTTTTGCGGAACGAACTCTTGTATAGAGGGAATAATCACTTTTTTTCATTTGAGCGACAAGCCCTTCTCTTTGTTTAAGGAGTTTTTGCTCTTCGAGAGCATTATTCTCTTTTATCATTGAGAGTTCTTTCTTTTTAAGGTCAAGTTCTCCTTCTAAATCAGTGATTAGAGGGTTGAGACCTTCCACTTCTTCATCAAGAGTACGAAGATCAGTGATAATGCCTTCGATCTCTTTTTCGAGGCGGGTACACTCAGCATCCGCAGCATCGATTGATTTGGTAATTGTGTCGTATTCTTTGTTGTTACGCACTTTATACAACTGAGCTTTTGCTCTTTTCTGATTGTCGAGAAGTTCTTTTATTTTTTCTGTATTACCTTCCCGTTTTTCGATCCACTCAAGTTTAAGAGCAGCTTTCTCATCAACAGCAACTTTCAGGTTCTCGAGTTTTGCTTCGAGAGCTTCTACTGTTAAAGGAAGGTCACCTCTTTGTTCTTCGAGTTTGTCGATATGTCTGTCTATCAATTGGACTTGATAGAAGAGCATCAGATTATTTTTCAATGTGGACTCCTTTCTAAATAACTGTAATAATTGACAGGGTTTGTAACTCCATCAAATATATAAACTTCTGTATTGTCATCATTTCCGGCTAAAAGAATATCAAGCCGTTTTTTCATTTCTTCAAGTACTGGTACCTCAGTTTCAAAATGTCCTGCATCCACAAGGAGAATCCTGTTTTCTGCATCTTGAAATGTGTGGTATCTGACATCAGCGGTGATAAATGCATCACACCCGGCGTTTATGGCATCTTCAAGATGCTCGGAAGCCGAGCCACCAAAAACCGCTACTTTTTTTATTTTTTTGCCTGTCAAATTTGAATGTCTTAGTGCATTGCAGTTGAGACATTCCGAGATGTGTTTTAGAAACAGGCTTTCTTCCATCTCATTTTCGAGGTAACCGGTTACACCCTGTCCATAAAGTGTTTCATCACTTTTTAGAGGATAAATGTCGAAAGCAGGCTCTTCATAGGGATGTGCCTCAAGCAGTGCTTTTATCACTCTCCCGCGATTACCTTCATTAATTAAAACTTCGAGTCGGACTTCTTCAACTTTTTCAAATTTTTGTTTTTCACCAATTGTTGGATTTGTATTTTCCGAACCGTTGAATGTTCCTGTTCCTTCAGAGGTAAAACTGCAACTTGAATATTCACCGATTACACCACCCCCGGCTCCAAAAACTGCATCAGAAACAATTTGTAAATCCTTTTTAGGCACAAATGTTGCTAATTTCAGTGATTTGTCGCTGATTGGTTTGAGGAATTTAATATTGGAAATTTTAAGTTTTTTTGCTGTTTGGTGATTAACTCCATCGGAGGTAAAATCGAGGTTTGTATGGTAAGAAAGAAGGGAAGTGTCGTTTTTTATGAGTTTGTAAATCAAATCTGAGGTTCTGTCTGTCTCCGGCGTTATCTTCTTCATTGGGAAAAAGATCAATGGATGATGACTTATTACAAGGTTGCACTTGAGTTTTTGAGCTCTTTCAAGTGCGTCACTTGTCACATCGAGGCAAAGCAAGACACCTGTGACCTCCTGTTGGCTCTTGCCAACGAGCAGTCCGGTATTGTCCCGCTCCCACTGAATGAACTTTGGTGCCCAGCCGTCAAAAAAATTTGCTATTTGCTGTACTCTCATAAAGAAAAAAAAAGCACTTCTAAAACTTGAAGTGCGATAAGTATAATAATAACTAAAAAGCGTTGCTTGAAAAATAAATTTTTGGTACTATTTTGAATTTCATCATTTCGCAAAGTGTGAACATAAACTTTACAAAAATATAATATTTTTTTAACATGACAAAATTGGGAGAACTTCGGAACCTCAGAACCTCGGAGATTCAGAACTTACGAACTTCAGAACTTCGGAGCTTCAGAACCTCAGAACCTCAGAACTTGAGAACTTTAGAACTCAGGTACTCAAGTTTCTCGAGTCACTCAGGTACTGAAGTACCGAGGTTCCGAAACTCTGAAGTACCGAGGTTCTTAATTTACTTGCTCAACCCAATTGCCATCTTCGCGAATGAGGTCGATGAGTTTATCGACGGCAAATTCGGATGCGATGGCTTTTGTTACAATTTCTTTTCCGCGGTAGAGGGTGATTTTACCGGGGCCACTGCCGACATATCCGTAATCAGCATCCGCCATTTCACCAGGACCGTTAACGATGCAGCCCATTATTGCAATTTTAACGCCTTTAAGGTGTGAAGTGCGTTTGCGGATCATTTCGGTTGTTTCCTGAAGATCGAATAGAGTTCTACCACACGATGGACAGGCGATATATTCAGTTTTGGAGGTTCTTACCCGAGCAGCCTGTAATATCCCAAACAGGATTCGATTTATAACTTCAGTACTGAGATTCTGAGGTACTGAAGTTCTAAAGTTCTCAAGTTCTAAAGTCCTAAAGTTCTCAAGTTCTAAAGTTCTAAAGTTCTCAAGTTCTAAAGTTCTCAAGTTCTCAAGTTCTAAAGTTCTGAAGTTCTGAAGTTCCGAAGTTCCGGAGTTCCCAATAAACACTCCATCCCCCAAACCATCAATCAATAATGCCCCAAAATCGGTGGAGGGGTAGAGGAGAAATTGTTCTTCAGTAATATTTGAATAGTTTCTTTGAATGATCACAGGATTTTTGATATCGTTTGATATAAGTTCAAAGAAGAACCTTCTTTGTTCCGCCATTCCCTGGGAATTTTCTGTTCCAAGCAGGATTATTGTGTAGGCATCACTTTTAAGTTTGTTTATTACCTCTTCATCAAGTTCGGGAAGTGTAATCTGCAAAAATTTAAAGAGCAGAGTTGGGTCATTTTCGCTCAGATATTCATCTTTCTTCAGAAGGGGAAGGGCTCTTTCCTTAGAATCGATCGATTTCCAGAAGTTATAATTATACACAGCTCTTATTCCATGTGGCAGATCAAACCCGGGGAGGTTATTTCCGAGGAAAAGATAATCACATGCCATGTCGTTCATATTCCACTTATCAGTAGGTTCATCATAAAAATAACCTACCGGAAGAAGTGATTCAGGGGATGAAACATCACTCTGCGACATATCGATCATCACAACAGGTACTGAAGTGCCACCGATATTAAGCAATTGAAGTGATTCTCTTCTTTTATAATCAAACGGGTTAAGTGGATTGACTGAAATTTCCGGAATTGGTGAATGAGTCTCACGGTTTTTATATCTGTTGGCGAGTTCGATTGCAACAGGCACCTCAAATTCGGGGTCTTCGGTAAGACTGACACGAATTGTATCACCCAATCCATCCTCAAGAAGCGCTCCGATACCCAAGGCAGATTTAACTCTTCCATCTTCACCACCACCTGCCTCCGTTACGCCGAGGTGAAGAGGATAATCCATCCCTTCTTCTACCATTTTGCTGACAAGAAGGCGATAAGCTTCAACCATCACTTGTGTATTACTGGCTTTCATGGAGAGGACAATATTGTGGTAATTTTCATCTATGCAGATTCTTACAAACTCAAGAGCTGATTCCACCATTCCAAGGGGGGTGTCGCCAAATCTGCTCATAATTCTGTCTGACAGGGAACCGTGATTTGTACCAATCCGCATTGCGGTACCATATTCCTTACAAATCTTTACCAATGGAGTAAATCTTTTTCTTATTCTGTCAACTTCTTGTTGGTAAGTGTTGTCATCATACTCAATCACTTCAAATCTTTTTCTGTCAACATAGTTACCGGGGTTCACTCTTACTTTTTCGATCAATCGGGCTGCAAGTTCTGCAGCATTTGGAGTGAAGTGAATATCGGCAATAAGGGGAGTGTTATATCCACGAGCCTTCAATTCTTTTTTAATAACTTCAAGATTTTGGGCTTCTTTAAGACTTGGGGCAGTAATTCTGACAAGTTCACATCCTGCTTCAATCATTCTGATTGATTGTTCAACGGTTGCAATGGTGTTCATTGTATCAGTGGTTGTCATACTTTGAATTCGCACAGGGTTGTTTCCGCCAATTCCCACATCTCCCACCATCACCTCGCGGGTTTTGTAACGCGACCACTTTGTGAGGGAAGAGTTATAAACTTTTTGGGCAAAAACATTATTTGTCAGGAGTACTTGGGGATCAAAATTTGTTGTCATGTTTTGGTTGTATGTAAGAAATTAAAAGATTCAAAAATTAAATTTAAATATATCTTTGCAAGAGGTTATTTTTGTAACTAAACTTAAAATCAATGAAGAAAGTTCAGGTTGAGCGACAGGTTAAGATGGATCACATCGTAAAAAGATGTTGATTCTTCTATTTAAACCTGTTTCTCATCTCCCAATAAGATGAATATTCCCGAAGACAAAATACAAGAAATTATTCAAGCAGCCGACATCGTGGATGTGGTCTCGAAGTATGTCCGTTTGAGAAAAACGGGGATAAACTACAAAGGATTATGTCCCTTCCACAATGAAAAGACTCCCTCATTCTCCGTAAACGCAAAAAAACAGATTTTTTACTGTTTTGGTTGCCACAAAGGGGGGAACGCGATCAAGTTTTTGATGGAATATAATAATCTCTCATTTTTTGATTCGGTAAAAGAACTTGCAAGGGAATATGGAGTAGATCTTCCCGCCAGGGATGAAAGGGGACAGGAGGAACAGAAAAAATTTGAAGAGTATTTCGACATTACAAAAGCCACAATCCATTATTTCGCAGAGAACCTTACAAAAAACAGCGCCAATAAACATATTCTCGAATATCTGAAAAATCGTAACATAAACGATTCCTCAATTCAGAATTTTGGAATCGGGTATGGTGGTGGAGTAAGGGGAAAACTGATCGAATTCTACAAGAAGGGTGGATTTGATGAAAAAAAAGCAATCGAGCTTGGTTTTCTCGGGGTAAGTGATGGTAAAATTTATGAAAGATTTGCAGGCAGACTAATTTTCCCGATCTTTTCGCATCACGGGAGGGAGATTGGAGCCGGCGGAAGGATTCTTGAAAAACGGACTGATACGGGTAAATATATCAATTCTCCTGAAAGTCCAATTTATAACAAATCCAAAGTTCTGTATGGATTGTCTCATTCCAAAGATGAAATAAGGAAAGAGGATTATGTTATTGTTGTTGAGGGGTATCTTGATGTAATTTCCCTTTATCAACACGGGATCAAAAATATTGCTGCGGTTTCAGGTACCGCTCTAACAGATGACCAGGTAAAACTGCTGTCAAGTTATACAAAGAATTTTTATCTGCTTTTTGATTCAGATGCCGCAGGTTATAAAGCTGCCATGCGGAGTATTGAGATTGTGATGAAACATAATCTGAATCTAAAGATAATGTCACTTCCTGAGGGAGAGGATCCCGATTCATTTGTCCACAAACACGGGGCAAAAGAATTTCTTGAATATGTAAAAAATGCCAGAGAATTTATCGATTACCAATATCTGGTGTTTGAACGGGGAGGCTATTTCCAAAATCCCGATAAAATGACTGAAGCTGTAAAAGAAATGCTCCGTCCCGTGGCATTAATTCCCGATGCCCTAAAAAGGACTCTTTTCCAAAAAGCGATTGCAGAGAAATTTAAACTCAGAGAAAAGGTACTCGAAGAAGACATTGAGAAGTTCAGAGAAAAGGAAATTGAAACAAGAGCTCTTGAACTCAGGGAAAGACCAACTCCGCAGGAAACGGCTGTTCAAACCACCAGGACTCCTGTTGTTGCCAAACAAACGATTGAACGAAACCCACTTTCAGCATTTCAACTCAACGAGATTGAAATAATAAAACTGATGTTTGAGGGGGATGAAAAAGTTGTAAGGTTTATTTTTCAGTTTATAAGACCGGAGGAATATACACTCCCTATCCATTATGGAATTGCTGAAAAGGTATTTGAAGAACTTGATTCAGGTACCATTCCAACCGTCAATAACCTGAAAGATCATTATACGGTCGAGGAACAGAATTATATACTCGATTTGGTGATGGACAAACATAAAATAAGTGAACAACTTGATGATTTACTCCCAAGCAGTACTGAAGCAATCTTATCGCTTTATACAATCGATGCGGTAAAAAAATTCAGACTGCTTCGAATTGATGAAATGTTGAAAGAGATCCACAAGGAAATTTCCAATACCAGCGACTCAATACGGATAGGTGAACTTGTTCTCGACTTAAAAACCTACCTCGACGAAAAACAGGACATCTCGAGGATTATGGATGAACTAAAAACGGTGATTGGGTAGGTATTAAATATTAAGTATCAGGTATTATTTTTGTTTTAAACATTTTTATAGATGTAATTAAGAAATAAAAAACATGCTAAAAAATTGTATAAATAGAATATTTGTTCCGGTTTTTATAGTCATTCTTTTTTTTGGACCAAAAACATACGCCCAGTTTGATTCGCTAATGTTATTAGACTCCGGATATTATTGGAACGAATCCATTATCTATATGGGTGACCAAAATGATGATGGTTGTGATGACTTCATTATTTGTAAGATGGATTCAAGATTTGACAACTGGGGATATGCACATTTCTTTTATGGAGGTAACCCTATACCAGATACTTCTGCTTTCAGAATCAAGATATACCATCCTCTGATAATTACCGGATGCGACATGAATAGAGATGGCTACCGTGATATTGTCATGCGGATAGGAGGATTTCCACAAGCTATTTATCGGTACAATATATATTATGGGGGCCCAGATTTGGACACAATTCCTGATGCAGGATTTACTCTTCCTGATTCCACAAATGCTGCATTTTTTATCGGAAAGATGTGGCCAATAGATTTTGACGGAGATGGTTGGGAGGAACTGGTTTATGTAAGTAGCATTTCACACAAAATATGGTTTATTCGGAACTTTGAAGAGAATCAACCATTGGAATATTACTCGATCCCCAGAATAGGGAACATGTATTATTCTGAGGACTTAATATTCTCATCAGACCTTGATGGAGATGGAAAATCCGACTTAACTGTTTGTGCTGCTGACCCGGATGGTTTAAGGTTATCAAGGTTTTATTACGGAAACAGCAGTTTCGATTTGAGTGTATATTATGAATTCTCGTCGGATACAATTAACCATCTAGATGAGATGTATCTACTCAACGACATGAATGGAGATGGCAAAGGTGAAATATGTATGCTCTTATCGATTTCAGGATCAGGCAAGTATGCTTTATCATTCGGAAGCAAACCACCTGACCTCAACCCTGAACTATTGATGAATGCAGGTGGTATTGGCGGTGGCCGTGGTTTTTCTCCGGGAGATGTCAACGGTGATGGCTACGGTGATTTTGTAAAGTATGTTCCCTTTATCAGAAATGCATTATACCTGGGGGGAAGTACGATTTCGGGCCAGGCAGCTCAACAATATTTTTCCAACTACTGGCTCAACAGTATGCATTTTGGGGGAAGGGTTGGAGACATAAACGGAGACGGACTTGCAGATATTTGCGTTGGGGAGACAGCAGGAACCGCTGTACTGTCTCATATTTACATATACTCGGGGACAAGAACCCCTGTATCAGTTGAAGAAGAAAAGGAGGAAACCGCCGAAGAAACAACATTATTATTTACGGTATCACCAAACCCGACCAATGGACAGATTTCTGTTCAATATACCCTGCCGGATTCCGGGGTACTCAGACTTGAGATTTATGATATCCTCGGTCAGAGAATATATAATGAATCATTGGAAAAAGAGAAAGGGACCCAAACGGAACAGATAAACCTTGGAAACCATGCCGTTTCAAGTGGTACATATATTGTTAACCTCACACTGGAAACGGGTGAAAAAACTTTAACCAAAAGTGTTAAAGTGCAATTAATTAAATAGGCTTGCTACGAATATTCCATTTGCCCCGTTAGGGGTAAAGTATGGGTAGAGAACAGGAATTCCCAAAAATACCAATTGCCCCGTCAGGGGTAAGGTATGGATAGAAACATGGACACTCCCAAAATTCCATTTGCCCCGTCAGGGGTAAAGTATGGGTAGGAACACACCCAAAATTCCATATGCCCTCAAGATCTCCAAAAGATTTTATACTTTGTAAAGAGTTTTACGATGTATGCAAGGGCGAGGGTGAAAAGAAATCCTCGCAGGAATCCCAAAAATGGAGTTGTGAACCATGCATTCATCAACGTTTGAATTCCGAAGATGCCGATAATTGGGGTGATGATATTTCCACCGCCGGCATAAGCGATCATGGGGTTTTGTCCGCTGTCCATGAGAAGACCGAGATACGATTTTTTTCTGAAAAAGTCGATGACAATTGATGCAAAGATGATAAAAAACAACGCAAGTCCCGAAGTAAGGAAATAATAACTTATCGTTGAATGATCTTTTTTGATTCCTCCCTCAAACGGTTCCAGCATAAATCCCAAAATGAACCAAAAAACTCCCCACTTAAAAACTTCTTTAAGGATATCGTAATAACCACCCTTCATATCTTTTAACAGAACCCATGAAGCAGCACACAGTGCGATTCCACCTATAAATCCCTGCCAAACCCAACGGTTATAGAGTGTAACAAGTGATAAAACAATAAAACCGACCATAAAAACGGCAAGAAATGCGGCATTAACTTTATATTCGTTAAAGGTATCGATGATAACCTGACTATCGGTTTTCATCATTTTTACGATAATATCACCCGCAATTGTTCCGGGGAGGACGATAAGCAGATATTTCAAAAAATGTACATTCACCACCCAACCCGAAGGTTGAAGCATGGCGAGGTCTTTAACAAATCCTTCACCGGAGTTGTGAGATAATCTGATGGCAACCACAAGCGCCATTATACCAAGTCGCAACATCCAATTTTTGCGGGTGAACAACCAGATTAGTGATCCAAAAACCGACACTTCCGCCAAAACTGCTATTATAATATCAAATCGTGACATTTTGAAGCCGGAACCGTCAGGATAAGTAACAAATGCCAACAAAAGTACGATTCCAATCCAGCCAGTTGCTCTTAATCCGAGACCAATATTTTTTGATATTGACTCAGGAAAACGCCAGAAAATGAGAAAAAGAAGTGCAAATCCCAGAAGGGCAATCAGCCAGGTGGCGACATCAGGGGTGGCACTAAGGACATTGGGTCTGATATGTTGAATAACAATTGCAAAAAAGCATAACAACAAACCTCTCTTAAATATCTGGAGGATCAGATTAAAGGGAACCTTGTCATCTTTTATTTTTTTGGAGAGGGCAAGTGGGAAAGCAGCTCCCATAGCAAAGAGAAAAAAGGGGAAAACCAGATCAACCCAGGTAATTCCCGGAATGGAGGGGATAAATTTATGAAGTGGTGGTGGAACCTGTGCATGATACATCCATGCCGGGAGGTTGCCAAAAGAGATACTGCCAGAGAGTATCATGGTCAGGATTGCAAAACCCCTGAGTGCGTCGAGTGCATAGGAACGAATTCCGGTTGTTGATTTCTCTTCCAACTCTTCTCCGAAAAAAAATAAAAATATCAGTTGAAATTAGGAAGAATTTTACAATTTAATCAAACAATCCCGGCGAAATCAAGTGATCAATAAAAGTAAGTCGGTGGTGGGGGGTTGGGCCCAGCTTTTTTAATGCGGTTATGTGAGATTTTGTGGGATATCCTTTGTTGTGATCCCAACCGTAACCGGGATATTCGGATGCCAACTGAAGCATGATGTCATCTCTGACTACTTTCGCAACAATGGAGGCTGCTGCAATCGATAACGATTTTGAATCTCCCTTTACAATCGGAAAGAGGGGAATTGATGTATCAAACCTTTTATTCCCATCAACGAGAACTACCCCCGGAACTGAATTTAATGCCTCAACTGAAAACTTCATCGCCTTTAGTGATGCGCGTAAAATATTTATTCGGTCGATTTCTGCCGGTTCAATTATAACATGATTAACAGCGATGGCACAGGAGTAGATCATATCGATCAATTCTCTCCGTTTTTTATCGGTTAACTGTTTTGAATCATTTACACCGGGAAGATTAATATCCGGGGGCAGAATAACAGCAGCCGCAACCACAGGTCCTGCGAGTGGGCCTCTTCCGGCTTCATCTGTTCCGGCAAGAAGTGAAGTCTTAAATTCCGCCCTGTAGTGATCATCAAAACTTTTCATAAACTCAACAATATTGCAAAAATTCCAAGAAACATGATTAATTTTAAGTTCGTGCTGATGGCTGAATAATCTGATTGTTTTTTTGCTTTGATCAGTGATTTTATCGAGAGAACTAATGCCGGATTAACTGACAATGTTATGATAATCAGGTATTCAATTTTGTAAATCTCAAGGATAAAGGGAAGAAAGGTTGCAACTATCATTAAAAGGATCAACACTGTAATGAGTTTTTTTGAAAGAGGAACTCCAAAAACCACCGGAAAAGTGGTAATGCCTGTTTTACTATCCCCGGGTACATCCTCAATATCTTTTACAATCTCTCTTATCAAATTAATCAAAAATGAAAAAATGAATGGGAAGAGAGCATTTTCGTAGTTATTTACCGCTGAAGCGCCAAAAATAAACACAAGTCCTGTTAATAACGCGACTGTGAGATTTCCTGCAAGGGGGACACTCTTAATTGAATAGGAATAAAAAAAGAGAATAAAAGAGGAAAAAGCTGCGATCAACGCAGGAATCATGCCGGCGATAGATGCAAGAAAAACACCTGAAATTTTACAGAAAATGTAAAGTCGTGTGGCGGTTTTAGTCGTCAATTCACCCGAGGGCAGGGGCCTGTGTGGACGGTTGATTTTATCGGTTTTTTGATCAAGAATATCGTTGATGATGTTACCACCGGAACCAATCAAAGCTGCTGAACTTCCAATGAGCACGCCAAAATAGAGGGTAGCATGGGTGAATTCGCCCCCTTCTGCGAGAAGGACTGCAAGAAAGCCGGAGATAAAGGTGATCAAAAAATTGACCGGTCTGAAGATTGTAAGCAGGTTAAACCTCATGAATTGAAGAAAATTAGATTCAGAAAATGCTTTGGCAAATATAAAAAACATATATTAAATAGTTATTTTTTAATATTTTGTAACAACAGAAAACAACTAACGAGAGGCACAAATGAAGAGAAGTATACTTATTCTCTCCCTTTTAGTATTTACATTATCAAATGTAAATGCCCAGATGACAAGTTTCCCGGATTTTAACAATTACCCGGGTGCCGGAACCGGTAATATCTCCGGTGGAGCCGGCTTGGTCTGGATCAATGATCAACCGCACTACGCGGTTAGAATAACCCCTGACATCGGTTTTGCAAAATTTGGTGTGGGGCTCGATTTGAACCTCGAATTCACACCTGATGGTAAACTTCGTGATGAGAATTACAAAACAGCTTCACAGGTTTTATCGATCATTCGTTACATCCGTTACGGTAAAAAAAATGATGATATTTATGCTCGCATCGGAGCAATGGATTATTACACTCTCGGACAGGGAAACCTGCTCTACAACTACAACAACAGCACAAGTTATGACAACAGAAAAACCGGTTTAAACCTCGATATCGATCTGGGGAAATGGGGTTTTGAGTCAATCTTGAGTGATTTCGCTGCCGGTGGAATTGTTGGTGTCAGAGGATTTGTAAGACCTCTCAGATTTTCAGAAAGTGCAGCCAAAATACCTATACTCAATAACCTCCAGGTTGGTTTGTCGTTTGCCGGTGATTTTAACGATAAAGCCGGTGTGTTAAAAGGTGGTTACAACGCAAATAATGAATTTATTGTAACTGAAAAGAGAAATTCTGTTTCAGCATGGTCGGCTGATCTTGGTTTACCAATTGTTTCAAACGATATGCTCAACTTCACTGTATATACCAACTACACCAAGTTTTCGGACTATGGTTCAGGTATAAACACCGGTTTAATGCTTTCATTGGATGGTATGGGAATAGTAAAACTGGCTACCAAACTTGAAAGAAGATTTAACGAAGGGAAATACCTTCCAAACTATTTTGATGCTCTCTATGAAGTGGAAAGATTCAGAACGGTTGGTGGACTTCCAGCAGGTAAGATCATGCAACTTGAATCAATCACTGAAACTGATAATGGCTGGTTTGGAGCAATCAGAGCTGATGTTGCCAACTATGCAGTTATTTATGGAAGTTATCAAAGACTTGACAAAACACCAAACAGTGGTATCTTGCAGTTAAAGACCGATCTTTCTCCAAAAGATGGATCATATGTTCTTTATGCAGGTTATGATAAATCAGGAATTCAATCTGAATCAGAGATATTCACTGCAGATGAAAGATCACATGCCTATGTGGAAGTCGGGTATAAACCTTACAAATTCCTTATAGTTTCATTGGTTTATCATTGGACATTTTTACCCGAAAGAGACAGTGCAAACAACGTGATTGGTTATGTTACTCAAAAGAGAATCGAACCAAGAATCAGTTTTGTAATGCCATTTGATTTTGGGCAATAGATATTTTCTCCATCTTTTTTGATGTGATTCATGGAATTGAGGGTTTGATAATAACCACAATTTCAATAATTTTAGAGTTCAAATAAAAATTAACAGGGTCATTCATTTTATGGATGATCCTGTCGTTTTTAACTCAGTATAAGACAAGTTTAATTTTTCGGAGATCAATGTAATGGGATGGTTGTTTCGGTTTTTAAGCTCCTCCATTGGCCAGAAATTTATTTCAGGTTTGACGGGACTTTTTTTGATATCATTTCTTCTTGTACACCTTGCGGGGAATCTGCAACTGCTCAATTCTGATGTGGCTGCAGCCAAGGAAGCTTTTAATAAATATTCTGATTTCATGTCAACAAACCCGGTGATTCGGATCCTTGAAATAGGACTTGTTTTGGGGTTTGTTTTACACATTTTTTACGGAATGAAACTTTATTTTGCAAATAAGGCCGCCCGCCCTGTCGAATACGCCACTCGTGATGCAAATGCCAACAGCAAATGGACCTCAAGGTCGATGTTTTTATCCGGCAGTATCATACTGGTTTTCCTCATCATCCACCTCTTAAATTTCTTTGTTAAAGCACGATTTGAAGGGGAACACGACATGTACACACTTGTTGTTGAAGCATTTAAGTTGCCTTATTATTCAATTTTTTATGTGGTGGCAATGATTCTTCTGGGGCTGCATCTGAACCATGGTTTTCAGAGTGCATTTCAGACTTTTGGACTTTTAGGGAAAAAATATGCTCCTGTCATAAAAGGTGCAGGTGTTGCTGTTGCGGTGATCATCCCTCTTTTATATGCGATCATTCCGCTCTATTTTTTATTAGGAATTGGAGGTAAATAACCATGGCTTTAGACTCAAAAATCCCTTCGGGACCGATAGAAAAGAAGTGGTATAACCACAAATTTAACTTAAAATTAGTGAATCCTTCAAACAGAAGGAAGTATCATATTATAGTAGTTGGCACAGGGCTTGCCGGTGGAGCAGCTGCTGCAACCCTTGGTGAAATGGGTTACAATGTAACTGCATTTTGTTATCAGGACAGTGCCAGAAGGGCCCACAGTATTGCTGCCCAGGGTGGCATCAATGCTGCAAAAAATTATAGAAATGATGGCGATTCAGTTTATCGTTTGTTTTATGATACAGTAAAAGGTGGAGATTACAGAGCCCGTGAGGCAAATGTTTACCGCCTTGCCGAACTTAGTAACAATATAATTGACCAGTGTGTGGCTCAGGGTGTTCCATTTGCCAGAGAATATGGCGGATACCTTGACAACCGTTCTTTTGGCGGGGCACAGGTTTCAAGAACATTTTATGCAAGAGGTCAGACCGGTCAGCAACTTCTTCTTGGAGCTTACAGCGCTCTATCCCGTCAAGTTGCCGAAGGAACTGTAACAGTTCACGGCCGACATGAGATGCTTGATGTTGTAGTCATTGACGGAAAATCACGCGGTGTTATTGTGCGTGATATGGTGACAGGTGAGATTAAAAGTTTTGCTGCAGATGCAGTGGTGCTTGCCACCGGCGGTTACGGAAATGTTTATTACCTTTCCACCAATGCCAAAGGATGTAACACGACGGCAATCTGGAGAGCGCACAAAAAAGGTGCATTTTTTGGAAATCCATGTTTTGTGCAGATACATCCAACATGTATTCCTGTGAGTGGTGAACATCAATCAAAACTTACTCTTATGTCAGAAAGTTTAAGAAATGACGGTAGAGTTTGGGTCCCCATGAAAAAAGGTGATACCCGAAAACCTAAAGACATTCCTGAAGCCGAAAGAGATTATTATCTCGAACGGCGATATCCTTCATTTGGTAATCTGGTGCCCAGAGATGTTGCATCCAGAGCGGCAAAGCAGGTATGTGATGAAGGAAGAGGAGTGGGAACTTCAAAAATGGCTGTTTACCTCGATTTTGCTGATGCAATTAAGAGACAAGGCAAGGAGAGGATTGAAGAAAAATATGGCAATCTTTTTGATATGTATCAAGAGATTACCGATGAAAATCCTTATGAATTACCAATGAGAATTTATCCCGCTATCCATTATACAATGGGCGGATTGTGGGTCGATTACAATCTTATGACAACTATCCCCGGTTTGTTTGCCGGTGGTGAAGCAAACTTCTCCGATCACGGTGCAAACCGTTTGGGTGCCTCCGCTTTAATGCAGGGACTTGCAGATGGATATTTTGTTCTTCCTTCAACTGTAAGTGGTTATCTCGGTAGCACAGAACTTAAAAAAGTTACTACTGATGCTCCTGAATTTAAAGAGGCTGAAAAAGAAGTTAAAGATAGAATCACAAAACTTCTTTCCGTTAAAGGAAAATATTCCGTTGATCACTACCACAAAAAACTCGGCAAAATTATGTGGGATTATGTTGGTATGTCACGGGATGAAGCCGGATTAAAATCCGCAATCACGGAGATTAGAGCTCTAAGAGAAGATTTCTGGAAGAATGTTCGGGTACTTGGAGAGGGTGAAGAGTTAAATCAATCCCTCGAAAAAGCCGGAAGGGTTGCCGATTTCCTTGAACTTGGTGAGTTGCTTGCAAGTGATGCTCTTAACAGAAGAGAATCGTGTGGCGGTCACTTCAGAGAAGAATCACAAACCGAGGATAATGAAGCCAAACGCGACGATGAAAACTTCAGCTATGTTTCCGCTTGGGAATATAAAGGAGAAGGAGTTGAACCTGAACTTCATAAAGAAGAACTGACATTCGAACATTGCAAACCCAGCCAAAGAAGCTATAAATAGAGAGGAGCTGCTAAATGAACTTTAAATTGAAAATCTGGCGTCAAAAAAACTCCAAAGATAAAGGCAGATTTGTTGATTATACAATTGAGAATGTAGCCGATGACACTTCTTTTCTGGAAATGCTTGATATTCTTAATGAAAAACTTATCTCAAATAATGAAGACCCGGTTGCTTTTGATCACGATTGTCGCGAAGGAATTTGTGGAACATGTAGTCTGCATATCAATGGCAGACCTCACGGTCCCAAACCCAAAGTAACTGCATGTCAGTTATTTATGCGGACATTCAGAGATGGCGAACAGATAACAATTGAACCGTGGCGGGCAAAATCTTTCCCTGTGATAAGAGATCTTATAACTGATCGTTCCTCCTTTGAGAGGATAATTCAAGCGGGTGGTTTTATCTCTGCCAGCACGGGATCAGCTCCTGATGGAAATGCGATTCCTGTTCCAAAAGCTGATGCTGAGTGGGCTATGGATGCCGCAGCGTGTATCGGATGTGGTGCATGTGTTGCTGCGTGTAAAAATGCTTCGGCGATGTTATTTGTTTCAGCTAAAGTTGCCCACTTGGGAAAACTCCCACAAGGCAAGGTTGAAGCAAAAAAACGAGTGCTCAACATGATAGCCCAGATGGATAAAGAAGGTTTTGGATCATGTACGAATACCTATGCCTGTGAAGCTGAGTGCCCCAAAGGCATCTCGGTTGCAAACATTGCTTACCTGAACAGAGAATATCTGAAAGCAGGATTATCTTAATTTAAAAAATATTTGTGAACGGGCTGTCGATTGATTAAACATTAATTAATCAGGCAGCCTTTTTTGTTAGAGTAGAATGTTTAAAGAAAAAGCAGCAAAATTACTGAAGTTAAATAGCGAGTTGGTTACCTCCTCGGTTTTATCTGAATTTTCTATCGAAGAATTAGAAAAAACAGGAATACATCCGGCATTTATAAAATATTTGTGGGCTGAAAAAATTCCGGTTTCAGGTGGTGATGATGATGGACAAATTATTTTTACCAAAAATGAAATTAATATTGGATTAAAAAAAGCTGCCGTTTTTAACCTCAATTTTCTTTTTAATCCTGTGTTTCTTCTAAAAAAGATACTTTTTGTCCGGGATAAACCAATTAATGAAGATTCCTTTGAGGATTTAAAAAACAGGGTTTACTATTTCAGATATTACATCGACATACTCTTAAAACTCTACAAATCAGACAAACTCAACTCTGAAAGTTATGATGAAACAATGTCGAAAATTCAAAAAAAATTGTTTTCGGTTAACTTTAATTCTCTCATAACTGATGGTGTTGACGCACTGAATCACTTCTTCAACCACGGTGAGCCATATTCAGGACTTGATCCTGAATGTATGAAACTATTTCTCCTCTCCCGTGACCTGAAGGAATCTTACGATAAACTTATTCCACATTATAATGGCAGAGATCAGTTGAGCATCTGGAAAATAAAAGATGTTTTAACCGGCAGTGAGGTATCGGTTTTTGATTCAAGATTTGATATAACTCGCGAAATTAAACCTCAATCTCCAACATTACCTTCTCTCACACCGGATATTCAAGAGAGTAAACTATCTGAAACAGTTTCCGTTGTGTCCGAAGTTGAAGTGGAGGAAAAATCTCAACAGGTGGAAACTCCACCTTCTGTTGACAATGGTAAAAACCCGGTGGTGAGTGAAGTCAAAAGTTCAACCCCGGAGGTTACAAATTCGAAGCCAAAAATGGCAACAATTTCGGTTGAAGAGATGATTTCTCAACCCAGAAAAAAAATCGAGTTTGAAACTGTTGATGATGAGGTTAAACAACCATTTGAGATTGATGAAGACGCAAAACAGATAATAGCAACTCTTCCATCAATTCATGACCAGGAGGTTGTTAAAGTTTTTGAAGATGAACCGATTCAGCGGTATGAGTTTAGTTTCCCTCCCAAAGTTGATGAACAGATGGGGAAAATTGTTCAAAAAAGGAATCTCCTGGCATCACTCGATCAGGATGAAAGTTTGAAGATCATTCAGCATATATTTGACGGTGATCATTCCGACTTTTTTAGCAGCATCGAAACGATCGAAAAGTGCAGGACATTAAGTGAAGCGAAAAAACTGCTTTCGATAATTTTTTCGAACGCCGGCTTAAGCGACAACAACAAATACGCCAGATTACTGGTGGACAAAACAGAAAGATGTTTTACAGGATAACAAAGTGTTTATAGATTTTGTAAGTATAGAAATTGCAGCAGGAAAAGGTGGCGACGGTGCAGTCGCTTTCAGACGGGAAAAATTTGTTCCCAAAGGTGGTCCATCTGGTGGTGACGGGGGAGATGGTGGTTCGGTATATATTTTTGCCGATCACAATCTGCACACACTGCTTGACTTTAGATATAAGAAAAAATATCTCGCTGAAAACGGCGTTCCCGGAAGTGGCTCCTTAAAAACAGGACGCAAGGGTGAAGACCTCATTATTAAAGTACCCGTGGGTACTATTATAAAAGATGCCGACACCGGGAAAATAATCCTTGATATTGATGAGGATGGAAAAACCTACTTGTTTGCCAAAGGTGGTAGAGGAGGAAGGGGTAATTCCAATTTTGCAACCCCCGTGAACAGAACACCAAGATATGCCGAACCCGGAAAAGAGGGACAGTCTTACAATGTTGAACTGGAATTAAAACTCCTTGCCGATGTTGGACTTGTTGGTTTCCCAAATGCAGGGAAATCCACTTTTATATCTGTGATTTCCGAGGCAAAACCAAAAATTGCGAATTATCCATTTACAACTTTAGAACCAAATCTTGGTATTGTGAGAGTGGGAGATTATGATTCTTTTACGGTTGCAGATATTCCCGGAATTATTGAGGGTGCCAGTGATGGAAAAGGTTTGGGAATTCAGTTCCTGAAACACATAGAAAGAACGGGTACTCTGCTTTTTATGATTGATATTTCATCGGAGGACTACGATGGAGATTATCATACTTTAATAAGTGAATTAAAAAAATTCAGTCCCGCGCTGGCAAAGAAAAAGAAAATTCTTTGCCTTACAAAGGCTGATTTAATTGATGAAGACGGGCTGAAAGAAGCAGCAAAAATCAAAGTTAAAGGATATCGAGGGAAACCTGTAATTATTTCATCAGCTAATGGCCACAACATACAATTACTTGTAAAAAGATTGTGGGATGAGATAAGAGCAGAGGAAGCAAACAAATAATTAGAATTGAGGCAATAAAATGAAACTTACTAAATACAGTGCAGTAGTACTGTCAGTTGCGTTCACATTCTTTATCTCGGCTTGTTCGAGTCTTGGAATGAATATTTTCTCAGATGCAGACGAAGTTGCTTTAGGAGCAAATGTCGCAAATGAGATCGCAGCCAATCAGCAGGAATATCCTGTTTACAGAGGTGATCCTGCTTTAAAACAATATATCAAATCACAAATATTCGACCAGATACTGGTTGCAAACTCCATCAAAAAGAGAAATGTTTATCAATATGAACTCGAGATTATCGACAGACCTGATATCCTGAATGCTTTTGCTCTTCCGGGCGGAAAAGTTTATGTTTATACAGGATTGTTAAAATATCTCGATTCCGAGGCTGCCCTTGCCGGTGTAATTGGACACGAAATTGCCCATGCAGAACGCAGGCATGCAACCCAAAGAATGACAAATCAGTATGGTACCGCAATGTTGATCAGTCTTGTTCTTGGACAAAACCCCAATCAATATGTGGAGATTGCCGCAAACCTGTTTGCAGGGCTGTCACTGCTTTCAAACAGCCGTTCGGCAGAAGATGAAAGTGATAAATTTTCGATCGAGTATCTTAAAGAAACCAGGTTTTATCCCGGTGGTGTTAAGTTCTTTTTTGAAAAACTTCGCGATGATGGCAAGGTTAACGCGGGTGGCAGTAGTGGACTCGAGACATTCCTCTCCACTCATCCTGATCCAATTGCCAGAATATCCACGACCGATAAGAGATTATCAGAAACCGGCTTCGCTGTCTTTTCATACACAAATTATGCAGGTCAGGGTGTTTTCCGAAATGAATATGTACAGAATATAACAAACAGACTTCCTTAATAAAAGAGGTTTCATGAGAGTCGTCACCACCGCCATATTAACACTGCTGATATTTGTAAATCTGTCAGCTCAGGAGAAAAAAGTATTAACTGCTGAAGATATCTGGAAAATGAAAAGAATCGGAAGTTTTGTGGTTAACCCACAAAAAACCGAGGCTGTTTTTTCAGTTACCACTTTTGATGCTTCAAAAAACGAATCAGAGAGTGATCTTTATCTGCTTGATTTAAAAACAGGCGAATATAGAAAATTCACTTCCGGCAAAGGGGGAGAGTCCTCTCCTGTTTGGTCGCCGGATGGAAAAAAGCTCGCTTTTATTTCGAAAAGAGAATTGGATGAGAGAGGTCAAATATATTTGATCAATCGTGACGGTGGTGAGGCGACTCGTCTTACGGAAATGCCACTTGGTGCGTCTTCCATAAAATGGTTTCCTGATGGATCCAAACTGGCTTTTACTTCAAATACCTATCCCGAAGCAAAAGGTAATCTGGATTCTCTTAAAAAGTTGGTAAAAATTAAAAAAGAGAATAAAGTAACTGCAAAAGTTACCGAAGACAGATTTTATCGCTACTGGGACAGTTGGTTAACCGATGGTTATGTTACACACATCTACTCGGTTGAAGTGGCAACAGGCAAGGTAACCGATCTTACTCCTCAAAATGAAGGAATGTTTTCTGTAACCGGTGGTGCAGATTATGACATTTCACCTTCAGGTGATAAAATTGTTGTATCGATGAATGTTACCCCCAAACCCTATTTCAAAGATCTGAATTTTGATCTTTTCATCATGAACTGTGATGGCTCAGGAAAGATGGAAAACATTACAGCAAACAACCCTTCGGGTGACGGCTCTCCTCAATTTTCTCCATGTGGTAAATTTATTTTTTATCTCAAAACTCTTGATGTAAATAAAGTGGCTGAGAATTCAAAGTTATCAAGATATGATCTAACATCGGGTAAAGATACCATCAGCACCGCAAAGATTGATATATCTGTTGGTCAGTATGAATTTGATACAAAAGAAGGAACAATCTATTTTACAGGCGACTATCGTGGCAGAACCGGAATTTTTAAGATTGATGCCGCAGGTGCCGGTTTGGAATATATCTTCACCGAAGGCACTAACAGTGGAATCCTTCCCGACAGTAATATTGTCTATTTTCTAAATCAGAACAATACAACCCCACAAAGAATCGTCTCTTTTGACCGGAATACCCGCAATCTCAAGGTTTTGGTTGATCTAAATAAAGAGTTTACCTCAACTTTTGAATTTGGGAAATTTGAGGAACACTGGTTTGAGGGAGCAGATAAAGACTCTGTTCAGGTATTTCTACTTTACCCCCCAAAATTTGACAAAACCAAAAAATATCCTTTGATCCATCTTATTCATGGTGGTCCTCACGGAGCTTTCAGCGATGATTTTCATTACAGATGGAATTCGCAGGTGTTTGCCGGTATGGGATATGTGGTTGCAATGGTTAATTTTCATGGAAGTACAGGATTTGGCGAAAAATTTGCAGAGTCTATAGTGGGTGCACATGGTGAAAAACCTTACATCGATATGATGAATGCAACCGAATTCCTTACCGATGAATTTGATTTTATCAATGAAAATAAAATTGGTGCTGCTGGTGGAAGTTACGGTGGTTATCTTGTAAACTATATTGCAGGACATACCAATAAGTTTTCAGCTTTGGTTTCTCATGCCGGGGTTTATAACTATTTTGGACAGTTTGCCTCCGACATGACTCACTTCCGTGAGCTTGCTTATGGTGGTGCTCCCTGGTATAACAAAGAGCAGGTACTTAAACACAGTCCTTCATCCTATGCAGACAAATTTTTAACACCGATGTTGGTTATCCACGGTGAAAAAGATTATCGTGTTGTTGTCACCCAGGGCCTTGAATTATATGGTGTCTTAAAAGGGAAGGGAGTTCCTGCCCGTCTTGTCTATTTCCCCGACGAAAACCACTGGGTGATGCAAGCACAAAATTCAATCTTCTGGTACAAAGAAGTTAAAGATTGGTTCGACAGGTTTCTTAAGTAGAACTTCGGAACCTCGGAACTTCAGAACTTCAGAACCTCGGAATTTCTGAACCTCGGAACTTCAGAACCTCGGAACTTCAGAATTTCGGAACTTCAGAACTTCAGAGATTTGCGAAAATGAAAAATATCCATGCCAATTGGCCCCGTAAGGGGTCTCCTATGGATAGCGAAAAATATCCATGCCATTTGGCCCCGTATGGGGTCTCCTATGGATAGCGAAAAATATCCATTCCAATTGGCCCCGTAAGGGGTCACGTATGGATAGAAGGTCACGTATGGATAGCGTCGAACACGTCCAACAATTGATAATATTGGCCCCGTAAGGGGTCTTGTATGGATAGCTTCGTCAAGCAATTGAAAGAATTGGCCCCGTATGGGGTCATGTATGGGTAGAGAAAATGTCAAATTCAACATTCACACAAATATATTTACACATAGTTTTCGCAGATAAATCAAGAGAAAAAGTTCTTAAATCAACATTTCGACATGAAGTGTTAAAATTCATTACCTCGATCATTCATAATCGTAATCACAAAGTGCGTGAGATCAATGGTGTCGAAGATCATATCCACATTCTTATTGGTTATAATCCCAATCAGGCTTTGCCCGACTTGATTCGCGATATTAAATCAGAGTCTTCCAGGTTTATCAACGAAAAACGATTTATAAGGGGGCATTTCAGTTGGCAGGAAGGGTATGGAGCTTTCACGATTGGTAAAACGGAGTTGGATAGAATTCATGATTACATTCGTAACCAGGAAAATCATCATTTAGAGGAGAGTTCCATTTCCGAGATTAGGCGTTTTCTTGCAGCTTACGGGCATGAAAATCCCGAAAATTATAATTAAAATTTCTACCCATAGTTGACCCCGTCCGGGGCCAAACTTTTCAATTTTATGACGATCCGTTACCCATAGACGACCCCGTCCGGGGCCAACAAAAATGTGGAATGGGGTGTTTTATCCATATCCAATTCTACCCATAGGTGACCCCGTCCGGGGCCAATATTTATAATTGTTTTACGATCCGTCACCCATAGGCGACCCCATCCGGGGCCAATTTTTCAATTGTTTGGGGATTGTTATCCATAGGCGACCCCTTGCGGGGCCGACAAAAATTTGGGATTGGTGTTTTATCCAT
>CAYJKN010000001.1:0-873149 GCA_964371075.1 uncultured Ignavibacteriaceae bacterium | reverse complement strand
CCATAGGCGACCCCTTGCGGGGCCGACAAAAATTTGGGATTGGTGTTTTATCCATTTACCGCTACCCACAGGCGACCCCGTCCGGGGTCGAAAAATATGTGGGGTGGGTGTTTAATCCATATACCTACCCATAGTTGACCCCGTTCGGGGCCAAAAGATTTGATTATTCTCTCAGGTTCTCAGGTTCTAAGGTTCTAAAGTTCTCTCCTTCTTAATCAGAAGTTCGTATAGAACCACCCCTGTCATCACGGCAAAGGAGAGGTAGATAAGGGTTGAGGAGATTACGGTCAGGTAGATAAATCCCGGGTGGATGTAGCGGACGAGCCAAATGCCACCAAAGGTGAAGAGGGTTGAGAAGAGCGGCTCTGTGATCAGGAGACCCTTCCAGAAGCCGGTAATTGTGGAGTTAAAATAAAATATTGTCCCGAGGGCAAGAAAAATGAATGCAAAACCAAAAAAGTGATTGTGTGTTGTGATCAATAATTCACTTACGGGTTTTGCATATTTTTCGGGGATTTCAAAATCAGAATCCTGAGTTGGTTCTGAGCCATTAAAATGTTCAACTGCTGAGTTGGGTTTATAATTTGTGGTGTGGTATAAAAAAGCAAGTCCTGTTGCCACGGCAAAAGATAAAAGGATTATAAATGCTGCAAGGAAGATCTTAAAATCCCTTGGCAGTTGATGTAATTTAATGTTCACACACTTCTCAAAATTATTATTTGATTATTTCTTTAAAGAGTATTGCAAGTTTTTTGATCCCTTTGGAGACCGAATTTGCTGATATTGTAGCCCCCGAGATTGTATCAATCGATTTCCCGACTGTATAATCAGAACCGGCATCCTTCCCCTTAAAATCTTTATTCCAGTCTTTTGAAGCAACTTCACCACCGTATTGTTCCCGATATTTTACAATGTGAGAGGAAAGGATGACACCCTTGGTATTAAAAATCACAAGAAAAGTTATCGGCATCGCTTTACCCTTCACATTGTCGAGAAAACCATAAGCTTTGAATTTCCCTTTTTCAGAGACTTTATAGATGTAGATAAAATCGTTCAAAAACTTCTGTTTTGCGGCGGATTCGGTATTTTTCTTTGCTTTTGCCGGGATGCTAAATTTTTCTTCGACAATAGTTACCGATTTCCCGAGTTCCTGTTTGAGTATACCCTCGGTCAATTGCCGGATATCCTGCCCGTTTACATTAAAAAACAGGCAGGACACGGCAGACATCATGAGGGTTAATTTCATGAGTTTATGCGCCATAATTAAAACATGTATCCTACACCAAGGTTAAATGATTTTGTTTCATCATCATCAGATTTCCTCTTTTTGGAGCTAAAATCTGCTTTGATTACCACATTATCAACGGGAAGGATATTTATCCCAAACATAATCTGGTTGTAGGCATAACTATCGGGATTTAATGTGTTTGTTCTTACTGTGGCGGCAGTGTTGTATGAAGAATATCTGACAAAGGGGATAAATTTCCATTCTGACTTAAATAATCTGTTTATTTCATATCCAAGATCAAAATAAAATCCTGTGGAAGATTCAACTCTTCCCGAGTTATAGCTGATTTGGGCACCCTCTGCAACGACATGGAAGCCATCTTTTCGAAACTGTGCATGTAATTCAACAAGATTAAATTCCATCGTGGTTGAATCACCTCTTGCTTTGTTATATGTAACCGAAGCACCTGCTTTTAGTCCGGGAATCACATTGTAATCTGCTCTGAGGGTGTACATAAAATCAGTGGCATCGGGCATATAACCTTTTCTTCTGCCACTTCTTAGGGCAGAGGCGGGTGTAAACTTTTCGTTATTTAATCCTTCCATTACATTAAAAGTGTATTCAAAACCTTTGTAATTACCAAAGATTGCGGCACCATTTCCAAACCATGTGGTTGGAATGATGGCATTGTGGTAATCCGGTCTTTCAACGCCAAAAAAGGTGGGAGGTTCATGAAATTCATTGATGATTCCAATCGGAGCCAAAACCACACCTGCCTTAAATCCAAGGTAGTCATAGGGAAGATAGCTGATATAAGCCTGTTCAAGTTCAACTTCACCATTTCCACCACTTACAAAATTATGTTCAATCTCGAGTTCGGCTTTAAATGACCATTTTTCTGTGAAAGAATGAGAAAAGAAGAGAACAAAACGGTGGAAATCCAACTTTTTTTCTGCTTTTTTGGATGTAAAAGTGTTGTTGTTATAGTGAAGTTCACCATAACCGCCAACCGTGGTGGTTGGTGTGAAAAAATCATCCTGTGCATTAATGGTGAGGAAGCCAAAAATGAAAATTATTGCTGCTAAATTTATTTTGTGTTTAAGATTCATGATAACTCTTTTGTGATATTATTTAATTAGTGATTTATATTTAGATTAAGTCTAAATAACAATAGCAAATATAAAGAAGCACAGGATACTGTGCAATAGTAAATCAATGAATCGGGGAAATTTATTTACTTTAGTAAAATAAAATGTTATTTATTGATACTAAAGAGGGAGGAAATGTAGTCAGTTTCCACTTTTTTAACATTGTAAATCTCTTTCCCGAGGAAAAGTGAAGCAACAAATTGAAAGGTGGTGGGAACATCACTCACATAATAGAGTTGTGTACCCGGTGAATTGGATGAATTTAAAAGGTCTTTTTCGGTTAATTCATTAACAACAGAATAGGAAGCAGCAATTCCGGAATCCACAAGTTTTATTTGTGATCCAACAACATTTTGGATCACACCTCTAAGGATAGGGTAGTGAGTACAGCCGAGAATTAGTGTGTCGATTCCTGCATTTTTTAGTGGTTCAAGATATTCTTCAGCCACGGCTATTGTTGCAGGGTGGTCGATCCAGCCTTCCTCCGCAAAAGGAACAAAAAGTGGACAGGCTTTTTCGAAAACCTCCACTTCAGAATTAATCTCTTTTATCTTTTTTGAATAAGCGTTGTTTCCGATGGTAGAGCGTGTACCGATAACACCAATTTTATTAGTAGAGGTATAACCAAGTCCATATTTTGCTCCGGGTTCAATCATTCCGATCACAGGAATGTCAAATTTATCCCGCAAACTTTCCATCGCCACCGAGGATGCTGTGTTACATGCAACAACAATTGCCTTAACTCCAAACTCCATCAAAAAAGCGGCATTTTGAATTGAATACTCAATAACAGTATCATTCGATTTTGAACCGTATGGGACGCGGGCTGTATCGCCAAAATAGACAATGTTTTCGTTTGGTAACGCATCAATTAGATGTTTAACCACTGTGAGTCCACCGATACCGGAATCAAAAACTCCAATTGGAGCTGAGTTATTTTTCATAAAATTATAAAAGTTTAATTTTCAATTGGTTTAAAAACATAATCTATCGGAGTTATAAAATCTCTTCGATACATGAATTAAGTTCATCACTAATAACACGGTAGAAGTTTTTGGAAATCTTTTTCTTTTTTGCGTCAAGCACATAAAATGAATCCACAATATCACTTCCCATGGTGAGGATTTTGGCAAAATAGATAACAAGTCCCAGGTCGTGCAATTTTGTGGTCACTTTATATAAAAAACCAAGCCGATCGGGGGAGTGGATGTCAATAATTGTATATTTTTCAGATTCTTCAAACTTTATCGATATTTTTCCCTGTTTTTTGAAGAATTTGGTCTCGAGCCGCCACCATTTTGATTTATGTTTTTTGAGTTCATTTGAGAGTTGTAACATCCCTTGTTCCATGCTCACAAAATCTGCCCGAATTTTATCAAATTTAGCCTCATCAACGGTTGAGTTGGTTCTAAAATCGGAAACATTAAAATTATCAATGATGATGCTGTCTTTTCTTGTGAAAATTTTTGCATCATGAATATTAACATCGTTGATCAAAAAGACACCACACAACTTTGCCAAAAGTGATTCTGCATCAAAAGTGATTATCGTGACATTGGTAAAATTGTCGAGCTGTTTAAAAATAACAGAGATTTGTGATCCCGAAACAATCTCTTCAATATGTTGCGCCATCTCCTCTTCTGAAAAATAGTTGGCATAAGAGAGATCTTCAAATGAATCGATATGCGATTTCACATGTTCATGGGAAATGTTATTTGAGTGCTCCATTATTTTGTGTGGGAGAGGGAAAGATGACTGATATAACAACTCTTCCGCAGGTATCTCTTCACTTATCATCTCTCTGGATTTCCGGTAAAGTTCATTTAAGAGTTCATTTTTCCATGATGTCCAAAGCGCACTGTTAACGGCAGAAAGATCGGCATAAGTGAGCAGATAAAGCAGGTCGAGTTCTTCGAGAGTACCAAGGGCCGAAACAAAATGATTTAGAGTTTCAGGCGAGTTTAGATCCCTTCTGAAGGCGGTATGAGCCATAATAAGGTGGTTTTTTACAAGAAATTTTACTTTTTCAATATCTTTATCTGTATATCCAAAATCCTGCATAAATGAATCTGCAATTTCAGCGCCGAGGATATGATGCCCCTCAAGGTCTATCGGTTTTGCGATGTCATGAAACAAAATTGCCAGATACAACAGGTCTCTTTTGGCAATTGTATTAAATAGCCTTCCAAGTACCGATTTTTCATTCTGAACTTTTTCAACATTCATTATCGCAATAATTGTATGTTCATCCGCGGTGTAGCTGTGGTAAACTCCATGTTGGATATAACCGGCAAAATCTTCAAACTCCGGAATTAACGCCCCAAGAACACCCAGTTCATGCATCGAAGCGAGAGTTGAGCCCACATTTTCTTTGTGTTGTAACAACTTCTTAAAATAAGTAGTAACTTCCGCAGTTCGTTCAATCTCATTTTTGTCGAGACTGTTAACAATCTGAGATCTGAGTTTTTCATCAAAAAATGCCGCCTGATCAGCCTTAAAATAAAATGCTTTTACAATCTGATCAGAAGTTAAAACATCTTCAGTCCTCGTATAAAGCAGATCACCCAAAAGATAAAATGTATTGTCAAGGTTTATTTCGAGAGAGGACGGAGGGAGGGGGAAAAGAATTTTACGGTAACGCTTTATAAAGGACTTGAGGAATCTGTTTACAATTCCCGTTGCATTATAATAGTCCTTCATCAACCCTTTATAACCATTTTCATAATTCAGAAGCCTCGCCACCTCAATTTGCGCTTCAAAATCGAGTCTGTCAGTTTTTCTGCCTGAATTAAGATGTAAAATATTTCTCACGGTCATAAGAAATTTATAACTTTTTAAAAGTCGGGCAATCTCATTTACCGGGAAAGGTTTTTCTTCAAATATCGAATTTATAAAATGTTCGGATTGTGAAAGTCCGTCAATCTGAATAAACGGTTGAGCATTTGCGAGGATGTAAATCCACTGTAAAAGTTGGAAATCCCTGAGTCCACCATTGGAAAGTTTAACATTTGGTTCAATCATTTTGCTGGATGAACCATGTTTTTCATACCGGTTTTTCATATCCTCAACAAACTCTCCAAAGAGGTTCATTTTGAGGTCAACAGTAAAAACCGATTTAAGTGTTTGCAGCCATTTTTCATAAACCTCAAAATTTCCACAAATAAATGAAGTCTCAAGGAGTGAAGTGAAAACATGAAGGTCGGAGTCCGAATATTTTTGGATATCAGATAATTCTTTGACGGTGTGGGAAACTTCGAGTCCAACATCCCATAATGCAGTAATGAAGGAGGATATTTGATCTGCGTCGTTACGACTGTCGATTGAGATAATGGTTATATCAATGTCAGACCAGGGAGCAAGCTCCCTGCGGGCGAGTGAACCTCCGGAGACCACAGCAAAGTCAAGATCTGTGGAGCCTTGAACGGTGGAGATCAGTCTTTCAATTTCGAGACTATATCTGTAGGAGCACCCCAATCCATTTTTGATAACTTCTTCCAATGGAAAAAATTCAGGAATGAATCCTTTTAGATTATATTTTTCAGGGTCTCCGGAGTTCATAATTTATTTACTCTTCAAATCCATCTGCGATGTGTTCAACTTCAACAACAGAGGATAATCCTCCGCGTACTGAGAAATTTGCAGTTAACCTGAAGTATCGGGGTTGCAAAATTCCAATAAGATCATCGGCAATTCGATTTGTCACATTTTCGTAAAAAATACCATCGTTTCTAAATGATTGCAGATAAAGTTTTAATGACTTTAATTCAACACAAAATTTTTCGGGGATATACTCAATCTCCATGGTGGCAAAATCGGGCTGTCCTGTTTTGGGACAAACCGAAGTAAATTCATGGACTGTATGAACAATTCTATAGTTTCTATGAGAGTTTATATTGTCAAACACCTCAAGAAGAGTTAATTTATCTTCCAATCAACAACCTTTCTTTTTCAGTCTTAACAAGAGAACCTTGTGATTAATTCAAAAATCAGAAGTTTAAATTTAAACTTCTGACGGTACATGACAAACATTCGACCGATTTAACCTGACAGCCAGTTAATCTGAAGGATTTGGGGCAAAAGATGAGATGGTGATTAAACAATTTGAAGATATTATATTTAATTTACTTCCATACGCAATATTAATAGCTAATTTTGAAAAAGGCTTTCATTCAATCATATAATTCGATTCTACGATTTTCTGCGACTTCAAAACTATTTGAGAAACATCATTTTTTCGGTTTTGACAAATAAAGGTATCAAATTTTTATCTTTCACCATCAAATTATAAAAATATACGCCTGATGCAATATCTTTTAATGTCCCGATTGATGAGGGGGAAAATTCTCTTTCGTATTCCCCCGAAGGAAGCCATCCGTTTTGAAGGATGGTCACCAACTCACCATTTACATCATATACTCGAAGAATTACTACTGATTCTTCAGTTAATGAAAATTTTATCTTAGTTGAAGGATTAAATGGATTCGGGTAATTTTGATATAAATAAATCCTCTCAGGTGTTGAGCTTTCTACTTCGTCTGAAATACCTGTTAACACAACCGTGACACTGTCAAGTTTACTGACATTCCCTTGATTGTCCTTTGCATTCAGTTTATAACTGTAACTGCCTGTTGCGTCTGCAAGTGAATCTGTGAATAGTGTATCAATTCCGGAATATATTTTATTGTTAACATCAGGGATAAATAATGGGTCTCTGCTCCTGTAAAGTGAGAAGGAATTAAAGTCAGCTTCTGTTCCTCCCCGCCATTGGAAATCTACTTTATTTTTGAGTTTGGTGGCAGATGTTACTTTTGGTTTTTTGGGTGGTAAATCTTTGTACTCATAACTCTGTCCATAAGGCCCACCGTACAGTCCAACATCACTCCGTGTACCATCAACATCTAAAATGTTTGGATCGCCGACATCTATTAAGGGTGAGAACATTTGGAGCATAAAGTTGTTGCTGTCCGGGTTTTCAAACATTGGGTCTGAAGTATAGTATATAGTGGTGTCGGGGTTGAATATTGACAAATTATTTGAAATTCTTTTGTTTAGATAAAATGTATTGTAATTAATATCGCAGTTTTGGGCATGAGAGGAAATATTAAATCTAATTGCCTCTAAGCTACAATTTGATATAATATTATTTTTAATTTCTGACTTGATCGCTTGGATACCAACTCCCGTATTTAGTATCACATTGTTTCTGATTGTGCCTTCTACACTTCCCAGCCCAAAATGGTTAGTGAGTGGATATAATAAAACAACTAAATTATTATAAATTTGTTGTCCACTACCAAATAAACTATTACCACCAATTCCCGTCCCTTGTCTCATAAGTATCCAATTATTTCGAATCATTCCATAATGGCAAACTATTGCAGTACCACCGGATCTAATTATTGTGTTGTTGTATATCTGCATGTACTCACCTGCGGGACGAAGTGTGTTTAGAACAGCTCTGGTTACATTATAAAAGTAGTTACCGGTTATTTCACCATTTACTTTTGATAAATCTATACATTCTCTAAGATTTGAGAAATGACAATTTCTTACATTTACAGTTATGGGAAAAGGAGAAGAACCTGAGAAAATTGCAGTGTGCTTATTCGCATCATTGGTTGTGGTTGTAAACCGTAGATTTTCTACTGTAATACTATGTTTTATGAATATACTAATACATTCAGTTTCAGGAGGATAACCTGATAAATCAAATATACAACTATCAACATCTGTTCCTATAAAAGTAAGAGTTTTATCATTCCTCTCGGAGCGCACAAGTTCTCTATAAATTCCAGTACCTATTATTATCGTATCGCCATTCTCACAAATATCAACAACTTTTTGCACCGAATCAGATGCCGTTGCCCAAGAAATATAAGGAAAAGCGGGGGTTGCATTCCCCGCTCTTACATATCTGATACTGGAATAACCAGGGAGACTCAGCAACAGAAAAAGATAAACAGTGAACAAGAAACTCTTTGTTCCGGTAATTCTTTTATTGTTTGCATTCTGTAGTAAATGCATTATTCTTTTGATGATCATCATTTTAGTATCACCAATTTCTTGTTGATATTTGTGTCATTTACTCTCAGAGAATATATATATACTCCACTGGCAAGGTTGCGTGAGTCTATTGTTGTTCTGTGTATGCCCATCGGCTTTTGTTCATTCACCAACTGTTTTACTAACCTTCCGGTTATGTCATGTAGTTTAATTGATACAAGTCCTTCTTTCGGAAGTGCATACTCAATTATTGTTGAACTGTTAAACGGGTTTGGATAATTCTGTGATAATGAATATTCTGTGATTACTTCTACAGGTTTTGGTTCCTTCTTTGTTGTGAACTTGTTACTGTGCCTCTTCATCAGGTTTTGCAAGCCTGATTTATTAATTGTAGTTATAGAGCCAACATCATTTTTCATGTTTCTGTTTAGGGCTGCTCCTCTTAATGCAATTGCCAATTCCTCTGTTTGTGCATGGAACTGTTCTGTCTCAGTATTTGCACTTGCTGTGTTATTTGAAGCAAGAACCTGAGCAGATTGGATGTTGTTGTTATCCGCGTCAATGAATACTTTTAATCTATTCAGTGTTGTTACTACATTTGTGTCCGCTATTGAATTTAAGAGAGAATCTGTCTTTTGTGTCAACTGATACAGTTTTGTTTCTTTATTGGTTGCTAATTTACCACTCCTGTACATTCCTCTTAATGGTCTTGTGTCTATCGATGATGTTGTTCCTGACATCAGTGACATCGATTGGAATTCTGTATATGCACTGTCGTACTGTCCTGTTGCCATATATCTTTCCTCTCTGCCTCCTCCGGTACCGGGAACAGCATTACTCATTCTGTACAGTGTATCAGTAAATGATATTGCACTAAGATTTATTACAAACGGACAATCGGGTGATATCACAGGATTGAATGTTGACAATTGAGGTGTGTAAATTATAGTATTATCACCTGCCAACTCAAATCTTGTTTCATCAACTCCTGTGGTTCCCCAATAGTTACCTGAAATATCGAGTGGATCATCAATACAAATACCTGCTATAAACGCTAAACTATCATTATCGAATACAGCGTTTGTTCCTCCTGCCATGTGAATGGTGGTCTTATCAAGAAATATCTCTGCATCCAACTCTTCGATTCCTTGATCCCCATTGTTAAATATGGTGTTAAACCCTGAAAGTGGATAGGTGTTCATTTGTTCACAAACACCGGACTCTCTAAATTCCTCAAGATCAGGACTTGAGCCATACTCACAAACCAACCCTCTTTGTGTGTTGTTGGTTATCTCATTCCCTCCAATTTTGGGGTATGAATCTGCCAAGAGGATACCATCTGTGTGGTTTGTTATCCTGTTGTTATAAATATTCCCGTAACAGCCTGTTAACGAAAGTCCGATTCCTTCTTGTGTACCTGTGAGTGTGTTGCCTCCAAACCAAAGGTCTGATACTCCTGTAAAACAGTAACCCGATCTTGTATTTGCTGAATCAGAGTTAATTACAACAGTTGAAAGATTAGTAATAAATCCCGCATACTCACAATTTGAGTAGTTATTGTTTGTAATCAGGGCATTTTCGAAACCTGTTCCGTTTAATACTATTCCTGTATTGCTAAAGTTGGTGAATTTGCACTGGTTAATCATCAATGTATCAAAACCACTTGTGGCTGTTATTCCGGCGAATCCGTTTTTTATATCTGCGTAGTTTAAGATGGCAGATGATCCCTTCCCAAGGTATATTGAGTTCTGTTTTGTGTTGTCGGGTTGCAGGAAATTTATTGTCGCTTTATTTGTTTCCGTTCCGTTAACATAAATATCGCCGGCACAATAAACCGAACTTGCAGAATCAAGGTTAAGTGTTGAACCAGGTTCTAAAGTGAGGACTCCACCATCCTCAATAATCAAACTGTCTTTAAGAGTGTAATTACCTTCAATCTTGAGAGTTACCCCTGATGGAACGGTAATTGTTCGTTCTGATGAGAATGTTTCTCCGGATTGGATTGTTTCATCTACTAATAATGGTCCTGTAGAAGCTAAAGTTGGGATGAGGCGGAATAGCCTTCCGTCACCTTTTCCTATTGGAATAATAGCTGAGAAATCAATTCCTGTGTTACTAACATTTTCAAAAGCGAAACTATATCCACCCTCAACATCTAAAAAACATCAATTTTTTGGACCAGCTACAGTTATGCCGACATGTATATTGTTATAGTAGCTAAATAAATCTCCACTTTCCGGTATAATATTTTCAGAAGTGTTTTGATTAAGTAAGAAATAGTAGTCACCGGTTAAATTGTATCCAACCTTTGGTTGGAGTCGTGTTACTCCAAGATTAACCCATCTTGTGGAAGGATATTCTGGAATCCCCGGACCATATATTTTAAGTTTTGTGGTATTGATAGCTGCAGGGTATCGTCCACCTTCCCATTTATTGAAGATATAAGCTTCTTCTCCACTGAATTCCAGCTTGGGAAGTAAATTACCCAAGGGCCCTTTAAGTCTTCTACCTAAGGATGCAATTGTATCATACAATCCATAGTCAACAGTTCGAGGTTTATCGAAATGAAGTATGTCCGGGCTGTCGCCTACTAAACTTTCTGCAAAATAATTACCCCAATCGGTAGAATTTGATTTATATGAATAATATGTCTCATAGAAAATCCCCTTACATCCATAAGCCAAAGCAAGCATTGACTGCCCAAGTACCTGACTTCCGGTTGGAGTTCGATATTTGAAATAATGATCATCGTGTGGTGGAATTACTCCAATATAATTTGTATCCCTCGTACCAAATGTTTGAGCTGTAAAGAAAAAGTCCTTATCATATTTAGCAGCTTCCTTAAGTCTTGGTCGTAATTGGAGTTGGCTTAAATATGTCCCTTTTGGATAATTGAATATAGTATAAAACCAAAACATTAGTTTTCTTGGTTTTACGACATCTGTCCATGTATCTATGACATTTAACCCCTCTTTGTAACCTGACCACTCCGGATAAATTTTAGTAAGCATAAGTTTATCTCGCATAGGGGGGTCTAATGTTTTTTGAACAGATTCTACCTCTCTATAAGGGATGAAATGATCATAACTATGTGGTTCATCCATTGTGTAAAAATATTTAATTTTTTTTGTATAAACCGAGTCAACATCACCGGAACTCCAAATTGTATGGTAATCTCCGAGTCGCTGTTCAATCCGAGTTGGATTTCCATTTTCTCCCCATATATCCGGTTCACTGACCTCAATGTAATCTACATAAAGATGACCGAAAAGATTTGGATCAACATTTGCAGGTATAATTACTTCATAAAAGATTTTGGCCTGACTTATTAATATCACAGGCCTCTCAGTGTCTATAATGTATTCAGGTTCAAGTTCGGTGGTTGGTAATTCTACAAAGATTGTATAATTAACTCTCGCACTACTGAATTCAGTTGTTAAATTATTTGATCTTAAACTCACTTCGGACAATATTTTGTCATCCCAAGTTGTTACACCTCCGAAGAATATTGGATAGTGAAGTCGTACACGTAATTTGCAAACATCCAGCACCTGAGAGGGAATAGTTCCTATTTTCATTCTGAAATCTGCAAAGTAGGTTATTTGATTACCATCAGTGCGATCTTCAACCTTATAATTTGGGTCTTGATATATACCCGGTCCGTAAATTAATGTATCATCCGACTCATATGGTCCGCTTGATTTTGTTTTTATTCCGGAAATATTACCTTCGATAAATGATTCGGTATGATTTGCATCTGCAACCATTTTAAGACTATCTGATTCAAATATACTTCCACCTTCGACTTCCCATTTATTATATGCACCATGAGTTAAAATTTTCACCCAATCAACTTGTGTGTCATCTTCTTTATTCCAATGGCTATTCATTGCCACGATATTAGAGAAACTCGAACTACCCAATGCGGCTCGATTGTCGTGCCATTTTAATGGCTCTGTTTTGAATAATGTATCGTGAATAATCGGGTGCATCACTGTTTGGAATATTGTATTAAAACCTAACTTTACGAGATTCGTATCATCGAACCTGTGGAAAGTTATTTGAGGGTGATCAGAGGATGGCAAATAAGTACCAAAGAGAATTGGCTCTGGAGTTTGTGAATGCAATAATGGTGATAGCAATACATAGAGGAAGAGAAAAATATTTAGTAAATTTCGAGTCATAATAAACTCCGGGTTTCTAAATTATTGATCCATTTAATCAGAGCAGCATAAAAAAGAAAAGCTCTTTTTTGATCTTGGAACTTACTGATAATTAAAATTTAGGACAAGTAAAATCTCATTTTTTTGAGAAATAATTTACAAAATCTGTTAGAAGAATGGGAAATATTTAAAAATGTGATGAGATTCAGACGATTATATGTTCATTAAATCCTCAATTGGAAGTTTAAGAAAATAAAAAGCTTAGTTGAGTGCATTTAGTTGTTTACAGTGAATTAGATAAACATGTTAATTGATGCGGTTGCCACCAAAATTTCAGGTTAACCTGACAACTCTCTTGAAAGTTAGGTTAATATTAGATATATTTCGAGACGAGATTTTTTCCAAGGAAGACAATGAATATTGACAAAGACCTGCTTTCGATTCAAGAAGCAAGAGACCTCTCAAGAATAGCCAAATCGGCTCAGATGGAATTTAAACACTACTCACAGTCACAGGTTGACAGAATAGTTAAAGCGATGGCAGATGCCGGGTACGCTGCTGCCGCTGTGCTGGCTAAAATGGCATGTGAAGAGAGTGGTTTTGGCAAGGTGGAAGATAAAATTATTAAAAACCAGTTTGCGACTAAAAATGTATGGGAATCGATTAAAGACCTTAAATCGTGTGGGGTTATCGAGAGTCTTGCAAATGGAAAAGTTTTAAAAATTGCTGAACCAATGGGAGTGGTGGCTGCACTTGTGCCTTCTACAAATCCAACATCCACAGCGATGTTTAAAGCGATAATTTCGTTAAAATGCAGAAATGCAGTAGTAGCCTCACCACATCCAAGAACAACAAAATCCACAGTGGAAGCTCTCAGAATTTTATCAGAAGCGGCAGAAAAAGAAGGTGCCCCAAAAGGTTTGATTCAATGTATGAGTAATCCCACTCTTGAGGGAACAGAAGCATTGATGCGTGATAAAAATATTGCTGTTATTCTCGCCACAGGAAGCACACCGATGGTTAAGGCAGCATACAGCTCCGGCACACCTGCTTATGGAGTTGGCGCAGGAAATGTTCCGGCATTTATTGAACGGACGGCAAACATCAAAAAAGCTGTTCTTGATATAGTTTATGGAACCACATTTGACAACGGGACGCTTTGTTCATCAGAGCAGGCGATGATTGTTGACTCATCAATTCGTGAAGAGGTGATCAGAGAAGCAAAAGCCGCAGGATGTTATTTTGTTAATGCCGACGAAAAGAAAAAACTCGCCGGTGCAATTTTGAACAATGGAAGAATAAATCCCGAAATAGTTGGAAAACCTGCAGTGTGGATTGCCCAATATGCCGGGTTCTCAGTGCCTGAAAATATTAAGGTGCTTGTTGCTGAATGTGAGGAAATTGGAAAGGGAGAAGCTCTCTCTTATGAAAAACTTTCACCAATTCTCGCTTTTTACACAGTTGAAGGATGGCTTGAAGGTTGCCACAAATGTATTGACCTACTGCATTTTGGCGGAGTTGGTCACACAATGGTGATTCACTCAAACGATTCTGAAATTATAATGAAATTTGCGCTTGAAAAACCTGCTTTCAGAATCCTTTGCAACACAGTTTCTTCGATTGGTGCAGTTGGATATACCACAGCATTAACCCCCTCATTAACTTTAGGTCCCGGAACCTGGGGTGGATCAATCGTCTCTGAAAATGTCTCTGCCAAACATCTCATGAACATCAAACATCTCGCTTTTGAGGTTAATCCAATCAATCACGGAAATTCTCTTTCGAGCATGGGGGAAAGTGTAACCCGTTCCCAAAGTTTTTTAAACGAGATTGAAGACCGTTTAAGAGCTCGTGCGGGCAATCCCGTAATCAATCAGGAATATTCCTCCAATAGACCTGTTGAAAAAAAACAGGAACAACCCAAAAAACAGGAAGAAGAACCAAAAACACTTTCAAATGCCGAGATTCAGAAAATAATCGACGAATTTAAGTTCTAAAAATGTTTGTTTATTCGGGCTCTGTCCACATCCACTCAAAATATTCTGACGGTTCGGGTGAAGTCCGTGATATTGCAAATCTCGCAAATGAATCGGGACTGGATTTTATAATTCTCACCGATCACAATACACTTCGAGCAAAAGATGAAGGATATGGGGGTTTTTACGGTAAAACCCTGTTGTTGATTGGTTGTGAAATTAATGACAAAGAGAACAAAAACCATTATCTTGCCCTGGGAATTGATAAACCTTTTTCAACCAGAATGCCCGCATCCAAATATGTAAAAGCTGTAAAAGATGCAGGGGGTATAGGATTTTTGGCGCATCCACACGAGAAAAGGGACTCGATGGATGAACATCCGCCTTATCCGTGGACTGAATGGGAGATAGACGATTTTACCGGAATTGAAATTTGGAACCACATGTCGGAGTGGATGGAAAACCTGACCGAACAAAACAAATATCAGTCGTTTGTGCATCCTCTTAAAACAATCGAAAGACCCGCCCAGGAAACACTTGATGTTTGGGACAGTTTAAATCAGAAGCGGAAAGTGACAGCAATTGGTGGAATTGACGCCCATGCCCACCGTGTAAATCTGCTCGGATTTTTTGAAGTCGAAGTTTTTCCATATAAAGTTCTGTATAAATCGATCAGAACTTATGTGATCTTAAAAGAAAGAATCTTTCCCACCGAAGACCCGATTTTAATCAAAAAGTATGAAGAAACAATTCTTGAAGCCCTAAGAGAGGGAAGAAGTTTTATTGCAAACTACTATCATGGTGATGCAACAGGATTTAAGTTTTTTGCTGAAGCAGGGGGAAACATTTACAACATGGGTGATACCGTTCCTGCCGAAGGAAAAATCAACCTCAGAGTTTTGGTTCCCACTCATTTTGCACAAATGAAGTTGGTTTATAATGGAAAAGTAATCGATGAAACAACAGGGAGTGACATCGAATTTGTAGTTACGGAAAAGGGAGTTTACAGAATTGAAGTCTATCACGAAGGAAAAGGATGGATATTCTCAAATCATATTCGTGTAGGAATTTAACAAAATAACGGTTATCTTTGATATTGCAAAAATTTAGAATTTAGAAAGGTTAATAATGGCCAAACCTATCAGTAAGTTCAAATCAAAAGAAGTGAAAAAAGAAGGCTCAGTAGAGCTTTATTATCGTGCACTTGGATGGTTTGAAGAGAATAAAAAGTTGGTTTATGGCGGAATCGCCGTATTTGTTGTAATTATCGCAGCAGTTGTATTTTATGGTATAAACAAAAAAGAGAACAATATTGCTGCGGGAACAGCATTGACAAAAATTATGCCCGTTTATGAGTCGGGTGCCTATCTTCAGGCAATTGATGGTGATCCAACAAAAAAATTGTCCGGATTGAAAAAAATCTCTGAAGATTTTTCAGGCACTGAAAATGGCGAAGCGGCAAAAATATATCTTGCCAATGCTCTTTCATACCTTGGAAAAACCGAAGAAGCTTTTAAATATTATGATGATTATTCCGGTGGTAATCCAATTTTTTCAGCAGCCGCAGAATATGGTAAAGCCGGTTATTACGAAGTAAAAAAAGAACTTGAAAAAGCTGCCGATGGATATGAAAAAGCGGCTTCTCTTTCAAAAGAAAATCCAATGAATGCTCAATATTTATTGAATGCTGCTATTGTTTACATCGAAATGGACAAAAAAGATAAAGCAAAAGACATCCTTATCTCATTAAAATCGGATTATTCAAAATCTTATGTGATAAAAGATGTTGATCGTTATATGGCTTTAGTGGATTAAAGGTTCGAGATGAAAAAAGATGCACTTGTATTTGCCGCACACCCTGATGATGCAGAACTTTCGATGGGTGGCACCATAGCCAAAATGTCGGCTCATGGTCTTAAAGTAGGTATAATCGATTGTACAAAAGGTGAGTTGGGAACAAGAGGTTCCGCTGAAATCAGACAACACGAGGCGATTCAAGCCGGTGTAATACTGAAAGCAGATTTCAGAGATAATCTAAACATACCCGATGGGCAGATAGAAGTAAATCGTGAAAACCTTCTCAAATTTCTGTATAACATCAGAAAATACAGACCCAAAGTCATCTTTGCTCCCTATTTTAACGACCGTCATCCTGATCATATTGCTGTGAGTACTCTGGCAAAACAGGCATATTTTTATTCAGGTGTTGGCAAGATACAGACTCATGACAATGGTCATGTTCAACACTCTTACAGGCCTTCTGCATTGTATTATTACATGCAGACTTATGAGTTCCAACCTTCATTTATTGTGGATATCACAGACCATTTTGAAGATAAAATGAGATCTGTTTTTGCTTTTTCCAGTCAGTTTTTTGATCCAAAAAACAAAGAACCTGAGACATTTATCAGCAAACCCGGGTTTGTTGAATATATAAAATCGAGATCGCAGGTATATGGATTCAAAATAGGAAAAGATTATGGGGAACCATTTCTCTGTGAGGAAGCAATAGAGCTTGATATTATTTCAAAGCTCAGGCATCATTAGAAATTAAAAAGGCTGTCCAATTTGGACAGCCTTTTTTCTTTTAAGGCGAATTAGTTTTAATCAAATAATGATTATCAGGCGTACATTCTTTCGATTTCTTCCTGATATTTATGTTCAACTATTTTTCTTCTGATTTTCATCGAAGGTGTCATTTCACCATCTTCGATTGTGAATGCCCTCTCCATCAAAGCAAATTTCCTTACTTTCTCATAACTTGAAAGAGCTTTTTGTATGTTCACTATTTCTTTCTCATAGAGCTGGATAATTTCTTTCTTTTTTATCAGATCGGGGATATCAACATATTCGCAGTGGTTGGCTGCTGCATAATCTTTTAGTGCATCATAGTCGGGGACAATAAGCGCACTTAAAAATGTTCTTTTGTCACCAATAAGAACAAATTGTTCAATAAATTTATTTGCGAGGAAAAGATTCTCAATCGGTGTAGGTGCAACATATTTACCGCCTGATGTTTTAAAGAGGTTTTTCTTCCTGTCGGTGATAAGCAGGAAACCTTCATCATCGATATAACCAATATCTCCGGTATGAAGCCAGCCATTTTTGATTGTTTCTGCGGTATCCGCAGGAAGTTTATAATATCCCTGCATGATATTTGGACCTTTGGCAAGTATTTCACCATCGGGGGCTTCAGGATATTCTTTTAATATTTTTACCTGGACTCCCGGAACCACTTTACCGACAGAACCAAATTTATAAGCTTCAAATCTGTTACATGCAATAACGGGTGAGGATTCGGTTAATCCGTAACCTTCAATGATTAAGATACCAAGAGCTTCAAAAAATTCTCCAAGATGTTTTGGAAGGGCTGCACCACCGGAAACAAAAAACTTTAATCTTCCGCCGGTTCTTTCCCTTATTTTTTTAAGAACAAGTGTATCAGCAACTTTATGTTTCAGCTTAAGAGCGGTACCAATTTTACCCGCTTTTTTTGCTTTAACATAATCTTTACCAACCTGCAAACCCCAATGGAAGATTTTTTGTTTCTTTTCGGGACCGGCTTCAACCGTTTTCATAACACGGGAATAAAATCTTTCAAATAAACGTGGCACTGCGGTCATAAGAGTGGGGCGAACTTCAACCATGTTTTGAGGTACAGTCTCAATACTTTGAGCAAAAGCAACCTGAGATCCTGACGCGAGTCCAAGATAAAAACCTGCCATTCGTTCAAAAATATGGCAGAGGGGTAAAAAGGATAAAAATAACTCTTTGCTGGTGACAGGCAGGATATCAAGGCAGGCAATAACATTCGATACAATATTGTTATGTGTCAACAAAACACCTTTGGGTTCACCCGTTGTGCCTGAAGTATAAATTATTGTACAAAGATCATACTCTTTTACAGAGGCATTTAACTCCGCAAACATTCCGGGATTAAACTTCATGTGTTCTTCACCCATTTTTTTAAGTTGGGTGAGAGAATATAGCCCGGTAACTGAAGTATCGGCATCTTTTTCGTTAAAAACAATAATATTCTCAACTATGGGGCATTCATCTTTAACTTTTAGGAATTTGGAGAGCAGAAGTTTATTTGATACCACAACTGTTTTGGATTCGGAGTTATTAATGATAAATCCGATATCTTTTGGTGTAAGTGAGGGATAGAGGGGAACATCAACGGCACCAATTCCAACTATCGAAAAATCGATCATCATCCATTCGGGACGGTTTTCTGCAAGGATAACAACCTTATCACCCTCTTTAACTCCAAGTGAGAGCAGACCGTGAGCGGAGAGTTCAACATCTCTTTTAAACTGTTGATATGTTATATCAACATATAATTTATCAACCTTGTGTTTTAGCATCACCTTTGACGGATCTTTGCCATAATCATCCACGAGGATTCTAAAAAGTTCAGGAATAGTTTTAAAGTGTTTTGATGGTCCCATCAACTTCTTCTGCCTCACAATTTATTGAAGTTTTTGTCACGAATTATTATTGTAAAAATACAAAAAATAATTCATTAATTATTCCTAAAATCAACCTTCATTATGTATATCTTGTTATCTGTTCCTGTAAAGAGGATTGTTCCATCCTGAGAAGCTGATGGATATTTTGCAGGAGTGTTAAAATTGTTTGTAACAATCATGGATTCAGTGCCGTCGAACTTACTTACCACGATATTACTATTTAAAAGGCGATAACCATCATCTTCGGTGATCATGTATGAAAAATAGTTGTCGTTTATCCAGGAAGGGTATTCAGTTTTTGGGAAATTAAATTCTTTACCCGACTCAAAATCAAAAATGAAGATTCCTTTTCCTGCGGAGTGGATAGCAAGTTTTTTGCCTGAAGGTGACCACTCGGCAAACAAAACATTTTCAATCAATTTAATCTGTTCACTAACTCCACTTCCCAAACTTCCGGAGCGATCATTTAAGATTACTTTTCCGTTTGAAATGTAGAAACTTACATCATTTTGACTTTCCGATTGTCTGATAATTTGAAGATCTCCATTTTTTCCTTCGGTTGAGATGCCATTACCTTTGATCGAATAAAAACAAAGATTGTTGGCTAAGGGATCAAGAGTCGCCAGCTTCTTAGGAGTGGAACCAGGAATGTATTCAAAAAGTGAAACTGACTTGGTGTTTCCATTGCCTGTTTCATTTACTTTGAAGATAAATCGGTCACTCGCTGAATTCCATCTCATACCCCAACCCGCACCCGGTGTTTCTTTGGTTATCAGTTGTGAAGCTTTTGTGGGGATCTCCACAAGTTCAATTCGTGAAAAACCTTTTTGTGTAATTAAGGCGTATTTCCCATTTGGAGAAATTTTAGCCAGAGTATATAATTCATCTCCCGATGTTAACGGAACTGGAGCCATTGTAATGGAAATACCCTGTCCCAGGATGAGAGAGGTTGATAATATGGTTATAAATAGTAGTTTTTTCATTTCAATTTCCGGATTTATTTAAGAAGAAGTATCTTTTGAACAGAATTAACATTTGCGCCCGACACGTGAATAAAGTATGTGCCTGACGGATAGGAGTTCATATCAACCCTGTAGAGGTGAGAACCTTTCTGCATAAATCCCTCGTTTACTGTCATCAATTCTCTTCCAAGAATGTCAAAAAGTTTTATTTGATAAATGCCATCCTCAACAAGACCAACTGTCAGGTCTGTTGAAGGATTAAATGGATTTGGATGGACCGACATCGAAAATGTGGTCGGCAACATTTCGTTACCAGGATCGTCAATTGAAGTTGCACCTGTAAAGAAGTTCATGATTTTTTCGACCATTAATTTTCTTTTGGCTGCATCACCAATGGTTTCAACAGTAAACGCAACGTATACAAGTTTTCCGGGGTTGGTTCCACTTGGGAAAGTACCGTCGAATGCAACCGCAGCAGCTTGTGTGGAATTGTAGTTCATTATAACACTACTTCCATTTGCGGCTGTAATTACATCGGGCCAGTCTTCGGGGTATGTTTGTCCAAAGGTTACTGAAACACCATCAAAAATTGAAAGGGGAGCCCCGGTAGCTGATGGAGTATTGGGTGTTGGATTATCAGCACCATAGGCAGCTTTCAAAAACTGGTTAAAAAATTCTTTATCTGTGGCTGTACCACGGGAATCGAGATCCCAGGCAACTTCAGAACCTGTCACAAACAACTTTCCACCATTCTGAAGGTATTCTTTTACCATCGTTTGTTCAGTGGTGGAAAAAGTTTCATCAACTGTAGATTCATCTCCCAAGAGCCAAAACAGATATTTAAAAGGTTTAATCTGTGATGATGATGTTATTGCCGTGTTGGCGACGGTTGAAAATCTTCTTGGAAGTTGCGCCAGGGCTTCACCATAATATGAAGTGAAGTTGTGGTATGGCTGCTGCCAGCTCCCTGAGCCGCCATATCTGTTAAATCCGTCAACCAAAAGAACCTGATCTCCAATAGTTGAAGCGACAGCACCATACACTTTTGAAATATATGGACTTTCACCAAAAAGGTTTTTTGCTTTGAGAGCAACATAATATGTTTCACCCGAGGTAAGCCCTGCAAGTGTATGTGTAGTCACATTACCTGCAAGAGATTTAAATGGTGCTCCGGTAGGGGGTGTGCCATTTTCTGAAAGATAAATAAGAATTGAATCCACTAATCCCGTTGGTTGTTCCCATTTTAAATTTAGTGCACCATCCGAACCTGTGACAGATAACAGTTTTACAGGTGGAGGGGCATCTGCTGAACCACTAAGAAGATTTTTTTTATTGATCTTTCCTGCAACTATAGTAACAGTTGTATTGGTAGTATCCAGATTGGAATACACTGAAATTGGGTATGTTCCCGGAGCAAGGGAGTCAAATCTGTAAAATCCGTTGCCGAGTGTATCAACATTATAAGTCTTCCCAAGTGAAGTAAGAACAACTCTTACCCCTTTAACCGGATTTCCGGAAGAGAGATTGGTTACCAATCCAACCAGGCTGCCGTGTGCAGGTAGAGGCTTCTTAAAATATTTAAGATAAGAGAGATATTGTGCCTCTGCTTCTGTTTTGAGGTAATCAAGATTTGCAAGTCTTAAAATTTCAGCAGGGAAATCAAAAAATGATCCCTCGCTTAAAACACCGGGCATATTTAAATTATTTAATACACCGAGGTTATATCCGAGAAAACAATAATCGCCTCTTGGGTAACCAACTGTTGTTTGCATTCCGGCAAAAAGTTCGGCAGCCATATAAATTGCCATGCTGTCAGCTTGTCCGGGCCATTGTGGATTTCCATTAGGACAGATTGTATTGTTTAATTGCTCAAACAATACGAGGGAATAGTTGCTGGTTCCCGTGAAGGCGTTGTGGTGAATCGAGTGAAAAAAATCGACATTATTGTTGTTGGCAACTGCTTCTCTTTCAGAAAGAGTTATACATGCACCAAGTGAATCAAAATCACCCCTTGTTGAAAAGACCGTTGCACCATCCCTTTGAAGCATCTGTTTTAGATAGGGCATCACGATGTGATTCATCCATGCTTCGTAACGCTTGGTTTCGGGTTCACAGGTGGTTCCGTGTGGACTTCCGTGTCCCGGATCGAGGGCGAATTTTTTTCCGGTAAAGTTCTGTGGCAGGGTTGTTAATGTAAAAACCAACAGAAAAAACAATAAAGAACTGTATCTCATTCGATGTACCTTTTATACAAATATCAATCCATTAACTTACGGAAAAGGGGATTAATATCAAAGATACAAAGGTTCATTTATGGCGTGGGGATAGGGGTTAACCCTAATCAAAAATTTGATTCTCCATATATCTTCCTCCGAATGAATTTCCCGATGAATCGGGACTATTGGTTTTGGTTTATCCAATTGCTACTTAGCTACTTCGATTCTCAGCTATTTTTAAACAAAAAAAAAGGCTGCCCGTTTCCGAACAGCCTTTTTATAAAAAAGTAGTAATGTTTTATTTCAGATATGTCATTTTTCTTGTTAGTGTCTGATTTGCCATTTTAATTTTGTAAAGATAAACTCCTGATTGCAATGACGAAGCATTAAATCTAACTTTATAATTACCGGCCATCTGATATTCATCAACAAGAACCGCAACTTCAACTCCAAGGAGGTTGTAAACTGAAAGTCTAACCTGTCCGGGATTTGGTAAATGGTAATTGATATTGGTTTCAGGATTAAACGGGTTAGGATAATTCTGTTCCAAAACAAATGTTTTAGGGTTGTCCCCATTACCTTTTTGGTTGGAGACTTTATTGTCAACTTTTGAAGCTGACATTCCGGCAGTTAAAAGAACCGCCGAGATAATTATGAGTGTCAAAAATCTTTTCATATTAAACCTCTGTTGATTGTATCGTTTCCATTGTTAATGATACAATAATTGTGCCAAAGTAAAATCTAATGTATAAATCGCCTTTTAAGTTTATTAGACGCTGTTTATCTTCAATAAGTTTTGGACTGTGCACCAAATTATATACACCTGTCCAAGAATGTGTACTAAGTACATTACAAATATAATATATAAACTTTATCTTATGCAAAATAATTCCATAAAAGGATAATAAATGTGACAAATGTGATCTATAATTGATGATCGTTTTCCCAAAAGGTCAGATGATCGTTTCAAATGGCCTGTTCATCGAAGGATGAGGGAGTAATTAAAAATTTATTGGTATTTTTGGACTCCGATTACAATACAATTTGGAACCTAAAAAATTGAAAATTATTGATTTAAGAAGTGATACAGTAACAAAGCCCTCCCGGGAAATGAGGAAGGCGATGTTTGAGGCGGAAGTTGGGGATGATGTATTTAATGAAGACCCGACAGTTAATGAATTCCAGGAGTTTGCAGCCGATATGCTGGGTTTTGAAGCTGCATTATTTGTTTTAAGTGGCGTTATGGGGAATCAATTATGCCTGAAAACCCACACACAACCTCATGATGAAGTGATCTGTGATGCTGAATCACATATATTTTACTACGAATCGGGTTCACCAGCCGTTTTGAGCGGACTTCAGTTATTTCCCGTATTTACTCCCGACGGCATCCTGACTCCCGAATCAGTTACTCCCGCAATCAGACCAATTGAAGCATATTATATGCCCAGAACAAAAGTTTTAGCTGTTGAAAACACTCATAACCGGAGGATGGGAAAGGTTTATCCACTTGATAAATTGGATGAATTACAGGTTTTTGCACGGGAAAAGGGAATAAAATTCCATCTCGACGGGGCAAGGGTATGGAATGCCGCGGTGAAACTTGGAGTAGAGCCAAAATCGATAACATCAAAGTTTGATTCTGTTTCCTGTTGTCTCTCCAAGGGTCTGGGGGCTCCAATCGGTTCAGTAATCGCAGGGAGTAAAGATTTTATTAAAGAGGCATTCAGATTTCGAAAAGCCTGGGGTGGGGGAACAAGACAATTGGGTGTCCTTGCCGCTGCCGGAATGTATGCTCTTAAAAATAACATTTCCCGTTTGGTTGATGATCATTCAAATGCATCTCTACTTGCAGAAGAAATTGCGAACATGCCTCAATTTGAGATCGATCCCACAAAAGTGGAGACAAATATTCTCATTTTCAAACACAACAAAAAATCACCTGCAGAAGTAATTTCAGAATGTGAATCAAAAGGTTTACGATTTAGTCCGGGTCCCATTGGCACAGTAAGAGCGATAACCCATCTTGATGTTGATAAAAACGATGTGATTGAAGCTGTTAAAATTCTAAAGGGTATTTAACATGTTTGAACACAACGGTGAAAAATTTTACCATCTGACCAAAATCAAAGTGAGATTTCAAGAAGTTGATATGCTGGGTGTTTGTAACAATGCTGTGTATGTCTCTTATTTTGAACAGTCGCGACTTGAATATGTTAAAGAGGCAGGTCTTGTTCCACCGGGAGGACTTTTTTCTGATGGTTACAATTTTTTTATGGTCAGAAATGAAATAAACTATCGCAAACATTCCCGTTACGACGATGAATTATACATTTATTCAAGAATATCCTTCATTCGTAACTCATCCTACGGATTTGAACATATAATAATAAATGCCGCAACAGGCGATTTGATAGTTGACGGGGCGGGGGTAATTGCGCAGGTAAATCAAACCACGGGTAAATCATTTCCGTTATCTAATGAATTTGTTAAAAAAGTTGAATTATTTGAACACCGGATATTTGACAGGAATCTTAAAAAATGAAAAGATTGGTCTTTGATATTGAGACGGTTGGATTGCCCTGGGAAAGTCTTGCTCCAAGTCAGCAGGAATATCTCCTCAGAGATGCTGAAAAAGAGAAAACTCAGAAGGATAAAGAGAAAAAACAAGAAGAATTAAAAGAGTGGAGAGCTCTTTATCCGTTTACCTCAAAAGTTGTTGTTATCGGGATGTATTACATCGAACAACAAAAAGGTTATGTCTATTTTGAGAGTGAAACAGAGGAAGTATGGCAATCAGAGGAGACAGGATTTTATTATAAAGGATTGCCAGAAAAAGAGATTTTACAGAAATTTTGGGAGTTTGCTTCAAAAGTTGACCAGCTTGTAACTTTTAATGGAAGGGGATTTGATGTTCCGTTCCTAATGTTAAGATCTGCGATGCTCGGCATAAAACCTTCGAAAAATTTAATGGGAAACAGATTCGACAGTAAAATGCACCTTGATCTGCTTGAGCAGTTGTCATTTTATGGAGGTTTCAGGAAGTTTAATCTCGATTTTTATTGTCACGGATTTGGAATAAAAACCCCAAAATCGAAAGATGTTTCCGGTGCAGAGGTTAAGACCATGTACGAGGAAGGAAGAATTAAGGAAATAGCTGAATACTGTGGCAGAGATATTTATGCCACCTTTCAGTTATATGAAATCTGGAAAGAGTTTTTAGAATAACTCATGGTTAAGAATCAGAAGTAATCTACTAATAAAATGATTTTGTGAATTCAATTTAAATTGGAAAGAAAATGAAAGAACCGGAAGTAACTCTAACACTGGCGATGGAACATGGATTAACAGCACAAGAATTTGATGAAATAATCAAACGACTTGGCAGGGTGCCAAATTTCACAGAGCTTGGTATTTACAGTGTTATGTGGAGTGAACATTGCAGTTACAAAAATTCGATTAAACTTCTGAAAACACTTCCAAGAAGCGGCGGTCGTCTTCTGGTTGGGGCAGGTGAAGAAAATGCCGGTCTTGTTGATATTGGAGATGGGTTTGCAATAGCTTTTAAAATTGAAAGTCATAATCACCCCTCAGCAGTAGAACCTTATCAAGGGGCCGCAACAGGAGTTGGAGGAATTCTTCGTGATATTTTTACGATGGGTGCCAGACCAATTGCGGCGTTAAATTCGTTAAGATTTGGATCGTTGAGTGATGACAGAACACGATTCCTTTTTAACGGAGTGGTGGAAGGGATAGCAGATTACGGAAACTGTTTTGGAGTGCCCACGGTTGGAGGTGAGGTTTATTTTGATGAATGTTATCAGGGAAATCCACTTGTAAATGCGATGGCAGTTGGAATTGTAAAACACGGCATGACCGCCTCAGCCACTGCCGAGGGTGAGGGCAATCCTGTTATCATTGTTGGTTCATCAACCGGTAGAGATGGGATTCACGGGGCAACATTTGCATCAGAGGAGATTTCTGAAAAGAGTGAGGCAAAAAGACCTTCTGTGCAGGTAGGCGATCCATTTACCGAAAAACTATTGCTTGAAGCCACACTTGAGGTGATAAGAAAAGGTTACATTATTGGGATTCAGGATATGGGAGCTGCAGGAATTTCCTGCTCAACCACTGAAATGAGCGCAAAAGGGAATCACGGAATGGATATTGATCTTGACAAAGTGCCACTTCGTGAAACAGGGATGACAGCTTATGAGATAATGCTTTCCGAAAGTCAGGAGCGAATGCTCGTGGTTGCCAAAAAGGAATTTGAAAAAGAAATTAAAGAAGTGTTTGAAAAATGGGACCTTCATTGTGAAACAATTGGAGTGGTAACAAAAGACAGAAAAGTTAAAATAAATTATCAGGGTGCCTTAAAAGCAGAACTTGATCCCTATGATTTGGTTCTTGGAGGGGGAGCTCCACAATATGATCGTGAGACAAAACGACCTGTGTACCTTGATGAGACCAACAAGTTTGATAAAAATACAGTTACTGCTCCATCAGATATTAAATCTGCGGTCTTAAAGGTTCTCTCTTCTCCTGTTATTGCATCAAAAAAATGGGTTTACAGGCAGTATGACAGCATGGTCAGAACAAACACTGTGTTGGGTCCGGGGGTTAGTGATGCTGCAGTAATATATATTAAAGATACAAATAAGGCGATCGCGGTTAAGACTGACTGTAATTCAAGGTTTGTTTATCTTGATCCTTATGAAGGTGGAAAATCTGCAGTTGCTGAGGCGGCACGAAATGTTGTTTGCACGGGAGCAATTCCGCTGGCAATTACAAACTGCTTGAACTTTGGAAATCCATACAAACCTGAAATTTATTGGCAATTCACTGAGGCAGTTAGAGGGATGGGTGATGCTTGCAGATTTTTTGAAACACCTGTAACCGGTGGGAATGTATCGTTTTATAATGAAGCACCAACCTCTGCTGTTTACCCGACACCTGTTATTGGAATGTTGGGTTTGATTGAGGATCGAAGCCATATCACTGGTATGCAATTTAGGAACGAAGGTGATTTGATTGTTGTTGCCGGTGAAGATTTAGAGGAGATTGGTGGATCGGAATATCTAAAGGTGATTCATGGAATGGTTACAGGAGTTCCACCTCTTTGTGATCTGGCAATAGAGAAAAAACTTCAGAAATTTACCCTTGCGGTTATAAAAGAAGGGTTTGTAATTTCTGCACACGACATTTCTGAAGGTGGATTTGTTACTGCTCTAATCGAATCGTGTATTTCAGATCCTGAAAAGGCGATTGGTGCGGAAGTAAATATTAAGGGAGATCGTGAAGATTTTGTTCTCTTTTCCGAGACGCAGGGCAGGATAATATTTTCGATCAAACCTGAATTTTTGTCACAATTTCAGGCGAAAGCTGGAAAACACGGTGTACCGGTTAAAATTGTGGGAAAAACAGGAGGAACCGTTGTAAAAATAAATGCAATGGAATTTGAATTAAATGAGCTGAAAGATAAGTATTATGATGCTATTCCGGAGATTATGGCGTAGAACGCTTGGTCCTCTCTTTTCCAATCTGGGAAAGATCATGGATGGAGAATTCGTTTTTGAGCCGGGGTTGTTTAAAAATCCTTCAACCTGGAAGCGGGTTACACAACTCTACAGTGTGTATGTTAACTGGATACTGAAGTTTATCGATCGATTCGACACGCATCATGTGTTTCTTTTCTCGGGTGCACTCTCGTTTTCATTGTTTATGTGCATTATTCCGATGACACTTATTATGTTTTTTATTCTGGGAAATTTTCTTTCATCTGTTGAATTTGTCGGAAGAATCAATACTTTTATTGATGCTGTAATCCCTTACGAGAGTTATGCAGAATTTGCAAAAACGATGATTAGTGGCAGGATAGAAGAGCTTGTTGAATATCGTAATGTTGCGGGTATAGTTGGTTCGGGTGCACTGTTATTTGCAGCATCAGGATTTTTTGCGAGTATCAGAACTGTGCTCCACAAGGTATTTGATGTACCTGAGCAGAGAAATATCATAATTTCAAAATTGTTTGATTTCCTTCTAATCCTTATAATGATTGTTGTGTTTTTTGCAGTGTTTTTACTGATTCCTGCATTAACAATTGTTCAAAGAGTTGCCATGGAGCTCCCATTTCTTGGGATTCTCGATTCAGTGTTTCTCAAAGATACATTCACTTTGGGTATCTCGTTCCTGCTTATTTTCTTGTTGTTTTATTTCTTTTATAGAGTAGTGCCTTCCAAAAAGATCAGAAAAGTTTCCCTTTTGGTAGGTGCTTTAATCGCAGCCGGGTTGTGGATTATGGCAAAGTTTGCTTTTGGATATTACCTGGACAACATAGCATCTTTTGGTCAGATATATGGAACATACTCCCTTTTGATAGTGATAGCTGTTTGGTTATACTACACAAATATAGTATTTATTGTCGGGGCTGAACTCGCAAGACTTTACGATGAGAATATAGCAGTAAAAGAAAAAATAAAGGGATCGCGCTGGTTGGATCGCTTCAGGAATTGGCTTGATGATCAAAACGAGACTAAATAATGAAATTTGGACGAATTTATCGCTTTTGTCACAGAATGAATTTGCTGAGATAAAAGGGTTTTATTATATTAAAAAGTTATTCTAAAAAAGTTTATGCTCAACTTGGAGTTTGATAGATTTATGAAATTTGATTGGTCAAAATATAAAGGAAAATCGGTACACGTAACCATGTTGGAAAATTATGGTTTAGTGGCTGACACATTTTCGAATACACCCGTTTACGAAATAGTATTCAAAATGGGAAAATTGGAAGAAGCTTTTGAAGATGGCTTACTCCTGAAAAACGAAAGAGAAACCGGTGAATCGGTTAAAATCTTTATACCTTACAGCTCAATCAAGTGTGCTGAAATTCAGGAGCAATAGCGGCAATTACTTCACACTATTGAATTACAAGGGAGTGATCATCATTTATTTATTAATGAAATGATCCACCTGTGTTAAATATATTCCCCACAATTCGAATTTTATCCGGATATCGATTTATTGAGATCAATAATGAAATATCCGGCAATTCTTTAATGAACCACCACTACATAAAATCAAGATAAACATGAAAAAAATTAAAATTGGCGTGATAGGTACGGGCCATCTGGGCAATCTGCACGCAAAAATGTTAAAAAATATTGAGACAGCAGAACTTACAGGTGTGTATGATGCATCCAGAGAAAAAGCTGAGGCATGTGCCAAAGAGTTTGGAATTAAAGTTTATGATACAATTGATTCTTTGGTTCAGGAAAATGAGGCTGTATCAATCGCGGTGACAACAACTGCACATTATGAAGTAGCAGCATATTGTCTTGAAAGGGGATTGGATGTTTTCATCGAGAAACCTGTAACGGCGACAATTGAAGAAGCTGAAAAGTTAGTGGCTCTCGCAAAGTTAAAAGAGAAATTAATACAGGTCGGTCACATAGAACGGTTTAATCCGGCTATTCTTGCTATCGACAAATATCAGATAGAACCAAAATTTATACAAACTGACCGGCTTGCACAATTTAATCCACGAGGAACTGATGTGGCAGTTGTGCTTGATCTGATGATACATGATATTGATATCATATTAAGTCTGGTAAAAAGCGAAGTTTGTAAAGTGGACGCGAGTGGGATTGCTGTGGTATCGGCAACGGAAGACATTGCAAATTGTAGAATCGAGTTTGAAAATGGTGCTGTGGCTGTTGTAACAGCAAGCAGAATATCTCAGAAAAAAATGAGAAAAATGAGACTTTTCCAAAAAGATAATTATATTACTCTTGATTTTGTAACAGGAACCACCGAAATTTACAGACTGGTTTCACCCGGGGAACCGACAGGTTCAGCGTTCTCTTTTGGACTGATTGGTGTTGGTGAAAATGCAAAAAGTGTTGTTTATGAACAAGCTGAAGCTCCAAAAGTAAATGCTTTGGAATATGAACTGACACTTTTTATAAAAGCCGTTGCTGAACGAACCACTCCCGTTGTTTCAGGCGAAGATGGTCTCAGGGCACTAAAGGTTGCTAACATGATTATTCAGAAAATTGAAGAATCTGTAAGGAAAATTGAATTAAACAGTGGTAACTGAATAGTATAGATGAATCGTAGTTCCCTTATTCTGTTGTTTTTTTTGTTTTTTGTCGTTCTAAATGCAGATGGAGCGGTCCGCCGAATTGTGTTCTCTCCCAACGATACCATCCCTTCTCCCACGGATTCACTTCTTGTTTCCATAAATGACTCTATCATAAACCGGGATTCATTGGGATTGGCCCTTGATTCACTTGCCAAAAAGGATTCGGTGGTAAAAGGTGACATAGACACTCTTATCTATGCATCTGCTACAGATTCCATCCTGTTTTTTACAAAACAAAAACGGATTGAGATTTATAATGATGCTGTTGTCAAGTACAGGACAACCGAGCTGAAAAGTGGAAGAATCATCGTTTATTTGGAATCATCCAATCTGGATGCCTTTGCAACGGAGAGCGACAGTGCCGGTTTTCTTGTTAAAAAACAGAAACCGGAACTGGTTGATGGTAAGGATAAATATTACGGTGAAGTAATGAAATACAACTTCAAGACGAAGAAGGGTTACATTACTTACGCATCCACCGACAACCAGGAGGCTTCTTACTCGGGTGTGAAGATTAAAAAAATGGACGATAAAAACTATTTTGTTGAGGGAGGGTTTTACACAACTTGTGATCATGATCCGCCACATTATGGTTTTGTTTGCACTCAAATGAAAGTTATTCCCGATGAGCAACTGATTGGTAAATGGATATGGCTGACATTTGGTGGTGTTCCGTTTCCGATACCCCTTCCATTTGCTGTAATTCCGTTACAAAAGGGGAGGAGATCGGGACTTCTTGCACCTGCATTCGGAAGTCGAGAGGGATATGGCAGATATCTTTCCCGTTTTGGATATTACTGGGCGATCAATGATTATCTTGATCTAACGGTCACAGGAGATTATTATACACGAGGTGGTTGGGGTTTAAACGGTAGTTTCAGGTACGCAAAACGGTACGATTTTACAGGATATGTGGAAGCCGGGTATTCAAATTTAATGAGGGGAGAGGATTCAGACCCCGATAAGTCCGTCGAAAAAAACTGGCGACTCAGGATGGTTCATAATCAACCTCTCACTCCTGATTCACGAATTGATGCAAATATAGAATTTGTCTCCAGCGACTATATCAGACAGAACAGCTCAAATTATAACGATCTTTTGAGGAATAATATCTACTCAAATATCACATATTTCCAAAATTTTGAAAATCTTGGTGCAGGGTTGAGCGTAAACTATAGCAGGGAACAAGAACTTCAAAGTGGGAATATTAGTGAAGTTTTACCAAATATTGCATTCACTAAATCTGTGTTTTATCCCTTCAGGAGTGATGATATAACCAATGAACAAGCCTGGTACGAAAAACTTGGTGTAAGTTATTCAGGTCAATTTCAAAACAACCGGAAGACAATTTTGGGTGTTCTTGATGTAAGAGGTGGTTTTAAACACAATATCAGTCTTTCAGTTTCCCCAAAAATTGGCTATATCAATTTTACCCCAAATGTTTCTTATCAGGAACTGTGGTATAACAAACAAATTGAAAGAACTTCCATTTATATTCCCGGTCCACTAGGATCAAACATGATGAGTTCCTACCAGTATTCACTCATGGGAACCAATGCCCTGACGGACTCAATAGTAACCACTGATGTGGAGAAACTTGGGTTTGTGAGGACTTTCAGAGTAGGGGTATCAGCTACAACAAAACTTTATGGTATGTTTCCTGTAGATGCTTTTGGAGTTGCTGCACTTCGGCATACTGTAATTCCTACACTAAGCTACGACTTCCAGCCAGATTTTGCCGCCGATGGATGGGGATATTACAGTTCATATACTGATGCACTGGCACGACCGGTGAAATACAGCAAATATGAAAGAGAGATATTTGGCGGGGCTCCGATGGGCGAACAGCAGAATTTGCGACTTGGGATTTCAAATATTTTTGAAATAAAAACAAAACCCGATCTAACAGACACCACTTCAAAAGAGAAAAAGATTCAACTTCTTAACTTTAACGCTGCGATGTCTTATAATTTTGCTGCTGACAGTTTAAAACTTTCCAATCTTTTCCTCGATTACAGGACGCAGATTTTGGATTTTTTAAGTCTATCTGGTTCGGCGGTTTTTAGTCCCTATGTTTGGGATGAAAACGGCAGGGAGCTGAATAAATTTCTTATCAGTGAGGGACAAGGACTGGTTCAGTTGAGAAATTTCAACTTTTCAGCATCGGCGATACTCATTGCAGATAAAGCGAAAGAGGCGGGAGTAACCGATTCGGCAGCTATTCAAGAAAAAGTGTATTATCAAAACAGGAATTATCAGGGGTTGTACGCCGATGTGGATCCGGATTTTTCGATACCATGGTCACTCAATCTTTCATTTAACTACAATGAAAACCGGGTAACACCTATTCAGGTCTTAAAATACACAACTTTAAGAGCTGATCTAAACTTTAATCTTACGAAGTACTGGAAATTTTCATTGGGAGGAAGTTATGATTTTGAAAATAAAGAGTTTGCTGCACCACAGATTGTAGTAAGCCGCGATTTACACTGCTGGATAATGAATTTTATCTGGAATCCGATTGGAACCTACACCGGATATCGATTTGAGATAAAAGTGAAAGCTCCACAGCTACAGGATCTTAAACTTGAGAAATCGGATAACTTTTTTAGTGGCAGGAGATAAGGGGATGCATTGTTGAAAAACACATCCCTTAACTAAAAAAATGATTATTTGTAGTTGACGAACTGAACAGGAAAAGCGAAATCTGCATCCTTAACCAGCTGTTGAACAGCCTGGAGGTCGTCAATTTTAGAAGCAGTCACCCTCACTTGTTCATCCTGAATCTGGGCACTTACCTTTAATTTCGATTCTTTTATCAGTTTTGTGATCTCTTTTGCATCCTCTTTTGATATTCCACTCCTAAGATCAATCTTTTGTCTTAACGAACCTCCGGAAGCCGGTTCGGGTTCGTTCATTTTAAGAACCTTTATCGACATTCCTCTCCTGATAAATTTTGTCTGTAGTATATCAATACTCTGCGACAGCGAATAATCATCTTTTGTATGAATTGAGATGCTTTTATCTTTTTTGGAAAGTTCGATGGTGGTATGCGACTCTTTTAAGTCGTACCTCTGGATTATCTCTTTAAGAGCCTGGTTGACAGCGTTGTCAACTTCCTGAAAATCCACTTCCGATACTATGTCGAATGAATGATTTGATGCCATATTTTTTTGTTTCCTGTTAATGGTCGGGGTGGAGGGATTTGAACTCTCGACCTCGTCGTCCCGAACGACGCGCGCTAACCGGGCTGCGCTACACCCCGAAAATAGTGATTCCAAATATAATTAATCCCGTTTAATTAAAAAAATAGAGCGACCTTGGTTATTATATGGTGAGAACGATTAAATAGTTACTTTATGTAAATCTATTAATACATTTATTTTTATACGGTTAAGAAGTTGTGACTTGCCAACATTATCAAAAAAAAGTGTTTGCATCGATTATTTATTTTATTACATTACATAGTTGAATTGCTAAAAATAGGAAAAAACGCATATGAAAAAGCTGTTGTTAGGGACAACTCTGTTGTTTTTATTAGGTTCCCTCAATTTGAGTGCCCAGGTTTACACTGATCAATGGCGGTTTGGATTGGGCTTGGGTTATCCTCGTCTTGTTGGTACCGATGCCGGAGGTGCGGAATTTAATGTTGGTGGCTACGCAAGTATCCAACTGGATATGTCCGAACACGTAGGTTTGCGATTGAAACCATTTTACACTCATCTTGAGTCTCAGTCTGCTAAAAAAAGCACTTCTGACCTGATAGGTGCGGGGTTCGCGTTAAACTACTATTTTATACCAGGATACTCTGTTACTCCATATCTCACACTCGGCTTTTCAGGCTTTTTGCAGCAAATCAAAAATGCGACTGATGGCAAAGATGAAGGTGTGCTGGATTATTCCACAGATTTGGGGTTTGGAATTGTATTTAAAGATTTAATTTCCAAAAGTTGGGACTTAAATGCTGAAATATCATATCACTCTGTGACCAACGATCGTCTGGACGGAACAAATGGTCCAATCGGTGGAATGCTGGGTGGAAGACGCGATAGTTATATGAATTTTCAATTGGGTGTTCTTTACAATTTTGGATTTGGACCAAAGAGCAAGTATTATCCGGGCGCGGATCCTAAAGATAAAACCGCTCCGTTAATTGAACGATACCCTGTTTATAAAAACAGTTGGAAATACGGATTTGGTTTTAACTATCCCAGATTCGCCGGAACAGATGACCTTGGCAAAGAATTTGGCTATGGTGGATATTTTGAATTGTCGAAAAATTTTAACGAATATGTGACTATGAGGTTTAAACCTTCTTATATGCATATGCCGGGTTCAAATACAGGCCAAAGTACTGATATGGTTAATGGTCAGATTGATGTATTGTATAAGTTTTTACCAAATGAACCTGTTTCCCCTTATATTGGTTTGGGCGGAAGTGCATACATGTATGCAGTCAACAAACCGACATCAGTTTCAATGAAAGATGGAAAATGGCAGTTTGATTATGGTTTCAACCTGATACTTGGAGCTGATTGGAAACTATTTGATGAAGGTTACTCGATAATCACTGAGGTCGGATATTTAACTGCATCACATGACAGGCTTGACGGAATTATCGATATGTCATCCCCACTTGGCGGGTTCCTCGGTGGTCCTTACGATAGTTACATGACTTTTAGTGTTGGTGTAAACATGTATATTGACCGTGGCGATAAAGCTGATGGTCCAACCATATTTGATGGTGTTAAAGACGACGGAAAGACTAAAGATAAAGAGCCTAATAAAGATGATCCACAGGTAAAATATGACCCTGTCGATTATGCTAAAATTGAAGAAATTGTTAAAAAATATCAGTCTGATCCAATTGATTACAATAAGATTGAAGACATGATTAAACAATATTCCGGAAAAGATCAATCTCAGAGCTGGGTTCTTTACGGTGTTAACTTTGATTTTGCAAAAGCAGATCTTCGTCCTGAATCATATCCGATTCTTAACCACGCTTCACAGATTCTTTTGGCTAACCCGGGAATGAGAATTGAAGTTGGTGGACATACTGATGCAGTTGGAAATGATGTAAGTAACCTTATTCTTTCGGAAAAAAGAGCTCAAGCAGTTATGAATTTCTTGATAGAAAAAGGTGTTGATTCATCGAGACTAACATCAAGAGGTTATGGTTCATCATCTCCTGTGGCAGACAATGGTACTGCTGAAGGTCGTGCAATGAACAGACGTGTTGAGTTTAAGGTCTTAAATTGACAAAGTATTAAAACAAAAATTAAAGGCTGTTTCTGATGGGACAGCCTTTTTTTTTGCCTCCAGTGATAATTTCTTACAAATTGCTCCGATTATGGGCTTTATTTGTCATTTTTTTTAGTTGTAATAAAATAAGGTATGTTGATATAGTTAGGTATTAGCAAATTTTTCAATTATATTGAATTAAAATGTATAAGTTTAAATATTTTTACCCTGATTACCGCTCTAAAAGTTGAAGATGAGTAAAAATTTTAAAGAAAATTTTGTTATAGAAAAAAGAAAGCAAATATCGTGAAAAAACTTACAGTATTAATCCTCTTGGTGTTGACATCATTTGGTTACTCACAAACGTATTTAAACGGGTGGGCAGTCGAAGTAGCTGCAATATCACCCAGAATGTTCGCAGATACCTACAACGAAGGTTTCGATGTTGGTGGAAGTATCGCCCTTACCAGAAATTTTTCTCCGGTAAACGCCTTCAGACTTAAAGCATCATATTTAAATTTTAATTCTGTACCAGGGCTACCCAAGTATGCAAATCCGCCATCAACCGATGCTGTTTCTCTCGGCATTGATTATTTGATAACATTTAACCCATGTAGCGATTTTTTTAAGATCTACGGTGGTGGAGGTTTTTCGGTTATTGGATATAAAGTTAAAAATCCACAACCGGGAGTTTCCGACAGACTAAGCATCAATGAACTTACATTAGTTGTGACAGTTGGTGTTAACCTTCAACTCTCCAAAGATCTTTCTTCGTTTCTTGAACTTGGACATCATACCCTGTCCACCGACAAATTTGATGGTGTGATTGGACCACATGGTGGTGTATTTGGTGGAATGCTTGACAGTTATGCATCTTTGAATGTAGGTTTGGCCTATCATTTTACAAGAGGTCCGGAAATTAATTATTGTGAGTTGCCAAAAGGCATCTCAACTGAAGTTGATTACAATAAGATCCAAAAAATGATCAACGATGCAAAAGTATCTTGTCCTCCAGCCACTGAAATCGATTACAAGAAGATTGAGGAGATGATTAAGAAAAACAAGGGTGAAAACACTAAACCCGAAGTTATGGATCATGAAATGGTTTTGGTAGGAATCAATTTTGATTACCGTTCATCAGAGATAAAACCGGAATTCTACGGTGTTCTTGCTCTGAATGCTTCACATCTACTTATGCACAAAACTGTTAATGTAGAGATTACCGGACACACAGACAGCAAAGGTGAACTTGAAGGTAACAACCCTCTCTCAGTCAGACGCGCACAAATTGTGAAAGATTATTTAGTATCCAAAGGTGTGGATGCCTCAAGATTAACCGTTAAAGGTGTGGCAGATTCAAGTCCAGTTGCTGACAACAGTACCGAAGAAGGTAGGGCCCTGAACAGAAGAGTTGAATTCAGAATAATCAAATAAATTAGATATCTTTAATGTTAAAGAGGCTGCTCCAAAAGGGGCAGCCTCTTTTTTTATTTAGATTCATCAACCAAATAAAAGTCTGACAATAAATACTGCCATGAGAAGTCCAACTACATCGGCAATAAGGCCTGCAGGAAGTGCATGCCGGGTTCTTTTGATGTTTACAGATCCAAAATAGACTGCGAGAACATAAAATGTAGTTTCCGTACTTCCAAAAAAAGTAGAAACCATCAATCCGAGTATTGAATCAGGTCCATGAGTTTTGATTATTTCAGTCATTATAGCAATTGAACCACTGCCTGAAAGTGGTCTCATCAATGCCATTGGTAGAGCTTCTGCAGGCATCCCAACGAGATTTGTAACAGGCGAAAGACACCAGACAAGTATATCCATACCGCCACTCGCTCTGAAAATTCCGATCGCAACCAACATCGCAACCAGGTAGGGAATTATCTTTAAAGCGACATTAAATCCGTCTTTTGCTCCCTCAATAAATGTCTCATAAACCTTAACTTTTTTGATTAACCCAATCAGGACAAAAGTAAAAATGATCAGTGGAATTGCTAAAGCTGAGAAAATGTCGATTACAGATTTTAGTGATTCGGTATCAATCCCAAGCGACGAAAAATTAAATATGCCGGATACAAAAAGATAAATGATGAGGGCCAGAACAGGGACAACAATAATAGCTTTTTTCCCAACTGTCTTTAGGAACTTAAGTCCTTCTTCCCGGTCCAGTGAGAATTTTTCAAGGGTTTTGACAGCTATTAATCCTGCGGTAGTTGCACATGCAGATGCAAAAAGAGAAGTTCCGATTATCACTGCGGGCTGTGTACTTCCGGCTGCAGCCCTTATTGCAATTGCAGTTGCCGGTATCAGGGTCATTCCAGCTGTGTTAATGGCTAAAAAAGTACACATTGCATTTGTTGCAGTACCTTTTTCCGGATTTAGTTTGTCAAGTTCTTCCATCGCTTTTAGTCCAAAAGGTGTAGCTGCATTCGACAATCCCAGAAAATTTGCCGAGACATTCATAATTATGGAACCAATGGCAGGATGATCATGTGGTACTTCGGGGAACAACCTTTTTGTAATCGGTTTTAATGCAATTGCAATGTAGTTGATAACACCCGCAGCCTCAGCAATCTTCATAATTCCCAGCCACAAAGCCATGATTCCAACCAGGCCAAGTGCAATTTCCACGGCAGTTCCTGCGTAGCTGATTGCAGCATTGGTAAGTTCCTTGATCTTCTTCAGAGTGACAGATTCAAGAGTTACAGTTACGCCAAATTTTCCATTGTTCAACTTCTTTATCAGGGCGGTCGCGGTTATATCCTTCTCTTTGCCGGAGGATTTGGCAATTTCTTTAACAATCCCCTCTGCATTGTCGGGAATTGTAAAAAGGATACTTGATTCCTTCTCTAACATTTCAGGTTTAAGAAGTATTTCCCCTTTAAGACTGGAGGAAATTTTGGTTCCAAAATGTTTTGATAATGTAGTGGAATCGAGCAGCACTTCCAATTTTTGCGGAGATGTTTTGTTGGAGTCCTCCAACACGACACACTCTATTGATGTGCCATTTCTGTATTTGGAAGTTGCTGTATCAACAGAGTCGTAAAATACAGCAGAAACAAATCCGAGAAAAATTAGAATAGCCCAGATATAGTTGAGCATAGGTTATATCCTTTTAGTTTACTTCGGGAGTTAGAAGGAGTTTAAATGGTAAATTATAAAGGCCTGCCTTATTAGAGAAAATGACTTTTACTTCAGTCTCTCTTTTGTAGGCATCACCTAAATCGACAGTCAAAATATTTTTATCCAGTGAAAATGAGCCCTCAGTCAAAAGAGTTTTATTATTATAGATTTTAATAGTGTGTAACAAAACAGGTTGTTTTGAATTAATTTCCAATTTTAATTGAAGATTTCCTTTTTTAATCGTTTTACTTTTGAGCGAAATGGTTGGCGGATTTCCGCGGAAATATTTACCAATACCTTTATAGATTCCCCATGCTTCTGTCATATTATACATTGAATCAGCTAATCTTAATTCTTCATTAAGATTTGTAAAAAAAGTACACTCCACAAGCACAGCGGGGATGTTAATGTTCCGCAGTACCGAGAAACCCTCTCCGGGATAAATTAAATAGTCAGAGATTGTTCCATCAAAGGAAGCAAGCCCCGCCGGGGTTCCGGTGTTAAATGCCAAGTCTCTGTTTATATATCTTGCCAGGTCTCTGTTTGAGGGATGGTGTTCGTAGTCATCTTCTAAAGCGTGATAATAGGTTGAAGCATAGTTTGTGAACCGGTCAGATGGTTTTCCCGGAGCATTATGATGAACTGAAATAAAAAACTCCGCATCAGATTTATTTGCTAAATTTGTTCTTTCTTTAAGCTCTACTGTCTGATCTTTATCCCTGGACATATAAACTATGGCACCCGATTTAACAAGAAAATCTCGAAGATAGAGGGATACTTTAAGGTTAATATCTGCTTCAATTACGAGCCCATTGGGGCTTTTGTTCTTCCTGTCGTCTCCACCGTGTCCCGGATCAAGAAAGAATTTTTTACCCCTCAGCGCAGGTGTATAGAAGACAAATGCTGAATCTTTCAACGCTTCATTAGTTAATTCGGGTGGAATATCATATAATTTGCAGGATGAAGATGTGTCCGGAGTTATTGTTGTGCAGCCGGAGAAAAACGATCCCATCAAGGCAAAGACCATAAAAAGTAATGAGGTCAGTGATTTATTCGCAACCCGCGAAAAATAGATGCTGACAGGGTAATACAACATATGCAGTTGTCTGGTTAAGTAGTTCATGGTACAAAACATCTGTTATTGTGGATACTAAATTTACATTTATGACAATGGCCGGTATTTCTAAAAAAACCGGAATTTGATATTGTTGATCTAAGGGTATCAACAAAAGTGTTAAGTTTTTCTTCTGTTTGGGATACAGAATTTCGGGAAACAATTCTTGTTACTGATTCATCATAATTATCAATCGAAATCAATCGAAGTTCAAAAGTATTAATGTTGGTGTAGATTCGAGAAGTAAGGAAAGCATAAAAATCGAGCTGAGCCGAGTATCTTTCCATCACATCCTCTAAATTTTTGCCTGTCTTATAATCAATTATGATGATTCTATCTTCTAATATAATAATCTTGTCAATCACACCCATCAGATAAAATGAACCATATCGAAGAAAAATTTCAAACTCGTTGTGAGATGTGGTGAAATTCTCAATTTGTATTGCCTGCTTCGATGCCAAATACTTTTCAAGTTTGTGTGTAATTATTTTTATAAGATGATTTTTATCAACTCCGATGTCCACATTATTAATGAAATAATTTTCCGCCAACTCTTTCAGAAGTTTATCAGAGAAGTGGTTGGAGGCCATCTTCGCGAGATAATCATGAATAATAGATCCTGTTACCGCTCCAAAACTGCTCCTCTTTGTTGTTGAGTCATCTCCTTCTGCAACTGCGAGTGAAGTGTCTTCCACAAGATATTCTTCATCAGTACTTGTCGGTTGGTCGGTTGGGATCAGATTGGCAAATTTTGAGATGCTTGCCACCCCTGAGATGTAGTTTAGATAATATTTAAATGGACACTCAAGAAATGTTATAAATTTGGATGCTGTAATTATTTCGTCAGAATAGAGTTTTGGAATGCTTTCCGGATGAATGTGGAAATCTTTTTGAAGTTTTGAACTCTGATTTGAATTGAAGCTTTTTTGGGCTAAGTCAAACTCATAAATAAAATTTATCTGAAGGTTAAAATCCTCCGTCACTTTTTCAATGACGACTCCATTCTCATTTTTTGCAATTTTCATGTTACTGACTTGGAAAGAAAGGTCGTTTTCTGGAATCATATCCAGATATAGAGCCTGAAATACCATTTCAAGGAAGGATTTCTTTTGGGGTTTATCGTCTTTAACCGTTCCACAGAGAATAAGATTGTTTGCGGCTCTTGTAATAGCAACATAGAGAACCCGTTTTGCTTCCTCAATAGAAACTTGTCTCCTCCAATACTCAGCAAGGCGAAAGTGTAAACTTTCTTTACTTTTATAAAAAATATCCTCTGTTTCAGGCACTTTAAATATCAGACCAAGTTCTTTGTTAACTGCAAGAGTATTTTCCTTCTGAGTTGCAGTGAAGAATGCAGGGTCTCCGGCAGCAAAGATATACACAGTGGTAAACTCCAGACCTTTCGCCTGGTGTATTGTCATTATTTTAACACTCTTTTCATCGAGGGCAAGTGGAGCCTGAGTTTCATCTTCTTCGATTGAAATTAATCCGGATAGATATTCATTGTAGTCGAAGACCGAATTAAAAGGCGACTCCTCGAATTCTATCGATTGTGATAAAATTTTACGAATATTCGCCAGATATTGTTTTCCGTTTTGACGGTTTTGAATCACCGCGAGATATGGAGTTTTACTCAGCATAAAATCGATTATCGCATAAGGCTTGGCTTCAAGTGATATGCTCTTCAAGTGTGACAAAAGATTTAGTGCTTTTGAATAAATATTTTCCTGAACCGAGCCAAGAAAGGATAGTTTTGAGAAAACCGTTGTTCCCGGCACTTGAGAAATTATTAAGAGGTCTTCATCCGAAAATGAGAAAAATGGAGATCTAAGGAGAGAATAGAGAGTAAAATCATCATCAGGATCGGTGATAAAACGAAAAATCAGCGAGATGTCCTGCACAACTTGATGTTGATAAAATCTTTTACCTCCCATAAGTTCATAAGGGATATTTGCCTCGGCGAGGGCACTCTCCAGGAAAACAAAATCATCCCTTTTTCTTGTCAAAATTGCAACAGAAAGTTTCTCCCCGCCACTATTATTAAATTCGCAGATTTCCCGGAAATGGTCACCAAGGTGAGAAGCCAGAAGTTTTGCTTCTTTTTCATCAGGAGACAATACGGATTTTTCTTCGATAAATTCTACGTCAGATTTTTTCTTCGTAGTGCTCATTTCCCGATTGATCAGAAAAGAGATTTCACTTTTTTTATAGTTCTTATTTATGTCGAAAAAAGTAGTATCCTCATAGTCAACTGCACTCGTGAGGAGTCGTTTATCCACAAATTGTTCCTCCGAACCGTCAAAAATTGGATTATAAGTTGAAAAAATTGAAGGGAAAATCTTGTTTACAAACGCGGTTAACTCTTTAGACAGGCGAAAAGTATGTTCAAGTATTACAGAGTTACCCGAGTTTTCGGTAATTTTTTTTGCAGTTTTATTAAATACATTCAGGTCTGCATCCCTGAATCCATAAATGCTTTGTTTTTTATCTCCGACAACGTACAGATTTCCTGCACTCAAATCTCCAAGAATTGGCAGAAATATGGCAAACTGGAGATCATTGGTATCCTGGTATTCATCGATCATAATGTATTTGAATTTGCCCGTCACATTTTTTCGTATCGTCTCCTTTGTCAGAAGATCGGCAGTAAAGATTAACATATCTTCAAAATCGATGCAATTAATCCTCTTCTTTGCTTTGTCAAATTCATCTGAGACCATCTTGTAAGTTACGCAGAGCAGTTCAGCATATTCAGAGAATCTGATAAGCAGATTTTTTTCTAATGTGAGATCAAATTCGGTGATGGAATAGAAAAATCCGGTCAGATTTTCATTAATCAATCGATATTCTGACTCAACATCAACTGAAAGAGATTTTGATATTTTAGATGTAAGATACTGTTGGGAACGCAACACGATTCCCTTTGACGACTTCGAATTAATTGAATGAATAAAGTTGGAGAGATGGACAAATTTGTCGAAGAAACCTGATGCAGAATGATAGAGATCAAGATGTAATCGTCCGGCCTCAGCGATCGACGAACCGGATTGCTCAAGGATAAAATTGTTTAATTCTTCAAGTTTGGAAATTTGCAATTCGAGTGTTGGGAAAAGGATTGAAGTAAATTCCTCAATTTTGTCGAGACTAAATTGGAAAATTGATTTCGAATCAGGATCTCCCGGAAAATTACCGAGCCAAGTCATCATCCTTTTTCGGTTCCGTATCATTTCTGCCAGCGCCTTTTTAAAGTTTTCTGTCCCTTTAAAAAGTCTGACCACCTTTTTGATTAACGGATTGAGTGATGAATCGGCAAGTGAGTCACTTATCACCTTTTCTATTGAATCGTTTAACAGATTTTCTGCTGCTCTCTTATCAACCAGCGTGAACCCGGGATCAATTCCGGCCTCAACTGCATACTCTTTTAATATCCCTGAACAAAAAGAGTGTATGGTCGAGATATTTGAGTTGATCAAGTCTTTGATCAAATTATTAATTCGGTTTTTTAAGGCAACATCTTCTGTGGAGGCATACAAATTGGTTAACTCAAGTCGTATTTTGGCATATAATTCAGAGGCAGCTTTATCGGTAAATGTGATAGCAGCAAGATCATTGACTTTCACATTTTCATTAAGAAGTGCATCAACAAATCTTCCGGCAAGTACCCTGGTTTTGCCTGATCCCGCATTGGCGGTCACCAGAATATGATTATCCAGTCCTGAAGCTAATTTCTGTTGATTAGTAAGAGTTGACATTCTTGTATCCTCAAGATGTTTAAAGTATTATCTGATTGTGGAGATAGAAAAAAGTGACAATAGATAAAATTAATTTATAAAAATCCCGGCAAAAGATCAATTAATCATGAAAAACAGGAAAACTGATTTTAAAATGTGCCCCGGGCTTTTTGTCGAGCAGTTCAATTGAACCACCAGCTGATTCTACAAATCTTCGTGTTAACTTAAGCCCCAGCCCGGTTCCTGTGGCTTTAGTCGTAAAATTAATTTCAAAAATCTTATCACGATTTTCAAGTGGAATCCCTTTTCCATTATCAGCTACAATCAGCTCATAATCATTATCAACGAGACTGAGTGACAAACTGATTGAGGAGGCTCCCGCCTGAACTGCGTTTCTAATGAGATTTATAACCGACCTTTTAAAGAAAGATTCATCACCTTTAATGAAAGCTTCTGTCAGGGGAGTTGAAAAATTTATTCGAGTAGGTGATCCCGTGTAAAGATCTTTTACCTCCGAAATAAGAGAGACGATTTCAATTGTATGAGGTTCAAATCCGGGCATTTTTGCAAATTTGGAAAATTCGGATGCCGTCTGATTTAATATTTCAATCTGTTTTAACAGCGAATTAAGAATTTTTTCAGTAAGAGCGGGTAAATCGCGTGCATTGTCCTTTTGGGCAGAAAGAAGATGTTGCACACTTAGTTTCATTGGAGTTAAGGGGTTTTTAACTTCGTGAGCTACCTGTTTAGCCATCTCTTTCCAGGCTGCTTCTCTTTCAAGTAGAGCGATTTCATCCTGATTTTTCCTTAGTTCATCTGTCATATATCTGAAGCCCCGGATCAGTTCTCCTATTTCACCCCTGCTTGAAGAAGAAATTTCATACTCGAAGTTCCCGAGTGCCACCGAATTTGCCACTCGTGTCAACTTAATTATTGGTGAAGAAATCCTTCCCGAAAGAGCAGTTGCAAAAAGTGTTGTCAGGATTATGGCAAGGGAATAAACACCAAAAAGGAAAACATCAAACTCGAGCATCGAAAGAGATTGCTCATCCCGATCGGAGATGTCGTTAACCAAAACAGAATACACATCATTCCCTGATATCCATGATCGTGAGAGGGAATAGTATCTATATTTATCAATCGATTGTGCAAGAAAAACATCTTTGAGGGAGACAATTCCCGAGACTGATGCTGGCAACATTGAAAGTGAAGGAATGAGGGGTGCTCTTAACTCGTTGGATGAAATTTTATACTCCATTCCATTCTTAAAAAGTATAAATGGAATTCCCATCGGGAGGGGAGCCGTAGAAGATGAATCCCTGCTTTGGATCATCTGTTTCACTTTTTCGGATCTTGACTTGAGTGTCAGATAACGGTTCTTCTCATCTGCCGAAGCCTGATTATCACGGTTAAAAATTCCAAGTGCAAGAATCGGAATGGTCGAGATCACGAGAAAACTGGCAGTGAGTTGGAATCTGAATCTGAAAAAATTTGATGTTATAATTTTAATTTTTAGCAGGATAAAGATCACCAGCAATGAAAAAATGAAAATGGAATGAAGGAAAAAGAGCTTGAAAAAATTAAACAGTATTCTGACAGGGTCTTTGTCCTTCAAGATCAATATAGTGAGTTGCTCACTTTCATCGATAAGTGAAAAGGAAAAAAATACACTTGCTTCTGATCCATCAACTACTGTTCTAAACATCTCTTCATAAAGCCCCGTTGAAACCTTTTGATTGATGGAATTTAATACTCTTTCTGGCAACTGCAATTCACCAAAATTTCCCTGTGGGGAGTTGTCACTAAACTTAAATATCGACATTCTTCTGAGATCGATAATGTCATTTACCGGGTTAGCATCAGGACGCAGGAATTCAGGTATTCCGGCTCCGGGCACCTGGAAATCCCGTCTTAAGATGGATACAACCGTGAAAAAACCGGTTGAATCGTCCATCGAAACAGGAATGACCCCTGAGATTATACTTCCATCAGTAATCTCTTTTTCTCTAATGCTGATGTCAGTGATTGAGGAATCGGGAGTATCTTCAAAATCGTTTAAGGCCGGAATGCCAAATGGAGAAAAAATGTCTATCTTTTCTTTTCCTTTGTAGATAGTGATCTTGCAAGGAAATACTTCTCCGTTAAGGATACTCCCTGACCAGATTTTGAAAGCCATTCCTTCAAGTGCTTTTTCTCCCGATGAAGTATTAAACTGCTGTTTGAGCGCCACAGATAGCGACTGTTGCACCAAAAATCTCATAAATGTAGTTGTTGGTCTGTTTATCTCAAGGGCAATTTTTTTAAGCGAATCTTTTTCAAGGTCCTCATTAAACTTGCTTAACAAAATTATCGAAGCTACAGAAGCAGCAAGCGATATAATCAATAGATTGAGAACTATTGACGACCGGTTTTGCCTGAAGGAAATTACTGAAATCAGGAGGGCTATCATCAACAATAAAGAGGGAAGTGTGGGAATCAACTCGCTATCCTGTGTGGCGAAATAGACTATAAAGGTGACTCCCGGAACAATCCAGCCTGCCGGGGTTAAAACCCGTGATGAAAATTTTCTCGATTTTTCTCCCGGAATTTTTTCAAACAGATTAATCCAGGATTCGATTAACCGGTGTAACATCAATGTTGCAAGTGCTATTAGTGTGAAAGAGGCAAGTACGATACAAACATTCATCAATGTTACATCTTTTCCGGGGATAATGGAATCACCGAGGAAATAACGAAGTGAACTATCATAAACGATGCTTCTCTGGATCGCAGCAAGGGCTCTGGTGGTCAGTATCAATCCGGCACTTCCGGTTATGATTGAGATAATCAACCGGAAGATTGAGAATTGATTGTTCGCCTGATTTTTGTAGTGATTAAAAATAACGAACACCGCAAACAATGCACCAAGAAATGTTGTAATCAATAGATTAACAGGTGATTTTGCAACTCCAAAACCAAACGGTGAAGAGTAATTTGCAGCATTATCAAAAACTGCAAGACCAATTAGTTTTCCGGCTTCAAATTCGAGCAAAAATATTCTGACCAATACTATCACAATCAACAAGAGAAGATCAATGACCAATGGCGGAAAAGAAATCTTTTTGTTGACACTCGATTTTATGGGGATAATCAGGGAGTTAAGTCGTAAATAGATAGCTATAATGAACAAAGTAATCGAGGAAAGAAAAAGTAGTAACCTTGCCAGTGTAGCAGTTATTGAGGTTGTTTCCACCAGATTTTGCGGAAATGAGAGCCGGACAGAAAACAATTTTTGGTTTTGATCTGAAAATACAAGAACATTCGCCGGGTCATCTTTTCCTTCTAAAAATGTGATATCGACATTAAATTCCTTTTTCAGTTCGTCGAAAAGGGCTCTATTCAGGTTATACTGATTTTTCAGGATATAATTCTTTTCGAGAACTGATGCAGTGATTATATAACAAAGATTGTTTTTTATCTTAACCTGCTTGATTGAACACAACCATGAAAAAATGGCATTTCTTTTCACAAACAGATTTTGTGTCTTGAAGGACTTAAATTCATCAGGAGTAATTTCAGATAAAAGTGAGTAGCCGGCAATAAAATTCATTGTGGAGTCGTAAACTGCTGATGAAAAGTAATTGTCGTCGGTTTCTCTTGTGATAGCACCAACGCCCCACTTCAAAATATTTTCGATCTGTTTATTCTGAAAATCTTCAATATTCCGGGTTTCGACAACAAATCTGTCATTTATTTGTTGTCTGATTTCGTCAATCTGATTTTTGTTAAGTTTACTTATTTTAGAATCGGGCAGGGGAGAAGAAATTAGAATAAGGAGTGAAAATAAAAAGCCGGAAGACAGCAGTAACGCGGTCTTCCGGTGTGTTTTTAGAAAACTTATAACAGAGGCAAAACTTAGTTTACCGTTAGTTGAGTTACCCTCCAAGAATTACTCTCATATTGCAGGGTGATATAAACAATGGCATGTTCTCTTTTTCCATTCGACTCATAGATAAGCCCGCCGGTAGCGACCGGATCCTTCTTTCCACCTGTTTGTGAAAAGCTGAAATTGACGGGATCAAAAGATTTAAAAAAGTCTTTCAAAATATAAAAAGATTGGTTACTGCTAAAATAACCAGAAACACCATTTGGAAGACTTATATATGAATTTTCTGATAAATATTTTGAAAATTTCGAGGGATCGCCATGTTTTAACCCGTTTTCCAAATCGAAAAAAACTTCTGTGGGTTCAGGTATGCTTCTAAAATTCTTAGATTTATCTGTGAGGTTGGAAACCTGAGCTCCTGCCGTAAGAGACAGGAGCCAGATTATTAGAGTTATTTTAAGATACTTTTTCATTTTGTTGCAGCTTTATTTTTTATCCGGTTTCAGATTATTGAACTCTTGAGAGTTTTCTTTGACCTTTGGCAATAACCGGTTTCAATTGTGGTTCACCTTCAACTGTTTGATAAGCCCAATCGAATACAAGTCTGTCAGCTGTTATTGTTTTTACTCTTATTTTTGCAAAGGTGTTGTCCCACAGCCAGAGTACATAAGTTCTTCCAGGTACTGCCTTTACGGTTTTGTTAGGTGCCCAGCCTGATTCAGGTGCAAAAGCGATGTCGTAGATGTCTCTTGTGCTTCCCATGTCCTGAATGTCGGTGTCATCAAAAACTGAAAGATAATAAATTCCGTCAACTTTTTCAAAGAACACATCGGCATCTTGTGAGTTCCATGCTACAGTTCTGTATCCTGAGAAATCGTATCCTGACGATGCAGGGAAAGAATTTGCTTCATTAAGAAGTTTGCCAAATCCTTCAGGTCTTGGAACAGCATAAGCATATTCGTAACTCAGATCGGATTCATTCCCGTTATAATCATAGGCAGTTACAGCGTAGAAGTATTTACTTCCATTGTGAACACCATAATCATCATATTGTGTACCATAAACTGTTGCTATGTAATCATATCTTCCGTTGAAAGATGAAGAAGAATAAACCCTGTAACCTTTTACATCAGAGTCGGGACTGTGATCCCAAATCACTGTGGCAACTCCGTCGCCGTTAAATATTTCTACATTTCTTGGTGCCTGAGGTGCTCTATCATCGTAAATTGGATCGACAAAAGAATCTGCTCTCCATCTGCATCCTGTGATCGACAATACTGTTGCCGAAAATAATATAAATAATGTTGTCTTTTTCATGGTATAGCCTCTTGTTAAAAGTTTCTGCTCTATATGTATCAAGAAGCGTGCCAAAAAAAAGATTGTTATTTGTTTAAAAATGGGGGAGGAGGGGAGATATGATTGTACAGAAATTTGAACAGATGTATAATTTATAGTAAAAAAAGGCAGCCGTTGGGGTCTCCGGCTGCCTTTTTAATTTTATCCTGCCACTTGAGAAATCACTAATTTGCCTTTATTAAAGATTGCTACAGGAGCACCTTTGAGGGTGTAACCGTCAAAGGGTGAGTTCCGTGATTTGGATTTGAATCCTGCCACATTAACTTTGTATTCTTTTTCAGGATCAAAAATGGTCAGGTTGGCTTTTTCACCCTCTCGAATAACAGGGACATGTATTCCAAGTATGTTCCTCGGGTTTACCACAAGTTTTTCGATTATCTGTGGAATCGACAATACACCTTGATGGTAGAGGTTATTAAGGGTTAATCCTAGAGTGGTTTCAAGTCCGAGGATCCCGTTAGGCGCATACTCAAATTCCATCTCCTTCTCTTCAATCGCGTGTGGAGCATGATCGGAAGCTATACAATCGATTGTTCCATCTTTGAGACCTTCAATCATCGCCAAAACATCAGTTTTTGTTCTCAAAGGGGGATTCATTTTGAAGTTTGTGTCGTAATCGGCAAGGCAGTCATCTGTAAGAGTAAAGTGATGGGGAGCCACTTCTGCTGTCACTTTAATACCTTTTGCTTTTCCCTCTCTGACAAGTTGAACTGCCTTTGCAGTGGAGATATGCGCAATATGTACTTTAGCTCCGGTGTATTCAGCCATCATGATATCACGAGCAACTGTCAACTCTTCAGCAATCGGCGGTATGGAAGTTAAACCAAACCGTGTGGAATTAAATCCTTCGTTCATTGATCCTCCTGCCATGGATTCATCTTCACAATGTTCGATAACAGGTGCATCATACATTGAAGCATATTCCATTACCCGTCTAAGAATCCCTGCCGTTTTAATGGCAACTCCATCATCTGAAAAGGCAACCGCACCGGCCTCTACAAGTTCACCAATCGGGGCAAGCTGTTCACCTTTTCGTTCGATTGTTGCGGCACCGATGGGATAAACATCAACAGGAGTTTTTGCGGATTTGGTTATAATCGATTCAATAATTTCAGCAGCATCAGCAGCAGGGTCGGTGTTTGGCATGCTCGCAATTGCTGTGAATCCACCTGCAGCAGCACCCATACATCCTGAGACGACAGTTTCTTCATCTTCTCTTCCCGGTTCACGCAAGTGGACATGAATGTCGATAAAACCCGGAGCTGCAATACATCCCTCCATATCGTGGATATCAACATTCCAGTCATTGACCTCAATACCCGTTCCAATCTTTTCGATGTTACCGTTGTCTATGAGGATATCGGCTTTTTGATCGATGTTCAAAGTGGTATCAATAATTCTGAGATTTTTAAGTAATGTTTGCATTGTTAATTTTCCTCGCCTTGTCTTGTTCCCAAAAGATACAAAATTGCCATTCGAACAGCCACACCGTTGGTAACCTGCTCAAGAATAATCTGATGTTCACCATCCGCCATTTCAGAAGAAATTTCCACACCACGGTTTATTGGTCCGGGATGGAGCAAAAGTACATCTTTTTTGTTTTTTTCCATTCGCTCCTTTGTGATACCATAATATTTGTGATATTCACGTGTGGAGGGGAAAGCTGCTCTTGCTTTACGTTCAAGCTGAATTCTAAGGATATTAAGAACATCATTCTCTTGAATCGCTTCATCAATATTGTGTATTACTTTCACACCAAGATCACTGATATTTCTTGGGATCAGTGTTGCAGGACCACAAACCGAAACTTCTGCTCCCATCGCCTGAAGTCCAAAAATATTTGAAAGAGCAACTCTTGAATGGGCGATATCGCCAACGATACAGACTTTTAATCCTTCAAGTTTGCCCAATTTTTCGCGGATCGAATACATATCCAGAAGGGCTTGTGTAGGGTGTTCATGGATCCCATCGCCTGCGTTGATAACCACCGAGTCAGAGATTTTTGTGAGGTATTGGGGAACACCGGCTGAACCGTGTCTGACGACGATCATATCCACTTTCATTGCCTCTATGTTCCTGACAGTATCCTTAAAAGTTTCACCTTTCGAGACACTGGAGCCCGAAACCGAGAAGTTAACAGAATCTGCCGAGAGTCGCTTTTCGGCAAGTTCAAACGAAATTCGGGTTCTGGTGGAGTTTTCATAAAAAAGATTTACCACAGTCTTGCCCTGAAGAGTAGGGACTTTTTTGATTGGACGTTCAAGAACTTGCTTGAATGAGACAGCAGTATCGAGGATTGTCTGAATGTCGGAACTGCTTACATTCTCCAATCCAAGAAGGTGTTTAGTTTTTAGTTGCATCGATTTTTTCCATTTTTAAATTTTAATAGCTACACTTCTACAAGGTAAACAGCATCTTCACCGTCGTGTTCAAGCAGTTTTACTCTTACTTCCTCGTTGATTGAGGTTGGAATATTTTTCCCAATAATATCTGCTTTGATTGGGAGTTGTCGGTGACCACGATCAACAAGGCAACAAAGTTTAATGGTTGCCGGTCTGCCAAAATCCATGATTGCACACAGTGCCGATCTGATTGTTCTGCCGGTGTATAAAACGTCATCCACCAGGACAATGTTTTTATCTGTGATATCGAAGGTGATGTTGGATACCGAGACTTCAGGCTGTTTAAGTCTGGTTCTGAAATCATCCCGGTAGAGTGTAACATCGAGGATACCCAGAGGTACTTCAACATTTTCAATGGAAAGAATTTTATCGCGAAGTCTGGTGGCGAGATATTCGCCTCTCGTACGCAGTCCCATTATGATGAGGTTTTCAGGACCTTTATTCTTTTCGATGATCTCGTGGGACATACGGGTGATAATACGGAGGAGAGCCTCCTGGTCGAGGATTTTTGCTTTAATGTTCATATAATAAAAAACCTCCAGGCCCAAAGAGCATGGAGGTTCCTTTCAGAATTGTGAAAGATGGGGAAATTTTGTAGTACATAGAGTTGTGACTCCTTTTCTATTTCGCTGAACAGAATTAAAGGTAATTGATAACCAAATTTACTACAATTGATTATGATTTACAAGAGAAAATTGTTAATTATTTCCCGAAAAGACTCCGAATGTTATTGTCTCGAAAGGAAATAATTAGTAATTTGTAGCCTCATTTCTTTCATATCACACAACAAAACAAGGAAACACTAAGTGAAGCGACTCTTACTATCATTTTTTGTAGTATCGGGGTTATTTTTTACAACATTTGCACAGCCAGAATTATCCACCAGGATGCAACGCGCTTTGCAAAACACCAGTTCGGATGAATATGTAAAAGGTATAATCTTTTTACGCGATCAGGTTGATGTAATGAAACTCGATGCTGAATTGTATAAAAGAAAAGCAACCCCTTCAGAGCGTTCTGAAGCTGTAATCACTGCTCTTGAGACTAAAGCCGGCTCGACCCAGAGGAATCTTATTAAGTTTCTTCAATCCAGAACAGGCGATAGATCAGTTTTTAATTTTACTCCTTATTGGATCGTAAATGCGATTGCTGTAGAAGCTAAAAAATCAGTATTTGAAGAGCTACAGGGAAGTATTGAACTTGTAGCGATCGATCTCGATGCTCCTACCTATCTCGATGCACCTGTTTCTGTCAGGGAATCCACCGAGCCGGAAGGTAAAGAATCTGTTGAGATCGGATTAAAAGTTATTAATGCTCATTTGCTTTGGCAGATGGGGATTACGGGCCTGGGAACCCTCGTTATGGGTGAAGACACCGGTGTTAGACACACCCATGTGGCAATCGCATCCAGATGGAGAGGAAATTTTGTCCCGGCCAACCAGGCATGGCTCGACCCTGCCGGTGGAACAACAACTCCTTCCGACTGTGATGGTCATGGAACCCACACTGTTGGAACCATGGTAGGACGATCAGCAACAGGAGATACTGTTGGTGTGGCTCCTGATGCTCAGTGGATAGCTGCAAAGACCATTTGTAGCGGTAACTCAACATCAAACCACCTTGCTGCTTTCCAATGGGCAACAAATCCCGACGGTAACCCTGCCACAACTACTGACATGCCGATTTCTATCAACAACAGTTGGTATGATCCTGAAACAGTAAATCAATGCGCAGGTCAGTACGTTCAATTGTTTAACGCAGTTGAAGCGACCGGAATAGCAATCTGTTTCTCAGCCGGAAACAGTGGACCAAATCCTTCAACCATTACAATGCCAAAAAATATTAACACAAATGAAGTGAATGTTTTTGCAATGGCAGCCATTGATGGTGCAGCGTTTACAGGCGGAAATAACAATCCAATTGCAAGTTTTTCAAGTAGAGGTCCTTCCACTTGTGGTGGAACAGGATCACTATTGATTAAACCGGAGGTTGCGGCTCCCGGTGTTAATGTAAGATCTGCTTACGGCAGTGGCGACAACTCCTACTCAAGCCTTGATGGAACATCAATGGCGTCACCTCATGTTGCCGGTGCTATCGCCCTTTTAAAACAGGCTTTCCCTTCACTGACAGGTCACCAGCTTAAAATGGCTCTTTACGAGACTGCAAGAGATCTTGGTACCGCAGGTGAAGATAATAATTATGGCAGAGGATTAATAGATGTTTTTGCTGCATATTCACTTCTGGCAACAGGACCCGGCTTCCCGAATAATCCTGTTCCTGAAAATGGTGCTGCAAATATCCAGTTAAATCCGTCACCAACCGTTGCCTGGGCAAATCCTGACAGTACTACAAAAACCACTGTGTATTTTTCAACAGATATGCAGTCTGTGGCATCAATGAGCCCTGCGGCTATTGTTAGAGCTGGTGCACTTTATACTTCATACACCCATGGTTCAACTCTCGCATATGGAACCACATATTATTGGAGAGTTAATGTGTTGAACGTCGCAAACGATTCAACTATTGGCGGAGTTTGGTCTTTCACTACAATTCCACCACCGGCTCCTGTAGCTCCAACAAATGTTGTTGCAACATGGTCGGGTGCAAACAACCAGGTAACAGTAAACTGGACTGTTCCAACCACTAACGTGAATGGACATACTATTACTGTTGATTCATCGGTTGTCTGGATGAATGGATCACAACGTCTGGGTTCTGTTTCAGGCACAACCAATTCATTTGTAACTGATGGACTAACAACCGGAATACATACCTTTAGTGTTGTTGCTTTTGACAGCAGTTATGGAAGTGCAGAAGGAGTATCTTCTCCGACCGGTATAGGCATCTATGCAAATGTTTATTCAAGAAACAAATATGTTGCCATTCGTGATTTGCAATCTGCAGTGGACACTGTTATGGTACCTGCGCTTGAGGCAAACATTGTAAAAGTTATTGTCAAAATTGATAATCTTTTACACTCTTATGACGGAGATTTGGATATTTTTCTTAAAGGACCAAATGGTACTGAGATAGAACTTTCTACTGACAATGGTGCCAGTGGTGACAACTATGTAGGAACAATTTTTGACGATGCTGCCACAACACTCATAACAGCGGGTACCGCTCCATTCACCGGAACATTTAAGCCTGAAGGATTACTTTCAACATTTGCAAACATCGAATCAGGTGGTGCATGGATCCTTAGAGTATATGATGATGCAAACACCGATACCGGCAGCGTCAGAGGTTGGTCATTGACACTGATTACCGGAGCACCAATACCGGTTGAATTGTCTTCATTTAATGCTACATCAAACGGTAATGCTGTGGAACTCGGTTGGGTTACTTCTACTGAAACCAATAATCTTGGATTTGAGGTTGAAAGAAAATCCGGCAATGGTAATTTCTCCAAAGTTGGTTTTGTTTCCGGAAAAGGAACAACCACTGAATCAAATTCCTATGCATTTATTGACAAAGATCTTGCAGCTGCTAATTACTCATACAGATTAAAACAAATTGATCTTAATGGTGCAGTTAATTACAGCAACGAAATCGAAGTTAATGTTGACATGCCTTCCGAATTTGGAATCAGTCAGAACTATCCAAATCCATTTAACCCTTCAACCGTAATCAATTTTGCTCTCCCGGTTGAGGCAAAAGTTACACTAAAGGTGTTTGATGCAATTGGACAGGAAGTAGTTACTCTCGTTAATGGAAACACAGCTGCCGGAAATCATTCCGTGAGCTTTGATGCTTCAAAACTGAACAGCGGTCTCTACATTTATACAATAAATGCAGAGTCGGTGAGTGGTCAGAAGTTCTCCAAAACAATGAAAATGATGCTTTTGAAGTAAAATTATCATTAAATATTATTAGAGCCGGTAATTCCGGCTCTTTTTTTATGTGGATATGTTAGATTTGTGCTTTAATTTTTTTATTTTTAACAGATGAATAGCGAAAAACCCCGTCAGCAGAAAATAGATGTTCCCTGGTTAAAGCCGTTTGCTCTTCTTTTCGCCTCAAGTTTTGGAATATATGCTGTGGCAAGAGCGGTCGACATTCTGCTCTACTCTTCAGGACTAAATCCGTTTGGGATTCTATTTAATAGTGAAATAGATGTGCTGTCAAATACACTTGGCGGTTTAGGGGAAGTTGTAACAGGGGTATTGGCAATCGAGATAACTGCTCTTGCCATCATTGTACAATTGGCGGCAAATAAATATTCTGCGAAAATATTTGAACTGTTTTTTGATAATCGGATTAATGTAATCATTCTGTTTACATACGTTATAACCGCGATTGTGACCGTTCTTGTAGTAAACACTCTGGATTCATCAGAATCAGCAAAGTTTTCCTTTTCAATTTCATTAACTTTGCTGTTGATTATTTTTAGTTTAGTTATTGTTATACCTCATTTTAATTATGTTTTTCAATTTTTACGTCCGGATAACTTTCTGATGTATGTTGAAAATGAAGTGAGGACAGTACTCGACAGAATAGTTAAAAGCAGACGTAAGGGGAAAAAATATATTGAGAGTGAAAAGCTGCTAGTAAATGAAAAAATAAACTTCATTGGTGATGTTGCTATTAACTCAATTATAGCAGGAGACAGAGCAAGTACACTTTTATGTATAAATTCATTAAAAAATGTTTTATCTTACTATATTAAAATTAAAGAAAAATTGCCCGAGGGGTGGGACAGCATCAGTGGTTCGGTTTTACTTGATCCCGATTTTTCCAGTTTTGCTCCCTATGTTCTGAATAAAATTGAAGCAAAAAAGATATTTTTGGAAACCAAAGTATTTAAATTGTACGAACTACTTTTCGACCAAGGGCGAAAGTCGATGAGAGATGTGGTTTCCGGAATCCTTCTTAATGTAGAACTGATATCGTGTGAAGCAATGAAAAACAATGATACGGGAACATTGCACATGGCTTTTCAGTACATGAACACATTTTTAAGGATAGGGATCAGGGAAAAAGATCCACGGATCGTTTTCACAACTTTGGAACATTATCGTTTAATCGGTGAAGAAACTTTGAGCTACAATACAAAGTTGACAGAGGATTTATCGTTTTATTTCAAGTATTATGGTCATGAATCAACCAAAAACAACGTTCTTTTCATTTTAGAGACAGTCGCTTATGATCTTTGCCTCTTAAACGAAAAAGCATACGAGGTGAAGGCTGTGAATCGTGACAGACTGCTTGAAATATTTTTAACACTCGATCAACCGATTGAGGACAATAAAAGTCAGGAGAGTAAAGAAGAAATGTCGCTGGTTGGTGTACGAGTTGCACAAATCAGACTTGCAGGATTCTACCTTCTAAATAATGAAGAAGAGCTTGCACGAAGAATCTTTGACGACTTGAAAGATGAACCGATTGAGCGGATTCATAAAATCCGAAATATAATATCGAATACCCAGAACGAAGAATTTTGGGAGATAACTCCCCGCGGAATTAACTTTTATTATATGCCACCCGACAGAAGGGATGCTTTAACTACATTTTTTTCATGGTTTGACGAATAATTTCGACAGATTTTGATTTAAATCATGTGGTATGTTAATTATTTTAATTAATTTTTGATAATTCATAAAAAAAGTTGCAATTCTAATAAGATTTCATTAAAATGAGTTCCATAATTTTGATCTCATTTAAAAACTGTATTTTTATTCTTAATTAATCGACATCATCATCATCATCATCATTTTGAGGAGTTAATATGGCAAGTGGAAAAGTAGTTCACGAACAACCAAAAACTGCTTTTGGCCGGTTTATGGTATATACCGTTGTATCCAAATATGCAAACAATATTCAAGGTTTTGTATATATGGGAGCAGCTATTCTCATCATCATAGTAGGTCTCAGAGGTTTAGGTGAGCTTGCAGGTCAACTGTCCGCAGTTCCTAAATTTTTATTGGACCATGAAGGAGTAAAGATCGATCCTAACTGGGTAATGATCGCTCTATTTCTTGAGTTTTTCCTTCTTATGATTCTCGCAGTCGTTACATTCTTCACTCCTGAAGAATATGGTCACACACCACCGGATGAAACCGCAAAAAACGAAACTGCTGTTTCACAAGGTTCATTCAACAATGTAATTTCTGTCCCCAAAAATCTCTCGGCAGACCTTAAAGCAGAACTCGAATCGCTCCAAAGAGTTGCTGACGACCAGATCAAAGTTGTTAACAATGTTATTGATCAATACAATGCATTAAACAAAAAGATAACAGTAATTCAACAGCAGTCACTACAGGCTCTCTCTGATTTGAAAACAAAAATTTCCTAATTGCTCAAACAATATCTAAAAGGAGATTGCAATGAAAAAGAGCCAAGTATATTTTATAATGTATATTGTTCTCATCACGGAATTGCTGATCGTGATCACCGAGAGAGACGAACTGATGGAAAAGGAGAATATGATCAAACAAAAGATGATCTCCAGTATTGCCGATCAATACAAAAGAGACATTGAATTGACTGCTCCAATTCCATACAGCGAATGGCAAATTAATACTGATTCAGTAAAGATTCCACTCAGTGCTACCGGTCTTGTTTCGGATGAGGAAAAGACTACTGCTGTTTATACAATTACTTCCGAGGGTGGTAAATCTCCCGGCGGTGGAGCATTCCCCGGTGAACTGAGATCTGACAGTCCCAGCGGAGCGTATTCGATCGTTAAGGATGTAAATGGCAACGCCACGTTTGAAGTAACCAAGGTTACAGGGATTGGCGATTACGAATTTACTGCGGTTTTAAGTGTAAAAAGGCAACTTCCTACCTATCTTCCCGGCTTTTTACTTGAAGAGTTGAAAAAAGCCAGTGGTTTTAAAGAAGGTGCCGAAGTTAAGACCAAACCAATTAAATTCAAGATGAAAGTTAAGACTGAACCCCCTGCTCAACAACCTAAAAAAGGTGACGTGATCAATGTGGGTCCATCTATAGATTAACATAGGAAATACGATGACTAAATCATTACTAAAAGCTACGATTTTTATCTTCTTGCTGACAAATGTTGTTTTTTCACAAGGTTTTAAAGTTGACGATACGCTTAATGTAGTGACTTTGCAAAAAGTGAGAGTACCAGATATCCCTCTGGTACTCTCGGCTATAACCAAAGTCAACTCCATTTCAGCAGAAATACTCAATTCGGCTGGTTCCAGCATATTAAAACTTAACGAAAAACAGCAGTTTCAAAAACCAGCTTCATCTGAAGTGGCTGCTAAAGTGGCTCAGCAACAAGGAAGAGGAGTAACCGTTCAAACCTACTTCGAACCAATGTTCGAGGAACCCGGCGTTTATTATCTGAAATTGGCGATAAATGTTACCGGTGAAGCAGGAAAAGCACTTGTAGCCGACAAGTATTACATGATAAATGTAAACCTTCCGACTCTGGCTGCCCCTGTTGCTGTAAGGAATAACTATTTCTTCGGTGAAAGTCCGGCTTTTAGTTTTGCAGTGAGAGAATTCACCGACCAGGATAAATATTCCTACAAAATTTCTGATGGTGTAAGCACAATAAAAGAAGGTGCCGGTTCATTTGTGAATCTGACCGACTTGTGCAACGAGCCACAGAACGTTGGAAAAGTTATCAAAATTGAGGGCTTTTACAACAACGAGTTGATGAGTTACACCGATCCTCAAACAGGTAATCCTGTAAAAGCTTCGTGGGATATTGCAATTCAGAAACCCGGTTTGGGTGATTTCAGTGGCTGGGCAACACTTTCGGAAAAAGATTCTGAAAATGATGCTGTTTGGTACATTAGTGTGGAAAATCAAGCTTCGCGTCAATTCCTCTTCGGATATTTTGGAATGACACCCAGCGGTTTTGTTTTTGCAGCACCAAAATTTAATCAACTGAGAGTTACATCGGAACCGGATAATTTTATTCAGAGTGTTTCCCAATCGAAGAAGGGACAATTTCCTGTCGTCGAGATTGCTGTTAACCCGGCATTCCTCGAATCAATGGATATTGGAACTGATCAGGATGTCAGACTGACAATTCAGTTTACGACACAGTTTGGTGAAAAAGTGATTAAAAAATACCGTGCCAATGTGATCAGGTAGTGTATCAAGGATTTATAAATAAAGAAGATAACAATATGAAACGATTACTTACATTGATTATGGTTGCCGGTTTTCTGCTGCAACCCCTGATGGCACAGGAAGCAGAGGACTACATCCGGAATATTGATCTAAAGTTGAGAAAAGATAAAAAATATCTGAATCTCAACTTTGTTGATCTCACCGGAACCGAGCCATTATTACAGAAGATAAATCCGGTTATGCGGGTTGATGGGAAAGATCCATTTGTATTCAAGGCAAATGACAATTATACTTACAGAATAGTGTTCCTCTCCAATGCCATCGGCATCGATTCCACAGTTCTGCTCTATATTCAAGAGATAATTGCTGCCGGAGCCGGAGATACTGCCAATATTTTCGGTACCAATCAGGCAGGTGGGCCCACAGAATCAATAGTTGTATCCTTTAAGGATATGTACACAATGATGGGTTCAGACTATGGAAAATATTTTGGTATGGTCGATTACATCGATAAACTTATCAAAATTGATCCTGAATTTAAATATGGAACCCTGCTCGGAATCGCTCCCGACGATGCGATAAACACATCGTTGGGTATAACTTCCAGGGACAATACTGATTTTCTCAACTACATGAGAGCAAATTCAATTCACTGGTATCCAAAAGTTGCACAAAAGTCTTCCACTAAAAAGGGAAGAGGTCAAACGGGTGGTACAGAAACTGCATCTTCTTCTGCTGATTTTAGAATAGATGCTGGATTTAGCTCGGTTTCCTTCTCTCACAAAGTGATGGATTTTTCAATCGGTGCTGCAGGACTTGAATTGACCATGGAAGAACCGGTTCTTCATGCGCTTCCTTTTGGGAACAATACATTTGGCTTTGGATTCAGGACCCTATTTAACCTTAGCAAAGATGTTAAGAATCCTAATGGTGGAATGGTACTCGATGCCAGATTCCTCGGCAGAGTTAAGATGAATACCAATGATCTCATCAGAAATTTGCCATTTGCTTTAAACGCTGAATCAAATTTCCATGTAGGAACATCTGCTGCCATTGATCTCCATGTTACGAGACCTTTTGGATTGCCTTTCCTTAATGCATATGTAGCAGTTGGTGGAAGAGGATTTTCTGATCCGTACATAACTTTCACCGATAAAAAGGTTCCAAATCAGAGACATGCTTATTTTTCATTTAAGCAGGCTGAAGCGACCATGTCGTTTTATTGGAATACAAATGATAAATTGAGCTCCAGATTCAGAGTTGATGTTGGTGTTGGTTATTATGATATGTTGAAGGCTTATTATCCCGGTACAAGAACTACAGCCGCCAAAACTGAAGTGATTGAAAACAAAATATCACCCGTTGTTACACTTCACTACACATTTGCACCTGATCAGAATGACATCTTTGGTGTCAAGGTTAGAGTCTTCGATGCTGTTGTTAAAGCTGAGGGATGGCTAAAACTGCTTGAATTAGACGGAGGTCATACTTTCAGATTTTCAGGAACTGTTTTCTCAGACCCGCTTGGAAGAACAATTCGTGAATGGGAGAACCCAATGAGTGTTTTCTTCCAAATTAGATACAGATATGGTTTCTAATCAATTTAAGACATGGATGGAATTATGAGAAAAGCAATTAAATTTTTATTAGCGTTCCTGGTGTTTGTGCCGGCTTTGAGGGCACAGAACACCACCGGTAACGAGCTGGCAGACCTGAAAACACTTTATCAGAGTCTCGAGTACAACACAATGGCTTTCGATGATCTGAAACAAAAATGGATGATCGACGACCCTACATTTATCAGAGAAATTTTCAACAGATTTGTTGTAAGAAATGCTCTTAGATTAAATGGCAGAACCCTTAAACCGGATGTGATCAAAGAAAAAGTGAAACTGGTTCAAGAGGGCGATGTAACTATTGAAGTTAGAAAACGGTATTATGACGATGAATTGGAGCTTTTTGCTTTTTATCCATCGGGTGAAATTGGAAAAGAGAACCCCACACCTCTCTTCGATCCGATTTATGATGGTTTTCTTCTTAAAGAAGTTATAGGTGATAAATCTTATGAAAAGATCAAAGAAATAACCTATTTCTATAAAGAAACAACCAAAGAACAGTCATACACAAAACTTGGTTATAATTTTGATGTGAACCTGAATGCACTTCGTCCCGAAGTTATGTTTTGGAATACCACATCAGAAGGAAGCAACAAATACCTGCTATCCGTTTGGGGACAGTGGGGAACTGACAAAGCTTTTTGGCCCGGTTGGTACTCAAATGAGTATTTTGTTGGAACAAGACTCACATACTTCAAAAGTTTAAGTAATGATCCTGAGAAATTTACTTACAGACTTTCGGTTGGTGCCGGTGTTCCTTCAAACAGACCGTACAAAGGTGAAGCAGCTGTTAACCAATTATGGGTTGCGGGACAAGCTGTATATGCCAAAATTGAAGGCTATCCATTTGCATTCATCGATTCAGATTTCATGAGAGATGTTTCATTTTCTCTTGAAGCTAAAGTTACGATTAATGATAATAAAAAAGCTGATTTTGGAAAATATACCACCCAGGTCGATTTCTTTGCAAACAAGTTCTTTTTTAACTGGGAGCTTAGAAAACGCAATATCATGAATGTGTTCGACTTTGGTGATCTTGAAGTGGGGCTTAATTTATCATCATCTGACATAAACAAGCTTCGTTTGGATCCGGCCTCTTCATCAGTAATTGATTTGGAGAAGGGTAAGAAGAATTTTATGCAGAAGTTTAATCATATTATCTCTGCGGAAGTTGGTGTAAGAAAATCAACCGGTATGATTCAACATTCCATTAATCTTGTCACAGGTTATGCATCAGACGGATATGGATTTATTGGATTAAAAGGAATGGGCATGGTAAGTGGTAATTTTGGTTTGGATGTTGGAATCTACAGTTCCTTCGGTCTTGACAAGAAAAAATTCCCTTACAGGTATGATACTTACATTGTATTCTCACCAATCTTGAGAATAAACTACTAATTTTAGACTCCCCCGGTAGAAAAACCGGGGGAACCTTTCTATAATAAACAAAGTGAAAAAATGACGAGAATAGCATTTACTGTTTTATTTCTCTTTACTTGCAATTTAATGGCTCAAAATATCGACGAGATGTATCGTATCATTGAGAGGAAGTTGCAAGTGGATAAGACTTATCTCGATATTTATACTTACAATTTCACGCCTGATGCTTCGATGAGCAGTAGTTTACCTGCCATACCTCTTTCGGATGACAGGGGAGTATTTCGTTTTAATACAAGTGGAAATATCAACTATTCCTTAGTCTTTAAAAATCCGGATCTCGAGAACGACACTATTATTCTTCTTTACATTTTGGAGATTGGAGCAGGAGCAGCTGCAGACAGTTCCAACATCTTTGGCAGTAATGTTGCAGGGGGTGTTGACTCTAACATGGTTGTTAAGTTTAAAGATTTTCAAGAGCTTTATTTTGCTAAAGACCCGTCCTACACTCAAGTCCTTAAATTTCTTCAACGAGAACTGTTAACCACAGAAGCTTCTTCGCTTGTTAAAGTTGACAGGAAAGAAAAAGAGAAAATTTCAAGAGGAATATCATCAGACGGGAATCTCGATTTTATTGCCTATCAGGTAACCAATAGTCTTCATAAATACCCAAAACCTGTTGTTCAGAAATCTTCAACTGGCAGAGGTAGAGGAGCCCAAACCCAAACGAGTTCATCACCATTTCAAATTGATGCATCTCTATCTTCTCTTACTTTTTTCCATCCGGTGATGGATTATGGTTTTGGTTTTGTGAGCGTAGAGTTTAACACCAATACGCCTGTTGTGAATATTTCACCCTGGAAGGGGCAAACAATCACTGGAGGTGTTAGAGCATTATTCAGCGTGTCCGGTTCCATTGCAGATCCATTGAATGATATGTTGATTGATGCAAAATTGATGGGGAGAATGAGACTTGATATGAGTTCATTTCTTGATCAATTACCTTTTGTAATGGGTGACCCACTGGCACTTAATGTTGGAAGTGGTGTTATTCTGGATGTGAAAACAACCGGTGCATTCAGCATTCCATTTGTTAATGCATACTTCGCATTTGGTCCCGAGAAGCTTGACAATCCTTTTTACACCGTTCCCGGTAATAAAGCATATTTTACCTTTACACAATGGGAATCAACAATGTCGTTTTTCTGGAACAATTCAGAAAAAAGAGCCATCAGGTATAAGATGGATCTCGGCGTTGGTGGTTTTGATGTAATTGAGGCTGATTATTCCACTGCAACAATCGGTCGTAAAAAAATGAAAGATGTTATTCAACCGGTTATCGGATTATCAATAAATTTTGTGCCTAATGATATTGAATTTCTTGGGACAGAATTTCGACTTTTCGACAGTCATTTAACATCCAAAATATGGCTTAAATTGTTGGAATTTGGAGGAGAACATAATTTCAGAGTTGAAATGACCAATATTTCTGCTGCAATGTTCAGAGAACCCGAAGCATGGGAAAGCAAAAGTTCGCAAACATTTATCCAGTTGAGGTACAGATATGGTTTCTAAAATTAAATTCTTTATTTCCTTTCTGTTTCTATCGACAATAGCTTTTACCACTTCTGCTCAGGATATTGATTCCCGGACAGCAGGATCCAGCGATTCTAAAATGGACAGACTGATCAAGATTTACAGAAATCTTGAACTTAACTCTGCAGCTTTTGATGATCTTCGTGAAAAATGGATTGTTACCGATCCGGTTCTTGTTAGAGCAGTATTCAACAAATTTTTGGTAAGTAATGGTTTACGAATTGATGGTTCAAAACCTTCACTCGATTTCGTGAAACAAAAAGTACAGGATATTTACAAAGGTGAAGTGTTTATCGATCTTCGTAAAAGATATTACGATGATGAGATAGACATGTTCAGGTTTTATTCAGAGAGTAAGGTTCTAAAAAATGCCGATTCAATCGATTTTTTCTTTGACCCCGTTGAAGATTATGTTCGCATTCAGGACATCGTAGGACCGGATAATTACTCCCTTTTAAAATCGCAGAGATATGCCTTTAACGATGTTTCAAAAACTTATTATGATGAAAAATTGTCATACAAGTTTGATATCTATTTTAGTTTACTTGATCCTCATTTAACTTTTTATAATTTCACCACAAATGACAAAAACAAATATCTGATATCTGCTTTTGGCAAGTGGGGATATGACAAGATAAAAGTTCCCGGTTGGTTCTCACCAACTTACAATGCCGGACTAAGAGTGACATACATAGATAGAATCCTCAACAACAGGCCTAATGATATCTTTACTTTTGATATCGGTATGGGTGTGGCGGTTTCTCAACCTTTTGTTGATAAACTTGTTCCGCATGGGAAACGCCATTTTATGACAGGTCAAAACATCTACTTCAACGCAAAAGGCAATTTTTTAAAATATGCCGGTGATTATTGGAGAGATTTTGATCTAAATCTTGAGGCATCTCTCACCCTTAATACCTGGGAACCAGGTCAGATAAAACATGTTAGTGAAGTGTCGAACATCAATTCTATCAGAAACTATTTTAATCTTGGCCTTGAGAGGAAAAATTTTCTTGATCTGAATGGATTTGGATATCTTGGTGCTAATTTGGGATTTGGATTGTATGAAGTGAAAAATTATCTGCTTGATCCATCTCAACCAAATCTTGCTGAGAATCCTTCAACAACCGGCAGTTCTAAGTTTTATGTTCAGGCTTCGGGGATTTTTTCAAAGGACGATCCATTGTTCACATACGCATTTGAACCTGTAGTGTTTTACAATATTGCTGAATCCAATCTTTATTATGGAGTGAATCTATCATTTTTGATCAGCAATTCATTTGGGTTCTCATTTAAGTATTACAGTGGGGTTGTTATTGGAAGTGATCCATTGCCAACTTATCGTGATGAAGCCTATGTGGTTTTCTCTCCTATGATAAGGATAAACTATTAGCAAGATTGTTATTTAAACAAAAAAAAGCCTCTCAAATCGGGAGGCTTTTTTGTTTTAAATGATTACGGTGACAATTTAGAGATTAAAAGTAAGTCCCTCCCTGGCGAGGTAAATCTCCATTTCTGATTCGGGATAATTGTCTTTTTTGTACATCTGTGATTTTTTGAACAAGTTAAGAATCTCAAAATCATCATTGTCGGGATCGTGGTGGAAAAGGACAATCTTTTTTACATTTGCCTGAATCGCAAGATCAACTCCAACAAATGCTGATGAGTGCCCCCAGTCAACTCTTTGCATCTCCTGATCAAATGAATATTGGGCATCAAAAACTATAACATCAGCACCTTGAAAAAAATCTATAAACCTCATAAACTTGGAAGTGGTAAAATTGTTGTATTCCGAATCCGTAGCAAATACAAACACTTTTCCCTCATATTCAACTCTATAACCATAAGATTTCCCGGGGTGGTGCAGCTCGATATTGGTAACTTTTATACCATTAATCACCACACTCGACTCGGGGTCGAAGTCCATGTATTCTTTTCTTGAGGCCATAAAATTTAGAGATACCGGGAAAAATTTGAATTCCTGTTGCTCTGAAAGCCTTTGTTGAAAATTTCCATGTGGGCTATAGAAATTAAATTTATATTTAGGAATGTATGCAGGTTTAAAGAAGGGCCAGCCCTGTATGTGATCCCAGTGTGTATGGCTGATAAAAACATGCATTTCGGTTAGTGGATCGCCGGAATGGAGCAAATGATTGCCTAATTCGCGGAACCCTGAACCCATATCAAAAACAAGCCTGGTATTGTTAGCTACTACTTCAACACAAGTTGTATTACCTCCCAATAAATTTTTAAGGGAGTCGTCCAGACTTTCAATATATGTATCAGCGTCAGAATCTGATTCAAAAGTCTTTCCGCTAGACAGTTTTAGGACATGTCTCAACTTATTACGGTATTGCGCTGTGGTGGGAGGCGAGGGAATTGATCCCCGCACACCCCAAAACCTGATAAACATTCAAGCCTGTTGAATTGTGATGCACAAAGTTAAATAAAAATTATTAAAGAAGGTTTGATTTAAAATACAAATCTTTTATCAGACTTCAATGTCTAAATCTTTAATTTTTCGATAAAGTGTTGAAAGTCCCAGATCAAGTGTCTTGGCAACTTTCTCTTTGTCGTAATCATGTTCTTCCAAAACCCTCACAAGGAAGTCTCTTTCAACTTTTCTCATAAATTCATCGAGTGAACCATAAGTTGTAGATGAAGAGATATCGCGTTGTGCTTTTATTATTTCAGGAAGATCATTAACCGTAATATATTCAGATTCTGCGAATATTACTGCCCGTTCTATCACATTTTCAAGTTCTCTTACTTCACCGCGCCATTCATGATTGATTAACGCTCTGACTGCGGAATAGTCAAAACCTTTAATACTTTTATTCATTTGATGGCGATAATAATTCAGGAAATGATCAGCAAGAATAGGGATATCATCTTTTCTCTCGGTTAAAGAGGGGAGTCTCACTTCAACAACATTAAGTCGATAAAAAAGATCTTCCCTAAATCTTCCTTTTTCAATTTCTTCTGTCAAATTTCTGTTGGTTGAAGCAACAAACCGCACATTAATTTTTGTGGGTGAAGTATTTCCAACCGGTATAAATTCTCTTTCCTGCAAAACGCGTAACAGTTTCACCTGTAGGTTGAGTGGCATCTCACTTACTTCGTCAAGAAAAAGAGTTCCCTCGTCGGCTGCTTTTATGAATCCTTCTTTGTCGTAAGTTGCTCCGGTGAAAGATCCCTTCTTATGTCCAAACAACTCACTTTCAATCAGTGTTTCGGAGATAGCGCCACAATTGACCGCAATAAACGGTTTATTTCTTCTTTTACTGTTAAAGTGAATTGCTTTAGCAACAAGTTCTTTTCCTGTTCCACTATTTCCGGTAATCAACACGGTAGAATCTGTTTCAGAAATGGCGCGAATCATCTTAAAGATGTTTTGCATCCTTTTGCTTTTGCCGATAATGTTCGAAAAATCATACTGGCGATGAAGTTCATGTTTTAGAACCTGATTTTCTCTAATCAGGTCTTTTAGCTGAAATATTCGTGAAACTTTAACTGAAAGTTCATCAAAATCGAGTGGTTTGAGGAGATAATCACCGGCACCGGCCCTTAGGGCTCGTATCGCTGTTTCGAGAGAACCGTAAGCTGTAATCATAATTACGGAGGTGTGAAGATTAAGTCGAACGATTTTTTCGAGAAGGTCGATACCTTTCATCTCCGGCATTTCAATATCAGTGATCACCAGATCATAATGTTCTTTTTGAACTTTTTCGTAAGCAATGGCACCATTCTCAGCAGTCTCAACCGCATATCCTTCTTTGCCAAGAATATAAGAGATAGATTCCCTTATAATATCTTCATCGTCAACAATTAATATTTTTTTTGACATTTACTCTCCGTTTGTCTTAGTAAATCGGATTAAGAGGCAGGGAAATCTTAAATGAAGTGCCTCTTCCCGGTTTGCTTGTTACTTTGATATCTCCCTGAAAACTTTTTACTATACCATAACTTACCCAAAGACCCAAACCTGTTCCTTTACCCACTGCTTTAGTGGTGTAGAACGGTTCAAATATTTTAGCGTGTTTATCCTCGGATATTCCAACTCCATTATCTGAGAGTTCAACTATAAGTGAACTGCCTTCAATGTAGGTTTCGGCTAATATTTCACCTCTCATATCGGGAAAATTTTCTTTCATTTCGAGGACAGCATCAACGGAATTGATTAGAATATTAACAAAAACCTGCTGAATCTGGTCAGAAACGAGTGGCACGATAAATCCTTCAGTATTATTAAATCTGAAGGAAATATCTTTGGCTTTTTTCCCAACCTGAACTATCTCGATGGCCTCTCTCAGATTTTGACCGATGTCGGTTGAACGCAGTTCATAATTACTTGGTCGCGAAAAATCGACCAGATCCCTGATAATCTTTGAGATACGTGTAATCTGTTTCTTGATAAGTTCAAGTTTCTCTTTAATAAACTCATCTTCGGTGGTTCTCTGAATTATTTGAGCGAGTGCTGAGATTGATGCCAGAGGATTCCCTACTTCGTGAGCAACACCAGCTGCAAGAGTACCGATACTCTCCATCTTCTGAGTGTGAATCAGTTGTTTCTCAAGATTTCTTTTATCGGACAGATCTCGATGAATCCCAAAATAGCCGATAATTTTTCCGTCCTTTTCAGAAACAGGTGTTATCTGAAGTTGAGAATAAAAAGTTTCACCATTTTTCCTTTTGTTCTCAACATCACCAATCCAGGTTTTACCGGCAGAGATGGTTTTCCACATATTTTCCCAATGCATCTGAGAATGTTTGCCACTGCCAAATATCTTGGGATTAAAACCTATAAGTTCATTCGGATCAAAACCACTCTCTGCAGAAAAAGCAGGGTTAACATAAATCATTTTCCCTGTAAGGTCGGTTATTTGCAGGGGATTTATTGTATGATCGGCGATATACTTAAATCTTGTGAGGTTTGTTTTTATATGATTAAACTCTGTCACATCTCTTAACTGAAGCAAAATTGTATCATCAGAAACGAAACTGAAAAGAGCATGGCACTCATGGATATTTATCCCAGTCACATCTTTAATACGGCACTCCAACGAAACATTCTCTTTTGTTGTGGTGCACTTGATCAAAGAATGTTCAAATTGTAATATCGACTCAGGACTGAGCACAGAATCAATCTCAGTGAGTTTACTTCTGTCGTAACCCAGTTTGTCTGAGACATACCTGTTGCAAGCAATAATCTTGCCGTTATGATCGAGGAGAAAATAGAACTCCTCGAGATAATCAAATAATGAGATATCTATTGTATTTATGCCGTTTTTTCTTAAAAAGTGTGAAGGTGTATTTACAAAAATAGTAAAAAAACGGGGCACGACCGAATAATAATATCGGGGTCAAAAGGAACGATATGGTTATATTTAAAGATTGAAATTTTTAAAGTTATCATTGCGGAGAAATGCCTTAAATGAAGAATAAAAGTGATGTTTTAGAGAAAATAATCTCATTGGCAAAACGAAAAGGGTTTGTTTATCAATCGAGTGAAATATATGGTGGATTAAACGGATGTTATGATTACGGTCCGTTGGGTAGTGAAATGCTTCGCAACCTTAAGGATGAGTGGTGGAAGTTCATGACTTATCGTGAAGATGTTGAGGGACTTGATGCTTCCATTCTTATGTCTCCCGAAGTTTGGGTTGCCTCAGGGCATGTTGAAAACTTTACCGATCCAATGATCGATTGCAAGGCTTGTAAAGCCAGATTCAGGGTTGATTATTTGATCGATCAGATTGCAGCAAAGAAAAAATCGAAAATGCTCGAAGCTCTATCAGCTGTGGCTTCCGGGGATTTGAAGATCAGGATCGATTCACTTTCGGGACAGGTTGAAACAAAAACGGAGGAAGCTAACGACTTTATTGTTGACCTGTTTGAAACAGAACTTGCTGACAACCTGATTGCTGAGTTAAACTGTCCAACTTGTGGAAACAAAGGGTCATTCACCTCAGCTCGTAAATTTAATCTAATGTTTAAAACATTCCTTGGACCTGTGGAAGAAACAGGCTCAACTATTTATCTTAGACCTGAAACAGCTCAGGGAATTTTTGTGAATTTCCTTAATGTTCAAAATGCGTCCCGTCAAAAAGTACCTTTTGGAATTGCTCAAATTGGAAAAGCATTCAGAAATGAAATAAACACCCGTTATTTCCTTTTTAGAACACGTGAATTTGAGCAGATGGAAATGCAGTATTTTGTTAAACCATCTGACGACAAACAATATTTTGATTATTGGAAAGCGATGAGGATGGACTGGTTCAAAAGTCTTGGAATGAATCCTGACAACCTAAGATATCATGATCATCCAGCCAATAAACTTGCTCATTATGCAAAAGAAGCAACCGATATTGAATATTTGTTCCCGTTTGGTTGGGGAGAGATAGAGGGAATTCACAACAGAACTGATTTTGATCTTGCAAGACATGAACAATTTTCAAAAAAATCGCTCAGCAATTTTGATGATGAGACGAAAGAGAAATTCTTGCCCTATATCATCGAGACTTCTGCAGGCGCAAGCAGGTCGTTTATGGCGTTCCTGATTGATTCTTATGATGAAGAGGATCTGGGTGGTGAAGTTCGGACGGTTCTGCATCTTAATCCAAAACTGGCGCCAGTTAAGGCTGCAATCCTTCCTTTGGTGAACAAAGATGGTATGCCTGAATTTGCCAAAAAAATTGAAGCCGAGTTAAGAACAAAATACAAAGTGTTTTACGATGACAAAGCAGCAATTGGCAGGAGATATAGAAGGATGGACGAGATTGGTACTCCATACGCAATCACTGTAGATACTCAAACTCTGGAAGATAACAGTGTAACAGTAAGGGAACGGGACAGCATGGAGCAGATCAGAATTGATGCCTCAAAACTTCCCGGATATCTTGCAGAAAAACTCGTTTAGAACAAAAATGTTTTGAATTGAACAGGCTGTCTCTTTGGGGGCAGCCTTTTTTATGTGAATCAATTTGATTATGGCTGTTTTTGGTTTGATTGGGTAATTCACTCAGTTGAGTATACCCTGATTTCATTCCCTGATGAATTTACAATAAATGACTTTCCATGAGGGAAATAAATAACATTGTAGAGTGGATTTGTAAAATCGGAAAGTGTCAACAAAGGAACTCCGGTTTCGATATCCCAAAACTTAACAGTTAAATCGGAAGAACCCGTAATCATCCTTTTTTCGTCTGGAGAGATATCCAAACTATATACTCTTTGTGAATGTCCTGCATATTCTTTGATCATTTTAAGAGTCTGGAAATCCCATTTCCTCACTACTCTGTCATCTCCACCGGTGAAGAGGTATTTGTTGTCTTTGTCCACTTTTAAGGCATGGATTGATACAGATCCGGCTTTAAAACTGACTTTTTTAATCATTTTTTCGGCATCGATTATGGTGACCGTCCCGCCGGCCTCACCTGATAATATATATTTGCCATCGGGAGAGTAAGCGAGAGCAAACGGTCGTGATTCCAAAGCAAGTTTACCTGTCATTTTACCTGATTCCACATTCCAGACACACACAGCTTTTTCAGTGGATACTGCAGCACACTGTTCACCATCAGGGCTGAATCTTATCCTGGGACTTCCTCCACCCATTCCAACAAGCTCTTTTAACAATAAACCGGTCTTCGAATCAAATAACCTGATAATTTTACTCCAGTTACAAGCTGCGATTACGGTCCCATCGGGTGAGAAGACCGCATCATTTACAAGATTGTTCAAGGCATTAAAGGTGAGAAGTTGTTTCCCGGTGATTGTTGACCAAATAGTGAGTGATGAGTCGGGTCCATTTGTAATAAGCCGTTCCCCTTTTTTATCGAGTGAGAATGCATAAATGGATCTATTCCTGAATTCGGTTTGGGAGAAATAATTGAGTGGCCGCGTATCCCACTTCCTGACAGTCCCATCGGCTGAGGATGAGTAAAGAATTCCGGGTTCAGGAGAAACAACAATTGACGAAATCTTGTCATCATGCCCAAAAAGTTTACCGGTTGAAGAAGCAGTTTTAGAATTCCAGGCAACAATTGTTCCATCGTCACCTGTAGTATAAACAGTGGAACCATCTCCTGACCATGCTAAGGAGAGTACGGGCTTACGGTGTCCCTTCAGCTCCTTTAACTCCGATTTATCATCAATGTTCCAGATTCTTGGGACAGTATTTTTTGTTGCTGCTGCTATTAGTTTACTGTCAGGACTAAAAGCTATGTCATCAACTGCAGAATATGAGGAGACATCATTAAAATCGAATATTTTTGGCAGACTTTGCAATTCAGAGATACGCCAGACAGCCACATTCCATTCCCAGCTACCTATCGCAAATAGTTTTCCATCGGGAGAAAATCTGGCGGAGACGAGGGGATGGGAGTTGTGTTCAGTTTCCCATTTTTTTTCTCCGGTTACAAAATCGTAAAGCCTTACAAATCCTTTTACACCATCTTTTAAGTACCAGGAACAATAGAGAATCGATTTTCCATCGGGTGAAATGTCAATATCAGCAAGACCATATCCCCCTGCAAAGATACTACGGATTTCTGATCTACTTGAGATATTCCATATTTTAATAGTTGAGTCTCTGGAACACGAAAGCAAATTTTGTTCATCAGGCGAAAATTTTACACCATAAACTGCCGCTGAATGACCCCTGAGTTCTGTCAACTCATTCATCGAATCGCTGTCCAAAAGATGGATAATACCCTTCGAATCCCCAAAAGCAATTATTTTCCCGGATGGAGATACTGCGAGTCTTGTTGGTGTTCCATCTGTTAATTTGAATTTTGCGAGGCTCCTGTCTGAATTTCGAGAAAGATATTCCCACTCCCAACCCCGAAAGTTTGTTGGGGAAGAATCAATCCATCTTTTGGCATCACTCTTTTCATCTAAACGAAGAGATGAGTTGGCCGCTGCTATATGTGCGATGTAAGATTCATAATTTTGAGGGAGAATAAAGGACTGAAACAATATCAAAAAGGCAAGAAAAAAAATGTATCTCATATTAGATCCGATTGGTTGGCCAAATTTACTAATATTGAACTAATTTAACAAATTGTTCATTTTATATTGACTGTTTTTACCGGTTTAAAGCTTATCTATCAGCGTTCCTTGTGCGTTCTCCGGTTTTCCTTCTATTCTTGGATTTTCCGGTTTGAGCCAGGTGTTTCATTCTACTTAGAGTAAAAATAATTATGAAACTTCTTTGGAGTCCGGTTCGTATAATTCGAAGTAACAACTAAAAAAATATTAAAGAAAATGAAAAAATATAAAATCCTCTATCTGCTTCTTATTACCCTCTCTTTTCAGTTATATTCACAAACTGCCAACTCAACGATAGATGAGGGGATCAAGGATGTATATTCGTTAAATTTTACAGCAGCTGAAACGAAATTCAGAACTCTTCTTCGCGAAAATCCAAAATCTCCGGCCGGACTCTTTTATCTGTCGATGATTGATTGGTGGAAAATTTTGGTTGATCTCGATGACGAATCAAAGGATGATCTTTTTTATAAAAAGCTGGATGATATAATCTATGTTTGCGACGAAATTCTGGATGAAGACCCCAATAATATAGATGCTCTCTTTTTTAAGGGTGGAGCGATTGGTTTTAGAGGCAGACTCCATGCACTTCGTGAAAGCTGGCTGAAGGCTGCTGATGATGGCAGAGAAGCACTTCCAATAGTAAACAGAGTACTTAAGATTCAACCGGGTAATGCAGATATTCTTTTGGGAACAGGTATTTATTCCTATTATATCTCAGTGATTCCGGATGAATATCCTGCAGTTAAACCACTTCTGATATTTTTCCCTTCAGGTGATAAAGATCAAGGTATCAAGGATCTAAAAAGAGTTGCTGAAAAGGGAAGATATGCAAAATATGAAGCCCAATATTTCCTGATGACACTTTATCAAGAATTTGAAAAAGACCCAAATTCATCTGAAAAATATGCCAGGATGTTAACTGACCAGTTCCCCGACAACCCTGTTTTCTTGAAATGGAGAGGGCGTGCTGCGGTTATGAGAGGTGATTATCCATTGATAAAGGAGATTTACACTCATTTGTATAAAGGTGCTACAGAAGGAAAATTTGGATACAGTCAGAAGGTAAGAAGAGAAACAACTTATTATCTTGGGTTTTATTACAAGGCTACCAGTCAATGGGATTCTTCATTAGTCTATTTTAAGGAAGCTGTTGAGCTTTCAAAAAAGATTGAGAAAAATGAAGCTTCCGGGTACTATGTTAATTCCCTCCTTTATCAGGGAATGATGCACGACAAATTATCTCAGCGAGAAGAGGCTATTAAATGTTATTATGCTGTGCTTGAATTGAAAGACTATAGTTCATCGCACAAACAGGCAAAGTTATACATCAATGAGCCATACAAATAAAAAAATAATTGTAATCGATAACTACGATTCGTTCACTTATAATCTGGTAGAGCTTTTAAAACAGGCATCAGCCGAGGTGAAGGTGATTCTGAATGACGATCCGGCGTGGAACACACTTTTTGAAGATGAAATTGATGGAATTGTGTTCTCTCCGGGACCGGGTAAACCCATAAACGCAGGAAATTCGTTTAAGATTCTTACCAAATTTGCAGGGAAAAAGCCTGTTTTAGGTGTTTGTCTTGGGCATCAGTTGATCGGTGAATATTTTGGTCTGTTTATAATTCCGGCGAGAGAACTTTTTCACGGCAAGGTATCGGAAATTCTTCATGATGGAAAAGGTGTGTATTCAGGCATAAAAGAGAAATTTACCGCAATGCGATATCATTCACTTGCGGTTTCAGAGCCACCATTGGAGTCAAATCTTGTTGTCACCGCCAGGACCAAAGATGGTGAAATAATGGGATTGAGGCACAAATCGTTACAGATTGAAGGAGTTCAATTCCATCCTGACTCAATTGAGACAGAGAGAGGTCAACAGATTATAAATAACTGGGTGTCAATTCTTTGATTCCGGCTCACCAAACTCATTTTCAGAATCACTTACCATCGATGTATCATTGATAATCTGATACAAACATGTATCCCCAAGTCTCTTTATCGGTTCCATCCCCATATTATTTTTATCTTCCTCAAGAGTTTGAATTGATCTTTCCAGCATAAATATTCCTCCCGGTTTCAAAAGCTCCCTTTTCCTGATATTTTTAACGACATCGTAGACATCGTACTCATAAAAAGGTGGATCGGCAAAGATAAAATCGAATTGAAGGTTTGTTGTGGCCGTAAAAGTGACAGCTTTCATTTTGTGTAACTTCACTCTTTTTTCAACATCCAGACTTTGAATGTTTTCGGTAAGAATTTTTACAACAGGAAAGTTCTTTTCAACAAAATGTACTTTTTCAGCCCCTCTACTAAGCATTTCAAAACCAAGTGACCCCGACCCCGAATAAATATCGGCAGCAATGGCATCTTCAAAATCGAAAAAATTGGCGAGATAATTAAAAACCGACTGTTTAACCTTATCAGTAGTTGGTCTGGTGAATTTGGAATCGGGGGTTTTAATAAATCTTCCGCCAAATTCGCCCGAGATGATTCTAAGCCTCATTTCTGATCTCTGCCAGGAGGTCAGGGGGGATTTTGCACACTTTTCCAAGTGGCAACCCTGCAAAATTTTCGACTGTTTTAATATTCATCCATTTTTCCACCAGTGAAGCAAGCCCAACCATATATTCTTCAAGACTAAAATAGATGTTACTCAAAGTATCTTTATCAATTCTTCCCGATGAATTATTTAGCAGGAATGAATCGATTATATCAGGAATCGAAGGGATATCGATAAAATTGGTTGAATAAACTGAGGAGATTTCAGCACCCTTTAAGGATGCGAGGATAATGGAATTCCCTGAAATATGGAGAAGTACCGACTTTTGATCGACAGGGAAATTCTTTTTGATAAATTCCTTCAATGAGAGAAAAGGGACAATGATCTTAACTCTGGGTGAGCCTGTATTTTTTTTCACCATTGAAGCAAAATTTAACAAATCGTTGTTGATAACAGTCACTAATTCAGAATTTGGGTTGTTAAATCCGGATTGTGCAACAGTTTGGACATCAAGTGAAAATGTATCCGATTCCAAAAAAGGGGAAATTACACCAATTTCAAATTTGTGTTCATTATACTGTTGAAGTTTTGAGAGTTCCGGTTTTGCAGGCAAAGTCATGGTGTGAAATAATGACTGGGGGAAAATCAAATAAACCGTTGAATCGATAAAACTGTTTTGTCCGGCTTTCACAAGGTCGGGGATAAACAACTCGCATTGGTTAAGGTCAAGCCGTGTGAACGCGGGGCCTTGTAGTACAGAATAATTTAATACTGTTTTTTCAACAGTTTCATCACACGGGTTTACGTTTTTTATTGCAACACTGTCATGTTTAATTTCTACCAGAATTCTGTTCATATCTACTCCCAGGAGGCTGAATATTTAAGGGCATCAAAAAAGAGGTTACCAACACTACCATACCCTGAAGGATCAGTTATTTTAAACCTGTTCCCGGTAACAAATGATGTGTCTACTCGAATAAACTCACCATCTTCTGCAAATACAGAATCAATTACCCGTGACGAATCAAGAGCAAATAAGTAGGGGAGATGAACTTTTGGCGAGAATTTTAGACTGTCAATCACAAATTTCCCGCTTGAAAGGGGTCTGAATGTAAACTCGGATTCCGGCGTATCTTTCCCTGAGGGCAGAGTTGAATCCATCCCAAGTGACTTTATGAAACTAATAAGTTCATCGATATTTCCACAGAATCTCTCATTTTTGTCAAAATAGACTTTCTGAGCCGATCTGAGATTATACATTCGAAGTCGCGACTCGGTCTTAAAATTTTCTTCCTGTTCACTAAGTGTTTTGGGGTCGAGATAAACAACTTTAAGAAGAATAACTGCCAAAATAACAATGAACCCGATATTAAAGTAATGCCGGTGTTCTGAATAAATACCTGACAGTTTATTCATCTGTTAACACCATATACTCTTTCAGTTCATCAAGTTTTTTTTCACTGATCGACTTTATACCCTTTAATGTATCTAAATTTGTGAATTTCCCACCAAGTTCATCTCTCAGAGCATAGATATCAGACGCGATTTTTTCTCCAACACCGGGGATCCGCATCAATTCGAAAATATCGGCTGTATTGATATTGACCTTTTCTCCAGGGTTCAGTTTTTTCGTTTTAGTGGACGAGTTCCCTGATGTTGATGATTTACCAAGTTTCTCTTCAACCTTTTTTTTCTCTTTTTGTAACAATTCGTAAGATGATTTCTCCTTTGGAGAAGGAACCAACACTTCAGAATCTGAACTTAAAATATGAACAACTGCTCCAATTGTAATGGACGAAATTACAAAAAGGAGAGCCATAACTTCCAGTTTTGTAAGTCCTGATTTTATTGAGAGCCGTTCAATCAGAGATTTCAATTCAATTGTTACAATCCAAATTTCTTAAAAAAACCGCTGCTTCCTTCTTCTCCGGAGACATTTGGTTGAGTCATTAATTCCTTTAAAAGTTCTTTTTCACGAGCATTTACTTTTTTAGGAACGATGATATTAACTTCGACAAGTTGGTCACCTCTTCTGTGGCTTCGGTCGTTCACACTCGGTAACCCTTTACCTGCCATTCTAAGGATTTTTCCGGCACGACTTCCTGCATCAATCGAAAGTTTCGCTTTACCGGTTAGTGTTGGAATTTCTACTTCGTCTCCAAACACGGCTTGCGGAAAACTGATAAAGAGTTGATAGGTGATATTATCTCCATCTCTTTTAAAATGTTCATGTTCTATTTCCTGGAAACCGACGAGAAGATCACCACTTGGTCCACCCCGCAAACCTGCATTTCCTCTGCCTCGCAGGCTTAGTTGCATTTCAGCACTTACTCCTGCCGGTACATCAATGCTCTCAGTAACTTCAGATTTGACCCGACCATCACCGTGGCACTTTTTGCATGGTTTATCGATGACACTTCCTTCACCATTACAATTAGCACAAGGCTGGATATTAACAAACTGGCCAAAAACTGATCTGGATACATTTCTAATTTCACCGGAACCGTTACATGCAGGACATGTTTTTTTACTCGAGCCGCTGTCTGATCCACTTCCGGTACATGAGTCACATTTAACAAATTTGTTGATTTTTATTGTTTTTGTAGTCCCGGTGGAAATTTCTTCGAGTTTTAATTTTAAATTTACTCTAAGATCACTTCCCGGTGTGCCTGAACTTCTTTTTCTGCCGCCGCGTCTTCCACCACCTCCACCAAAAATATCATCAAATATGGAACCACCACCTCCACCAAAAACATCGGAGAAATGGGAGAAAATATCATTAATATCTGTGAATCCTTGTTGTCCGCCACCTGCACCAAACGCCTGGTGACCAAAACGATCATATTTTGACCTTTTTTCATCATCACTCAAGACTTCATAAGCTTCGGCAGCTTCTTTAAATTTATCTTCAGCTTCCTTGTTGTCGGGGTTTCTGTCGGGGTGATACTGCATCGCAATTTTGCGATATGCTTGTTTTATTTCATCCTTTGAAGCGTTTTTTGTTACGCCAAGTATCTCATAATAATCTTTTTTACTCATAACTTAATTTTCTGTCTCCTCTTCAGAATTAACTCCGGATTCGTTATCGGGCATTTCACTTATAATAACATTAGTGTGTCTCAGAATCTGATCTTTGTAGATATATCCGGGTTGCACTTCTTCAAGAACGGTATCGGGTTCTACATCGGCATTAGGTTGACGCATAATCGCGTTGTGAAGATTGTAGTCAAACTGTTTCCCTTTTGCTTCAATCTTCTGTAAACCTTTCTGTTCAAGAAGTTTTGCAAGTGAATCATGGATGAGGATAAAACCATCGATAATCTTTTGTTTATCCTCGGTTTTTGGGGCAATTTCAGCCGCACGATCGAAATTATCAATAATCGGCAGAAGGGATGTTATGAATCTGCCCTCGGCATCCGACCATGTTTTTAATGTTTCTTCACGGTGTCTTCTTTTAATATTATCGATTTCAGCAATTCTGCGGGCAAGCAGATCACGCAATTCGTCAACCTGTGTTGTCAGCTTGGCAACTTCGGTTTTTAATTCATCAACTTCTGTAGTTTTTGTTTTTTTATCCTGATTAACGGGTATCTCCTCAGTTGGATTTTCAACCGATTCCTCTTCATTAAGAGGAGTGGATTCAGTTTCAGGGTTCAAATTTTCGTCCTTCAATTCACTACTTTCTTTTTTTCTAAATTTCATATTTTCTCCAATTTAACCAATAATTGATGAAAAAAATTCAACAATCAAATAATATTTTAAGCATTGTTTTGATTTCTGGTCAACAATTCGGTTAATAAACCTGCTGTGAAATCCACTATTGCAATAATTTTGGCGTAATCCATCCGTTTGGGACCAATAATTCCCATTGCTCCGGTATTTTCTCCAACCTTGTACTCTTTAACGACGAAACTGTAGTCATCAGTCTGACCGTATGGGAGTTCTTTGCCGATTACAATATTTACACCCTGGATGGATGAGGATTTTTCAAGGAAAATGCCGGAACTGTTTTCGAAGATGTGGATAATAATATCCTTTTCTTCAATTAATTCAACAATATTTTCAAATTTTACCGGGTCTTCAAATTCAGGATGTCTAAGGAGATTCCTGGCCCCTGAGAGCATAACTTTGTTGTCAGTGTTAAAATCTTTGAACAGTTTATCTGCAGAGTCGTATAAAATTGAAATAATCGGGTTGCCCTCAAGTCCGGTATCTTTGAGTCTTTCATTCATTGAGTTTTTAATCTCTTTAAGTCGCAGTCCTGCAAGTCTTTCATTGAGCACCTGTTCAACAGCATCAATCTGTTTTTCTTCGATATTGCTTGAAAGTTCAAGAGTTATTGTTTTTACAAGACCTGAAGCAATGCTTATAACTACCAGGATTTTGTTTGATGCCAGGTAAACGAGTTGGATTCTGCTCAATACTCCGGTTTCAATTTTGGGATAGATGACACATGCCAGTTGATCAGTGATTCTGCTAAGGATTTTTGAAGCTATACCAAAAATTTCTTCGGGAGTTGTAAGTCCGGTTTTTATTTCGGAACTTATAAATTCTTTAGTGCCTTCACTGATCTGGGGAGTATCCATAAGGGAATCGACATACAGTCTATATCCTTTATCCGTGGGGACTCTGCCTGCAGAAGTATGTGGATGTCCGATATAGCCTGAATCCTCAAGATCAGCCATAATATTTCGAACCGTGGCGGGTGAAAGGCCAATATCAAATTTTTTAGATATGTTCCGGCTTCCAACAGGGGAGGCTGTCACAATAAATTGATTGACAATATGCCGGAGGATACTTTTCTCCCGTGCAGAAAGCTCTGCTCCATGAATGCTCAGAATAACTCCGTTTTAAAGAAATAAAAAGTTCTTAACCTGCAAATATAATGAAAATCATCGGGGTGGGAAATGCTGAAAGGAGTACAGATTGAGGGGAGGGTTAGTTACGCGGATATCACTGATTTTCACAGATTCCACAGAAGTTTTTTGATAGAACGCGGATGAGGTGGATGAGGCGGATTATCGCGGATTGGGATTTTAAGCGTAAGTGTGAGGAGTGGTAATCGTCCCGATTGCCGTCTGCAAAATAATCAACCGTAAGAGATGAATTTTCTGCTATTTTCCCTAAGGGAAATAAATATTCGTAGCGTCCCGATTGCCGTCTGCAAAACGAAAAGTCGTGGGACAGTTAAAAGTTCCACCATTCGCAGGGGGTTTTTGATATGAGAAACGAATAATTTTTGATTAAATAGTATTAAAAAGTTATATTTGACTTTTGATTAATTTTGAGTTTTAAACTATCAAATCAGGAATTTTTCGATGACATTGGAACAGGGATTATTTGGATTTTTCGCTCTAATAGCGGTGGCATCATCGATTTTGATGGTCACGCGGAAAAATCCGGTTATATCCGCACTATTTTTAGTGTTGAATTTTGGCGCACTTTCGGGGATTTACCTGCTGTTAAGAGCTCAGTTTATTGCAGTGGTTCAGGTGATTGTATATGCCGGTGCAATTATGGTGCTTTTTTTGTTTGTCTTGATGTTATTGAGACCTGCCCAGGAAAAATCATATTTTAAGGATCGTCCGCAGCAGAAATTTATGGCGATTGTTGTTGGTATTCTCATGTTCCTGCAGATTATTTACTCGATATTTTTTGCAATGCCGGGGAAAATGGTTGATGAAGCCCGCAGAGTTGAGATCGGAACCATCGAATTTATCGGTCGTGAACTCTATACTACCTACCTTTTACCTTTTGAGGCAATTGCATTTGTTTTGCTCACCGCCACAATTGGTGCATTAGTACTTTCTAAAAAGAAAATGGATTAACAATAAGTATGATTCCATTAGAATATTACCTTATTTTAAGTGCCTTTATGTTTGTAACCGGAGTAACCGGGGTACTCACCAGAAGGAATGCGATTGTGGTATTTATGTCGATTGAGCTAATGCTTAATTCGGCAAATCTGACTTTCGTTGCCTATTCTTCATTTTTTGGAGATGTTATTGGGCAGTTGTTCGTATTTTTTGTAATGGCGGTGGCAGCCGCTGAAGTGGCGATTGGTCTTGCGATCATTATAGCTATTTTCAGAAACAAATTAACAATCAACATCGATGAAATTAACATTTTAAAGTGGTAGTCTACTAAAATATCACACACGCTATGACAGAATACATTTACTTAGCCGTATTATTCCCGTTGATCGGTTTTTTGATCAACGGATTATTTGGAAGACTCATAAAAAACGAGAAGATCATCGGTTCCATCGGAGCCGGAATGGTTGGACTTGCTTTTATTGTGATCGCTTTCTCGTTTTTTGAAACACTCGGACTTCCCGCAGAGAAACGGAGTCGTATTGTTGAGTGGTTTACCTGGATACAAGCAGGCGGAATAAACACCGCATTCAGTTATCAGGTGGATCAGCTTTCCTTGACAATGTCGCTCATCGTTACCGGTGTGGGATTTATCATCCATGTTTACTCGATTGGGTATATGCATGGCGATAAAGGTTTTTGGCGTTTTTTCGCTTATTTGAACCTTTTTATCGTCGCGATGATGAACCTCGTTCTTGCAGATAATTTTGTTTTGATGTTTCTTGGATGGGAGGGAGTAGGTCTCTGTTCTTATCTGTTGATTGGATTTTACTACGATCGCAAGTTTGAAAAAGGAACTGTTGCAGATGCTTCAAAAAAAGCATTTGTAGTTAACAGAATCGGTGATTTTGGATTTTTAGTAGGGATGTTTTTTATCTTCTACTATTTTGGCAGTCTGAATTTTAGTGAAGTTCTTCCATTTGTTGCCAACTCCGGAATCCCTTCATGGGCTTTTGAAGCCATAGCAATTTTCCTGTTTATCGGAGCAACAGGCAAGTCGGCTCAGATACCACTATATATATGGTTACCTGATGCAATGGCCGGTCCAACCCCCGTTTCAGCCCTTATCCATGCAGCTACAATGGTCACCGCTGGTATCTATCTCGTGGCAAGAACATCTGTTATATTTGCAATGGCACCAAACGCAATGATGATTGTTGCTGTTGTAGGTTTACTTACTGCGTTTTTTGCTGCAACAATTGGACTTGTTCAAAACGATATTAAAAAATTGTTGGCATATTCAACCGTAAGTCAACTTGGTTATATGTTCCTTGCCCTCGGGGTAGGTGCATTTTCTGCCGGAATCTTTCATGTAATGACACACGCTTTCTTTAAAGCCCTGTTATTCCTTGGAGCTGGCTCTGTAATTCATGGAATGCATGAAGAACAGGATATCCGGAATTATGGTGGACTCAAAAAATATATGCCAAAGACATTTTTGACATTTGCAATTGGAGCCGTAGCCATTTCAGGTATTCCACCCCTTTCAGGATTCTTTTCAAAAGATGAAATTCTTTGGATGGCTTATGCCAATGGGGGAGTGATTTTTTGGATAATTGGTGCATTAACTGCTCTGATGACTGCATTCTACATGTTCAGACTACTCACCCTTACCTTTGAAGGGAAAGAGAGGTTTGATCATCATCATGTTCATCCTCACGAATCACCTTCAATAATGACAGTTCCATTGATGATTCTTGCGGTATTGTCAATAATTGGTGGATTTATCGGTTTACCAAAAGTTTTTGTTGGAGAACATGGAAATCTTTTTGAAAACTGGCTTGCACCGGTATTTAAAGATGCAACAAGAAAACTTGCGGGTGGCGCAATGCATTCACACTTAGAGGAATATCTTCTTATGGGAGCCTCAGTGGTTGGAGCCATAGCAGCTATTATGCTTGCCCGTCACATTTATTTGAACAAACCTGAAATTGCGACTACAATAGCAAATTCATTTAAAGTTCTTTATAAAACCTTATACAACAAATATTATGTTGACGAGTTTTATGAAAAAGTTGTGTTGAAGCCAATTTTGGCCGTCTCAGATACATTTTTGTATCGTTTTACCGACGCAAAAGTGATTGATGGTGCTGTTAACGGAACTGCAAAGATTATCAGTTTTGCATCAAAATATGCAAGACAATTTCAAACCGGCATAACTCAATTCTACGCCGTGGTAATGATGATTGCAATTGTTGGGACATTATTCTGGATTATTTTGAGTTTCTAAATGGAAAATAGCTTTATCTTAACACTACTCTTACTTTTACCAATTGTTGGATCCTTGCTGGTTTTGATGTTACCCAAAGAGAATCATCAATTAACCAGAATAGCGGGTTTGGCAATTTCGGTTGTGATTTTTATAGTTTCGATGTTCCTTTATTTTTCATTCGATCCTGCAAATGCAAATTTTCAGTTTACACAAAAGATCGAATGGGTTAAGGGACTTGGGATTTATTACCATGTTGGTATCGATGGCATGTCGATTCTCCTGGTACTTCTAACAACCTTCATGACCCCGTTGGCGCTACTTTCCACATGGTCAAGCATCGATGTCAAAGTGAAAGAATTTACATTTTTCATGTTGATGCTTGAGGCCGGAATGCTTGGAGTTTTTCTTTCACTTGATCTTTTCCTGTTCTACATATTTTGGGAAGCCATGCTTATTCCGATGTATTTTATTATCGGAATTTGGGGTGGGAAAAACAGAATTTATGCATCTGTAAAGTTTTTTATCTACACAATGGCAGGCTCACTGCTGATGCTTGTAGCAATTATCTGGCTGGCAAACTCAGGCACTGCTTTTACAACCGATCTTTTGAAACTTTACAAACAAGGTCCTGCCCTTGAACCTTCAAAACAGAATTGGCTGTTTTTAGCATTTGCAATCAGTTTTGCGATAAAAGTACCATTGTTTCCACTTCATACATGGTTGCCAGATGCACACGTTGAGGCACCCACGGCGGGTTCTGTTATACTTGCCGGTGTTCTACTTAAGATGGGAACATATGGACTGATTCGTTTTAATCTTCCACTCTTTCCCGAGGGTGTAAGAGAATATGCTTCAATCATTTCCATACTTGCGGTCATAGGAATAATCTATGGTGCACTTGTCGCAATGGTTCAAAAGGATATGAAAAAACTGGTAGCTTATTCCTCGGTTTCTCACCTTGGATTTGTGGTTTTGGGTATTTTTGGTTTAACTGTTGAGTCGATGCAAGGAGCCATTATTCAGATGGTAAACCATGGTTTATCAACAGGAGCCTTATTCCTTTTGGTGGGATACATTTATGAAAGAACCCACACCCGTGAGATCGCCGATTATGGTGGAATCGCTAAAATCGTCCCACTTTATGCGACAATTTTGTTGATAGTTTCACTGTCTTCTATTGGTGTACCGGGATTAAACGGATTTGTTGGTGAATTTTTAATTTTGGTGGGATCATTTAAGTCGCCACTGCTCGGAAGCCCTTATTATACGATAATTGCAGCAACAGGAGTAATCTTCGCTGCAGTTTATCTCCTTTGGATGTACCAAAGAGTTTGTTTGGAAACGGTTAAAAATGAAAAAATGAATTTATTGACCGATCTGAACACACGAGAGATGATAACTCTCGTTCCATTTCTGCTATTCATCGTTTGGATAGGTATTTATCCCTCAACTTTCTTAAGGTTAAGTGAAGCCTTCTCATCAAATATAGTAACTACCGTGATGGGGGCACTCGCAAAATAAATTCATGAGGCGTACAACTCTATTTCTCGTAGCCTTTTTTAGCCTGTTTATTTTATTAAGCAGCGATACAAGACCGGATTCTACTGACACTGTAAAAAGTGTAACACAAGAAAAAGTTCTTTCACATAGTGACAAAACAACAACAGCTGAGGCGACTCACCATTCAGAGGCTCCAACTCCTTACATGGTAATTCCGTTTTTGCTTCTGCTTTTGTTAATAGCAATTGCCCCGTTATTTTTCCAACATTTTTGGGAGCACAATTACCACAGGATTGCAATATTTCTTGGTCTGATAGTGGCAACTTATTATGCTACAATCTTAAATGATTTTGTGAGTCTTAAACATACTTTGGTTGAGTATCTCTCATTCATTGCACTTTTAAGTTCATTATTTGTTGCCAGTGGTGGTATTCTGATAAAAGTTGACAAAAAAGCGACACCACTTGTTAATACATTATTCCTGCTTTTTGGGGCAGTGATATCAAATGTGATTGGAACAACAGGTGCTTCGATGCTGCTCATAAGACCGTTTATGAGGATGAATAAAGAGAGGATTAAGTCGTACCACATCATATTTTTTATATTTGTGGTGAGTAATGCAGGCGGAGCCTTAACACCAATAGGCGATCCACCTCTCTTTTTAGGTTTTCTGAAGGGTGTTCCTTTTTTCTGGGTGGTAGAGCAGGTTTGGTTGGTCTGGATTATAGCAATTGCGCTCATTCTAGCAATATTTTTTATGCTTGATATGAATAACAAAGCCGGAGCAAAAGAGAATCAGCATCATTCAGGAAAGATTGAGTTCAAAGGATTAAAAAATCTTGGATACCTGGCAGTAATTATTGGTTCGGTATTTCTTGATCCCGCAGTAATGTCATGGGTGCCAAGTCTTGATCCATTGCCTGTTGGAATCAGAGAAATCATAATGTTTGGGGTAGTGTTTGTGGCGTATAAAACCGCAGATAAAAGTGTTCTTAAGGCAAATGAGTTTGACTTTGGACCAATTAAGGAGGTGGCATATCTTTTTGTGGGGATATTCTTTACAATGATTCCCGCCTTAAGGTTGATTGCTGATTTGGCAAAGGAAAACAGCGATGTCTTTACAAGCTCGTTGTTCTATTGGGCAACGGGTGCACTCTCATCATTTCTCGATAATGCACCAACTTATCTGAATTTTATGAGTGCGGCAATGGGGAAATTTGGTTTTGATCTTAACGGCGGAGCTGCTCAAACACAGTTGTTTTTGCAGAATCCTGATGCGGTACAGTATCTTGCTGCAATTTCAGTTGGAGCTGTATTTTTTGGCGCGATGACCTACATCGGGAATGGTCCCAATTTTATGGTTAAATCGATCGCCGAAAGTGCCGGTGTAAGGGTACCGACATTTATTGAATATATAATAAAATATTCACTACCTGTTTTATTGCCGGTATATGCAATAATCTGGTTCTTCTTTTTTAGAGGTTAAAGATGACCATTCAACAATGTATTGACGAAAAGAAAAGTGGATTCCTTTACGGGAACAGACTGATACTTCCATTTAAGGGAAGATTTCTTAAAGTTATTGTAGAGAAAGATATTATTACTGATTTTTCCCCGAGCTCAAAAGGGATAAATATTGTGGAAGAGGATTATTACACAAGTCTCTATTTCCTCGAATATAATACTCTGCGAGAGACTTTATCGGAATACGAAAATATCAAAATAATTGTCGTTGAAAAAGACGACAACATTTTTGATGTTGACAAACACAAAAAATTAGCCGTGTATAAAACCGATACACATGAAGCAACAATTGAAGAAACTGAACACGACATTTTATTTATAGAGTAGGTATGGATTTTAACATTTCGGACATTTCAAACTATCTGCCGCTGGTTATTTTAGCCTCGGTCATTCTGGTTTCTCTTGTGATAGAGATGTATGTAAAGAATGCCGGTAAGATACTCCCATGGTTAACGATTATTAGTTTTCTGGTTATTGCATACCAGTCACTATTATCAGTTGGCAATCAAGGGGTATTTTTTAACGGAATGCTTGCAACGGGAGGTCAGGTAAATATTTTTTACTTTATCTTCAATTTTGGTGCTGCGATAGTTGGTCTTCTTACTGTCGATTATCTGAAAAAGACAGGCATTTACCATGGCGAATTTTACATACTTGTTCAATCTGCCGTTCTTGGCATGATGATGATCGCAAGTGCCCGCGACCTGGTGATGGTATTCATCGGATTAGAGCAAATGTCGTTGTGTTTTTATATTCTTGCAGGTTTTGCGCGGAAAAGGCCGTTTTCCACTGAAGCTGCTCTTAAATATTTCCTTTTGGGTTCATTTGCAACCGGATTTATCGTTTACGGACTTGGTTTGCTCTACGGTGCCACCCATACTCTGAACATTACCAAATTGTATGAATCATTTGCTTTTGAGCAGACAAATATTCTGGGGATAATCGGTTTAACCCTGTTCTTCATCGGATTTGCTTTTAAAATTGCCGCAGTACCTTTCCATATGTGGGTGCCAGATGTTTATCAGGGTGCACCAACAACCACAACTGCACTTATGTCAACAGGTGGTAAAACCGCAGCATTTGCAGCCTTGATTCTTGTGATTTCACCCGCATTCTCAAAAGAAAGAGCTGTTGATATCCTTACACCGTTAATTGCGTTGTTTGCGACACTCTCCATGCTTTATGGAAGTATCACAGCGATTCTCCAGACCGACATTAAACGCATGCTTGCTTATTCTTCTATTGCACATGCCGGTTACATTCTCATCGGTTTGGCAGCAGGTAACAAAGAAGGTGTGGATGGTATGATCTTTTATCTCGCTGCCTACACATTCATGAATCTTGGTGCATTTGGAATCATTGCCCTGATCGAGGACAAAGAGGAGAAAAACCTCACAATCAAAGATTATTCCGGCCTGGGGACCAAATATCCGCTATTGGCTGGTTTACTTGCGGTTTTCATGTTTGCCCTTTCGGGGATTCCTCCGTTTGCAGGCTTTTTTGGTAAATATTATGTATTCATCGCTGCAATTAAGGCTGATTTGGTTTGGCTCGCTCTCGTGGGAATTTTATCATCAGTAATCAGTGTTTACTTCTACATAAGGCTGATTGTTGTGATGTATTTCAGTAAAGATGAATCGAAGCTTGAAATTGTTAATTCAAATTCTGCGATGATAGGAATCATAGTGTCAGCCATCCTTATTGTAGTGATGGGAATTCTTCCGGGTTCAGTAATAAACCTTATCTCGAAATTTTAGTAAAACAAAGTTTTTACAAGCTGTACCGGGAGTCAGGAATTCGGTTCTCCGATTGACTCACTGTACAGCTTTTTTGCTTTAAACCGTTTCACAAGGAGTGAAAATGAAAGCAGTTTTAACAGCAGCTCAGGCTTCAGAACTCGATAGAATGTACATCGAAGATATTGGATTCGACGGTATACTGCTTATGGAGAATGCAGGCAGAAGTGTTGCACAATTTGTCAATTCTCTTGATGATGTTGGGGTGAATGTTGCGATAGTATGTGGTAAAGGGAATAACGGGGGGGATGGATTTGTGACTGCTCGACACTTAAGAGATATGGCATATAATGTTACTGTTGTCTTCATTGGCGAGGTTGAGGAATTTACTGAAGATTCGCAATATTTTTTCGAAATCATTAGCGAAGTTCAGGAGGGGATTTTAATCTTCCAATATCTGAATCCAGATCAATTGAGTGAAATACTCAGCTCACAAGATATCATTATTGATGCAATTCTGGGTACCGGAAGCAAAGGCGAGTTGCGTCAACCTTATGATGAAATAGTAATGGCAATGAATGATGCTCCCGGAACAAAAATCGCAATTGATATCCCCACCGGAATGAATCCTGATACGGGTGGTGGTGGAATTATCTTTAATGCACTTTATACAGTTGCCTTGGGTTCATATAAGAGAGGTTACTTCTACGGTAAGGGACTCGACAATCGTGGGATGCTCCACTATGGATACACTGGTATGCAAAAAGTTCCGTCAACCATCGAAAATCCTTGGGGGCTTTATGAACTTGATGAAATGATGAGTATCCGACCCAGCAAAAAACGGAGTGTGAATAAATATTCTGCCGGTGGTCCCGTGATAGTTGCCGGTTCTGATCGTTATCCCGGGTCTGCAGCACTTGTTTATCAGGCTGCCTTCACTTCGGGCTCCGGTTCACCAATACTTTTTACATCTGAGAAAGGCTCCTCAGTTACATTAAACAGGATTCCTGAAGCTGTAGTTCGAGAATTCTCGGTGAACTTTAATTCTGAAACTCTTAAATCGGTGATGGATGAATTAAAGAAAAAGGATGTTTTACTGATAGGACCGGGTTTGGGCAGGTCACCTGAGACGACCATTGCTTTGGACAAAATTCTTGAGATAAATAACAAATTAATTATTTTGGATGCAGATGCACTAACACCGCTGCATAATGGAAATTACAAAAAATATGATCTTCAGGGGAAAATACTCCTTCCTCACACAGGTGAGTTTGCGCAAATATTAGGAAAACCTCTTGAGATAATTGAAGAAGATATTTTTCAGGCTGCACAGGATTTTGCTCAGGAAACAGGTTGTATCCTGGTTCTTAAACATGCTTGTATCTTTATTTGTCACAGATCGGGTGTTAAATATATTTTGGATTCCGGTCACGACTCAATGGCAAAATTTGGAACGGGAGACGGACTTGCCGGTGTGATAGCCTCCATTTTGTCTCAGATAATGGCTATTCCACAACTTGATGTGGAATCGATCATTGATTTGATTAAAGAAGGGCACCGGGGAACCGTAGAAGTTTTTATTCAGAGGATATCAGACGCGATACATACATATAATGTCTCAGCTTTAATGCTGGTAAATGAACAATCAAGTTTTGCTGTCTCTGCTTCTGCAATAATACAAAATTTGCCTGCAGCTCTAAAAAAAATTGACGGAGACTAATGCAGAAGTTTAATAAACAGAAAATTGTTTTATGGGTTTTGGTTGGTTATTGGATTGTCCTTTTTCTTGGGACAACTCTTCCATCCAATAATTTACCTGATGTACCTTCTGGGGATAAACTAAATCATTTTGCAGGTTATGCTGTTTTGAGTTTTCTTTTATTTGCTTACTTAAAACTCAAATCAGTTGACACTGTGAATGAAATCAGGATATTTCAGAAATCCTTTATTATTGCCTCTGTGTATGGAATACTTGATGAGTTGCATCAGATCCCGATACCCGGAAGATTTTTTGAGTGGTATGATATTTTGGCAGATATCAATGGGGCGGCACTAGGACTTGCCTTTGCGTTTATTCTTAACCGGGCTTATCCAAAATTGTTTAAATAGTTTTAATCAAAAAACGAGTTATCATAATTTAATATGCAAACAACAAGCTTGACCACCCACCTGAAAAGGAATTACAGGTTTACCCTCGAGGTCAGTTCGATCCTTGTACTGTTGTTATTAATACTCGTATTTAAGTTTTATCCCTATAGTAAATCGGTTTCCCAAATTATCACCAATGATAATGAATATCTTGATGCAGAAGATGTTGTTGAACTTCAAGACAAAAGGGAAGAGGAGTCACTGCCACAAAAGCAGGAAGCGAAAACCCTGCCTAAATATAAAAAAGACACTCCGGTAACCGAGCCTGTATTAAACAAAGAGATTGAAGTTACTCTGACTCCTCCAAAGGAAAAAGTAAAGCTGGAAAGTCAGGATATAGACAAAGGGGACCTCTTAACTCTTGACAAACAAGGGAAATTTAAGGATAAAGAAACTTACAAAAAGACCACTGAAAAGGATGGGAAAGCCAAGGGACCCAAAGATAATACCTATTATACTGCTGTTCCATATATGCCCGTTCCCATAGGTGGATTTGAATCGATACAAAGTAAAGCAATATTTCCACAGGCAGCGAAGGATGCAGGCATCTCCGGAACGGTGTATATAACGGCATTCATCGACGAATTGGGGAATGTTAATTCAGTGGTACTCACAAAAGGGATTCATCCGGCTTGTGATAATTCCGCTTTATCTGCTGTTAGAAGAACAAAATTTAATCCGGGGAAAAAAGACGGCAAACCTGTTAAAGTGCAGATGTTGATCCCTGTAACATTTAAATAATTGGAGAATTGATGAGATTACTTTCCGGCTTGATCATATTTATTATCACTGCCGCGCAGATTGTTGCACAACCCACCGAAAAAGTGATCGTGAATCTTGATAAAGCTATTTCAATAGCACTTGAGAATAATTACGATCTTAAAACGGGCAGACTAAACAAAGATATTGCGTACGAAAAAGTTGATGAAACCTGGGGGACTGCGGTTTATCCCGAATTAAAAGGCTCGGTTAATTATCGCAGAGCACTCAAAAAAGGAGTGTTTACTATTGATGCACCCGGTTTCAGTGGCACTTTCCCTATCGGAACTGACAACACTCTTACTGCAACACTTAGTTTATCACAAAACATCTTCGCCGGTGGAATTTTTATTGGGGCACAGGCTGCTGAGATCTATGCAAAAATAGCTGATCATGTTGTTGAAGCCACAGAACTTGAACTTAAATATCAGGTTAAAGCTGCTTATTTTGGAGTGATGGTTACAAGGGAGGTTTTAGAGGTCGCAAACGCAAATTTATCTCAGGCAGAAGACAATCTAAAAAACACACAAATTAAATATGATGCCGGGCTCGTCCCCGAATATGATCTCGTACGGGCAAAAGTCGCAGTTCAGACTGCAAAACCGGAACTTGAGCAGGCAAAAAATTCCAATCAGATTACCAAAGATGTTCTGCGGAATATCATGGGGCTGGGGTATAATGTTGAGGTTGAAGTTTCTGATTCATTAAAATATAAAGACCAAACTGTTGATGAATTTGATCTTGTAGTTGAAAAGATGTTTAAGTTTAATCCTGTGATTAAACAACTTGAACAATCGATCAACCTGAGAGAAAAAGCAGTTGGTGTTTATCAATCAGAGTTCCTTCCTTCACTCAGGGCATACGGTGCCTGGAATGTTGAATCGCAGGAAAACGATGAAAGAAGTATCGGCAGTTGGCGTTTTAACAATTCAATTAATCTGGGACTGGAACTTTCGGTGCCAATTTTTAACGGTTGGAGTTCTAAATCCCGAGTGGCTCAAGCCGAACTGGAGGTTAAAATTGCGAGAGAAAATCTTAAAAAGACAAGAGAAGGCCTCGCAACTCAACTTAAAGAAACAACTCTGAAAATAGCAAATCAAAAAGAAAAATTAAAAGCTTACACTGACGCGGTCAGTCAGGCTGAACTTGCTCACTCACTCGCCAATATCCGCTATACTGCCGGTGTTGGTACTCAGCTTGAAGTAATCGATGCACAAGTTGGAGTTACAAGAGCAAAATACAATTATTTAAACGGTGTTTACGAATACTACCTGTTAATCTCGAACCTTGAAAAGTTATCCGGAAAGGAAAATGGAGAGTAATCAATATGTCTAATAGATTAAGATTCGGTAATAAAATATATTTCTATGGTCTTCTATCCATTCTGTCACTCTTTTTCGCAGGTTGCGGCGATGATGAAGCTGCTGCAAAAAAGAATGAAAAAAAGACTACAAAAGCAGCGATCGTTAAAGTTGAGACGATAAAATTGGAAGATTTTACAGGTTACATTGATGTAATTGGACAGATAAAAGCTGACAAGATATCAAAAGTTGCCTCAGCCACCGGCGGTAAAATAATGAAATTTAATGTTGACAAAGGTACAAGAGTATCAGCAGGTACTGTGATTTGTATTCTCGACAACGAAGTGATAAAAGCAAATCTCGAAGCTGCAAAAGCTGATCTTGATCTTGCGGAGATAAACCTTCAAAAACAGGATCAGGTTTACAAACAGAATGCCGGAACTGAATTTCAATTCCTCCAGGCAAAATATACCCGTGATGCAAAAAAGGCATTTTATAATGCTATCAAAGAACAATTTGAGAATACATTTGTTAATGCTCCATTTGGGGGAGTGATAGACATAAAACATTATGAAATAGGGGAAGTTGCTGCACCAGGAGCTCCAATTGTAACTTTAATTTCAGATAATCTGAAAGTTGAGGCCGGAGTCCCTGAACGATATGTTAACTCAATCAAACCGGGGAAAAGGTGTTTACTAATTTTTCAGGAACTTGACAGTTTAACGGTGAACTCTTCCGTTAGTTATGTGGCTAAATCGGTAAATGCAACTGCCCGTACCATCAATGTGGAAATAAGGCTCCCAAACATGGGAGGAAAATTTAAACCCGAGATGAATTCGGAAGTGAAGATCGAAGATAGAATTTATCAATCCACACCTGTAGTTCCTGAAGAGGTTGTTGTCAAAACTGATAAAGGATTTGTGGTATTTGTTGCAGTTAAAAAAGGTAATGGATACATCGCAGAGATGAGGCAGGTTGATATTCTAACACGATCAAATAATCGTGTTGCAGTTTCAGGTAACTTAAGTGAAGGGGAGAGTCTGATTGTAGTCGGCTACCAAAATCTCGTCAATGGCGAAAAAATTGATATACGATAACAGGGGTCTCTAATCTATGAAAATAACAGATATATCAATAGATAACAAAACCAGCGTTTTTGTGCTGGTTTTTATCATTGCCATTATGGGGATGATTTCCTACATCTCACTTCCAAGAGAATCATCACCCGATATTTCCATTCCTTTGGTGATAGTATCCACTCCATATATAGGCGTTTCACCCGAAGATATTGAGTCTCTTGTAACAACTCCAATCGAAAAAGAGATAAAAAAAATTGCTGAGGTAAAGAAGATTGAATCAGCTTCCTACGAAGGTTATTCACTCATCCAAGTGGAATTTCAAAGTGGATATGATATCGAGGATGCCCTTCAAAAAGTGAGGGACAGAGTAAACAAAGCTGAATCAGACATCCCGGCTGATGCGGAGAAACCGGAAATTGTGGAGATAAACTTTTCAGAATTTCCAATTTTGACCTTTCAACTTTCCGGACCCGCCGGACTTTCTAAACTGAAGGATATTGCTGAAAACCTTAAAGATAAACTTGAGGTAATTAAGGGAGTTCTTGAAGTAAAGGTTAACGGAGGTCTCGAAAGAGAAGTTCAGGTTGATGTTGATTACAGAAAACTTCAGCACTACAATATCAGATTTGATGACATTATTGCCGCGATTAGAGACGAAAACAGAACCATTCCCGGTGGAACGATCGATGTAAATCAGTCAAGTTTTCTTGTAAGAGTTCCGGGCGAATTTAAGACTCCTTACCCTTTGGAAAACATTGTTGTAAAAACAAAAGAAGGGGAAGGGATCTATCTTAGAGATGTGGCCGAATTAACTTATGGATTTAAGGAGCGGACATCTTTTGCGAGAACCAACAACATCGAAGCAATTTCAATCCAGATTTCCAAACGGGTTGGCGAAAATATAATTGATATTGCACGCGAAGTTAATAAGGTAATTGACGAAAAGAGGGAAGAACTTCCTGATGATATAAAATTAACTGTTGTTACTGATCAGTCGGAAGAAATTGAAAAACAGGTCAAGGAACTTGAAAATAACATTTTTTCGGGTCTGGTGTTGGTTATTGGAATTCTCTTTTTTGCATTGGGATTAAGAAATGCGATACTTGTCGGAATTTCAATACCCTTAAGCATGTTGATCTCCTTTTTCATCCTGCAAATGCTGGATATTACCTTAAATTTTGTGGTGTTATTTGCCCTCATTCTGGCATTGGGTATGTTGGTGGATAATGCCATCGTGATACTCGAAAACATTCAAAAATTTCTTGAAGAGGGGTATAACAAAGTAGATGCCGCGAAAAAGGCGACCGCAGAGGTGGCCTGGCCGGTTGCGTCATCAACATTAACCACTGTAGCGGCATTTTTCCCGTTACTTTTTTGGCCCGGAATAACGGGAGACTTTATGTCATATATACCGATCACGGTTATTGTCACACTGATGTCCTCTCTGTTTGTCGCTTTGGTTATTAACCCTGTTTTTGCTGAAGTATTTGTCAGACAAGAACACCATGGCAAACCAAAGTTGAAAAAAACTGTACTTGGTATTCTCTCTTACCCATTTGATTGGGGAACATTCATTTTTGTGGATAAGTTGCTGCCGGTCACTCTTAAATATTATGAAAAAACCCTTGAGTTTGCGTTGGGTGAACCGAGAAAAACAGGGCAAAAGATTAGTTTAAGAACCTGGTTGGGCTTTTTTGCTTTTTTTGCTATGTTTGTTATCGAGGGTATTCTCTCTCAATTTGTGCCTCCTGCTGTTGGCATAATTCTCACAGGACTTCTCGGAGTTGGTGTGATTCTGATTTTAAAAAATGTCAGATTACGCTTTATGTTTGGTGCTTTTATAACTCTTTTCTTCATTTCACAATTGTATGGGGTTTTGGGTTACGGTGTGGAATTTTTCCCTGATGTTGAACCACGCAGAGTGTATATAAAATTTGAGGCTCCAACAGGTACGGGTATCAAAGAAACAAATGAGATAATTGACAAAGTTGAAAAGAAAATCCTCACTGCAAATTTTAAGGACATCGAGAAAATACTTGCCGTAGCAGGTGCTTCTTCCAATCCATTTGATGCCGGTTCATCCACTCCAAATAAAGGTTCAATTACAGTTGAATATTTGGATTATGAAATACGGGAAAAAAGCTCAAAAGAATCAACGGAAGAGTTACGATTACTCGTGGAGGGAATTCCGGGAGCTGCGATTACTATCGATAAGGAAAACATGGGTCCACCTGTTGGGTTACCTGTGAATATTGAAGTTTCAGGAGATGATTACAACACCCTCGGTAAACTCTCTGAAGAGATCAGAGCTTATATAAAAAATACACCGGGGCTTGTGGATGTCGACGACGACTATGACGCAGGAAAACCAGAACTTCGTGTAATAATTGACCGCAAAAGATCGGCTCTTTATGGGATGAACACCTCATTGATTGCCAATACCGTTAGAACCGCAATTAATGGTGCCGAAGCCTCCAAATATCGTGTAAATGAAGATGAGTACGATATCACTGTGCGGCTACGTAAAGATCAAAGAAGTTCGGTGGATGCTCTAAAAAATCTTGTGATCATTTTTAACAATCAAAATGGAAAAACTTTGTCGGTACCGCTTAGTAGTGTGGCAAAGGTTTTTATTGATAGAGGACCGGGAGCTATCAGACGAAAAGATTTAAACAGAGTAATTACCATAACAGGAAATGCGGCTGAAGGATTTAATGCCAATGCAGTTCTTGATTCGGTAAAAGCAAAGTTAACATCCTATCAGTTACCGCAGGGACACTCTATCTCATTTACGGGACAGTCGCAGGAACAGGAAGATGCCTCCAATTTTCTCGGGAAAGCTTTTGGTATCGCCATCCTTTTAATTTTTCTGATTTTGGTGATACAGTTTAACTCCGTCTCTCAACCATTTATAATTATGTCTGCAGTGATCATATCCCTTGTAGGTGTATTCATTGGACTTCTGGCATTTAAGATGCCATTTGGAATTGTGATGACCGGAATTGGAGTTATAAGTCTTGCCGGGGTTGTAGTTAACAACAACATTGTTCTTATCGATTATATGAATCTCTTAAAACAGAGAGATATGCCTCTTAAAGAGATTGCAAAATATGCAGGTATAAGACGGTTTAGACCCGTTACACTTACGGCAGTAACAACAATTCTTGGACTTATCCCGTTATCATTTGGTTTTGGATTTGATATCTACTCAGGTTCATTTGTATTTGGTGGAGAAAGTGCCGAATTTTGGAAATCGATGGGTATTGCCGTAATCTTTGGACTTGGATTCGCTACGTTTTTGACTCTGGTTCTTGTTCCTGTTTTCTTTATGGTCTGGGAAGAATTGGGTGATGCTCTAAAAGCCACTTTCAGTTTCCGATCAAAAAAAGGGGGCACAGGAAAAAAACAGGATGTTGATGATACACCACAAACTCCTTATATCTACAAAGATTAAGGATCAGATATGTTCAGAATAATGGGAAAGGCAACATATTTCATCCGTTATACATATATTGCCTTGGAATTAATATAAGTTGTTATGGCTCTCAACAAGATTAAACCTTACATCGAAAAAGTAAATACCCGTCTTTCGGGTATCTTTGATCTGTTTGTTTTTGTTTTGTTGGGAGCCATTGATTTTATAACAATCGTTTTTGGGAAGTATCTTAATCACAAACTCGATTTTGAAGATTTTAATTTAGTTTACACGGGTAATTTTCTTACAGTACTTTATAGTGCATCATTTATTTTCTTTCTGATAGTTTTTTGGCTGAAGGATAAGTCAGAATTCACAAAACGCAGATTGCTCTTCCTCATTTTTTGGTTCCTCGGATTTGGATTCACAGTTTTTGGTATCTATCTAAACCAAAGTGATTCCGGAATTGATATTAATCTACTCGATACTCCTTTCTATAAACTTTACACAGGTCTCTTCTTTAATATCGGTTTTGCATTTAAAGCTGCTTTGTTCTCATATATTTTAATCAAAATAATCAAACCAAAACGATTTCTCGTCTTTTATTCCATTTTGGTAATGCTTCTGTTATACCTATCGGTTTTTGTATATACATATAAGTTCATTGAAAACGGTGTTACTTATAAACTGACCTATAGTGAAAGTTCACCGGCAGAAATTGGTGTTATTCTCGGTGCCGCCGTTTGGAAATACAACAAACCAAGCACTATTCTAAAACTGAGGATTGACAAGGGATTACAACTCTACAGCCAGGGGATTGTAAAAAAACTGCAATTGACGGGGAGTAATGCACCCGGAGAATTGGCAGAAGCTGATGTGGCATTTTATTATCTTATGGAAAAAAAGGTCAATCCTGCAGATATCAGGATCGAATCAGAAAGCAGGTCAACACTTGACCAGATCAGTTACATCAAAAATGTGTTAATCGAAAAATCAGGTTTTCAGAAAATAATTGTAATTTCTGATGCATTTCATCTCCCAAGAGTGAAAGAACAGGCTGAATTTTATAATCTGAATATCGATGTTGTTAAGTCAGACCTTAGTCTTGCAGAAGATTCAGTGTTTTACTACAATTTCCGGGAAGTTGTTGGTCTTATAAATTTCTGGATGTTCGGGGTTAAATAACCATCCTCCGTTTTGTATATTTACAGTTCAAATAAATTATTCTTCGGAATAATATTAACTGAATTCACACCTAAAGATAAAATGCTTAAGAAAAAATCGAATAGAAGAATTATAAGAGAAAAAGTGTTGCAGGTACTTTATGCACACTCATACAATAGAGACGGAATTGAAGTTACAGCCGGTGAACTATCAGAGGAAATTACAGATGCTTCTGAAAGGGAGTTTTTTGAAAATTTGGTCAGGAAAACGATTCAATACACCGGAAGTATTGATGACGAGATTGAAGCCAAATCTGAAAACTGGGAAATTGACAGAATGGCAAGGATTGATCGAATTTTGTTACGAATGGGAATCTGTGAATTCAAATTTTTCCCTGAGATTCCCAAAAAAGTGACAATGAATGAAATAATCGAGATTGCCAAAGAATACAGTACTGCGGCAAGTGGCAAATTCATCAATGGATTTCTTGATAAAATTTATGAAGAACTTGAAAGAGAAGGGAAGATAAATAAAAGAGGCAGAGGACTTATTGATGGATCATTAACCAAACCTTCAAAGACTAATGACTGAAAAAAAGAAGATATTTGTCTGGTCTCTTTATGATTTTGCAAATACCTCTTATTCAATTATTGTTGTAACTTTTTTATATGCAGTTTATTTTAAAGAAACTGTAAATTCGAATAGTGGGGAAGGGGATTTTTATTGGGGTCTGGGGACATCTGTCTCGATGCTTCTTACCGCCCTCATCTCACCCGTTCTCGGTGCCGTCGCCGATTATACCTCCACCAAAAAAAGATTTCTTTCCTTCTTCTCAGCAATTTGTATAATATCAACAGCACTCCTTTATTTTGTTGGACCCGGAGATGTTTTACTTGGTTTAGTGCTGCTTATCATTGCAAATATAGGATTTGAGGCCGGATTAATATTTTATGATTCTTTTTTGCCTGAGATTACAAAACCCAAAAACTTTGGAAGAGTGAGCGGATACGGTTTTGCGATGGGTTACCTTGGCTCATTAACTTCACTCGTGATTCTTCTCCCATTCATTCAGAATGAGTTGATTAGAGAATCGTTCCCGGTTGCTGCTCTCTTTTTCCTGGTCTTTGCACTTCCAACCCTCATTTTTCTAAAAGAGAAAAAAAAGGCGATCCCCCCGGGTCAGTCGTTTGTTGCGATTGGATTAAACCGCGTTCTTTTTACGATCAAACACCTTAAACAGTACCGGAATCTGGCGATTTTTCTGCTTTCGTTTTTCTGTTTTATTGAGGGTGTTAATACGGTAATCTATTTTGCGGGGATTTATGCAACAACAACACTGGGTTTTACAAAAGGGGAGTTGATAATCTTTTTCATCTCGGTTCAGGGAACTGCTATTCTTGGATCAATCTTGTTTGGAATAATCTCAGATCAGATTGGTCATAAAAAAAGTCTGATGATAACCCTTTTCATTTGGATTTTCACAGTATTGGCAGCTTTTTGGGTGACGGATAAATCTTATTTTTATGTTGTGGGTTTTATGGCGGGTGGGGCAATGGGTTCAAGTCAATCGATCTCAAGAGCTCTCATGTCTCAGTTAACACCACCCGACAAAAAAACAGAATTTTTTGGTTTCTACTCATTCTTCGGTAAAAGTTCGGCAGTTATAGGTCCACTTGTGTTTGGCATTATCAGCACGGTGACTGGAAGTCAACGATATGCAATCTTGTCGTTACTGTTTTTCTTTATAGCCGGAATTATAGTTCTCTCATTTGTAAATGACAAACACAAAGAGACAACCGCCGAACCGCAATCTCTCTGATTAAATCAATGGATCATCGTAGTTTAATATCAAATCATCACTTTCCGGATAGCCAACACAAGTAAGGCAAAGCCCTCTCGCAATATCTTCATCTGATAAAGTTGTCTGATCGAGCATCACAATTTTCCCTGAAACCAGTTTTGTTACACACGACGAACATGAACCATATCTGCATGAGTGGGGGACATCGATCCCGGCGTCAAGAGCAGTGTCAAGAATGGAATCATTGGGATTTACTATTAAATTATAGGTTCTACCCCCCAGGATTATCGATACTCGTCTGGCAATCCGGTCATTTGGGAGTCGACTTTCATTTTTGATCGAGTGAGTGAAAACCTCCCGGTGAATATCCTTATTGAGAAATCCTGAGTCGATCGCTGCTTCATAGATATTTTCCATCATTTTGGAGGGTCCACACATAAATATTTCAGTTTCAGCTATTTCTTTTAGAGGAATTTCGCTTAAGAGTGCTGTCGCCGTTTCTTTATTTATTCTGCCTGTAGATCCTCTCCATCCTTTAAGAGGTCTTGTGAGGTGATGTATCACGTTAAATTTTCCCGGATACAGATTCTCAAGGAAGGAGAGACGGGCACCAAACATGATGTTATCCTGGTCCCTGTTTACATAATGTAATACGACTTTATTAACTTTGTCGTCTGGGAGTGATTCTTCAATCAGTGCGAGAAGTGGAGTTATTCCACTTCCGGCACCAAACATCAAAAGATTTGGTTTACTCTCCGGCTTCTTGACAAAATTTCCCATGGGAACCAAAGCGGGAAGTATGTCCCCTTCCTTTATATCATCCATTTTATTTTCTGAGACAAAACCACCGGGGACTTTTTTGATTGCAATTCCAAGATGGGGCAATTGTTTTGGGGAAGTGTAGATCGAGTAACATCTTCTCACTTCTTTTCCATCTTCATCGAAGACAAAAGTGAGAAATTGTCCGGCCTTAAAATCAAATTCTTTGCCGTCAATATCTTTTAATAAAAGTGAGATAGAGTCGGGAGTTTCATGTGTAATCGTTTCAACTTTTAGGTTCAATAGACCCGAGCGGGTGAGAGTTGACATGCTTTCCTGATAGTTTCTTTAATAAATTGTTCTCTTAGATTTGGAGATAACCGGAGTTAATATCCTAATATAATACTTGAACAGTATTATTGTATCAAAGAGTTCAATTCTCTATAAAGTTCTTGTCCTCTGTTTTTAGCATACCAAAGGTGGATTTCTTCCATCCACACTTCTTTTGGAGTGTTAAGAGCGATTAGTTCGTCGATTCTCGTCTGAAGTGCAGCAGGTCTTGCTCCCCATTTAAAAAGTTGATTCCAATTTTCGTCAAAAGCAACCAGAATTGGAATACTTTTTTTACCGTTCGTAAGGTAGAGGTCCATCACATCAGGAAAAGTGTCTCTTTCAACAACTCTCAGTTCAATATTTTCATTTAAGAGGCTCATTTTGTGGAATTCCGGGGATGATTGAGCAGAATCTCCGCACCATCCCTCAGTAATCAACATCCAGTACTGTTTTGAAGAAATTGATTTGAGTTTTGCTGCAAGCGTTTCTTCAACAGGATGGGTTTTAAGGACACGATTCATTCTACGGAGGTTTAGAGTGGTATATTCATGAATATGTTTCTCCTCATCATTAAGTTGGGAGGGATCAGTTTGTTCTACATGTTTTTGTGTTTTTTCAACAAATTGTTCAAAGGTTAATCCTTGTGAAAAAGCATTTTTAATATTTTGAAGTGACATAATTCTCTTTTCGTTTTTAATTTATCATACGATCTATAATCTAACTAAACAACTGTTCAAAATAGTGAACAGTTCCCACCTCTGAAAAACTGCTAAAACAGTCTAAAAACAAAGGAAATATTCTGGCACGGTTGTTGTAATATATAGATAAAAACGAAACGAGGTATGAAATGAAACGGATGTTATTTATAGCGGTAATTTTTGCAGCGATGACTTTTATGTCGAACGCTGAAAACAGTGGAAGCAAAGGCAGATTTAATGCTTTTTACTACGATCTTAAACCTTATGGCTATTGGATTGAAGTTGACAATGTGATCGCATGGAAACCTTCCCGGGTTAACAGAGACTGGCAGCCTTACACTTACGGACGATGGATGTACACTTCTTATGGATGGTACTGGGATTCTGACGAAGCATATGGCGACATTGTATTTCACTACGGTAGATGGTATTACGATGAATGGGAAGGCTGGCTATGGGTTCCCGGGTATGACTGGGGTCCAGCATGGGTTGAGTGGAGATACGATAATGACTATATTGGCTGGGCACCACTTTCACCTTATGCAATCTATAATCCAAACTACGGGATAACATACAACTTAATAATTGTGTTGCCTTACAACCATTGGAGATTTGTAAGATTCCACGACTTCCACAGACACAATATGTATGACTATTATTACACAGGGTATGGCGCCGAGAGATTCTACGAGAGGACAAATTCATTCTCAAACTATAAATACCGTGACCGTGTATTTAATGAGGGAATCGATCCAAGAATCGTTGAAAATAGAGGCGGCGGAAGTGTGAGAACAAGGGATATCGAGTTCACCAATGCAAAAGATCGCGGAAACAACAAATCCGATGGTTCAGTAAAAGTTAGAAATGTTGATTTCAACAGAGCTGACAGAACCGACGAGAAAATAGAGATCACAAGATCGAGAAACACCGGGAACCTAAGATCCGATAAAGTTGATGAATCAGCAAGGGAAACAACCCGCGAAGTGAAGAGAACTGATAATACGAGAGTGACTGACAGATCCGATGACAACAGAGCAGTGGTAAAGAATGATAACAAGACAGTTACGAGAGATAATGGAAGCTCTTCGAGGGATGTAAAAAAAGATGACAATAAACCTGTAGTCAGAGACAATACTTCGAGAGAAGTAAAAAGAGAAGACAACAGACCGGTTGTGAAAGAGAATACTTCGAGAGAAGTAAAGAGAGACACTCCCAAAAAAGATAACACTTCGAGAGAAGTAAAGAGGGATACACCTAAAAAAGATAATACGGTAAGGGAAACACCAAAAAGAGACAACACGACACGCACAACTGAAAGAGGAAACTCCGGAGGAAGCAGCAGCTCAGGTGGCTCAAAAGAAAGAAAAAGCAGATAATAAATCTTAATTGTTGGTGCAGTAAAAACGGGCTGATCCGAAAGGACAGCCCGTTTTTCATTTTAAATCGAAAGGGGGATTCAACAATTCCTATAAACTTATCACACCCGTCGGCCGTCAATTAACATTATTGGATTACTGCATTATTGCATTAAAACCGTCATTTCTTTTTAAAGATGCTGTCTGAGAGTCCTTTATTTACTTTGTAGTTTTTATAGTCGATGTAAACTTTGCCGGGGGTTTTGTTGCCGGTGGTTTCCGGTTTTTTCTTTTTACCGCCAAAGCCTTTGGGCAGGTTAAACTTACCGACTTCGAAACTAAAAGTCATTTTGGAAGGAAGTGGGTATTTTGATGATGCCGGATAAATAAGATCAATCTGAAAAGTACCGTTCATCTTTGTTGTTGTTTCAACTTTTGAGATATAAAACGATGATTTATCGATCCAAAGAGTTGATAAAACGACATTATCGCTGTTCCCCAGGGGTATTACTTTAACAATATGATGCAACTTTCCGTTAATTTTTGTGTCGCCTTCATACATACTTGTATATTTTCCGGTAAGGAGATTTGCCGGACTAAAATTCAACCCTTCTTTTGGGATTAGCGCAAAATTGTCGCCGGTTTTCATCTGAATCTTGTCGGGAGCTTTGTAGTAGATTTTAGCCTCGGTGTCGGGTACCTTGAGGAAATCCACATCAATTTTCACTTTCACATCCACTTCATAATCTTTTATCGCATCAAACTTTTTCTTCACCTGGCTAAGAATCTTATCAGATTCTGATTGCGAGAAAGCTGAAACTGCAAGGAGGATAATTGACAATAATATTTTTTTATACATATAAATTCCTATACTTATGAAGTAATATCTTTTTTACTAAAAAGATAAAAAGTTAAACTTAGAAACACACCGATGTGGAGTGAAAGCACCCCAATAGCCTGATAAAGTTCATCCATTTCAACAGGAGTTGTAAAAATTACCCTCCAGGATTGCATATAAGTTGTAAACATATACGGCTTAATGGTTTGGAGCAGTTCGATATCAATGTTTGACAAGATATAAAATACTATTATTACAGCCATTGTGCTCACTATGGGCCCAATTGCATTTTCAACCAAAGAAGAGAAGAAAAATGCCATTGAGGTTACCACCATCATACTTAGGGTGGCAATGCCGTAGGCAATCATAAACCGCCAAAGAATATCATCTCTCGAAAAAATAACAAGAACATCCGTGATGACTATCAGTTCACCTGACCCAAAAAGTATAACACCCAACACAAGCGACATGATTGCAAGAAAAAGTACCATCAAAATTGTATAGACCGTTCCTGCTAAAACCTTTGCCGTCAACAGTTGCATTCTTGTGATAGGTCGGGTTAACAACATTCGGTATGTTCCTGCCGTCGCTTCACCGGCAAGGAGATCACCAGCCACAAGAGTGATGAGAAAGGGGATATGGATTCCCAATGCACCCAAAACAATGTATGACATCAGGTAGCCGTTCAAAAAGTTACCTTCAAATACAAAGATGGATTCCAGATTCCGGGTAAGGAAACGAAGATAGTTTTCACCTTCTACCAGCATCGCAATTTCGATTACCAAAACGATAGTTGCAATGGCTAAAAACCCGATGTAGGTGCGCCATTTTTTAAAGATTTTATAGAGTTCTATTCTAACGAGATCGATCATTGTTATTCCCCCTTCTCTGTTAAATTGAGGAAATATTCTTCAAGCGACCGGGTGGGAACGAGTGAGTGAACAGCGATGCCTGCCTCAACAAATTTTTTATTCAGAGGTGCTATTTCAGATTTATTCATAAACATAATAATTGTTGAGTTGGACACATTATCAATTCGACCTTTTACATTCGACTCGTTAATTATCTGCACGGCTTTTTCAGTGTTATCCACCTCAATATTCACTCTGGTCTCAGCAGCATTAAGGAGGTCTTCAACGGAGCCTTCTATTACCGTTTTCCCTTTGTTGATAATCACCATTCTATTGGCGATCAGTTCAACCTCATAGAGGATATGGGAGGAGAGGAGGATTGTTTTTTGATGATCCCGACTGAGGCTCACTACAAGGTCACGAATTTCTTTCATTCCCTGTGGATCAAGTCCTGTTGTAGGTTCATCAAGGATGATCAGTTTTGGATCGTGGATTAGTGCCTGGGCAATTCCAAGTCGCTGTTTCATTCCGTGAGAAAATGTTTTCACTTTTGAATTATATCGTTTTTCGAGGCCCACCATTTCGAGAATGGACATAATTTTTTTATCGTTTACGGGGTATCCGGAAGTACGGGCGAGAATTTCGAGGTTTTTCCATGCGGTGAGGTAGCCGTAAAAGTCGGGTTTTTCAACTATGGCTCCAACACGACTAAGGATATATTTTCGTTCTTTGTAGATATCTTTCCCAAACAATTTGATGTTTCCTTTGGTTGGGAAGATTAGAGTCATCATCATTCTGATTGTTGTGCTTTTCCCGGCACCATTGGGCCCAAGAAATCCAAACACATCACCTTCATATACATTCAGGTTTAAACCATTAACGGCGTAAGCATCTTTATATTTTTTATGAAGGTCGGTTATTTCAATAATTTTTTCCGTAAAAGGCTCCTTCTAAGGATTAAAATCGAGAAAAAATCCCATACCGAATTTATTCAGTCTGGATTTGTAGTAAGCGCTAAAATAGTCATATCCGCTGTAGTAAAATGCATAAATCGAGAGACCAATACCCTGCTTTTCTCCAAATTTAAGTCCCGCCATTAAGGAATTGGAGGGGAGATATTTGGGTCGGGCTTTCATCTTGATATCCCAGGCACCATAAATTCTTACAGGTTTCTGTAGAAAACTAAACAAAGGATCATTAAATATAATTTCACTTCCGGCTGAAAAACTAAATCTCTCCTGATCTTTTGGACGAATGAGGATCGAATAAGCAAGACCACCATACACCCTGATATCGACTGCCTTATAATGCAATTGGATTGCGGGATTAAGTTCAAAAAAGTCATCTGCGAAAGGTACCGGTTCCACTCCATCTTTCCACGAATTATTTGATGGATCCCATGCACCGTCAACTAAATGGGCACTTCTATGGATGAACCGTAGTCGTGCAAGTAAGTGATGAGGTGAATCGGGAAGTTTTTTCAGATAAGAAATATTTCCGCCAAAATAACCATCAATCGCTGCCACCTGAAGTCGGTAATCTCGATACTCAACCACTTTTGCATAAGCGAAAAATTCTACTCCGGCATTCAGAGTTGTCGAGGGGTCAATCTTTATCGACAGGACATCAAAGGCATTACCTACATCCACTTTCATTGAGTTGTCGTCAGGAGCGAATGTTAAACCAAATTTAGGTTCGGTGTCGGCAGCACGAAGCATATTAAAAAGCCGTGTACCGGGGAGAAATTCAACGGTTTGGGGAGTTATATTTGTTGAAAACAGGAGAAATAACAAGACAGATAATAAAGTCGGTTTTATCATACAACCAGGAAAAGTGAAACGGGAAAAGTAAAGTGTAAAATTAAGCAGAAATCTACTAATGCAATAACCCAATAATGCAGTAATCCAATAATATATATTAGAAAGCGGTTTCCTCCCAAAACAATAGCGTTTCCTGATGGTGGTAAAATTCAGTATATTTGATGTTTTTAAAATCAAATTTATGGATCAGAAATTGAGTCAGGAAAAGATATTAGTCACGGCTGCATTACCTTATGCAAATGGACCGATACACTTGGGGCATCTGGCAGGAGCATACCTCCCGGCAGACATTTATGTAAGATATCAAAGGCAGCGTGGAAGAGACATACTCTTCATATGTGGGTCTGATGAACATGGTGTGCCTATTACCATAACCGCAGACAATGAAAAAGTGAGTCCAAATGTAATAATCGACCGGTTTCATGCGATAAACAAAGAATCGTTTGACAGATTTGGAATGAGTTTTGATATTTACAGCAGAACCAGCCTCCCGATTCACCACGAAACCGCACTTGGTTTTTTCAAAGAATTTAATGATGCCGATCTTCTTGTCGAAAAGAAATCGATGCAATTTTATGATAACTCCCGGCAGATGTTTCTTCCAGACAGATATGTTGAAGGAACATGTCCAAAATGTGGAAATCTGAGTGCAAGAAGCGACGAGTGTGAAAATTGTGGCAGCCTCTACGATCCATCCGAATTATTAAATCCTGTAAGTAAAATATCCGGTGAAAAACCTGAACTTAAAGAGACCTCCCACTGGTTTTTCCCGTTTGGAAAATTCCAGGAAAGAATTGAAAAATATATTACAGAGATGGATGAAAAGTATGGTTGGAAGGACAATGTTTTGCAGTATTGCAAAGGATGGTTTTCCTCCGGACTTCAGGATAGAGCAATTACCCGTGACCTCGATTGGGGAGTGAAACTTCCACTTGAGGGGGTTCAAAATAAAGTACTTTATGTCTGGTTCGAAGCTGTTCTTGGTTACATTTCCGCGACAAAAGAACTTTTCCGACTAAGAGGTGAAGATGATGGCTGGAAAGATTACTGGCAGGACCCTGATACAAAATATGTAGCTTTTATCGGTAAAGACAATATTGTTTTTCACTGCGTAATTTTCCCTGCAATGTTAATGGCATGGAACGACAGACATTCTGCAAAATTTGTACTCCCGCAAAATGTTCCTGCAAATGAATTTTTGAACTTTGAAGGTAAAAAATTCTCCAAAAGCAGACATTGGGGGATAGATGTGATCGATTTCCTCAATCATTTTGAGGCTGATTCACTCCGTTATACACTTACAATGAATTTACCTGAATACAGAGATACCGATTTTTCGTGGAAAGATTTTCAAGCGAAACACAATAACGAGCTTGCGGATATACTTGGAAATTTTGTGAACAGAACACTCACTTTTGTGCACAAAAATTTTGACGGGAAAGTGCCGCCCCTTTATTCATTTGATTCGAGGGACGATGAGTTACTTAACCAACTCGAAGAATACCCGGCAAAAGTTGCTGAATATATGGAAAAATACAGATTTAAAGATGCCACACTTGAAATCATGAATCTGGCGAGGGCCGGCAACAAATATTTTAACGATTCGGAACCATGGAAAACACTAAAAAGTGACAAAGAGAGATGTTCAACAACACTAAACCTGTGTCTTCAAACCATTTACACTCTTGCTGAACTTTTTATGCCGGTGATTCCCAATACTTCGGCAAAGATTTTGAAGGTACTTAACAAACGCTCAGTTGAGTGGATGAATGCAGGGAAATTACATCTTAATGAAGGTGATGAACTTGGTACCCCCGAGATACTTTTTAAGAAGATCGAAGATTCCACCATTGATGAAATAAAAAAGACCACAGCAGCTGAACCGGTAATCGAAGGTGAAGATTTTGAAAAATTGGATCCAATCACAATTGACGAATTCTTTAAAACTGACCTCCGTGTCGCGGAGATAGTGGAAGCTGAAAGAGTTAAAAAGAGTGAAAAACTGATCAAAGTTATGGTATTGTTGGGAAAAGAGAAACGACAAGTAATTGCCGGTATCGGGAAAGCCTACGAGCCGGAGCAGTTGATCGGTAAAAAAGTGGTTATGGTTGCCAATCTTAAACCGGCAAAGTTGATGGGACTTGAGTCACAGGGAATGATCCTCGCCGTTGAAACTTTAGAAGGTAGTTTAAATGTTGTAGAAGTAGACAGATCTATTAAAAACGGTACTAAAGTAAAGTAATATTATGAGAACCATTATCCTCTTTCTGATATGTTTCCCTTTATTAATCACTGCTCAGAACAGTGTAATAACCAAGATTAGCACAAGATTAAACCAGCACATTGAATCATCCGAACCGGGAGCTAAGATAAAAGTCTGGGTTGACCTTGTTGATAAAGGAAATAACTCCGGTATGTTAAACAATCCTGAATCTTTTTTGAGCAAAAGATCAATTGAGAGAAGGGCCAAAAGAGGAATTTCCATCAATGAAACGGACCTTCCACTCTGGACGGGTTATATCTCAGAGATTGAAAATTCCGGGTTTAGGATAATCAGTAAATCAAAATGGTTTAATTCGGTTACGCTTGAAACAAATTCATCAGGTCTAAACAAACTGGCACAAATGCCTTTTGTCAAAAGACTGGGTTTGGTAACAAAAGCCAAAAACCGCAATAAATTTATAACTTCTGATCACCTCGAGGCAATACCAACTTTCGATAACACCACTTCACTCGATTATGGTACCTCACTGGCACAACTTTTACCACAACAGATTCCTGCAGTTCATGATCTCGGTTTCAACGGCGCTGGTGTTTATATCTGTCTTATGGATGCCGGTTTCAACAATCTTGCACACGAAGTTTATGATTCTCTCGATTTAGTGGCAACCTGGGATTTTGTGAATAACGATCCTGATGTGGGTGACGGTGGAATGGGAACCGGCTCACACGGTACAGCAACTCTTTCAGTAATTGCAGGATATAAACCCGGCAGTTTGATTGGAACAGCATACAGATCAAGTTATTTGCTTGCTAAAACAGAAAATACAGACACAGAGACCCCATCTGAAGAAGATTATTGGATTGCTGCTGCAGAATGGGCTGACTCAATTGGCGTTGATGTTACTTCCACCTCATTGGTCTATCTGGAATTTGACCCTCCATTTCCAAGCTATACATGGCAGGATATGAACGGCAACACTGCTCGCATAACCATTGGTGCCGATTTGGCCGTTGCAAAAGGAATCTCGGTTTTTAACAGTGCAGGCAACAATGGGTCGGATCCAAGTCGTAATACACTCGCTGCCCCTGCGGATGGTGATTCAGTGATTAGTATCGGATCTATCACCGCAGAAGGTATCCGATCTGGATTTAGCAGTGTTGGACCCACCGTTGACGGAAGAATAAAGCCCGATGTGATGGCTGTAGGATCCGCGGTTTATGCTGCAGCACCCGGCGGCAGAACAAATTATACAATCACTTCAGGTACATCACTTGCATGTCCTATCGCTGCCGGAATAGCTGCGTTGCTTCTTCAGAAGAATGACACCTTAAGTCCGATGCAAATCAGAGAAATTTTAAGAAATACCGCTTCACAGCCAACTTCTCCCGACCGTTTAATGGGGTGGGGAATTATGAATGCACTGACAGCTATTAATGGTGTTCCTTCCGCGATTGAGGATTCGAAAGTTAAATTACCGGGTGAGTATTTACTGATCTCAAATTACCCAAATCCTTTTAACCCAACAACAACAATTAATTTTTCACTTCCAGCGGAAAAATTCCTTACTGTGAAACTATTTTCGACGACGGGTTCACTTGTAAAAGAGATAATAAAGGGAACTTTTCAGGCCGGAAACAGTAAAATAACGCTGGATGGCTCCGGACTTTCTTCGGGAATTTATATTCTTGTAGTTGATAGCGGCGATAAAATTTATTCACATAAACTTAGTTTACTTAAATAATGAAAAAATTACTTTTGCTCCCAATTCTCTTATTTGCTTTCATTTCATTCCAGGGTAATTTTCATACTTCGAAAGTTTCAAAGGATGCCGCTCGAGTTATGGGCAGTATCTCGGAACAAGATTCAGTTTTATGCTGGGTATTTTTTAAGGATAAAGGGCCTGAAACCGACAGATATTTTGCAAACCCACTTCTGGTAGTAACAGAAAAATCTCTACAAAGAAGAGCCAAATATTTTGGAGATTCACCCCTTATCAACAGTACCGATCTACCTGTGTACCATGGTTATATCGATGTATTGGCTCAAATGGGGCTTTTTGTCAGAGGGAAATCAAAATGGTTAAACGGAGTAAGTGTTTATATATCTAAAAAAGAACTTCCACTCCTCGAGACTCAGCCATTTATCAACAGCATTGATCTGGTTGCCCGATATTCGAAAAAATACCAGAGTCAGGATAAAAACTATTTTTATGATGATTCCCGTGGGAACAAAAAGGATAAAAGAGAACTTTTTGAACTCGATTATGGGAACAGTTTTACACAAAATTCACAAATAAATGTTACTGCCCTCCACAATCTTGGTATAACCGGCAGCGGAGTTGTAATATGTGTTCTTGATGCAGGATTTAATCTGCTTGAGCATGAAGTTTTTAACCAGATGATCATCCTTAACAAATGGGATTTTGTAAATGGTGATGGTGGTGTTGGTGACAGTCTCGATATGGGAAGTGGTGATCATGGAACCAAAGTTCTTTCTGCAATTGGTGGTTACAAACCGGGTAAACTTATTGGACCGGCCTATGGTGCCTCATATCTTCTCGCTAAAACTGAAAATACAGACAGCGAAACTCCTGTGGAAGAAGACAACTGGATAGCTGCCATTGAATGGGCAGACAGCCTTGGAGCAGATGTTGCAACCTCTTCACTTGGATATCTGGACTATGATGATCCATCACAGAGTTATACATGGGAAGACATGGATGGAAACACTGCACGAATTACAAGAGCTGCGGATCTTGCAGTTGGAAAAGGAATCGCTGTGTTTGTTTCTGCAGGAAACGAAGGACTTGATCTCACACACAATACTCTTGGGGCACCTGCAGATGGTGACAGTGTAATTTCTGTTGGAGCTGTGGATGCGGATGGTGAAAGAGCATATTTTTCCAGTGTTGGACCAACGTCTGATGGCAGAATCAAACCTGATATTATGGCTATGGGCCAAAGTACAAGAGTTGCAAGTTCTGTTAACCCGATTGGTTACACTACTTCCTCGGGTACATCCTTCTCATGTCCTATTGCTGCAGGAGCGGGAGCTCTGATTTTATCGCAGAGAAAAAATATTTCACCGGTTGAACTTGCAAATGCACTCAGGTCAACCGCAGATAATTCAATTCTTCCAAACCGTGAATATGGTTGGGGAATTATTAATGCATTTGATGCACTTCAATCGATTCCAACAACAGATATTGATGAGGCATCTTCAACACCTGCCGGATTTACACTTTTTAACAATTATCCAAATCCCTTTAATCCAACAACCAGAATTGATTTTGAAATATCAGAGAATTCAGAAATTCAAGCAGACCTTTACAATTCTGCCGGAGAAAAAGTGGTTCAGGTGGTTAAAGCTCACTACTCAGCCGGAAAACATTCGATTCAGTTGGATGCTTCCGAATTCAATTCCGGAGTCTATTTTTTGAAGATCAGCAGTTCAAGAGGTGCAAAAGTACTTAAACTTGTCCTTGCAAAGTAACTCATTAATCACCTTGATTATGAACTGTCGAATAGGTAACATTATTGTTGGAATTTTTTATAATTCGTAAAATCTCAATCAAATAAAAGCAATCTTGCCGAACGGCTTAGCTGATTTAAAGTTAAGTAATTTGTCATTAACCGGAGTCATAAATGTTGAAAAAATCTTGGGTTTTATTCTTCCCACTTTTATCTGCTATCTTTCTAACGGCTTGTTCCGGAGGCGGACAGGGAACACCTGTTGCTGAATTCACAGGTGCGAACAAGCAACCAAAAACAATCACGCTCCCTGAATTTGAGAAAGCATACTCAAAAACAGTTGGTGGTGTTGAAAATGCAAAAAAAGACGACCAGGAAAAATTCAAGAACTTCCTCGATGTTTACACAAATTTTAAGTTGAAGCTTGAAGAGGGCAAAGAACGCGGATTTGACAAAGATGCCGCGATGAATCAGGAACTTGATGATTATCTGAAACAAGTTGGTCAGACATATATCATCGAGAAGGAATTAATTGAACCCGCAGTGAAACAGATGTGGGAAAGAAGAAAAAAAGAACTCAGGGTTAGTCACATCATGACACGCCCTGATTCACTTGATACTGAAGCTCCAAAGTTAAAACTCGACAGTCTGCTTCAGAGAATTAAAGCCGGTGAAAGTTTTGAAACTCTTGCAGCCGAATATTCACAGGATGATTTCAGTGCAAAAAGTGGTGGTGACATCTATTATATAACTTCAGGAATGATAGTTCCGGAGTTTGAAGATGCGGCTTATTTAACTCCAGCCGGACAGGTTTTTCCTGAGGTGGTAACCAGTCGTTTTGGATATCATCTTATTAAAGTTACCGAAATTAAAGACAGAATTCCTCAAGTAAGAGCAAGCCACATATTAATTGGCTACCTCAATCCGGAAGGTAATCCTGATACAGCTTTTGCTGTTGCCAAAATGGATACAGTCTTAATGAAAATAAAAAACGGAGAATCGTTTTCAGTACTTGCTCAGCAATATTCTGAAGATCCGGGCTCAAAACAATCAGGTGGTGATCTTGGGTTCTTTGAGAGAAGAATGATGGTTCCTGAATTTGATGAAGCGGCTTTTAAATTGAAACCGGGTGAAATTTCTCCGGTTGTTAAAACTGCCTATGGACTTCATGTCATCATGGTTACTGATCATAAAACTTACCCGACATTTGAAGAGGACAAAGAAAACCTCAAAAAAATGTACCGTCAGATCAGATATAACAATGAATATGCAGAACTTCTGAAAAACACCAGAGAGCGCTATAATTATCTCGAGAATGAACAACTTTTTGCTCAACTCGAAGCAGTTGGAGACACAGTGGATATCACAAAAGACTACTATGTTGTTGACTGGAGAAATGAATACAAAGATTCGACCGCTTTTATTCTCGGAAATGTCTCGTTCACTCTCGACTCACTTATCGATAACATGAATAAACGGTATGAATTCCTTAACAGGGATATTACTTTTGCGTTACTCAGCGAAGGTGCTGTTAAATATGCAAACGACCGTGTGCTTGAAATTGACGCAAAATATCTACCTGAGAGAAATGAAGATTTTGCCCGTTTGATGGAAGACTATAGAAATGGAATTTTTGTATTTAAACTCCAGGAACTTGAGGTTTGGAACAAAATTAAAAGCGACGGTACCTACCTTGTTGACTATTATAATGAGCATAAAAACAATTATTTATGGCCCGACAGAGTGGAATTTGGCGAAATTTTTGTAAAAAATGACTCTGTAGCTAATTTTATCTTCAAAGAAGCAATGGGTGGTACCGATTTTGAATCTCTTGCCGGTAAATATACCGAGAGAAGCAACATGAGAGGAAAACTTGGTAAACATGCTCTTCAGGATGTAAATACCAATCAACTTTACAAAGAAGCGAATAAACATGAAGTTGGTTTCATCACAATGCCTTTTGCAATAGATGGTGGTTTTTCGATTATTAAAGTTTATGCTAAAGATAAAGTTCGCATTAAAACCTATGAAGAAGCAAAACCTGAAGTGCTTAGCGGGTATAACGAGAGAGAGCAGAAAAAACTTGAGGAAGACTTCACAAAGTCACTTCGTGCAAAATACAAACCTGTATTTTTCTACGAGAACCTGAAAGAAGCCTTCAAGAACTAATTTTTATATTAAGAGAAACAATAAATGTTTAAAAAAGCCTTTTTAGTGTTCTGCTTCCTGATGGGAAGTGGAACACTATATTCTCAAGAGATTGCTGAGAGAATTGTCGCTATTGTTGATAATGACATTATTCTTGAAAGTGAAGTGATCCTCAGAGCCACAATGGAAGCACAAAGAGCCGGAGGAAATGCCGAAGATGCTGAATTCAAAGCAAGAGTTTTGAATATTATGATCGAGGAAAAACTTCTTTATGCATACGCTCTGCTCGATTCGATCATGGTAACCAAACCTGAGATTGACCAGTATATGACATATCAGGTTCAACAGCTTATCAGACAATTCGGTTCAGAGGAAGCTGTCGAAAAGACTTACAACAAGTCGATGGCACAGATCAAAAAAGAACTGGAGCCTGAGATCGAAAAAAATCTTTTGATGAAAAAGGCTCAGGAAAAGAAATTTGGAACTGTTGAAGTAAGCAGAAGAGAAGTTGAAGAGTTTTTCAATAAATATCGTGACAGTCTGGGTGTTACACCTGAAAAAGTTAAGATTTCACACATTTTCAGGTCACCAACAAAATCTGCCAGAATTATGAAAATCGCTTATGATTTGACCGCTTTGCTTCTTGATTCAATTAAAAACGGAGCTGATTTTGCTCAGTTGGCGATCAGACATTCGGATGACCCCGGAAGTGCCGTTAATGGTGGCGATATTGGTTTTGCTGCCAGAGGAACACTCTTCCCTGAATATGAATCAGCAGCTTTTGCCCTTAGAGAAGGTGAAATATCCGGTATTGTTGAGTCACAAGCCGGGTATCATATAATTCAACTTCTTGACAGAAGAGGTGAGCAGATTAAAACCCGCCATATCCTGATAAAAGCGAAACCTGATGAGCAGATTGATTTTGAACTTATCAATTTTCTTACTGACTTAAGGGATACCCTGGTCAGACAAAATGGTGATTTTAGACTATATGCAAAAAAATACAGCCAGGATGTAAGAACCAATAATTCAGGTGGAGTGCTGGGAACATATTTTATTGACAAACTGGATGCTGCCCTTAAAGAGACTGTTGCAAAAATTAAAGAAGGGGAGATCAGTTTCCCAAAAAGAATTGATTACGGGCAGGATGACTATGGTTATCACATCGTAAAAGTTGACGCAAGAATTCCAAAACACGATCCAAATCTTGAGATGGATTATGATGAGATCAAAGAGCTTGCGATAATGTATAAAAAACAGAAACTTGAAGAAGACTGGTTTGTTGATCTGCGATCGAAAATATTTTGGGAAATTAAGTAAGGTATTACTGCTTGGATGAAGTAACAATTGTAAAAGAGATTAATGAGAAATTTCAGACTGTAAAGTCAGAGATTAACAAGGTAATTGTTGGTCAGGCAGATATTATAGAACATCTCCTGATATCATTGCTTTCACGCGGTCACTGCCTTCTTGTTGGTGTCCCCGGGTTGGCTAAAACTCTTTTGATCAAAACTGTTGCGGAAGCCACGGATTTAAAATTTGGAAGAATCCAGTTCACTCCCGATTTGATGCCCTCGGATATTACAGGAACGGATGTAATGGAAGAAGACCCCATTACACGCCGAAGGGAATTCAGATTTATTCCCGGTTCAATTTTTTCGAATGTAATTCTCGCGGATGAAATAAACAGAACACCTCCAAAAACTCAAGCGGCACTGCTTGAGGCAATGCAGGAATACAAGGTAACGGTTTCAGGCAGAACTTATAATCTTGAGACTCCTTTCTTTGTGCTTGCAACTCAAAATCCAATTGAGCAGGAGGGAACATATCCATTACCCGAAGCTCAACTCGACCGTTTTATGTTTAACTTGTGGCTCGATTATCCTTCTTATGATGAAGAAGTTGAGATCGTAAAAGCAACCACAGGTTCATGGCATTCCAAGGTATCTCCTGTAATCAGTGCAACTGAATTATTAAGGTATCAAGAGCTTATAAGGTCTGTTCCTGTGGCCGACAATATCATAGAATATGCAACAAAAGTTGTTCACAGTACTCGACCCCAGAACCCTGATTCACCTCAATTTATTAAAGACTGGGTGAGATGGGGCGCCGGACCAAGAGCTTCGCAGTTCCTGATTCTTGCAGCAAAAACCCGTTCTGTTCTCGATGGCAGGTTTACACCCAACAAGGATGATGTAAAATCAGTTCTCAATCCAATCTTACGCCACAGGGTAATAACTAATTTCAGTGCAGAGGCTGAAGGGGTTTCCTCTGTAGAAATAGTAAAAAAATTGATAGAAACCGTTTAATTCGAAATAATCATTTTTTTTATAAATGGAATTCTATTTAATTTGTGCTCTTAATGTTATTCATTAATGAATCGCGGTATGCCCGATGCAGTCTAACCTAATTTCGTTTTTCAAATCTGTTAATTCGCTGTTCCAGTCCGAAAATACCGGCGGCGATCTCCTCAATCAATTTTGTAATTTCGTCAGCGAAGAATTTGAGTTTTACTCAGTTGCACTTTTTAAGGGTGCAACCGATAAATTCACTCTGCTCGGGAAGTCAGACAATGTAAAAAAGAACCTTACTTTAGGCTCTGCACATCAGTGCACTGTATGTAAACTGGTAGATTCTTTAAGTTCGGTTTCAACTTTTGAAATTGATAAAAAATGTGCGATTCAATCCACAGATTTTCTGGTGTATGAAGGTTGCCTGAAAATCAGGCATAATAATGATGACACTTTTGTAATGAAATTGACGCGGAAATCACCATTTAACCAGAATGACATAGATAATGTAATTGTTATGGGGAAATTCCTTGGTGTTATCCTTAATTCACAAAAATTCAGTTCTTTTATTTCTGATTCCTCTTTGGCGAAACTTGTGCTTGATGTTTCAAACGAATTGAGAACACCGGCAAACAGTATACTTGGGTTTGCGTCTCTTCTTTATGATGATAAATTAAATTCTGTTCAGAGCGAATACATAAAACTTATCAAAGACAACGCTCAAAAAATCTCAAGTCTTCTCAACGATATCATCGACATCTCCAAAGTTTCCACGGGAAGCAGCGATTTACAACTATCCACTTTTAATCTTGCTGTGCTTATTGATGAAATTGAAAAAAGTTTTAAAGAGAAAATCGATGCAAATATCTCCGAGCTCCATTTTGCTGTGAGTGATTCAGCAAATAAAGATATTGAATCAGACCCGCAGAAATTAAAATCAGCGATTACCTCAATACTTCTTTTTCTTTTGAATGAAAATCCATACGGACGAATTGAAGTTACAGCCTCTGAATCTGATAAAGGGATACTAAGTGTCAAGATTCAGCATCCGGCCCTTATGATGCCTTCTGAGAAGGTTAAAGAGGCATTTAGACTCAGTCAACTGCATGAAGGAAGAGGTGGCAGACAAGCAAATCTTTCTTCACTTTCACTTAATCTCGCAAAAAGATATGTTGAGAGTCTAAAAGGTGAATTGTTGTTCAACAGGGAAGCCGGACAGGGAGTAAGTGTTACAATTAACATGCTGCTCTCGGGCGCTGCTGATTTTGCAAGACAAATTGAGGCATTACCAAAACCTGCATCACAAAACAGCAGGGTACTCGTAATCGAGGATGATTATGCCACTTCCAAACTTTTAAGTAATTACCTGAATAAATGGGGCTATGAGCCGACCATTGTAAATTCAGGGATGAAGGCTCTTCAGATTCTTGAAACCGAAGAGTTTCTCTCGATAATTACTAATGTCACACTTCCGGATGTGAACGGACTTGAACTGCTTCGTAAAATCCGTGAAAACAAACTGCACAGACATACCCCGGTGATAGTCTGTTCCGTTGAAGCAGAACAACAAAAAGCATTTTTGATGGGGTCGGTTGAATACTTTGTTAAACCGATCAGTTATAAAGATCTTGTTGAGGTGTTAACCTCCTATAAACTCAGAAGGGATGCAAATGTTCTCTGTGTGGATGACGACATCAACACTTTAAATCTTGTTAAAGAAGCGATTCAATCGGCCGGTTTTAATCCTGTTGCCGAAAATTTCTCGTATGAAGTGATGGATAAAATAGCTAATATGGACCTTGATTTGGCAGTAATCGATCTCGATATGCCAAGAATGAACGGATTTGAACTGATAAAAGAGATCAAATCAAACTCCAGATTTGCAAGTTTGCCCATAATCATCTATACCGGAAAAGAAAATTATGAGGAAGACCTCGCCAAGATAAATGGTCTCTTCACCGAGCTTCTTGATAAAAAAAGTACAAAGATTGAAGACCTTGCTGACACCATCAGCAGGATGGTAAACAGAACTGATAATGCTTCTATTGCAACGACAACACCTGCCCAGGGTACGCCACAGGTAGAAGAAGATACATCACCAAAAATACTTCTTGTAGAAGATTACAAACACTCTCAAATAATTGTCACCAGGCTTTTAAGGAAAAATGGTTTTTCGAATGTAACTGTGGTTGAAAATGGTGCCGAGGCAGTAGAACAAGCGAAAAAAATGTTATACGATCTAATTTTAATGGATATGCAAATGCCTGTTATGAACGGGTTTGAAGCAACAGAGAGAGTAAGGCAGATGCCGGAGTATAAAGATACCCCGATTATCGCTTTAACTGCTTTCGCCATGAAAGGTGATCGCGAAAAGTGCATTGAAGCCGGTGCAACAGACTATATCCCCAAACCAATCGACAGTGTCGAATTCATTGAAAAAGTTAAAAAATATACAGGAAAACCTGCATAGTTTCACTATTTTCGGAAAGTAACTACGAATGATCTCAGAATTTCCAAGGGTCAGGTTTGCTCCCAGTCCCACAGGATATCTACATATTGGCGGACTAAGAACTGCCCTCTATAACTACCTTTTTGCAAAAAAAACAGGCGGTAAATTTATTCTAAGGATAGAGGATACCGATCGTGCACGATTTGTTGAAGGTGCAGTTGAAAATCTGATTTCTACAATGGAATGGTCGGGTCTGCACTATGATGAAGGTCCCGGAATTGGTGGTGATTATGGTCCCTACATACAGTCGGAAAGACTTGAAATTTATAAAAAACACACAGAAAAACTTTTAGAATCGGGCAAGGCATACTACTGTTTTTGTTCAAAAGAGAGACTTGATTTTCTTAGGGATGGTCAAAAAGCCAAAGGTGAGCAGAGTGTTTATGATAAACATTGCCTGAAGTTAACCCCTGAAGAAGTGGCTGAAAAAATCAATGATGGTTTACCATATGTTGTCAGGATGAATGTTGTGGCCAATCAAAGGGTTCATGTAAAAGACATTATTCGTGGCAACATCGATTTTGATACAAACACGATAGACGACCAGGTTCTGATTAAAAGTGATGGTTTCCCCACTTATCATCTCGCTAATGTGGTTGATGACCATTTAATGAAAATCACCCATACTATAAGGGGTGAGGAATGGCTTCCTTCAACTCCAAAACATGTTCTTTTATATCAGGCATTTGGATGGGAAGTACCTGTATTTGCTCATCTTCCACTTCTCTTAAACCCTGATAGATCAAAGCTTAGCAAAAGGCAGGGAGATGTAGCAGTTGAGGATTATCGCGCAAAGGGGTATCTCAAAGAGGCTCTGATAAACTTTATCGCACTTCTCGGTTGGAATGCCGGTGATGACCGTGAATTTTATTATATGAATGAATTAATTGATTCATTTTCTCTCGACAGGATAAATAAATCTGGCGCAGTTTTTAATCTGGAAAAACTTGACTGGTTAAATGCCGAACACTTAAGAGCCAAAAGTGATTCTGAACTCGCATCACTTCTCAAAGAAGAATTGATCAACATCGGGCTTTATTCCGATGGATATAGTGATGTTTTGCTTGAAAAAGTTGTGGTTGCGATGAAGGAAAGAGTAAAATTTATAAAAGAAATTCCACAAAACGCAGGTTACTTTTTTGGTAAACCAGATTCCTATGATGAGAAGGGGATTCAAAAAGGATGGAAGGAAGATACTCCGACTCTTTTGACAAGTTATATGCTAAAAATTGATAAACTTTCAGACCCATCAAAAGAAGATTATGAGACTGCTTTAAGGCAAACTGCCGAAGAGAATGGAGCAGGAGCAGGGAAGTTAATACATCCTGTAAGACTGGCTGTTTCGGGAGTTACTTCAGGTCCTGGATTGTTTGATATTTTGGAGGCACTTGGTAAAGATGAGGTGATATCAAGAATTAGAACAGCATTGGAAAAAATTACGGTTTAAGTAAAACTCTGTCTATTTCGGGCAGTAATGACTTATCAGTCAATTTATCTTTCAAATATTTAAGGCGATTTTTCAGAAATGGATTATCGCCTTTTAAATTTAATCGGTGGATCAGGCTTTTCACTTCCGTATAAGTTGCGTGACTTTCAATTCCCAATGCAAAATAAGAGTCTGATGCCCTTTTGAAGAGTTCGGCAGCATCTGCAATTTTTCCTCTTTTTTCAGCCACACCTGCCAATAATTCGAGGTCATAGGCTATCGCGATGTAATCTTCATTGTGTAAGTCCTGATTGTAGGCTTTATTTCCCCAAAAATATGCATCCTCAAGTTTCCCCTCTTTTGCTGCGATATATGCTCTTGTATAATATGCAAATGAGAGTTGATCACCCGGGTACCTCTGATCTCTGTCGAGAGCAACAAAAGCTTTGTTCAGGTTGGTAAGTTCTATTTCATGATCAGCGTTGAGTGCAAATTTTGAGAGAGCAAGATAGGCAGTTGAAATCAGTGCCAGAGAAGAATTGGCATAGTGCTCTTTAAATCTATCGACGAGTACCAAAACACTGTCATATCTTTGGGTTGTATAATAATATTCAGTGAGTGAATTGAGATAATTTACGCTGTCACTTCTGCCGGGAAGCATAAGGAATTGAGAAGTAAGAATACTGTCACCTTTTTTGATATCACCTTCAGCACCGTAAATATTAGCTTTTTTCAGAAGGACTTTGGTCTTGCCCGAAACATCGTCGAGTAATGAATAGCTGTTATAAGCTTCATCAAGTGATATTAGTGCCGGTCCCACGCTGTTTCTGTTGATAAGGTCGTTGGCCAGGTTAAAAAAATCATCACCGTCGGTTTGAGAAGCACTTTTTTGTTCATCGACTACCGTTGAAGAGAAACAACCCGAGAGGAATGTTAAAGATATAATCAGGAGGAAAAAACTCAAAATTTTCATCTTGGTCTCTTCTTTCCCTGTTCAACTTTTTTCCCGCCAACGTCAGTACCGAGATTGATCAAAGGATTTTTGTTAATTATTTCCAGAGTAACTTTCAGGTCATCGAGAACTTTTTTAATCTTTTCCTGAATTAAAGAAAGATTTGTTGTTTGATCATTCGAATAGGTTAAGAGTTTGTGTATCTCAGGAAGAAGATCATTAATAGAATTGAGAGAAGTTTTTACCGGTTTAAATAAATTCTCACCCGTTGGATCAATCATTTTAATAGCAAGACTGTCGGGTTTTTTATAGTTTACAAGTGTCTCATCAAGAGTAACCATTAAGTTTTGGGCACTTTTAGTTGTAACCAGTAGTTCACCCATTAGTCCGTCAAGCTTTGCGAGTCCTCCAAAAGCACCACCTTTGCTCTGTTTCAGCCCGTCTTTAACTATCGAAACTGTCTCATCCACATTGGTTATAATCGAATTCATTTTTTTAAGTGCAGAATTAAGCGATTCGAAAGTATCCATAAGAGGTGACTCGACAGTATCACTTGTGCCGGCGATTCGGGGATTCAAGTCCTCCAGAAACGATTCCAACTTAAACATAAAGGAGTTGATAACCTCACCCTGGTATTCGATACCAAATTTCCGTTGCATCATTTTACCCTCCTTCGTATCGAATCCGGGTATTATCCTCCCAATTGGCAGAGGTTTACTCTCTCCCGGACCGGTAAGCAAAAGGATACTTGTAACCGAGGTGATAAAGTTGGCATTTTTATAGAGGATACAATTTTCGCGGATCAGGTTTTCATATTCTACATAAATATGGAGATCACCATATACACTATTGTCGGGGGCAAGTTCAAGATTGTTTAAATATCCGATTTTAAATCCCTTAAAAATTACCGGGACATTCCCTTTTAATCCTGTTGCATCGGAGAATTTTGCTCTGTAGTTCAGTTTATTTGAAAAAACTTTTTCACTGATCATGATTGACAAAGTAAGACTCGCCACCGCTATAACGGCGATTGCAACAAAAGTAAGAACCAGGATTTTTGTATAACGGATTTTCGACATTGAACTTTAGACTCGCTTTTTCTCGAAAAATTCTGTAAAATTAAACTCATCATGTGTTCCGGCAGCTTTTGAAAAGATTGCCACTTTTCCTCCATGAATTGCAAGAATTGAATCCGATTTAGCAATGAGATCTGATTCAAATCCCTGCGAAAAGAGGTGAACAATATCCTTCTTAAAAGCACTCTCTAATATAATGTTTTCTATCAGCATTTCATAGTTCTTATTCACACGAGAATAGGGGGATTCAATCATTATTGCTTCAGGTTCAATTACATAACCTCTAACAAAATTAATAAGCTTTAGCTCAGTCCTCGAAAGTTGAGAAGGTCTTTTGTTAATTATCTCAGGGGTAAGTTCAAAATAGGAAACAAGACTTTTTACCTTCTCCATTTTTTCTTCGTCAGAGAGTAAATGCCTTCTGAAATCGAGGGGGAGCATTATGTTTTCAAGTACTGACAGGTTTGAGACAAGACCGCCGGCATAAAAAACATAACTGTTTCTCCTCATTATCATAGATCGCGCTTCTTCATTGCTTTCGTAGAAACTTTTCCCGGCAAACATTACATCACCTGAGTCGGGATTTAAAAATCCGGCAATTATTCGAAGCAAAGAATGAGCAGTGTCCTCTGTATCCGCAACAATGGCTATTATCCGTGAACCTGTAAGGTCAACTGTTACTTCATCAAAAAGAGTAACACCATCACGGCTGAATCCGATATTTACTAATTCGATGTTAGTCATAGAGGTAGAGATAAAACAATGCTGTTACTAAAATATCAAGAAGAACGAGACTCGAAACGGAGTTAACCACTGTTTTGATTGTGCGTTGTGGAACTTCGGTAATTGCGCTCTGAACTTTGAATCCATGATAACATGCAATAACTCCTCCAAAAAAACCAAACAACCCCGATTTGATCACACCCATCATGAGGTCGGTTATTGTTAAAGCAGAAAAGAGATCAAATAAAAACTGGGAGGGGATTATGGCATCGGTCAAAAAACTTACAAACCAGCTACTGGTGAAAGCAGCAACATTAAAATAGATACTAAGACTGACCACGGAAATGGTCATGCCTAATACTCTGGGCACTGCGAGATAAGCAATGGGAGAGATCCCAAACGAGTAGATAGCGAGGGTTTCATTGTTAATATTCATGTTCCCAAGCTCTGTGGAAATTGCGGTTCCCGAACGTGCTATAACAATGAGAGCTGTTAATAGTGCACCCATTTCACGGGGGATAATTGCCACCAGGATGTTATAATACATCGGACTCTGGGAAAAATTTGAGAGAACGGAGTTTCCCTGAATAATAATTACGGCTCCCACGGCAACCGCAGAAAGAGTGATTATAGAGAGAGCTTCAAAACCGGTAAAAAGAATCTGTCGGTACACAACATTATAGGTAAGGTGTTTAATTTCCCGTCGTGAGATAAATTCACTCACAACAGAGACAAGAAAATTAAAAAAATTCAGATTGCTTAAGCCGGGTACCATTTGATATTAAATCCTGGTTGAAGATATCGAATGTGTAAAACCAAATTTAACAATAATTTATTGATATTAAAAAAATAAATTAAATTCAGTTTAAAATAGTAAAGCCCCGCTTTAACGGCGGGGCTTTTAAAACCAAAAATTTCTTAAAAAGATTTTATGTATTCTTCCAATTCATCAATTGAACGGACATAAGTTGTATTCGAAAAATTCGATAACTTGTTTGAATAATCATTTGCGAGGCCTTGTCCCCCGATCAAAACAGGTTGATTCGGGAAATTTGACTTGATACAGTCAACAAGTTCAAAAAATCTTACATAGTTAATATAGAGGCTAAAAGAGATACCAACCACATCGGGTTTGTGGACCTCTATCATATTCAAAACCTCTTTTTTAGGTGTATTAGCTCCAGGAAATATGGTTTTCCAACCATGAATCTCAAACAGATTTACGACCATTCTGGCACCCAGATCGTGGAATTCTTTGTCGATGCAAGTTAAAAGCAAACTTTTCCCCGATGGTTCAGACTGCTTTGCATACTGTATTGAGATATCAATCAGATATTCGGTAATCTTGGAGGCTATATGTTCTTCAGCGATCGAAATGTTTCCATCTTCCCACATTTTTCCGATCCTATAAAGAGATTTTTGTAACAGCTCTATATAAATCTCTTTGATATCTGTTCCGTCTTCGAGAAGCGAAACGACAATCTCCTTGCAGTGATGTTTATCACCTTTGAGCAGGGAGTTAAAATAGTCCCAGTAGTAAACTTCTTTGATCATCTTGTCGCAATTTGTTGGTATAGTTTAGTAACCAATAATAGATGAAATCAGTTCCCTACGGTCAGGCTACGGCTTCGACTCTCCTTATTCCGGGCACTTCTCTTACAATAGCTCTTTCCACGCCGGCTCTTAAAGTCATCTGAGACATGGGGCACGAACTGCATGCCCCTGTAAGTCTTACTTCAACAATGCCGTCAGGAGTGACATTAACCAACTCAATATCACCACCATCCGCCTTAAGATAAGGTCTTATCTTATCAAGAGCATCTAAAATTTTTTGATTTTGGCTATTCGTCATCGTCGCTTAAAATTATCTCCAATTTGTTATCCGCGGAATTGTTGTTTGCAATCGAAATCTGTGCAGCTAAATTCTTTGAAATATTTGTTATGATGTCAGCTTCGTGTGAGTCGGGGATATCATAGACAACCGGGATGCCTTTGTCGCCGCCTACTCTGATTCTTGGATCAATTGGAATCGACCCAAGGAAAGTAGTGTTACACTCGTTTGCAAGTCTTTCACCACCACCATTTCCAAATATATCATATCTGATATTAGTATCAGGGGCAATAAAATAGCTCATATTTTCGACCACACCCAAAACAGGTACATTTACTCTTTCGAACATACCGGCGGCTTTTCTTGCATCCACTAATGAGACTTCCTGAGGCGTTGTTACTATAACAGCTCCCGTTAATGGAATAGTCTGACAAAGTGTAAGTTGAATATCTCCGGTTCCAGGAGGCATATCAAAAAGGAGATAGTCGAGATCGTCCCAGTCAACATCGGTAAGGAATTGTCTTACAGCACCACTTGCCATGGGACCTCTCCAGATTACAGGAGAATTTTCTTCGACCAGAAATCCGATGGACATCAATTGGATGCCAAATTTTACAAGGGGCTGAATTCTAATCTTCCCGGCAACTTCTCTTACGAGTGGTCTTTCGTTTATACCAAGCATCAGGGGAATTGAAGGTCCATAAATATCTGCATCTATCAACCCAACTTTTGCCCCTTCAAGTGCGAGAGAAACTGCGAGGTTTACTGCGACAGTGCTTTTCCCAACTCCACCCTTGCCACTTGCAATTGCGATAGTGTTTTTAACATTGTCGAGAAAACCACCCGAATTTTTCTTAAATGCAAATGAAGTTACATTGGAAGTCATGTTTATATTAAGGATGTTTGCTCCGGGCACCATCTCTTTGATTGCATTTTCACAATCTTTTTTAATTTTTTCTTTAAGTGGACAAGCCGGTGTGGTGAGCACAACATCAAAAGAGATGTTGTTACCATCAACCGTCAGTTTATCAATCATATTTAGGGTTACAAGGTCTTTTTTAAGATCAGGATCATTCACCGTAGTCAAAGCATTTAATATTTGCTCTTTAGTTATTGCCATTAATTCCTCTAATAGTTTGGATATTCAAATTGTTGGTTCATCAGCCACTCCTGCGAGTTAATTTCTTCAATGTTGTGCTGTGGTGCATAAGAGTAGGATTTGTCAGCTGCAAGGATTCTGGCTTTAACGTTATCATGAAGATATACTTCAAGGATGGAATTCCGCAGGTAATTTTTGATTTCCTTGTCAAAGACAGGTGTCATAAGTTCAACGCGTCTGTCAAGATTTCTTTGCATGATGTCAGCGCTGCTGATAAAAATTTCATCCTCGCCACCATTCAGGAAATAGAATATTCTTGAATGTTCGAGGAATTTACCTACTATGCTTCTCACCCTGATATTCTCAGATACCCCAGGGAGACCGGGGGTAAGACAACAAATGCCTCTTACTATCAGGTCTATAATAACTCCCGCATTGGAGGCTTCGTAGAGATATGCTATCAATTCAGGATCAACGAGAGAATTTAATTTGATTATAATTCTTCCCTCCTTACCCTCTTTTGCATTGGCAATTTCTCTGCAAATCAGGTGTTCCAGTTTTGCCCGCAGGTTTATCGGTGCCACCGCAACTTGTTTAAAATCTTTTTGTGCACTAAAACCTGTTAGATAGTTGAAAATATCGCTTACATCTGTGCAGATGTCTTCATTCGCTGTAAAAAGACCGATATCCGTATATAATTTTGCCGTAGAAGAGTTGTAATTTCCGGTTCCGACATGAACATAACGGGCGAGTTTGTCTTGTTCTTTTCTCACTACAAGCGTCATTTTCGCGTGAGTTTTTAGTCCCACCAGACCATAAACAACATGCACACCTACATCTTCAAGCCGTTTTGCCCAATAAATGTTATTCTCTTCATCAAATCTTGCTTTTAATTCCACCAGAACAGCAACCTGTTTCCTGTTCTCAGCGGCTTCAATTAAAGCATCAATTACCTGAGAGTTTTTCCCGACACGGTAAAGCGTTTGTTTGATCGCTAAAACATCGGGATCAACCGATGCCTGTTTGATAAAATCGATTACCGGTTTAAAGGAATCATAGGGATGATGTAACAGGACATCCCTTTTTTTTATTATCTGAAAGATGTTTTTCTCTTCTTCGAACACTTTTGGTAACTTCGGCAAGTAAGGTTTATCCTTAACCAGGTGAAGAGGAAGTGAATAGAGGCTCATTACACCACTAAGACCAAGTGGTGCACGAAGTGATTGTACCTCTTGTTTTGAAAGCTCAAGATTGGTAATGATCGTGTCGAGCATATACTGCGGCATATCTTTTTCAACTTCGAGACGAACAACATTTCCAAACATCCTTTGTCTGATGTTTTCTTCAATCATCTCGAGCAAATCGTCAGCTTCGTCCTCTTGTATCTCGATATCAGTATCGCGTGTAATTCTGAATGCAAAAGTGTCGAGAATTTTCATTTTTGGAAAAAGACGGTGAATGTTGGCTTTAATCAAATCTTCAAGCCAGATAATTTTTATTTCTGAATTGTTTCCGTTTTCTCCGGGATGCTGCAAAATTTCATCTATCCTGAGGAGACGGGGGAGAAGTCCGGGTACTTTAACACGGGCAAACTGCATATCGCCGTCAGTGTCTTTAATAGTTACCGCCAGACTCAACGACAAATTTGAAATATAAGGAAAAGGCCTGCTCGGATCAAACGCAAGGGGAGTTAAGACCGGATAAATCTGCTCCTCAAAGTAGCGATTCAGTTTTGCTCTTTCGCCGGAGGTAAGTTTGTCAATTGTTGTAAGCACTACATCGTGTTGCTCAAGTTCGGGGACTATAACATGGTGCCAATATTCAATCAAATCTGAAACAAGTGGTTGTGTCCTTTTTTCTATCTCATGAAGAGTTTTTTGAGGAGTGTAACCATCAATCGTAATCTCAGCGATGTTGGCAGCGATCTGTTCTTTTATACCTGAAACACGGATCATGTAGAATTCATCAAGATTGGAACAGAATATCGAAATAAACTTGATTCTTTCGAGTAATGGCAAGCTTGGGTGCAGCGCTTCCTCGAGAACCCGTTTGTTGAATTCTATCCAGCTTAAGTCCCTGTTAATAAAATTTTCAGGAACAAAATATTTTTTAATCTGGTCTTTTAGTCGGTCTTTTCTTTTCATAGTTCATTTTATTTAAACCATAAATATACAAAGAAAAGGGGAGAAATTCAGAGTTTCAGAACACCAGAGCTTCAGTGATTCAGAGCCTCAGACATTAGAGTTACTGCAATTCCTAGGTTATGAGGTTCCGAAACTCCGGTTACTGAAGTTCCTAGGTTCTGAGATTCTGAGGTTCCGAAGTTCTTGAAAAAAAATTTTTCCAACCTATTGACTTTAAACAAATTATTGTGTATGTTTCGCTCAGGTTATGTGAGGTTTAGTTAACTGGAAACATTCAACAAATAACGGAGGTATTTTCTCTTTTAGATTACACTATTTTATATCCGGAAAGCGACGCTAACAGAAATTTTAGTTAGTGAGGGAAAAGATCTACTGAGTTTTTTATTGCTTTTCGAAGCAAAAGCTCGCTTTCCACTTTTTTACCCCGTAATCGTAACCTATTCTAATAGAACCACTCTATATCTATCAAAATCCCCAATCATATATGATCAGCTAATTTTTGCGCCTTTTCCGGTTTGTAATTTTCCGGTAATTTGCGTAAAAATTCGATAGCTAAATTTGATCCATTGTGTATACCGGACTACCCGGTTGAAGCGAATAATTATGTTTAATAACAAAAAGTATATATAAATGCTTACATACAAATATTCAATTGATGAAGTCTATGACAGGCCTCTTGTACCCGAAAAGATCAAAGAGGGGAAGAGGAGTTTGCTAAGTACTCTTTTTCTGCTGCCAGTGCTTGTGGTTATAGGAGTGGTACTCCTGCTTTATAGTCCGATAAAAATGGTTCAATTAATCATCGAAAAAGTTTTTGATAAATAACTATTATCCAGTTCGGGACGGCAGACTCTTATAATGTAATCAGGATTCCAATCAGTCTAAAAATAAACTCATTGGAGGTAATATTAACATATATGGAGTCACTTTCATTTTGTAAAAATGAAGAGATTTGACAATTAATTACACATACGAGAGGTTCTAAGTGAACAATAAACCTTACAATTCAAAACCAAGAGGTTATAGATTTAATATTTACAATTTAAGACTCAATTTTGATAAACTTGGATTAATCAGGTATAAAATGGCAGTGATTTTGCTGGTCTTATCAGTCTTAACATTCTCAATAAATGCACAGAATCAATATTCTACAGCAGCTTCTTCGGGAACCTACACTGCACTGGCTGGAGGGTCCACATTTACCTGGACAGAAACCATCGCTAATGATGAAGGATATACATCACCTACGGATTTTGGATTTACATTCAATTATAACGGTACGGCTTTTACTCAATTCCAAGCCTCAACAAACGGGTTCATTAGATTAGGTACCGGTTTGGCAGCGGGCACTCCAACCGATGCGTTAAGTGGAACACTTAGGAGCATAGTAGCTCCGCTTTGGGATGATCTTGCTGTTGTTAATACTGCAGTGGATATTACATATCAACTTTCGGGTGTAACTCCAAACCAGGTTATGACCATCGAATGGAATAATATGAAATGGAATAAGGCTAACACATTATTTTCACAGTTCCAGGTGAAACTTTATGAAGTTGATAACCACATTGAATTCATTTATGGAACTTTGAATCCCGGAGTCGCTTCAGCGTCGATTGGCCTGTCAGACAATACTGTGATCTCCACATCAGGTTCTGCCACCGGTAAGTTTTTAAGTCTAAATGTTGGTGGTATTGCAACCGCAAGAACCTATCACCAATCGATGGGCTATACTTTTAACGGAATAGCATCTGCCCCGGATGCAAACACTGTTTTTACTTTTTCTAAAGTAACACCATCACCCGTTTCCGGCGGAACATACACCATCGGTGGTGTGACTCCAAATTTTGCTACTCTTAGCGAAGCTGCAATGGCACTAAATTTGAACGGTATAAGTGGGGCTGTTGTCTTAAATATCAGAAGTGGAACTTATGACGATATATTTCATTTGATCGAAGTTGCCGGTACATCACCTGCAAATACAATCACGCTTACAAAAGAAAGTGGATCGGTAACTCTCTCTCCCTCAAATGGAAGTCAGTCTACAACAGCTCCCGGGGCTAGTGCAGGAGATGCCATCTTTCGTTTTGATGGTACAGATTTTCTGACCATCGATGGTCTTGATTTAACGCAGAATGTTAATAATACCACTGCCGCAAAGAAATTTAATATGGGAATTCTTGTTGCAAATTCTGTACTCAATGGCATACCCGTGAGTGGATCCCAAAACAATACTTTTAAGAACTTAAGTATGAATTTGGGCTCAGGATTAATAACTCCCGGGCTCATCGGAATCCGATTCGGTACTGCAGGATCTGCAACCGGCATCACTTTTGACAAAACAAACAGCTTTAATACCATACAAGATGTAAACATCACCGGCTTTCATGCCAGTGCTATCAAGATGTTTGGACACTCAGGTGCCATGCCCGATTCAGGAAATGTGATCTCTGCCGTGCTGGGTAGAAATACTCTCGGTAATGTTACAGCTTCAATCGGATCGGATCTACGAGTAATCGAACTGGATTGTGAATCAACGGTCACTATTGAGAAAACGGACATTGTTTCTGTTTCTAATACTGTGGCAACAACAAATGCAATATATGGTATTGTTACCAATTTAGCCGGTAATGCCAATCTAAATCGGGGGAAATTTATCATTCGTGATAACACTATTACCGGCATCAGTAATGGTGGAGCAGCCGTAACATCCGGTATTGCAGGTGGAATGTCTTTGGGTGCAACAAATAATGGAACTGAGTATGAGATATATCGGAATAAAATAGATAATATCTTCTCAAATGCTTCAGGTGCCGGCAGATCTACCGGCATTCTGATTAACGGTTCGACAGTAACAAATTTAATTGCAAAAGTATACAATAATATGGTTACTGATATTCGGGCACCTCGTTGCACATCGGGACCTGCAGTTAGAGGCATCGATGTGCAAAATGGCGGTGGAAATGGAGTTTTCTCCGTTTATAACAATTCCGTTTTTCTTAACGATGCAACTCCCCCAACTGCTGCGAATCATCAGTCAGCAAGCATGTATGTGGCAAATATGGCTTCAGGTACAGTTGATTTCAGGAATAATATTTTAGTAAATACAATGAGTACCAACGGAACGGGAAGAGCTGTTGGTCTTTATGCCTCAAATAATGCAAATTTATTGCGATTAGCATCAACCACTAACAATAATTTGTACTATATAGGCACAGGTGGTGCTACCCGTGGTGTTTCAACAGATGTGGCAAGCATTTACCAGACACTCGTAACCCATCAGGCAGCCATTGCAACTGGTGGACTTGGCGGACCAAGAGATGTAAACTCAATTTCTATTGATGTTACAGGTGCTTTTGTTAGTACATCAGATCTTCATATAAATGCAACAAACTGGATCTTGAATGGACAGGGTAGTCCCACCACACTTGTAACTTCTGATTTTGATGGAAATGCAAGGAGCACTTCACTGGTGAACGGTCCTGTTGATATTGGTGCAGATGAATATACACCTTCCGGCAGCGCAACAACAATTGTTAGTGGTGCAATCGGTGATGGTTCTTCATCTTTTTTCACCGGAGTTGATGGTAAAGTTATCGGTGAAATAATATGGCATATTGGAACGGGAACGCTACCTTCTGCTATCCAACTTAACTATACACCGGGAGAAAAGGTTGCATCATCCCCAAATCCGAGCATATATCGTACCTACACGATTACTGCTACTGATGGTGCAGCGGGCTGGAATGCTGATGTTAAATTGTATTATAATCACTCAACAGAACTAAAAGGATTCGCCGAAACCGGAATGAGGATCAACAGGTTTGAGACCCCAAATTGGGTTTTATTGGCGAATACAATTGATGTAACCAATCATTTTGGTCAATCAAATGTTACCGGTTTTTCAACTTTTACTTTTGGAGAAAACGACAACCCACTCCCTGTAGAACTCGTTAATTTCAGTGCCAAAGCGAAAAACAGAAGTGCAATTCTCTCATGGGAAACCAAAACAGAGATAGACAATTCTGGATTTGAAGTTGAGAGAAAAGATAAAACAGGCACATGGATAAAAACCGCTTTTGTTGAAGGAAACGGAACATCCAATGCACCGAAGTATTATAACTTCGAGGACAAAAAACTTGCCTCCGGCAAACATTCATACAGACTAAAACAGATAGATAACGACGGATCATTTGAATACAGTGACGAAGTTGAAGTGACTATTGAAGTTCCAACTGAATTTGCAATGAGTCAAAATTATCCTAATCCTTTTAACCCATCTACCAAAGTTGATTATCAGCTCGCTGAAAATGCAAGAGTTACTATAGAACTATATGGAATGACAGGTGAAAGAGTTGCTGTACTTGTGAGTGAAGAGCAGGAAGCAGGTTACTATTCGATGATGATCGATGCCTATAAACATCAATTGGCTTCCGGCATCTACATCTACAGGATGATAGCAACTGATTTATTAGGTAAAAACTTTGTTGCAACTAAAAAATTGTCATTAATAAAATAAGATAAGGAGGAATTAAGAAAATGGAAAATAACAATGTGTACAACTGGACAGTTAAGAGCGGAGATTACCAGAACCGCAGTGGAGATTACGATAAGCTCTATCACAGGGGCAAAAAAAGAGACAGGCTAATGCGAACGCTGATATGGCTGGGAGCAGGCTTCATCACTTATATCGTCTTCTTCAAAGTGTTAGCATACGCAGCCGCCAAATAGTACAGTTATATCAGTGAAGGGTATCGCAAGAGTTTCTCTAAAAGAGTGATACCCTCACTAACCTAACCTCGCCCGTTTGTTCTTCGGGACGGCGGGCGTTTTATTTATGAGAAACTTGAGCACACAGATACTCAAGTCTCTTAAGTAATTGAATTCAGAAGTACTTCATTTTTTTAATAGAATTTTCTCAATTTGGAATTATTATGAATATATTGGTTACCGGAGGTCTTGGCGCAGTAGGAAGCGCTCTTGTTCCTGAATTGAAAAAAAGAGGTCATAATGTTTTTGTGATTGATCTGGACACCCACCACCATGAAGAAAATTATGCAAGGGTTGATGTAGGTGAGTCCAGGCAATTGGAAAAATTGTGGACAGGTACCGGTTGGGAAAGAGGATTTTTAAACTCCCCAAGGAAGTTTGATATGGTTTTTCACCTTGCTGCAGAATTTGGCAGATGGAATGGTGAGGACTACTACGAGACTTTATGGAAAACCAATGCGGTAGGTACCAAAAATATTCTTAAAATGCAGGAAAAAGAGGGTTTTCAGACAGTGTATTTTAGTACTTCTGAAGTATATGGTGATTTTCGTGATATAATGAATGAAGAAGTAATGGAGACAATTGAAGTAAAACAATTAAATGACTATGCACTTTCGAAGTGGGTAAATGAACAACAAGTGATGAACTCTGCTTCCATGTCCGGTACCGAGAGTGTTCGTGTTCGTTTATTTAACTCTTATGGACCGGGTGAATATTACAGCCCCTATCGCTCGGTAATTTGTCTGTTCGCTTACAGAGCATTAAAAAACATACCATTTACAGTTTATAAAAATCATTCCAGAACCAGTATTTTTATCAACGATGTCGTAAATACACTGGCAAATATCACAAATAACTTTAAACCGGGTGAAGTATACAATATTGGTGGAACGGATTATCATGATATAGAAAAGATTTCGAATATGATATTAAATTATCTTGGTAGAGATGACACTCAGGTAACGTATAAAGAGAGTGAGATGTTAACCACAATGGCTAAAAAGGTTGATTCATCGAAAGCTATTTCAGACCTCGATCACAAAGTTACTGTAAATCTTGAAGAGGGAATTGCCAGAACAATTGAATGGATGAAAAAAGTTTACAATTTTTAGAGAGCTTCAGAACCTCAGAGCTTCGGAGATTCAGAGCTTCGGAACTTTAGAACTCAAGTATTCTGGTACTCAAGTACTCAAGTCTCTCAAGTACTCAACTGCAAATGCCAAATAATCCGGATTCACCTCCTTTTTATAATCTTGTACAAAGCCCGCTTGTTCTTTGGAATGGTGGGCATTTTTATTGGAGATTCGGAGATTTGGAACTTCAAATATCCAGAATATTGAAATTTAAAGTTACTGAGGTTCCAAAGCTCCGACGTTCCGAAGTTCGGGTTACTATGGTTCTGAATCACCAGGATTCTGAATTACAACCCCGGTGATTTTGATGACTAAAAATAAATTAATAAAATTATGAAATAAGTTAAAATAATACTTGACTTGAATAATAAATATTGTGTATATTGGGACAGGTTATGTGAGGTTTAGTTAACTGGAAACATTCAACAAACAACGGAGGTTTTTTCTCTTTTAGACTACTGTATTTTAATCTTGGAAAGCGAAGCTAACAGAAATATTGGTTAGTGAGGGAAAAGATCTACCGAGTTTTTTTATTGCTTTTCGAAGCAAAAGCTCGCTTTCCACCTTTTATACCCCGTAATCGTAACCTATTCTAATAGAACCACTCTATATCTATCAAAATCCCCAATCATATATGATCAGCTAATTTTTTACGCCCATTCCGGCTTGTAATTTTCCGGTAGATTGCGTCAAAAATCGATAGCTAAATTTGATCCAATGTGTATACCGGACAACCCGGTTGAAGCGAATAATCATGTTTAATAACATAAAGTATATATAAAATGCTTACATACAAATATCCGGTTGTTGAACCAGGTGAGGTGAGCCTGAGATCTGTCCAAAAAAAAGATAAAAAGATGAGTTTGTCAATTTCGATTTTACTTATTCCCTTGATTCTTTTAATTGGTGTTGTCGTGGTTCTTTATAGTCCCATTAAGCTCGTACAATTAGTTGTAGAGCGAATTTTCAATAGATAATTTAATATGAGGTTCTCCATGAGAAACAGGTTACAATCTTTTAACAGACAAATATCACCAACGGGATATATCTTCAGTTGGGTGTTTTTGTTATTCACTTTATTTGCATTGAATGTGAATGTTTATTCACAGAATACAGCTAATAATTCAGTTGGCAGTTCAACCGGGATAACAGCACTTACCGGAACATATTCTGTTGGTCCTACCGGCACATATTCAAATTTAACAACAGCCCTTGCTGCTCTCACCACCGACGGGCTTTCCGGTCCGGTCATACTTGAATTGCAAACAACTTATGTTTCAACGGGTGAAACATTCCCGCTGACATTTACCAATTTCACGGGTTTGGATGCAACCAAAACTTTAACCATAAGACCTGCTACCGGAGCTACGGGTTTGACAATTACGGGTCTCATTGCATCAACTCAAGTTATCGATTTAAACAATGCAGATTATGTGACTATAGATGGAAGACCGGGAGGTTTGGGCTCTGTCGCGGAGTTAACAATTTCCGCTATCAACACCACCGGACCTGCAGTTCGTTTTATTAATGATGCAACAAACAATGTTCTGAAATATTTAACAATTCAAGGCATTATAACTTCAACAACTTCAGGAGTTATTCTTTTCAGTACCACCACCGGAACGACAGGTAATGATAATAACACTATTGATTACTGCAATATAAAGGATGGTGCTACAACACCGACCAATATTATCTACTCCGCAGGTACAACTACAACCACGGTTTTGAATAATAGTAACAATACTATCAGCAATAACTCTATATCGAACTTTTTCAATGCTTCACTGGCTTCAAATGGTATTCTTCTTTTCACAGGAAGTACTGATTGGACAATCTCAGACAATCATATTTTTCAATCTGCTACACGAACCTCAACCGCAGGAAGTACGCATAATGGAATTTCAATTACTTTCGGCAATAATCACTTAATCTCAGCTAACTTCATTGGTGGAAGTACAACTTCTGCAGGAGGTTCAGCATGGACTCTAGGTGGAGGTTTTGCTAATAGATTTATTGGAATTAACCTTGCCGCAGGAACAACAACTGCAAACAGTATTCAGGGGAATTTTGTAAGGAATTTTGTTATTTCAAGTACAAGTGGAGCATCAACAGCCCCAGGAGTGTTTTGTGGTATTTTCAATAATGGCAGTTTGGCAAATATAGGAACGGTTTCAGGTAACACTATCGGAAGTGAGACAGGTACAGGATCAATAATGGTCACTTCAAGTACTTCAGGAGCAATCTCAATGGGGATTGCAATAGGAGCTGTAACCGCCCGTGGAAGTGTTGAAAATAATAAAATCGGCTCAATATCAATTGCCGGAAGTACAACTTCAATCGGTCATAATTTTGTAGGAATTGAAGTTGCTTCTTTCAATTCAGGTCAAACTCTGACCATAAATCTTAATCTGATTGGAAGTTCAACAACTGCAAACAGCATTCGTTGTACTACTGCTGTAACCGGAACGGTCAATCAAGGTTTAACAGGAATTAGAATCGGTTCCAGTAATCCTGTTGGTGTCATAAGCAATAATACAATTGCAAATCTGGACAACGCCGCTGTTTCAAGTGGCTCCGCTACTTATGTTCGCGGAATTGCCGTTGGTGCCGTGACAAGCCCCAATACCATTACAGGAAATACAGTTCGAAATCTCTCTACACCTGCGATTAATGTGTCGGGCAATGTGTCCGCTGTATTGCAAGGTATAGCAACCGGCAGTACAAATGTCACTCTCCCACAGAGTATTTCAAACAATGTAATACACAGTTTGATTAATACAAATACAACCGCAGGTGTTAGTGTTATTGGTATTGTTTCAAATTGGACAAGCACAGTAACTGCTTTAACCTGTTCAGGTAATTTAGTCCACAGTTTAAGGACATCGGGCCTTGCAAGTTCAAACTTATTTGGAATTTATATAGGTGCCGGTACAGCGACTTATGCAAACAATATGATTCGCTTGGGATTGGATGAGACAGGTACCTCTTTAACAATAGGTCAAAATATTGCCGGAATAAATGAATTCTTGGGAACAAATACCATTGTTCACAATTCAGTATATATTGGTGGAACAGGCGTTGCTTCTACCAACAATACCTTTGCATTTCTTGCACAACAAACAACAAATACCCGTGTATTCAGGAATAACATTTTTGCAAATGACAGACAAAATGCTTCGGGAGCAGCGGTAAATGGTGCAGCTCAGTATGCAGGTACATTCCCAAATGCAACAGGATTAACGCTTGATAATAATATATATTATTCGAGTACAGCGGCAAACACAATAAGGGCGGGTTCTACAACCTATACTCTTGCAGCCTGGAAAACATATTCCAATGCAGATGCCTCAAGCGCTGCAGCACCAAATCTTACAGCAATTAATTTTATAAATGCTACAGGAACTTCTTCGACTATTGATTTGCATTTACAAGGAGCAACCGCGGCAGAAGGTTCCGGTTTTAACATCGCAAGTGTTATAACTGATTTCGATGGTCAGACCAGAAGTGGCCTAACACCTGTTGACATCGGTGCCGATGCAGGTACTTTTACGGCTGTTGAAATTTTTCCTCCTTCCATTAGTTATACAGCTTTAACTAATACAGCATCCACTTCAGCGAGAGCACTTTCAGTGACCATATCAGATGCTTCGGGAGTCCCGACTTCGGGTGGCGGTCTGCCGGTACTTTACTGGAAAATAAACTCGGGTTCTTACTCTGCAGTGACAGGATCTTATGTTAGCAGTAACGATTACTCATTTAGTTTTGGAGGTGGAGTAGTTATATTGGATACCGTGTATTATTACATTGTTGCCCAGGATTTAGCCGGTACTCCTAATGTAGGTGTGAGTCCTGCGACGGGAGCGAGTGGTTTAACCTCCAATCCACCGGCTGTCTCAACGGCACCCACCTCTCCGGGCTACTATACTGTACTTCCCGGTGTTTCCGGAACCATAACAATTGGAACCGGTGGTGACTACATAAACCTTACAGGTGCCGCCGGAGCATTTAACAAGATAAATACTTCCGTTGTTACAGGTAATATTAAACTTGCAATAATTTCTGACCTGACTGAAACAGGTGAGGTTGCGCTAAATGACTTCATAAGTGATTATCAGATTGAAATCAGACCCAGAGGATCATCTGTTGTCAGAAAGATAGAAGGGACAACAATAGCAGCCTCAACACCTATGATAAATTTCAACGGGGCAGACCGGGTAACAATAAATGGTGCTGACTCTACCACAAACTCCGGGCAGTATATACGATTAGTCAATAATCATTTATCGCCATCCAACACAGGGAATGTAATAGTTTTCAAGAATGATGCAAGGAACGATTCTGTTAAAAATTGTATCCTGGAGAGCAATTCAACCACTGCAGCAAATGCTGTAATACTATTGTCAACAACCTCCGGTACTCTGGGTAATGATAGTATTTTTGTTGATAATTGTCTGATCAGAGCTTCAACAGGAACAAATCCGGGGAGATACTTCCTCGCATATAGCTCTGCCGGCAGTGGTTCCAGTGGAGCTGTAAGAAACAGTGATAACTTTGTAACTAATTCATCCTTTACAGGGATGCTCGCAACATCTACAAATGTTATTTCGATATCGGGAACCGGAAACGGAGATAATTGGACCATTTCGAATAACAAATTCTATAATGATGTAAATTTTACAGTCTCTCATGCCGCAATTTTGGTTAGTAATGCCGCCACAAACAGTGTCCTGATTAGTGGCAACAGCATTGGTGGTTCAAATCCAGACCGTAGTGGAACTTCTTATAGTACCAACCTGGTAAGTACTTCACTCCGAGGAATTCAACTTACTGTTGGTACTACCATCGCATCCAGCGTTCAAGGAAACTTTTTCTCAAATGCAGGTACTACTACTAATGCCGGAGCATCAGCATCGGCATACTTCCTTGATGTTACAGCCGGAAAGGTTAATATTGGGACTGTAACAGGAAATACAGTAGGTGGCGGAGCGAGTCCTTGGGATACAGTTATTACTGCTTATGACAATGGCTGGATCAACACCAATTCAACCGATACTATAACCATTGAGAACAACCTAATCGGAAATGCAAGTTATTGGAGAGGTGCGAATGACAGAAATTCGGGTATCACTACCGCGGGAACCGGAATATATATCATAAGAAACAATGTGATCCGGGATATCAAAGGTAACTCTGCTTCGGGTTCTATAGGTAGCTCATTTTCAATTTATGGAATCTTCTCGAACGCAACTTCAAATGGAAGTATTATAGAGGGAAATACAATTTATAATATTTTGAGTTTCAAAGATACTAATTATGTAAGTTTCGCTGCTGCTATTCGTATTGGTGCCACTCAAACCAATACACTTATCCAAAATAACCGTATATACAATATTTCAGCTACAAATTCTGCATCAGGAGTGAATGCACCCTCTGCTTTTGGAATAAGTTCCTCAAGTGCCAGTGCAACTTTAACAATCCTGAATAATCAGATTTCATTGAGTCAAACAGGAAATGAAGCAACATTGTATGGAATATATACTGTAGGGACAACATTACCCTCTACGGTTCAATACAATTCGGTCTATATTGGTGGGTCAGCTACAGGAACCACCAGCATTTCATACGGTTATTTGAGGAATGCAGCCGGATCTGATTCCCTTTCCAACAATCTCTTTTATAATGAAAGAACCGGGGCTTTGGCCAACTGTGCAATCGGAACAACGGTTGCAACCACATGGAACACAACCAACGGCAATAATACATTCATCAGTTCGGATCCGGCACAAACCGGGCGTTTCGCAGGAACCAATTATACTTTTGACGATTGGAAAACAAATAGTGGAGGTGATAAATATAGTTTTTCGGAAGTCACTGCAAATATTCCAGCTGCAAGTCTTTTTACCAATTTTGCCTCAGGTAACCTAAATATAAATACTGCTTATGCAGGTTCGTGGATTGTTGCCGGAAAAGGGAAAGCAGTTGCGGGACGAGGAAATAGAGGATTCGATTACAACGGAAATACCCGTGTTACTTCTTCGCTTAACGGTACTACTTGTATTGGATCACATGAGTTCTCTCTTGCAGGACTACCAGCCACTCCGGCTGCTACTTTAACGAGTTCGATCGCGGTTACCTCGGCTCAGGACATTATCGCTTATGGAAAGACTGTTGGAACTATTACATGGTTAAGTGGGACATCTCTTCCTTCGGCATTAACTGTGAAATATGTTACCGGGAAACAGCAAGCAAATGTAACGAGTGGTTATGGAAGTTATGCATATTGGACGATTACTCCAACAGGAGGTACTGACTATACTTACAGCATCACAATGAATTATGATCCCTCAAGTCTTGGACAAGTAGATGAAAATTTACTAAAACTTGCGAAGTGGGATGGTTCGGCATGGATTTATTATGATGGAGCAACTTCAAACACAACAAATAAAACTGTTAATGTAACCGGTTTAAGCAGTTTCTCTGATTTTGTGCTTACATCATCAGACAATCCGCTTCCCGTTGAACTTGTTAATTTCAGCGCAAAAACAAACAACAGAAATGTAATCTTGAGTTGGGAAACCAAAACAGAGATTGACAATCTTGGATTTGAAGTTGAGAGAAAAGACAAGGCGGGTACCTGGATTAAAACCGCTTTTGTTGAAGGTAATGGTACATCAAATTCACCGAAGTATTACAACTTCGAGGATAAAAAAATTGCCTCCGGTAAACATTTTTACAGGCTAAAACAGATAGATAATAACGGATCATTTGAATACAGTGACGAAGTGGAAGTAACCATTGATGTTCCTACTGAATTTGCAATGAGCCAAAATTATCCAAATCCATTTAACCCATCCACCAAAGTTGATTACCAGCTTGCAGAAAATGCAAGAGTGACTATAGAACTTTATGGAATGACAGGGGAGAGAGTGGCTTTGCTTGTGAGTGAAGAACAGGAGGCAGGTTACTATTCTATGATGATCGATGCCTACAAACATCAACTCGCATCCGGCATCTACATTTACCGAATGATAGCAACAGATGCCTTAGGTAAAAATTTTGTTGCAACAAAAAAATTGTCATTAATTAAATAAGAGAGGAGATGAGTATTATGAAACACAGTAGTTTATATAACTGGTCAATCAAGAGTGGAGATTATGAACGCCAAAATGGTGACTATGATAAACTCTACAAAAAAGGAATAAAGCGCGATAAATTTATGCGTTTAGCTATTTGGATTGGTGCAGGTTTTCTCACATACATCATATTCTTCAAGGTGTTGGCTTACGCTGCTACCAGATAACAATACAATTCGGGTTAGTGGAATCACAGAGTTTCTCTAAAAGAGTGATACCCTCACTAACCTAACCTTGCCCGCTTGTTCTTCGGAATGGCGGGCATTTTTTTTGTTTAGAACTTAAGAACTTGAGAACTTGAGAAATGCAGGTAACATTAGTTCCGAGGTTCTCATATGTTACTTTGTTATTTTGAAAATTTTGTATCCCACAAAAAATAAATCAATAAAAGTATTAAATAATACTTGGTTTGAATAATAAATTTATAGTATATTGCAAACAGGTTATGTTTGGTTAGTTAACTTAAATTCTCGTTAAAAAGGAACAATATCTATTCTTAGTTCAAAATGACACCTTTTTATTTAATCTGGTTACAGGCTTACGAGTCAATTATAGTGACTCGTGAGGGAAAATCGAACATATTTTTTTAATCAACTTTTAATCGTAGTTCGTTTTCCTTTTCTATACTTAAACCCCCGTAATCGTAACCTGTTCCTCTTTGGGTCCTTCATCAAATCCAATTTCCAATCAAATTTTGATTTTCCTATTATTATGCTCTAGCCGGTAATTTACATTCCTGAGTACTGCCTGATAATTTCCTAAAAACAATATGCTCATCATTAATTAAGTCTTTCCCGTGGACGCGATTAATTTTAGTTTATGTCAAAAATCTGTCATATTTGTTTATCTCCAAATATTTGATTGATGCAGAATTCAACAAGCCGCCCAGCACCTAAACTGTTAAATAAGTGAATACAGGTTGGCCGGCACCAATATCTCTTCCACCATTCCTCGTAATGATTGGTATTGTTTTTCTTCTCAACAGCTCCATTAAGATGATTTAGCTGTAATTAGAAGAGTTTTCTCATCATCAATAACTGGATAATTTACATATGAAAAAAAGGTTACTCCCTTTGTTTACACAATCTATTCGAACCGTATCCGGTTCAACCTTGATTGTTTTATTTTTCTTATTGTTCACTTTTAATGTTAATATCTTTTCACAGAATACAGTAAATTCCGTTCCGAAAGGTTCGTCATCACCGAATTCAACAACAGCACTGAGCGGAACATATTCGGTGGGCTCTTCAGGCACATATTTAAGTTTAACGGCTGCCCTCGCTGCCCTGGGTACAAACGGACTTTCCGGTCCGGTCGTACTTGAATTGCAAACAACATATGCTTCAACAGAAACATTCCCTTTAACATTCTCAAATTTTGCTGGTTTGAGTGTTACAAACACTTTAACTGTTCGGCCGGTAACAGGAGCTACTGGTAGAACTATTTCGGGTTCCCATGTGACTGCCATAATTAATATCAGCAACGGAGACTATATTACTATTGACGGCAGACCAGGGGGTGCGGGTTCTGCAAAGGAATTAACTATCTCTAACACAGATACCAACGGGACAGTTGTCCGGTTGATCAATGACGCTACAAACAACACGTTAAAGTATTTAACAATTCAAGGAGTTGCGACTCTGGCGAATATTGGTGTTGTAATGTTTTCTTCTTCAACAGGGTCAACCGGAAATGATTATAACACAATTGACAACTGCGATATCGGAAATGGCGCGACAACCCCCACAACGGGCATCTACTCAGGTTCATCTGAGAATGTTAATGACAACATTACCATATCAAATTGTAACATCTATAATTTTTTCGCAAATGTTGCTTCCAGAACAGGTACGGGAATCCTCGTTTCTGCAAACAACTCAGACTGGACAATTCAAGGAAACAGCCTCTATCAGACAAGTGACAGAACATTCTCGCAGTCGGGGACCGGATTTATCGGAATAAGCATTTTTAACACACAAGGAAATAATTTTAAAGTAAACTCCAACTATATTGGCGGGCAACAATCTGGAGCGGGTGGTGCAGCATGGACACAAACGGGAGATTTTACACATACTTTTGTCGGAATCAGCATGTATGTCGGTTCAACAATTGCATCGAAAGTTAACGGGAATGTGATTAAAAATATTTTTGTCAGCTCAGCTACCACTTCGACCGTTAATTCCGGGATTTCGATACCTGCAGGACTTGTATATGTTGGTTACACCTCAGGAAATACAATTGGTGATCTTTCCTCAACTGACAATATCGTCTTTATTACTTCGGGGACAGGAGGGGCGTTTTCAGGGATTCAGTTTGGCAGTAATGGAACGACATTTGAGTATATTGTCAGAAATAACAACATAGGGGGAATCAGTTGCTCCACTTTAACGAGCGGAACAATGACCCTTAGGGGAATCTGGGTACAGAATGAACCGGGTTCGGCAACATATCCAATAATCTCGAGCAATGTAGTGGGAGGTTCAGTAGCCAACAGTCTCTACAACTCGACCAACATTTCGACGTATGGGATTCATTTTTCGTCAGCGACCAATTTCATCAACCCAACCGTTGATTCCAACACGGTCCGCAACATAACTTCTGCCGGAACGGGAGCTTCTATTTTGACCTACGGCATTTATTCCCAGGTTGCCGGATCACATACAATGCGAAGCAACCTGATTAGCAATATATCAGGTCCGACACAATTAATCGGGATACAGTTATCGAGTTCAGCGAGTGCGGGAAACACAATCACGAAAAACACAATTCATACTCTTAGCCAGCTTAACACATCTGCAACTGTTGCTTCTGTTATTGGTATTGCTTACAACGGGGCTACGACAGGTACAAATCTTGTAGCAAACAATGATGTGCACAGCTTAAAATTAACTACCTCAACCGGCTCAGTTAACACGAAGATTACAGGGTTGTATTTTGGAAGCGGGGCTGCTACCGTCGCAAACAACATTATCCGGGTGGGTATCGATGAAACAGGTGCATCAATTACGGGAAACTATTCTGTCTTTGGAATTGATGAACAATCAAACGGTAACATGAATTTTTACTTCAATTCGATCTATGTTGGTGGAACGGGGATTGTCTCTTCTTCGACAGCCACATACGCTTTCAGGAGCGTTGCCACGAGTGGTGTGGACGAATTTAAAAATAATATTGTCTTCAATGCAAGATCAAATTCCTCCGGTTCAGCTAAGCATTATGTTATGTATGTAACAACGATCGCCACATTGATTTCAAATTTTAATCTGTTTTACCACAACGGATCAGGAGCACTTTTTGGATACGGTGCTACCGGAGATCGCGCAAATTTGTCGGCGTGGCAGGTGGCAACAATTCAGGACGGGAACTCCGGATTTGCTGATCCAAATTTTGTTGCCCCCACAGGGACATCGTCAACAGTTGATCTACATGTCCAAAGTCCAACAGCTGCTGAGGGAGCCGGTACAGAAATTGCATCTATTACTGAAGATTTTGACGGACAAACCAGGTCGGGATTAACACCTGTTGATATCGGGGCAGACGTGGGTAATTTTACAATGAATGATGTTTTTCCTCCGATGTTTACAGTAACAGCTCCAAACAGCAGAACTTCATCCACAGGCAACCTTACCTTCACTGCGACAATCAGTGATGTGACCGGTTTACCAACTACAGGATCACTGGTTCCGAGAATCTGGTTCAGGAGACTACTACCCTCTGCATCTGCATGGGCGAGTACTGCCGGTACACTACAATCAGGTAGTGCAACCAATGGAACGTGGAGTTTTACCACCAACTACGCTACTGCAGTCGCGGGAGAGACATACCAGATTTATTATGTGGCTCAAGATATTGTTGGTACCCCAAACATATCGACTGCACCAAACGGGGGGGCTCACACAGATGTAAATACTCAGATAACTGCAACATCAGCTCCTTATAGCTATTTAATTACTTCTGGTTACTCGGGAAGTTATACTGTTGGTACAGGTGGAAATTATTCAACCCTTACAGGTGCAGGAGGATTTTTCGCTGCAATTAAAGCCGGTGCTATTTCCGGAAACATTACTGTCAATATTCTTAGTGACATTACGGAGGTTGGCACAAACGGACTCAACCAGATTCTCGAAGATGGTGCCGGTAATTACAGTCTGACAATTCAACCGGGTGATGCAACAATTAAAAACATCACAGGAAACAATTCCGGTTTGGCACTCATAAGACTTGATGGATGTGACCGTGTGACAATAGACGGAAGATATGGAGGGTCAGGCAGATATCTTCTTTTTCGGCAGAAATTTACAAACAAGTCGACTATAAGCATTCAGTCAGATGCTTCGTATAATACTGTCCGGAACTGCATTGTTGAAGGTGCAAATACAACGACAAATTCAGGTGTTCTGGTTATAACTCCCGGTACCACTACAGTTACAGGTAATGATTACAACACAATAACGGAAAATCAAATTCGTGACACAAGCGGCGGGGGAAGTGTACCGGCGCACATGATCTATGTTTCAGGCTACGGCAGCACAGTCAGAAACAGTGGTACAACCATTTCAAACAATGAACTGTTTAATTTTACAAATACAGCCATACATTTTGCCCTAACCAATTCTGCAAATGAAAACAGTACCATTACCGGAAATACGATTTATCAATCTTCTTCCTCTACAGCAATTGTTTTTGGGATAAGGTTTTATTCTCTCGGGGATTCCAACAATATTTCACAAAATATTATCCGGGATATTAACACCAGTAGCTATGCTTACGGTATTTATATTGAGGGTACCGGTACTATTACCGTCGCAAGAAACCGAATTTATAATTTCCCAAGCACCAATGGTTCAACGGGCTATTTGTACGGTATTAATAATGTCGGAGGCTCAAACTCAACAAGTTATATCGTTAATAACCAGATTTCAATTATTCCGGGTTTTACGAACGCTCAGTCCATATACGGAATAAGAGACGGGAATTCTTCCAGCTCTACAAGTTATATCTATTACAACAGTGTGTATATAGGTGGGACCGGCTCAGGTGATTTAAAATCCTACGGATTGGAGGACGGCTCTACTGCGACTACCGATCTATTGAAAAACAATCTTTTTGTTAATGCGAGAACGGGAGGTACGGGTGGTCACTATGCTGCACGACATAATGGTACGGCATCAATTACAGACATGACTGCCGACAATAATGGTTATATCGGAAATGGAGCCACTCTTGGATCAAACTTTGTGCTTAGTACCACTGCCAGAACTTTTGCCCAGTACAAAGCAGCATTTACCAGCAGCGGAAAAGATGTTAATTCATACTCTTTGAATTCTGCAGATGTTACTATTGCAAACCTGTTTTCTGATGTCTCAACTGGTAATCTTAATATCATCCCGACAAATCAGGAGGCCTGGTTTGTTGCCGGAAAAGGTGTTCAACTTGGAATTGCAGGTTTGACAGATGTGGATTACAATGGAAATGTTAGAAGCACAACAGTTGCAGGTGGAAAGACCAGTATCGGCTCACATGAGTTCTCTCTTGCCGGTCTGCCCGCTCCTCCTGATGCTACACTCTCGGGTACACCGTCAACATCAACCCCAACCACAATTTCTGTAAATGGAAGGAACAAAGCCACACTAACATGGTTTGGGGCAGGTTTGCCATCATCTGTTACAGCTAAGTTCTACAGTGGCAAACAACATCCACTGAACTTTTCAGGAGGAGGTTCAAATTGTTATTGGACAATAACAAAAACAGGCGGAACTGCCTTTACCTATAACCTGACTCTGAATTATGAAGATTCCGACCTGGGAAATGTTCCTGAAAACAGGATCAATCTTGCCAAATGGGATGGAAGTACATGGCAGTTTATTACGGCAACAGTGGATACAGTAAACAACACGGTAACTGTGACGGGGCTTTCTTCATTTTCTGATTTTGTCCTGAATGATCTGGATTCACCCCTCCCTGTGGAACTTGTTGGTTTCTCAGCCAAAGCAAAAAACAGAAATGTCACCCTGAGTTGGGAAACCAAAAATGAGATCGACAATCTTGGCTTTGAGGTTGAAAGAAAAGACAAAACAGGTACCTGGATGAAAACAACATTTGTTGAAGGAAACGGAACATCCAATTCACCGAAGTATTACAACTTCGAAGACAAAAAACTTACCTCGGGCAAACATTTTTACAGACTCAAACAGATAGATAACGATGGATCATTTGAATACAGTAACGAAGTGGAAGTTTCAATCGAACTGCCAACTGAGTTTGCTTTAAGTCAAAATTATCCAAATCCGTTCAACCCATCCACCAAAGTTGATTACCAGCTTGCAAAAAATGCAAGAGTGACAATAGAACTTTATGGAATGACAGGTGAGAGAGTTGCAGTGCTTGTGAGTGAAGAACAAGAAGCAGGTTTTTATTCGATGATGATTGATGCCTATAAACATCAATTGGCCTCCGGTATCTACATCTACCGTATGATAGCAATTGATGCAGCAGGCAAAAACTTTATTGCAACTAAAAAATTGTCATTAATTAAATGAGATCAGGAGGAATACACATTATGGAAAACCATCATTTGCACAACTGGTCTATTGAATATGGTGATTATCACCACAAGTATGCAGACTATAACAAGCTCTACAATGAAGGTAAAAGGAAGGCGAAAATGAAAAGATTCCTTCTGTGGACAGGAGCCGCATTTCTTTCCTTTTTTGTATTCTTAGAGGTACTTGCATACGCAGCAGCCAATTAACATCGTCACCTACCTTATTTTGCCCGCTAATTCTTTGGAATGGCGGGCATTTTTATTTTTGAGAGATTCGAAGATTCAGTACTCCAGAACTTCAGAGTCTAACTCTTGAGGGTTACCGAAGTTCCAGGTACCAAGGTTCTGAAGTTCCGTAATTCCGAGGCTTTAAGTTTCCAAGGTTCATGATTCAAAATAATTAAAATAATACTTGACACGAATAATAAATTTAGAGTATATTGCGATTAGGTTATGTTAGGTTTAGTTAACTTAAATTTTCGTCAAAAAGGAACAAAGTCTTTTAGTCCAAAATAACACCTTTTTATTTAATCCGGTTACCAAGCTTTCGAGTCAATTTTAGTCTCGTGAGGAAAAATCGAACCTAATCTTTTTTAATCGACTTTCGAATCGTGGTTCGTTTTTCTTTTTAATATTCAAATCCTCGTGGTTGTAACCTGTTCCTCTATGGGTCCTTCAACAAATCCAATTTTCAATCAAAATTTGATTTTCCAGTTATTATGCTCAAACTGGTGATTTACCTTTCCGTTTTCTGCATGATAATTTCCCAATAACTATATGTAAATGTTCCAAAAGGTCTCTTCGTACGAGGCGATTAATTTTAGTTTATGTCAAAAATCCAACATATATGTTAACCTACAAATATTTGATTGATGCATTTTGCAACAGGCCACCCAACATCTAAAATGTCAACTAAGTAAAAATAAATTGGCTTGTTAAAAAGTTATTTGACCATCCCAGGTAATAATTGGTTTGATTTTATTGTTTATCAACCCCATTAATTAGGTTTGGCTGAAAATAGAAGAGTTTTCTCATCAACAAATACAGGATAATTTATCTATGAAAAAAAGGTTACTCGCTTTGTTTACGCAATCTTTTCGGACCGGATCCGGTTCAACCTGGATTGTTTTATTTTTCTTATTGTTCACATTTAATTTTAATATAGCCTCACAGAATTCGGTAAATTCGGTTCCGAAAAGTTCGTCGTCACCGAATTCAACAACAGCACTGAGTGGAACATATTCGGTAGGCCCTTCCGGCACCTATACAAATTTAACGGCTGCTCTCGCTGCCCTTACCTCAGGAGGTGGGTTATCAGGACCGGTCATATTTGAGCTACAAGCAGATTATGTTTCATCAGGTGAAACATTCCCCTTAACTTTTACGAATTTCACAAATTTGAATGCGACTAACACATTAACAGTAAGACCTGCAACGGGAGCAACCGGACTAACTATTTCCGGTACCGATTCCACCAGGCTGATCGACATTAGCAATGGTGATTATGTTACTATAGACGGCAGGCCCGGGGGAGTCGGTTCAGCAAAAGAATTGACCATCTCGAACACAAATACAAGTGGAACCACAATACGCTTCATCAATGATGCAACATACAATACTCTTAAATATTTAACCATACAGGGCGTTGCAACTTCTGCTACAGTCGGTGTCGTGCTATTCAGTACAACATCAGGGACAACCGGAAACGACTATAATACCGTTGACAACTGCAATATCGGCGACGGCACCACGACCCCCACAACGGGAATCTACGCAGCAGGTACATCTTCCAAGGTAAATGATAACATAACAATTTCCAATTGTAATATTTTCAATTTTTATGTAAATACAGCATCCACAATTGGAACTGGAATTCTGATATCGTCTAATAATACAGACTGGACTATTCAGGGAAACAGTTTTTATCAAACAACCGACAGGACATTCTCTGCAACATCCACCGGCTTTATTGGAATAAGTATATCCAATACATCAGGAAATAATTTTAATGTTAACTCGAATTATATTGGAGGACGGGAGGCGAGTGCCGGTGGCTCGGCATGGACACAGACCGGAGATTATACAAATACTTTCATTGGTATCAGTCTGAATGTTGGATCAACGACTGCATCGAAAGTTAACGGGAATGTGATTAAAAATATTTTTGTCAGTTCAGCAACCACATCGACTGTTAATTCCGGGATATATGTGCAGAACGGACTTGTATTTATCGGATATACCTCCGGAAATACAATCGGTGACCTTTCCTCAACAGATAATATCGTATTCATCACCTCCGGAACAGCCGGGGCGTTTTCCGGAATTCAGTTGGCAACAACATCTGACTATATTATAAGAAACAATAATATCGGTGGAATTAAGTGCTCCACATTAACGAGTGGAACCATGACATTAAGGGGTATCTGGGTGTGGGGAACACCCGGGGTGGCAATATATCCTGTCATCTCGAGCAATGTTGTAGGTGGAACTGTAGCCAACAGTCTTCATAATACCACCAGCCTCCCATTGCACTGTATTCATCTTTCGAACGGGAGTAATTTAATTAACCCGGTTATTGATTCCAACATTATCCGGAATGCAAATTCTGACAATACTGGGGCTTCCATACTAACCTACGGTATATATTCTCAAAACGCCGGAGCACAAACTGTACGAAACAACCAGATTAACAATATATCAAGTTCGAGTACAGCCACTACAGGTCCGGCACAATTGATCGGGATACAGTTATCCAGTTCATCGAGTGCGGGAAATACAATCACAAAGAACACGGTTCATACACTTAGCCAGCTTAACACATCTGCGACATTTGCTTCGATAATTGGTATTGCATATAATGGGGCAACGACAGGGACCAATCTTGTGGCAAACAATTTTATCCACAGTTTGAAATTATCCACCTCAGCCGGCTCAAGCACCACAGTGATTAAAGGGTTGTTTCTTAACGATGGTGTCGCCACAGTGGCTAATAACATTATCCGGGTCGGTATTGATGAAACAGGTGCATCCATTACCGGAAACTATTCTCTCTTCGGTATCGACGAACAATCAGACCGCAACACAAATTTTTACCACAATTCCATTTATATTGGGGGAACAGGGGTTGTCTCTTTGTCGACTGCCACATACGCTTTCAGTAGCAGCGGAGCAAATACCGGTTTGGTCGAATTTAAGAATAATATCGTTGTAAACGCAAGATCAAACTCCTCAGGTTCCGGGTCGCATTATCTTATGTATATATCATCGTTAATTACATCTTTAAGTTCAAATTTTAATCTTTTTTTCCACAACGGATCCGGAGCGATTTTTGGAAATAGTGCTTCCGTCGATCGCGCAAATCTGTCGGCTTGGAGGGTTGCAACACTTCAGGACGGAAATTCCGGATTTGCTGATCCAAATTTTATAACCCCCACAGGTTCCTCTTCAACGATTGATCTGCATGTTCAAAGTCCAACTGCTGCTGAGGGAGCGGGTACTGAAATTGCATCCGTTACAGAAGATTTTGACGGACAAACCAGATCGGGACTGACACCTGTTGATATCGGGGCAGACGCAGGTAATTTTACAATGAATGATGTTTTTCCTCCGATGTTTACAGTAACAGCTCCAAACAGCAGAACTTCATCCACAGGCAACCTTACCTTCACTGCGACAATCAGTGATGTGACCGGTTTACCAACTACAGGATCACTGGTTCCGAGAATCTGGTTCAGGAGACTACTACCCTCTGCATCTGCATGGGCGAGTACTGCCGGTACACTACAATCAGGTAGTGCAACCAATGGAACGTGGAGTTTTACCACCAACTACGCTACTGCAGTCGCGGGAGAGACATACCAGATTTATTATGTGGCTCAAGATATTGTTGGTACCCCAAACATATCGACTGCACCAAACGGGGGGGCTCATACAGATGTAAATACTCAAACTACTGCGCCTTCAACTCCCTACAGTTATTTGATTACTTCCGGTTACTCGGGTACATATACTGTTGGAACCGGGGGGAACTACCCAACTCTAACCGGAGCCGGTGGATTTTTCGCAGCCATAAATGCCGGAGCTGTCTCGGGAAACATTACTGTTAATATTTTGAGTGACATTACAGAGGCGGGCACAAACGGACTAAATCAGATTCTCGAAGACGGTCCCGGTAATTACACTCTGACAATTCAACCAGGTGATGCCACAATTAAAAACATCACAGGAAATTATTCCGGTGATGCCCTTATCAGACTTAACGGATGTGACCGCGTAACAATTGATGGCAGATCGGGAGGGTCAGGCAGATATCTTCTTTTTAGACACACTTTTACAACCAGGGGGACGATCAGCATTCAGTCAGATGCTTCGTATAATACCATCAGGAATTGCATTATTGAAGGTCCTATGACAACGACAAATGGTGCAGTTCTGTCCATTGCTCCCGGTACAACAGTTATTACAGGAAATGATTACAACACCATAACCGAGAATCAAATTCGTGACAGAAGTGATGCGGCAGGTGTGCCCGGGAATCTGATTTATGTCTCAGGTTCCAGCAGCACTGTCAGGAATTCGGGAACAACTATATCAAACAATGAACTGTTTAATTTCACTAATACGGCAATACATTTTGCCAGCACCAATTCTGCAAATGAAAACAGCACAATAACCGGAAATACGATTTACCAGACTGCTGCCAGTACAGCAATTGTTAACGGGATAAGCTTCTATTCACTTGGGGCTTCCAACAGTATTTCGCAGAATATTATCCGGGATCTTAGTACCAGTACCACAACTTATGGTATTTATATCCAAGATGTCGGTACTGTTAATGTGACAAGAAACAGAATTTACAATTTGACGAGTACAAGCGGTTCAACTTCTTCTCTGTTTGGGATATTTAATATAGCAAGCTCAACTTCGACAAGTTACATCGTTAACAATCAAATTTCAATTATTCCCGGTTTTACAAACGATCAAAACATATATGGAATACACAATGGGACAGGTTCCGGAGCCACTGGCTATGTCTATTACAACAGCATATATATCGGTGGAACCGGTTCGGGTACTAGAAAAACTTATTCCTGGAATGATGGCTCGACAGCAAACATTGATTTATTAAAGAACAACCTTTTTGTGAATGCCAGGACGGGCGGCACAGGTGGTCATTATGCTGCACGGCATGCAGGTACAGCATCGATAACAGATATGACTGCAGATAACAATGTCTTTATCGGAAATGGTGCCATTCTGGGATCAAACTTTGAACTTAACGCAACCGCAAAAACTTTTGCACTGTATAAAGCTGCATTCACCGGCAGCGGAAAAGATGCAAACTCATACTCTTTGAATTCTGCTGATGTTACGATTGCAAACCTTTTTTCTGATGTGACAACCGGTAATCTTAATATTGTGACATCAAATCAGGAAGCATGGTTTGTTGCCGGAAAAGGTGTTCAACTTGCTCTCGCAGGTTTGACAAATGTGGATTACAACGGAAATGTTAGAAGTACAACAGTTGCAGGTGGAAAGACCAGTATCGGATCACATGAGTTTTCACTTTCCGGTCTGCCGACTCCACCTGATGCCACACTCTCAGGTGCTCCTTCAACCTCAACACCAACGACCATTTCTGTAAATGGAAGGAACAAAGCCACAATAACATGGTTCGGGGCAGGCCTGCCATCAGCTGTTACAGCTAAGTTCTACAGTGGCAAACAACATCCCATGGGCTATGCAGGAGGAGGTTCAAATTGTTATTGGACAATAACAAAAACAGGAGGAACAGCATTTACTTACGACTTAACCTTGAATTATGAAGATTCCGATCTGGGAAATGTTCCTGAAAACAAAATCAATCTTGCAAAATGGGATGGAAGTACATGGCAGTTTATTACGGCGACAGTGGATACAGTAAACAACACGGTAACTGTAACCGGTCTTTCTTCTTTTTCTGATTTTGTTCTGAATGATCTGGATGCACCTCTCCCTGTGGAACTTTCGAGTTTTTCTGTAAAAGCTAAAAACAGAAATGCCATTCTTTCATGGGAAACCAAAACAGAGATAGACAATTCTGGATTTGAAGTTGAGAGAAAAGATAAAACAGGCACATGGATGAAAACCGCATTTGTTGAAGGACACGGAACATCCAATTCACCAAAGTACTACAACTTCGAGGACAAAAAACTAACCTCAGGAAAACATTTTTACAGACTTAAACAGATCGATAACGACGGAAAATTTGAATACAGCGAAGAAGTGGAGGTAACAATCGAACTTCCAACGGAGTTCGCTTTAAGCCAAAACTATCCAAATCCTTTTAATCCGTCAACAAAGGTTGATTATCAATTGGCTCAGGATGCGAGAGTGACAATTGAACTTTATGGAATGACGGGTGAGAGAGTTGCACTGCTTGTGAGTGAAGAACAAGAAGCAGGGTATTATTCGATGATGATAGATGCCTACAAACATCAATTAGCATCCGGTATCTATTTCTACCATATGGTAGCAACTGATGCTCAGGGCAAAAACTTTATTGCAACTAAAAAACTTTCACTAATTAAGTAACAGTTGGAGAAACACAAAATGCAAAACAAGGATTATTCCAACTGGTCTATTGAATATGGTGATTATCACCACAAGTATGCAGACTATAACAAGCTCTACACTGAAGGTAAAAAGAAGGCGAAAATGAAAAGATTCCTCGTGTGGGCAGGAGCTGCATTTCTTTCCCTGATTATATTCTTCAAGGTACTTGCTTATGCAGCTGCCAATTAGCATAGTTACCCGGGATATGGTTATCATAAAAGATCCTTTAAAATTGTGATTTCCTCACACTAACCTAACTTTGCCCGCTTGCTCTTCGGAACGGCGGGCGTTTTATATTTTTGAGAAACTAGAGAAACTAGAGAGACTTGCGAGACTTGAGAAACTCAAGTACGCCAGTACTCGGGTCACTCAGGTTCTTAAGTGCATGAGTTCTGAAGTAGTTCAATTCTTTTAAACAAAATTCCCAATTTGGAATTATTATGAATATATTGGTTACCGGAGGTCTTGGCGCAGTAGGAAGCGCTCTTGTTCCTGAATTGAAAAAAAGAGGTCATAATGTTTTTGTGATTGATCTGGACACCCACCACCATGAAGAAAATTATGCAAGGGTTGATGTAGGTGAGTCCAGGCAATTGGAAAAATTGTGGACAGGTACCGGTTGGGAAAGAGGATTTTTAAACTCCCCAAGGAAGTTTGATATGGTTTTTCACCTTGCTGCAGAATTTGGCAGATGGAATGGTGAGGACTACTACGAGACTTTATGGAAAACCAATGCGGTAGGTACCAAAAATATTCTTAAAATGCAGGAAAAAGAGGGTTTTCAGACAGTGTATTTTAGTACTTCTGAAGTATATGGTGATTTTCGTGATATAATGAATGAAGAAGTAATGGAGACAATTGAAGTAAAACAATTAAATGACTATGCACTTTCGAAGTGGGTAAATGAACAACAAGTGATGAACTCTGCTTCCATGTCCGGTACCGAGAGTGTTCGTGTTCGTTTATTTAACTCTTATGGACCGGGTGAATATTACAGCCCCTATCGCTCGGTAATTTGTCTGTTCGCTTACAGAGCATTAAAAAACATACCATTTACAGTTTATAAAAATCATTCCAGAACCAGTATTTTTATCAACGATGTCGTAAATACACTGGCAAATATCACAAATAACTTTAAACCGGGTGAAGTATACAATATTGGTGGAACGGATTATCATGATATAGAAAAGATTTCGAATATGATATTAAATTATCTTGGTAGAGATGACACTCAGGTAACGTATAAAGAGAGTGAGATGTTAACCACAATGGCTAAAAAGGTTGATTCATCGAAAGCTATTTCAGACCTCGATCACAAAGTTACTGTAAATCTTGAAGAGGGAATTGCCAGAACAATTGAATGGATGAAAAAAGTTTACAATTTTTAGAGAGCTTCAGAACCTCAGAGATTCAGAGCTTCGGAGATTCAGCGCTTCGGAACTTTAGAACTCAAGTATTCTGGTACTCTGGTACTCAAGTCTCTCAAGTACTCATCTTCCGCCCTTGTGGTATGAAAAAAAGATTGTACATTTGTAGTGTTCTTAACACAATTTACGGTGTTCTGCAGGGAGCAGAAAGAATAGGGAAGCCGGTGAGAATCCGGCGCTGTCGCGCAACTGTATGAGGATATTGTTTTTCCAGTTTGCCAATAGAGCCACCATAAATCAATGGGAAGGCTTGGCAATTTACCTCGAAGCCAGGAGACCTGCCGTAAATAATCAGGAAATGACCTTCGCGTAAAAGGTTGTCCGGAAGAACTGTGTCCACACCCGTCCACAGTTTAAACACCTGCTTATTTACACTTCCTTCTCTCCTCGTACCACCTACGAAATACAATGAAATTTATTTTATCCTTCATTTTTTGTTTTACCGTTGTTATTGCTCAAAATCCTGTTACACAGATTGATTCCGTTACCGGCTTGCCTGTTACTTTGAATGAAATTATTGTGACTGGTGACAAGGGGAGTGACAACCCCGGATTCGGTAAAAAAATCGATCTTTCCGTTGGGTTTGGGGGTTCCTGGAATTCACTTGAAGAAGTGGTTAACGGTAATTTTTCAGTTTTTGTAAAAGATTATGGTGGTGCCGCTTCCGCAAAACTATTGTCATACAGGGGTTTAAGTTCGGAGAACAGTCTGGTTTTGTTTAACGGAGCCAGAATGAATGATCTCAGATACGGTGGTTTTGATCTCTCGGTATTTTCGATGAGTGACATTAGTTCGGCTGAGTTTTCATCTTCTCATTCGGCATCAGGTGACATCTCAACAGGGGGAGTTCTCTCACTTGAAAGTCGCGGTAAAAAGGAAAACGGAGTAAAATTTACGCAAAAATTTGATAACTCCGGACTTTCATCTTCCACATTAAATGGTTCTTTGGCATCAGGGAATTTGCAGGTTTCGGTTGCGGGGGAGAGGATGTGGTCAGCAAACAGATTCGATTATGAATTTGAGGGTAAGGTTAATCAACGGGAAAATGCTCATTATAACAAAACTTTTGCGTCAGTTTCTGCAATTTACACTTTTAAGGATTTTATTGCCGATATCTATTCCAACTATTCCTTTTTTGCTTCGGGTGTGCCGGGTTTTGTGGTTACAAACAACACTTCGTCTTCAAGAGCATCCAACACAACTTCAGGTTCACTCTCCGTTTTACGGTTAACCGGTCCACTATTTGTTAATTCGGGTTTTGAGCTGGTTACGAGTTACAATCATCAGCTTTACAAGTTTGAAGACCCCAATGTTAACTATTACAAATATCTTGACTACGATGATTCCAAGCTTAATACTTATTCAGTCAATTTGAGAACTTTTGCATCTTTTGGTGACTTAAAAATTAATTCAGGGTATGGATTTGAAAAGGGAGAATTGAACGATATAAAAACCGCTCTTTCAAATAACCGTAAAGAGACTTCTTTAAGTCGGAATTTCCATAGATTTACTGCCGGTTTCAGCTATTCCCCGTTGATTTTGCCATCGGTTATCTCCGATTTTGCAATAACGGGAGGGTTAAATTTGAATATTTTTTCTCAAACGGGCATAGGCAGCAATAATGAATCCCGAACTTCCTACAGTGTCGGGATGTTTGTTTCTCCAACTTTTTATACTCCCTTGTCAGTTAAAGTCCATCTTTATAAAACAACCAGGATTCCCTCATTTAATGAATATTATTATTCATCCGTCTTTTCTGCTTCTGACCTGAAGCCGGAACGATCCATAGGATTTGAGGCCGGAATCGTTCTTGACGACTTAAAGATAGTTAATGGGGAACTATCTTTGGTTTACTTCCGGATCGAAACGGAAGATAAAATTATATGGGTTCCTTCAATGATTGCTCTCCAGGTGCCAAGGAACATCGCAAAAACTGTTTCATCAGGGGTTGAATTTGCCGTTTCTGTATCTGTTTTTTCTGATGCATTGCTTTTAACAAGTAATTATGTTTATCTGGATGCAGAGAATATCTCTCCATTTGGAACAACGGATAAAAGCAACGGGAAACAACTTCTCTACTCACCAGAGCACAGACTCAATTCGTCTCTTACTTATAAAACGGGTGGGCTTTCCCTCACTCTGGGGAACAGAATCAGTAGTGAATCTTATTTTACATTTGATAACGACCCCCTTTCAACAATCCCCGGAAATTCAGTTTTTGATTTGAAGACAGAGTATCAATTCAGTTTTTTTAATGTTGGGCATACAGCCTCACTATCAATTTATAATCTGTTTAACGAGAATTACCGGATAATTCAATCTTATCCGATGCCTCTGCGAACATTCATTTTTTCTTACTCATTAAGCATATAGGATTTACATGCAAAAAATCATCTTCTCGTTTATAACATTATTGAGCATCATAATTTTATCAGGGTGCAAAGATACACCCACAATGCCGGAAACTCCTTTGAATCAAGCTGCAAAGGGCGTTTATGTGTTGAATGAAGGACTTTATAGCCAAAACAATTCAACTTTATCATATTATGAACTTACATCGAGACAAGTATTGTTAAATGTGTTTGCTGTTGCAAACAGTGGCAGATCACTTGGCGACACTGGGAATGACATAGTTATCGTGGGAAATACTGCCTTTATTGCGGTGAATGTTTCCAACAAGATTGAGGTGATTGACATTACCAGTTTCAGATCGAAGGGGACAATTGACCTCGGTGCGGGATCGGGACCCAGGAGGATTTTTGCAAAGGATTCATTAACTGCGTATGTATCAGGTTTTTCCGGCAAAGTTTATAAAATTGATGCAAAAACCATGACTGTTGTGAAAGAGATAACCGTTGGTTCTTATCCGGAAGGAATGGTTGAAGTTGGGGGACGATTGTTTGTTGCAAACTCCGGATTGGGAGGCGGGAACACTGTTTCTGTTATTGATTTAAACACCGATGTTGTTTTGCAGTCGATAACAGTTGGTACTAATCCTGTGAATCTGGCAAAGGACAAAAACAATATGCTCTACTCAATTTGCACGGGTCGGTATGATTCAGCTGATATCGGTGGGGCAATTTACAAAATCGACCCCGCGGGACTTGATGTAATCGATTCTCTCATTTTGCCTCAGAATCCAAGTGATGCAGTTGTAACTTCTGAAAATATCATGCTGGTCCTGAACAATTTTGGAGTGATGAAAGTTGATCTTGGTAACTTCAAAAAGTCACCTGAACTTTTTATTGGGGGAATGGCTGTTAATTCAATGTATGGAGTTATCTATTCGATCGCTTATGATCCAATCGATAAACTTTTATATCTCGGAAATCCCAAAGATTTTACTCAAAATGGAGAAGTGGCGATTTTTGATATGCTTGGGAAAGAAGTCAGAAGATTTGAAACGGGATTAAATCCCGGCGGTCTGGCAATAGTCAATTACAGATAAATGAAAACCCATTTTATTTTTAAACTAAATTAACTTAAATTACATCTTTACGATTAAAAAATTGTTCAGATAACGGAGACAGAGATATGAAATTGGAGCAGAATAATAAATATATTTTAGCAATTGTTATGATTGTAATGGCAGCTGGTATGAGATTAGTGCCACATTGGCCAAATTTCACTCCGATCGCTGCAATGGCTTTATTTGGTGGAGCTTATTTAAATGACAAAAGACTTGCTTATGTTGTTCCTTTTGCCGCCATGTTGCTTTCAGATTTAGTACTTGGTATGCATGATACAATGTGGGCTGTTTACCTTAGTTTTGCTATGATTGTTTCGATGGGATTTTTCCTTCGTAAAAACAATTCTGTTCTTAAAACAGCAGGTGTTGCTTTAAATGCAAGTGTGTTATTTTTTGTGGTTACCAACTTTGCCATGTGGGTTTCAGGAACATATTATACAATGGATCTGACAGGATTGATTCAGTGTTATGTTGCTGCTATTCCATTTTTTGGCTATAGTGCAGCGGGTGATCTGTTTTATACAGGTTTGATGTTTGGAGCTTTTGAATACGCAAAAGTTAAAATTCTTGCTCCTGTTGAAGCATAAAAATTAGAAAAGTCAAAAAAAAAGGCTGTCCCGTTTTGGACAGCCTTTTTTTTTAATGCAATAATAGCAAGCACTTATTTTTTTGAAATTTGTTTCTTTTCAAGTTCTTTTAGGGTTTTGATTCTTTCATCGAGGTCTTTTATTTTGTTGTTGATCTGATCGATATAATCTTCAAGTTTTACTTCATAACCCGATTTATCATAATAACCTCTTTCCTCGAAATAAGATGAAAAAAGCCAGTTACGCTTTAAGGCTTCCATGTTTTCAGAGAATCTTCCGGCTCCCACTCTGACCTCTTTTGTAATTCCTACGAGTTCACCTAACATCTCTTTTACAGATACATCAACATCACTGCCGTCTTTTAACAGTTTTCCTACAATTCCTTTCCCGGAACGGACATCTTTCACCACTCCATCCACATGAGCCATAAGAGTATCCATGGTAAACATTACATTGTCTGCGTTTTTCACAACGGAATTGATGTTTTTACCAAGATCAGCTACAAGGGTTGCCAGTGTGTCATATTTGGAGACCGCAGCTTCAAGCCCTCTGTTGGCTGTCAGAAGGATCAAATTAGTGTTTTCATACAGTCTGTCATCGTTTAACAGTTTACCTATTGTACCCTCTCCGGAATTTATCTTTGAGACGATTCCGGCAAGATCGGAACTCATTGATTTTGTTGAACCAAGAATTTCAGTAATCTCTTCAAGTATAGCTGCAAGTCCCAGTGGGTTCATGCCTATGATGGTACCACCATCTTCAACAGCCGGTTGGTCAGCGGTTCCTTTTTGCAGATTGATCACCTTGTTTCCTACAAGACCTTCCGTTTCTACAAAAGCCTCAGTATTTTTACGGATAAATCGTTGCACATCCTTTTCAAGGTCCATTATTACAAGTACTTTACCGGAAGTGTCGGGAGCCAGAAAAATATCAGCCACTGCACCCACATTTATACCCGACATACGGACAGGCGCACCCTTGCGTAGTCCTTCAATATTTGTAAAATATGCTTTAACTTTAAAAGTGGGAGTAAAAAGTGATTGTTTACTTCCCACATAAAAGATTCCTATCAAAAGCAGGATCATCCCGATTGATACAAAAATTCCGAGTCGCAAAAATTTATGTTGCTCAGCCATAATTATCCTCTAAATATTCAGGACTAAAAAAGTTTTTCAGGAAGGGATCGTCAAGTGAAGTGAGCGTTGCCAGATCACCTTCAAAGAGTATGATACCATCGTTGAGAACAATCACTCTGTCAGCGATTATTTGTGCACAGATCAGATCGTGAGTAACAGCGATGGAGGTCATTTTAAGTTCTTGTTGGAGATCGCGAATAAGTTTACTGATCTCTTTGGTAGTAATAGGGTCAAGACCGGTTGTTGGTTCATCGTAGAGCATTAACATCGGTTCCGTGATTATGGAGCGAGCCAATCCAACTCTTTTTCTCATTCCCCCCGATAATTCACTCGGCATTTTGTCAATTGCATGAGAAAGTGACACCATGTCAAGTGCCCGTTCAACCTTTTGTGTTACTTCTTTTTGAGTAAAATTAAAATTTCTTATCAGAGGAAAAGCCAGATTTTCGCGAACTGACATTGAATCGTAAAGAGCAGCACTTTGAAAAAGGAAACCGATATTTTTCCTTAACTCATTCATTTCCTTGAGTGGGATGTTTAGTACATCAATTCCGTTGATTGAGATACTCCCTTTATCAGGGGTTAACAATCCCACCATACATTTTAACAAAACACTTTTGCCGGTTCCGGATTTACCAAAAATCACAAGATTTTGGGTTTCGGTAACATCAAGTGATACCCCTGAGAGGACCGGTTGGTCACCAAAACTTTTATAAACATCTTCAACCACTACTAACTTGCGGGCCATAACCACAACGTAACTTGAACAAGTATCATATCAAAAATGAGTATAAGCAATGAAGAATATACCACGGATGTGGTAGACGCCTTACCCACACCTTCAGTCCCTTTGTCAGCGGTGTATCCAAGGAATGAACCTGTTATTCCAACAATAAAACCAAAAAAGACTGTTTTCCCGATACCCGGGATGATATCTCCAAACTTCACAACCTCAACCACTTGCGACATATAAAGATCATAAGTTGTATTCATCGAGATAAATGAAGCAAAAAAGCCTCCGCCAATAGCGAGAAAATCGACATAAACCGTGAGTAACGGGAGGATCATTGTGGTAGCTATTACTCTTGTTACCACCAGAAAACGGAACGGATCGATAGCCGACACTTCCATCGCATCAATCTGTTCAGTTACCCGCATTGAACCAAGTTCAGCACCAATTCCGCTTGAAACTCTGCCTGCAAAAATCAAGGCAGTTAAAACCGGTCCCAGCTCCCTGATGACGGAGAGGGTAACCATATATGGGAGAAATGCCTCCGCCCCAAATTTTATCATGATCGGGAGTGACTGCAGGGTTAAGACCACCCCGATAATAACACCTGTTACGCTGACAATAGGGAAGGTTTTTACTCCCAGCTCATACATATGCTTCGCAACCTCTTTAATCTCATAAGGAGGTTTAAGGACATTCATAAAAAAGCGGTGTGTAAAAAGAGACAGCGCTCCTATGATGTCAAAGAATTTACGAATTTGTTCAAAGGTTGAGTCGGAGGTCAATAATCATCCAGGTGTTGAAAATAACACAAAGTTAACTCCTAAATTAACAATTTTTTAGGTAAACTCTCTATTTATTGGAGTCAATTCTTAAAAAATAGGTTGTATTTGAGTATATTTATCAAAAGGAAATTTCTCCTTTTATAACAGAAGAACAAAAAGATATGCTCGAACCTAAATATTTTTACAGAAAACTTGACTCATTACTCGCCGGAATTGGTAAAGAAAAAACCGGCAAAGCATTCCTCGTTAACATCGTTACTCTGCTTGAAAAGACATTTGGAGACGACCTTCAAATAAGAAGAGGCAGGATCTACGAAGAAGTGACCGGCAACTATGAATTAATTTACCCGGGTGATGGAGAATCAGGGAATTATACTTTAAAGATTCCTGCCGACAGCATCGAAGTTACCACAGTTGTGAAGACACGACTTTACATATTTGCTGAACCGACGGAGGTAACAAAATTTTTACCGATTGAGAGGCACGGATATTCAGTTCCTGCTGCTTTTGTTGTAAATAACCCCGACAAACGATTCATCTTTGTATTTGAACTTTTAAGTGGCTGGGTGAGAGAAGAAATTGAATTTTGCCTCAATGCTGTCAGAAGAGCTGTTAACTACAGGCTTTTCTCAGAGGCTGTAATTGGTGAGATGCAACAAGCTGCCAGAATTCAGCAGTCACTTTTGACCTCAATTCCTCCCTCCATTGAGGGATGGGATATCGCTGCAAAATCGAAACCCGCCGAACTTGTGGGTGGTGATCTCTATGATTATTTCCGTTTTGATGCAAATGAGTTTGGTATCTGTTTTGGGGATGCAAGCGGACATGGTCTTCCCGCAGCCCTGATGGTAAGGGATGTTGTAACAGGACTCCGGATGGGTGTAGAAAAACACATGAAGATGGTTTATACCCTCAAAAAACTGAACGAAGTGATTTACAGGGGGTCTTATTCTACAAGTTTTATCTCCCTCTTTTTTGCAGAATTTGAAAACAATGGTAATCTCTTTTATGCAAACGGTGGTCATCCTTCACCTCTGATTTTTAAGAACAAAGGAATTCAAGAGCTCCATCCAACCGGTCTGATTTTTGGAGCATTTCCCGATATAAGCATCAAACGATCATTTGCACACCTGGAAGAAGGGGATTTACTGCTGCTTTACAGTGATGGAATCATTGAGCGACAAAATGCTGATGAAGAGTTTTTTACTATCAAAGAAGTTATTAAACTTGTTAAAAAACACAAATCCAAAAAAGCCGCTGACATTATAGAGATATTGTTTGAAGAGGCTGATAAGTTTGGCAATGGTGTAAAATGGGAAGATGATGCTACATTAATGGTGATTAAGAGAATCAAAGTTAGATAAAAATTTTATGAAAAACAGAAGAGAATTCATCAAAAAAGCCACACTTATTTCGACTGCTGCCGCAATGCCCGGCGTTTTTTCTTCCTGCATGCGAAAAGACAAAAAGGGAAGTTCGTATTCGGGTGCAGAAGTGAAGTGGAAAATGGCTACAACCTGGCCACCAAATTTCCCCGTTTTGGGAGAACAGATGATAAAGTTTTCTGAACTGGTGGAGCAAATGTCGGGTGGCAGATTTAAAATTAAAGTTTATGGCGGTGGGGAACTCGTGCCTGCAATGGAAAGTTTTGATGCAGTAAAACAGGGCAATGTTGAAATTGTTCACAGTGCTTCATACTATTGGGCAGGAAAAGAGCCGGCTGCTATCTTTTTTACAGGTTTACCCTATGGGATGAACGCACCTCAGACAAGTGCATGGATGTATAACAGCGACGGGTTAAAATTATGGACTGAATTGTATGCCAAACATGGATTGATCCCACTTCCCGGTGGAAACACAAGCGGACAGATGGGAGGCTGGTTTAGAAAAGAGATAAAATCAGTTGACGATTTTAACGGACTAAAAATGCGAATTCCGGGGGTTGGTGGAAAAGTATTGGCAAAACTTGGGACCAGTTCTCTTCTTTTTCCCGGGGGAGAATTATACACAAATCTCGAAAGAGGAGTTTTGGATGCTCTCGAATGGGTTGGACCCTATCATGACTATAAAATGGGCTTTCACAGGGTTGCTCCCTACTATTATTATCCTGGTTGGCAAGAGCCATCGGGGGCAACTGAGTTCATTGTTAACAAAGGGGCTTTCGATAAATTACCCGACGACCTGAAGTCAATTCTTAAAGGGGCAGCTGGGTTTATTGATTCGTTAATAAGCTCTGAGATGCTGGCAAAAAATGCCGAATATCTTGAGCTGATTAAAAAAGAGAAAAGTATTAAATTAATGAAATTTCCGGATGAAGTGTTGAAGGTACTTAAACAAAAAACAGATGAGGTAATAGCTGAAATAGTTGAAGCCGATCCGTTTAACAAAAAAATATATGAATCTTATAGTAAATTTCAGAATCTAACAACTGAACTATTCAAAATTTCTGAATGGAACTATCAGTCAAATTCATGAGTTACTATGGCAGTTAAACAACAGCTTAATAAGGATTACAATATTTTATGATTAATGTTAAAAACCTCTCACCTTCAGAATTTAAACAGGGTTTCGAAACTGACTCAGATGCAGTTTTAATCGATGTAAGAACACCCGAAGAGAATAATGAAAAGAGGTTGCCAAATTCGATAAATTTGGATATATATGCTCCCGATTTTCATGACAAAATTCTAAAACTCGACAAAGCAAAAAGTTATTACTTGTATTGCCGCAGTGGAAGTAGAAGTTTCCATGCCGGTTTATTTATGTCGCAGAATGGCTTCAAAAAGATTTATAATCTCGATTGTGGCATCCTCGGCTGGAAGTATGAAACAGAGAAAAACTAATTAAGATGAAACAACTCAGATTGCAAAGACGAATAAGCAGATTTATTCTGCTGTTGTATCTTGCTGTCCTGGGGATATCCTCCTTCCACTTTCATGAGTCAGATATCTCATTTTTTGGGACTGAATCTGTTACTCAGGAATCGGGAGCATCGAATACTCACCATTCAACCACGGGCTATTCAGCTTGTATTATGGTGGTGTTTGTCAGTTCTTCATCACTGGCTGTTAATCATTTTCAGCTCGATCCAACTGAAACCATCCTGGAATCGATCGAAATTGAGAAGAATGAATTTATAGCTCAAAAGCACATCAATATTCCTCTTCTAAGAGGACCACCCTCACTCTCTATCTAAAAACAGACACAATTTTAATACAATTACCACTTGGATTGGTCATTTTAATGGCTTTAATCGTTGTGGTATATGCATATATGAAGTCCTGACACGACTTTTGAGAAAATTTAAACGAAATTAGAGAGTATTTAATGAAAAAGATGATTATTCCGGCACTTTTTGCCGTCATATTGTTGTTTCACGGCTGTAAAAAAGAAGACAGTCCTGTTACCCCCGTAGAGGAACATTTTGCCGCTGAAGGGGTCTATTTATCAACCTCCGGTATACCGGTTGCTTCAATTTTCAGAGGTGTTTCGACTGATACAATTAAGGTGCCACTTGCAGGTTCAACTGATCACATGGATGTAAAGTTTCTGGATGCAAATCGTAATGTGATTAATCCACCAACTGACACACAGAAGAAACTTTCCTGGAGTATAGCTGACACTTCAATGGTGGAATTGTGGCGGCATGTTGACGAACCCGATGCAGAATATGAAATTCATCTGCGTGGGAAAAAAGCCGGAATGACAACAATTGAGTTTTTCATATTGCATGAAGGACACAACGATTTTCGTTCAGGTAATATTAAAGTGTTGGTTCAGTAGAAGTAATATATAGCAATATGATAGAGTGAATTTTAACCATTCACTTAAAGTAAAACTTTAATATTAAATTTAAAATATTAGTTAGCAAAAAATGAAGAATATAAATATCGGACTGTTAACCATTTTTGCCTGGATAGTTTTAACTTTGGGTGTTCAAGCCCAAAGTGGACGCGGTAAAATGTTAACAGGAAAGGTAATTGACTCTTACACTAAAGAGGCTGTTTTGGCAGCCTCTGTTTCTGTTGTTGAGTCAGGGAAAGGCATGATAACTGATACCACGGGTGAATTTCACATTATGCTCCCTGTGGAAAAGATTGTCCATATAAACATTTCACATATTGGGTATTATGATTATACTATCGAAATAAGTGAGAGAAAAGACACTATCATCTCTTTAGCAGTATATCTTGTCCCCAAAAACATTGAATTAGAAACGGTTCTTGTTACCGGGAACCACACACATTCAAAATTTGAAGAAATTTCGAATCTTAATGGACTTGTTGAAGGTGTTGATTTGCAGAAGAATCTGGGATTAACACTGGCATCCACATTAAAAAACGAAACAGGGATAGCTATCAGATCGATGGGCCCTGCGCCTGCCAGGCCCGTTTTCAGAGGGTTGGGAGGCGACAGGATACTATTTACCGAGGATGGGGCACGGACGAGTGATCTAAGCGCTACATCGCCCGATCATGCTCTCACTATTGAGCCATTTTCGATTACAAGAGCTGATGTTATTAGAGGTCCCAAAACCCTTCTTTTTTCACCGGTTACAATTGGTGGTGTCATAAATGTTATCAGGCATGATATTCCCGTTGAAGCTCATAATGGACTTTCTGCAAGTGCCGGAAGCTATTATGAAAGTGCCAATAACGGAGCATTGCTCGGAGCAAATGCCGATTATGGCTTCGGGAGCATTGTTTTGAAGGGGAGCATGACAACCCGGAGCACGGGGGATCTCTACACTCCCGGAGGTAATTTAAAAAATTCTTATTCGAAAATTACCGGGTTGGGGTCGGGAATCTCTTTGATAAAACCGGGTGGATTTGCTGGGTATTCCTATCGAAGCATTGATATGGAATATGGCATTCCGGGGGGATTTGTGGGAGCACATCCAAACGGGGTTAAAATATCAGTTTTCAGAAATGTTCATTCATTTAAAACTTCGCTCAATTTTAATTCGGATTTTCTTCATAATGGGACACTTCATATTAATAGATCTTTTTACCGGCATAAAGAGTTTGAAAGAGATGATATAATTGGAGCCGAATTTAAGATACTTGATTATTCAGGGTATCTAAATTTTGAGCACCACATGTTTGGGTTTAATGAAGATGGCATTATCGGAATGTCTGGGCAATACAGAGATTTTGAAATCGGTGGTTTTGTTTTTACTCCAAAATCAGTTTCAACTAATCTGGCGCTTTATTTCTGGCAACCTTTCAATTATGAGCGCCTGAGTTTTGAATTTAGTGGCAGAATCAACCGGGATGTAATCACCCCGGAAAGGGAAAAACAGGCTAAAATTGGTTATATCAGAGAGAGGGATTTTGTAACATATTCCTTCGCCATTTCATCAATTTATGAAATTTCAAAATCACTTTATGGGGGACTTAGTTTAAGTCGTTCATCAAGAGTTCCAACAATTGAAGAATTGTTCTCTGAAGGCCCGCATCTCGCTGCCTACTCTTATGAAACCGGGAATCCGGAGTTATCCTCAGAACAAGGTTACGGAGCGGAAATATTTGCATATTTTAAAACTTCGAAATTTTATACAATCGTTAATTTCTACTATTTCCAACTCTCTTCCTTTATTATTCCTAGAAATACCGGGGAGATTAACTATCAAACCTTTTTGCCGGTTTACACCACTCAGGGTGTTGATGCAGTAATTAGGGGAATAGAAGTACAAAGTGAATTTACCCCTGTCCCGGGTACAACAATTTCGGCTAAAATTGCATTCACAGAGGGAAAGATGGATTCGGGAGGTGCATTACCTCAAATACCTCCGGCAAAACTGTACCTGGAAATTCAACAACAAATCTGGAAGGGTGCTACTTTTGATCTTGGCTGGGAGCTCGCTACTCCTCAAGAAAGAGTGGATAATTTTGAAACCACTACAGCTGGATACGGTTTGCTAAATATAGGTTTTCGTCAGTCATTTTCTATCGGGCAATTCACGGGACTTTTCTCAGCGGGAGTGGATAACGTCTTGAATATTGAATACAGAAACCATCTTTCAAGGGTAAAAAGTGTTATGCCGGAGGCAGGAAGAAATCTTAGAACTACTCTGAAAATCTACTTTGAGTGATTTAGTCGAGTAAAAACAGAGTTTAGTCGAGAAAAAAGCATCGTTAGTCGAATTAACTGTGTCAATCGGTCATTCAGCGATTATGTTTGAACTGTATGTTAAACACTTATCCCTCTAATGTGTTTAACGAATACATTACTCCCCCCAAAAAGGCTGCTTTTAGCAGCCTTTTTTTTATCTTTGCAGATGAAAAGATTAATAATTGTTCTCACCTGATGCAAAAATGTCCAATAAAATAGCGCAAAAATTATTTTCTGCATTGAGAGTACTTCTTGTTGACGACATCGACTCAAATCGTATTGTAGTCATGAATATTCTTCGTCGCTTTTCAATGAGAATAGACACTGCCTCAAATGGACTTGAAGCCATCGAACAGCTCAAAAACAACGATTACGATATAGTTCTTATGGATCTTGCCATGCCGGAAATGGATGGGGTTACAGCCACAGGGATAATAAGGAAAGAATTCGATTCACCAAAGAAGGATGTTCCAATCATAGCGCTTACAGCTTCACTGGTTCAGGAATCTAATGAACGGGTATTCAATGCCGGGATGAATGCATGCATCAGCAAACCTGTATCCGGGAAAGAATTGTTGGATGTAATCGGCAAATTTACCGGCTCTGTTCAAGATGGAACCCCGGGTGTTCAAACCGGGAATGGAAGCGAAGGATTTGTGGCGGATAATCATTTTGATCTCACATATCTATTTGAGGTATCTCAGGGTGATAAAAAATTCGCTGCTGAATTGATCGAAAATTTTATAAAAAATACTCCCCCCATTCTTGAGACAATCAAACAAAAACTTGAACAACAGGATATCGAAGGATGTCGAAAGTCCTGTCACAAATTAAAGCCTGTACTTTCATACATGGGACTTAAACAGATTACTCCGATATTTGGGAAATTTCACGAGAACCTTCTAAAAGAACAGGTGAACTTTAACGGGGAGTTACTTATCCTGGGCAAAATTGAGGAGCTGATAACAGACGCGATCTCAAGGCTTCAAAAAATTAAAATCAATCTGGTTTCAGATGAAAAATGATGTTAAAAAGTTAAAAACCACTTTAAAGAAAATATTCTTTGAGGCACTTAAAAAACATGATCCTGCAACCCTGGTTTTTAATGAGTTAAAAAATGAAAGTCAACTCTACGGTGAATACAACAAGATTGAAATTGTAGCGATCGGGAAAGCTGCAAATGGAATGGCGGCAGGTGCAGCAAATTTTTTTGGTGACAGGGTAACGAGGGGACTAATAATATCCAACACGGTTTGTGATGTAATTCCTGAAAACTTTTCATTTCTACCTGCGTCGCACCCATATCCCGATCAAAGCAGTCTATTAGCCGGTCAAAAACTGATTGAGTTCTGTAAAAGTACCGAATCTGATTCACTATTATTAGTCTTGATATCCGGAGGCACCTCTGCTTTGGCAGCTGTTCCGGTGGATGGGATATCTATTGAATTAAAGAGTTATTTAACAGGTGTCTTACAGACGAGCGGGTACGGGATTGAAGAGCTTAATTTTGTCAGGAAATCCCTCTCGAAAATTAAAGGGGGTAAACTTCTTGATTATATCAATAGCAAAAAGATTGTTAACTTTTTAATTTCGGATGTCCCCGGAAATAACTTATCCACCATTGGTTCAGGATTGTTAGTCCCTGAAAAAATGGACAGGAAAAAGTTAATATCGATTTTAAAAAACGCCGGATCATTTGATGATGTTGGGATAGTTAGTGAAGTATTGTTTTCGCTGCCTAAAAGGTTAAAGAGACCAAGGATCGTAAAACAGGAGTTGGTTCATAAAATCATTGATTCAAATGACCGGTTTTTGAAAACGGTCAAAGAAGTCGCAGAGAAATATGGATTTGATACGATGATCCTTAACGAACCGGTGACCGGAGATGTTGGATTTGTCACTTCTAAACTTTTTATGACTGTCGAAATGTTTTTTGGGGAATTTTCTTCCAAAAGGGAAAAACCATCACTTGTTATCGGTGGAGGAGAAACTACCGTTAGAGTAAAAGGGGAGGGGACTGGAGGCAGAAACTGTGAAATGGCAATGAGATTTGCATTATTCATTGAAAATAAAAAGTATATCATCATGACTGTTGGTACGGATGGAATCGATGGTAATTCTGATTTGGCGGGGGGAATTGTTGATGGTTTCACAATGAGTAAAAGTACTTCACCCGACTTTGTAAGGGAGTTGGCTTCAAACAATTCTGCAGAGTGGTTGATTTCCTGCAAAGCAGCCGTTGAAACGGGAAGTACAGGAATAAATCTTGCTGATCTATACCTGATCTGCCGCTATTAAAAAAGGCTGACCCCTGTTAAGAAATCAGCCTTGAACAATTTTAATGATTGAGTTAGACTTCTATCTCAATTATCTGTGCATCAGTATCAACTGTATCATTCACCAATGCTTCAAAAAAGACATTGATATCGATTGTTGACAGGTTTTTCTGCTTGCAGAAAGCTTCAGCTCCTTCATCAACTCCGTTGCGGGTGATCAAAAGATATCTCTTGGAATAGTTTGAATAGAGATTCTTAAATTTAAAGAACTGGGTTGAAGCAAGATTCACATCATATTTGTTGAGGGGTTCATCCTGGAGAACAAGATTGGCATAAAGCACAGCCTTGGCAGGTTCACTAACCACAACAATTTCTATAGTGTCTTTTCTATTCCATACCGATCCCACTTTTGTAATCTCAAACGGGAAAAGGTATTGAATGTAAGGGCTCTTCTGATAGTCATGGAAAATCTCTCTGATAAAGATTCCAAGTCTGCTGTTAACATACTCTTCGAGTTTTTCTCCGATTGTTACCAACATCTTGTCATATTCACCCATCTCAAAATTGATAATATCGGGTTGGATAAATCTGAACCAGAAATTTTCAAAGTAGTTTCTGATAAAATATCTTCCAAACTTCGATTTTGTATCATCACTTGTATTGACGGGAAGTTGCCTTTCAATCAATCTTTTTTTCTTTTCAAGCTCATAGAGGTATTTGGTAAGATTTGTAACCGGAATATTAACAGTTTTTGCAATATCCGACATCTTCGTAAAACCTGCTGCGATAGCTTGCAGAATCGAAAGATAAATTTTGTTGCCTCTTGTAAAATCGTTGATAAGAAGTTCTTTCAACTCATAAGCGAGAGGAGCAAAATCCACAAAAACGAGCTCTTTCAAAATTGTTTCGAGGTCTTTATTCCACAGTTTGTGGCGTTCTATCAAAAAATAATATTTGGGTAAACCGCCAAAAATAGTGTAAAGCTCTATTATCTGAGAAGTTGTTAGTCTGGAATTGTTTTTCCGGAAGATTACAATCACATCAGAAAGTCTGAATGGAGTAAGTTTTACAAAATGGTTATTGATTCTGAAAAGCGGGCTGTCTTCGGTATCAAACTTCCTTTTCATGAAGTCGATATTTGAAGTAACAACGATCAGGTTCAGCATTGAATTTTTTGAATGTGTATCCCATGCTCTTCTGAGTTCATCAAAAGCTTCAGGTTCAATTAATTCAAAATTGTGAAATTCATCGATGACCACATTTACAGGTCTATTGCGTGCGATATAAAAAAGGAACTCAAAAAAGTTACCCCAGCTCTGGAAGTTTGGAATAAAACTATCCGGAAATGTATAAGATTTCAGATACTCTGATATATCTTGTAACTGCAGGAAAGATGATTTGTTGCTTATTGTGAAATAAGCTCCTGCGTTTGCTCTCAGAAATTGCTTTATCAGTGTTGTTTTACCAACTTTTCTCTTTCCCACCAAAAGTGTGAAATTAGAATGACCAACAGTATTGGCAGCAATCTGGTTTAAATAAGCTAACTGATTTTCTCTGAAATAAATCTTCATACGAATAAACGATTTTATTATTAATAAATAAACAATAGAAATTTGTAATTTCTAACAATAAAGATATAAAAATATTACTAATTCTAATATAATTATTATACCATTTCTATAAGAAACATCCATTTTTTCCGGTTTTTTATCTTATGGAATATGTGTAAATTACAAGTTATGTTTTACCAACACATTATTTCTTTAATCTTGAAACATTCGAGACTGAATATTAGTTCAGATATTATGAAAAAAGACAAAATGATTAATAAACACCTCAAAATAGCGATTCTGCTGTTCCTGATTACCACAATAATTGTTCCGGGGCAAGATTTAATCACACCCGAGTGGGTAAAAGACAAAATTATCTATGAAGTAAACCTACGGCAATTTACTCCTTCCGGATCACTTAAAGAATTCAGGACACACCTCCCACGGCTTCAAGAGTTGGGAGTTGGTATCTTGTGGTTAATGCCGATTCATCCAATCGGTGAAAAGAACCGAAAAGGCACTTTAGGCAGTTATTACGCTGTTAAAGATTATAAAGACTTTGACCCCCTCTATGGTTCAAAAGAAGAGTTTAAAGAATTTGTAAAAGATGTCCATGACAGGGGAATGTATGTTATAATCGATTGGGTTGCCAATCATACTGCCTGGGATCATCCCTGGGTTTTATCAAATCCCGATTTTTATACGAAGAATGAAAAAGGTGAATTTATACCACCCGTTGCCGACTGGCAGGATGTTATTGACCTTAACTACGACAATAAAAAACTTTGGTATGAGATGACTGACGCCCTGAAATATTGGGTGAAAGAATTTGATATCGACGGATACAGATGTGATGTTGCCGGCATGGTTCCGCAACCATTTTGGGAGTCTGCACGGGCGTCACTGGATTCAATAAAACCTGTTTTTATGCTCGCTGAGTGGGATACTCCTGAGGTTCATACAGCCTTTAACATGTCTTACGGCTGGAAAATGTATTCAAAATTTAATGAGATCCATGCCGGAAAAGCCGGTCGAGACGACCTGTATAAAACTCAATTTGATCACATCAGAAGTCTGCCCAAAGATGGAATCATAATGCAGTTTACATCAAACCACGATGAAAATTCATGGAATGGAACGGAATTTGAAAGATTGGGTGAGGCTGCTCCAACATTTGCAGCACTCACGTTTTTATTACCCGGGATGCCCTTGATCTACAGTGGTCAGGAAGCTTCCCTCGATAAAAGATTATCCTTTTTTGAAAAAGATGAAATAATTTGGAGACAAACTAAAATGACAGAATTGTATAGAACTCTTTCCCGGTTGAAAAAAGTAAATCCTGCGTTGTATAACGGAATGTATGGCGGAGAACTCGTGAGACTTGATGAAAATCTTGACGGAAAGGTTATAGCATTTGTAAGGGATTCTAATCCAAACAATGTACTTGCATGTTTTAATCTCTCAGGGGAAGAAAAAACAATAGAACTTGATTTGTCGAAATATTCCGGAAAATATGAAGAAGCATTTTCTGGCACAATTCAAGATTTTGACGGAAAAGTTTCGATTAAACTATCCCCTTATGGTTACGCTATTTATTCAAAAAAATAATAAATGCCGGATACTTCTTTGACTATAAAGTATGAACCTGTAATAGGGCTTGAGGTTCATGCTCAACTAAAAACAAACACAAAAATCTTTTGTGGTTGTTCCACCGACTTCACTAATGAGTCAAACAAAAATGTTTGTCCTGTTTGTTTGGGTATGCCGGGAGTGCTCCCTGTATTAAACAAAAAAGTTGTAGAACTCGCAGTCAGGTTTGGACTCGCTCTTGACGCTAAAGTTAATCTCACCTCTATCTTTGCCAGAAAAAACTATTTTTATCCCGATCTTCCAAAAGGTTATCAGATTTCCCAATTCAGTTTACCTGTTGTTGGGGAAGGTGTGCTAAAAGTTGAAATGGGTGAAAGCGAAGTTAGAGAAATTGGAGTTTTACGAGCACATTTGGAAGAAGATGCAGGGAAATCGATTCATGACCGGGGTGATTTTACTCTTGTGGATGTTAACAGATGTGGTGTTCCACTTCTTGAAATCGTAAGTAAACCTGAAATAAGAAGTGCTGCGGAAGCTGCAGCATATCTCAAAACAATGAGGCAGATTCTCCTTTTTCTTGATATTTGTGACGGAAATATGGAAGAAGGCTCCTTGAGGTGTGATGCAAATATATCGGTGAGGCCGGTTGGCGAAACCAGGCTGGGGACCAAGACTGAGATCAAAAACATGAATTCTTTTCGTAATGTGGAAAGAGCAATCAATTATGAAATCGAAAGACAGATTGAACTGATTGAAGATGGTGGAAAAGTTGTTCAACAAACTCTGCTTTGGAATGCCGACAAGGGAATAGCCACTCCGATGAGATCAAAAGAAGACTCACACGACTACCGTTATTTTCCCGATCCCGATCTTATGCCACTTGTTATAGATGAGGAGTGGTTTCAACAGATCAAATCAGAGATGCCTGAACTCCCCTCAACAAAAAAACAGCGGTATATAAAACAATTTACTCTTCCTGAATATGATGCCGGGATATTGACTCAGCAACCCGATTATTCAAATTACTTCGAAAAAGCAGCTGCATTAACATCCAGTTATAAGGAATTAAGCAACTGGATGATGACTGAAGTATTAAAAGTTGCCAATCAGGAAAAAATTGATCTTTCTGAATTTAAAATTGAACCTAAACGACTTGTTGAACTTGTGGACTTGATCTCTTCAGGTTCGATCTCAGGTAAAATTGGAAAAGAAATATTTGCCCAAATGTTAAACTCAAAACTTTCGCCAACTGAAATTGTTGAGAAGGATGGACTTTTCCAGATTTCTGATGAGAGCGAGCTAAAACAAATAATCAAAAAACATCTTGACGAGAATGAAGCTCAGGTTCAGGAATACCTTTCAGGAAAAGAGAAAGTTCTTGGTTTTTTTGTTGGCAGGGTAATGAGGGAGACAAAAGGGAAGGCAAACCCTTCATCCGTGAATAATATCTTGTTGGAACTGCTGAATTCGAGCAGAAAATAGTTTCAGGGCACTAATCTTTAAACCTCTTAATAACTCGCATTTTCGTAAATTTGAATTTTAATTTGGAGAACAAATCTTGAATGTAAAAAAAGAGCTTAAATCTTTACTTCAAGCTTTTATTGCGGCGCTTTTTATCATTTCTTTTTTCTTTCAGAATACCAGAATCCCCACTCCTTCAATGGAAAGTACGATTCTTGTTGGTGATTTTGTTGTTGTTAACAAGTTCATCTATGGGATCAATTCTCCCAAATTTATTCCTTACACCGAAATTGATATCCCTCATTTCAGATGGGATATATTTACCGACCCTGACAGGGGTGATATTGTCGTTTTCGACTTTCCGGGTGAAAAAGGGGAATTTAGACCCAATCCTGAAAACATCCAGTATGTGAAAAGGTGTATCGGTTTACCCGGTGATACGATTGAAATTAAAAACAAAGTGGTTTTTGTTAATGGGAAACCTGCGGCTTTGCCACCTTATATTCAATATGGTGAAAAACAAAACGATCCCCGGATTTCTGCTTACATGTTCCCAGGCAATAATGACTGGACTCCTGACAATTACGGCAAATTTGTTGTGCCTAAAAAAGGACTTAAAATTCAACTTGATGCCAGAAGTGCAATTGGTTGGAAACATTTTATCAACAGAGAGTTTGAAGCCGAAGTTGTTGAAATTGCCAATGGTACAGTTACAATAAATGGAAAAGTTGTCACTGAATATGAATTTCAGAAAGACTATTTTTTTATGATGGGTGACAATAGAGACGACAGTTCCGACTCCCGTTTTTGGGGACCTGTTTCTCGGGACATGATTGTTGGACAGGCGATATTTGTACTCTTTTCATGGGATAATCAAATCCCGTTCAGCGATCTTTTTAGATTGCTCGGTTCGATCAGAGGTGAAAGAATTCTAAAGATACTCGACTAACAGAGGAAATATGATCAATATACAGTATGAGCGCTACTTTTTAGACAACGGTCTTGAAGTAATTTTGGCACCCGATACACAAAATCCGATTGTTGCAATTAATTTGTTGTATAAAACCGGAAGCGCAAACGAAGGACACCGTAAATCGGGTTTGGCTCATCTTTTTGAGCACATGATGTTTCAGGGTTCGGTAAATGTTCCAAAAGGGAAACATTTCCATTACATTCAAGAATCCGGTGGCAGCTTAAATGCCAACACAACCTTCGATCGTACCGTATATTTTGACAAACTTCCTTCAAGCCATCTTGAAATGGGACTGTGGCTTGAGTCGGACAGAATGGGATATTTTCTCCCTGCATTAGTGGAGGAAACTCTCGCAAATCAAATTGATGTCGTAAAAAACGAGAGACTCGAGAACTACGACAATGCACCCTATGGTCTTGGATTTGAAAAGATACTCGGCCTTGTTTTCCCTGAAAACCATCCCTACAGACGCCCGGTGATTGGTTATATGAAAGATATACTTTCAATCGATCTCACTGATGTCAGAGAATTTTTTACCACATTTTACACGCCGGCAAACTGCACACTTGTGATTCATGGTGATTTTGAATCAACCGAAGCCAAGGATCTGGTTGCTAAATATTTTGGTTCAATTTTAGGATCACCAAAACCGGAACCACCCGCGTCTGTCAATGAATTTTTCCTCACAGAAACTGTAAAAGATGTTTATGTCGACCGTGTTCATCTTCCAAAACTCTTTTTTGCCTGGCCTTCGGTGAAAGCATTCTCAAGAGAGGATATTGAATTTGCGTTAATTACCGATTATCTCACAGGATCAAAAAATTCAAGACTTCACAAAAAATTCGTTTTTACAGATGAGTCGTTGCAATCGATTAATCTTTCCAATTATACCGGGAAGTACCACGGGATGAATCTCCTTACGGCTACAGTTAAACCGGAAATTAATCCTGAAGAGATTGAAAAAGAGATAATTGATGAAGTGTTTAAGGCGATAAATTCTGAAATAACAGAAGAAGAGATGCAGAGGATTAAATATGGTTATAAAGTTCAGGCAATCTACAATCTTCAAAGTGTAAATGCCATAGCCTCAAGAATGAATGAATATAATTTTTATACAGGTGACCCTGATTTTATGGACAGAATATTGGAAATGATCGATAAAATTTCAGCTGATGACATGCGGAAAACCGCCCGAAAATATTTTACCGAAAATTATGCAAGACTTTTAATTGTGCCGGGGGTTAAATAATATGGAATTAGTAAACAGATCCAGTGTTCCCGCTCCAAAAACGGGTAAAGAATTTAATTATCCAAATTTTGAAGAACATTTTCTTCCAAACGGATCAAAAGTAATTTATGCCGCTAAAACAAGACTCCCGATAACCATTGTTACACTTAATATCGAGGCCGGTTCAAAATACGATCCACAAGGTGGAGAAGGGCTTGCTCAGATCACAGCATCGCTTCTTGAAGAAGGTGCAGGAGAATGGTCGGCTCTTGAATTAAATGCCCTTCTCGAGAGCAGGGGACTCTCTCTAAGTGCAAGTGCACAGACAGACTACCTTAGTGTCACCATTCAAGGTCTTTCAGGCGACATCGACCTGATGATGAAAATTTTGTCGGAAGTGGTTTACCAACCACATTTTAATCTTGAAGATTTTGAACGAAAAATTGACAAAGTGAGAAATAATATCAAGCAGGCAAAAAATGACCCACAATCGATGGCGTGGTTCCTCTTTAGTCTTGTTGTTCAAGGTAAAAGAAATGGTTATGCTTTTCAATCAGCGACTGAAGAATCGGTTGAAAACATCACACTTTCTGATGTAACTTATTTTCACGCCGAGCATATTGAACCCATTAAACCTGTTTTTAATATCGTTTCAGATCTACCTTATCGTGAAATTGAGTCATCAATTATCTATAACTTTAAAAGTATTCCGGGCATACATGACCCCGAACCTGTTGATACTGAATTTGTTTATAAAGATTTAAGAATATTTATTCTTGACCGAAAAGGCTCTTCACAAACAGAGATACTTGCGGGTGTTCCTCTTCCTCGAATGGGTGATTCTTTAGATGATGCAGCAGTTATTGCAGTAAATAATCTCTACGGGGGGCATTTTAACAGCAGGCTGAATAAAAATCTAAGAGAAGAAAAAGGATTTACCTATGGCATAAATTCTTTTCTGAGACCTTTGAAGGATTCAACTCAATATATGATCATGACCTCGGTCGATACAGGGAATACAGGTCCGGCACTCATTGAAATTTTGAAAGAATTAAATGATGTCAGGAAGAAAATTTCAAATGAAGAGCTTGAGTTTTCGAAACAATTATTGACCAAGGGAGCTCCATTTAAGTTTGAGACCTATCATTTTGTTTCGATGTTGATGCAGTCAATTGTGTCAAGGGATTTACCGTTAAATTATTATTCTGAACAGCCAAAGCAGTTTTCAAATGTTAATATCGAAAATGCGATCACAGCTGCCAATAAATACCTTTTGCTTGAAAATCTACAGATTGTTTTGGTGGGTGATTTTGAGGAGATAATAAAAACCATACCTGCCCCGTTGTTAAGGGGTGTTGTTGAAATCAACGATTCAGGGAGGGTTATTGTTCGGGATCAGGAGATTTAGGCTCCTCTTTTGATTTTCCGATCTCACCGGAGATGTGGACGCCTTTTCTTCTCAATTTTTTGATTTCCGGTTCTATCCATCGGATCGCAGATGTATTTACAATGAAAACGAGACCCTCTTTTTTTCTGTTCTTTCCATAGAGCTCGTTAAATTTGAAGACGGTCTCTGCTGAGTCCGTTCCCTCAACGTTAATAAAAACATTTGATTTAATAAATTGTTTCTTCTTCCCTTCAAATTTTTCCCTCACAAACGGGAGTATCACCGATTTAGCCAGTGCTGAATTAGATTCTGTGAAAAAAAACACCGAATTGGGAAACGCCGTTATTAAGCCCGTAATGGTTGTTTCAATTCTCCTTTTGGGATGATTCTCTTCAATTTGGAACTCAAGTTCAGCACCATCGTCTCCAACCAATACCGCATAAGGAAGATTTTGATCATCAAATTCTTTGGCGAGCAGCTGTGTCCTTTTTGTTGGCTTTAACAAAACCACATAAGGTTCAGGATAATCCCGTAGATACTGTTTTGAGGCCTCTTCAGCCTCTTCATATCCGGTAATGACTATTGAGATTGTAGTTGAAGTTCTTAAAAATCCCTTTTTCTTCATAGTCAAAAACTGATACTCAGTATTGTCCTTAAATTTTAGAGAAAACAGAGAACCTTTTTCCTTCTTATTATAATTAACTTTTATATTGGTCTCAAAGAGAGAAAGTTTACTGTAGATGGAATTTTCGAAAGTTGGAAGAGGCAGGTCCTCCGGGACCAAAACTTTGGGAAGTTTTTTCCCTTTGTCGGGTATCACATAAAAAGAATCAGGAATGGAATATTCATCAAGAGTTGAATTGATCAGGGAGTCGGCGAGTGCCCTGGTGAGATTTCTTTTCGGCACAACTACCGTTTTTATCTCTTCTTCGACTTTTTTAGGCTCTCCGGCCCGGACATAAATATATGTACCCACAGAAGCCAGCGTGAGAAAACCGATAAGAAATAATTTGAATTTGATCAATTTCTCTCCTGTCGCCTAATTTCCCTTAAATTCGGGTTTTCGTTTCTGGAGAAAAGCAGTTGTTCCTTCCTTAAAATCATTTGTCCCTGCGCACAAAGCAAAAAGTGAAGCTTCGAAATCGAGTCCGGCATCAATATTCAAATCGGGAGCTGCTGTTACGGCGTCGATTGCCCATGATATTGCGTTAACAGGCTTTGCAGCGATCTTCTCAGCGAATTCAAAAGTTTTGGCAAGAAGTTCATCTTTTTCAAATACTTTGTTCACCAGCCCAATCGCGAGAGCCTCCTCTGCAGATATTTTATCTCCGCTAAGAATCATTTCCAGGGCTCTTCCGGTGTTGATAAGTTTTGTCAGTCGTTGTGTACCGCCATAGCCGGGGATTGTTCCCAGATTGACTTCAGGCTGACCAAAAATAGCGTTTTCTGAAGCAAATCTTATATGGCATGCAAGGGCGAGTTCACATCCACCGCCAAGAGCATATCCGTTAACGGCTACGATTACAGGTTTTCCGAGTTGCTCAATTTTTGAAAAGATTTTTTGCCCGTTGGTGGCGAATCGTTTTGCTTCACTAACGCCTAAAGAAGCAAGTTCTGCGATATCTGCACCGGCTACAAATGATTTTTCACCGGCTCCTGTCAAAATAACAACCCTGACTGTTGAGTCATTCTTTAAAGAATCAAAAAGTTGATTTAATTCATCAAGTAGAGTGGAATTGAGAGCATTTAGTTTGTCGGGGCGGTTTATTACCACAGTTGCAATAAAATTTTGTATATCACAATTTAAAAATTTGTAGTCCATTTTATCCTCATTAAAAAGAAACATATAAGGGAAGTCTTACTTTCAAATCGAAAGAAAAGAACTGATCGTTATTGTAAACATTGTAGGAAGCCATCATTTCAAGCACAAATGCTGAAACACCAAAACCGGCACTTCCGCCAAACCTGACTCCATCTTCTATATATCCGTTGCGATTTACACCCGGTTTAAAATCGTGAAGCTCTTGAAAGACAATCATCGATCCGGAAACCTCAGCAATTGGTGTAAGAAGGAAAACATTTTTGAGAATTGGTGCAAAATAGTGTCTTACTCCCACAGAGACGGGGAGATATTGTACACTATAATGTGAATACTCACTATCCTGATAAAATTCCTGTGAGCCGGGAAATTGTTCAAAACCTATCTTTCCAAAAAGGAAAAATGGCATAATTTTATTATCTACATAAGAGATTTCGGCGTTAAATCCGTAACCAAATACAGTTTTTGATGCAAAACTTCCAAAGGGTATTCTTGGTCCCACTCCCATTGCAAAAAAATAACCTCTCGCTTTACTTTCGCCCGGATCACCTGCGTATAAAATATGTGGCAAAATAATCAGCAGAATTAATACAACTCTTTTCATCTGTTACCTGAATATATCGGTACCAATACCGTGTTTAAATACAAGATCCCCGCCGAGGTCACCGGTTAAATATAGAATATAGAGAGAGATAAACGCCAATGCAAGAATTATTCTTGGTAAAGCCATAATAAGATTGGAAGTAGTGTCTTTTTTAATGTAATATTTAACAAAATAGAAAAAATTCAAAATGAAGACAAGTGAATACAAAACTGTGGTTACAGTTGCAAAATTTTCATGATTCTCGATCAGGCCTTTTACAAGCTCAATTTTTGGGTGAGATGAGTGTTGTTCAACAAATAACTGAAATGCACTGTTTCCTGAGATTAGAGCAAGCACAAGACCTGCCAGACCGCCTGCAAGTACCAAAAGTGCAGCTTTCGCCAGTACTTCTTTTTTGTAAAAATTATAAATGAGTACCAAAAATGGATATATCATTAAAAGTGCCAAAGGATAATGGACAGCTTTCGGATGTAAACCGGCTAAAAATTCCATTTTTCTACCTTTCGAAAAATTTCTTGTTCTTCTATGTCTGTCAGAAAACATTAAATAAAGTTGTAAATATAACAAAGGAAGTGTTAGCAGCCCAATTAACCCCGTAAATCTTCAAGCTTGGCATTAATGATTACTGATTTTTCAAATTTAAATTTCATTGATTCGAGGGTATTTAACTTTATATAAAAAAAGACCTTTTGCCGGCACAGAGGCGTTTGCAATTTCGCGATTCTTTGCCTGAAGAATATCAATTATTTGATCTTTATTACCACCTGATTTGGCGGTCATTAAGAGAGTCCCGGTTATGGCTCTGACCATTCCGTGAAGGAACCGGTCGGCCTCAATAAACATAACCACAATCCCTTTAATTTTTGTCCACTTTATTGTTTTGATTTCGCAATTAAATGTTTCACGCTCTTTAGCATATTTTGTGAAGGAAGAAAAGTCATGAACCCCGATAAGTGGTTCACACAATTGATTGAGAACCTTGGTATCCACTTGAAAATGGTAGTTATATACAAAATTATGATTAAAGGGAGTGGGGGAGTAAGCAATAAAGTAGAGATAAGATCTTGAAAGTGCATCATAGCGGGCATTAAAAGTTTCGTGGACACTCTCCATATTTTTAATACGAATGGAAAAAGGTAACATTGAATTCAGGGAGTATTTAAATCGGTAAAAATCAATATCCTGTTCACACTTAAAATTTGCAACCTGTCCAAGTGCATGAACACCTGTGTCGGTTCTTCCTGCTCCTGTTAAAACAATTTCTTCTTTGAGTATGGCTTCAATGGCAGATTTAATTTTATCCTGCACGGAAATGGCATTTTTTTGAATTTGCCAACCGCTGAATTTTGAGCCGTCATATTGAATGGTAAGTTTGTAGTTATTCATAACCTGGAAAAATAGTCAGAACAAATATATAAAAAAAAAGCTGCCCGAATCGGGCAGCTTTTTGAAAATAGAGTGGAAAATCTTAGAAAGCGTAGCTTGCTGAGATATGTCCAAATGTATTAACACCACCTGTTGAGAGGTTTTTGAAACCTTGTCTCAAAACTTCGTCATTCACAGTTGCGTCGAGGCTGAATTTACCAAAGTTAAATCCGAGACCAAGAGTAACACCGGTTCTGTCGAAAGCAGTCATCACAACTTCATTTTTGGTTGTTGCAGTCTGAGCAGTTTCCTGTTTGTCTTTGTTGGTAGCAACTTTGTAACCAAGTCTTGCTTTCATCCAATCAGTAAGTTTGAATTCAGCACCGAGATTCCAAACAGGGAACCAGAAATGGTTTCTTGTAAGTTCAGGGGCAGTAGTGGTTGCTTTTGTTGTCCATGATTCAGTCATGAAGCTGACACCACCGGCGAGGAAAAGGTCGCCTGTTGTGTAGTTAAGACCGGCACCAACACCGAGAGACATATATGAATTGAGGTCTGTGCTTGCTCCGGCTACATCCATGGTACCACTGATGGTCTGGAAATTAGCTGTTGGAACAAATGAGAAACCTTTTCCCATATAGTGGAAATATCTTGCGCTAACATCGATTACGGAACCTGAAACTTTATTGGTAGTTGCAGCTTCGTTTTTTGCACTTCCTGAGATGAAAGAAAGAGCAAGATCGAGAGCGTTGTCTTTGCTGAAATGCTGGATTAAACCAACATTGATACCAAACTGTGTAGCTGAAGATTTATCAGCAGTACCTGAAGCAGGTGTACGATCGTTTTGGGTGGAAGCAAAAGCAACACCAAAACCGAGAACGGTTGCATCAGAAAGGGAATAAGCACCGATAACCTGGAAGTTATTGTCGAGGTTAACAGCGTTTCTTGTTGTGCTACCGATTCCATTGAGGATCCCGACGAATCCGTTAGTTAAACCAACACTTGAAATGCCGGCACCTTTATAGTCGTTTCTTGCGAGAATTGCTCCAAGAGTAAATTTATTTGTCAGTGAGTAGTTAAAACCTGCAAACTGTCCGTCACCATCATTAACAGCAGCGGTGGAAGCACCGATATCTCCCCAAAGGAAGTTACTGTAATATTTGGCGTATGCGGGATTTGTAGTCATATTGAAAGCATCTACCAGGAATGGATTGGTTCCACCTTCGCCACCCATTGATTGTACTCTGGCGTAACCACCATTTCTTTCTTTAGGTACGATCCCGGACTGGGCATTTACTGAAGCTGCAAACATTGCAACCAAGAGAACAAATGCAAATACTTGTTTCATAATATTGGCTCCTTATTGTGTATTGTTGATTGGATTAAAACATCCGGTGAGCTAAACAGCTCTCTCTAATTATCATATTAAAATAAGTTGATGATACTTCATTCCAAGATTTTTTGATAATTAGTATGCAAATATATGTATGAAAATGACAATTCAATGTCATAACATCAGAAAATTTTCAAAAAAATGTGTGAAATGGTCTTAATAGAGGATAAAAGGTGATGAAAGTCAAAAAAAAGGCTGCCCGTTGCGGGGCAGCCTTTATTATAAAGTATTGTTTCAGTATTAAACATTATTGAATTGTTACCTGTTAAAAGTGACTTTTCACATCATGTTTCCCACTTATCCTATTTCTGAAGTATCATTTTTTTAACTTCAGTGAACTGACCTGCGACTATTCTATAGAAATAAACGCCGCTTGCGAGTCCCTTGCCGTCAAATGTGTATTTATGATACCCGGCATTTAACTGTCCGTCATTCAGAACTTTTATTTGCTGACCAAGGATGTTATAAACAATCAGTTTAACTTCCTGAACAGCGGGGAGTGTAAACTCTATAACAGTTGCAGGGTTAAAAGGATTAGGATAATTCTGGAACAGCTTAAATTCTGTTGGTAATGATGAGTTATCGGTGATACCATTAACTATATCAGTTTTGAACAAATCACCACTTTCAGTACCGGCAATTACCTGATTCGTTGCAGAATTAACAGCAATCGAAGAGATGTTTTTACCTGAGAGACCAAAGTCAACCCAGTTTCCGCCGAATCTGTCAGTTACGGCAGTCGGGAGCATAAATACACCACTTCCCCAAGCGCTGGCGAAGATGTTGTTGTTAGCATCGTGACCAATCGCATAGATGTGAGCTGCTGTCATACCTGCTGAAATTCTTTGCCATGTTGCTCCACCGTCAAGACTTCTGATGACACCATCACCATAAGTACCGGCATAAACATCGCCATTACCATTTACAGTAAGTGACCAGATAAATCTGCTTACGGGGTTTGAATTGAGGTGTGTCCACGATCCACTTCCGATTGAAAGTTTGTGAACTCCACCACCCATTGTACCTGCATAAATGTCACCATTTACATTTTTAGCGAGGGCATGAACTGCAAGATCTGTAAGACCTGTGTTGAACTCAGTCCAACTTGCTCCGAAGTCGTCAGTGTAGAAGATACCGCGACCCCAAACACCGGCGAAGATTCTGCCATTATTGTCGCTTAAGAGGGCTCTTACATCATTATTACTGAGACCGGCAACAAACCATGTGTTACCATTGTCTGTTGTTGCATAGATGCCACTTTCAGTTCCTGCGTAGATTTTGCCACCGGGTACTGAAATAAGGTTCCAGATATAAACAGACAACATGTTTGAGTTGATCTGAGTCCACTCGACACCACCATTGGTAGAGCGGAAGATTCCGCCACCATAAGTACCTGCAAGGAGGTCACCATTCTGATCGGTGGTGATAGTAAGTATGATCTGGTTAAAACCTACAGTGGAAATCTGCTGCCAGTTGTAGTTGGTTCCCGAAGTTGAGTTGATTTCTCTGTCGATAATAATCGAAGCAGAAGCAATATCATCTTCAGTTGTTAAATGATTGTTTGGACTTGAATCGGGATCATGCTGCACCGCTGCAACCACTTCAGCCACATTAACCACTGTTGTATCAACAGGGATGTTACCTCTGAAGAGGATCAGGTTATACTGTCCAGTTCCTTTTGCATTCTTGGCAACCATCTGACCATTTTGAACGCCGCTCACAAAATTGACATTTGTTCTTGGAGCAAGAATTGATCCTCTAACATCAATGTTTGAAATTTTAATTGAATCGGCTTCTACAAAATTGTAGAGTACATTAGAGTAAGGTGTGCCATAAACATTTAAGCCACCTTTCCACTCTGCATACGATCCAAAGATGTTGACAAGTACGGATGAACCATTTGGTACATTAATTTCGAAATCGTTAGCCATTCCAAGTGTATCTCCCCAAATCTTAAAGACATTAAGAGATGGATCAGAACCGTGGAGAGAAAGTTTTCCAAATTGCAGACCGGCAGAACCATTAACTCCATAAGCAGCAAATTGACTGCTGAGAGAGAGAAGGTGAGCCGATGCAGCCTGGAAGTCGATAACCGTATCTTTTCTTAACGTTCCTTCCATTATAGAGGCGACATAAGGAGTAACTTCTGCATAATTTCCATAAACTACATTTCCATGATATACTCTTCCGGAAGTGAAGTAGAGGTTGTGGCCTACTACAAGAACATCCTCGGTACCACCTGAGTTGGGGAGTTTGTCGCCAACACTGTAGTTGCTTATACGGCAGTCGTTTCCTACTGCAACTTTACCTTCAGTATCTGAAGAAGGAGCAGTATAATCGTTAAGGACAAAGAGGTTATAATCTTTTGCCACACCAAGATCAAATGAAACCGAGTTCATGAGAGCAATGTCAACTCTTGCAGTAATTACAATGGTTGCGCTGGTATTTGCTGCAAGCGATGCAACTGACCAAAGGTTTGTGTTAATGTCGAAGCTACCAACAGATGGGCTTGCGCTAACAAAAACAACACCTGAAGGAAGAACATCACTAACCTGAACACCTGTTGCTGTTCCCGGTCCTGCATTATTTAAGACAATGGTATATTGGATTGTTTCACCATTCTGAGGTGTTGGATTCGAAACAGTTTTCGAAAGACTAAGATCTGCCTCAGGTGAATTTGGTGGTGGACAAACCGTTGGATTCCAATAGAGGTCTCTACCGATTCCGTTTTTAATTGGATTTCCGTCACAATCAAGTACATTCATTCCGTAGTGGATTTCAACGAGAGTATCGGTTGGGGAGACACCGGGCCACCATGCTTGCATGGTAAAGGTAGTGTCACCATAAATCCATTTGGTTGTATAATGTTCCTGGTCACAAGGATCAAATCCCGGAGGGCAATTGTTGATACTTGATGGTTTCACAACTCTCCATGTCAACTGAAGTTGAGCTCTGGTAGCCGGAGGCATCAGATCAACTGAACCGGAAATAGTAATCCATTGTGGTGTAAAAAGACAGATTGCCGAATCTGGTCCAAGTGAACCTGTCCAGTCGTTGGCACAAGTTACAGGAACATAAGCACCTGCATCCCATGTGTTGTCATTTTCTCCGGGGGAGAGGTTAACACAAATCGTTTTTCCTGTTCCTGGATCAACATCAGAATCTTTAGTGTCGTCAACTCCCTGATTGTAGGAAGTAAAAACGAATCCATTAGGAGTTACAAATTCAACCACATAGTCACCTGGTGTCAGGTTTGAAAAACTGTAAACACCATTTGAATTGGTTGTAGTAGTTGCTAAAACATTGTAACTGCAGTCAAGTAATCTGACTGTTGCTCCGGCAATTCCAGACTCAGTATTGTCCTGAAGTCCGTTGGCATTGGCATCGTTCCAGAAATAGTTTCCGATTGAAGCCTTCATAGTAAGTGGATCGTACATACCGGCATCGATAGTTTCGATCTCATCGTCATTGCCAAGATTGTAACAAACTGTTTTGCCTGTTGTAACATCAGCATCAGAATCTTTTTCGTCATCGGAACCGGTGTTTTTTGAGGTAAATACAAAACCTGAAGGAAGTGTAAATTCTACATAATAACTTCCGGCAGCGAGACTGTCAAATTCATATTCGCCGGTTGAATTTGTTGTTGTTGTTTCCAGAAGATTGTTGTTGCAGTCATAAAGATTTACTGTAACATTGGCGATACCGGGTTCGCTGTCATTTTGGATGCCATTAAAATTGATGTCGTTCCAGACTTTGTCTCCAATTTTGCCTTCAGGAACGGGTGCAAATATCAATCCGGCGTCCCATTTCATGTCGTTTTCATTTGCTGAAAGGGTCGTGCAACCTGATTTTCCGGTTGAAGGAGAAACATCGGAATCCTTGGTATCGTCTGAACCTTCGTTAATCTCTGTGATTACATATTCTGAAGATGGTTCCACTTTAATATAATAGTCACCCGGAGTCAGATTTGAGAAGAGGTAATTTCCCGATGCATTTGTAACTGTGGTTGCTACAAGTGTATTGTCACAATTATATAATTTAACTGTTACACCGGCAACACCATTTTCTCCTGCATCCTGAACACCATCACCATCTGTATCAAACCAAACCCTGTCACCAATGGAGGCTTTTGGGCTGATTGTAGTACAAGCCGGTCCGGTTACGGTACCATAATAAAGATTTGTTCCAGCTTTAACTCCCGCCACAACCTGAGTGGTATCCCAGATACCGGGGAGGGTTAGTGTAAAAGTTTTGGTTTGGGAAATTTTCACTGACACATCCCACTTCATACCATAGATTTGAAGTGTTGGGTCGAGAACAACCTCGTTCGGCGTGGGTGTAGCCGATACTCCTGTGTGATTGTTACACAGAGCTATCGACCAGTGAGAAAGGTCTTTGCCATGACCATCACCTCTTACTATGTAGGTAAAAGTAGTACGGTTATTGGCATAATCCCAATTCAGACCACTGAGCGTTATGTCGTAGTCGCCAATTTTATTCCCTGCAAAGAGGGAAGGGACCAGGGACACAAGCAATCCTGCAAGAAGAAAAAGTTTTGTCATTTTTAGCATAATTTTATTCGTGTTGGTTTTTGTTAAATATTTCAATTATAACTGCAATAATCATGCCACATTATAAGTTGTTTAATCTCTTCAGAATAGGCACAATTCAAAAAGTAGTGTGTATCAAAATGAGAATTAAAAATAAATTTGTCTTAAATAGAGTCAAAAATCATTACCCAATATCATCAAAAAAAAATTAAATTCCACTCCTAAAAGAGTGCCTTGAATAAGCCGTATGTTATTGGTATTTTAGAGGTTCGATTTTTCACAAATTAGCAGAATATGAACAAGCCCGTTAAAGAGTTAGAAGAACAAAGCATTACAGTGGAGATACCCGAGATTATTCCGGTTCTCCCACTCAGGGACCTCGTAATTTTCCCTTATATGATCTCACCCGTAATGGTGGGAAGAGACCTCTCGATAAATGCAGTAAATTATTCATTAAACCATCACCGACTTATTTTCCTCGCAGCCCAAAAAAATTCGGGAATAGACGAACCGGGTCCTGATGAACTCTATCGTGAAGGAACCATAGCAAAGATTGTACAAACCATGAAACTGCCCAATGGGCTCTTGAAGATTGTGGTTGATGGTCTTGTGATGGGCAGAATCAAAAGATTTACAGGTGAAACAGAGTTTTTTGAAGCTGAGATTCAACTGAAGGAAGTACAATCAGTTTATGATGCGGAACTAACAGCCCTTTTGAGACAGGCCGAAACTGCTTTTAAAGATTATGCATCGCTGAACAAAAATATCAACGCTGAAACTCTTGTATCATTTGAAAATATAACCGAACCCGACCGAAAGCTCTATTTTGCGGCAGCAAATGTTAATCAGGCGATCGATGCAAAATTAAAAATCCTCAAGAAAAATAAACTAAAAGATCAATATTACGAACTGATCAAGTTGTTAAGGGGTGAAGTGGAGATTCTTAAAGTTGAAAAAGAGATCGACCACAAAGTGCAGGAAAACATTGCAAAAACACAAAGAAAATTTATCATTCAGGAACAGATAAAAATTCTGCAGGAAGAGCTGGGTGAAGATGATGCCCTTTCAGAAGAAGAGAAACTTCTCGAGAGTATCGAATCTGCAGGCATGCCCGAGCAAGTTGTTGACAAAGCAATAGAAGAGTATAACAAACTCGCAAAAATTCCTCCAATGTCGCCGGAATATACAGTTATACGAAATTATCTCGACTGGCTTATTGCGGTTCCCTGGATCAAAAGAACAAAAGATAAACTTGATATCAATCATGTGCAAAAAATTCTTGATGAAGATCATTTTGGACTCGAAAAGCCAAAAGAGAGAATAATTGAGCATATCGCTGTTTTAAATCTTGTTAAAAATATGCGTGGTCAAATTCTTTGTCTGGTTGGACCTCCGGGAGTGGGGAAAACTTCACTCGGAAGATCAATTGCTAGAGCCCTCGGAAGGAATTTTGTAAGAATATCTCTTGGTGGTGTGCGGGATGAAGCGGAGATCAGAGGTCATAGAAAAACTTATATCGGATCGATGCCGGGTAAAATATTACAGGCAATGAAACGGGCAGGTACTGTAAATCCTGTGATTTTACTCGACGAGATTGATAAATTAAGCTCCGATTTTAGAGGTGATCCATCTTCTGCAATGCTTGAAGTGCTGGATCCCGAGCAAAACTTTGCATTCAACGATCATTATGTAGAGGTTGACTACGATCTTTCACAGGTGCTCTTTATAACAACTGCAAATGTTCGTTATAATATTCCGTTGCCTCTGCAGGACAGGATGGAAATTATAGAACTTTCAAGTTATCTGGAAGTGGACAAACTTGAGATTGCCAAACGGCATATAATTCCAAAACAAGTGAAACTTCACGGTCTTACAAAAGCAAGAATTAAATTTAACGATGAGGCGATTCTTGAATTAATCTCCAACTACACTCGTGAATCGGGTGTCAGGAATATGGAACGGGAAATTACCGCCATTCTGCGAAAAGTTGCAAAAGATTATGTCGCCAAATTACAGGCTTCAGCAAAGGATGCAAAAAAGCAGATTACGGTAACTCCGGCTTTGGTTGAAAAATATCTGGGTGCGCCGAGATATAAAAAACATATTTACGACAAAACTTCCCGTATCGGCAGTGTAACAGGACTCGCCTGGACGAGTGTTGGTGGTGATATCCTTAAAGTGGATGTTACTGTTATGCATGGCAAAGAGAAACTTACCCTCACGGGGCAACTCGGCGATGTGATGAAAGAATCCGCTCAGGCAGGTCTTAGTTTTATAAGGTCGAATGCTGAGTATTTTGGTTTATCACCTGATTTTATTTTCAATAAAGAGATACACATTCACCTTCCCGAAGGAGCGATTCCGAAGGATGGTCCCTCTGCAGGTATCACAATGGTAATGGCAATGCTTTCGGCATTTCTCGAAATTCCTGTAAATGAAGCCGTTGCAATGACCGGTGAAATTACCCTTAGGGGTGAAGTACTTCCAATTGGCGGATTAAATGAAAAATTACTTGCAGCAAGGAGGAATGGTTACACAACAATTTTGATTCCTGCTGACAATAAAGCCGATGTGGCAGAGATCAGGGCAAACATTACAAACGATTTAAACATTATTCCTGTTGAGTCGGTGCGTGATGCCCTCCCAATTGTATTTCCACACTGGATAGAGTTTATAACAAAAAAGAGGAGTGAGATGGCGAATTTAACACCTCCTGCAGCGGGTAAAACCACCCGTTCAACCTCACTTGAGAGTTATAACTGATTATGAGTAGTGAGTTTAATCCCGGATTGATGTCTGCACAAAGTAAAGAGGAGAAGTATAAACTCCTTCTTGAACAGATGCCTCATTTAATTTTACGGGATGATCACTGGTTATCATCTCTCTCCAATTTTGTTGCTGTTTTGAATCAGGTACTATCTGATGTCAGCTGGGTTGGATTTTATCTTGTTGATGGCAGAAAATTAGTACTTGGACCTTTTCAGGGAAAACTGGCCTGTACTCAAATTCAGTTTGGCAAGGGAGTCTGTGGGAAAGTTGCAGAGACTTTAATGACTGAAATTGTTCCCGATGTTCACAAATTTCCCGGGCATATAGCTTGTGATTCAGAATCAAATTCCGAAATTGTAATACCAATTATTAAGGATTCTGTTTTAATCGGGGTACTGGATCTCGACAGTACCAGCTTCAATACATTTGATGAAATTGACAAATTATACCTTGAACAATTGGTTGATATTTTAATTCAAAATTTGACAATCCCATTCCCCCTAAAGTGATATTATGAGTTTTCAGGTTTCCGCACGAAAATACAGACCCCAGTTATTTGATACTGTTCTTGGTCAGGACCATGTAACAGTAACTCTTAAAAATGCAATTGCACGGGGGAGGATAGCGCATGCTTACCTTCTGACAGGTCCAAGAGGTGTTGGAAAAACAACCACAGCACGAATAATTGCAAAATCACTCAACTGCCTAAATCCTGAAAATTCTGAACCCTGTAATGTTTGTGCCAATTGTCTTGCTATCTCTTCGGGGAATTCGATGGATTTTATCGAGATAGATGCTGCGTCAAACCGTGGAATTGATGAAGTAAGGCAGCTTACCGAATCGGTTAGATATGCACCTGTGAACACAAAATATAAAGTGTATATTATAGATGAGGTTCACATGCTAACAAAGGAATCGTTTAACGCTTTCCTTAAAACACTTGAAGAACCACCCGCTCACACAATTTTTATATTTGCAACCACAGATATCCACAAAGTACCTGTAACCATTATCTCAAGATGCCAAAGATACGATTTTAGGCGAATCCCGCTTGATATCATTAAAGCAGGGCTTCGTGATATTGCGATCAAAGAAAACATTACAATCGACGATAAAACACTCACGTTAATCGCTAAAAAAGCGGACGGTGGAATGCGGGATGCGGAATCCTTTTTCGATCAGGCGACAGCTTATTCAGGTGATGTAATCGATTATGAGTCAGTTATCAAGGTTTTCAATTTTATTGATGAGGATATCTATTTTGAAGTGACAGATGCGCTCATCACCAAAGACTTTAAGATGCCTTTTTTAGTATGCGACAGGGTTTATAAAAATGGTTGGAGTTTCTTCGACTTTTTTAACGGCCTGCTTGAACACTTCAGGAATATTCTTTCAGTTGCAGCAGTAAAAGATACTTCACTTCTTGAAAGTGCGGCAGTGTATTTTGAAAAATATAAATCTCTTGCAGCTCACTTCTCTGAAGGTGATTTGCTCAGAATTATGAACTATATCAGCAAATTGACAACGGAACTCAGGTTCTCCCAAAATCACAAACTCCGGTCAGAACTTGCTCTTTCACAGATAACAGGATTTGAGACATCCCAAACAATCTCGGGACTTGTTCACCAACTTGCATCCTTACCGGCAATTGGTAACCAGAATCTACCCGCTCCTGAACCGACAATGTCCTCACCAATTGAGGACGAAAAAAAAAAGTCTGAACCGGTAACTGTCCCTGAAATCCCCGCAGTTCAGGCCGCAGAAGTGATTGAGATACCAGCCGCGGAAAACACGCCGGAACCGGAAGTTGAATTACCATCTATCAACGATTTTTCGGAATTTGAAATTGATGTTCCGGATTTTATAGCTGAGCCAACCACTGAAGAGTTTATTGAACCCGATGTTCCCTCTGAGGTTGAAACCCCTCAACAGTTACCAAATTTCCATCAAGAGAAGAAGTTTTTTGCCTCACTCGCAAAACGGAAACCCGTTGAAGAGGAGGAAAAAGTGGAAACCGATCCATTTATTCTCTTCTTAAAAGAAAAATTCCGGGTTATTGAATATTAAACCGTTGGAGTAACTTCCTTTGTATCACTTTTAGGATGTTTGTTTAGCTTAAACGGATCTTTGGCAAAATGATACATCTTTTTAAGTTGATCAGCAGTTATTCCGTAAATTGTATTTTTCTGATAGTGCCCTTCCTCATTTTTGTCACCGGCTTTAACACCAAAAAGAATCTCAAGGGCATCTTTTATTCCAACGACGGGATAAATATGGAAATTTCCTTCTTTGGCAGCCAGTTGAATTTCTTCATCAAGCATTAGATCATCAACATTTGAAGCGGGGATTATAACTCCCTGGTGTTTTGTGAAACCTTTTGTTTTACAAGATCTGTAAAATCCTTCAATTTTTTCATTTACACCACCGATTGGCTGAATCTCTCCTTTTTGATTGATTGAACCGGTAACTGCAATTCCCTGGTCGATTGGCAGTTTGGAAATTGCAGAGATTATCACTGCTACTTCAGCAATGGAAGCTGAATCACCATCAATATTGCCATAAGATTGTTCAAAAACTATGGTCGCTGCCACAGAGAGGGGCACAAGATGAGAAAAAGTTTCTCTAAGGAATCCGGTGATTATCAGAATTGCTTTGTCATGGGTTTTACCACTGAGTCCCGATTCCTTTTCAACATTTATAATCACTCCATTGCCGGGAGCAGCGGCAGAACTGATTCTCACAGGTTTACCAAAACCAACAAGCTCATTTCCATAAACTGCCAAACCATTTACCTGACCAATGCTTTTTCCGGAAACTTCGAGTAAAATTCTTTCATTTTCGATCATTTCAGAATATTTTTCTTCCCAGAGTGAATGCCTCTCTCTTGCATTTTGATAGGCATCCCTTACATGTTCCGTACGGACTTTTGTAGATCCGTCTTCACCTGCCCAAAAAGATGCTTCTCTAACCACATCGGCGAGCATCGAAAAGCGGGAAGTGAGTTTTAATTTTGATCCTGCATAACGCGCGGCAATCTCCATCACCGAAGCAATTGCTGACTTGTGAAACTCCCGCAGGTTTTCTTCCCTGATTATCTTTTTGATCACATGGGCATATTCAATGAGAATATCTTTTGTTTTATCCACTTCGTAATCAAACTCTGCTTTAACCTTAAATATCTTTTTAAAATCGTCTTCTCTCTCTGCCAGATACTGGTAGATATAAGAGTTGCCAATCAAAATCACTTTTAGATCGATCGGAATCGATTCCGGTTTAAGCGAAAGGGGAGCCATCTGATAATACATATGATTATCCTGAATATCGAGTTCCATATAGGTCAGGATTCTTTTTAAGGTTTTCCAAACTCCCGGAGCTTCAAATAAATGACTCACTCTAAGAACCAAAAAGCCGCCATTTGCTCTTAACATGGAACCGGCTTTTATATTCATAAAATCGGCGTAAAAATTACCTTTTCGGTCAGAAATTCTTTCGATGTTTCCAAAAAGAGTTGTCATCCCGGGGGCAGTTTCTATCACAACCGGTACTTCATTAATTCCTGCATTATCGAGGATGATATTTACATCATAAACCCTGAAAGGGTCAATGGAGAAATTTTCAATGAATGCCTCACTCCCTGCCTGAGCAGCCTTAAACAGTGGAATATTCTCGAGCACATCTTTTTCATAACTGTCGAGCCATGTTGAGGTTTTGTGATCCTTATAGGTCTCCCTCAGGTGAATCATTGCTGCATGGACAAGCCCTTCGGTTTCATTTTTTTCAAGTTCTCTGACTTCTGTTTGCAGATCCTGCGACAATTTTACATGTTTTTTGACGAGGATCATCAGGTCTTGTTGCCTTGAAGCATATTTCCCGTAGATTTCCTGGGCTTTCTTTTTAGTGAGTTCTCCCTTGGTAATCATATTCTCAAGTTCTGTAATCATAACGGCTTTTTTATTGATCACCGGCATGATTTCGGGTCTTACACCATCCTCCTGTTGCACCTGTGCGAGGGTTAGTCCATCTTTGTTGATCATCTCTTCAAAATTTTGGATGAGTTCTCTTTCAGCAGCAGAAAATTTGTTTAAAACACCATTTCTTTTTTGATTCAGCACTTCGGATTCAAGTACCTGAGGAATTCTTTCGCGGAGTTGGCTTGTTAGTGAGTTTACATCATACTTAAATTTGAGTGACATCCCCGCAGGGAAAGTGAGTAGGACGGGCTGATCGGGATTTCTGAAGTTATTAACAAAACAGTAGTCTTTAAGTTTTGTTTTTTGATCTACAAGCAGTTCAAGCACTTTTCTTACGGTGGAGGCTTTTCCGGTACCTGCAAGTCCTGCTATATATATATTATATCCGGAAGCGCGTAAACCGACACCAAGCCGGAGAGCTTTGATTGCTCTTTCCTGGCCAATGATGCCTTCAACAGGTTCTATTTCTTCAGTTGTTTCAAACTTAAAAGTTGATAAATTACATTTCCATCTATAAACAGATGGTTTAAGTTCTATATGTTTCCTGGCAGCTACGGGTTTCATCTAATTCTTTCGTTCTCTGTAAGTCCTAAAACAAATTTTTAATTTAGCGGGGAAAAATCAGTTCAGCTTTTCCCCTCGCGGGCATCAATGCCCCAATAGAGTTTGTTCCGCAATACATTAAAATAACTCGATTTTTTATTTCGAATCAGTTTAAGCGGTTTTTCTCCTTTTGATATGTCGATCGAAAAGGGGGAGTATAATTCGTTTACTCTTTGTCCATCACAGTTAATTGAAAATTTAACGGGATGGGAGTTGATTTGTACAGTTATCACCATGTCGGCCGGCAGAACCAGTGGACGCATCGTGAGGCTGTGTGGGCAAATTGGACTGATCACAATCACATCTGCGCGGGGGTTAACAATCGGGCCACCTGCAGAAAGTGAATAACCTGTTGATCCTGTTGGAGTGGCAATTATCAAACCATCTGCGGAAAATTCCGAGACAAGTTCTCCATTAGCAAAAAGGTTTATTGCCATCATTTTGGGCCAACCACCTTTTTCAATCACAATATCGTTTATGCCCAACACTGAACAATGATTAAGGTCATCACTGATTCCCTTTAACACAATCCGTTCTTCAAGGAAATATTCGCCGTTTCTGATTTCTCTGAAGGTTTCGTTGAGAGTATCTTTATTAATTTCTGTGAGGAAGCCGAGTTTTCCGAAGTTCACTCCGGCAATCGGTTTTCCACTTTCAAGTGTCATTGATGCAGTGTTAAGAAGGGTGCCATCACCTCCAAGAGAGATGATGATATCTGATTTTTCGATGAGTTGATCATCATCCAAGAAAGTAAATTTTGCTTTCATTTCCTGCGAAGCGAGATCAAAGATTGTATCGCTTATGAGGCATTCAAATCCCTCAACTTTGAGCACATCGGCAACAGTTTCGGTTGCAACGGCAATATTTTCTTTTCCGGTATTAGCTATTATGCCTGCTATCATTTCGTTCCCAGAGTTTTACATATTTGGTAAATACATAGTTCATTGAGTAAAAAGAAAGAATAAAGCCCTGAGCACCATCGAGAAAACCTAATTTCAGGAAGTACATTTTCAAAAATACGGATAATGCTCTTATGTAAGCGGAGAAAATTCCTCCCTTTTTACCCTTTTGATACAATTGATTTGCAGCGAGGGTTGTGTAGTGGTTAAATTTGTTGTAATAATGTTCAGAGGAAGGATCGGTAAAGTGATCAAGCGGATTTGATAATTCTCCGGGCGTGCCTGCGTAATCGAGTCCTTCATGCACAAGGTTGTCGTTAAATTTCACTTCATTTTTGTTAAAAAGCCTCGGCACTCTCCCGGGGTACCAGCCACAGTGTTTGATCCATCTGCCAAGGAACCAGGCTTTTCTGGGCACAGAATAAACTCCCGTTGCCGGGATTTCACTTTTCCATTTTAACAGTTCAACTTTAAGTGGGGGAGTTATAGCCTCGTCGGCATCAATCCAAAATATCCAGTCATTAGTGGCGGTTTTTACCCCGGCTTGTTTGGTTTCAGCATATCCTTGCCAGTCTGTAATCAACTTTTTAACACCCGGGAATTGATCAACAACTTCTTCAGTTTTATCAGTTGTAGAGGAGTCGATAACCACAATTATCTCATCAATCACCCCAATTTGTGACTCGATGCACCTTTTTATGTTTTTTTCTTCATTTTTAGCCAGAATAATCGAGGAAAGGCCCAACATCAAAAAACACCATCCAACTTTGTTGAACAAAATGGGCAGTCACCTTTGACAAGCAGATTTTTTGTTACGGTATGCCAATTTCTTTCGATTACCTTGTCCCCACATCCGGGACAATAAGTTGTTTGCCCTTCGGGATCGTGGACATTTCCAGTATAAACATATTTAAGTCCGGCTTCCAATGCAATATCTCTTGCAATTTTAAGGGTTTTGGGGGAAGTTGCAGGGATATCTCTCATCTTAAAATCAGGGTGGAAAGCTGTGAAATGAATGGGCACCCTGTCTCCAAGGTTTTGAATTATCCATTTAGACATTGCATTAATTTCTTCAGGCGAATCATTTTCACCGGGGATTAAAAGGGTTGTGAGTTCAAGCCAGATATTGGTTTTTTCCTTTACCCAAACGATGGTTTCGAGTACCTCATTTAATGATGCATAAGCAAGATTTTTATAAAACCTTTCACTGAAAGCTTTCAGGTCGATATTTGCGGCAGATGCACCTGCAAAAACCTCATCCCGCGCGGTTTTGGTGATATATCCTGCGGTTACAAATACAGTGTGAACTCCCTCTTCCCGGGCTATTTTTGTGATATCTGCAGCAAATTCACCAAAGATTACAGGGTCATTGTAAGTAAAAGCTATCGATGGAGTTGAATATTTTTTTGCGAGGGATACAACATCGGTTGGAGATGAATAGTGCGAATTATCATGATCAAGTTTTGCTTTTGAAATTGACCAGTTTTGGCAGAATTTACATCCAAGATTACAACCTGCTGTGCCAAAAGACAAAATTGTGGAACCGGGGAGAAAATGGTTCAGCGGTTTTTTTTCAATAGGGTCAATCGCAAAACCTGTAGTATTTCCGTAACCAAGAGTTACCAATTCTCCCTCATGATTTTTTCTTATGAAGCAGAATCCACTTTGACCTTCGCCGATGTCACAAAAGCGGGGACAAAGTGTACAGCGAATTTTATTTGAATGCGTCACTTCCCACCATTTAGCAGGGTAGTGGTTTAACTTGCCAAACATTTTTTACCTAAATCACAAATATCTTCAGTTTGTTGGTTCTTCCGGTCTCGGAAACAGGGGCTCCCGAGGTGTAAATCACCACATCACCCTTTTTAACATGCCCTGTTTCTGTAATTATCTCTGTTGCTTCGGCAATCAGTTCTTCAGAATCACGGCTAAGATCAGGCATAAACATCGAGGAGACACCCCAATAGAGACAAAGTTTGTTCATTGTGTTAAACTGGTCTGATATTGCAATGATCCTTGCATTTGGTCTGTATTTCGAAAGTTTTTGTGCTGTTCTTCCTTTTTCAGTAAATACAACTATTGCCGCAGCATCCACTTCCTTGCTCATCTGCACAATTCCTTTATTAACCGAATCAAAAAGCTGATCCTCAAATTCATCGGAATCATCAAAGTCGATCAATCTTGTCCAGTGTGAGTGTAAACCGGCACTTCTCACAATCTGATTCATTGTTTCCACTGTGCGTACAGGGAATTTACCAACAGAAGTTTCGGCTGAAAGCATTACCACATCTGTTCCATCCCACACTGCATTTGCAACATCTGAAGCTTCTGCACGAGTTGGAATTGGATTGTGCACCATCGACTCAAGCATCTGGGTGGCGGTAATCACCAACTTCCCGGCAGCGTTGCATCTTTTGATTATATTCTTTTGTATCAATGGCACTTCCTGTGGAGCCATCTCAACACCCAGATCTCCACGAGCTACCATAATTCCATCGGATACTTTTAATATCCATTCAAAATTTACAACCGCCTCTTTCATCTCAATTTTTGAAATGATGGGCGCGTCAAATCCTCTTTCTGCCATCCATGCACGCAGTTTAGTGATGTCTGATGCACTGCGAACAAAAGAGAGAGCAACAAAATCCACACGGTGTTTTCTAAACACATATTCCAGATTTTTAAGATCCTGTTCAGTTACTGATGGGGTGGAAAGGTGCATTCCGGGCAGATTCATCCCTTTTTTTGGTTTGAGGGTTCCACCGTTTACGATTGAACAAAGTACCGCATCTTCCGTTTTTGAGGTGACAATCAGTTTTATTAATCCATCATCTATCAGGATGATATCACCAATCTTGGCATCCTGTGCCAAAAGTTTGTAGGAAGTGGAAACAATCTCTTTGGTACCTTTGATATCTCTTACTGTAATAGTAATAGAATCACCATTGGTAATTTCAATTTCAGGTTCTGACAGTTCACCGATGCGGATTTTGGGTCCCTGGAGATCGGCAAGCACCGCAAGGGAGGTGGATTCATTTACACATGCTTCATGAATGTTAAAAAAGAGGTTGTCAAAAAATTCGTAGGAGCCGTGTGAAAAGTTGAGCCGCACTCCATCCATCCCTGCCCGGATCATCTCGCCAATTACCGCTTTATCCGCGGTTGCCGGTCCAAGTGTGCATAGAATTTTAGTGCGTGCAAAGAGAAAATTAGAGCCTTGTAACATGATGGTCTCAGGTTTTTATTGATGATGATTATATGATAAAAATTTTTCAATGCCGGGATTAATTTAATGATTTTTGGTCAGGATTCACACTGTTCTCAATAATATTTAAAGATTAATCAGATTGGGGGATTTATTGTAGAACGCGGATGAAACGGATAATGCGGATTATCGCGGATTTTTCTAGCGTGAGTGTGAGGAGTGGTAATCGTCCTCGATTGCCGTCTGCAAAATGAATAGCGTAGGGGATCTCAAATTTTCCTGGGAGAGAAATAAATATTCGTAGCGGCTCGATTGCCTTCAGTAAAATAAAATATCGAAAGGAGTCCAAAATTTTCCGCAGAGCGGAATTGATATTCGTAGTTCAAAATCGATCCCCAGGACAAACATACCCGGCTTGCCGGGTTACATATTCGTAGCGGCTCGATTGCCGTTAATAAAAAGATAACATTAATTTAATCAATACTATTATTTTTTTTACTTGCGCGTCAATCAATAATTTCATAGTTTTGTATGTGCCTTTTCCCAATAAGCACCCCGATTCTTAGCTACTGCAACCGCAGTAGTCACCCAATAAAAATCTAACCGGTTTTCCTTGGTAATTGCGTGTATTATGCACTTTTGTGACATTTCACCCGAAACAATTACTACTTGCTTCAACGCCGGAACTATTTAATCTACTCAAAAGCAAGTTTTTTAATTTCTTAACAATTCCTTAAAACCGGGTTGTTTAGCTTTGATCATAAAATTATTGAATTTTATTTATATACAAATGGATTAAATATGTTAAAAAGATATACATTTTTTCTTTTATTATTCGCCGTTTTCACCTTTGAGGGGTTTGGACAACCCTGGAGTTACAACTTCGGGACAAATACCGGTGTACATAACACAAATGCTGCAAATCTTGATTTCTTACCAGCTGCCCCATCAGGTTTGGACAGAGTAAGAGTTGGTTCTGGAGGTGGAAGTTTTAATCTTGAAAATCAAACAATCGCATTTGGTTCCGGCTCCTACTTAAGAGGGGTTGCTCCGACATCCACTTCAGTCAATAAATTTTCAGTTTATGATTACACCGCCGGTAAGGCAGCAATCCTTAGTTTCAGGGTCCGCTTTGGTGCATCTAACGGATCAGCGACTGCCTCCTCAGGAACCTGGATTATGATCTTGGGTGATGGTGCATCTTTAAGTGACAACAATGCTTTTACGAGTGCACAGGCTTTTACAGGATTGCAATGGGTTTTTGGTGGAGGTGGGGCAATAACCACCACTTACAGAAGTGGTGGCTCTTGGGCAACTTTAGGTTCAACACCGTTTACACAAGGGGTTGATTATTTGGTGGAAATATATGCCAATAACACAACCGGGACTCTTAATTATACAAAAAGTGGAGCTAAAACAGTTGCTGCAAACAAAGTTGACATTTGGATAGATGGAGTGCTTGTTGGAGATGATTTAACAAAAGGTGCACTTGCTAGCGATGTCATTATTGATTCTTACATGTTTTATGGAATATCTAGTGTTGGCAATGTTGCAAATATATTTCTGGATGACTTCAGTTATACAAATGCAATTACGAGTTCAGGTTTAACACCCCCAACACTTATTGCAGATGCTACAGACATCACTGTTGATGATAATATAGATATTACTTTTACAGATGATGCAACCTGGAGAGCAGCCGTTACAGCCGTAAAAATAGGCACAACTGCTTTGACCGCAACAACCGACTATGTACTAAGTTCCGCGAATTTACAACTTAAACCTTCCGGGTTGAATGCTCTTCTCACTGCTTCAGGTACAAAATCTGTTTCAATTGAAGCTACAGGTTACAACAATGCAACTGTTTCACAGGTAATAAATCCCGGTGCACCAACTGCAAATTCAACTGCCACTACAGTAAGTGCTCTTGTATTAGGGCAAACTAGGACTGTAACTGCCACCGCAAAAGATCAATACAGCAATTTGGTTCCAGGTTATTCATTTAAATATGATGTCAATATCACTAATGATAATGTTACGACGAGTGAGAGTTATACTATCGATGGAACAGCCAGAACTTCTTCAGTGGCTAATGCGATTGTAACAACACCAACAAATGCGAGTGGTGTTGCAACATTCAACATTGTTGTCCCATCTCAGATCGATCAAAGTGATGGACTGTCTGTTCAGGTTCAACTATCTGATGGAACAACGGATATTGGTACACCTAAATCTATTGTTGGACCGGATCCTGATGTCGTTTTTACAGGTGTAGATCCGACTACCAACTCATTTGCGGTTGGCTCGACAAATAATATTCTTTACCGCATACGACTTGATGTTACAAAAAATCCCGCTACTTTAAATGGTGCAACTTTTACAATCGATGGTTCTTTTGCGGCCAGTGACATTTCAACTAGCGGATACAAACTTTATTATTCAAGTAATGATATCCTTGAACCCGGAACAGATGACCTTTTAGAATCATTAAGTGCAGCTAATGATAATGCTGAGTTATTAGGCTTTACGACTACGAAATTGTTTGCGGTCGGAACGGGATACTTGTTTTTAACTGTTGATTTGGAGCCTGGTGCCGGAGTTGGAAACATCCTGAGCATCACAACACCAGTAATCGCAGATTTTACATTTACAACAAATGTTACAAAATCAGGGACTTTTAATGCTGCGGAACTTCATGCCTTTGCCGGATTGCCACCTGCATTAACAGCTGATGTAACGAACAACACTGTCGATAATGACATTGATATTACTTTTACTGATGATGCTACATGGCGTGGACAGATTTCTGCGGTTAAAATTAATGGTACAAGTTTAGCTTCAGAGGACTACACAATTACAGCCGGTAATCTACGACTAAAGCCATCTAATGCAAATCCTCTTTTGACAACCTCCGGAAGCAAAACTGTAGCAATAGCTGCTACTGATTACGGCACAGCAACTGTTGTACAAGCTATAAATGCCGGTGCACCAACAACAAACTCGACTGCTTCTATATCTGCTTCTTTAATACTGAATAGCACAAGAACAGTAACACTCACTGCCAAAGATCAGTACAATAACCTTGTCGCAGGCTACAATTTTAAGTATGATGCAACAATCACCGACGCAAATGCCACAACAGATGAGAGTTATACAATTGATGGAACAGACAGAACTTCTTCAATATCTGATTTAGTTGTGACAATGACCACAAATGCAGGTGGTATTTCAACATTTAATATAATCATCCCTGCAGTTGTAGATGCAAATGATGGTATTAATGTTCAAGTTCAGTTAACTGATGGTACAACGAATATCGGTTCGGCATTTTCATTCGGAAATCAGCCAACTATTGCTATAACCGGAACAGATCCGGGATCGGGTAATTTTATTGTATCTTCAAGTGAAAACATTCTGTATCGATATCAGATAGCTGTTACGAGTGCTTCCGTAATTCTAAACCAGTTGATAGCTACTTTAGCAGGAACATATCAAGCCGTTGATCTTGGAACTGCTTCGTTAAAACTGTTTTACTCAACAAATGCAACTCTTGACGGTGCAGATACTCAGATTGGAACAAATGTCAGTTCTGTTTCTGCAGGTTCAGGAGAAGACATCTCATTCACCGGGATTGGGAAAATACTTCCTATCGGCACAAGTTATATTTTCTTGACAACCGATATTAATTATGATGCAACCCTTGCGAGAACTATTTCAGGAAGCAGCGACAACATTGCAGATTTTACAATCGCAGAATCGTTCACAAACGGTACACATAATTTTGCTGCTGCAAACTCTCATACTATTGTAGCTATACCAGGTGCCCCGACAGATTTGTTTATTTCAGAGTATGTGGAGGGGACCTCAAATAATAAGTACATCGAAATATATAATGGTACAGGTGCAGATGTAGATCTGACCGACTACAAATTGGGACTAGCTGCTAATGGAGCAGCCTCTCCTACCTTATATCAATTGTACACAACTCTTCCAAGTGGATCAGTGAAAGTATATAAAAATTCTTCAGCCACAGACTTGGTTGGCGTTGATGACTCAGCTAGCAACGCATGTAATTTTAACGGTGATGATGCTCTTGCACTATATAAGGTATCTACAGATTCTTATGTAGATATATTTGGTCAGATTGGGAATGATCCCGGCTCCGCTTGGACTGTGAACGGAAATACCACAGTTGACAAGACACTTCGCAGAAAATCGAATATTACTCAGGGCGTCACCGCTAATCCAGTGTCAAGTTTCCCAACACTGGGAACTGAATGGGATATGTTTAACATTGACATCGTTTCGGGTTTGGGATCACATTCAATTTCTGCCTTCACAAGCAGTTATACTCAAGCTGTCACAACCGGTTCAAACAACTACAATTTCATTAACACGGGTCTGAGAATAAACTTCGTTGATGTCACCACTGGCGCGAATATTTCAGTCACTCGTTATGAAGGAAGTCCAACCGGAGCTACTGGTATCACTGAATCGAATGTATCAAACTTCAGATGGGTGATTGAAGGAAATGGAGCTGTATTTGGAAATGGTACTTCATTGAGGTTTAAGGCCAGTTCATTAACTGGGATTGAGAACCCGGCTACAAAAACTATTGTACTTTACAAAAGATCAACACCGGGCTCCGGAGACTTCACAGTGGTTGGAACTTTAACCTATGATGCAGCAACTGATGAATTCTTTGTTGCAGGAATCACCGGCTTCTCTGAATTTGTTATGGCTTCGAATGACGCCCCCCTCCCTGTCGAACTTACCTCCTTCACAGCGAAAGCTATCGGAAGTGTTGTAAATCTTAACTGGGAGACTGCAACTGAAGTTGATAATAACGGGTTTGATGTTGAAAGAAATTCAACAGGAACATGGCAAAAAATCGGATTTGTTGAAGGTCATGGTACCGCAAACTCACCTAAATACTATAATTTTACTGACAAATCTGTTACAGGAAATAAAATCCAATACAGACTTCGTCAGGTGGATAATGATGGTACATTTGAGTATTCAAATGTTGTTGAGGTGGAACTTGCACCAACAACCTTTACACTTGATCAGAATTATCCAAATCCATTTAACCCCGCAACGATGATCCGTTTTTCATTACCAACAACTTCTGTTGTAACCTTAAATGTTTACAATACTCTTGGTGAAAAAGTGATTACTCTTCTTAACGGAGTTATGGAATCAGGTTATCATCAAGTATCTTTTGATGCGGCAAATCTCCCCAGTGGACTTTATCTCTATGAGATAAAAGCAGGTGAGTTTAGCTCAATCAAAAAAATGGTACTCATGAAATAAGAGCTTTGCAGGTATCAGGTATAAAGTATTAGGTATTATTTTTTGCAAAAAACTTTGTAACGTTTCCCTGAGTTATTTAACCCGCTATGTTGCAAGACATGGCGGGTTTTTTTTGTTCACAGTTTGATAACTTGTTTAAGGTTAAGTTTAATCGTATTTTGTGAGATAGTTTTAGTTGGATTTCCTGTTTAAAAATTATTCGGATTTGTTGACAGGAGATTCATTGATTTACAATAAATGGATAAAATATGTTAAAAAAAATTCTCCCCCTGTTGATGTTATTCACTGGTTTGATGTTCAGTCAGACAATGAATGTAACAATTCAACCGAAATTTATTGAAGGTGTTAATGGAACAAATTCCGCAAGAATGCCTTTTGCTTATTTCGCGACCATTTCCGGGTTAACCCCGAGTTCAACTTACAGATATTTTAATCAGATAATAATTTCTTCCAACTCAGCCACCACAAGTGGTGCCGGTAATGTGATTTTTGTAAGATCAGACAGTGATTTTGTAAGAACCTCAGGCCCTTCTATGGCAACTTATGGAAATTACGGTGAATTTATGACCGATGCTACCGGAAGTTACACAGGCTGGTTTGTAAACGAACCTACAGGAAATGCAAGATTTACACCGGGTGGATATGTATTTTTTAGAGTTATGTTAAATGACGGTTTGGGCGGAACAGCAATTGTATCCAGAGTAACTTCTTCTGATTCAACACAGGTAATAAAATTTGAAACTGCCGGTGGCGATACTACGGGTTCAGGTTTGTGGAGCAGAGCAGCAGTTCCTGCAAAAAGTTTTGTAGTTTTATACGACAATGTTGATGGAACCGGAAGACCTTTGGCTGCAACTTTTGTAGAAAATGACGGATCGGCAAACACGATTGCCAACTCTTATGCACAATTCTACAGTGACAGTGTTAATGCCATTAATGGTTCATGGGGTGTGATAATCCCAAATAATAATGCACTTGGTGTTCGCAGAATTGAAGCAAGAACACTGGCGGGGACATTATTTCCAAATGCTGCAACTTCTGTTGATGGTATGTGGGGGGCAGTAAACACAGCGAATCCTGCATTTGGTCTGACAGCCGCAATGATTCCACCTGAACTTGCACCACTTCCCGTTGAGCTTGCTTCTTTTAATGCAACCGTATCGGTTGGGGTTGTAAAACTTAACTGGATGACCGCTACAGAATTAAATAACAAAGCGTTTGAAATTGAAAGAAAGACGACAGGTGACTGGTCTAAAATCGGCGAAGTTGACGGAAACGGAACAACAACATCACCAACTTATTATTCCTTCGAAGACAGAACTCTTTTAAATGGGAAAATCACCTACAGACTTAAACAGGTTGATCACGACGGATCATTCACTTATTCAAATCCCATTGCAGTTGTAATAAATGCAAATACGGTTGAAGGTGAAGGAAATCCAACAGTTTATTCACTTGATCAGAACTACCCAAATCCTTTTAATCCTTCCACTGTGATTCGTTTTGCGATTCCGGTAGCGGGTGAAGTTTCACTGAGTGTTTATAATACACTGGGACAGAAAGTGGCTCAGCTCCTGAATTCAACAATGCCTGCGGGTTACCATCAGGTGGAATTTAATGCAAAAGACTTTCCGAGTGGACTTTATATGTATGAAGTAAAAGCAGGTGCGTTCACATCTACCAAAAAGATGTTGCTTATAAAATAGATTTGATAGAACGCGGATGATGCGGATAAAGCGGATAAACGCGTATGGGATTAATAATTAGAACACGGATGATTTCGCTTCATCCGTGTTCTTTTTTTATATACAGTATCTCCCATTCATCAGGTAAATTCAAAAAAAAATAATACCTGATACCTCTCTTAAGTTACAGGATTTTTGTCCTCTGCCAATAAAGTATCTTTATAACTGGCAAGATTTTGTTTGTGAGCTTCAGAGATAACAGGGTAGTGAACCTTCAATTCTTTGAGTTTTTCGGTGATTATCTCAGAAATAATAAGTCGTGCAAACCACTTTTTATCGGCAGGGATAATATGCCATGGTGCATATTTGGTGGAAGTATTTGCAATTGCCTCTTCATACGCCTTTTGGTATTGATCCCAGAAGCCTCTCTCTTTCAGATCGGAAGAAGAGAATTTCCAGTTTTTTGCAGGATTCTCAATTCTTTCAAGGAATCTTCTCTTTTGTTCATCTTTTGAGACATTCAAGAAAAATTTAAGAACTTTTATGCCATTGTCATTCAGATATTTCTCAAAATTTCTGATCTGCATATAACGGTTTTTCCAAATGTCATCTCTCCTTACCGGATCGGGAAGTTTTTCTGCCTCGAGAAGGTTGTGCACTTTTACTACAAGCACTTCTTCATAATAAGAACGGTTGAAAATACCAATCCTGCCTCTTTCAGGAAGAGCTTTGGTATATCTCCAGAGATAATCGTGGTCAAGCTCCTCTGCTGAGGGTACCTTAAAACTGAACACCTGGGTACCCTGAGGATTCACTCCGCTCATTACATGTTTTATTGCACCATCCTTGCCTGCGGCATCCATCGCCTGGAAAATAATCAGAAGTCCCCACTTGTCGTGGGCATACATCATGTCTTGCATTTCAGCCATCAATTTTACATTGGCTTCAAGGTCTGCTTTCGCGTCTTCTTTGGATTTCATCCTTGCCGTATAGTTGGCGGGATGGTTGGAAAGTTTAAATTTTCCGGGGGCAGTAACTCTAAATCGGTTAAGATTGATCTTCACGGTGAACCTCGTTTTTTGGTTTTCGTCGATCTTTATTATCTCCGGCAGTAAAACTTAATTGTTATTGCCGGCTTCAATAAAAAATTTTAAGTATGAAAGGAATAATTAAAAGAATTTTAATCAAATGCAAATGATAAATGTGTTTTTAATCAAATTAAATGTTTTAAAGTTTAAAATTTGTAAATTGGGTGTCAATATTGTGAGAAAAAATACAGCCTGCCGGATGTTCAATTGTTGAGACGGATTCAAGTGAAATCCAACACTCAGGTGAGTAAGTGTATTAAAAGATTACAATCAATCAGTTAAAATGAGGTAATGGTTATGCGTAAAAGCTACTTTTTTATTTTTGTTTTGGTCGGGATTAGCTTGATTAACGGGCAACCCAACTGGACAACCCTCAACCCGTATCCTACGGCGAACGACCTTTATTCAGGGTCTGTTCTTGGTGTTAACAAATTTATAGCACTTAGCAATTATGGTCAATGTTTCCTCTCCACCGATGGTGGAGTTAACTGGGACATCACCATATTCGACACAACTGAATCGATTTTTAGAAATTTATACTTCATAGATGACATGAACGGGTGGGCCGCGGGTGCTCTCGGTGGAGGATTTTACCGCACAAGCAACGGAGGTGGTAGCTGGACACCAATTACCAACGCCCCCGATACCACCAAATATGGGATACACTTCGCAACTCCATTAATTGGGTGGTCGGTTGGATTTAATGGATTTATCATCAAAACCACAGACGGTGGTGTTAGCTGGTTCTCACAAAGCAATACTTCAATTAGCAATAAAACACTTTTTGGAGTTTATGCAGTTGACCAAAACACCGTTTTTGTGGTTGGAAATACGGGAACAGTGTTAAAATCAACCGATGGCGGAGCAACATTTGCACAGGTAAATCTCGGAAGCATTACTTCAGCTGACTACAGAGCTGTCAGATTTACAGATGCCAACACAGGTTATGTAGTTGGAGCAAAACACAGAATCATCAGAACCACTGATGGTGGAACCACATGGACTCAGTTATATGAAGTTTCCTCCACATCCCGGATATTGTGGGATATCGATTTTAACAGTGCAGGTGTAGGTGTTGCAGTTGGAACCGACACAGTAGCTTTCAGATCAACCGATGGTGGAGCAACATGGAGTTCTTTCATTCTCCCCGGTGGAAGTGGTCCGGGAGTGAAATATGCAGTCGATTTTTACGGAGACAACACAGTGTTCAGTAATGGAGGCAGGGGATATCTTGCCAAATCAACTGATGCAGGAGCTACCTGGCAAGAGATGGGATACAGATTCTCAAATAACACAATAAACGACATTGCTTTTGCCGATGCCATGAACGGATATGTTTTTGGTAATTCAGGATTTATGGGTAGAACCACTGATGGCGGAACCACATGGAGCTTGATGAGTGTGACAAATGGCAGAAAAGTAAATGAGATTTCTGTTCCTGACGTGAACACTATTTACGGTGCATGCGATTCGAGCAGAATTGTAATGTCCAAAGATGCGGGAGCCACCTGGACAGAATTTAATGCAGGACTTGGGACCACAAATCAATTTATTGCCATCGATTTTATAAACACCCAATACGGAATGGCAACAGGAAGTAACGGCAATATCATGAAAACCATTGATGGTGGAGTAAACTGGACGCTGGTAAATCTCCCAACAACCACTCTCGCATGGGATATTGATATCGTTGATACTTCATATGCATATATCTGTGGAACGGGTGAAACAATTTTCAGAACCACCGACGGCGGAACAACCTGGGTTCAACAGTTTGGGGCAGGTGGGCTCGGTTCTTACGGCATCTCTTTTGTTGACAGAAATGTTGGATTTGCATCAGGCACTTCAGGAAACACATATTATACCACAAACAGTGGTGATACCTGGACTCCATCAACAATTCTTCCTGACAACACCGTCTGGAGCACAGCAATGGTAAAAGGTCCAAATGGAACTGTTGCTTTTGCTGCTTGTGCCTCGGGTTATGTCTATACATCGAATGATGGTGGAGTTACCTGGAAAGAAGAACCCCGTCAAACAATTAACACATTTAACGACATGTTTGCTCTTGATGCAGGAACCGCCTGGTTTGCCGGCAATTCGGGAACCATGGTGAAATTTACTGATCCAAGTGCCGTTCCTGTTGAACTCATTTCATTTAATGGAGTGGTTGAAGGAAACAGTGTAATCCTCAATTTTACAGTCGCCAACGCGATAAATAATGCCGGATTTGCCGTGGAAAGAACAAAAGCCGGAGTTGAAAAATGGGAAGAGGTCTCATTTATCAGGGGTGAGGGCATTTGTGCTCTATGCAACTATGAATATATCGATAAAGACCTTCTGCCCGGAAGTTACAGATACAGACTTCTGCAGAGGGATTACGATGGAACAATCACAACCTATCCACTTTTACAGACGATGGCCGTTGGCATAATTACTGATTATGCACTCTATCAAAACTATCCAAATCCATTTAATCCATCTACAGTGATTCGTTTTGCTCTACCGGTTGCTGGACAGGTTAACCTCTCGGTTTATAATTCACTTGGTGAACAAGTAGCCGTTTTGATCAATGAGACAATGGAAGCCGGAGCTCATGAGATTAATTTTGAGCCAAAACAGATGAGTTCAGGAACCTATTTTTACAAACTTGTTTCGGGCAATTATACGATGACCCGAAAACTGGTTTTAATGAGATAATTAATTAATAAATTCCGGAAGAAAATGAAAACTATCCTTATATCGTTGACATTTATATTTTTTATAACAACAACTCAGGCACAGCTTAAATATCCTGACTCCAAAAAAAATGATGTAAGGGAAAACTATCATGGTAACGAGATAGTTGATCCATACAGATGGCTCGAGGACGATAATGCCGAGGATACCAAGGCGTGGGTTGAGGCTCAGAATAATGTTACCCAGGGATATCTGGCAGATATCCCGTTCCGCAACAAGTTAAAAAACAGGTTTACGGAACTCTTCAACTACGAAAAATATGGACAGCCATTCAAGGCGGGTAAATATTACATGTTCTACAAAAACGACGGACTTCAGGAACAGAGTATTCTCTATATCCAAAACAGTCTGACGGGTGAACCAAGCGTATTTATCGATCCCAACAAACTTTCGACTGATGGTACTACAAGTTTATCCGGCATTTATATCTCAAATGACGGGAAATATTGTGGTTATGCAATCTCAAAAGGTGGGTCCGACTGGAATGAGTTCTTCGTAAAAGAAGTTGAGACGGGTAAAGAACTGACTGACCATCTCGAATGGATTAAGTTCTCAGGAATGTCATGGTATAAGGATGGTTTCTTTTATTCAGCGTACGAGGCTCCAACGGGTGAAGTACTTAAAGGAAAAAACGAATTCCAAAAAGTATTTTACCACAAACTTGGAACAAAACAATCTGAAGATAAACTCGTTTACGAAAACAAGTCAAAACCTGAAGAGATATATGGTGCGGCTGTAACCGACGATGAAAAATATCTTCTTCTCTATGTTTATGAAGGTTCTGCGAGACACAACCTGCTCTATTATAAAGACCTGCAAAAGGACGGCAACTTTATTCCTTTGGTGGATAAGTTTGAAGCAACTTTTTCGGCAATCGGAAATGTTGGAAGTGACCTTTTTGTTCTCACAGATAAAAATGCTCCAAATTACAGCATTGAAAAGTGGGACCTGAATGATCTTTCAAATAAAAAAACTATAATCCCAAACAAAAATGAAGTAATTGATGGTACTTCACTGATCGATGGCAGATTAATTGTTACCTATATGAGAGATGCCCAAAACATCTCCGAAGTTTATGCACTTGATGGTAAAAAACTTTTTGATGTCCCACTCCCTGGTATCGGTTCAGTAAGTGGTTTTGGAGGTAAACAGGAGGATAAAGAAGTCTTTTTTTCATTCACTTCATTCACAGTTCCTTCTTCCATTTGGTTGTATAAGGTGGCAGAAAACAAAGTGGAACTTTTTAGAGAGTCGAAACTTAAATTTGATGCAAGTCAGTTTGAGTCGAAACAGATATTCTATAAAAGCAAAGATGGAACTGAAGTGCCGATGTTTATAGTCCATAAAAAAGGATTAAAACTTGACGGAAAAGCACCAACAATGTTGTATGCCTATGGTGGATTTAATGCTTCAATGACTCCCGGTTTTAGACTTTCTATTATCCCTCTGCTGGAAAACGGCGGAGTATATGCGATGGCCTGTCTTAGAGGTGGTGGAGAATATGGCAAAACCTGGCATGAAGCAGGAATGCTCGATAAAAAACAAAATGTTTTTGATGATTTTATTGCCGGTGCCGAATATCTTATTAAAAACGGGTACACTTCACCGGAAAAACTTGCCTTAAACGGTGGAAGTAACGGCGGATTGCTTGTAGGTGCTGTGATGCTTCAGAGACCTGATCTTTGTAAAGTTGCAATACCACAGGTGGGTGTTCTCGACATGCTTCGTTTTCATAAATTCACCATCGGATGGGCGTGGGTTTCTGAATATGGTTCAAGTGATAATAAGGATCAATTCGAATTCCTGATCAAATATTCACCACTTCACAATGTTAAAAAGGGTGTGACTTATCCTGCCACTCTAATTACAACTGCTGATCACGACGACAGGGTTTTCCCGGCCCATTCGTTTAAGTTTGCTGCTGAATTGCAGGCAAAAGCTTCAACAAAAAATCCCGTTATTCTTCGAGTAACAACCAAAGCGGGACATGGAGCAGGAAAAAGCACATCACAAACAATTGAAGAACTCGCTGACATCTATAGTTTCTTTTTCTATAATGTTGGTGTGAATTATTAAAATGGACAATTTACAGTTATTGCATCAGGAGATTTGTTGAAAAAGATAAAACTCCTGATGCTTGCTGATCTTCGATCTACACATACAAAAAAGTGGGCTGATGTTTTATCGAAATCGGGACTTGAAGTCCATCTTTTTGGTTTTACAAAAGCATTTGAGAAATTTGAAAATGTAGAAGTACACGAAGGTGATGTCGAAATTGTTACCGCAGAAAGTGATGAAGGATCGTTAAAGAAGGGGAGTTATCTCCTTGAACTGAAAAGGCTAAAAAAGGTAATAAGGGAAATTAATCCTGATATTGTCCATGCTCATTATGCATCAAGTTATGGACTTCTGGGAGCATTAAGCGGAAGACGCCCTTTTGCGGTTTCGGTTTGGGGGCTGGATGTATTCAGCTTTCCAAGACGTTCACCACTGCATCGAAAACTTTTTAAATATACACTCTCGAAAGCAGATACCATCTTTTCCACAAGCCGGTTCATGGCTGAAGAAACAAAAAAATACACAACAAAGAAGATTATCATTACCCCGTTTGGGGTTGATCTTACTCAATTTCATCCTGTAGAAAAAGAGAATCGTGAAGTTATCAGGATTGGCAACATAAAAGGTGTGTCGCCAAATTATGGCCAGGAATACCTGATTCGTGCTTTTGCCGATGTCTGTAGAGCTCTCCCTGAAAAAAAACTTGAACTCATAATATGCGGAGATGGAGTGGATCTTGAATCGCTAAAAAGTCTTACAAAATCGCTGGGGATTGAGGATAAAGTTAACTTTCCGGGGTATGTTATGAATGAAAAAGTTCATGAGGTACACAAAACTTTGGATATTGAAGTGTATCCTTCACTTCTTGAATCATTTGGAGTTTCAGCGGTTGAAGCCATGGCTTGTGGAAATCCTGTGATTGTTTCACGAGTTGGTGGTTTGCAATATCTGTTCAATGATGGTGAAGCCGGTTTTTTGGTACCTCCAAAAGAGTTTCAACCGATCGTCGAAAGGTTAAAAGAGCTTATACTTGACCCAACTCTCCTCAAGAAAATGAGTCTTGCAGCGAGGAAAACTGCCGAAGAGGAGTATGACATTAATAAAAATGCAGCTGTTATGATCACAGAGTATGAAAGGTTGTTGAGGAAAAAAAAATAACAGCAACCAGTGTGTGGTCGGAAGACAGTTTACAGAAGAGATTAATTACCTTTCATATTTGAGAATTATTGAGCAAATTTGTTTTGCTTTTTTTACAATGTTTCGGTTATAAAATGATACTCTTTATAGAAAAAAGGAAGATTTTAGATTGGAAAACCTGAGAAATATGGATGCTAAACCGGGTGAATTGTTTTTGATTATAAATCAAATATTGGCATACAAAGGGAAAAAAATAGAAGAGTTGCCCGCAACTGAAGTGAATTTGCGTGATGTTGGATTGGATTCTCTCGATCTTGCTGAGTTGACTGTAAAAATTGAATACAAATTTGGTTTGGATGTCTTTGAGAATGGTTTAATAAATACCTTTGGTGAACTTTACGAGAAACTTGGCCTAAGAACAGGAAATACCGATGTCAGCTAAATTACAGTATACAACCTGTTATTTGCCGGAAAATATTGTCACAAACGAGATGATCGCAGAACGGTTCCCGAGTTGGCCCCCGTCCCGGTTGAAGGACTTGATGGGTGTCGAAAATCGTTATTATGTTTCTGAAGGTGAGACTGTTAACGACATTGCGGTAAAAGCTGCTGAAAAACTCTTCTCAGAGTTTCCCATTGATAAATCAGAGATTGATTTTATTCTACTTTGCACTCAGACCCCTGACTACTTTTCTCCTACAAATGCCTGTATTATTCAGGACAGATTGGGAATTCGGAAGAACAGTGGAGCCTTGGACTTTTCACACGGCTGTTCAGGTTTTATTTATGGTTTGGGATTGGCAAAATCGTTGATTATGTCAGGAATTGCCGGAAATGTCCTTTTAATCACAGCAGATACAATCAGTAGAGCACTTGACCCAAATGATCAGGCAACTGTATTGTTTTTTGGAGACGGGGCATCCGCTTCATTGATTTCAAAAAGTGATGAAGACCATTTTTACCCCTTTATATATGGAACAGACGGAAGCGGAGCAGATCACCTAACCATAAAAGGTGGGGCTTTTGCCGAAAGATCAGAAAAAGAGCAAACACACAATCCACATCTTTATATGAATGGTGCGGAAATTTATACTTTTTCAATCAACACCGTCCCCGGTTTGGTAAAAGATACTTTAATCAAAGCAAACATGACGATGGATGATATTGATTTAGTAATCTTTCACCAGGCAAACAAATATATGCTTGAATCACTTCGTAAACTGATTAAGATTCCACCTGAAAAATTTGCAATTTATGTCAATAATGGCGGAAATACAACCTCTTCTACCATACCAATAGCCTTAAAATACGCCTTGGAAGAGGGGAGAGTGGGGCCCGGCTCAAAAATTCTAACAGCAGGATTTGGCGTGGGATTGTCATGGGCTTCCTCAATATTTAAACTTTAATTACAGGACAAATAATGGAAATTGATAAATTTATTAAAGACTTTGCCGAGGCACTTGAGCTGACTTCCTGGTCGCATCTAAAACCTGAATCGGTTTTTCGAGATGTGGTTGAAGGATGGGATTCGTTGAGTGCATTAATCATAATCACCATGATCAAATCAGAATATGATGTCGCTATCAAAGCGACTGAATTTATCGAATGCCAAACTTTAACAGAACTTTTTGATAAAGTTGAAAGTCTGAAAAATGTTGGGTGATTTCTCAATTTCAGGGAAACACATTTTAATTGTTGGAGCAACCTCCGGATTGGGAAGAGCATTTTCTAATCATGCTTCCGAAGAAGATTCCCGCCTCTATTTAACTGGCAGGAACAGGGAGGTTTTGGATGAATTGAAGAGAGAGTATCCCCGGCAGGTTTGTCTTAATGAAAGCTGTGATATCCGATCAAAAGATGAGAGAAACAATTATATTTCGTCAATAGAATCGCAATTAAACGGTGTGGTCTTTTTTTCCGGAATTACGGATTATGCTCCATTAAGATTTCAATCTGAGAAAAGTATCGATGATGTAATAGATACCAATTTCACTTCAAATATTTTGTTCCTCCAGGAATTGAGTAAACAAAAAAAGATAGCTCCTTCTGCATCCGTGGTTTTTCTCTCTTCGGTTTCTGCACAACGGGGAGGTTCACCGGGGATTTCAATTTATGCTGCCACAAAAGGTGCAATTGAATCTGCAGTCAGGGTATTATCTTTGGAATTTGCTAAAAGTCGAGTGAGAATTAATGCGATTGCGCCTGGTTTGGTGATGACCCCAATGATGACTCAGCAAACCTCACTTTCGCCTGAACAAATCAAAGAACAAGAAAAAAAATATCCTCTTGGATACGGTAAAACTGACGACATTTCAAACCTGATTCATTTTTTGATTTCAGATGCTTCGGGATGGATTACAGGATCAACCATCACGATCGACGGTGGATACTCTAACAGTTAATTTCTTCACCTCTAAGATAACTAAATGTTTAACCCCAGCTATAACTTTCATTTATAGTTTCAGGAAATGATGATTCCGAACAATTTGTTACAAATTTGAAAACTTTTTTCACTGTTCCCTCAAAAGGAATAAACAAATCATATTCTGATCTCATTAGTGATTTAAATCGACTGGAGACCATTCCACGGGTTCTTCATTCAAATGATGAGTATGGTATATATCTCTCAATTCTTGCTGCTGCCTGTAACGGCAACAATATTGTGTTAACCGACTCCGGATTAACAGATTATGAACTTTTGGAACTAGGTATAAATGAAGAAAATATCAACTCAGTTAATCACAAAACTTACAGTGATATAATTGATTCCAACACACTGTTGGAGATGATTAAAAATGAAGAGTGGTCTCTGACACTTTTCACCTCCGGCACAACAGGTAAACCCAAAAGTGTAACACACAAAATTTCTTCTTTCCTGCGGTCAATAAAAATTGGTAAAAGATTTGAGAATAATGTTTGGGGACTTTGTTACCATCCGACCCATATTGCAGGGATAAATGTCTTTTTCCAAGCACTTTTTAATTTAAATCAGATTGTTTTTTTGTTTGATCTTCCAAAAGATGAGATTAAAAAGCAGTTGGAAAATAGTGCCATCACAAATTTATCCGCAACACCTTCATTTTATAGACAACTTTTGCCTTCATCGGAAGTTTTTGAGACAATCAAATATGTGACTTCGGGTGGAGAACGGTACGATGAAAAACTTGCAGACGACCTTAAGAAGATATTTGTGAATGCAAGATTCAGAAATATTTATGCTTCAACGGAGGCAGGAACAATTTTTACCGGAGATGGAGATTATTTCCGGGTCAAAGAAGATTTTTTAAATCTCTTAAAGATAGTTGAAAACAGACTTTTTTTACACTGTTCACTCCTTGGCTCATCGGAGAATCTGAAATTTGAAGGTGACTGGTATGACAGTGGTGATATCGTTGAAGTAATCAGCAATTCCCCGCTGACAATAAAATTTGTTTCCAGGCAAAATGACTTCGTAAACATAGGGGGGTTTAAAGTGAATCCATTAGAAGTGGAGGAAATCCTTCGCACTTACCCCGGAGTAAAAAACGCAAGGGTATTTGGTAAAAAAAACCCCGTGTTAGGGAATATTTTGGTGGCTGAAATACAGCCTGATGTTGAACAAAATTTGGAAGAAAGGGAGTTAAGGGAATTCCTGATGACAAGGGTGCAGAATTATAAAATCCCAAGAATGTTTATTATGGTTGAAGAATTGGAAATGACCAAAACAGGAAAGATTTCGCGAATATGAAAAATATTTTATTAACAGGAGTTTCAAAAGGACTCGGTATCGAAACTGCACAATTACTTCTCGAGAAGGGTTATTCGGTTTATGGAATCAGCAGGAGTGAATCAGAAGAGTTGAAAACTCTTAAAGGAAAATATCCTGCGACCCTTAAAACTTTACCCTGCGATCTTTCAAATATTGAGAATCTCAAAAGTAAAATATTCGAAGAGTTTATGCCATTGTCGGTTCCCATTCATGGATTTATTAACAATGCTGCCCTGGCGTATGATGATATCATCACCAATGTTAACTACGAGAGGTTAAAATCATCCTTTGATGTTAATTTTTTTGCTCCTGTTATGATGACAAAATATGTAGTTCGAAATATGATATTCAATAATATTCCCGGTTCCATCGTTCACATCTCTTCAATTAGTGTTCACACAGGTTACAAGGGTCTTTCCATGTATGCTGCTTCGAAAGGGGCGCTCGAAGCTTTCTCAAAAAACACAGCGAGAGAGTGGGGAAGCAAAAAAATCAGATCAAATTGTATTGTTGCCGGTTTTATGGAAACAGAGATGTCCGCATCACTTACACCGGAACAAAAAGACCGTATTTATAAAAGAACTTCACTCAAGGAAGCCGTTTCGGTTCACTCTGTGGCCTCCATGATTGAGTTTCTCCTGTCTGATGCAGCGAATTCAGTAACAGGACAGAATATTTTTGTAGATAATGGTACGATTTAGGAAAGTTTGAGAAACGTAGAAGATTGTCACTTACACAGCTGAGTTTAACTCAGATGACAGGACTTTTTAGTTCGTTATAATAATTTTTTAAGGTGTCAAATCTGGCACCTTTTTCTTTGTAAAATTTGATAAGATTTTCATAGTCAGAAAAAAAGCCGGGAAAATCTCCTTCATCCAGATTATCAGGATGCCAGTTTAAAACGATGATTCCGTCATTTTCTTCGGCTTGCCGGGTGATGTCTTCGGTTAATTTCCATTTGTCTTTCAGAGAATTGAAGCAAAAATCCATCATGGTCATAGGGAATTCAATAAAGTGATCGTTAAAAGGGGAGAAAGGTGCAATTTTTCCATCCTTAAACCCGATTGTATCGTTGTGGCCAAGTGTACTATCATAGAGAAAACCCGCCTCCTTTTGGAGCTGCCAGGTGTTGTTATTCATGTTCAGATAATGTTGTCTGATCCCCGTTACTTTTAAACCTGCTACCTCTTCAAGAGTCTTTTTTTCCCATCTTAACAGATTCAAATCCTTGAATGAATTGTAACTTCCATGAAGACCAATTTCCCAGCCTCCACTTTTTAAGGTTTCTATTGCACCAAGAATTCTTTTGTCACGAATATCATATCGTCCAAGAGAAAGGTTCCACGCTGATGGAGTAAATAAATTAAATGGAATTGTCTCGATCAAATAAAAAAATGTTGATCGAACGCCATATTTATCTTCGAGTTCTGTTAATTTTTCAAAATTCCAATATACCTCCTTCCATCTGGAAACAGTTGAAAGATGGTGCCATGCCCTTCCAAAATTACCTCTTAACAAGGAAGTGACTGGGTATTGAAGGTATTGGTAAATTTTATCAATTCTATCAACATCGTGTGTTAATGCCACTTTAATCATTTCACTAAACCCCTTCCCGCCATAGCCCACTTAAGAACCACTTCCCGGGTTCACTCTCCGGGTATTTAAGTTTTTTACCAATCGACATAACGGTAAAAAAAGCTTTGTTTTTAAGAATCCAAAATCCGGTGGATTTCAACTCACTCAACATCGTCTTTGCAATTTCATTTTCCGGATTCAAAATGATCAACAAAGATGAAGCCTCTTTTTTATGTTTTATGACCAGATGTTTCAATAGTGGTTTAATTAACCCATGATCCAGAAATGCCATTTCCAAAATTTCAAGATTGGTGTCATTTTCCTGCAGATAACAATATCCTTGTAAATCATTCTCTTTGTAAAGAAAAAACTTAAAAATCTTTTTTACAGGATTGCCATCAATTCGCCATTTGATCATTTCTGAGTCCTGATAGAGAAATATCTGAGCTTTGTATCTGGTCTCAAGTTTTTGGTGAAGTTTGACGATATCCTTACCATCCTTCAATTCAGACAGGATACTGATATTTTCGGGCAATTTTTTATTAATGACGCTAAGTTTGAATATCGGGTAAAAAAGAATAAAATGGAAAAAAGAGGCTACACGGTAGAGTTTGATTTTTTTTGGGTGGGAGTCAACTGTTTGTTGGTAGAGGTCCATCATTCCCCTGTAATTCAGAGGCAAAATGCCGGTGGAATTGAGGTTCCCCAGGTTTTTCATACCAAAAGCGGCAAAAAGTTTTGGAATAGGGGTGATTCCCCAAAATAATTCACAATTGTATTTTTCGATATAATTGATACAAGTCTGATAGAGTGTCAGAAAATCAACATGCTTTCGAGAATTGGCCTCGATGAGTGTGGCTTCACTCTTAAACGAATTTATCTCCTGACCTGAAACCAAAAGTTTGTAATATATTGCACCCTGCGAACCGACAACTTCCCCTTTTTCGTCAACTGCGGCGAATATCGTGGAACCTTGTGCCTTTTGGGCGTTGTACTGCCAGTCTAATACTTTAGAACAGCGGTTTTGCGGTGAGTTTTTTTTGTGTAATTCTGAAATTGCCTTAAGGTCAACTCCGGAGTTAATATATTTTACACTCATTCTGAACGATTGATTAAAGTTATACTGTCAAGAGGCAACCGCCCCAGGAATAACCAACCCCAAAACCAAGAAGCATTATCTTATCACCCTGTTTTAAATTTGTCTCTTTCAGTGAATGATGTAGTGCAATTGGGATTGTTGAAGAAACAGTGTTTCCGCAGTCTTCCATGTAATAGTAAAATTTATCTTCCGGGATACCCATCTTTTTCCTTAGATGCTCCAGGATGTATCTGTTAGCCTGATGAAAAACAAAAAGAGAGATATCATCGATTGTTAATCCCGCCTTGTCGAGTATTCCTGTAACAGTTGTGGGGACCACCTTTATGGTAAAATTGAAAATTTCTGCACCCTTCATTTCGAGGGTTCCTTTTCGGTGGAGAAGTCCCGATTCCTCATCCAGACAATCTTCCTCAGCTTCAGCAGCATTTCTGTTTCTCATTCCACCATATTTTACGATGAGATTCTGTCCACCCCTTCCATCGGTTCCATAAACGAAAGAAGATATTTTGTTTTGCTCCGAGTCGCCAATGAGACAGGCGGCAGCAGCGTCCCCAAAAATTGTGCGATTCCCTTTATCTCTCCCATCAATAAATTTGCTATAAGTTTCGGCAGTTATCAACAATACATTTTTTGCCTCGCCGGATTTTATCAAAGAATTAGCGAGTGAGAGTCCATATATAAAGCCTGAGCAACCGAGGTTAAAATCAAGCGCACCTGCGCTCGTTGGTATCCCAAGACGGTCTTGCAAAAGACATGCTGTTGTGGGAAGGAAATAATCGGGGCTTTGTGTGCAGAGCAGGAGGAAATCTATCGATTCAGGTTCAATTTTTAAATCGTTAAAAAGTTTGATTGCAGCTTCAAAAGCGAGATCAGAAGCGCACTGATCATCCTCGACGATGTATCTATTCTTAATTCCAACTTTATCTGCGATTTTTTGCACAGACCATTCAGGAAAGAGTTCTGAGAGTTTTTCGTTGGTGACTACTTCTTTGGGGAGGTAGTAACTTATTCCTTTTATTTCAGCCATGTACGCAGATTTATCTTTAATTCCTGAATTTAATGTACTGAACTGATCGCCAGCTTAAACACATCCTCTATGGTTTTACATTCAATCAATTCATCAGCTCTGATTGAAGTATTATATTCCATGTCAATCATAGCAAGTACCGAGAGAGTGGCGAGTGAATCCCAATATTCAATGTCGGTATGGAAAATTGTTTTTGGATTCAGGGAACCGGGTTTCACACCACCTATCGCAGATTCAAAATTTGCAACAAATTTCTGTAAGTCCATATAATTTATTATTCCAGGATAGTAAGGATTTTTTGTTTGATGTTAATATATTTATCTGAATAGGGTATTTTAATTTTTGTAGAGTTGTGATCTATTGCAATTTTTCTGACCTTTTCAACAAGTCTGTAAGTAATCATCTCGGGTTCAAAGCTTCCCGCAAATGTACATTCGGGATCAACAGCAATATGGCAAATCTCGCAGATATCGCCTCTAAATTCGTAACAAATCACTCCAAGAAACGATGCATTAAATCCATCACCATCAAGCGCAAAGAGAGATTCCGGTTTGGATTTTTCAAATTCAAGCGTAAGATGTTTACCTTCCTCAACAATTTTCATCAATCCATAAGAATCGATACTCTGCTGAATACCGTCAAGATGTTTTGCCTGGTTCCTGTTGAAGAAAAAAACCTTTTCGAGGTCTTTCTTAAACGAAAGTGGAAGTTTATTCTTAAATGAAATTGTATGAAAGCTCATTATTTTGTTTTCCCGATCAGATTGTAAAACTCTTTGTAGCTTCCGGTTGCTTCATTCACAATTTTTAGTTGCATTTACTTCTTCTTTTCACGAAAATAAATATTAAACCATCTAAATATAACGAAAACCAATTTCTTTTCCAGAGACAGGCTTAACTCCGGGTTATCTGAACAAGATTACTTTTTTGGCAATGATTGATTTTTCAGTGGTCAACACAACAAAATAGACGCCACTTGCCAAATTATTTATTGAAAATGAGGTTTCATGAATATCTGAAGTGGTTTGATCGAGTGGGAGGATGGCAATTTCACTTCCAAGTATGTCGAAAATTGATAATTTGTATTTATCGGTAGTGGTACCGGGAGGAACCACATATTTTATCTTAAGCACAGAGCTGAATGGATTAGGGTAAACATTTGAGATTGCAAATCCATCCACTTTTTGAAAAATATTGTCACCAAGTCCATCATGAAGAATAACCTCATTAGTAGGTGCTGACTCATTTACACCATCATAACCCGTTACTCTGTAAGAAACCAGGAGTCCATTTTTGATGACATCTGATATTAAGATGGAGTTGTCCAAATATTTAAGTGAAGTAGTTGAATCGATCAATTTCCAATTTTCTGAACCTGTTTTTCGGTAAATTCTGAAAGTGGAGCCGGGTCGCGTATCTGTCGTTGACGCCCATAACAATTTTGGATGTGAATCTGAATTGTCGAGAATCAGAGATCTTAACCTGTTTGTCCCTGATATCGAAACATTTTCACCAATGTGTAAAATTCCTTTATTTTGTAGATAGCCATAGTGTTTAAACTTCAGATGGGAATTATCTGCCAGTTTTAACATTGTTCCGGGTGCCACTGTAACTTCACCCATGAACAAGGCAGTATCAGAAATCTCGCTCTCATAATTAATAGTCTGTTTGCCAAGGCTTATGTGCATAAACGGATCACCATAGACAACATTTCTAAACCCAATGAAGGGCATTGCCATGTAGGCAGCATCCACAAGATTATATCCTGAGGCATAGGCAGGGAAGAAAATTGAATCGCTGACAATTGAGGAAGTATATGGTTCATAACTGTTACCCGCACCGCCCGAGAAACCTGCATCCAGATATTCAGTAACCACAGCCATTTTGTCTTGCCGACTGAGAGCTGCCCCAATGCTGTCAGCAAAAAATGCGCTAAAACTTTCGACAGTGGATACAACGGAACCTGCTGCAAAAACGGTTCCACTGTCTCTAATCAAATAGGGAGTTTTTATGGGCATGCCTGCATGTTTTCCACTCGACATATATCCAACAACTTTTTTGTTAAACCTGTAAAGTCTTCGATTGGTTTTTTCATAGATATAATCGTACCCGAGTTGATTTAACCTGAGTGCAGCTTTGTAAGAATCATCCGCTGCATGCAGTTTCCCTTGATACGAAGTTGAGTCGTGATAGTCGAGCACAAAGATATTATTTCCACTGATATCACGAAGAATATTTCTCTCTATGAGGGATGAAACAGCCCTGTAGTCAACTCCATCGATCCTTGAGACAAGGTATGAAAGCTTTATTCCTGAAGCATTTTGATAATAATTGCTTCTGAATTTGTGGTTGCCTGAATAGTCAGTTTCAATATTATAATATGGATTTGGTTGTTCGGCATGGGGAGAGGCAAAAAGATTTAATATATCAAATCCTGACAAATCTTTTTGGAATGCAATTGAGAGGAGAGCATCCACACTTACAGCAGTTCGTCCACCATCATCGAGATAACTGTACTCAAAGTGGGGGGCAATTTTATAAGGGACTCCTTTAAAAATGACCATATATTTTATTTGGCTGGCGAGTGGTTCACCGTTTATGTGGTTATTTTGTAAGTGATTTTTGATGGGCTCAAAAATATTCTTTTTGAAATAACGCCATGAGTGATTACTGATATCAGAGGGTGTTAAATCGTATATTATTTCATTATTCTGAAGAACCTCGACTGACTGGCCATCAATTAATTCGCGTTTAGGAATATCGAGAAAAACGATATTGGATAATGGAATATTGTGTAACTCGCAATAACGTCTCCCAAATCCAAACAAATCCTCAACCTCTCTGTTGACAATCACCAGAACTTCAGAGGGGTTTGTTCCGCTAAAGTTAGAATTTTGATTTTTGGTTAAGTGTCCATCAGTCCGTTGAGCATGTGAACCAAATGAAAGAAAAATAAACAGAATCAGACAAAATCTTATTATCAGGGGAGAATTCATCATCAATTTGTTATTACTTAAAATCATTCCCCCTAAAATACAAAATACCGTGAATAGTGATACTTCATTTAATTTTACTATTTTGTTTTTAATCTCAGGAACTGTAATCAGGATTTTGATGTTACAACTTATATGTAAGATTGTAATTTTTGGTTCATTAATTATTGAAAAATGAAACACACTTTTAACCCATACCACACCACAATTGAAGCCACTCCAAAGGGCTTCCACTCTTCCTCTAACAGCTGTTGTTGCTGTTGTCTTTGTTGTTGCTAATTTTATTTAGCAGACAATAACCCCAAACCAATTTAAAAACACTAATTTTATCAGTATGCCATTTTTGGCATAAAAACACTTAACACTATGAACACAGCAATAGTAGAGTTTGCACAACAGATTATAAAAAAATACGAAGGCCATCAATGCCTGTTACCTTTGAAGGATGAAAGCAGGAAGTTTATTGATAAGTTTTTAAAACTGGCTTTCCCACAATATTCCGAGAAGTCTTTTTCAAAAGTTGAGGAGATAACATCCTCTGCCGTTTTGTTGATGTATGACTTAAGGAAATTACTTGCGTCGGTCATTGATGAGAAAGAACTGGTGGATTCAATCACAAACGATTTCTCAACCACTCTGCCTTCAATAATGAGGAGTCTTGACATGGATGCCGAAGCAATTTACAAAGGTGATCCGGCTGCCAGGAGTACAGACGAAGTGATTCTGGCATATCCCGGATTTTATGCAATTACTATTTACAGGATTGCACACGAACTGTTTTTGCTTGGGGTACCTGTAATTCCAAGGATCCTGTCAGAGTATGCACATGAAAAAACGGGAATCGATATTCACCCCGGAGCGGGAATTGGTGAAAGATTCTGCATTGATCATGGTACCGGAATTGTAATAGGGGAGACCACCATAATCGGAAATGATGTAAAGATTTATCAGGGTGTAACACTGGGAGCTTTAAGTGTTGATAAATCTTTTGCCTCAATCAAAAGGCACCCTACAATTGAAAATAATGTAGTGATTTATGCTCAGGCTGTTATTCTGGGTGGAAATACGGTGATTGGAGAAAAAAGTGTTATAGGTGGTAACGCCTGGATCACTGAGAGTGTACCACCAAATTCGGTGGTTTATCACAAAAGTGAAGTACGACTGAAACAAAACGGACATTCTGAACCTTATCTTGATTTTGTAATTTAACAATGGAGTAAAAAATGAAATACAATAATATTCTTGAAACAATAGGTAACACACCACATCTTAAATTGAATAAATTGTTCAACAGCGATAATGAAGTGTGGATAAAACTTGAAAGAGCCAACCCCGGCGGAAGCATAAAAGACAGAATCGCTCTGGCAATGGTGGAGGATGCCGAGAAAAAAGGACTGTTGAAGGAGGGAAGTGTAATAGTTGAACCCACTTCAGGCAACACCGGAATTGGACTTGCGATGGTTGCTGCTGTTAAAGGTTATAAATTGATCCTTGTGATGCCCGATTCGATGTCAGTTGAAAGAAGAAGATTGATGTCAGCTTATGGTGCATCATTTGAACTTACTCCCCGTGAAAAGGGAATGACAGGTGCAATCGAAAAAGCCAAAGAACTAACTGCCTCACTACCAAACTCATGGATGCCTCAACAATTTGAAAATGAAGCAAACAGTGATATCCACAGAAAAACAACAGCACTTGAGATTTTAAGTGACTTCCCTGAAGGTATTGATTATCTTATAACAGGTGTCGGAACAGGTGGACATATCACAGGCGTAGCTGAAATTCTAAAACAGAAATTTCGTTCTTTAAAAGTATTCGCTGTAGAACCTGAATTATCGCCCGTCCTTTCAGGTGGAAAACCTTCACCCCATCCTCTCCAGGGTATAGGCGCCGGGTTTGTACCTAAAATACTGAACACCGGAATTTATGATGGAATAATTACTGTCGGAAAAGACGAGGCCTATGCCTTTACCCGCAGAGCCGCGGAAGAAGAAGGTTTGTTTATCGGAGTTTCTTCAGGAGCTTCTCTTGCAGCAGTAGCAAAAAAGTTGCCTGAGATTCCAAAAGGCTCGAGAATCCTAACTTTCAACTATGATACCGGTGAGAGGTACCTCTCAGTTGAAGGGCTGTTTAGCTAAGAACTTAAGAACTTAAGAACTTCGGAACCTCAGAACTTCGGAACCTCGGAACCTCGGAACTTCGGAATCTCAGAACTTCGGAACCTCGGAACGTCGGGATCTCAGAACTTCGGAATTAAAGAAACTCTGAAGTGCTGAATCTCTGAAGTACTGAAGTTCTGAAACTCTGAAGTTCTATTTCATAAGTATCATCTTCCTCGTTTGGGTAAATTTATCACACTCGAGGCGATAAAAATAGACACCACTTGCCAGTGCAGTGCCTGAAAAGGATACTTCATGATTTCCTGGGTTCATCTCCTGATTAAGCAGAGTTTTAACCAGCGCTCCGGTGTTGTCATATATTTTTAATGTGACAAACGAATTTTCGGGAATACTGAATTTTATGACAGTGTTTGGATTAAACGGATTAGGGTAGTTTTGGGATAATTGATGCGATTTTGGAATTGATGCCTTCACTTCATCATTAACTGCCAGTACAACTCCGCCTTCCCTGTAAACAACCAAACCACCATCCGTGGTACCGATCCATTTATTGCCGTTTTGATCGCACGATATCGAAAAGATTTGATTGTGTGCCAATCCGGAATTCGAAGTATTAAATTGTGTCCAATTATTTCCATCGAACTTCGCACATCCACCAAACAATGTTCCGATCCATTTGTTCCCCTCCTGATCAATCGAGATTGCTGAAACATAATTGCTTGGCAAGCCGGAGTTGGCTGTATTATAGACTGTCCAATTTGTACCGTCATATTTTGCGAGTCCACCTTGGTAAGTCCCAATCCACTTATTATTATCCTGATCAATGGCGATCGACATAATCCAATCACTTGGTAGGCCTGAATTGGATAGATCAAACACCGTCCAGTTTGTACCGTCAAATTTCGCAAGTCCTCCATACTTAGTTCCAATCCATTTGTCGCCATTTTGTTCTATTGCAATTGCCTCAACAAAACTCTCAGGTAATCCAGAATTGGAAGTGTTATAGACGGTCCAATTTGTACCATCAAATTTTGCTAACCCTCCATGTAGTGTGCCCATCCATTTGTTCCCCTCCGAGTCAATGGCTATTGACTTAACGTAATTATATGGTAGACCAGAGTTGGAAGTATTATAAACTGTCCAGTTCAAGCCATCAAATTTTGCAAGTCCACCAATTGAGGTTCCAATCCATTTATTCCCAAGTTGATCAATAGTAATCGATAAGACAACATCTGCAGGCAATCCGGAATTGGTAGTATTGAAGACCGTCCAATTCGATCCATCGAATTTAACCAGTCCACCAAAATAGGTACCAATCCAAATATTTCCCTGGTGATCGATCGCTGTAGATTCAATGTAGTTTTTGGGCAACCCTGAGTTGGAATAATGGAATGTATCCCAATCAGAGCCATCGAACTTTGCAGTCCATCCGTCATCAGTTCCTATCCATTTATTGCCATTCTGATCAGTGATGATTGCCCCAATATGGTCATTCGGCAAACCGGAATTGGATGTATTGTAGACAGTCCAAATATTACCGTCGAATTTGGACAGCCCATTGTTATAAGTTCCAATCCAGAGAACCCCGTTTTGGTCAAAAGATAGTGCCTCAACCTGGTTATATGGTAAACCAGAATTTGAACTTTTATAGACTGTCCAATTTGGTTCGTCAAATTTCGCCAGTCCACCATCGGTACCGACCCATTTATTTCCACTTTGGTCGATGGAAATCGATAAGATATTAAAACTTGGCAATCCGGAGTTGAGATTGTGATATACAATCCAGTTGGTGCCGTCAAATTTTGCGAGCCCACCGCCTGCAGTTCCTATCCATTGATTACCTGTCTGATCAAACGCTATTGCTTGGACATTATTACCCGGTAATCCAGAATTCGAAGAAGTATAAACAGTCCAATTAGTACCATCATACTTCGCAAGTCCACCTCTATAAGTCCCAATCCATTTATTTCCGATTTGGTCTATGGCAATAGAAATGATGTAGTCATCAGGCAAACCTGAGTTTGCAATATTATAGACTGTCCAGCTGGACCCGTCGTATTTGGCAAGCCCACTTCCGGTTCCAAACCACATATTGCCACTTTGATCAGTGGTTATTGCCTGGATATAGTTGTTCGGTAAACCGGAATTTATTTTATTGATATTGCTCTTTTCACCGCTCTGTTTGTGAATTTTGACAACACCACCGCCATTTGTTCCCACCCAAATATAATCTCCTGTTTCAACAATGGATTGGACAAATCCAGTATTGGTAAAATTTACCCATTCAGGATTTTGAGAGAGTATTAAGTCAGAAAAACCAATGGTAAATAGAATCGTATAAAAGAAAAACTTTCCCATAAATTACTCCGCTAATTAAGTTTAAATGTTTTAATTGCTAATCAAAAAGAACCTTAGAACTCAAGATCTTCGGAACCTCTGAATCTCAGAACTTCGGAATTAATGAAACTCGAAAGTACTGAATCTCTGAAGTACCGAAGTACCGAAACTCCGATGTTCTATTTCATAAGGATCATCTTCCTCGTCTGAGTGAATTTAGCACACTCGAGACGATAAAAATAGACACCACTTGCAAGTGTAGCACCTGAAAAGGATACTTCGTGATTTCCGGGATTCATCTCCTGATTAAGGAGAGTTTTAACCAGTGCCCCGGTGTTGTCATATATCTTTAAAGTAACAAACGAATTTTCGGGAATACTGAACTTGATTACAGTATTGGGGTTAAATGGATTTGGGTAGTTTTGGGATAACTCATAAACCCCCGGTAGTTGCGATACAGTCTCTTTCGATGAGGTTGGGATAAAATGGTATTTGGCACCAAGTTTGGTAAAAATGGAATCAACATTTGCTTTTGTTACAGTAATTGAGTTCAAATGTGAATTACCTCTTCCCATAATTATGGCAGTATGGTATGTCAGGGTTGATTGATTGTCAAGAAAAGTTCTGTCACTTGCTACCGTCGTTCTGTTATCAACAGCTGTGTTGTTTATCCATCCGGAGTTTGTTACAGGGTTACCCGAATAAATAAAAACAGGGTCTACCAGGTCACAATTTATACCTCCTCTGACTTCACCAAAAGCCCATTCACAAGGATTAAGATATTCGCCGATCCTGTTTTTGCCGGTCATATAATTTCTTACTTCTTGTGATGTATTTGGATCGCCGTGTGTCGGGTGGGCGGACATATAGTGTTGCGAGACCCTCATACCACTGTTGATTGCGCCGGGATAAAGAAGATTATCAAAAGGTTTACCCAGCGGAATAATTGCTGTATCGAGGGGGGTATCAATCCCGTTTTCAAATGTCCCATTATTATTTATATCTGTGAAGCTTATTCCGGGGATGTAGAGGGGAGTCCCAAATAGCATGGTATTGTAAATTGCCGGTGGGTTTGCGCCATATTGTGGATCCTCGCCATCATTATAACAAACAATGGAATTCCTTAGAGTATCTGTTGAAATCAGGTCATCATTTGGGTCTCCAAGATCAGGATCACTTTGAATTGCAAATATAAAATCATCAATTTCCGGAGCAAGATTTCCTTTTTTAACAAGTTCGTATCGAATAAAAACCGCATCCCTGAGTGAGGGAGAGTCGGAATCAGGAAAAGTATAGATAGTCTGTCTAATTTCGATTCCTTTTGGGGTCTCCCTGTATCTTCTTAAAGCGACATCCACACCATCGTTATAAACTGTAAAATAAGATACTTCACCAAGTATTTCGGGCATATCTTCATTCATTTCCCATGTTCCGTTTTGATTTAAGTCGATCGGATCATAGATATTGTTGTTGTTTCCATCCCAATATCTTGCACCCAAAGAGACTGCTCCTTTCCATCTTTGCCAGGAATAGCCAAAAGCAGAATCGGAGAGGGCAACTTTGTAAATCCCATTTCTGGGATCGTTCACCGGATAGCCAACCTGTCCGGCCCGAAAATCTAAAATTCGTGAAGAGGTAAATGCTCCCGCAGCCCAGACACTCGACTCTATCATACCCGAAAGCATAAATCCTTGCGAATAAACAGAGACGATTGAATCATATCGCATACCTCCTCCTGAGGCAGTTGCTACATCACCAAGGTTACCAACATAGTCGAAAGGGAGTATTATCCGACCGGTTCTAACATCCATCGACTTAACCAGATCCGGAAATGCACAAGCGGTGACAATTTGTTTTGTTGATGAGGTGCCCGTTGAGTTTTGCACAATGACACTAAATCGTAAAAGATCACCTTCCTGAAAGACTCTTACAAAATTCCCATAAATTTTATCGCCCGGAAGTGAATCGTTATGATTTCCATCATCAAAAAGTTGAAGATTAAAGGGTTGATCATTGAGTATTCCGGATAAATGAACACTCGAAATCGGTGATAAAGAACCTGTGAACACCCTGATCGTAACAGAATCTCCTGCCACAACTGAATCTTTATTTAATTCATAGTCGTAGATTACCGGTGGGGGTGAATTATCTTCGAATTCAAGTCCGTTTATCCAGGAGAGAGATTTTAATCCCTGAAATGTATTCCTATCGCTTGAAAACACAACAAACGGGGTTAAAGATTGAGAATTAAGGATTGGGCTCCCATCAACTCCGGGATAATATGTAACTCTGACCGGAGTCCCCCAAGTGGCTCCTTCGTCACTGCTTTTTGAATAGTAGATGTTGGAGTTGTCATATCTGCCAAAAGCTTTTGAAGTATTGGTAAAATAGACATACAGATCGTTCCCTGAACCCCTGAACAACCGGGGATTCGATAGAATAAGTGAAGTGTCCTCGTGGACAAGGACAGTATCTTGCCATGTGTTGGTTGAAATATACTTAACAAAATAGATTTTTTTCGAAATAGCGGTGCCCGGTTGTTGTCCCACCAAATAAAAACTTCCATTTCCTATACTTAACAAAGCAGGGTTCATAAATGCAGGAGTTGGCAGGCTTAACGAGTTTTGCCAGGTGGTTCCGTTGTCGGTGCTTCTTTTTGTAACTGCAACAGTACCTCCGTTGGAACCTGTTACAATTAGTTTCCCGGCTCCGAGATGCACTACAGATATAATTCGGAGAGAAACTGACTGGAAAGTATTCGTGATTATAAAACGCATATTGGGGGTCCAGGTGGCACCACCATCATCAGAATATTTGTAGATGGTATGTTTGTTTTTGCCCGCTTTGATGAACAGGAGTAGTCTGTTATTATTTCCCTTTATTAGTCGGGTGCCAGCATAGAGGTCTTCTTCGATATCAGAGGGAGATGTGTTGGTATCAAATATAACTACTTCATTTTGCCATGTATTACCTGAATCCGTACTTTTACTCATGTAAAAACGGACTCGATCAAATCCTTCGAATCTCGACCAAAGGGCATACATTTCATTGTTGCCAAAATCAACCACTTCACCATTTAGATGATTTACATCATCAACAGGGAATGGGGAATTTCTGATAGTTGTTTGTGCAAAAATTGGGGTAATGATGATTAACATCAATAATCCAAAAAACATTTTTTTCATTTTATCACCTGTTTTGTCTCTTTTGTTGAGTTTCAGAACCTCGGAAGTACTTAAGTTCCGAAACTCCGAAGTTCTACTTGATCAGTATCATTTTCCTCGTCTGGGCGAATTTATCGCACTCGAGGCGATAAAAGTATACACCACTTGCTAATGTATAACCCGAAAATGAAACTTCATGATTTCCGGGATTCATCTCCTGGTTGAGGAGAGTTTGAACAAGTGCCCCCGTGTTGTCATATATCTTTAAAGTAACAAACGAATTTTCTGGAATACAGAACTTGATTACAGTGTTTGGGTTAAATGGATTTGGATAGTTTTGTGATAATTCATAGACCCACGGAAGTGGTGATTCAGTTTCCTTGGCAGAAGTTGGTGTATAGTTGTATTTGGCACCCAACATGGCAAAAATTGTATCAACATTTGCCCGGGTAACGGTAATCGAGTTTAGAGGCGAGGTACCTCTTCCTATAATAATTGCCGTGTGGTATGTAAGTGTACCGGAGTTATTTAATGGTAATCGCTCACTTGCGACGAGTGTTCTCTGGTCCACAGCCGTGTTATTGATCCATCCCGTATTTGTAACCGGATCACCGGAATAAACATAAACCGGGTTAACCAGTGAACAATTTATCCCGCCTCTAACATCACCAAATGTCCAAGTACACGGATCAAGATATTCTCCGATTTTGTTCATCCCAAGCATATAACTTCGTGCTTCTTTTGTAGTGCTTGGATCACCATGTGTTGGGTGTGATTGCATATAGTGCTGTCCAACCCCCATTTTACTATTAACTGCTCCAGGATAAATCAGATTGGCAAACGGTTTTCCTAAAGGAATAACTGCGGTATCGAGCGGGATATCAACACCCTCTTCAAATGTTCCATTATTATTGATATCGGTAAAACTTATCCCCGGGATGTATATCGGATTCCCGAAAAGCATTGTATTATATATTGCCGGAGAATTTACACCATAATTTGGATCATCTCCATCGTTATAAAAAACCACAGAATTTCTTAAGGTATCTGTCGTTACCAGGTCATCATATCCATCTCCGAGATCAGCATCACTCAAAAGACCAAAAATAAAATCTTTAATCGATGGAGACAAACCTTCATTTTTTGAAATCTCATACCTTATAAAAACCGCATCTCTTAAAGCCAATGCATCTCCATAAGGAAAGGTATAGATAGTCTGTTTTATCTTAATTCCTTTAGGATTCTCTAAAAATCTTCTGACTTCAATCGGAACTCCATCGTTATAGGCGGTAAAATAGGACACCTGCCCCAGAATTTCGGGCATATCTTCAGTTATGTCCCATGTACCGTTTTGATTCAGGTCGACAGGATCATATATATTGTTATTGTTTCCATCCCAGTACCTTGCACCCAGAGAGACGGCTCCTTCCCAGATTTGCCACGAGGTTCCAAAAGCAGAATCGGAGAGTGCAACCCTGTAAATGCCATTCCTCGGGTCATCAACAGGAGAACCAACTTCACCGGGTTGAAAATCTACAATTCTTGACGCGGTTAATTGCCCTGCAGCCCAAATATTCGTATCAATCACACCCGATAACATAAAACCATTTGAGTAAACTGCACGGATTGAATCATACTTCAGACCATAACCCGAAGTAGTGTTTACATCGGCAAGAATTCCCTTATAATCGAAGGGGAGAATTATTCGTCCGGTCGTAAGTTCTGCAGTTTTTGGACGATCGGGAAATGCACAGGAGACAACTATTTGTTCAGACGTTGTACTATCGAATGTGTTTTTAACTGAGATGGTACTTTTTAACATATCTCCCGCCTGGAAAACTTTGATAAAATTTCCATAAATTTTATCTCCCGGTAGTGAGTCGTAATGGTTTCCATCATCAAAAAGTTGGAGTGTGTGAGGTAAATCGTTAAATAACCCTGACAATTTTATATCAGTCACAGGAGAATGGGAGCCGGTGAATACCCTGATTTTAACAGAATCGCCGGCTTGAACTGAATCAATATTAAATGTATAATCGTAAATAACAGGAGGAGTAAAATTGTCTTCAAGTTCCAATCCATTTGCCCATGATAAATATTTTGACCCTCTGATTGTGTTTCTGTCGTTGGAAAACACAATGTAAGGTTTTTGTGATTGAGAATTTAGATTCAGATTCTCATCAGTTCCGGGGTAATATGTAACACGGACCGGAGTCCCCCAAGTGGCTCCCTCATCACTGCTTCTTGAATAATAGATATTGGAATTGTTGTAGTTGCCAAAAACTTTGGATGTTTTTGTGAAATAAATATAAAGTTCGTTTGCTGCTCCTCTGAATAAGCGGGGGAGGGATAAAACCACAGAAGTATCTTCATAAACAACAACTGTGTCTTGCCAGGTGTTTGTTGAAATATATTTGACAAAATAGATTTTTTTGCCGGATATCGTTCCCGGTTGTTGCCCTGTCAAATAAAAGCTCCCGTTCCCAACACTCAATAGAGAAGGATTTAGAAATGCAGAGGTTCCAAGAGTCACCCAGTCTTGCCATGTGGTTCCGTTGTTACTACTTCTTTTTGTACCGGAGGTATTGATGCTGTTGGAACTTGTAAAGATTAGATTCCCACCTCCGAGATGAATAACAGAAAAAATCCTGTAAGTATTTGCCTGGAAAGGGCTTGAATGAACTCTGAGAAGAATGTTACCGGACCAGGTGGTGCCACCATTATCCGAATATTTGTAGTAGGTTTGTTTACCTTCGGCGGCTTTGATAAACAGAAGCAGTCTGTTGTTATCTCCCTTGATTAGTTGAGTGCCCGTATAAGGGTCTTCAGGGAGGGCGTAATTTAAAATGATTGTATCAAATACAACCACTTCATTTTGCCAGGAGCCCCCCGAGTCGGTGCTTTTAGCCATGAAAAAACGTATTCTGCCCGTTAATTCGTACTTCGACCAAATGGCATACATTTCGTTGTTGCCAAAATCAATCACTTCACCATTTAGATGATTTACATCATCGATGGGAAACGGGGAATTTTTAATTGTTGTTTGCGTGTAAATTGGATTTATTACGAATAATAACATTAACCCAAAAAACAATTTTTCCATTTTATCACCTCATTTAAAATTGATTTTCACCATTAACAGGTGAATCAAGTAATGTCTTTACAGACATTGAAATATAATAATATTTATTGAGTTAATCAGCATATTTAAGATTAAAAAAAATGATCAATTTGTGAAAATAATTTTCATTACCTATTGACTCTGAAAAATTTAATTCGTAATTTGTAATAAACATTACAATCTTTCCTAAAAGTGAAAAAATGATTACGATAGACAAAAACAGACTTATCGAGATATTTATATCTCTGGTAAAAATTGACGCTTTATCGCAGAATGAGAAACCCGTAGCCGATTTTGTGCGCTCATTTCTTGCCGGCAAATCGGTCACAATTTCAGAAGATAACAGCCGTAATGCGACGGGCAGTAATACAGGCAATTTGATAATTAAGAAGGGTACCGGCGGTAAAATGATGCTTACATCGCACATGGATACTGCCAGAACAACAGCCAACATAAAAGTTTTAATTGACGAAAAAACAGGAAAGATATCTTCAGATGGAAAGACGATACTTGGTGCTGATAACCGTCAAGGGATGGCTATTCTTCTTTATTTGCTCGAGGTAGCTGAGAACAATCCCGAATTTGGGGATTTTACAGTTGTGTTCACTACCTGTGAGGAGACAACCCTGGGTGGCTCGAAAAATTTACAAGTACCCAAATGGGTGGAAGCGGGAATGGTATTTGATTCCTCACACCTGCCGGGCAAATTTGTTTACCGTGCACCCGGATCAAAAGCATTTACCCTTGAAATTCTTGGCAGAGCTTCCCATTCGGGAATATCACCTGAAGCGGGTATCAATGCGATTGCCATAACAGCGGCCGCAATTTCCCAGCTTAAACAGGGAAGACTTGATCCTGATACCACAATGAACATCGGATTGATTCAGGGTGGAAGTGCCGTAAATGTTGTTCCTGAAAGTGTTAAATTGACGGGTGAAGTCAGGTCATTTAAACCCGATCGACTCGATGAAGAACTTGAAAGAGTTCTGGATACATTTGGTACAGAGGTATTTAATGCCGGTGCCACGATGAGGACCGAAACTTATGAAGATTTTACTCCTTATGAATTGACTCCTGAACATGCTGCTTTTAAGCTGATCTATCAAGCAATTCAGGATTCGGGATTGGAACCAAAACCTGAGATTTCATTTGGTGGAAGTGATGCCAATTCATTTAATGGGTTAGGAATCCCTTCAGTAAATATCGGAATCGGTGCTCAAAAACCGCATGCAAACGACGAATTTGTTTTGATCGATGATTTTATTGCTGCGGCAAATATTGGTTTACAATTAGTGAGAAAAAAATGAAAAAATTTGTATTATTCAGTTTGTTATTTGCCATTCCTTTAATGGCTCAACCAAAAGGGAAATTATTAATTATTGGTGGTGGATCGAGACCCGTTTATATGATGAACAAGTTTATTGAACTTGCAGGAGGTTTTGATGCGAAGATAGTGATTGTACCAAATGCAAGTGAACTGCCAAGGGATGAAGCCTGGGATCACAGCTCCGAGTTTGTAAAACTTGGCTGCAAAAATGTAAAAGCACTCTATTTTAACAGGGAGCAGGTTGACTCACCTGAAAATCTTGCAGCCCTTGAAGGTGCCACAGGAATCTTCTTTTCTGGTGGCGATCAGGCAAAACTCTTTAGAGAGGTTGGCAAAAGCAAGTTTTTCGACAAGATAAAAGATATCTATGAAAAAGGAGGCATGATTGGTGGAACCTCGGCAGGAGCTGCCGTAATGAGTAAAGTTATGATCACAGGGAATGAGCTTCTTGTTCACGATAGTGATTATGTTTTTTTTACTGTTCATGCCAATAATGTTGAAACAGTGGAGGGCTTTGGGTTTCTTGACAATGTGATAATCGACCAACACTTCATTGTGAGAAAAAGACTGAACAGATTGATTTGTGCCACAATTGAACATCAGTTACCCGGAATTGGCATTGATGAATCCACAGCTATTTTGGTAGAGGATGGCAGATATTTTACTGTTGTTGGTGAAAGTGGTGTAGTAATTGTTAATCCAACAACAGGGAAGAAACTAAAAAACAACAAAAATGGGATGTTGTCAGCGAGGGATATTACCATGCATCTTCTGATGGATGGTGACCGTTATGATATGAAAACCAATACAATTTTAACTAAATAACCTAAATAATTGGAGCAACCCATGAAAAAATTTCTTCTTCTTTCAATATTTGCAATTTTTGTAATTGCAGATGTTTTCCCGCAAGCGATTTATAATTCAGGTAAGATTGAACTTACCTTGCGCACATACGGTAGAATCCGTATCGGTATGGTGGATAACCTGGGCGCTGCTGTAAGGCAGTTAGACAGAGGTTCTCTCCTCTATTACATGCTGGACACAAATGTTTATGATTACCTTGAAGATACTGATGACATAACAGCTCCTGACACAGTCGACAACCCTACCTGGGGTGATGTTGAATTAATATCGAGAGTAAACAGTAATTATGTTCCCAAAGCTCCTGCTCTTGAAGAAGAGGTTCACATGTATGGCTGGGCAAACAAGGGATATGCGATTGTAAAATTTACTGTTAAGAGTCTTGAAGCAGTTTCATATCAAGGAAGATTTGGGATGGAAATGATCCCGATGGTTGAAGGTGCTTATGGTAATGAGATAATGACCTACGACCCTGTAAAACAGCTTTTCAGCTTCTATAAAGATCATTATTTTGGTTTGAAAATTCTTGATCGTACCATCGCTTCCGCGCACAACTTTGAATGGTATGATGGATATCAGACAGATACAACCCTTGCAAGATTGATGACCGATGGTAACTTTGCAAACTACCACTGGGCAGGTCTTGATGGTGGAACTGCCGTATTCGGAACAACCCCAATTACAACAGACCCGATGGATTCAGTTATAATGTATATCGCAGTTGCTGTTGGAGTTGATTCAGTTGAAATGAATGCAAACATAGACGAAGCCACAACCAAATTTGTAACCAATATTCTTGATAAAACTCCGGTTGCTTCGATAACTGACTACAAAATGTATCAGAACTATCCAAATCCATTTAACCCAAGCACAATGATCACATTTGACATTCCAAAATCAGGAAATGTTAATCTTTCAGTATATGATCTTCTTGGAAACAAGGTAGCTGAACTTGTAAATGGATATCATGAAGCAGGAAGACAAAATGTTGTTTTTGATGCAGCAAAACTCTCAAGTGGTGTCTATTTTTACACACTTAGATCAGGCGCAACTACCATTACAAACAAAATGATCCTTTCAAAATAAGTAAACAGTTTCGAGCGGGAAGTAACGGGCATAAAACCTGTTACCTCCCCCTCACTACTCATCACTTTTAACAAAAGGATCGTCAAGATGCGTTACCGCGAAGTTAAAGAGCGGATTGAAGAGAAGTTTAAAGATCTGCCAAAAAATCAGCAGAAGATAGCAGATTTTTTTCTTGTTAATTTTGACCGTATTCCATTCCTGAGTGTTCAGGAAATATCTGAAAGTACCCATGTAAGTGTAGCTTCAATTGTGAGGTTTGCTCAGAATCTCGGTTTCTCAGGTTTCAGCGAAATCAGGGATGAAATTTCTGTTATTCTTCAGACAGAGATCAACAGCAACAAAGACCTTTTTCCACTCATCGAAATGGAAGACGGGAATAAAAACACACTTACAGAAGTTGCAAATCTTGATATCCAAAACATCAATGAAACCCTCTTTATGATCGATCGTGAGAAATTTTCTTCTGCGGTCGGGATGTTGGCTTCTGCCGAAGAAGTTTATACCGCCGGGATGGGGATTTCATATCTCCTTGCTGAAGTATTAAGTTATCAGTTGACACAAGTGGGTATCAAAGCTAAAAATTTTAGAAACAGTTGGGCTTCCTTCCTTGAAGAAAGTCTTTTTATCCCCGACAAGGGGGTACTAATTGTATTCTCATTCCCTCCATATTCTCCCGAAACAATAGACCTGGCGAGGTCAGTTAAGAAAAGGGGAATTAAGGTGATATCCATTACCAATAAATCCACCTCACCAGCTGCCGGGAATTCAGATATTGCCCTGACGGTGAAATCAGAGAATATGTTATACACTAACTCATTTGCCGCAATTTCGGTATTAATTAACGCTATTGCAACGGAAGCTGCCAGGCTTAACAAGAAAAAAGCCAAAGAATGGCTCCACAAACTCAATGAAATTGAACAAGGCCGCCTCATTAAATAACAAGAGGAATTTATGAAAAGATTTATTCTTTTTCTTCTTATCGTTGTCCCTGTGGTTCAAGCCGGTATTACCGGAAAACTTGCAGGAAGAGTAACCGATGCTATAACCGGTGAACCATTAATTGCCGCCACTATAATGATTGAGGGTACCAAACTTGGTGCTTCAACCGACAAAGATGGCAGATTTACAATATTAAATGTTCCTCCCGGTGTCTTCACTCTGAAGATTACCTATGTTGGTTATGAACATCTTTCGGTTGAAGGAGTTAAAATTGTTGTGGATCAGACAACCACCATAGATTTTAAGCTTAAACCTCAATCGATGACAACCGATGAAGTGGTGGTTACGGCAAACACTCCTCTTATTCAGAAAGATTTAACCAGTTCCATTTCAGTTGTGGGAAGGGACGAAATTGAACTGCTTCCTGTTGGTAATTTTACCGATCTTTTGTCACTTCAGGCAGGTGTTGTAGGGAGTGGTTCAAATCTTCACATTCGTGGTGGCAGGTCAAATGAAGTGGCCTACATGATCGACGGAATTTATGTCACCGATCCTCTCCTTGGTGGTTTGGCAACTCAGATTAACAATGATGCAATTCAGGAAATGTCGCTGCTCTCAGGTACATTTAATGCCGAGTATGGAAACGCACTCTCGGGAATTGTAAACATTGTTACCAGAGATGGTTCTGATAAGTTTTCGGGCAAGTTTGAAGTGAGAACCTCCAATTTTGGAGTTGAGAGATACGCAAAAATGAACGAACTTAGAATGAACGGAAGTATTGAGGGAGCAATTATCCCCGGTTCACTCCGTTTTTTCCTTTCGGGTGAACAACTTAATGAGGGAAGTTACCTGCCGTTTGGATACAATAATGAGCAGTCATTTTTTACAAAACTGACTCTGACAGCTATTCCAAATTTTAGAGTTACTCTTTCCAACAGAGGGAGCAGGGGATTAAGACAAAGTTACAACCACGATTACAAATACATTCCTGAACAATATCTTAAACGCAGAACTGACAGTTGGCAGACTTCACTTTCTGCAACCCATTCGGTTAGTCAGTCATTCTTTTATGATCTGAAGGTTTCTTATTTTAATCAGGGATATTATTCAGGTCTGGATAAAGATACATCAGAATATATGGTTGCCTCAGCGAGGGTGTTACTTTCAACTGCCGGAAACGGTTTTGAATTTTGGGCTAAAGCAGATCCCCTTGTGTTAACTGATTCAAGAACCACAACACTCGATTTTAAAAGTGATGCCGTATGGCAGATCAACAACAATAATGAAGTGAAATTTGGTGCTCAATTTAAAACGCATGATCTGAAACTATGGAGTATCGAAGATCCCAAAAGGAATTTCCCTTATGTAAACAATTATCAAACCACTCCATTTGAGATTGCAGGTTACATACAGGATAAAATTGAACTTCCAAGCCTTGTGATAAATCTTGGATTACGGTTTGACCACATGAACGCAAATGTGAAGTTCCGTGCAAATCCTCTTGACACAACATCAATGATTAATGTAAAACCCCGCTCACAGTTTAGTCCCAGAGTGGGGATCGCCCATCCTATAACTGAAAAAACAAAACTCCATTTTGCATACGGTCATTTCTTTCAAAATCCTGAATATCAGTTCCTGTTCCAGAATCAGCAATATGACATTAAAGTTCGTGAGCCACTATTTGGATCACCTGATCTTGATGCACAAAGAACCATAGCCTATGAGGTGGGAATTTCTCATCAGTTGAATGACAGAACAGCTATCTCGCTTACTGCATATTACAAAGATGTTACAGGACTAATCGGAACCCGTTATTATTTCCCTTTCACCGAAGGAAGATATGTTGGTTATACACTTTATGTTAATGAAGATTATGCCAACATGAAAGGTTTTGAAATCAACCTGGATATCAGACCTGACAAATATTTTGCGGGTGGATTGACCTATACCTACTCAGTTGCAAAGGGTAGTGCCTCTTCTGAAGAAGAGCAGTATCCCGGAACTTCTGAATCAGCTCAACTTTATTATCTTGATTTTGACAAAACCCATGTATTAAACGCCACAGCCACTTTTATGATCCCGAAAGATGAAGGACCATTACTTTTTGGTGAACCCGTTTTTGACGACATGGATTTTTCTTTTGTATTTTCATATTCCAGTGGATATCCTTACACACAATCAGGAAGAGATGTCGGATTTGTGGTAAAAAATGCTCTCAGGCAACCATCAACCTGGTCACTTGATCTCTTAATTGGTAAAGATCTAACAATCTTTAACAATATGAGACTCAGACTGTTTGCCGAGATTCTAAATCTGTTGGATCACAAAAATGTTCTCTATGTTTACCGTGACACAGGCGATCCTGACTACACATTTGTTGGTGGTTATTCCAAGGAATATATGGAAGATCCTTCAAACTACGGCGCACCAAGACGCATTCGCGTTGGCGCATCCATCAGATTCTAATTGAGGAAGGAACAAAATTTATGTCAATAAAAATTAAAAATTCACAGTTCTCCACTTCGGCATTGTCTCCATTTTTTGGAAACATCTCAGTGGTTTCTGTGTGTGTCCTCTTATCTATCTTTTTCTTCATCTCACCTGAGGTGAACGCTCAGCTCCAGAAAAATGGTGGCGGGAATTCAACTCTTTCACTGCGTGACAGAGCGGGTGGAACACACAATGCATCCAACATTGGGCTTTTCTTCGAAAACAGAGGAAAACTTTACCCAAGAAGGCTTTCACAAGGACCATCGGGTGAATTCCCGATAAACAGTGGACAACATTATATATATAGAATGAACCCTTATGTTGGTATTCCCGGGAATGTGATTCAGGGAAGATATGTTACAAATGAGGAGTGGGAGGCATCCTACGGTTATCATAATAATGAGGGGGCAAAGATTGCTTTCTCTGATAATCCGGCTTCATGGCATCCAACAAACGGGTGGCCCGTTAAGGATGCCGATGGAAATCCCCTTATAAAATCAGATCAGGATTCGTATTGTGCCTACAACGACAGTAACAACACAATCGGCATACTTGGCATTGAACTCCATCAAACAGGATATGCTTATGGAGTAAAGTTCGCGCAGGATTTACTTTTTTTTAAGTACCAGATAATCAACAAAAGTAACAAAGATTACGATTCGCTTTATTTCACTTTATGCACAGATATTGATGTTGGTGATGCATCAGGTGGAGCTCCCGAGTATGCCAACGACAAACTTGGGTTCGATAAAGCAAAGAATTTTGTTTGGTTCTACGACAACGGAACAACTTCAGAGTGGCCATCGGGTAAAACCGGGATGATGGGTGTTACTCTGCTGGAAACCCCAAAGATAAATGGAGTGGAAGTTGGAATAACGGATTTCCATTATGCTCTTTATAATGATGATGAGGTTTCTGATCTCGATTCAATTCTTTATGGCAGGATGGCTTCAACTCAGTCACTTTATAATTCAAGTGTAAGAAATAAATATTTCCACATTGGCAGTAATACTTCCATCAATTTTGATGATGTAAGTACTATCCCGGCTTCAGGTCTCGATCTGCTTGCAACCCTCTCATCGGGTCCTTACCACATGTTCCCCGGTGATACCCTTACTTTCTATACTGCTGTAATAGCGGGTGATAACCTTTTGGACTTGCAGGAAAATCTTGCACAGGCACAACTTGTTCATGCATTTGATTATGAAGTTGCAAAACCACCTGTAACTCCTAAACTTTCAGGAATTTCGGGTGATACCAAAAATACACTCTACTGGGATGATGAGGCTGAAAGATCGTTTGACGGTTTTACCGGACAGTATGATTTTGAAGGTTACAGACTTTACAGAAGTGTTGACAAAGGTATTCATTGGACACTCCTTGGTGATTTTGACATTCCAAACGATATTGGTATCGATAGAGGAATTCAGTATTCATTCATGGACACATCAGTTACCAATGGTTTTGAATATTGGTACACGATCACTGCTTATGACAGAGGAGACTCAACCATTGAGCCACTGGAGAGCCCTCTCGGTAAAAATTTGGAACAAGTGAATATTGTTTCGCTGGCACCATTTTCTGCAGCTCTGGGGAGAACACCTGTTTCGGTTGAATCAATTCGTCCCGTTGGGAAGGGGACTTCAAATTATGTACTTAACATTACCCCCGACGATAACCTAAATCTGTTGTCAGGTGAGTATGTTGTTGGATTTAATTATGTCCACAGGACTGAAAGAGGTGTTCTTAAAACGATTTTATCTCCGGTGTTTACCGATTCATCCAACACACCTCCCGAGAAGTATGGGGTTTATTTCAAAGCACCCAACCTTTTTGATTTTGTAAACCTGACAACAGGCGAAAACATCAAAATTGATAATAACTATAATTGGACAAATCCAAATCAGGTGATTTCCATCCCCGGTTCCGGATTGAGAATCAGAATCACCACTCCTGCCGGAACACCGGAAGAGTTCAGACCAAAAAAAGGTGATCTGATAACTCTAAGTTTTGGTGTTGATGTTACCAAAGGAAGTGATACACTTATCAAACCAAGACCGTTTTTCTTTGATAAACTTCAATCAACTTCAGACGGTATAATTTTTAGCATGTCCAAACCCAATCCGATTAAAAATTTCTCGAAGATTGGGGGAACGGATTTGTTTACATTCGATTTTACTTCTGTTGATGAAACTGCATTAAAAAATACACTCTATTTTATTGAAGTGAAATCGAGAGGGTTTAATTCAAACGGCGAAGGATTTGTGTCACTTGAAATCAGAGATACTGCAACCGGAGCCCCAACGATCACTTTTGATACCGTTTACACACTTTCCAATGTGAGTTTTAACGGATTAAGAGGAAGGCTTGAGTTCACTTCCGGAAATCCTCCGCAACCCGGGAATTTATTCTCCTTAACTTCCATTAAACCTAAAGCTCCCGGCATTCGTGATAAATTTGCGTTCACATTAAAAGCACCTGTTATTAATAACGATGCGATTAAGAGTGGATTAAACAAAATAAGAGTTGTGCCTAATCCGTATGTGGTTTCCTCTCTGTATGAACCCGAGTTTGGTGAATTGAGAATGGAACCTCTAAGACAGATACAATTCATCAATCTCCCTTCGGAGTGTACAATTCATATCTTCACTGTTGACGCAGATCTTGTAAAAACAATTGAACATTCTGCTCAGAATGGTACTGCAATCTGGGATCTCAAAACCCAGGGTGGCAGGGAGATCGCTTCAGGAATGTATATGTATGTAGTTAAATCCAAAGACGGCGAGTACATCGACCGCTTTGCTGTAATTAAATAAGCCGGGCAAGGAGATTTAACAATGAAAAAATTTATATCACTCTTTTTACTTATCGCGTTGCAGGCAACTGCACAGTACTCCAACCTTGGTACCTCGGGGGCGCAGTTTCTCCAGATCCCCCTTGGTGCAAGGCAGGCCGCAATGGCAGGAGCCGCAATTGCTTACACCGATGATGCTTCATCAGTATTTTGGAATCCCGCCGGATTGTCTCATGTTAATCATGTGGATTTTCATTTTTCCAATCTGAACTGGTTTGATCTTTTTGATTTGAATGCAGCTTCGGCTGTTTATAATCTGGGTCCTGACCTGGGAGTTATCGGTGCTCATTTTATCTCATTTTCCACCGGGAAAATTGAGATAACTACTGAAAAACAACCGAATGGAACGGGTCGTTTTTATGATGCCCAGGATATTGCTCTTGGTATATCCTATTCAAGAGCTTTAACAGAGCAATTCAGAGCGGGTATAACCGTGAAATATGTATCACAGCGGATATGGAACGAAACAGCAGGTGGAATCGCTTTTGATATTGGGACACAATACCGACTCGATTACAACAATCTTGTTATTGCAATGAGTATGACAAATTTTGGTCCTGATATGCGTTTTGAGGGTCCGGATCTTAATGTTCAATATCTGAAAGATGATAATTTACCACTTTCAAGATTGGCTCCTGCAAATCTCAGAACTGAAGAATTTTCATTACCTCTCCACTTTCAAGTGGGAATAGCAATGGACATCTTTAACGTCGATTTTGTTAAAATGCGGGCGGCACTTGATGTAACTCATCCCAATGATAATGTTGAGAGGGTTAATTTTGGTACCGAGATTTCAGTTTTTGACAGAATTTTCCTGAGAGGCGGGTATCGCTACAACTATGATGATGAAAAATTTACATTGGGAGCCGGTGCAAATCTGCCGATGGGCGAAACGATGGTAACTTTTGATTATGCCTATTCAATTTATGATATTCTTCCTAATGTTCAGAGAATATCAGTAGGAGTCAGGTTCTAGCGTTTGAAACCCGTGGTTTATTTCTTATTCAGTATATTTGGATATCCTTTATTTTAAACATGGAAAAACAAATGGATAAATCAAAATTTAAATTCGAAAAAGAGATAGAAGTTCTCGATCAGATATTCAACGATATGGTTGAAGCGATTCATATGAAACCGGATGGAAATGATATCGAAGAATTAAGATTATATGTTGATAACACTTATTCAGTGCTCAACTCAACTGCTCTTAGAGCAAAGGAACTTAAAAATCAGTTGTTGAAAGACAGTAAACTGATTCTTGAGACCTGGAACCCACCGGCTTAATAAATTATTCTACCCCAAGTCCGGGTTAACCCCCGGACTTGCTTTTATTCCACAATTTCATCATTTCTTCAAGGGAGGCCTCAGAAGGATTTCTATTTTCCTTCGCGAGTTCACTCTCGATAAATCCAAATCTTTTTTCAAATTTTTTACTTGCCAGATTCAGGGCATTTTCGGGATTAATTTTCTTAAATCGTGCGTAGTTTGTGAGTGCAAAAAGATAATCCCCAAATTCCTCTTCGAGTTTTGATATGTCACCCGATTCTTCGGCTTCTTCAAGTTCACCCCTTTCCTCAATCATTTTATCTTTTACCTGGTCGAGACTTTGCCATTCAAAACCTGTTTTTGCGGCTTTTTCCTGCATCCTGAACGCCCTGTGGAGTGCAGGCATCGAAATGGGAACTCCTGAGAGTACTGAAGATTTTCCTTCACCAAGTTTAATGGCTTCCCAGTTTTTCATAACCTCTGCAGTATCTTCAACCGTTACATCACCAAAAACATGTGGATGCCGCCGAATCAATTTCTTCGAGATTCCATCAATCACTTCATCAAGATTAAAATGGCCATCCTCTTCTGCGATCACTGAATGAAACACCACATGAAGCAGTAGATCACCCAGCTCTTCCTTTAATTCTATGTAATCTTTATTATTTATGGCGTCCAAAGCCTCATAAGCTTCCTCAATTGTCGCCATTTTGATCGAATCGTTTGTTTGTTCACGATCCCAAGGGCATTCCTTCCGTAATCTCCTTAAAATATCAACAAATTCATTAAATTTAAAGTCTGACATACTTACTTTCTGAAATAGTAGTGGATGTTAACAAAATTGAAATAATAAACGGAAAGTTAGATAATATTATGGTAAATGAAAAATTGGTTGAACTTGGTATCATAATTCCTGAAGCTCCAACTCCCCTGGCTGCTTATGTTCCGGGAATGGTTGTTGGCTCCTTGCTTTATACCTCAGGACAGGTTGCACTGAAAGATGGTGTTATTGCATTTAAGGGACAAGTCGGCGAGAATTTGTCTGAAGATGAAGGAATTGCTGCAGCCCGGGTTTGTGCGATAAACTGTCTTGCCGTGGCAAAAAAATTGCTTGGTGATCTCGAAAAAATTGAAAAAATTGTAAAACTGACAGTATTTGTTAACAGTGTTGCCGGTTATGCCAATGAACCTAAAATTGCCAATGGAGCGTCGGAGTTGTTGGTAGAACTTTTTGGCGATAATGGTAAACACACCCGAAGTGCAGTGGGCGTTAGCGGCCTGCCTTTGGATTCGGCTGTTGAAATCGAAATGATAGCATTGGTTAAACAATAACAGATGTCTGACAGTATCAATAAAAACCGTGTTATTTTTCTCGATCTGTTAAGATCAGTAGCTTTATTGCTGATGGTCTTATCAGTCACAATGAACCATACCCTTTCTGATGAGTACAGAGCGATGGGGAAATATTGGGTTAACATCTGGTATTATCTTGACAGTATGATTGCTCCATTATTTCTGCTGACTTCGGGTGCAGTGTTCCTGTATCTTTTCAAAACACAAAACAAACCATTTGCCGAGAACGAAAGAGTTAAAAAGGGATTAAAACGGGGTTTATTTCTGATACTGTTGGGTTATTTAATTCAAGTTCCCGATTACAGGATATTCACCGGTGGAGTGGTTTACACCGACTATCAATGGCAACAACTCTGGGGAGTGGATATTCTCCAGGTGATCGGGATGTCGGTGATAATGACCATTGGTTTACTCTACATCGCCGAGAAGACAAAATTGCGGAATTACATCGTATTTGGGATTGGTGCTTTGATATTGATCGCCATTTCTGTGTTGATGCAATACAGTAATATGTCGACGATGTTGCCTGATGTCGTAGATGCTTATTTTACAACTGACAGTGGGTCAAAATACCCGTTGTTTCCATTTGGTTTTTATTTCCTCGCCGGGAGCTGCATTGGTTGTTTCATGTCAACATACCCCGAGGCATTTATTGATTTGAAGGGAAGTTCTCTTATAATGTTGATAGGTGTTGGTCTGATTCTTTTGTCTTTTGTTGGCCAGTGGGCATTTTATATGGTTGGATTAAATGAACAGATTACCAATCAGGTGGTTGTTTCCGTTTTTCGAAGTGCAGGTTTAATTATCCTGGCACTCATCAGTGTTGTATATGTTTCAATAATTCTTCCTCAAATTCCCAAGATATTCATTTTGATAGGACGGAACACTCTACTCGTTTTTGTGGTACATATAGTTATTATCGAGAGAACATTTATCAGTGTATATTTCCAGAGAATATATAATGTCTGGGAATCGGTAGTTTTGTCACTGGGGATGCTGGCTTTTATGATTTTACTCGTGTTAATTGTGAATAAACTTAATATTAAAAATTTTTCGATGATGAGGAATTGATGGGGAAAAATTCGACATTGGATCCCGCATTGAGTATAGAAGAAAAAGAACTTGAGAGAAATTTACGACCTTCATCTTTTAACGGATTTCAAGGCCAGCGTAAAATAGTTGACAACCTTAAAGTTTTTATCAGTGCTGCTAACAAAAGAGGTGAGTCTCTTGATCATACACTTTTAACGGGACCTCCGGGACTTGGAAAAACGACTCTCTCTAATATCATTGCAAATGAACTTCAGGTTCCAATAAAATTAACTTCAGGACCCGTTCTTGAAAAACCGGGTGACCTTGCAGGTATTCTAACAGGACTTGAAGAGAGAAGTGTACTTTTTATTGATGAAATTCACCGGCTTTCGCCTGTAGTTGAAGAATATCTCTACTCTGCGATGGAAGATTTCAGAATTGATATAATGATCGAAAGTGGACCCGCCGCAAGGACGGTTCAGATCAGTCTTCCAAGGTTTACACTCGTTGGAGCAACAACCCGGGCGGGGATGTTAACCTCACCATTGCGTGATCGTTTTGGGATCAATTTCCGTCTCGACTATTATGACAATGACACCTTAAAAGGAATTATCATAAGATCAGCCTCGATTTTGGGAGTGAACATCGAAACAGATGCTGCACTCGAGATTGCCGGTCGTTCACGGGGAACACCAAGAATTGCCAACAGACTCCTGAAAAGAACCAGAGATTTTGCCGATCATCTCAACAAAACTTCAATTGATATGGAAGTGGCACAGATTGCACTTACGGCACTTGATGTTGACAAATATGGTCTTGATGAGATGGATAAAGACATCATTCTCTCGATTATTGAAAAATATGGTGGTGGACCTGTCGGCCTGACCACAATTGCGGTTGCAGTTGGTGAAGAAAAAGATACAATTGAAGAAGTTTATGAACCGTTTCTTATTCAAAGAGGTTTTTTACAACGCACTCCCCGTGGAAGAATAGCAACTGCATTTGCTTACAAACATTTTAACAAACCATTTAAAAGAGAACAAAACTCTCTGTTTGATGAGGAAAGATGATTGAACTTAATGATATTAAAATTGGAGGTGGAAACCCCCTTGTCCTTCTTGCAGGTCCATGTGTGGTCGAGAATTCTGACATCACATTTGAAGCTGCCACAAGGATAAAGGAGATTACATCCCGCCTCGGCATACCTTTTGTTTTTAAATCAAGTTTTAAAAAAGCCAACAGAACCAGTGTTTCATCCTTCACGGGTCCCGGTGATGAAAAAGCGTTAAAAATTCTTTCGAGTATAAAAAGTACACTTGGGTTACCCGTTGTTACCGATATCCATTCTCCCGAAGATGTAGTGAAGGTGGGGGATTCTGCTGATATCCTTCAGATTCCGGCATTTTTATGCAGACAAACAGATCTTTTGGTCGCAGCAGGAAAATCAGGCAAGATTGTAAACATCAAAAAAGGACAGTTTCTTGCTCCAGAAGATATGGAACACGCTGCTTCCAAAGTGGCTTCAACAGGGAATAAAAAAATTATGTTAACCGAACGGGGAACCACTTTTGGTTATCACAACCTTGTTGTTGATATGCGTTCTCTTGTAATTATGAGAAAAACAGGGTATCCCGTTGTTATGGATGCAACCCACTCGGTACAACTGCCATCAAAAGGGAGTGAGAGTGGTGGACAACCCGAATTTATTGAGCCACTCGCATTGGCAGCAGTTGCAGTGGGGATTGATGCTCTCTTCCTTGAAGTTCATCCCGATCCAAAAAACGCCAAAAGTGACGCCGCAAGTCAGTATCCATTGAACAGGCTTGAAGAATTTCTGAAAAAAATATTGAGAATTGATGAAGCCGTGAGGTTTAAATAATGGAAGACTTCATTAGAGACTCCAAAAAAAATCTTGTCACAGATTTTGATAAAATCATTTCCACCGGGAAAGAAGTAATTAGGGTTGAGGCGGAGGCTGTTTCCAATCTTTTTGGTAAAATAAACCAGGGATTTGCCGAGGCAGTGGATTTAATTATGCGGTCTGAAGGCAGGGTTGTGTTGACAGGTGTTGGGAAATCGGGTCTTATTGCAAGAAAAATAGTTGCGACGATGAATTCGACGGGAACCCCGGCGATTTATCTTCACCCAACGGATGCACTTCATGGTGATCTTGGTATGGTAAGGAAAGAGGATGTGGTGATTCTCCTTTCAAAATCGGGTGCCACGGAGGAATTGATGATGTTGATTCCGATGTTAAAAAGATTAAAAGTACCTTTGATTGGAATGTTGGGTGACATCCGTTCTCGGATGGCTAATCAGGTTGACATCGTTCTTGATGTTGAAGTGTCTGAAGAAGCTTGTCCTTATGATCTTGCACCCACCGCTTCAACAACCGCCTCACTTGTAATGGGGGATGCTCTCTCGGTTGCACTTTTGAAATTAAGAGGTTTCACTGAACAGGATTTTGCGATGCTTCACCCAGGCGGAAGTTTGGGGAAAAGACTTTCTCTCAGAATTTCGGAGATAATGTACACAGGTGATGATATTCCTGTGGTGCATGAAAAAACTTCATTTAAAGATTCAATTCTTGAAATTACATCCAAAAGACTTGGTGTTACCTGCGTCGTTGATGACAACGGAAAACTAAGAGGTGTAATTACCGATGGTGATCTTAGAAGACTTTTGGAGAGGACAACCGATCTTTCTCCCCTTTGTGCTGAAGAGATGATGACACAAAATCCCAAAAGGGTAAAACCGGGTCAACTCGCTTCTCTTGCATTACAAAAGATGGAAAGTTACAAAATTACATGTTTACCCGTAACTGATAAAGATGATAAACCCGTCGGGATTGTTCATCTACACGATCTTGTTAATTTGGGGCTCAGGCAACGCTAAAATGAGGATTTTTACTGTAAGTTTATACCTCCTTCCTTTTATTGCACTATCATTTTATGGTTGTGATGGACAGGATAAACTTAATCCATTACAAAAGGGGATTCAGACCGAGGTGTTGCCCGATCAACAAAGTATAAATTCAACTGTCAATTTTTCCGATTCGGGGAAGGTTATCGCAATTCTTCATGCCGGGATTATAAAAATGTATTATAACCGGAACGAAACTATTCTGGAAAACAATATGCAAGTGGATTTTTACGACGAAAATACAAGAATTGAGGCAACCATTACAGGCAAACGGGGTAGAGTTGATGATTTGAACAAGGATATTTATATTTATGAAAATGTTGTTGTTAGAAACGACAGCGGGATGGTGTTGACTACGGAAAAACTGATGTGGCGGAACTCGGACAAAAAAATATGGACAGATGAATTTGTGAAAATTAAAACCAAAACAGAAGATATTGAAGGTTATGGATTTGAATCTGACCAGTCTCTTAAAAATTATACAATCTACAAAGTAACCCTTAAAACCGAAGGGACCGGATTGTAGATGAAAAATATCTTGATCCTGATTGTTATACTACTCTCCACAAGTTCAATTTCCTTGATTTTTGCACAAGAGAAACCACGAATAGTGATTACGGGCGAAAGGATGACGGGGAAAGAATCTGAAAATGAACAAATCAGAGGATTTGCAGGGGATGTGGTAATTACACATCTAAATGTAAGAATTACCTGTGATTCTGCCGTGCATTTTATTGACAGAAATGAAGCTGAATTGATTGGAAGTGTTGTGATAACCCAGGACACACTTACGATTAAAACTGAGCGGGGATTTTATTTTGGCAATCTTCGCAAGGCTTATGCTTCCACACCCGTTGAACTCGACGATAAAAAAGTCTTTTTAAAAGCTGAGACAGGGGAATATCTATTTGATGAAACCCGCGCCAAGTTTTTTAAAAATGTTAGATTATATGATAATTCGGGTACGATGACTTCAAATGAATTAATCTATTTCCGGAATACACAGGTTGCTTATGCATGGGGTGGAGTAAGACTTTGGGATTCTACCAGTTCACTTGATGCTGACAGTCTTGTTCACAACAGAGTGACAAAAGTTACAAATGCGTTCCGTAATGTTAAAATTGTCGACAGTACCAATGTCGTACTTGCCGACAGTCTGATCTATGACCAAACCAACCTGACAACAGATGCTTACAGCAATGTTCAAATTAAAAATTTTGAAGATAATACCTTAATTCTTGGTGAGTATGTTAAAGACTTAAGAGGGGAAAAACATACAACTGTTGAAGGTAATCCCTTTATTATGCAAATCGACACAAGCTCAAGCAGTATCGACACTCTTTTATTAAGGGCGGTTAAGTTTGAATCGTTTACAACAAAAGACAGTGCAAAACTATATGCTTACGACTCGGTTGTGATCATTAAAGGTGATTTTGCCACTCGAAACAATTACACCGAATATACTCAGGTTCCTGAAATTATCTATTCATATCGGCTTGAGAACGACTCCGTTCCTCCTGTTCTCTGGTATGAAAAATCTCAACTTTCGGGTGACACTGTCACCCTTTATATAAAAGATAAACAGCCTGATTCAGTATTGATCAAAAAGAAAAGTCTCATCATTTCAAAAAACGGGGAATTCAGGTATGATCAGGTTTCAGGTGAAGATGTTACAATGAAATTTAAGGATGGTGATCTTAAACAGACAAATATTTACGGCAGTGTGCTTAGTTTTTATTATGTTTATGAAGATGCCGAACCAAACGGGTTAATCCGTTCAAGTTCCAATGACGCAGTTATCACCTTCGACAGTAACCGAGTTGAAGATGTACGACTGTATGGCGATCCAATCAGCGAATATTATCCCGAAAATCTTGTACGCGGAAATGAAAAAAAATACTTTCTTCCGTCTTACATCGATTATGGCAAAGCTCCGGCTAAAGCGGAGTATTTTACTGAATTTTTTATTAAAATAAGAGAAGTTGGACATCCATTCCATGCCCGAAAAACTGAGTAGCGAAAATCTTGTAAAGATTTACAAAAAACGAACCGTTGTTAACAAAGTCTCAATCTCGGTATCAAGAGGTGAGATTGTTGGGCTTTTGGGTCCTAACGGTGCAGGGAAGACAACAACATTCTACATGATGGTTGGGATGATTAAGCCCAACGCCGGAAGGGTGTTTCTTGATGGTGCAGATATCTCATCTCTTCCGATGTACAAACGAGCGAGGCTTGGAATAGGTTATCTTCCACAGGAAGCTTCTATTTTCAGAAAACTTTCTGTTGAAGATAACATCAAAGGTATCCTCCAGATGTTGCCCCTTACTTCTGCTCAAAGAAAAGAAAAACTTGAATCTTTACTCGAGGATTTTAGGATGACCCATCTTCGTAAAAGTCTCGGTTATCAGCTTAGTGGTGGTGAAAGAAGAAGGACTGAGATAGCCAGGGCTTTGTGTACCGATCCGGGATTTATCCTGTTGGATGAACCATTTGCGGGAGTGGATCCAATCGCAGTTGAAGATATAATGATGATTGTTGCAGGACTTAAAAACCGTGGAATCGGAGTTCTAATAACCGATCATAATGTGCACGAAACATTAAGTATTGTTGATAAAGCTTACATTCTTATTTCGGGAGTGATTTTCCGGTTTGGTGGAGCTAACGAGCTTGCTGAAGATGAGGATGTCAGAAAAATGTATTTGGGAGAAAATTTTAAGCTGGACAGATATTAAAAAAAAACGGCGTATCCCGGAAAGCTTGGGACGCGCCGTTTTATTCAGGATTGAGGTTCCTTAAAATCAGAATCGTACCGCACCTTCTTTAACTGTGGTCATGTAGAACTTCCAGCAGAGGTCACGAACCCGAGGGCTCTCATCATAAATAGCGGCTTTTTTAACTGCATAAATTCCTCTTGAATCTCCAATTTTTGTTAATGAAAGTGCTGCCGCAATACGGCATGCTTCATCATCACAGCTTTTTAAGACTCTCATAAGAGGTATAACTGCTTCATCACTTTTCATTTCACCAAGGAAAAGAGTGGAGCTTAAACGAAGACCTGCGTTGTCGGATTCAACTCCATTAATGTAGTTAAGTTCGGCTTGTCTGTATGACAACGATTTTTTAGGTGCATTACTTGCATTAACTGCAGGTGAAATAATTGCTGCAAAAAATACAGCAAACAGGATGATGGAAAAGATTTTTGATCGCATTTTGGACTCCCGGTTGATTTGATTGTTTCTTGATTCAGGACAAGATTAACAACACAGAAATTATTTAATAACTGGGGGCAATATGTCGTTATAATAAAGTGAATGTAACTGTTTAAGTAAGGGCGAATGAATAAGATGATAGTGGGTCGATTAAAGTTATCATCGGTTGGTATTATTAATGCAGTTTTCCTCCCTTGCCAACATTACTGTCTGAATATTTAAATCTTGCCAGAAAAATTCGTATCTCGGGATAGGAAAAATTTTCGCCAAGCTTTGTTTTTAAGTCTTTAAGTTCAACAAAACCCTCCTTGTATCTGTGATAAATCTGTCTGAATCTCTCCTTCGTTATTATCGGTTCCACATCAAGAGTGACATCAATCCCCAGTATCTCTTCAATTTGCATTGAGATGGTGGTCTCGGATTGATTTTTTGAGGAGGCGATTTCTTTATAAGTTTTTCCTTCCTTTAACATCTGATAAACAGGGTAGAGATGAGAGGGAATAACTATCCTTTTCTTTTTTACTTCATCAGAAACAATTGTAACACTGTTGATCACTGATAAAACATCTTCACCAATTTTGTTGAACATTCTTTCATTTGTACCTTCAACCTGCAAAAATTCTTCTCTCGTTTTTGGCTTTAGTCTCGCAAGTAAAACAAGAACAGGGTCTTCACAAATGAGGTAAGGTGGTTGGGTGAATTTTAAAGCAATTTTTTCTCTGAGATTTTTGAGTTTAAAATAGAGTTCAAGGTCAGTATCCGGATCGGAGGGGGTGCTTTCATCCTCACCCGTAATGAGTCTAAGCTCAATCAGTGAAGCATAACCTTTGTTGGTTACAAAAATCCGGTTTGCCTTCGACTTGTTTTCGTAAATATAGCCACTGTTTAATAGCTGGTTAAAAACTGATTTAATATGGCTGTATCTAAAACTTGCACAAATTCCAAAAAAGGGGAGTTTTTGGTAGATTTCCGATTTTGAAGTTCCCATCATGATGGTGAAGATATGGACCGGGCTTATACCGTCCTTAAAATGATAAACAGCTTTCAGGATCGACTCGTTAACAAACTGGTAGGCATCATGTGACAAAGACTCACTCATTTTTAAACAGTTGTCACATTTCCCGCACTTAAATTCTTTGTTGTCGCCAAAATATTTTAATATATATTCAAAGCGGCAGTCGGTGTGGTAAACATAATTTTCAATTTGTTTTAGCTTATTAAATGAATTATTGTAATTCTGATCGATAAACTTTGAATTGAGTTGAAGTTTTGGACTTTTTATTCTTGGGACGAGTAATCGAAAAGTGTCTTTTGAACTGGGCAACTGATATGATAAAATTCCATTCTTTTCGAGTTCAAACATCGTTTGTTTTAAAACCTCCTCACTTAATCGGAGGTCTTGCATCATTTTTTCTGAATTCATCAACACTTTTTGAGAGAAGGGGGTTACGCCATACTCTTTAACGAGGTAAAGAACCATCTCCTTTTTGATATTATCAGGGAGCTTTTTTGTAAAGAGTTTAAGAGTTTCGATATCAATTGTAAAAGAGAAAAAGTGTTTTGGCATGAAGTCGGAGATCGCTGCCAGGTAACCTGCTTTTTCCAGAATATTTAAAGCCCCAATAAAAGTGCCTCTTGGAATCTCTTTACCATAAATCAGATTTACAAGATTATAATCAATTTTAAGAATCTTGTCGGGGAGTTGCCCCATTTGAATGGAAACTGAATCAAGAAGTGCATCGTAGAGGGTGGCAACAAGTTCTTTTTTTGGATAATTTGAATCGATAAAAAATTGTTGCAGACGCAGATCGGCTCTTTCAAAAAGCAAAACTGCAAATGACTCTTTTCCATCGCGTCCCGCTCTGCCAAACTCCTGATAATAACTTTCGATTGTACCCGGCATATTAAAGTGGATCACCAGTCTCACATCCTCTTTATCAATTCCCATTCCAAAAGCATTTGTTGCCACTATAACTTTACATTTGCCTGAAAGGAATTGCTCCTGAACTCTTTTTCGGTGTTCAGTGGGTAAACCCGCATGATAAAAAGCATTATCAATTTTTCGGATTGCGAGGTATTCTGAGATTTCTTCAGCTTTTTTTCTTGAGCCGGCATATATAATTGCCGGAGTGCCGTAAACCCTGAGCAATTCTGCGGTTTTGGATTTTTTATCCTTTACTTCGAGAACGGAAAGTGAAATATTTTCCCGTTCAAATCCTCTTACAAAAACAAGTGGTTCATCCATGTTAAGCTGTTTAACAATGTCGTCGCGTACCTCTTTTGTGGCGGTCGCAGTGAATGCTGAGACTGATTTAATTCCGGTATAAAGGATAAAATCGCGGATTTTTAAGTAACCGGGTCGGAAATTGTGTCCCCATTCGCTGATACAATGTGCTTCATCAACAAAAAGGAAATCGGGTTTAAGCTGTTTTATTTTTTCAGTAAACTGCTGATTTTCAAGTCTTTCAGGTGCTACATAGAGGAGTTTTATCAGACCTTGTTCGGTGTCCCGAATAATACGGTCAATTTCATAAGTGGGGAGAGAACTGTTTATAAATTCGGCATTTATGCCCGCAGATCTAAGTCCATCCACCTGATCTTTCATCAATGCTATCAGGGGGGAGATGACAATCGAAAAACCTCTGGAGATGATCGCGGGAATTTGGTAACATAACGATTTTCCACCACCGGTGGGGAGGACTGTGAGTACATTTTCCTTGTTCAGAATGGCTTCAATTATCTCATATTGTCCCATCCGGAACGAGTTATAGCCAAAATATTTTTTTAGTGCTTCTTGCGGTGTCATGGACTGCAAATTTATCAAATTCACACGACATAGAGAAACGGAAGATTAATGCAGTAATTCAATAATCCAATAATGCAGTAATTTCCGGGTCGAGGGTGATATAACCAATAGCCTCCGATTTCAATCGAAGGTCGAATTATATTATCACAGTAGTGCTAAAACCATTTTCTCGACTCCCTGATTTTACTTCAAATACAACAATTTCAACAATTTAATCTGTTTGCCATTTTCACCTCTAACCGAAAGGAACCACGCCCCGGAAGGGAGGCCTGATAAATCAAATTCCTCAATGTACTCTCCGATGCCGGGGTATTCTTTTGTATAACTTGATACCTCTTCACCATTGCTGTTGAAAAGAGTAAATGTCAGAACAAGGTTCTCAACCGTCACAATCCTCACCTTCGTGGAAGGATTAAACGGATTTGGATAATTGTTGCTGATAGAGAATTCGGTTGGTAGATTATTTGTTGTTATCTCTTCTTCAATACCGGTTGGTTTTCTGACACCTTTCATAATAAATACCCGGTTAAATTGAGAAAAACCACCCTGGTATTCTGCTTCCTCTCCAATACAGATGTCATCAACTCCGTCACCTGTTACATCACCTATTCTTCCCGAAAAATTGGGACTATTGTCAGGGTTAAAGGAATATTCATCCGCCTTCTCTGTGGGTATGGGATTACCTCCATGAAAAAGACGAGCCGAATAGTAAGAGATATGAACTATAAGATCATTGTATCCGTCATGATTAACATCTCCGGGGGATGTGATATAAGTATATGAGCTGTTTTGAAGATTTAACCCTGCATCACTTGAAAGATTGGGAGGTTTTGTGCCAAAAGACATCACTATTGTGTACCAGTAGGGAAAGGGCGTGCCATAATTAAGTGTAATCAGTTCTCCTTTATTATCTCCATTCATATCAGGGATCGCTATAATGTGTGTAGTATCAAATATCTTAAAACTATCAGAGAATGCAAAGGAGGGATTTCCGTAGTAGAATTTCTTGAATGGATGATCCGGAACATTTATAGGCACATAATCCATTGAAATATCAGTACATCCATCACCATCTATGTCGGCAAACTGTTGAAAAACCGTTGAATGGTTACCGGAATAATAATATGCGTTGTTGGAGTCAGAAAGAGTGTGGTAGCTTGGCAGTGTATCTGTGCTACCGGTTTCAAAGAAAATGATACTACCGCTTTTGGTAGGGAAACTAGTCTTAATTCCAACAAATTCCTCCCACCCATCACCATTAAAATCTATTGGCCAATTCTGTCCTTTGAGGAATAGCGTGTTCTTAGAACTGTCCGGAAATGAGAAATAAAAAGTATGATCCGGGAGTGAATCTAAAAATGGTCCGCCATAATAGATAAGAAATTTAGCGGCTGCAGGGGGTGAATACCAACCACATATAATATCCCTATAACCATCTCGGTTCCAATCACATGCAGTCACTGCTCTAGCGTGTAGTACCGGAATGGAAAAAACGGCATTCTGATTTATTGGATTTCCACCCTTAAAAAAATATGCTCTTGCAACATTTGTGTTTGGAGTTTCACTAAGTGTTATCAGGAAATCATCATACCCATCTGGGTCTTGGTCACCCATATAGACTATTGATTCATACAAAAAATACCCCGCCTTGCTGAATACTATAGTATCAAACTGGGCATTAACTTTTGTTGTGAGAACAACCAAAAGAAGCAATCCCGATATCGGAACAAATCGAAGGGGATTTTGTTTCAAATTAAACATAAAATCTGTTCACACTAAGATTGTAATGTTTTATCATAATTTCTACTTCAAATAAAGAAGCTTAAGCAATTTAATCTGTTTGCCATTTTCACCTGTGATGGAAAGAAACCATGCTCCTGAAGGAAAGCCTGATAAATCAAATTCCTCAATGTACTCTCCGATGCCGGGGTATTCTTTTGTGAAACTTGATACCTCTTCACCATTGCTGTTGAAGAGTGTGAATGTCAATACAGAGTTCTCAACCGTCGCGATCCTCACCTTCGTTGAAGGATTAAACGGGTTTGGATAATTATTGCTGAGGGAGAATTCTGTGGGGAAATTACCAGTTGTTAACTCATCTTCCGCACCGGTTGGTTTTCTGACACCTTTCATAATATAGACACGGTTATTTATCAGTGGAAATTCACCTCGGTACTCTGCACTCTCACCTATACAAATGTCGTCAACTCCGTCACCTGTCACATCTCCTATCCTGCCTGAAAAATTGGGACTGTTATCGAAACTAAATGAATATTCATCCGCCTTCTCTGTGGGTATTGGGTTACCCCCGAGAAAAAGTCGAGCCAAATAGTAAGAGACATGAACGATTAAATCATTGAATCCGTCATGGTTGACATCTCCCGGCGAAGTGATGTAGGTATATGAACTGTTTTGAAGATTTAACCCTGCATCGGTAGAAAGATTGGGTGGTTTTGTACCAAAGGACATGACAATTGTGTACCAGTAAGGAAAGGGCGAGCCATAATTGAGCGTAATCAGTTCTCCTTTGCTATCTCCATTCATATCAGGTATTGAGATGATATGTGCAGTATCGATAATTTTAAAACTGTCAGAAAACGCAAATGCGGGGTTACCATAATAGAATTTCCGGAATTCTTTATCAGGGATGTTCATTGGTCGGTATTCCATTGAAATATCTGTACAACCATCTCCATCGATGTCGACAAATTGTTGAAATACCGATAAATGGTTGCCATGAAAATAGTATGGCATGCTTGTATCCGAGAGCAGGTGATATGGAGGGAGTGTGTCTGTGCTACCGGTTTCAAAAAAAATAATACTTCCGGCATTAGTTGGATAGACAGGTTGAGCACCTACAAATTCTTCCCATCCATCACCGTTAAAATCTATCGGCCAGTTCTGTCCTTTTACCATCAGTGAATTATTTGAACTGTCCGGGAAGGAAAAGTAAAATGTATGATCAGAGATGTTGTCGATTTGAGGACCTCCAAAGTAAACCTGAAATTTTATTGGGTTTGGGGGTGAGGCTGTTTCAACTATAATATCTCTGTAACCATCCCTGTTCCAGTCACATGCAGTAACTGCCCTGGGTGCTTGAAATGGTATCGAAAATAAAGAATCATTCGATATTGGATTGCCTCCACGAAAATATGAGGCGAAACCAGCAGTTGAAGAAGGATCAGGTCGGATACTTAGTACGAAGTCATCATATCCATCATTATCCTGATCTCCCATGTACACAATTGATTCATACGAAAAATACCCCTCCTTGCTGAAAACAATTGTGTCGAACTGAGCCGTAACTTCTGTTGAGCTGAGAACAATCAAAAGAAGCAATCCCGATATTGGGACAATTCGAAACGGGTTTTGTTTCGAATTAAACACGGAATTTCCTCTCACAAAATTTGTAATGTTTTATCATAATTTCACTTCAAATAAAGAAGTTTAAGCAACTTAAGTGGACGACCATTGTCATCCCTCACCGAAAGGAACCACGCCCCGGAAGGGAGACCTGAGAGGTTTATTTCCTCTTCGTAAATGCCCTTGGCAGCGTATTCCTTTGTAAAACTTGATACCTCTTCACCGTTACTGTTGAAGAGTGTAAATGTCAGAACAAGGTTCTCAACCGTCGCAATCCTCACCTTCGTGGAAGGATTAAACGGATTTGGATAATTGTTGCTGATGGCGAATTCGGTTGGTAAATCAACGCCGGTTAACTTATCTTTATCACCATCATAAGAAGTGATGATTCCTTGATTGTTCACTTTTGTTAATTTGTAAATCACCTTCTGAGAGCCACCCGTGCCATCTGGTTCATACCGCACAAGAAGGACAGGACCTGTTCTTGTTTTGTACTTTAACTCCTCATCATCGTTTAATCCACCCTTTAGATGGTAAATCCTGCTGATGAATCCTCCGGTAGAGTCCATTTTATCACTCAGATAGCTGACCTTTCCACCTGAAACAAAATAATGAATTGGAGTGGGATATGCGGCAGAAAAGAAGAGACTGTCGCGACCTGCCTCTTGCAACACTCCGCTCACACTTTTATAAAAAACGGCTGAATAATTGGAATCTCCGGGGATAAAATATAACATCTCTCCAAAAAGTTCTTCCCTTTTGTAAGTTGTGGAGTTGATTATTGTGTCCATCAGAAACTTATGAGATACCTCACCTGAAGGGATTGTATCACTTCCTGATACAATTGATCTTTGATAAATATTTCTAAAATCGGGAAGTTTGTTGTACCAGTCAGATTGAGGAATTACAAATCGAATCTCATATCCACCGGTAGCCGGTAGTCTGTAGGTATTGGGGATCAAACATCTATCAACTATGGTAAAGTGGAAATGGAGTCTGTAACCGTTGCTGATTAGTGAATCCTTTGCTGTCATAGTAGCCCCATAGGTCCATGAACCAAGAAACGGTAATGGTACCGATTCTGTAAATGTCTCGTGACCGGACTTAGTATATACAAGATTCCCTTTAACCGAATCAATGAAATCGGTATAAGAATGGGATACCTTGATGTTCACTTTAAATTGGGGAGATAAAGCTGTTTGCTCAATTTGAATGGTTGGATAAAGAGTTACGGGGGTTTTGTAGTAATATTGCGTTCCGCCGGGCAGTTGACAGAGCATCTCCTTAACTGACACTTCTTGTCGGAAAAAACCCGGAAGCGGGGGTCCCCATGAGGTGGAGTAACTCAATTTCTGAATCCCAAGGTTTTTTATAAAAGTCACATTGTACTCTTCATTAGAAAGAATTACCCGGTCCGGTGATTTAGTGATAGTTAGAAGCAGGTCCTCACGCGGAGGGATAGCGCCGGTATAAGAAGAGGCGGAAGGAAGTGTAAAATCAACTACAAGTATCGAATTACCGTCTTTGTTCCAGTAAACCTTGCTATCTTTATAAGCCATATAGACATTAAAGAAGGGGTTGTAATAGTATTGCAGGCCGTTTGATAACATGCCCGAAGAGACTGTTCCGGTTGTGAAGGTGGTGGAAAAAAAACCTCCTCCTCCCCATTGACTTTCTTCGTTCATTATTATATATTTTTGTCCCGGATATTGGAAGAAGTATAGTGAGTCCTGAGCAAAAATCTGAGTGGTCAGCAGTGATAAAAATACTAGTTTGTGTAAAATATTTACTGTTTTCATGTTTTTCTCCTCGGGAAAAATTCCCAAAAAAAACTTTTGGACTTACTTCAAATAAAGAAGTTTCAACAATTTAAGCTGTTTGCCATTTTCACCTGTGACGGAAAGAAACCATGCACCGGAAGCGAAGCCTGATAAATCAAATTCCTCAATGTACTCTCCGATGCCAGTGTATTCTTTTGTAAAACTTGATACCTCTTCACCATTGCTGTTGAAAAGAGTAAATGTTAATACAGTCTGTTCCGGGACAAATACTCTAACACTAGTTGTTGGATTAAACGGGTTTGGATAATTATGACTGATGTTAAATTCAGATGGTACCAGTGCTGGTGCAATTGGGCTCGCAAGATTATCCACAACATAAACCACACCTTTGTTGTTTACTTTCCATAGTTTATAAACAACTTTTTGAGAACCTCCCAGACTGTCAGGTTCATATCTTATAATGAGTGTAGGACCTGTCCTCGCTTTATATTTTATCTCTTCATCACCACGATAACCACCTTTAAAATGATAAACTCTGGAAATTGCTCCTCCTGTGGAGTCAAGGTATGTGTTAAAAGGAGTTATCTTTTTATCCCCTATAAGCAGGTAATGTAACTGTGTGGGATCAGCAGCCGAAAAAAGATGTTTCTCTTTGTGTGTCTCGTCAAATGTACCCCATTTATTTTGGTAAACACCATATAAGAGGTCTTCCTGGGGTAAAGCGCGGATATAAACAACCTCACCAAAAAGTTCCTCTCGACCGTAAACAGCCATTCCGTATGCAGTGTCTCCAATAAATCCTTGTTCAACAACTCCTCTATAGGTTGTATCGCCATCTGAAATAAGCCACTTGCTGTAGTAATTTCTGAAATCAGGAATTTTTGCATAAATGTCGGTTGCCCTTATAAAGTACTTTATATCATACCCACCCGTCTCAGGATACCTGAATTTATTTGGTTCCACCCCTTTATCGGTCAGTTCGATATAGAGTTTTAACCTGTATCCATTTAAGAGAAGTGAATCTTTAAGTGTAAGTGTTGAACTGAAATATTCGGGGTACTTCCTTACGAGAGGCTGAATGAATTTTATAGTATCAACTCCCGGTTTTGAATAAATCAAATTTACATCTGCTGATTCCCAGAAGTCGCCGGAACTATAACCTTGAGAGTACTGATGTCTTGAGGAAACATCCACCTTCACTGATGGAGTAAATAAGGTGTCTTCAAATGTTGTCGAAGTTGTAACTATAACCGGCAGTTTATACAAAAAATAAGTGCCGTCCGGTTTTTGATACTTCATTTCGCGAACAGTTATATCTTCTGAGACAGCGCTTGGGAGTGGAGGTCCCCATGAATCGGAGAAGTACTTACGGGATAAGCCAAAATCCTTTTTAAGATAAAGAGTACTTTTATCTCCCTCAATGCGATAAGTAGTTGTCGTCTTTATAATGGTGAGAAGTTCATTTGAGTGTGGAGGAATTGCACCTGTGAATGTGGAGCCTGAAGGAAGTGTAATATCAGCAAGAAACATTTCAATATCACCTGTTTTCAGCCAGTAAATCTTGCCATTTTGATACGCCATTGGAACCTTTAGGAAAGGATTGTTGAAATACTGCTTGCCGTTCAGGACTTTGTATGGAGTTACTTCACCCAGATCGATATATGTCCAAAATCCTCCACCTCCACCCCATTTATCAACCTTGGTCTGAATTACATATTTCTGACCGGGTACCTGGAAGAAGTATAGTGAGTCCTGAGCAAAAATCTGAGTGGTCAGGAAAAATAAAAATAATAGTCTGAAAAAAATATTTACTGTTTTCATGTTTTTCTCCTCGGGAAAAACTCCCAAAAAATATCTTTGTTAACCTACTTCAAATAAAGTAGTTTAAGCAACTTAAGTGGACGACCCTGGTCATCTCGAACCGAAAGGAACCACGCCCCGGAAGGGAGACCTGAGAGGTTTATTTCCTCTTCATAATTGCCCCTGCCAGCATATTCTTTTGTAAAACTTGATACCTCTTCACCATTGCTGTTGAAGAGTGTAAAGCTCAGAACTGAGCTTTCAACCGTAGCGATCCTCACCTTTGTTGAAGGATTAAACGGATTTGGATAATTGTTGCTGATGGAGAATTCTGTTGGAATCACTACCGGTGGAGCTGGCTCGGCATAATTATCCACAATATGAACTACACCTTTGTTGTTAACTTTCCAAAGTTTATAAACAACCTTTTGAGCACCTCCAAGGCCATCGGGTTCATATCTTACAATTAAAATTGGACCTGTCCTCGCTTTATACTTTATTTCTTCATCTCCACGATAACCACCTTTAAAATGATAAACCCTTGAAATTGCTCCTCCTGTGGAGTCAGAGTAAGTGGTGTTCAGTGCTATTTTCTTTTCACCCATTAGCAGGTAATGAAGTGTTGATGAGTCAATGGTCGAAAAGTAGTGTTTCTCGCGGTTTAACTCTTGTAAAACGCCGGATACTTTTTTATAAATAACATAAGTCACATCATCCTGTTGTAGAGAACGGATATAAAATGTCTCACCTAAAAATGACTCAAGACTGTAAACTGTCATTTCGTGAACGGTGTCGTTCCCGAGATTATGTTCAACAACTCCCTGATAGATCGTGTCACTACCGGAGATTATCCATCTGCTATAGTAGTTTATAAAATCTGGAATTTTTGCATAAAAGTCGGGGGTTCTTATCAGGTATTTTATCTCATAAGCACCAGTCTTTGGGTGTCTAAACTTGTTTGGTCCCACCCCTTTGTCAGTAAGTTCAAAATAGACTTTAAGTCTGTACCCCTTCATCAGAAGTGAATCGTTGAGTGTGAGTGTTGAACTGAAAGTAAACCAAAAATGTCTTGGGACAGGATGACTGGAAAGAACTGTATCGGCTCCCTCCTTAAAATAAATGAAATTTGCCGCTGCGGATTCCCAAAAATCTCCTGAACTTAGCCCTTCTGAGTATGGATGTTTCGCATTAATATCGACTTTCAGAGACGGCGCCATTAGAGTATTTTCAAAGGTGATTTTGGTAGTATCTGTAACAGGAAGTCGATAAACGAAATAACTCCCATCCGGTTTTTGATACTTCATTTCGCGGAGAGTACGATCCTCTGAGGAGATGCCTGGAATATGGGGCCCCCAGGTATAAGAGTAGTATTTTTGGAATAACCCAAAATCCTTTTTAAGATAGAGAATATCATTACCACCCTGGATGAGATAAGTTGTTGCAGTCTTGGAAATGGTGAGGGTCTCATTTTCATACGGAGGAATTGAACCGGTAAATGTAGAACCGGAAGGAAGTGAAATATCAGCGAGAAGCATTTCAATATCGCCTGTTTTCAGCCAGTAGATATTGCCGCCTTGATATGCCAACGGAACTTTTAGGAAAGGATTGTTAAAATACTGTTTACCGTTATGAATTTTGTAAGGAGTTACCTCGCCGAAAGAGTTTACTGTAAAGTATCCACCCTCCCAAAAAGGTATTTTTGCTTGTACTACATACTTCTGCCCCGGATATTGGAAGAAGTAAAGCGAGTCTTGCGCTTGTAGAGTAAAAGCAAAACTTAATGTAAAAAACAAATAAAATATTTTTTGAAGTTTTCCCATGATCAAATCCTCCCGGATTGTCAAACACTAAAATAGTTGTTTATGAAAAGTAAATATTTTTCTCCATTCTACCAAAAATCAAAGTTGGAATGTATTTTTTTGTCGAATGCTACTTGATACCCGGAAGCTAAAAATAATACTGCAAGGATTGAGTGAGTGTTAATTTCATTAAAACTGTAAGAATTCACCACATTCCCATCCGGAACAACAATTATTCCCAATCATGCTTTCAGCCTGACGGGATAATCCGTACTCTAATTTTTACTATATTTCATGTTCAAATAAGGAAATTTATGTCAACAATTAATATATTATTTATCGGAGATATTGTAGGTAAGCCGGGGTTTGAGATGATACTTACATGGCTGCCGACATTTCAACAAAAATATAAAACAGATGCGATAATAGTGAACGGGGAAAACACAAACGACGGTAAGGGAATCCTTCAAAAAGAGGGGGAAGCGTTGTTTGCACAGGGGGTTAGAGTAATCACGGGGGGGAATCATACCTGGGATAAAGCTCCTGCACAGGAATATTTAAAAAATGAACCACGGGTTTTGAGGCCACAAAATTATCCCCGTGGAGCACACGGCAACGGTCACTACATTTTTGAGACTTCCAAAGGAAAAGTTGCAGTCTTAAATCTTCAGGGAAGAACTTTTATGCCGATAATTGATTGTCCTTTCAGATCGGCTGAATGGGTTCTCGCGAACAAAATCAGAACCGAAACCAAGGTAATTATCGTGGATTTTCATGCTGAAGCAACTGCCGAAAAGCAGGCACTGGCATACCATTTGGATGGGAAGGTTTCTGCGATTTTGGGTACCCACACCCATGTTCAGACCAACGACGACAGGATATTCCCAAACGGCACGGCGTATATCTCGGATGTTGGCATGACCGGTCCTTATAATTCTGTAATTGGAATGAAAGTGGCTCCGGCTCTTAACAGGTTTTTATATCAAACACCTCAAAAATATGAAACTGCTCTTGATGATGTCCATGTATGCGGTGTATTTCTGAAAATTGACACTGAAACAGGGAAAACTCTTGAAATAGAGAAATTTATTTTCCCTGAATTTGACAAAACAGCAAAAAGTTAATATGATCCTTATTGATGGAAAAAAGGTATCTGCCGATATAAAAGCAGAACTGAAAATTGAGATTGAAGAACTTCGACTTAAAACAGGGAAGGTTCCTGGTCTGGTTGTAATTATTGTTGGAGACAACCCTGCAAGCGAAGTTTATGTTCGAAATAAACATAAATCGTGTGTGGAAGTTGGGATCAACTCCATTGTTGTGGAAATGCCTGCTGAAACAACTCAAGAGGACCTTCTTGAGCAAGTGAAATATTTTAATGAAAATCCCGATTTTCATGGAATTTTAGTTCAACTTCCACTTCCAAAACAAATCAATGAAGCTGTCATTATCAGATCCATCGATCCCATAAAGGATGTTGATGGTTTTCATCCAACAACTGTTGGTGAACTGGTAACGGGCAACCCGACTTATGTTTCTTGTACTCCAGCAGGGGTGGTTGAACTTCTTGCCAGATACGATATTGATCCCGCAGGAAAACACGTTGTAATTGTTGGCAGGAGTAATATTGTTGGGAAACCGGCTGCACTGCTTCTGATGCAAAAGAAAAAGTTTGCTAATGCCATTGTTACAGTTTGTCATTCGGCAGCGAAGGACATTTCAGTTTATACAAAACAAGCCGATATTCTTGTAGCGGCGATGGGCGTACCCGGATTTATCAAAAAAGAGATGGTAAAGGAGGGGGTTGTTGTAATTGATGTGGGGACCAACAGAATTTATGATCCATCAACAAAATCGGGGACAAGATTGGTCGGAGATGTCGATTTTGAAGGAGTTTCGCAGGTCGCTTCTTATATAACACCTGTTCCGGGTGGAGTTGGACCAATGACAATCGCGATGTTACTAAAAAACACAGTTAAAGCATTCAAAGAACACGGAATGTAAAATGGAAACAAACAGAATTTCAAAAATTGTCCACCAGGCCCTCTTAGAGAGGAAATTAAGTGATTTTTACTGCACTTCCGAAACCTGTAAGGGTTGGGAGAGAAATGTTGTAACTCAACCTCTCACGGTAAACAAGATAGTAAGTGCCGGAGCTGAAAGAATTTCAGCGGGAATTGGCGTTGGACATGAATTAAGCGATCATGAACTTGCGAGGATGATCGATCACACATTACTTAAACCTGATGCAACAATTGATGAAATTAAAACTCTTTGCAGCGAAGCCAAACAATTTGAATTCGCCAGCGTTTGTATCAATCCATGTCATGTAAAACTTTGCAGTGATCTTTTACGTGGAACCAGAGTTAAGGTTTGTACCGTGATTGGATTCCCTTTGGGATCAAATCCAACTGCAGTAAAAAGAGCTGAGGCTGAACAGGCAATTTCTGAAGGTGCTCAGGAGCTCGACATGGTAATTAATGTTGGATGGTTAAAGTCGAAGATGTACCGCGAAGTATTTGATGACATTCAGCAGATTGTAATTCCCGCAAAAAACAGAAGAGTGATTGTAAAAGTGATCCTTGAAACATGTTTGCTCACTGATGAAGAGATTGTAAAAGCTTCCTTGATCTGCAAACAAGCGGGAGCGAGTTATGTGAAAACATCAACCGGTTTTTCAAAAAGTGGAGCCACTGTTCAGGCAGTTGCGCTGATGAAAAAAGTTGTAGGATCCACACTTGGAGTTAAGGCTTCGGGTGGAATCAGAACAACTGAAGATGCCAGGGCGATGGTTGAAAGTGGTGCAGACAGAATAGGTGCCAGCGCAAGTGTTAAGATAGTGACCGGGGGTGGCAGTGGTTCTGGAACTGGTAGTTACTAAAACCGCTGACGGTTATACAGCCGAAGTACCTTCATTACACGGTTGTGAGAGCTGGGCTCACACTGAGGATGAAGTGATGGAGAAGATCCTTGAGATGTCCCTTTTTTATCTAAACCTGGATGATATTAAGCGACTTAAAGTTGACAGAGCCCGGACCGATTTTCCTTCAATTATTTACAAACTTATCATAAAATAAATTGGCAAGATCCAAAGACATTTCACCCTCCCGCCGGGAAAAGCTGATGCGAGTTGCATCAAACCGGCAAAACGACCTTACCATAGTTCTCGAAAATATCCATGATCCGCATAATGTAAGTGCAATTTTAAGAAGTTGTGATGCGGTGGGAATAAAAAAAGTTTCACTCCTTTATAACATCGAAAAATTCCCAAAACTTGGCGGAAAATCTTCCGCTTCCGCTTCCAAATGGATCGAGACACAAAAATTTAAAACAGTTGATGATTGTTACAATGCATTGAGAAGTCAGGGATTTACCATCGCCGCAAGCTTTCTTGATGATAAATCAAGGACACTTCACGATATCGATTTTACAAAAAAGATCGCTCTCGTGATTGGGAATGAACACCGGGGAATCTCAGAAGAGGCATTGTTAAAAGCCGATTTTAGCTATTACATCCCGATGAAAGGGATGATACAAAGTCTAAATGCTTCGGTTGCTGCGGCTGTGTCGGTTTATGAAGCACTTAGGCAGAAACTCGCAGCAGGGCATTATGAAAAATCAAGATTGCCCGCTGAAGAGTTTGATGAAATGGCTTTAAAATGGATCAACAAATGAATTATGGTGACACCACTTCCACAAATTTTAAGAAACAATTTGAATTAACTTTTGAAGCTTTTGTTAAAAACATGGCTCTGGATAAATTAGCTGATTCAAACAACAAAAAGGAACAAAATTGAGTATTAAAAATATTAGTCCTATAACACGAGTTAAAGGTGAGTTGACATTTGGTGGTGACAAATCGGTTTCACACCGTGCAGTGATTTTTGCTTCGATGGCTGAGGGGGGATCGGTTATAAAAAATATTTCCACCAGTGAAGATGTTAAATCAACCTTAAAGTGTTTAAAGTCAATTGGTGCCAAAATCGACCAAAAAGATGGTGTTATTGTCATTAAAGGGGTGGGATTTAAAGGATTTACCAAAAGTGAGGAAGTGCTTGATGCCGGAAATTCGGGAACAACAGCAAGACTTCTTGCAGGGTTGTTGGCAGCGCAGGATTTTGATACTGTTATTGCAGGTGACGAATCACTTCAGAAACGACCAATGGATCGTGTAACTGCCCCTCTCAAAAAGATTGGTGCAAAAGCCACACTCGACAAAAAACACCTTCCGATGACGCTTAAAAAAAGTAAACTTAAAGCAGGAGAGATCACTCTTGAAGTGGCAAGTGCCCAGGTAAAAAGTGCCCTTATCCTCGCCGGTCTCCACATCGAAGATGGAGAGTTGACAATCATAGATCCATTTGAAACAAGAAACCACACGGAAGAGATGTTGGGAATAAAACGGATTGATCATCCTTCCGGGAAATCGATTACCGTATCGTCAAAATTTTATCCCCAGGCAGGGGAATATCTGATCCCCGGTGACATTTCGAGCGCAATGTTTTTTATTGTGCTCACATTAATTGCCGGTGATTCACTTCGTATAAAAAATCTTTTGCTTTCTCCTGAAAGAATTAAAGCACTCGAAATTTTGCAAAGAATGGGTGCTAATATAATTTTCGACAGGGAAGAAACAGGGAAGTGTGGCAAATCTGGTGATATTTTTGTTAAACGGTCAGACTTAATAAATATTGAGATATTCCCCGAAGAAATTCCCCTTATCATAGATGAAATTCCTGCACTTACAATCGCCGGACTGTTTGCTGAGGGTGGATTTATGATAAGGAATGCCGCAGAGTTGAGGATTAAAGAAACAGACAGGATAACTGCTATCGTAAAAAATCTTGGTTTTTGTGGTGCAGAGGTTGTTGAATATGAAGATGGATTCCTGCTTTACGGAAAAGATCTGGATGATTTTGCGCTTTTTGAATCTTTTGGTGACCATAGAATTGCCATGGCATTTTCTATCCTTGCGGCACTTTTAAACAAAGGTGGAAAAGTCAACCAGGCAGAGTGTGTTAATATTTCAAATCCAAATTTTTATGAACAACTTGAACAGATTTCAAAAAAGGATTAAATAATGTCCCTCAAGGTATTGGTTTTTGCAATTTGCATCTATTCTGTTTCTTCGTTTGCGCAGAATTATTCAATTAATGATTACATGCCCCTGAATCTCCGTCAGGCGGTTGAAAAGGGATTCCGCACTTATGATGGGAAGCCCGGAAAAAATTATGTGCAAAATGATGTCAGTTATAAAATTGATGCGGAATTGTTGCCTAAAGAGGGAAAAGTAAGGGGGAAAGTTGTCATAAACTATAAAAACAATTTCCCAGATGCGCTCGAAAAGTTAGTGATCAGACTTTACCAGGATGCATTCAAAAAAGGGGTAGGCAGAGATTTCCAGGTTAACCCTTCTGATGTACATGATGGAACAATAATTTCGGATTTTAAAATTGATGGTAAAGATATTGACCTAAAAAGTGATAAAATAAGCAGATCCGGGACATTACTTTTTGTGAAACTGGATACTCCATTAAACACTGGTGTAAATGTTACCGTGGAGATGAATTGGGAAGTAAAATTTCCAGAAATTTCAAGAGTGAGGATGGGGAAATACAGTGATTCCACTCTTTTTATTGCATACTGGTATCCTCAAATGTCCGTCTATGACGATCTTCAGGGTTGGGATGAACAAAACTTTACAATGAATCAGGAGTTTTACAACAATTTTGCTGATTTTGATGTAAAAATCACAGCGCCTGAAGGATTTCTGATTTGGGCAACAGGTGAACTTCAAAATCCGGCAGAGGTTTATTCAGATGAGATATTAAAAAGTTTTGAAAAGGCAAAAACTTCAAATGAAATAGTAAAAATTGTAACAAAAGAGACAAAAAATAATCTAAAAACCAAAAAAGGGAAAAATGTTTTTCATTACACTGCCAAATATGTTCCCGATTTTGCCTTTGGTGCTGCGCTTGATTATCTTTGGGATGCCTCAACGATGGTGGTTGACAATAAAACAGGGAGAAAAGTTTTAATCTCGGCAGTTTACAATGAAAAATCTGAAGATTTTTATCAGGTTGCTGACATTTCCCGTCAGGCAATCAAATATTTTTCCGAGGACCTGCCAGGTGTTCCATATCCATACCCTTCAATGACTGTATTTAATGGGCAGGGGGGAATGGAATTCCCGATGATGGTAAATGACGGTTCAGAATCGACTTATGCTTCCATGGTTGGTCTGACTTCACATGAAATAGCCCATACTTACTTCCCGTTTTTTATGGGTACCAATGAAGTTAAATATGCTTTTATGGATGAAGGTTGGGCGCGTATGATTCCATACAAGTTCCAAAAGGAGGTTGGGAAATACAATCCAATTGCAGCTCAGATGAAAGCTTATGACGAGAGAGCAGGCAGAGAGTTTGAAGTGCCTCCAATGGTGCCTTCAATTCAACTTAAGGGACCAACCTACAGAATGGCGGCTTATAACCGACCGGCACTGGCTTATCTCTTTTTACAGGATATGATGGGTGAGGATAAGTTTAGAGAAGCGATGCAAAATTACATCGAAGTATGGAAAGGAAAACATCCAAATCCGTTCGATTTTTTTAATATCATGAGCAGTTTTTACGGCGAAGATCTGAGTTGGTACTTCAAACCATGGTTTTTTAACTGGGATTATCCGGATTTGAAATTATCTTACAGTCTTATCGATGGCGAAAAAGCAAAAGGCAAAAAGGAAGGAATTGGGGAGGATGAGTATGTTATTGAAAATAAGGGACGGCTTCCACTCCCCGTAAAGATATATCTGGCAGAAGGAACTTTCAAAAAACTGGTTTATTACAAACCTGCATCAATCTGGAAAGATGGTAAAATTTCCATTAGGGTGAAACTTGAAACACCCCGCGAGCTGACCTGGTACCAGCTTGGCGATGAGAACATCCCCGATGTTAACCGACTTGATAATGTTCTGAAATAACCTGAAGGTTAGAGGGATTATTGTCGTAAGTGTGAGGAGTGGTAATCGTCCCGATTGCCGTCTGCAACACGATTAACCGTAAGTGGGGGAAGGGAACGCAGATACACGCAGATTTAACGGATTTTCGCGGAGTGATTTTTCAACCCGCCTCGGCGGGTGACATGTTCGTAGCAGAATATGAATTTCAAAAACTTATAAACCCGCCTGGGCGGTGTGATATATTCTTAACAGTTTGCCTCCTCCCGAGCCACAGTATCCCGCAGGCGAAGCATAAACATATCACCTGCCCAGGCAGGTTTTTTGTATTGGGAGTTCGAACTTATCTACGAACATACCACCTGCCCAGGCAGGTTAGCAATACCAGAATTTTCCTCGCAGAGGAATTGATATTCGTAGCTCGTAAACGCTCACCCACAACCCGATACCCCGTTTGCGGGGTTTGATATTCGTAGTGCCCGATTACCGTCTGTTATCGAAAAAGAGAATGGTATCCGGACAAATTCTACCCTGATAAAATCTTTCGATTGAAATTTGTAAATTACGGTTTAACTTTTTTACAAATACATTGGAAAAGACTGCTCTCGGATGAAAGAATACCTGGATTTGGTGCGCCTCGTGATGAAAGAAGGAATACGAAAGCCTTCCCGGACAGGCATTGATACGATTTCATATTTCTCTGCCAACTATCGTGCGGATATTTCAAAAGGATTTCCACTGCTTACCACTAAAAAGATGGTATGGAAGTCCCTTTTACACGAAGTGTTATGGTACCTTTCGGGTGAAGACCACATCAGAAATCTTAGAAAACATACAAAAATCTGGGATGCATGGGCAGATGAAAACGGTGATCTTGAAACTGCTTACGGCTATTACTGGCGAAAATTCCCTTCTGCAGAACTTGATGAAAATGGAAACTGGCAGGTAAGACAGGTAGATCAAATTAGATATATAATCGACGAGATCAAACGGAATCCCTACAGCCGCAGACTTATTGTAACCGCCTGGGAGCCGGGGAATGCCACCACAAGTAAACTCCCTCCTTGTCACTATACTTTTGCATTTAATGTTCAAGGCAACAGATTAAACTGTCACCTCACACAAAGATCGGGCGATATTGCGCTCGGAATACCATTTAATTTGGCAGCTTATTCGATGTTAACCATGATTATCGCCAATGAAACGGGACTTGAACCCGGAATTTTTAGTCACACAATCATTGATGCCCATATATATGTGGCGGACAAAGGTTCAGAACTGGAAAGATATGACCATCTTGAGGGGCTTAAAATTCAACTCGAAAGAGAGCCTCTTCCCCTTCCAACACTAAAAATAGCCAAAAAACCGATAGATGAACTTAAATTTGAAGATTTTGAATTGGTTGGATATCAATCACACCCGGCGATCAAATTTGAGGTGGCAGTTTGAGAAGAATCATAATTGTTGCTGTGGCAAAAAATTATGTAATCGGCAAAGCCAGTGGTGATATGTCATGGAATGTTAAAGAGGATTTTGACCATTTTAAATCAACAACCATTGGTTATCCCATGTTGATGGGGAGAAAAACTTACGGCTACTTCAAAAAACCTCTTCGAGATCGTGAACATATTGTAATTACACACGATAAAAAATTTGATCCCAAACATGAAGGTGTCAAAGTATTTTATACCCTCCGAGAGGGATTTGACTACGTGGAAACATTAAACAAAGACAAGATGTTTATAATCGGCGGGGGTGATGTATATAAACAGGTATTGAAAGAGGGACTTGTGGACGAAATGATTATCTCCTGGATGGATTTTGAAGCTGAAGGTGAAGTTTCATTTCCCCGATTTGATAAAAGTGAATGGGAAGTGAAGAGCAGTGAGAAACGGGAGCAGTTTGAGATTGTGCACTACGTGAGAACTTTAGAACTTTAGAACTTTAGAACTTTAGAACTTGAGTACTTCAGAACCTCAGAACTTCGGAATATCAGAACTTGAGAAAATGAAATAAATTTAGAAAAGATAGATGAAAATTAGAGTTTTACCCGAGAATATATCAAGCAAGATTGCTGCCGGAGAGGTCATCCAGAGACCTGAGTCGGCGGTGAAGGAATTGATGGAAAATTCCATTGATGCGGGGGCGACTCATATTGAATTGATGGTTCGGAACGCCGGAAAATCACTCATAAGGGTGGTTGATAACGGTGATGGCATGGGGGAAGAGGATGCTTTAATATGCATAATGAAACATGCGACGAGTAAAATCAGTGAAGAAAAAGATCTTGATGCGATAAAAACTCTTGGATTCAGGGGGGAAGCTCTGAGTTCTATTGTTGCAGTTGCACAATTTGAGATGAAAACGGGAACTGATACTTCTGAACTTTCAACCATTCTAAAAATTGAAGACAGCAGAACCATTTTAAAAGAAGAAGGTGGATATTTTAAGGGGACGGATATCAGTGTAAAAAATCTTTTTTACAATATTCCGGCTCGAAGAAATTTTCTAAAATCCGATTCAACGGAACTAAGGCATGTGATTGATACATTTCAAAAACTTGCTCTTGGGAAACCTGAAATCCATTTTACGCTATTTTCCGATGACTCAAAAATTCTCGATTATCTACCGGGAACACTTTCTGACAGGATTGGTCAGGTTTTTGGTGAAAAGAGTTTTAACAATATCATTCAGATAGAAGAGAAAACTGAATATCTTAATTTGAGTGGGTTTCTTGGCAAACCTGCACTGGTAAAAAAGGCGAGGGGAGATCAATATCTTTTTCTAAATGGCAGATTTGTCAGTTCAAAACAGGTAAATTTTGCTGTATTTAACGCTTACGAAAATTTCCTTGAAAAAGGGGATTATCCATTTTTTATCCTCTTTTTGGAGATTGATCCTGCAAAAATTGATGTAAATGTTCACCCTTCAAAACTTGAAGTAAGGTTTGAAGAGGAGAAGGATATATACAATTTTGTAAACGCTGTGGTTCGAAAAGGATTGGCGGCTTATGATCTTGTGCCTTCCCTTTCTTTCTCAACAAATACATTGGAGGGGCATAACAAACTCGGTTTTGATAATTATTCAAGGGCAGACAGAAGCGATTTTAGTGACAGACCTGCAGTTCAGAACGATTCAGTGAACAGAGAGAACAGGAATCAGTTTGGTCAAATGTCTGCCTCCTCAAAACGGGTTGGAATTAACGACAATGATATTGATATGATTTTTGGAGCCCTTTCACGAAATGTTGAAAGAGGACCTGAAGATGAGGATGTCAGTCATCCTTTTGATGAGTTTAGTGGAGGCGATTCGCAGGGTAAGTCACACAGTTTAAAAAGTGGACCGGTTGATCAGGATGTTTATACTCCAAAGATTTTTGAAAGAATACCTGCAGATGATGCAGAGACAAATTCCACTCCTTTTATCATTCAGTTGCACAATAAATATATCCTGTGCCAGATAAAAACGGGTTTAATGATTATTGATCAGCATGTTGCACATGAGCGGATTTTATATGAAATGGCAAAAAAGCAGTTGACTCAAAATTTTCCATTGTTTCAACAGTTGTTGTTTCCAAAAGTGGTTTCGACCGATCCTGCCAGAGTTATGCTGGTGAAGGAAATTCAGGATTACCTTCAGCGGCTGGGATTTATTGTGAAAGTCATCTCAAAAACCGATCTGGTGGTGGAAGCAATTCCTTCACAGGTAAAAACAGGCGAAGAAGAAAAGATATTGCTCGAGATACTGGATCAGTATATCGAAAACAGGGAAGAAAAAATACTTGATGAAACTGAAAACATGGCAAAATCATTTTCATGTAAAGCAGCCATAAAAGCAGGTGACAGACTCTCACAAGAAGAGATGCGTCGATTGATAGATGAACTTTTTGCCACTGAAAACCCGTATGTTTGTCCCCACGGCAGACCGGTTGTCTTAAAAATCTCTCTCGATGAATTTGACAGAAGATTTGGAAGAACAAGCTAAAGCAGGTATTAGGTATTAATTATTAGGTATTATTTTTTAAAGGGTTGGGCGAGCAGAATAATTTTGGGATATGGGAGTAGTCAAAAAAACGGAACAAAACAGGAGACCAATATGAAGGATTCACTTTATATGCAAAAATTGGACGAGTACAACAAAAAAGTTGCCGGTTCAAAAACAAATGGAATGAAATATACCACAGTTAGTGGTGAGCCAGTAAATGTGTTATATGGGCCTCACGATGTTGCCGATCATGATTATATGCGTGATCTCAACTTCCCGGGAGAATATCCATATACCAGGGGGATTCACCCAAATGGTTACAGAGGCAAAATCTGGACTATGCGTCAGTTTGCAGGATTTGGCTCACCCGAGGACACAAATGAGCGATTTCATTATCTGCTCAATAATGGTCAGACAGGGTTATCTGTAGCTTTTGATCTTCCCACTTTGATGGGATGGGATGCCGATGCCCCTCTGAGTGAGGGTGAAGTTGGTATTTGTGGTGTTTCAATCTCCTCACTTGAGGATATGGAGGTTCTTTTTAAAGGGATTCCACTTGATAAAGTTTCAACTTCGATGACAATCAATTCGCCGGCTGCAATGATTTTTGCTTTTTATCTGGCAGTTGCACAAAAGCAGGGAGTTGATTTTAAGAGTCTCAGGGGGACACTGCAAAACGACATTTTAAAAGAATATATTGCTCAAAAAGAATATATCTATCCACCACATCCATCGATGAGGATAATTGTGGATATGATCGAATATTGCACTACCGAAGTTCCGCAATGGAATCCCGTTTCAGTAAGTGGTTACCACATTCGTGAGGCAGGTTCCACATCAGTTCAGGAATTGGCTTATACTCTCGCTGATGGTTTTGCTTATATTGAAGCTTGTATGGAGAGGGGAATGGATATCGATGAATTTGCTCCCCGAATTTCTTTCTTTTTTAATTCACATCTCGACTTTTTTGAAGAGATTGCCAAGTTCAGAGCGGCAAGAAGAATTTATGCCAAAAGAATGAAGGAACGATATGGTGCAAAAAATCCAAGAAGCTGGTGGCTGAGATTCCACACACAAACAGCAGGATGCACTTTAACAGCCCAACAACCCGAAAATAACATTGTAAGAACAGCATTTCAAGCACTTGCGGCCGTAATGGGTGGCACTCAATCACTACATACAAATTCCATGGATGAAACACTTGCACTTCCGAGTGAAAAAGCTGTAAAAATAGCACTTAGGACTCAGCAATTGATTGCCTATGAGACAGGCGTTATCAATTCAGTGGATCCTCTTGCCGGTAGTTATATGGTTGAGAGTATGACTGACAAAATGGAAGCAGAAGCCAACCGAATATTTGACGAGATTGATTCCCTCGGTGGTGTAATTCCTGCGATTGAAACAGGTTATTTCCAAAAACAGATTGCTGATGCAGCTTATGCTTATCAAAAAGAAGTTGACAGAAAAGAGAAGATCATCGTGGGTGTTAACGAATTTATCGAAAAAGATGAAGTGGTTGATATTCCGATTCTAACCGTTTCGCCTGAAGTTGAAAGAACTCAACGAGAGAGACTGGCAAATATTAAAGCCAACAGAAGTGGAATTGAAGTTGAAAATTCCCTCCTGGAAATAAAAAATGCTGCGGAAAATGGCAACAACCTGATGCCTGTTTTTGTAAAAGCAGCATCCAATTATGTAACTCTCGGTGAAATGATAGATGTCTTAAAAGAACCATTTGGCATATATACAGAAGAAGCGGTATTTTGAGAATCAGAAAATATTTGAAATTAATCAGAGCATCTCACTGGATAAAGAATATTTTCCTGTTTGTGCCCCTGGTTTATTCAAAAAAATTATTTAATTGGGATGACCTGTCTCTTACTTTGCTTGGATTTATGGCATTTAACTTTGCGTCAAGCATAGTGTATGTATTAAACGATATAGTTGACAAGGATAGAGACAGTCTACACCCAAAAAAGCGTCTTCGACCACTCCCTGCAGGGGACATTTCAGTTAAAGAAGCGTATGTTGTGCTTCTTGTTTTGGGAGTGTTAACAATTCTGTTTTCCTTCCACCTGAATTATGCGTTTGAAATGGTGGTAATAGCGTATATTTTGTTGAATACGATCTATTCGTTTAAACTTAAAAATATCGTTTTACTCGATATTTTTTCAATTGCGGGTGGATTTATTCTGCGTGTTGCTGCGGGTACTGTGGTGATAGGTGTTGCAGCTTCAAGCTGGTTGGTGCTTATTACTCTGTTTATTTCGTTGTTTTTGGCGGTAATGAAAAGGATGTCTGAATCAGATCTGCTTAGTTCAGAGGATCAGGATCACATTCCCGTAAGGCAGGTACTAGAGAATTATTCCAAAAGGTTTATTGATCAGATATCGGCGGTAAGTGCGGGAGGTGTAATAGTTTTTTATGCCCTCTACACAGTTTCTCCAAGAACTGTTGAAACATTTGGTACAGAAAACCTGATTTATACAACTGCATTTGTAGTTTTTGGTATATTTAGATATATGTATCTGGTTTACCAACATCATCGTGGTGAAAACACCATTGATATTTTATTGCATGATATTCCAACAATTTTAAATGCACTTTTGTATGTTGTTGTGACACTTTTGATAGTTTATAAGGTAATCTAAATGCGAAAATATTTATTTTCAATAACAATTCTTCTGGCGTTTGGTTTTTTATTCGGTGGATGTTGTAAATGTGATGAGAATACTGAATCAGAGACGGGTACCACTACCAATAATCAAGTTATTGGAGAGGGGTTCATAAATATCGAGGGTGCCGAGGCATGGATTGATCTGATGCCGGGTGGTCCCGCTGGATTTATGTTTACCGGTGAAGCCACAATTGCAGCATGGGAACGACCTGAATTCGAGAATTTAAAATGTAAAGATGCAATTATCCTGATTGATGGAAAAGAAGTAACAAAATTTCCTTTTGTAATTGAGAACAATGGAGATAAGTTTTTGAAACCGGGGAAATCCAGTAATATCTCTGTCAGATTTAATTCAAAAGAGAGAAATAAAACCGATGGTCTTATGGATGCCGGAAAAATCTCGATTAAGTTGAACATCGAATATAAAGGCAAAATGTTAACCGGGATAATTGATGGTGTTGAAGTGAAGCGGACTTACTAACAATGGGAATTGAACTTCTTTTTCTGGCAATCCTTGTTGTTTTCAGTGGCTTTTTTTCAAGTACTGAAATGTCATATATTGTCGCAAATCGTTTAAAAATTGAGATAAAGTCGGGGAAAAATAACCCGGCCGCACAATCAGCCCATTATTTTATCACGAATCCAAACAGTTTTTATTCAACCATATTGATCGGCAATAATATTGCCAATATTACCTATGCTTCGGTTTCCGCACTCCTTTTAAGCAGCTATTTTGGATTTAATGAAGTTGAGATTTTACTCGTTTCAACTCTGATTATTCTCTTTTTTGGTGAGTTGATTCCCAAGTATTTGGGAAGAGAACTTGGAACGGGTTTGTTCATTTTTTTCGCTATTCCATTAAGAGTCATCTATTTTATTTTGTATCCATTGGTGAAACTTGCCGGTGGATTTACAAATCTGATAAGCAGGAACAGTAACACCTCAGATTCTTTAAGTCAACTTGTGATGAGGGAAGATCTTCAACTTTTGATCGAAGAGAGTGAAAAAGCGGGTAATGTTAACAAAAAAGAGGGGACGGCCATCAGGAAACTGATTGAGATGAGGGACCAGAGGGTAAATGAAGCAATGAGACCCCGTACCGAGATTGTTGGAGTTGAAGTAAGCAGCAGTGTTGAAGAAGTGATCGATATTTTTATTGAATCGGGGTTCTCAAAAATACCTGTCTATGAAGAAAACCTCGATAACATCAAGGGCTTTGTGCTTGCTTATGATCTTTTTAAACAGCCCGATTCAATCTCAGCAATTGTTCGTGATATCCTTAATGTTCCCGAGACCAAAAAAAGTGTCGAGATGTTAAATGATTTCCTCAGGGAAAGAATTTCGATTGCCGTTGTAATTGATGAATTTGGGGGCACAGCCGGTATCGTAACTGCTGAAGACTTAATTGAAGAGGTGTTTGGTGAGATTAAAGATGAATATGATGTTGAAGAAAATGTTTGCAGAAAAACGACAGATAACGAATATCTGATAGGCGGAAATGTTGAGATTGACAGTATAAATGAAAAATTTGATCTGGGAATCCCTGAGGGTGATTACAACACAGTAGGTGGATTTATCATGTCGGAAACAGGAAGAATTCCGGCACAGGGTGAAATTTTAACCGCAGGTGTCTTCAAAATTCATATCATTCGCTCAACCTCCAGAAGGATAGAGATGATAAAATTGTCGCTTTTGGACGAGAGTCAAATCAATGGATGACAAACTGGTAATTCTGTTTGACGGAGTATGTAATTTTTGTAATTATTGGGTGAATTTTATAATCGACAGAGATAAACATGATCGGTTCCGATTTGCTCCCCTTCAATCTGAATTTGGACAGGAAACCCTAAAGAAATTTAACCTGTCACAAACCGATTTTGATACATTTGTATTGATTTCAGATGGAAAACACCACATCAAATCAACTGCGGGATTACTGGTCGCAAAAAATCTTGGCGGGGGATTGTCACTGCTTTATCCTCTTATTATTATCCCCTCATTCATCAGAAATTTTGTTTATTCACTCATTGCAAAAAACAGATACAAAATTTTTGGCAGGGAAGATGCCTGTCGCATTCCCACCCCTGAGTTAAAAAAGAAGTTTATAGGCAATTAAATGGAAAAAATTTCAGTTTCGCTGATCACATTTAATGAAGAAAAGAATATTGAAAGATGTCTAAAAAGTGTCACCTGGGCTGATGAAATTGTTGTGGTCGACTCCGGAAGCAAGGATCGGACAGTGGAACTTGCAAAAAAATATACGGGTGTTGTCATTCACAACGATTGGGAGGGGTTTGCTGCTCAGAAAGAATTTGCATTGCGAAATTGTACAAATGATTGGGTTTTAAGTCTTGATGCCGATGAAGAAGTATCGGAGGACCTCCAAAAAGAGATCAAACAAATCCTGTTAAAAGGTGGGGTTGCAGATGGTTTTTACATTCCCCGGAAAACATATTTTAACGGTCAATGGATAAAGTCTTGTGGATGGTATCCGGGATATCAACTTCGTTTATTCAGGAAAGATAAAACCACCCTCACAAAAAGAAAAGTTCACGAAGGATTTGAAGTGGATGGCACAAGAGGACACCTTAAAGGGGATATTGTTCACTACACCCACTTTGATTTGGAAAGCACAATTTCCAAAATAAACAAATATTCAACCCTCGAAGCCGAAGAGAAATATCTCGAAAAAACTGCCCTGCCAATAAATTTTATCTTAAATCCCATCGCAGCCTTTATCCAGCATTATTTTATCCGTAAAGGTTTTACGGATGGTGTAAATGGTCTGATAATTTCAATCCTGCATGCCACAACCAACCTCATGACCTACATGAAAATGTGGGAACTGAAGAGGGCAGACAGGAAGAGAACCTGAGAACCTGAGAACCTCAGAGATTCGGAACCTTAGAACCTCAGAATCTCAGAACTTCAGAACCTCAGAACCTCAGAATCTCAGAACTTCAGAAAACCGTAAATCCTGAAAAAATTTGCTTCTTAACTTTATAATTCTTAAGTTAAATCGTCATGAATTTGGGAGTTTTCGTTTTTATTGAATCCATGACTCTGATTAAATCATAATGGTTTTGGTCTAAGATATTATTTCGGGAAGTAAAATGACTTTTGATCCTAAAACATTTAGCGCAATAAAAGAATTCAGCTTGTTTCACCATTCGTTTGGTCTAAATCGAGCTGCAGTTGCATTAATTTTATGCATTTTAACATTGTCCTCAGAGATTGATGCTCAAAAAATGTGGTATTTCAGAGCGAAGACTCCTTTTTTTAATGTAAATTCAATATCAGCCCTTGACTCATTCTGCATTTATGTTACAGCAAGCAGTGGTCTTTATAAAACCACTGATGGTGGAGGCAGGTGGACCCATCTATTGAATGACAATGAATTAGACATGGTCAGATTTCATTCAAAAAACAAAGGGATTGTGCAAAAGTTCAAAATTTTACGAGCTACGTCAGATGGTGGACATTCCTGGGATACTGTACACACAGGTTATTTTAGTGCTAAAATTCGTTTCTTTGATTCTTTATCAGGTATAAGTGGCGGTCAGGATTTTGAGAATGTCGCTTATTTGCGCAGAACAACTGATGGCGGCGTAACCTGGTCGTGGAGACACGCCGGGTATTATGGTTATTTGAGCGAAGTCGCACAGGTTGACAGTCTTGTCTGGGTAGGCGGTGGTTACCTCTCAGGTGGTTTTCCTGTTCCGGTTTTGGGATCTATCCTTCAATATTCAACAAATTATGGTATTGACTGGATCGAAAGAAGTACTTCCTCTTACTCTCCTTCTTTTACTGATATCGTTTTAATGAGGCCCAATAAAGTTATTATTGGTTTCTCTAATAATTTCATAAAACTTAGCACGGATGGGGGAATAACATTTACTGACTATCCAAAATCTCATGGAGTTTATTCTCTAATCCCGTTCGCTGATACCTTATTGTATGCCGGTGCAGATTCCGGCAGGATTGGGTGCTCAACAGATTTTGGAGCGACTTTTGAACTCCAAAAAATGAATACAAACAGTCCTGTTCAAAGTATTGAAATCATGAAAAATGGAGAGGGATATGCCTTTGCGACAGATGGAAGTTTTTATTCAACAATACAGATGAAAATTGCTCCTGTAAGTGTGGATGAGACTTTAGAAGATCACTCGTCAGAATTTTCCCTCGCTCAAAATTATCCCAACCCATTTAACCCTTCAACAACCATCCAATTTGCATTACCAAAATCAGGGTATGTTAAAGGGGTTGTTTATGATATTATAGGACGAGAAATAGCAACACTATTAGACGGGGAAATGACAGCCGGGAATCATTCTGTAGATTGGGATGCCTCAAATCTTCTCTCCGGGGTTTATTTCTTCCGTATTCAAGCCGGCAACCACTCCTCGGTGATTAAGATGATCATAATCAAGTGAGAACTCCGGAACCTCAGAGCCTCAGAACCTCAGAGCCTCAGAACCTCAGAGCCTCAGAACTTCGGAACCTCAGAACCTCGGAACCTCAGAACCTCAGAACTTCGGAACCACTGAAGTACTGAAACTCTGAAGTTCTGAATCTCCGAAGTTCTCACTTCAACAGCATAAGCTTTGTCGATTTAATATTTACCGGTCCTGATTCAGGGACAAACTTAATTACAGCTATATAGACTCCGCTGGAGGCGTTGATCTCACCAAAATTTAAATCTTTGTTATACCTTCCGGATTGAACATTCCCTTCAAAAACAGTTTTTAGTTGTCTGCCTTCGGCGGTAAATATATCAATTTTCAAATAACCTTCTGATGGAATTGAATATTCAATGGTAGTTGAAGGGTTAAAAGGATTAGGATAATTGTTTATCATCAGCTCGCTTACAGGTATCTGACTATCGTCTTCAACAGTGGTAAAGAGGTTGATCGCAGAGTTCATCCACAACAATCTTCCATTTATCCAGTTTTTGAGATAGGTAATTTCGTTCGCATAACTGTTGCCGATATAATAATTGGGCCAAACATACTGGTTAAGAATGGGCCACCTCTGGAAATTTCTTATTTGACTTTCGTTCAGATATGTAACAAGAGAGTCTATTTTCCCAAAAATTCTGTCTTTATTTAAGGCACCGGTTTTTAATTCCGCCCATCTCTCTTTTACTTTTGATTTAAATCTTTGAGATTCAAACAGTTTTTTCCACCAGAACGGTACTTGAAACTGGTCAGTGCTCATAAAAGAGGGTTCGCTTGTGAGATATTGAAGTTCCCAACCATTTTGCAACCAGCCGTCATAATAATTTGAATTGCCAAGGGAGATGTTAAAGTCCCAGACGGGGCCCATAACAAGTTTTGGATTTTTACTGTCACGGTCTTTATACATAAAACTGCTCAGGCGGTATCCATCAACATTTCTTGCAACCTCATTAATCAGGAAAAAATCGACAAACGACATTTCATCAGTAATTTTGGGATATCCCGTTGCAGTGTCTTCAAAAGTTGGAGAATTCATCACTGATTCAAAATTGGTAACAAACGATTTAATATAATTAACCTGTTGGGGAACGATATCAGCAGGTTTTGGGATGTGAAATTGATATTTTGTTGGGAATGGACACCCAGGGAAAGGGGGATAAGTAGAAGTCCACCAACCGTTGTCTTCTCCATCCAGTTTGTCCACTTTGATTATATAACCCCCGGTGAGATTATCGCCATCAATATCGTCGGGGTCAAGTCCTTTAATATTTACTCTGCCTTTATCCTGTTTTATTTTTTCCATTAAAACATAAGTGCCCACATACTCATTATTTAATACAAACTCAAAATATCTTGTGCGAGAAGCATATCTACCCGTGTTGTTTGCCATATCATAAACGAGCACATCGCGCATCAGGGTTTTATCGTTGTATTCAGCGTTAAAAACCCAGTCATTCTCTGCAGGCATGCCTAACAGCATAACATTCAGGTTTTCACCTGTTGAATCCCGCGTCTCAATTCCATAGGGTTTTTTGGGAAACTGTTGGGAAGACGAACCTCTAAATTCTATCCCAATCTTGCCGTTGTAGTGATTAAACGGGTCAGTAAGATTATTTCGGACTCCTTCACCGTTGTAAATTATTCCCATATCGGCTGGGATTTTTTCGTCGTCAATTATCACCCCTCCGTTTGTGTTTATTACAATAATCGGGAGATTTGAGGAGGTGAATTGAGGAAAAATTTCATGAGTAAACAACAAAAGAAATGTTGTAAAAATTAAGGTTTTCAATTTAATAACTTTCAGTTTTCAAAAATGCAAAGATCAATGTGGTAAAATAATTATAAAAAATTTAATTTTTATAACGGATAGGGGTTGAATTCATAAAAAGACAAAAGAATCTGAAAAATTAATTTGTTAAATTCCGCGACAATGGTTATTTTTATGTAGATTAAATCTAAATAGTTTGAAAAAATTGAAAAACAACCAGGCAACCGAACTTTTCCGTGACTTTCTTAAAAGAGGAAGTAACAGAATAACTCCGGAAAGATTTGAAGTACTCGAAGCCGCTCTCGAATTTGATGGACATTTCTCAGCAGATGAATTGTTTATCTCGATGAAGAACAATCATTCACGTGTTTCACGGGCGACGGTTTACAACACCCTTGAACTCCTCTGTCAAGCGGAGCTTCTATCTCTCCGAAACTTCTCGAACAAAGTTAACTACTACGAAAGCAATTTTAAACGACAAAACCATTTTCATTTGGTTTGTATCGATTGTGGACGAATAGTTGAATTTAGTGATTCCAGAGTGGAGGAAATCTCAAAAGAGATAGGTGACAATCTTGGTTTTAAGACCTCGAGTTATTCATATAACATTTTTGCACGATGTGAACAAAAACCGGAATGCCCCTACTTTCATGGAAAAACGAACGCTTGATAACGCCAAAAAAGGCAGATATATTACAATACTTGGCTTGCCACACGGTATGGTTAAAGTACAGATGATCAGATTGGGAATCTCGGAAGGTGACAGAATATTTTGTCTCGAGAGATTGCCGGGTGGAACGGTAGTTATACAAAAAAACAGGCAAGAGATAGCTATGGGTTATGAACTTGCCCGTCAGATACTAATTTCAGAAGACCTTTGATATGAGAACAGAAGCAACGGGCATTAAAGTTGACCCGAAAAACTTATTACAAAATCCAGTGCAAGGCAGCACCCTTATCGAGAGAAAAAGGGTTGTGCTTGTCGGGAATCCCAATGTTGGTAAATCGTGTGTGTTTAACTATCTAAGTGGCGCATATGTGGATGTTTCGAATTTCCCCGGGACCACCGTTGCACTGAGCTCAGGAAATTATAAAGAATACGAGGTAATCGATACCCCCGGAATCTACGGGGTTTCTTCATTTAATGATGAAGAAAGAGTAGCCCGTGATGTAATCATTGAGGCTGATATAATTATTAATGTGGTGAATTCACTTCATCTCGAGAGGGACTTGTTCCTTACAAAACAACTGATTGAGATGGGTAAAAAGGTAACAATTGTGTTAAATTTTACCGATGAAGTGAAAAGAAAAAAGATTAAAATAGACTCCGCCCGTCTTTCTGCACTGTTTGGTGTTGAGGTTATTGAGACATCCGCAGTAAATAAAGCGGGATTTGAAAAGTTACCTGATGCGATCAAAAAAGCAAGGACAGGAATTGTAAGTGGAGAAATAACAGGTCGTCTAAATCAGCACATAATCAATAATCATGGCAGAGGACTTGCTCTTCTTGTTGCTGAGGGTGATGAAGAAGTATCCGCAAAATATGGATTTGAGTGTGGGTCGGCTGATGACAGGGAAGCCATTTATATCGAAAGAAGAAAAACAGTTAATGAGATCATAGCTGAGGTTGAGTATGAAGACTCATCCAAAGGGAGATTTTTTAATCTTTTAGGCAGTTTATCTCTTAATCCAATTACCGGTCTTCCCATACTTGCTGTCGTTTTGGTAATTCTTTATTATCTCATCGGTGATGTGGTTGCCCAGCAGGTTGTGGGATATACTGAAGACGTAATCGGGAAACAATATTTTGAGTTTTATACCAAAAGTTTTGTGAGTGAAGTATCGGCCGTTGATATAAATGTTACCGAACTCGACTCCGAAGGTAATCCGGGGTCAAACAAAGTATTCAGTTTTAAAGAGGGGCTAAGATATGACCCTGTATTAAAAGAAAGTTTTGATCAGGCTGTTGCTACCAAAGATACTCAAGTTGATTTTGATTTCAAAAATCCCATTGTGAAGTTGTTTTTTGGTGAATTTGGTGTTTTCAGCATGACGATTACCTATTTGCTATTCCTTCTTTTGCCACTTGTAATGGCTTTTTATCTTGTGATGGCAATACTTGAAGATTCGGGGTATTTACCAAGATTAGCCACCATGATGGACAGATCACTCTCCCGGGTCGGTCTGAATGGCAGGGCAGTAATTCCAATTCTTCTTGGTTTTGGGTGTGTTACCATGGCCACCATTACCACAAGAATACTCGGAAGTGAACGCGAAAAAACGATTGCTACAGCGATCCTTCAATTTGTAATTCCATGCTCGGCGCAACTAGCAGTTATAGCCGTGCTTGCAGCCACTGCGGGTCCACAAGCCATGCTTGTTTATGCAGCGGTGATTGTTGGTATGATGTTAACAGTTTCAACAGTTTTGCACAAAATGCTGCCGGGACAAAGTACTCCTCTCCTGATTGATCTTCCAATGATGAGAATCCCAAGAATTGATAATATCCTCAAAAAAACCTGGCACCGTTCAATTGGCTTTATGAAAGAAGCCTCGGTATGGTTTTTTATAGGAGCTCTTGGAGTGGGACTGATGGAAATTACAGGATTACTTAAAGTATTTACTGATTTTTTAACCCCGATTACCGTAAACTGGTTAAAACTTCCTGCAGAAGCTTCAGTAGCTTTTGTGATGGGTACTGTTAGAAGAGATTTTGGAGCTGCCGGTCTGTTTAATCTGGCTCTTACTCCCATGCAAGTGGCTGTTTCACTCATCGTGATTACTCTTTTTGTTCCCTGTATTGCATCATTTATGGTGATGTTAAAGGAAAGAGGATGGAAAGAAGGATTTACAATTTGGATAAGTGCATGGGTGATCGCATTTTTGGTCGGTGGACTTACAGCTCTTGTAGTAATTTAATGAATGTGATTAACTGATGGTAAAAAGCGAATACCCGATTTTCTGGGAAAAAGAAGATTTCAGCATAAAAATATTTTGTTCTATACCTGCTATAGCGACGGGAATTCTTCTTAGGGCAGGGGATTCCAAATTTGTAATCGATCCCGGTGATGGAATACTTAGAGACCTTAATGTTGAACTTCATCCTGACGAAATTCTTTCAATTACTGATGTTTTTATTACCCATGGTCATCACGATCATGTTGGTGGAGTTTGGTCACTTCTTACGTATCTTAGAGTAATGAGAAAACGGACTGACTTGAATTTATATTATCCTGAGGGATGTGTAGAAATAGAAAGTATCTATAATGCATTTAGAACTGTATATTCCAAAAGCACCTCCTACCAAATAAATCTCAAAAAGATAATGGATTATAATCGTTTTACCCGAAGGGGAGTGACAATTAATCCATTTCCGGTCTGTCACAGTGAATTTATTAACGATGGGACTGAAACCCGTCTCGTCCCTGCATTGGGATACAAATTTGGCTATAAGGGTAAAAAGATTTGTTACGGAGGCGACACTGCTTTTTGTCCCGAGCTATTAAAACACGCAAAAGGTGCCGATTTAGCAATACTTGAAGCAGGAGAGGAAGAAGATTCCGGCGATGGAATGCACATGACCATGGAAGAGGCAGAGATGATTGGGAACTCTGCAAAAGAATTTTTCCTTGTTCATGTTCCACAATAGTTATAATTTTAGATTTTAAAATTTTCCACAAAAAAGGTTTGTTGATGAAGAGTGTTTTTTCTTATATGCTGGTAGTGATACTGTTTTTATTGGTTGATTCAAATGCACAGAGTGCTTCTGAGATGACATTTGAAGGTGAAAAACATCTTAAAAATATAAAGATGCTCACAAATGGTGGGGAAAATGCAGAGGCATATCTCTCATTTGACCAGAAAAAACTGATTTTGCAAGCAAAGATAGATGGATTGGAATGTGACCAGATATTCACGATGAATATTGACGGCAGTGACAAAAAGTTGGTTTCAACGGGAAAGGGAAGAACAACCTGTTCATATTTTTTACCTGGAGATAAAAAAATCATCTATGCATCCACCCATTTAAGTGGTGATAAATGCCCCCCAAATCCTGATTTTTCAAAAGGTTATGTGTGGAAATTATATGATGAATTTGAAATCTTTATTGCCGATGCCAATGGTGAAAACATAGTTCAAGTTACAAACAATGATTCTTACGATGCCGAGGCCACAGTCTCACCAAAGGGAGACAAAATTGTATTCACTTCCTTAAGGGACGGTGATCCTGAGTTATATCTTATGGATATTGATGGCAGTAACCAGGAAAGAATTACATTCGAAAAAGGATATGATGGTGGAGCTTTTTTCTCACAGGATGGTTCCAAACTCGTTTACAGAGCAAGCAGACCTGTATCTGAAAAAGAACTTCAGGATTATGATGAATTAGTAAAAGAGAGACTTGTCCGCCCCGGGATTCTCGAAATTCATGTAATGGATCTTGAAACAAAAAAAGTTACAAAAGTAACCAATTTTGGAAAAGCAAGTTTTGCGCCATTTATGCATCCAAATGGTAAAAAGATCATTTTTTGTTCAAATGTAAAGAGCAAAGACCCCAGAAATTTTGATCTATACCTGATAAATTCTGATGGAACCGGGCTGGAGCAAGTAACTTTTAATGAGACATTTGATGGTTTTCCGATGTTCACAGCAGACGGGAAACATCTTGTTTTTGCTTCAAACAGGTTCAACAAAGAGCGTGGCGACACCAATGTATTTATAGCAGAATGGATTGACTAATTAAGTGAAAATGTCAATAAAGAGAATCCCTCTTTTCTTTTTACTTCTGCTGTTTGTTACGGCGGTATATCCTCAGGATTCAGTATCACTGAAGTTCTTTGCTCCCGGAGTACCATTCAATGAATTGGATAAATCGGGCAATGACAAAAATGTTGTTTACAACAAACTTTTTATTTACACCCCAAAAGAGTATAAAAAGAATAATCAAAGTTATCCTCTCGTTTATCTGCTTCACGGTTGGGCCGGGTCGTCGTATGACTGGAAAAACAACTATGATATCCAGAAGTTAGTTGATAAATACAAAATGATTATTGTATTACCCGATGGTTATTATGATTCCTGGTATGGCGACAATATCAATAAAAAGGAACTCCAATACGAAAGTGCATTTTTTAAGAGGATTGTCCCTTATGTGGAGACCAAATACAGAATCGATTCAAAAAATATTTTTATTACCGGTCTTAGTATGGGAGGACACGGTGCGATCAACTTTTATTTGAAGCACAATGATCACTTCAAAGCTGCCGGATCGATGAGCGGAATACTGGATATATCTCTGTTTGAAAATAAATGGGGGATAAAAAAGAAGTTTGGTGATTACAAAAAAAACAAAAAGTATTGGGACAAAAATTCTTCAATTCAATTGATTAAGACATTTAAAGGTGACAAGACAAAACTTAATATGTTTGTTACCTGTGGTGATAAGGATTTTGCATATAAGGCGAACTTATATTTTTGGTCAACAGCAGTAAAACTGAAGATTCCAATCGTAAGTGTTAAAGATAAAGGGGAGCATAACTGGGATTATTGGACTTCACATATCGATTCCCAGATTTTGTTTTTTAATCTTTTATCTCAGAACAAAAGTCTTGAACAGATCAAAAAGATTATGAAATTGTAGTAAACTTCTACCCACTGCATATGAGAAAGAGGCTGTCTGATCTGAAAAATCAAACAGCCTCTTTTTATTTAAGCTTCAGGATTTAGTTCAGATTAAGGATAATACAATTTGGAACCGGGTCCTAATGGTAAATCCAAACTCACCCAACCCACAAGAACAAGTGACCATACAATGAAAAAGACTATTGTAAATGGAATCATTGTTGAGATTAATGTCCCCAACCCTGCACCTTTGTCATATCTCTGAATCATGGCAATAATCAACGCAAAATAAGACATCATAGGCGAAATTACATTTGATACACTGTCTCCAACCCTGTAGGCAACCTGGGTAAACTCCGGAGAGTAGCCAAGCAACATAAACATGGGAATAAAAACGGGAGCCATTATTGCCCATTTGGCAGAGGCTGAACCCATAAAGAGATTTAACAAAGAGGTGAGTATTACAAAACTGATCATTAGTGGAATTTCACCCAAATTCAAAGATTTCAGAAGCGTAGAGCCTTCCACTGCTATAATCAGACCCAGATTTGATTTATTAAAATAGGCAACAAACTGTGCTGCAAAAAACACCAACACCATATAGGAGCCAAGGGTTTCCATCGCCTTTCCCATCCCCTTCATCACATCAGAATCACTTTTTATGGTTTTTGCTCCGATGCCGTAAGCAATTCCTGCGAGAGCTCCACCAAAAAAGATTATGCTCACAATACCTGACATAAATGGCGATTTTAAGATATCATTGGTTTTTGGATCTCTTAGAAATCCATTTTCGGGGATTAGTCCGGCGAGAATGGCAACAACAAGAACCATGACAGTTAGTGAAGCATAAAGTAATCCTTTTCTTTCCAGATCTGAGAGGGGTTTCAGTTCTTCAGGTTTTTCAGTGCCGGTATAAGCGCCCAGCCGGGGGGAGACGATTTTTTCTGTCACCCAGGTTCCTGCACCTGCAATAAGAAAAGTTGAAAAAGCCATAAAATAGTAGTTAGCAGCCGGGTTTACCGTATAGGTTTTATCTATAATATGAGCTGCTTCCTGAGAGAGTCCTGCAAGAAGGGGGTCAATTGTTCCAAGCAGCAAATTTGCACTGTAACCACCGGAAACACCGGCAAACGCAGCAGCTATACCAAGAATGGGATGCCTGCCAACTGCCAGAAAGATTATCGCCGCAAGCGGTATCAGGAGGACATATCCAACTTCACTGGCTGCGTTTGACATAATTCCTGAAAATACAATAACAAAGGTGAGAATCTTCTTTGGAGCTTTCAGGACAATAAGCCGAAGTGCCGTGCCCATAAGTCCACTCCCTTCAGCAACACCTATCCCAAGCAATGCAACGAGCACAGTGCCAAGCGGGGCAAAAGAGGTAAAATTCACCACAAGGGAGGTGAGAATATAGTGAAGACCATCAACGGAAAAGAGGTTCACAGGTTTTATCATTTCATCCTTTGCAGGATGTTGAACTTCTATTCCTGACCATGATGCAACACCGGAAGCGGCAACTATTACAACCGCAAAAATAAAAAAGAGGGTTGCAGGGTGAGGAAGAAGATTTCCTCCTTTTTCGATGATGTTCAGAAATTTATCCCAAACACCAACAGCAGGGTTATTTTTGGACATAGTACTCCTGTTGTTTTAATAAACTTTGTCTACATACAATAATTCGAAATTGCAGCTTTTAGTTCACTCCGGCCGGAGTTATTTTACATGAGCCGGAAGAGTAAATGAAATAGTAGTGCCCTCATTAAGTTCACTTTCCACTCTGATATTACCACCTTGAATTTCAACAAAATCCCGGGAGAGTAACAAGCCCATACCCGTACCCTGTTCATTGTTGGTTCCTTCAGTTGATACGATTGATTCAATCTTAAAAAGTTTACCAAGATTCTCAGCTGAGATACCAACTCCGTTATCTGAAACAGATAATTCAATGAGGTCTCCCAAATCTTTAGCTGTTACCTTAATTTCACCGGCGTAGTTAGTGAATTTTACAGCATTTGAAATCAGATTTCGCAGAATCATTTCGAGCATGTTTTTGTCGCAAACTGCGGTGAACGACGGATCCACTTCGTTAAAAAGAGAAATGTTCTTTTTTAACGCATTCGTTTCACTCAGGAAAAGGACTTCCTGAACAGTTTGTCGTAGATTTCGAGGTTTTGGGTCAAAATCAATTCTCCCTGACTGAACTCTCGTCCAGAGGAGCAGATTATCGATTAAAGAATAAATCACCTTGGCAGATTCAAAAATACCTGAAGAGAATTCTCTCATTTCATCTTTTGAGAGATCATTCAAATAATTAACAAGCATTTCTGAGAGACCCAGCAATCCGGTGAATGGGGATTTTAAGTCGTGAGCCAGAATGGAGAGGAACTTATCTTTTGACAGATTTGCATCTTTTAATTCTTTTTCAGACCTTCTTAGAGCATCTTCAACAAGTTTAAGAGTGGTTATATCCTGATTGCTTGCACGGCGACCATAATTTTTGCCATCTTTGTCGATTATGGCAAGTGATTTGTGTGCAATCCAGCGAATTTCACCATTTTTTGTGACAATCCTGAAAACCCTTACAAGCGGTTCTTTGGAATGCAGTCCACTTTCCAGATCACCCCAAATTTTGTCCCTGTCCTCCGGGTGGATAATTCGTCTCAGAAGAGCGGGGTCATTTTCAAAATCAGCAGCTTCATAACCTGTAATTCTCTTTGCAGAAGGGGAGACATAGTTAAAGGTGTTTTTGGTGGTCAGCCAGTATTCAAAGTCGTAAGAGAAATCAGCAAGCATCTGAAATTTCGCTTCACTCGCTTTTAACTCACGGTGTTGTTTTACAAGAGTGAGGTGGGCGATGATTCTGGCGTTTAGTTCGTCAAAATTGATAGGTTTAGTAACATAATCTACACCACCGGCATCAAATCCTTTAACTTTGTCAACTGTATCTGTTAGAGCAGTTAAAAAGATAATCGGAATGTCTTCAGTCTGTTCCATTTGCTTGACGATTCGGCAGACTTCAAAGCCATCGAGTCCCGGCATCTTGATGTCGAGCAGGATAAGGTCGGGTAAATAATTATTTAATAATTCCAGAGCTTCATTACCTGAAGTGGCTTGAGAGATTTCAAATCCAGCTTGAGTAAGTCTGATTAAAAGATATTTGAGATTAGTTGCATCATCATCAACAACTAAAATTTTTGAACCTATATGATTGTAATGTGTCACAATATGCCGGTCAGATTTGTTGGTGTTTAATATTTGCAAAACATAAGTTAAATTGCTCTTAAAATTAATAAAATTTTTAACAAAAACGCAGACAAAACAATTAAAATTTTTGCAGTCATCCCCGTAGTCGATGATCATTTATCACTAAAAATTCTCCTCGACAATCTTCTAACATCAAGTAATAAAAATCATTTAACCGGAGTGGTTGTTGTCTCGGGTTCAAAAAGCAAAGAGATTGAATGGGTCGTCGGTGATGCACAGACAGATGATTTTCATCTGGTGTTATTGCAAAATCCTGACCGATACACACCTCATGCTCTGAATATTGGAATAAAATATGCCCAGGAAAAGGGAGCTGAAATCATCCAAATGCTTGGTGCCCACAGCTACCTGAATGAGGAATATTTTGCTAATCTTGCAAATATTGTCGACAAATATGAAGATATTTCGATGTTTTCGCCATGTTACGAATTTTTTCCTGCCGGAAACATACTTGAAAGGTCGATTCAGCTTTTTCATCTTTCGAGATTGGGGAGGAACTGGCAAAGAATTTACCGTCCTTCAAAACCGGTTCCGGGATTTGGTAGTGGTGCTTTTGCAATAAGGAGTTCGATAATAGAAAAGACCGGCTACTTTGACGAAAAGTTTATCAGGAATCAGGATAATGAATTTTTTAGTCGCGCTCGACGTATGGGTTTTAAAGGGATGGCATTTCCGGAATTAAAATATTATTACAAAACCAGAAATTCGATTAAAAAACTACGAGAACAAAATTTTGACTACGGTAGATTTTTTGCACTCGATCCGTTTAGCCACAGTTTGAAGCAAGCTGCTCCATTTATGTTTTATTCCTTCCTTCTACTGCTTGCACTTGCCACTGCAATTTTTTATTTTGCTGAGATGCCAAAATATGGACTCCTGACAAACGGTCTGTTTATGCTCACCATGGGGATATATCTGACAGCTATAATGGTAGAGAGTTTCAGAAGATTTATGAAAGATGGTGCCGCAGCACTTAATCTTCCATCGATCCTGATAATGATGCATCTTTATTATGCGATGGGGAGTTTTTCAGGTTTTTTGTTTGGTCAAAAAAAACGCGATGGTAATAAAAAAGAATAATCATAAAACAAATCCAAAACGGAAGATCAACCATCAACCAGCCATGAGTGAGCAAACCAATGGATTCAAAGAATCCTCTGGCAAACAAACCTGTTCCAACCGATAATGCTCCTGAAACAAGAATAAAACCATTCCAGTCGACCAATCTCAACTTTCCCGCTACCTTGCTGCCAAAATAGATGAACATTCCGGGGAGCCATAACGCAGTGATCAATCCCGGAATTCCCAATTCGGTTGTCCTGAATATAAAAAAGTTATGTGAGAGTCCTGTGTCTCCGGCATCGGTATATAACTTTTTAATCATAAATTCAGCATAGGAACCTGAGGGTGCTGTAATGTATTTGAAGAAAAAATCCTTAAATTGATCCGGCCCCGCGCCAAAAAATGGATTTGCTTTGATAGTTTCCCACGACATCGTCCAAAGGTGATCTCTGATATTCAGGAATTTTTCAAACCTTAGAAAAAAGGAGAAAAATTCATTAACCGGAGGAATAAAGAGAACAGCCAATAGAAAAACCAAGATAGACAGGATAAATTTTAACCGCAAATTTGGATAAACTATTAGTATAAAAGTGGTGCCGCCCAGCGCGAAGGTAAGAAGTGCTGCACGTGAATTTGTGAAGACAAGTCCTGCAAAAAGAAATAAAGTTACAGAAACAAGTAATAATTTATAGAGCAACGGTTTTTTGTTTTTCAGAAAAAACGAAAAAAATATTGCGAGAAGTGCAACGGCAATTGTACCACCGGCCACATTAATATTTGCGAATATTCCGGTCACCCTAATTGGTGCTTCTGAAGCAAGAAGAACAATTAATCCTTGTGTCATCAAATTATAAAAAACACCCGATGATGTTACAATTCCTGCAAGTACCACAGTGGAAACAAGAATGATCAGTTCTTTGTACCCGGTAATGTTTTTATAGATAAGAAATGCAAAACCGAAGAAAATAAATTGTCTGCCTGTTGCAGAGAAACCCTTAACCGGATTACCCGAAAAAATAGATGAGAAGAGAAGTGAAAGTATAGTGAAAATAACAAAGCAGGTTAATGCAGGTGGCACCCCCCCTTGTTCCTTCTCACGGATATAATTCGAATAGGCAAACCAGGATAGTGACAGTGCCGCCCAAGCGATAATACCAAATCGCAGAATGACATTTAAGTCGCTACTTGTCAGGATTAGAAGACTGATCGTCACGAAGAGATTGAGATCGTAACCACCCGCTTTTAATAACAGATAATAGACAAAAACTCCGAGCAAAAGTGGAATTGCCACTTGGGGAAGGAAAGCCGAACCGATCGCAAGCAGCACGAGAATCCCTGCAAAAGCGAGGTCAGAGTTTTTTATTTCAATTAGACGTGTGAAAAACAGTTATCAGATCCGATATATTTATGAGATTGAGATTTCAAATTTAACAATATCGGGAGAATTAATTCCGTTGAAGCACATCTATTTTCACTTGGACAACACCATCGTTGATCATCCCGATCGACTTTGCTGCAATATATGATAAATCGATCTCTCTGTTGTTTCCAAATGGACCACGATCATTAATCTTTACAACTACACTTAAACCATTTTTCAGGTTGGTCACTTTTACGAGGGTATTGAAGGGGAGGTCTTTGTGTGCTGCAGTGAATTTGTTCTTTTTATAGGTCTCACCGCTGGCTGTTTTCTGATTTTGAAATTTATCGGCATAATAAGTAGCGTTACCGGTGAATGAAGAGACTACTGTAAGGTCGAAAGAAGAAGTGTGATCTTCTTCCTGACGGTTCTCGACAGGAGGAGGGGTATTATCACCGGAGGGGATCCGTATTGTAGAGGAGCATCCCTCAAAGACAAATAGAGAAAAGGCGAGGATAACCCCGCCTTTTAAATAATTACTTTGTAGTGAGTCTAAAAACGCCATCCCAGTTGTCATCCGGTGGTGAATCGATATAGTGAGTTGATCTTTCAATATAAACCTTTGTTGGTCCGTCGTCAGGATTGATTTCAAGCACTTTCTTAAAAATCTCCAAGGCACCTTCAAAATCCCGATGACGGTATTTTGCCATGGCTTCACAGTAAAGTTTTAAAGAATTAATCCTGGATTCTTCGAGTTGATCACCAACCTCTGCAACAAGCTCAAACACCTGCACGGGTTGAGTTTTACCTTTTACAACCAACCGGTCAAGTTCACGCGTCATAAACTGATCTTTAACAAGTTCATGAGTTGAGTCACTTATCATGATGTGAGTGCCATAAGCCTTATTTGCACCCTCGAGACGTGAGGCAAGGTTCACATTGTCACCCATTACTGTGTAATCGAATCTTTGAGTGCCGCCAACATTACCCACTACCATATCGCCGGTGTTTATACCAATTCTTACATCGATAAGAGGCTGCCCCTCTTCTTTCCATTTTTGCTGCATCTTTTTGATAATTGCCTGTTGAATCAGCGCTGTTTTACACGCCAAATATGCATGGTTTTCAATAGGTATTGGAGCGCCCCAAAAAGCCATTACCGCATCTCCGATATACTTATCGAGGGTACCTTTGTTGGCAAGCACCGTCTCTGTCATTGCCGAGAGATACTGATTCAAAAAAGCTACAAGTTCTTCAGGTTCTTTTTTCTCCGAGAAAGTAGAGAATCCCGCGATATCTGAGAAGAAAACGGTGACAAATTTCTTTTCACCACCAAGCCGCAGTTTATCAGGATTTGCGATAAGTTCATCAACCATCGATTTATCGACATAACGGGAAAACATCCCCTTTATCTGGGTTTTTTGTTTTCTTTCGAGAATAAAATAGTATGCCGTACTTGAAAAATATCCAAGAATGATTCCGAGATCAATTCCCACATAAGAGAAGAGAAGTTTCTGATTGATAAAAATGAAATTGGAGAGTTCTCTTATTCCAACAACAAGGAGAAATACCAATACCACACTCCCAATTTCGACTATCCAGTTCATTCTGAATTTTAGATCTCGAAGGTAGGAGGTCAGGAAAAAACTGATAAGTACAAAGATAACTGTCAATAATATTTCAAGCCAGACAGGGAAGCGGTTTATAAAATTACCTTCTATAATATTTTGTACAACATTAGCGTGAAATTCCACTCCATAGATTGTGTTACTGCCTGATCTCTCATCTGTCGAAAATGCTACAGGAATAACATCTCTGTCTTCTTCGAGGGTGGAGCCAATAAGAACAATTTTGTCTTTAAACATGCCTGAGTAGAGCAAACCGGATGTGGGATCGTCCCAAATATTTAGTGCGGTTTCATATTCAAGTTCTTCGGCAGTGTTGAAAGTGGAGTCATCGAGAACATTAATAAAATCAACATGAGGGAATGTTCTTGAAGAACCGTAGAGGTTAACCAGCATGGAAACATTGTCATATCTTGGAATAAGCTTGTCACCAAGTTTAAAATAACCATCGGATACCTCAGCCATTGCAAGAGGAGGCAAGCCCATCATTTTATTCATGATGGCAAAGGAAAAAGTTGGAACACTTTTTTTTGAGGTTTCGGAATAGGCGAATGGATAATACCTTCTGTGGACCCCGTCATTATCTGCTATAACCTGTACAATTCCAACTGAACTGTCAACAGGGAAAAGGAAATTACCGTAGTCCTCATTAAGATTCTCCACTTCAATTCTGACATTTCCACCCGCACTTCTGTTCTCATCAAATGTTTTTCCGGCAATAACAACATTGTTTTTTTCGAGGATGGCATTTATAAGAGAAGAGTCATCTTCAGGAGAAAAGATGTTGGAACTCTCCATAAGGAAGTCTATTCCAATCGCTTTAACACCGGCATTGTTGAGATTTCTGATAACTTTTGCGAAAAATTCACGGGGGTAGGGCCATTTTTTGTATTGCTCGGGCATCCCTTTAAATGTATTTCGGGTTACCTCAAGGATTATGACATTAGGGGTGCTGTCCTTAAACGGGACAGCACCTCTGGCATTAAATTTTTCATCAATTTGCTTGAGTTCAAGCTCCTTGAGAGGTTTAATTGATAGAAAGAAGTCGCCTGTAAGCAGAACTGTTATTAGTGCAACAGCCAAACTCAAAATGAGTTTGGGGACAAGTCCGGAACTACTTTTTTGCGAACTCATTTTATCTCAACTCATATCTTGAAGTCAGCCCCACAATTGAATCATTAGCGAAGCCATCATTAACAAGATATCTAACCTGTAACTGGAGTGATAAATTCTGCAAAATGTAGTATAATGCACTTGCATCAAATGCATATCGTTTCAGATCACCAAAAGTTGGAGCAACTGAACCGTTAAGCACCAGTTTATTTTGCATCATATAATATTTTGCACCTGCAACAATAGAAGTAATGTTAAAAGTTTGAGTTGTATTTAAAGAACCATTGATGATTTCATTGTTGCTCATGTTTAAGGTTAAAAACGACTGGAGTGATTTACTCCACTCAGTTGCATAATTTAAACCGAGCATAGTGTTGTTAGCATCAAATTTAAATACAGTATTATCTTTTCTACTTGCAAAAGAACCGGTTGCAGAAAGGTTATGGTTATAACCGGCAAAAAATCTGTAGGTTACTTGCACACCAAATCTGTTTGTGTAGTCATCAATTCCGTAGGTTCTTCTCTGGATGTCGGGGTCAGTGGAGAGGATACCATTATTGTTTTCATTTCTCGAATAAGAGAGAATAACTCCCGGCAAATCGAATGAAGGGTAATATGAAATTGATGCATTAAAATTTGTAAATGCAGTGGTAGCAAATTTGGTTTTATTTCTGTTGTCTTCCAGTCTTTCATATCCGAGGGAAAGGAACATCTTGTTATCAAGAAGAGCAACCCTGTCGAACAGGTTAAAGCCGGAAACATCAGTTCTGAGATAATTGTTACCAAATGAGTTGTAGTCGAAACCTCTGCTCAGGTAAGTACCTTTGAAGTAGTTACCAAAGTAGTTAAGAGCCAAACTTGCTTCATAAGCCAGCGAAGAGAGTTCCTCAGGTTTAAGAGGAGAAAGGAACTGGTTAAAAGTGATAAACTGGCTCAAAATGTCCTTGATTTTTTTAATATCTTCGGAATTTCCACTAAAAGCACCATTTGGTCCAAAAACTTTATCGATAGTCTCATTGGAGAGATCACCAGTCTCAATATCTTTGTTCAGGACTGAGAAAGCACCTTGAGCATAAAGCTGGATTTTGCTGTCGTCGAGATTAATGGTAAGGTCGGTACCGGCAACAACATTTTCCTGTGGTTGTCTTGTATATTGGGCGGTAGTTTTATCATCCTTGGAGTGGAGATAGGTAAATCCCAATTTAAAGGTTTCTCCGGCGGTGAAGTATGGATTAACTGCAAAAACATTTCTTTTAAATGTTCCCTGGTTAATTCTGGCCACATTTCCATCAGCAAGCAATATTTTATCTGACCCGAGCAATGAAGCATTAGGTCCAAGAATTTCAGCTATCGTGCCGTCAACTCCTCTGTTAATTTCACCATAGGAGGCCTGAACATTAAAAAATCCGAGGTGGACACTTCCGGTGACACCACGTACTCTTTTTCCGTTCATCACAAGTGTTTGGTAACCCGGTGTGTAATCACCACCAATGAGGCGGAAATATTCGTTGTAAACACCAAATTTGTAACGGTTATATGGTTGGAGGAATCCTTTTTCTTCGGATGTGGCATAAACCTGGGCATCAAAATCGAAAGCACCGTAGGAGGCTTTTCCGTCCAATGAGATGTTATTATACCATCTGTTGGTCTCTCTCACGGTTTCGTTTCTTGATTCACCACGAAGATTAACATAATATTCGAGTGGAATGCCATCAACTTTTTTACCAACTTTATCTGATACATTAAAACTGGCAGAGTAGGCGTGATAAGCAGAGCCGTCTTTTTTATAAAGCTCAACTCTCATACTGTTTGTTGTGCCTGTTCTGAGATTTGACACAAGATTATCGCCGGTTAAAATGACCAGGTCTTCAGCGATAAAAAGATCGGCTGATAGATCAGTTCCATTGATATAAATTTTGGTTTTTGTTTTGTCTACTTCGTCACTTGCTTTCAGAAGGGAGAGAGTAACCAGCATCTCGTCATTTTGCATAGGCATGCCCGGTTCAGGATTCAGTACAATAACTTCATCGTCCTTTGCAGAGCGGGGTTGTACCTGCACAACCAGGTAGCTTTTTGCAACTGCTTCGAGGGGATAGGTCTCCTCTCCATTGTTCCTCGTCTCGATTATAAAATAATATTCGAGCGAAGGGAGTCTCAAATCATCCGGAAGGAGCGTTATTCTTGCGGTTCCACCTGATAATTCCATATCTGTTCTGGTGAACTCGGAAGTGCCAAAAACTCTGTAAAGGAAAATAACCTCAGAAATATCATTGATATTGGTGAGATCAACTTTCACTGTCAATTCAGAGCCTTCTTTGGCTTCGGTCAGTGATACATTTGTGACATAATTGCTTACCTGGGCGATCAAGGAAGCCGGCAGCAGCAGAAACAATGCAATTCTAAAAAAGTAATTCAACATTCTATTAAGCCTCCGGGTAATTATTGATAGAGGGATTAGAGTAAACTTGGATCAATTAGGGAATTTACGAAATTTTAAAATGATTACAAATAAATAAAAGCCGCCGTTGCAAAATTAATTGCCCGTTGCGGCTTTTCCAAAAATTTCGCTATTTATTAATTGTCCAGATATTCGATTACAATATCACCCTGAGGTGTTTTCAGGATAATCTTTTTGACATTTGTTTTTGAAGAATTGGTAAACCGTTTTTTATCTTCTTCTGTCATTTGTCTTGGTTTAAAAGATCCTTCAGGTGTCACGAGTACCGTCTGTTGTTCATTCAGATCACCCGATTCCTGTTTGCCAAGCTGAGCTTCACAAAAAAGCCTCCCGCTCTCAAGATCGATGTTTGTTGAATCAACACCCACTCCAAAAAGGAGGGAGGTTCCACGAACAGACGCCACCAAAGTCGGTGATTTGAATTTAAAGTCCTGCTGATCCTGTTTTGTAACAGAAGCGTTAACGGAACCTTTGTCAACATCTACAGTTTTCGAGACATTTTTGTCTTTTTTGAGAGTCGAAATCTTAACTTGAGAATTTTCTCTCACTTTAAGAACCGAATTGTCTGTAAACTTGACCACAACCAGTGATTTACCGGAGGTTTTGATCATATCCTCTGAACTAAGAGCCTGACCTGTTTTTAAGTCAACCCATTTTCCGGCTGAAGATTTGTATTGTGCAGTATTAACCACTTTGGTGACAACAGCAGCCGGGGCATTAATTTCTTCGCCTGCACCCGAAAAGAAAAAGACAGCCAAAGCGAGCACTGATACATTCAATAAATATTTTTTCATTTTAAATCCACTCCGATTTTACTTTTTAACACAATGTTACTGAGTTAGAATATAGATGTTGCTAAGAATCTCAGGATTTGCAATGATCATGTTAAGAACATTGAGAAGTTCGTTGAGATTGAGATTTTGACCATCACCACTTTGGTAGCCGGTAAGTGAGGCACCATATTGAGCAAGAAACTGCTGAAGTTCAGGTGTCACCATATTAGGCGGTAAAAATGACAACAAGTTAACAACGAGTTGTGAAATTCCTGATGATTGTGGTGCATTTGGGTTTCTAATCTGGAACAGAACGATGTTTGAGTTCACTTCCTGAAAAGAACCGGCTCCGGGGATTAAAGCAGATACTCTAACAACAACAAAATCACCCGGTCTCCATGGATTGGCTGACTGGAGTATTGAAAGGTCATTTAATGAAGTTACGGCTCCAACATCTGCATTGTCGATGCATGGTGTACCTTCGTTAATGGCAGCTTCCAGGGAAGCGGGTATTGATGTAACTCTAACAGCCTTAATTTTGTAAGATTGAGCTCCAACAACCGGATTCCATGAAGCAGGAACTGAAGCTTCATCATAACTCATCAATTGAATAGGTGAAATAAGTGAAAGTGTTGCAGTCGGGTTTGTAAAATCACGGATTTCAGTGTCAAAACCAAGCAAGGTTCCGTTTGCGTCATAAAGTTCAACTTTAATCTGATAACTTCCAACAGGAACACCTTTTGTTAAAGCCTCTTCAATAAGAGTTTTGTTCGAGGTCTCTTCTTTTACTGTTATTTCAGAATTACACAGTTCATTACTATAAAAATCCCTGATAGCAAAGTTGTTTGAAGTCATTCTATAAACTTCTTCATAGGCAGTCTGGTTGATCTTTTTCCATGTGAAAAAAGCTTTAATAAAACCTTGTTGCCCTTTAGGGTCCAGTCTAACCTGAAAAACTTCAGGCGCACCGCAAAGATCTTTTGCATTAATGAACTGGGTAAGATCGATAGTTGGGAGCGGATTAAGTATCTGTATATCCACATTCTGCGCTGAAGCAGAAAATGCGATTAATACAGAAAAGATAATTATGGCCACTCGATTTTTCATGGGTCCTCCGTTGATAAAAAAACTTTTTGGGAAACTATTTGCTCGTCGAGATGTAAAAGAATTTGAAATATAAATAAAGTTTATTAAATTAAATCCTAAATTACTTTAACTACGAGTAAAGAAATTGTCAGAATCTCTGATGACAACTTAAGTTAAAACTCTGCCTTAATTTGTGATTCAAGTGGTGAGGGCGTAAATAATTGCCACAAATCACATATTAAGGTAAAATCAAATCTTACAATATTCAATTTAGTAAAAAATATTAATCTTTTATAACAATGAAAAAAATTTTCTTCGCCATCGTCGTAATTTTTTCAACTATTTCCGCTCAAAGTGGTGATGCAGGAAAATTTGTTGATCAGGCTTATGCACTTCTGAACAAATCGGACTATAAGTCAGCAGAAAAACTGATCTTTAAAGCATTTCAAGTTTCTGAGTTTGAAAAAGATAATTATAACAAAATAAGATCGATAAAACTTCTCGGCACTTTATATTACAACTATCGTGAGCTTGAGGCATCAATCAGTTTTTATAAATTATCTCTCGGTATGATCGAAAAGTTGTTTTCTGCACCCTATGCCCCAAAAATTGAGTTAGAAGTGTACAATATAAAAAATAATTTATCAATTGCACTTATGGAATCTGACCGAAGGTCGGCGTATGCAGGTAAACTTAGTGAAGCAGAGAAGCTTTTTGGCGAGGTTTTGGATTATTATGAAAAGAGTGGGGACAAAACAGGGTATCTCTCGGTATTACTAAATCTTGGAATTCTTTACAGGCTTGATGCTGCCTCCGATCCTGATCACCCTGAATATGCCCAAAAGTTAAACGATGCTCTGGCAATACTTCTTAAAGCCAACGATCAGGCAAAAACTGACGATAACTCTGGAATAAGAGAAAACATCCTTTTTAATCTTGGAATTACCTATCAAACTGCCAACAAACTTGACAGTGCTGCAAAATTTATCGAGCAGAGTATAAACTCTTACAAAGCAAGCGGGAATAAATACTGGGAGGCTATTGCTTCATTACGCCTGGGTTATCTCTACCTTGAGATGTCATCGTCCGACCAAGGAAATGACTACAGAAAAAAAGGAATAATACTCCTGCAAGATAATCTCGGAGTAATAGAAGAATACCGGTCAAAATTTGAAGATGAAAGGGGCCGTGCAGTCTTTCTTGACAATCTTACATATTATTATGTATTGCTCATAAATGAACTTTATGAAGAGGGTGACTTTGAATCGATGTTTGATCTTGCCGAAATGGTAAAATCGAGGTCATTTGTTGATATGCTTTCCACAAAGGCATCCGGGGTTGAGGAAGACCTTCCTGCAGACCTAAAAAAAGTATTGATCAGGAAGAGCGAGATAGAAGCGGTTTTCAGAGATTCTTTGTGGCTCTATTTTGAAGATGCCGAATCGGGCAGATTTATGACGCTTTTGGACGAATATTCAACACTCTACACCAAAAAAGAGGAATTACAACCGGACTTAAATCCTCTTGTGAGTGAACAACCCGTAAAACTCAAAGATTTTCAAAAACTGATTAATGATAAAACTGCGGTTATTGAGTTTTTTATCGGCAGAAATGCTTTTTACACTTTTTTGGTGACAAACAACTCAATTTCTGTTGTCCAATCGAAACAGAGTCCACGGACTATCGACTCACTTGTCACAAAAATTTTAACCGACATCAATCTTTTCCCCAATAAAAGGGGCGCTTTCATTGAACTTCAGAAAATTTTAAATCGAAATGATGATACACTCGACAGTGCTAAACTTGCTCAAATGTGGTATGAATCGGATGCAGACAGAAGTTTACAACTTGCTTTGTTCCAACTTTATAAAACCATTATAACCGACAAGCAGGATAAGGAATTACAAAAATTCGAACGGGTAATAATAATCCCGCACGGTTTTTTGCACGAAATGCCATTTGCTGCATTGGTATCTTCATTCCAAAATCTGGATATGTCGAAAAAACATCATATCGCACGACCGACTTATTGGGTGGAGGAGAAGGAAATACTCACTCTGCCATCAGCCTCTTCTCTTCCATTTTTGTTAAAAGCCGGAAGTGAAGATGATGGTTCAATTTTAATAGTTGGAAATCCGATTTATCCCAGCAAAAAGTTTGATCCTCTCCCGTTTGCTGAGAAAGAAGCCAACGAAATAACCCGACACTTCGAAAAAAGTAAAACTCTATTATTAATTAATGAGGTGGCAACTGAAACCAGGATAAAACAGGAAGCGGCGAAATATGACATTCTACATTTTGCTACACATGGAATTTATGAGGAAGACGCGCTTAAAAGTCACCTTTTGATGACAAAAACAGAAAGTGACGACGGATACCTGAGAGCTTCTGAAATATTTAAGATGAAACTAAATTCAAATCTCGTAGTATTAAGTGCATGTCTTTCCGGAAGAGTTGGTGCTTTTGGTGGCCAAAAATATCTCACAACAGATGACCTCACTGGACTTACAAGAGCATTATTGTATGCCGGTGCAGCTAATGTTATGGGAACACTTTGGACAGTTGATGATAAATCCACCGGCTATATGATGGAACATTTTTACGAAAAATATCGCGATGAAAAGCGTCCTCTCCTTTTTTCTATGAGGGATGCGCAAATAAGTGTATTAAATGATTCGACAAATAAAGACTGGAGCCACCCGTTCTATTGGGCTCCTTTCATCCTTATTGGTTCACCAGGTAAATAAACAGGATTGCCGATGAAGAACAAAGCTTTACTCATTTTTCTCTTTTTGTTAATAACAGTTGTTGCTACAAATAAGATTGTTGACAATAAATCTTTTGGAGATAAAGATTCTCCGTCCAAAAAATCCGGTGTAAACAATACATTGCCGGGCATGGGATATAGTGATGTTATTGAAACAAAAAATGAAAATGACTCTCTCAGTGCACTTTTTAACAGGGCATTTAATGCTTTTGATTCGGCAAAATATAATGTTGCTATAAACATTTGGCATTCGATTCTTGGAGCTTATGAAACCGAAAAAGATTATGAAAATCTTGTGATTGCTACCAATAATATCGCTGTTGCCTACAACAACATGAAAAAATTTGATCTCGCTCTCGATTATTTCACCATTGCCAAAAACACAGCTCAAAAATACAAACTTTATAAATATGTTGATACATACACTGACAACCTGATCTACTACTACGAGGAGTATTTACTCGGATTTAAAACCAGGGAAGTGGTAAAGGATGCAATTGACTACTTCACAAAAGAGGCACAACAGACTTATATCACAAAATTTCAGGAAAAACTGGTAACTCTTGATGAAATGTTATTAAAAACTGAAAAGGCAATTTCTTCCTGGGAAGCAGAAACTAAATCTACAAACGACAAAAATAAATTGACCTGGTTGAAGAGGGGGATAGCAGATTTTTACACCTATACCGGGAAAATTCTAAAAGCAAAAGAAAATTATCTGGAAAGTATAAAAATTGCAAAAACAAGTGGAAGCGACACTTCAGTTTCAAATACAATGGCATTGTTTAGCAATTTTGAACAAGTTCTCAGACATCTAAAAAATGATGAATACGTTAATTTTTGGAGGGTTGAATCTCCTGAACAAACCACAAAAGTATTTTATTTTACCGATATCCAATATCTTTCATCCGATTCACTCATTGCCACAGTAACCGGGGGTAAATATGATAATATTATCGCCGAATCAACATTTGATGTTTGGGCATGTGTTTATCCCGAACTTGCCGAACATGATGTGTTTTCTCTCGGTAAGGGGAGGGTTCTCGAACTTGGAAATTATACCTCAAAAGTGGGTATCAAATTATTTAATGGTGATAATCCTCAGAAAAAAGTTTTTATTGTTGATCATGCTTACATTCCGGTGGCAAAAAAACAGGGATATAACTCAGATCTGGCAGAAGTTGCCCGTTTGGAGATTGTATTTCGGGATAACCAAAACAGTGCATTATATACCTTTAATGTCCTGAATTACCTTTCAGATATTGCTGTGGAAGAAACACTTTTGTCGGTGATGTTAAATGAATTTATTCCCCTTCATTCTTTTATAGATGACCTTGTCCGTGATGATCCCGAATATGGCGGTGTAGCTGAAACGGGTGAATTTAAAGGGAAGTCGATTGCCGAAGCCATAAAAATGTCAACCCTGGAGACGAGCAAACACTTTCTCATGTTTGTAAAAGATTTCCCGGCAAAATATCTTGGATTAACTTTCAAATTTGTTGAATCATATTTCTCATGGATTTATTCCGACGCAATTGGCGGGCAGACAAAAATTTCGAGGGAGGTCTTAAAAGCCAATGGTAAAGAGGACTTTCGAAAAATATTTGATACTGACAGTGCTTCGATAGTACAATATGACATTGTTGGCAAATTTTCAGACTCTACAGATGAACTCTATCCTCTTGATTCGATGGATAAAGCAGACAGGTATTCTTTAGCGGCCGTTCTTTTTGCAGAATGGATGAAGGATAGTGATAAAATCAAAAGAGCATATCTCTCGCGTGGATTGTATCTTAAGGCTGTAGAAGATCTACCGGGTGCTGAAAGTGCGTACTTAAAAAGCCTTTTATATGCTCATGTTGTGGATGACAGTTCTTATATGGCTACAAATCAACATAATCTTGGGATTTTATATTCAGATCTTGGTCAATTTCAGAAATCAATCAATTATTACGACAGCAGCCTTGCCATCCGAAACTTTATAGTTAAAAAAGAACCATCAGACTGGCTTTGGGAACGGTTGGGCGGGTCTTATTGGGGGAAGGCTTATTCTCTGGCCGGTTTGGATAAATATGCGGAATCGGTCGAATTTTATGAACTGGCTCTCGCCTCTTACGATTCTTCAAAAAGTACGTCTGCCTCCGGAGACAAACTCACAGTTCTTGGCAACATTGCTGATGTTTATTCAAAAATGGGGAATCATAAAAAATCACTCAATATTTATGACAAGGTTTATGAGTTAAGTAAATTGACGGGTAATAAAAAGAAAGAAGCGAGTGGACTATTCGACAAAGCCTATTCACTTTTTGAACTTGGTGATTACATTCAGGCAATGGACTACTACGAACGGAGTTATAATATATATATGTCGCTTGGAGATGACGATAATGCCGGTTTGTGTTATTCAAATATCGGTCAGGCCTTGTGGAATCTCGGAAAATTTGAAGAAGCGATCGCAGCTCACAATAAAGCCATTGAATTTCGGAAGAAAACAGGAAACCTGTCAGATCAGGCATTTTCTTATGATAAAGTGGGCAGTCTCTACAGCAAACAGGGAAATCCTGAAAAGGCGATGGAGTATTTCACAAAAGCAGTTGAATTATATCAAACAGAAAAAAATGATGTTGGTATGGCAAGTGTTTATGACAACATCGGTGCAATGTACAAAAAATTGAAAGATTTTGAAAAGACATTTGATTATTTTAAGAAGAGTCTTGCCGTTAAAGAAAAAGCCAACGACAAATATGCAATAGCTGAAAACTACTTTGAACAGGGACTTGCATACATGGAATTTAATGATGCTGCAAGCGCGCAAGAAGTATTAAAAAAGAGTTTTGAACTGAATATGCTTGTGAATGACAAGATGGATGCAATCTATTGTATGATCAACCTTGGGCAGATTCAATATGGATTCAGAAACAATTTTGATACCGCTTTAACGATTTTTAATTCAGCTCTTCTATTAGCAAAAGAAATCGCAAATAATTCGCCAATTGCCTACTGTTACAAACAGCTTGGTTTACTCTATTCGGAGAAAGGGGAATCAAGCACTTCAATCAAATATCTCGACTCTGCTTTAACCATTTATGAAAAGATGCAGGAAAAGTCGGAGATAGGGAATTTATTTATCAGTCTCGGCTCAGCTTCCATCTCCGGTGGTGAATTTGATAAGGCGATGAACTTTTACACCAAGGCTGAAACAGTAGCTCGGGAGATGAACAACAATACTCTGCTAGGAGATGTTTATCTCTACAAAGGTGATTTATATCGTGTTCAAGGTGAGTACAAAAAAGCAATGGCTATTTTTGATACTGCATATAGCTATTACAGCACTCAAAACAATCCATGGGCACTTGCAAGTATTTACATTTCTTACGGTAATGTCTTTAATGTGATGGGGGAATACCAGAAGTCGGTTTATAACTATGGGCTTGCTGATAGTATATATACAGCTTTAAAGAATGATTATTACAGAGCGACTCCTCTGAACAATATGGGCACTGTATATTTCTGGCAGGGAGACTACCATTCTTCTTTGCCATTCTTCCAGAAGGCACTTTCCATTCTCGATTCGGTGAAATATTTTGGAGATTTCCGTGCAACTGTATTAACAAATATCGGGGAAATCCATTACGAACTGAAAAATTATGCTGAGGCCGAAAAAGTTCTGCTAACGGCGATTGAACATGCAAGAAAGATCGGCGCAAAAACTCACCTGCCAACCCCTTACGGGCTTTTGGCTTCTATCTATATCGACACAAAAAAATATGCTGAGTCAGAAAAATGGGCCAAGATGGCTTATGATCTGAGCACAGAATTAAAAGACCGGAACGATATACTCTACAGCTCACTGGTGCTTGGAAGATTAAACTACATTAATAATAATATACCTGTTTCCAACAAGTTTTTGGATCAGTCGATAGCAGTAGCTGAAGAGCTGGGCACAAATAAACTGGTTTACCATTCATATTATTACAAAGCACTTAATTTTCAGACCGAGTCAAAGTCAGATTCTTCTTTGACTTACCTCAAAAAAGCCGTTAACGTACTCTCCGACATAAGAGGCAAACTTGTTGGTGGGGATAAAGCTGCCAAGATGTTCTCCAGTGGCGACATGAAAGTTAAAATTTATGAAGCCATAATCAATGCATTTATACAAAAAGGACAATTGGACAGCGCACTTTATTATCTCGATATGAGTTATAACGAAGGCCTGAAAGAGCAGTTTGGTGGGGTTACTCCCAAGTTTGAGGACAAAACTCAAAATGAAGCAATTGAAAAAGAAAAAGAATTAAAAAATAAAAAATCGGGACTTGAAGAAGAGCTTCAAAAAGAGAAATCAAAACCTGCTGAACTGCAAAACACTGAAAAAATTGCCAGTCTTTCTGCAAGTCTTGAAGTGGCGGAGAACAGTTATGTTGAATTTATAATGAACACTGTTCAAAAGAATCCCGGGCTCGACGATTATTTTAAGGATAACATAAATCCCGTCAGTTTCATTGAATGGCAGGAGTTTATCCCCGAGGATGTTGCAGTGCTCGCTTATCTGATGGGGGATAACAACCTCTACATATTTGGTGCCACAAGCGATACTGTGGGTGCCGTTGTTATGAAAATCTCAAAAACGGAGATTGAGCAGAAACTTGTCGAGTTTTATTCCATGTTGAAGGATTCGTATCCCGCTAAAGAAATTGGTGAAATAAATATTGCCTCCTATACTCCAAAAGATGCCAACATGACTATGGAAGATGAGATGTATCTTGCCCCACAAAGAAAAATGGCTTCAGAGTTGTATCAATTGCTTGTTCAGCCGGTCAAATCGATAATAAAAGACAAGAAAAAACTGTGTATTGTGCCGTTTGGCAAACTTTATTACCTCCCATTTGAAACGCTGATATCGTCGCAGCCAAATCAGGATGTGAAGTTCCTTCTTGAAGATTATCTTCTCTTTTATGTTACATCATTTAAAGTTTTTTCACAGAATATGAACAAAGAGGCGGTTCCTCTTAAACTGATAGCTTTTGCCAATGCAGATCTCTCTTTACCCGATGCAGAGAAAGAAGTTAACGGACTTAAAGCACTTTTTACTGATGCTGAAATCTATTCAAAAGCGGATGCCACCGAAGAAAAAATCCGTTCACTCACAAAAGGACAATTTAATGCTCTTCATTTTGCTACTCATGGTACTATGAATTATGGTGAGATCACAAAATCATTTCTTACCATGGCGATGAAGGGAACAGGACAGGATCCTCTTTCTGATGGTCAACTTACGATCAGCGAGGTGTGGGGTCTGACAAATCTCAGGAATTATAAACTTGTTACACTTTCTGCTTGTAAAACAGCGATCAGTGAAGAATTTGCTAAGGGTTGGCTTGTTTCACCGGCAAATGCGTTCCTGAAAATAGGCGTTCAAACCGTTGTGGCCTCTTTATGGCAGGTTCAGGATGATGCAACATCGATCCTCATGACAGAATTTTATACAAACCTTAAAACAATGCCAAAAAGTGAAGCTCTGCAAAAAGCCAAACTGAAGCTCATCAAAAATCCTAAATATGGCTTCCCATATTATTGGGCTCCTTTTATCATGGTGGGGGACTACAGGTAATGCAGTAATCCAATAATTCAGTAATGCAGTAATATTTTTTGTGTAGGTTCCTGCAGAGGTGTTGAATCCTGTAGTAATAACACTACAATAACAATTTGTTAACAATTTCTTAACATTAGAAAATTAGATTTTGGTTTTGTCAGAAGTGTGGGGTAAGGCATATTTCATGATTGTATTCTTTTTTTTTTGATGAAATATGAAATTCCTAAAATACTTCTTATATCTACTTCCTTTGATAGTGTTTATTACTGCAACTTCTTACCGGGAATCGGGGAAATACAGTAATGAATTGGGTTCAAAAAAGAATCCTATCAAGTTTTTTTTCACTCCATCGGTTGATGCAAAACAGATAACCACAACGGCAGGTGAACTGCTTGAGTTTCTTGAGAAAGAGACAGGTTATTATTTTACAACTGCCATCCCTGCTGATTATGTAACCGTTGTTGAAAGTTTTGGCAGCAGCAAAGCCGATATTGCAGTGATCAATACATTTTCATACTTGATGGCAAACAAAAAGTATGGGACCCAGGCTTTGTTAAGGATTGTCAGGGACAATGGCGAAGCCTACTACAGGGGGCAGATAATCGTCAGGAATGATTCGGGGATCGACACAATCACTGACCTGATGAGCAAAAAAATTGCCTATGTAGATCCCTCCTCAACTTCAGGTTATATCCTCCCTGCAGCACTTCTCAAAAAAAACGGTATCGTTCCTTCAGACTCAATCTTTGCAAAAAAACATGACATCGTAGTTTCAATGGTTTATCAAAAACAGGTTGATGCCGGTGCAACATATTTTTCTCCAAAGGATGAAACAGGTCAGTTGAGAGATGCCCGTGAAAGGGTTGTAACACAATATCCTGATGTATTTGAAAAAATTAAAATTATAGCGCTTACCGACCCAATCCCCAACGACCCCGTGATTTTTAGAAGAGAACTCCCTGAGGAGATGAAAACCAAAATTGTTGAGGCACTGTTAAAATTTGTCGCCACCCCCTCCGGTCAGGAAGCTCTCCACAGAATTTATAATGTAAAACAGTTAATACCCACTACAGATAATGATTATGATGTCTTACGGAAAATACTCGATGATATCAACTTTAAGATTGAAGGTGCACTATGACAATCTTAAAAGTTGACAATATCCATAAAATTTATCCATCAGGAACTCATGCCTTAAAGGGAGTGAGTTTTGAAGTTAAAGATGGTGAATTCCTCGTGATAATCGGGCTTTCCGGTTCAGGGAAATCAACTCTGTTAAGGTGTATCAACCGGCTTCACGAACCTACATCGGGTGAGATTACTTTTTTGGATAAGGATATCACTCATGTAAAGGGAAAAGAGCTTAGAGGGCTTAAACAACAGATTGGGATGGTTTTTCAGCAATTCAATTTGATCAAAAGAAGAAGTGTGTTAACCAATGTTATCACCGGCAGACTTGGGAAACTGGGGACAATTCAATCGATTACCGAAAATTTTTCACCGGAATTGATTGAAGAGGCAATGAACGCTCTCAGGATAGTTGGTATCGAAGAAAAAGCCTATAAAAGGGCAGATTCTTTAAGTGGCGGACAACAACAGCGTGTCGCTATTGCCAGAAGTCTTATGCAGGACCCAAAACTGCTTCTCGCCGATGAACCTGTTGCATCACTTGATCCCGCAACATCAAATTCGATCATGCACTATTTTGAGAAAATCAACAAAGAACTTGGTACCACAGTGATTTGTAACCTCCATTTTTTAAGTCTTGTAAGAAAATATGCTTCCAGGGTTATTGCCCTTAAAGCCGGGGAAATAATTTACGAAGGTTTACCACACGATATCGACGAGAAATGGTTTAAAACAATTTACGGTGAAGAAGCCGAAGAAGTGGAGATAAGATAATGGCTCATGTAAATCCACACGATGTGATGGCAAAAAGGAAAGACAAGGAGATATTTAAGAGCCGTGTAAAAGCCGCCTTACTCGATTTCTTTTTTGTTTTTTATTCAGTACTCGTTGTTGACAGGGTTATTTGGAATAAATTCATTCTTCAGGTAAAAAATATACCTTTCAGTTGGACCGAAATTGGGATAATTGCGCTCGTAAGTCTTGTTGTTGGTGTACTTTGGAGCCTGACGGGGACTTCACTTTCAAACAAGTTATTTGGAATATCGAAGAAAAATAATGTCACAAAATACACTTTTGAGATATTTGGCTGGTTCCTGTTTAACATCACTTTTATTGCAGGCTGGATTATTACAAAGATTTCAATTGTAGATTTGTTTAGTGAAGAGGGATTAAACGCAGCGCAAAGAATATTTAGTGCGTTGTTCACTCCACAGATGGCAATATTTGATGAAGCACTTTTTGCAATTATTGAGACAGTATATATTGCTTTGATAGCAACCCTTGTTTCGATACCTATAACTCTCATCGTAAGTTTTGCTTCTGCCCGAAACCTGATGAATGAAAATAAATTTACCCTCTTTATTTATGCAACTTTAAGATTAATTTCCAATTTTGTGAGATCTATTGAACCGTTGATTTGGGCGATAATTTTTTCAGTTTGGATTGGTATTGGACCTTATGCCGGTATGCTCGCGCTTCTTATTCATTCAATTGCATCAAATGCAAAGTTATATTCAGAGGCGATAGAATCGATAGAAGAGGGACCCGTTGAGGCGATTTCTGCCACAGGAGCCAACAAAATACAAATTATCTGGTATGCAGTAGTTCCTCAAATAATCCTTCCATTCCTTTCCTTTACAATTTACCGTTGGGATATCAATGTTAGAATGGCAACTATCATCGGTTTGGTTGGCGGTGGTGGAATTGGAACAATGCTCATCCAGTATCAGGGACTTGCCCAATGGCATGAAGTTGGTCTTATCGTAATTATGATTGCACTGGTTGTATGGATTATGGATTATATCTCTACCAAAATCAGGCAGGCGATCTATTGATAACAGAATTAAAATTTTCTTTTGGAACTCCTTTTTAAGTAGTCCATTTTGAGAACAGGAACTAAATTGTTCAACAAATTTAAAACAGGAGCAGGCAGATTTTTGCTTGCTGCTGTTTTTTTTTCGATGCTATTAACATCCGGATGTGATAAATCCGCCTCAAAGGTAACTATTTATCTGAAGGGGAGCGACACCATGGTGAATCTCTGCCAGAGATGGGCAGAAGTTTACATGAAAGTGAATCCCAATGTTCGAGTGGTGGTAACTGGTGGTGGCTCGGGGAACGGCATCACTGCACTTCTTAATGGCTCTGCGGATTTTGCCTGCATGAGCAGAGAACTTCTTCCGGCTGAAATAAAAAGGGCTGAGAAGAGAGGTATTAAACTCACCTCTGTAAAAACTGCTTTTGATGGAATCACTATAGCTGTAAATTCATCCAATATTATTGAAGAGCTTTCGTTAACTGATCTAAAAGGACTTTTTACCGGAAAAATCAAAAACTTCAGAGATGTTGGAGGGGACGATGTACCTGTTAATCTTTATGGCAGAGATAACAACAGTGGAACATATAATATTTTTAAGGAGCAGATTTTAAAGGGGGAAGATTTTGCAAGTGCTACACAGGTGCTTCAGGGAACGGCGGCTCTTGCTGAGGCAGTAGCAGGTGACAAAAGGGGAATTGCTTATGGTGGAATCGGCTATTTTATAAAAAAAAGTGGCATCAAAATAGTTAAAATTAAAGGTGACGGCGAAGGTAAATCAAAATCTCCGGTAGAGGAAGATCATCCAAATTATTCAGAAATAAGGTCCGGTCAATATTTGATTTCGCGACCATTGTTACTGATTTCACGTAGCCAAAAGAAGCCCGGTATGGAAGAATTTATCAATTTTATTTTATCCGGTGAAGGACAAAAGATTGTTGCCGGAATGAACTATATTCCTCTTAATTGATGAATACCGAAACTAATTCAGGAAATGAAACAAAAATTGAAATGGCTCCTGTTTCAGTTTTTGATGTAAAACCAAAACGGAAAAGTTTCCCTTTTGATTCAATATTTACATTTGTGGTGCGAAGTTCGGGTTTGATCATTTTCCTGCTTACCTCACTCGTTTTTGTTTTCATTGCCGTTGAAAGTTTTAAAGTCTTTGGATACCTTTCACCCCTTGATCTAATTTATTCAAATAGAAACGGGGAGAATATTTTTGAATGGTATCCCACATCAAATGACCCAAGATTTTCACTTATCCCACTTTTGTTGGGGACATTTTTAACTGCAATTCCGGCAACACTTATTTCCTCTTTTTTTGGAATCGGAATTGGGATATTCATTTCTGAATTTGCACCCCGCGGGATAAGAAATTACCTCAAACAACTCATCGATCTTTTTGCATCACTTCCAACAGTCGCAGTGGGGTTTATTCTTCTCACCGTTGGTGTAACATTTTTTGATTCTATTTTTGATGCAGATAACCGGTTAAATGCGGTTCTTGCTGCTTTTGGTCTCTCATTGATAATAATCCCTCAAATCGCTTCACTTACTGAAGAGGCACTAAGGGGGATACCTGATGAAGTTCGGATGGCAGCCTATAGTCTTGGAGCCGGGAGGTGGAGAACCGTAAAAGATGTTGTATTTCCGGCAGCCATAAGTGGAATCAGCGCAAGTGTGGTGTTGGGTTTTGGAAGAGCTGTAGGTGATACTATGATTGTTTTGATGATCTCAGGTAATGCGGCGAATCTGACTCTTAATCCTTTTTCAAGTGTCAGAACCATGACAGCCACAATTGCAGCAGAACTGGGAGAAGTTTCCACTCAGACTGCTCATTATCATGCACTTTTTTTCATTGGACTTGTGCTGTTTGTCCTCTCCATTCTTGTCAATTTGATTGTTAAATTTCTGGTTCAGAGAATCGGATTCAGAAATAGCCGGGCAGGATGATGAAACGAAACAAACAATTTGATAATTTTTTTATCGGTTTCTTTTTCCTGATTTTTCTTATCCCGGCACTGGTTTATATTTTATTCTTTTTAAATATCCTTATCGAGGGGATTCCTGTAATTTCCTGGCAATATCTCACTTCTGCACCATCCTCAAATCTTGCAGATGGGGGAATTGGTCCTGTAATCATCGCCACTCTGGGCACTGTCTTTTTGATGCTGGTTTTTGTTGTTCCCTTTGGTGTAATGACGGCACTTTATCTTTCCGAATATTCATTAAACAAAAAATTTGATAAGTTTTTCATTTTCCTTTTATATAATCTCTCAGGGGTTCCTTCGGTTGTGTTTGGAATATTTGGTTTGGGATTTTTTGTTTTGAATCTGGGGAGCAGCCTGGACAACTTTTTTAATACAACTCTTGTATTTGGAAAACCATCCATGTTGTGGGCATCTGTTACTCTCGCTTTAATGTTGTTACCGATGGTGATTATTTCATCCTACCAGGCGTTCAGGTCGGTTCCCTACAATCTTAAAGAGACTGCATACAGCCTTGGTGCAAATAAACTTAGCGTGGTTTGGAATGTGATTATTCCTCAGTCCCGATCAGGTATATTCACCGGGATTATTTTGGCGGTGAGTAGAGCAATAGGCGAGACTGCTCCACTTCTTTTTTTAGGATGCGCATTTTTTCTCCCTTCACTTCCACTTTTTGATTTGTGTGTTGGAGGAATCTGTTTACCGTTAATCGATCCTACTGAACAATTTATGTATTTATCATATAACATTTTTATTCTGTCAACACAATCAACGGGTGAAGTCGCGACACTTCCTTACCAGTATGCAGGAACTCTGGTACTTATATTTCTTACTTTGTTTTGCAACGGCACAACAATTTATCTCAGACAACGCTACCGCAATAAAGTTGAGATGAAAGGGATTTTATGAAAGATGTAAAAATCAGAGTTGATAATCTAAGCGTAAATTTTGGGAAAATTCAGGCACTAAAAGAACTGAATCTGGATATTCCGGCTAAGAGGATCACATGTTTGATAGGTCCATCAGGATGTGGAAAAACAACATTATTAAAGACCATCAACCGACTTAATGAACTTAAACCGGACTTTGGCTTTTCAGGTAAAGTTATTATCGAGGGTGTTGATGTTCTAAATGATGATATCGATATTGTAAATCTTCGCCAAAAAGCTGCGATGGTGTTTCAAAGACCTGCACTTTTTCCAAAATCAGTTTTTGATAATGTTGCCTTTCCATTAAAGATTCTTGGTATTAAGGATAAAGAAGAAATAAACGAAAAAGTGACCACCGCATTAAAGCGTGCTTTTGTTTGGGAAGAGATTAAAGAGAGATTAAACGAATCTGCATTAAATTTTTCAATCGGGCAACAGCAGAGAATTGCAATCGCAAGAGCACTTGTGTCTCAACCCGATATTTTGATGCTGGATGAACCAACTGGTTCACTCGATCCCGTTTCGACAAAAAAAATTGAGGATCTGATCTTTGGACTAAAAAGACAAATGACGATAATTGTTGTTTCACACAACTTGCAACAAGCAGCGAGTATAAGTGATTATACGGTGTTTCTCAACAAAGGGAGTCTTGTAGAAGCAAATCAGACAGTTAAATTTTTCACAAAACCGGATAGTAAATTGAGCGAAGAATTCCTTACCGGAAGGATAAAAAATTAGATGTTTAACAGAATCGAAATTCAGATATACAAATTAAATCGTCGCATGATCAAAATGTGTAGTCTTGTTGATGAACAACTTGAGTCTGCACTTCAGTCAATCTATAAGGAAGATATTGATCTGGCTGAGAAAGTTATCAAACTTGATGACAAGGTTGATAGATATGATACAAAAATATCTGAAAGTTGCCAGAAAATATTTGCGTTAAACAAGCCGGTTTCCTCTGATCTGAGGTTATTGATGGCAGCTCCCATCATTAACTATAATCTTGAGCGAATAGGGGATGTAGCTGTAAATCTATGTGAAAATTTTCTTCTCAAGAAAAAGAAACCATCTTTTTTTGACAGAATAAAGTTTGTTGATATGGCTTCCATTGTGCAAGAGATGCTTAAAAATTCAATAGATTCGTTTATCAGGATGGATGTTGGACTCGCAAAAAAAGTGATTGTTTCCGACAAAATCCTGGATAAACTAAATGTTGAAAACCATAATTTAATAATCGATGTAATGAAGGAAAACAGCGACAACATAGAAGATGCAGTAGCTTATCTTGTGATGTGTCGTCAGCTTGAGCGGATTGGTGATCATGCAACAAATATCGCTGAGGAGGTATTTTTTATTTCTGAAGGCAGGACGGTAAAACACAATTACAGCAAAATTTTCCCAAAAGAGAATGTTGTGGATTCCACCGAAAAGACCGTAGATTAATAACTGTTGAGGCTGTTTAACAAAACCTCAAATTGATTCAACATTTTTTGCAGAAGAGATGAATCACCTGATTTAACCTCCGAGAGGTAAAGATCGTTTAAAAATGGGAGCATATTTGTCTGCATTACAAATAACAATGGGGCATCATCTTTTGGTGCGTTAAGAGAATCGTTAAAATAAGCGAAAAATACAAGTTTCATTAACTGCTCCTCACCCTTAAGAAGATATTCTGTTAAATCCCTTTCACCCTGAATAGACTGTTCGTTAAGTTCCGCCATCATTATCCCATAAACAAGTTTATACTTTGATCTCAGGTTGGCTTTTAAGTAAAAATAACTTTTAAAGCGATCGGGAAATTTTTTGTCTTCATGATTAAAAATCTCTCTCACCTCTGTTAAATAGTCATTTATCTGCTTTTTTACCACCGCCAGAAAAAGATCTTCCTTTGAAGGGAAATAATGATAGATGGTTGACTTTGCAATTCTGAGGTCGCGGGCTATCTCTTCGAGATTTGTTTTTGCTGTCCCGTGTTTAACAAATCGCCGTTCGGCAGCTTTTAAAATATCAGGGAGTCTGTTCATAAAAGTCGGTTTTGTTTGATGACAAATTAAATAAAACAAAAATAGTGAAATTTTCTGTAAAAGGGAGTTCATGCGAAAAATTTGGGGAGTGATGTCAGGTTTAAAAATAAACTTTAGAAATAAATTGATTTTAATGGTGAATAACACTAAATTTGTAATTCGTTTAAAAAAAATCCCGGAGGCAATCTTAAATATGGGTAATATGGAAAGGATCAGGAGTTTAGCTCCATGGTTCATTCTTACAGTTGGTGGAATCTTCATATTGTTTATGGTCGTCAGTGACATGAATTTCTCGAATTTGATGAATGACAGAGGAAACATTGGCGAGATAAGTGGTGATAAAGTAACTGTTCAAGAATTTGAAACCTATTATCAGGACTATCTGCAACAGCTAAAACAGAGCGGACAGGAACCTGACATGACTAACGAGTCAATGTTCAGAGAACAAGCCTGGGAGCGATTTGTACAAGGCAAAATCGTTGAAGCTGCATATAAAAAATATGGCATTACAGTATCTGATGATGAAGTACGAAATGTAATTTTGGGAGATAACCCTCCTGAATATCTTAAGAGCCAGTTCATGGATTCGAGTGGTGTTTTTAAGCGAGCTGAATATGAAGCTGCAATTAAAGACCCACGGAATAAACAAAATATCGTGATGGTTGAAAATGCAGTCAGACAACAAATACTTGGTGAAAAACTCCAGGCAATTGTTGGTGCCGGCGTTGTTGTTACAGATGCTGATATCAGACGGAAATTTGTAGATCAGGAACTAAAATTGAGTGTCGAATATGCTCTACTCGATTTAAATGTTTACCCTGATTCAACAATCAAACCATCCGACGATGAACTTAAAGATTTTTATTCAAAGAATAGTTATCTCTACAAACAGGATGCAAGCCGCAAACTGAAGTTTGTAACATTAAAAATTGTTCCATCTGCCAAAGACAGCAATGCTGTAATGACACTTTTGAACAATGTTATTAAAAAGATTAAAGCTGATACAACAAACACTTTTCAGAGTTTTGTTGAATCACAAAGTGAATCCCCATATTCAAAAGACACTTTGTCTGTAAATATGGTACCTGCCGGTTTGATGGCTAATATTGCTGCTGTTAAAGGTGGGGAAGTTATCGGACCTATTGCCGGTGAAGGCGAGTTTGGGATCTATAAAATTTCTTCAGTTGTTGAAGGAAAAGACCCGTTTGCAAGAGCTGCTCACATTCTTTTGCCAAAAACAGAGAATGATAAAGCAGATCTTGATGCTGCCACCAAACTTTACGAAGAACTTAAAAAAGGCAAAAATTTTGAAGCTGCCGCAAAAGAGTTCTCGAAAGACCCCGGCTCTGCTGCAAAAGGCGGAGACCTTGGATGGTTTGGCAAAGGCGCAATGGTTAAACCATTTGAAGATGCATGTTTCAACGGACCTGTTGGAGAGATTCAAGCCCCTGTTAAGACCGATTATGGTTACCATATCATAAAAGTTCTTGATCGTTCATCAAAGAAGCTGGTAGTTGAGAAAATTGTTAAAAAGCTCAATTACTCTCCTGAATCGATGACTCTTGTAAGAAGAGATGCTGAAGACCTGTTAAAACTTGCCAAAAGTGAAGGTCTGGAAAAAGCTGCCAAATCAAAAAATCTTGAAATGCAGGAATCCACTCCTTTTACTGAGGAAGTGGCTGCAGTTCCGGGACTTGGATACAGCAGAAATCTTGTCGCATTTGCTTTCAAGGAAGGTTTAAACGATTTTTCACCAGTCTCATCAGTCGGTGATCAATTTGTTGTTGCTCAGATAACTGAAGTTAATGAAGCCGGCATAAAGAAATTTGATGCTGTAAAAGAAGATGTTACCGGAGGTGTCATCCGTCAGAAGAAATATGCAATGGCACTGGAAGTTATGAATGGAGTAAAGGGTAAGATTGGAAATGATCTTGCAAAAGCACCTTCATTCGACAAAAACATCCGTTTTGGTACTGCTGATTCATTTACTGTTGCAGGAAACATTCCATCACTTGGAATGGATTATGCTTTTAGTTATGCAGCCAGCAAAGCCGAACTTAACAAAGTTACAGGTCCTGTAAAAGGGATGAGAGGATATTATCTGATGATCGTTAAAATGAGACAAAATTTTGACGAACAGAAATTTCTTGCTCAGAGAAATACCATTAGAGATCAGATACTTGGCGAGCGTCGTCAGGCAGCGTTCCAACAATGGATGGAAACGATGAAAAAAGAGGCACAAGTAAAATACTTCCCTCAGAATTGATCTAATTTTTTGAACCCCATCTTTAATATTGTCGTTTGACAATAAAGGTGGGGTTTTTTATATCGTTACGATAATTATAAATTGAATGTTGAAATGAAATTTTTTTTTACACTCGCAGTTTATTTTATCGCTGTTTTCTTGTCTGTATCCGGCCAGGGGATCTTTGAGATCTCGGTTGGAGCCGGATATAACACATCTTCTCGAATTTATCCTTATAGCAATGCATCAGACTATGATTTACGAGCGATCGAGATTGGTCTTGGCTCCCGTGTTTTCCCACATCTGGCTATAAGTTATGATCTTACTGATGATATTGCAGGGGTAATATCGGTTGAATATTTGAGGAAAGAAACACAATACTACGGGCAAACGGTGGATAGTGATGCCGGCACCATTTATATACCCGTAAAAGACGGTTATAATTTTGTACCGGTTGAACTCACAGTAGAATACTGCCTTCCTTTCAGCTCTGAACATTTCAGAGTAAATATTGGAGGTGGCGCCGGACTCTATTTCTACAACTCTCTCAGAGAGGTGGCAGGGATTTCTCTCTCTTCGGGGGGGTCAAAAGTGAGTTACGGCATTCATGTTTTAACAGGATTAGAGTATTATTTGAATCAGAATTTAAGTTTTTTTTTCACGATGAAATTCAGGGATCCCGAGGTTGAGTTTAATGGTGAGTATGAGTCTCTCAATGGAACATATAAGGGGAAGACTGTGAGTTTGGGGAAAAGAGATTTTTATCAGAAACTTTCACTTGAAGGAAGCATATTTCTCCTTGGTGTAAAATATGGATTGTAAATCCGTATGAACCGCAATGAACTTTTGTTTTTAACAGGATTTATGGGGACAGGGAAGACCACACTTGGCAGAGTAATCGCCAATTGTCTTGGATGGGATTTTTATGACATCGACCGTGAAATCGAGAAAGATTCAGGTCGTTCTGTGTCAACAATCGTAATTGAGCATGGTGAAAATCACTTCCGTGAACTCGAAAAAAGAAAACTTGTTGAGTTGTGCAACAAAAAAAATGCTGTAATATCTCTTGGTGGCGGCACTTTAATTGACTTATCAAACCGAAAGTTGTGTAAATCGCACGGACTCATTATTTACTTAAAAGCAGAATTGCCGATAATTTATCAGCGACTCAGAAAAAAAACGAATCGACCCCTGTTTCGGTCTGAAATGGAGGAAGAGATGACTGAAAAAGAAGCAATGGAAAAACTTACGATACTTCTCGAACAGAGGAGAGAAGGTTATGAGGATGCTGATATCACGATTGAGACAGACGCCCGTGACTTTGGAAAGAGCATAGATAAAATTGTGAGAAGGATCAGAACAGGAAAGCCTGATTCCCGGAGGACCATTTGAGAAATATTACCATTGAAAGCAACAACGGGTCGTTTAACTACTCACTCATCTCCTCGATTGATGGAGTGATTGGTAAAATTGAGAGTATCTGCAACTCCCACAGTTGTTTCTACATTGTCGATTCCAATGTCCATGAAATTTACCACGCCCAATTTAATCATCTGTTTAATGAGAAAAATTGTTTTGTATTAAAAGCCACCGAAGAATTTAAATCATTCGACAGTATCTACAGGATTTATGATTTTCTACTTGAAAACAATGCTGACAGGAGCAGTTATATAATTGTACTCGGTGGGGGAATTACCGGTGACACAGGTTCTTTTGCGGCTTCTTCTTTTATGAGAGGGACCAGATTAATTCATGTTCCTACAACACTCCTTGCTATGGTTGACAGCAGTATTGGTGGAAAAACGGGAGTTAACTATAAAAAATACAAAAATTTCATCGGAAGTTTTTATGAACCCGAGCAGGTAATTACTTCCTCAAAGTTTCTCTCAACCCTTAAAAAGGAAGATGTTCTGAGTGGAATGGGGGAAGTGTTAAAGTATGCGTTAATCGATTTAAACTTTTTTGATTATTGTTATTCGCGGCTTGACGGCAGTCTTGATTTACCCGAAGATGATTTACTTTATCTGATAGGCAAATCGGCACAGATCAAAAACGATGTAGTAACTCAGGATAAAAAAGACTTAAAAATGAGACATTCATTGAACCTTGGTCATACCTTCGGACATGCCGTTGAATCAGTTTCCGGATTTTCCGTAAAACACGGGATTGGTGTGATTGCAGGGATGCGTGGAGCCACATTTCTCGCCAATAAAATGGGCATAATGGATGATAAAACGATGGAAAAGGTTTTGGATCTTCTCGGTCGATATAAGGTTGATGAAAACATTAAAAACTATTCAACTGAGTCTATTTATTTAGCCATGCAGGGGGATAAAAAGAGAGTGAACGGCGAGGTTAAGTTTGTTTTGATTAGTGAACCCGGAAACTTGCATATTGATGTAACTTGTGAAAAGTCAGATGTTCTGGATGCAATTGACTTTATGAAGAGCACAATCGGGTAAACCTGGGGATGGAAATTGTTGCGGTAAGTGTAGTAGCCCTTCTTGCCTCCCTCCTTACATTCTTTTCCGGTTTTGGACTCGGTACAATTTTAACACCGGTAATGGTGTTTTTCTTTCCTGTCGAAGTAGCAATTGCCCTTACAGGTGTTGTGCACTTCACTAACAACATTTTCAAATTAATTCTTGTCAGAAAAAATATTGCTCACAATGTTTTGATCCGGTTTGGCATCCCGGCAATATTTGCATCCTTTTTGGGAGCCTGGTTGTTAACAGGGATCACAGAGATGCCTGTTTTATATAGTTATTCCATAGGGGGAAGCAATTTTGAAGTGTTACCGGTGAACCTGATTATTGGTGTTTTGCTGGTGGTTTTTGCAATTCTTGAACTTATACCTGCATTTAAAAAACTCCAGTTTGGCGAGGATAAAATGATTTACGGAGGACTGCTTAGTGGATTTTTTGGAGGTTTGACCGGGATTCAGGGGGCAGTTCGTAGTGCATTTTTGATTAAAGCCGGTTTAAGTAAAGAAGGTTACATTGCCACAGGAGTGGCTATTGCATGTCTGATAGACGTTTCGCGTCTTTCCGTTTATTCAACCAGGATCATAGAAGCGGATTTGGTAGGGAATCTTCCTTTGTTAATTCCCGCGATTTTGTCAGCAATGGCGGGTGCCTTAATCGGGAAAAAACTTCTCAAAAAAGTGACTCTTGAGTTGGTCAAAAACCTGGTTGCGATTATGTTGATTATAATCGGTGTTTTATTGAGTTCGGGAATAATCTAAAAAGAGCTTAAAAAACGTTTTTTATTTCCCAAGCAACATTTTGCCTGAAAGTGTTGAGCCATTGATGGTTAATCTGTAAAAGTAAACTCCACTCGCCATCCCGGCTGCATCAAACCTGACCGAATGTTCTCCAGATGATACCGGTCCATTCAAAAGAGTAACTATTTCATTCCCAAGCATATCATATACTTTTAACAGGGCACTGCCTTCGGTTGGTGACTTAAATGTAATAATGGTTGAAGGATTAAACGGGTTTGGGAAGTTTTGCATAAGCCTAAACTGCATATTTAAGTTTTCGCTGCCATCGGCTATCGAAGTTCCGGCATCTCTAAATGCTTTTGCAGCCTCGCTTAAGGTTTTATATTTGATTCTGTCACCAAATTCCCTGTTTAGTGAGTCGAGCAGTTCACCCATCCAATTTACCACAATACCGTTTTGATATCCTTGCCTGATAAAAGGATCGTGTAGTAAAATGATAAAATATTTGTCTGACATCCCATTAGTTTTGATATCAAAAAGAGCCTGTGACAGTTTGGTTTGATAATTCGCCTGTGTTAATTCCCAGGTGTATTCCTGGTGTTGGCGTAAATTAAAAAGTCCGGGGTAGATATAACTTTTTGTCACACCGTTTGAAGATAAAAAATCAAAATTATTATCAACCAAAACTCGATATGATGTGGTATCAACCTGATGACCCGGCGGAACAAATGATTTTGGAATGTAACCCAGGGAATCGAGTAACAAATCAAGTCCAAGTTGAGTCATGTTATTTTGAATTGAGTACGGATGATTAAAATACTGACTTGAACAATAATATTCGTGGCTTGTGCCGTTACACTTTGGGCAAATATGATTATAACCATGTTGTGCGATTTCGTGCCCTTGTGCGACCGTTGAAATTAATTGTTGAGTTAAAACTCCTGAGGTGTTCATATTCTCAATCAGACGATGAGGAATCACAGCCCATGTTACCTTGCCACCCCTTAATTCAACTGCATTCTCAAACGGTGTGATGCCTGCCGGCAAATGAGAAACATTTCGTGACTGGACATCATCAACTCTGATAACAAAAGTCAGACTGTCCTGAGCGAAGAGGCTTAAACAGGGGAGTATAAAAAGGAGTAGCGACTTAAACATCATGGTCCATAAAATTTTTTGCAAAAGACTATTTAAATTTACGAAACTTAAATTACAGTGAAACGGGTTTAAAAGAGGTACTGCCGGAAAAGAGGGCGCATTTCCGGCAGTAATTGTGTGTTACTATAAGGAGGGTTTTAGGAACATCTCATCTAGGCCCTTTAATATTCAACTATCGTGCCAAAGAAAAACATTTACTGTTGTCTATATTATTAAGAAAAATATCTATAAATTTCCGATACAGAGAAAAAATTTTCAAAAATGAGAAATTCGAGAAACTGTTCATGATTAAAGAACTAATTAGAAACAAACCATCCATAGATTACGAGAAGGAAATAATCCGTCTTAAAGAAGAAATGAACGCAGTTATTCTGGCGCACTACTATCAGACAGGCGATATTCAGGAACTTGCCGATTTTATTGGAGACAGCCTCGAACTTGCCAGAAAAGCTAAGGAATCGAAGGCGGATGTTATCGTTTTTTGTGGGGTTCACTTTATGGCAGAGACCGCCAAGATACTCAACCCTGATAAACTGGTCTTGTTACCCGATATGGACGCAGGTTGTTCACTTGCTGACAGTTGTCCGGCCGATAAATTTACTGAATTTAAAAACAAATACCCCGATCACCTTGTTCTTAGTTATATAAATTGTTCTTCTGAAATAAAGGCATTAAGCGATATAATAGTAACTTCGAGTAATGCTGAAAAAATTGTGAGACAGATTCCTGAGGATCAGCCAATAATCTTTGCACCGGATAAAAACCTCGGTAAATATATAATAAGTAAAACAGGACGGGATATGGTGCTTTGGGAGGGTTCATGTATAGTGCATGAAACATTCAGTGACAGAAAAATCCTCGAATTGATGCTTCTTAACCCCAATGCAAAACTGATTGCACATCCCGAATGTGAAGATCATTTGTTGGACAAAGCTTTTTTTATTGGATCAACTTCCGCATTATTAAAATTTGTGCAGACAGATCCCTCAAATGAATATATTGTTGCCACTGAACCCGGAATCATCTATCAGATGGAAAAAGTTATGCCCGGGAAAAAGTTCATCCCTGCCCCCGGAGAGGAAGATTCATGCAATTGTAACAATTGTCCATACATGAAGTTGAACACCGTGGAAAAATTATATAATTGTATGGTAAACCGCTCGCCGGAAATAACAATGCCGGAAGTTATCAGAGTAAAAGCCTTAAGACCTCTTGAGAAAATGCTTGAGATGAGTAATTAAGAGACCAAAAAACATACGGAGGAGAGAATCATGATGGAGAGAGAAGAAAAAAAAGTAACGGGAGCTTATGAAAAAGCTGCTGAACAGGGGATTGATCCAAGGTGTATTCCCCAGACACTGGATTCGCTGCCGCCCGTTGGTGATGAGATTGTTACACCTCAGTATTCCAAGGAAGAAAATGATGTTTGGGGTTACCTTTTTAATCGCCAAACCGGTTTGCTTGAAGGAAGAGTTTGTGATGAATACATAAAAGGAGTTCAATTAATGGGGTTTTCAGAAAGAGAAATTCCTTCATTAAGACAGCTCAGTAGTGTGCTCCATCAAGTCACAGGGTGGCGCGTTGGCAGAGTGCCGGGACTCATTCAGGCACAAAATTTTTTTAATCTCCTTCGGGATAGAATATTTCCATCAACCGATTATGTTCGTGGCAGAGAAGAAATTGATTACACTCCGGCGCCCGACTGTTTTCACGATATATTTGGGCACATGCCTTTATTGACCAATCCAAGTTTTGCAAATTTTTATCAAAAATTTGGTGAAGCTGCTCTTGTTGCAAAGGGGGAGCAACAGATATTTCTTGAAAGATTTCATTGGTTTACGGTTGAATTTGGTTTGATAACAAATTCTACCGGCAGAAGGATATATGGGGCAGGCATAGTTTCTTCTTTTAAAGAGGTTGATCATGCTCTTGGCTCAGAAGTAGAGGTAATCGATTTTGATCCTTACAAAATCACATCTCAGGAATATGAGGTTTGGCATTTACAACCGATACTCTTCTCCATTAATTCATTTGAACAGCTTGAAGACGGTTTTAACTTCTGGGCGAAAAAAGAGGGGATTTTGAACTAATTAGTAAAAACAATGTTGTAACATTTAATTAGAACAAATTTTTGGAGAAATAAAAATGTTAAATCCCGGAGATAAAGCACCCTGGTTTGAGTTACCCGATCAGGATGGGAATATTGTAAAATTGTCGGATTATGAAGGGAAAAAGCTGGTTCTCTACTTTTATCCTAAAGATGACACGAGTGGATGCACAAAGGAAGCCTGTAGTTTTAGAGATGAACTTTCGATATTTGAGGGAATAAATGCTGCTGTCGTTGGAGTCAGTGGTGATTCTGTAAAATCGCACCGGAAGTTTGTTGACAAATACAACTTGAACTTCACACTGTTGAGTGACGAATCAAAAGGAATACTTGAAAACTACGGTGTATGGAAAGAGAAAAGTATGTATGGCAGGAAATATATGGGAGTTGAACGCACAACCTTTATTGTGGATGAAAAAGGGATTATCAAACATGTTTTTTCAAAAGTTAAAGTTGAGGGACACACAGAAGAAGTAAAGAAAGCTCTGAGTTAACTGACAATGGCAAAAAAAATATTTGTTACGAGAAGAGAGGTTTTTTCCTCTGCCCATCGTCTTTACAATCCCGCTTTCACCGACGATGAAAATGAACTTGTTTATGACAAGTGTAATAATTACCACGGTCACGGACATAACTATACACTCGAAGTTGTTGTCGAAGGTGAGATAGATGAACGAACAGGGTATGTGATTGATCTAAAGGTCTTAAAAAAGATTATAATTGAAAATGTTATCAGGAAAGTGGATCACAAACACTTAAATCTTGATGTGGATTTTATGAAAAATGTAATTCCGACCGCTGAAAATATAGCAGTGAAAATTTGGGATCAACTTGTGGATAAAATTCCAAACGGGAGACTGTACAAAATCAAATTGTCGGAAACTGAGAATAACTATGTTGAATATTTTGGAGAATAATTGTGGATATTGAGAAAATACAAGGATTGGTTGAAACCATATTAAATGAGATTGGCGAAAATCCCGAAAGAGAAGGGTTGTTAAAAACACCTAAAAGGGTGGCAAAAGCTTACGAATATCTCACATCAGGTTATAACAAAGATATTACAAAAGTATTGAATGGTGCCATATTTAAAGAAGATTATGATGAAATGGTGCTCGTCAGAAACATCGATTTTTACAGCATGTGTGAACATCACATGTTACCCTTTTTCGGAAAAGTACATATTGCATATATTCCTGACGGCAAAATTGTTGGTTTAAGCAAATTACCAAGAATTGTTGATGTGTTTGCCCGTCGTCTGCAGGTTCAAGAAAGAATGACTAAAGAGATAGCTGACACAATAAATGAACATCTCAAACCTAAAGGTGTGGCTGTTGTCTCGGAAGCATACCACATGTGTATGATGATGCGTGGAGTTGAAAAACAGAATTCATCAACAACTTCTTCATCGATGCATGGTGTGTTTAAAACCGATCCCAAAACGAGAGTAGAGTTCCTGAGTTTGATAAGAGCAAACGACGGCAGGCTGATATAATGAAAATCTGGGTTTCAGGTGCATCCTCAGGAATAGGGAAGTCGATAGTAAAAGAGGCTCTGGCGAATGGGCATACTGTCGTGGCAACTTCGAGGAATATTAAAAACCTGCAACTGCTAAAAGAAGAGGTGACTTCAGAGTTATTGATCATCTCTCAATGTGATGTTGCTGATTCTAAATCCGTGGAAGAATTTTATAAAAAAACTTTTTTTGAAGATGGGCCCGAGGTGCTGATAAATTCTGCCGGTATAACTGTTTTCAAAAATGCTGCCGAAACTTCGATTTCAGAGGTAGACGGAATAATTAAAACGAATCTGTTGGGTTCGGTTTACGCGATTCAGTCAGTACTTCCTTCCATGATTACCAAAAAATCGGGTACAATCCTGAATATATCTTCAGTGGCAGCAATAAAAGTTCTAAAAGGGAGTAGCATCTATTCTGCAACAAAAGCAGGGCTGCTTCAATATAGCAGAGTTTTAAGAGAAGAGTTGAGGGAGCACAATATCAGGGTGATAGATGTTTTACCCGGTGCGACGGAAACCCCCATTTGGGACGAAAAAGTAAGAAACAGACACAAAGAACGGATGATGAAGCCATCAGATGTTGCCGGCTTGGTTGTTAAGTTATTAACCGGTTCAGGGAATATGGTGGCAGAGGAGATAGTTCTTAGACCTGTGACGGGTGACCTGTAGAATGTGAGCCCCGTTGAATTCTGTAAATTAATATTGATTTTGATGCTTATTAGTTTTGATAAAATCTAAAAAAACATTAGTTTTGAAGGTTACAAAATTGAGATAACTAACGGAGATCAAAAAGCCGATTTGCAAGATAGCTTAAGAAGTAATTGGCACGGTGAAGATATTGACAACCCTATGGGAAGATACGGAAGTTTTATAAAAAGGTTGACAGATGTAATTCTGAGCAGCCTTGCGCTTATTCTATCGTCGCCTGTATTGCTTATCTCTATAATAGCAATAAAAATTGAATCAAAAGGCGATGCCTTCTTCATCCAGGACCGTACCGGTCTTGGCGGAAAGCCGTTTAAAATGATTAAACTTCGTGGAATGATCGATGGTGCCGAACAGTTAGGTCCCGATTTTACACAGAAGGATGATCCACGTCTTACACGAGTTGGCAAGATTTTACGCCGAATGTCAATCGATGAGATTCCACAAGCCATTAATGTCCTTAAAGGTGACATGAGCATTGTGGGTCCACGCCCTGAACTTACCAAGATAACAGATCAATTTTCACCCGATCAAAGAGAAGTATTCAACTTCAAACCCGGAATCACCGGCATATCACAAATAAACGGAAGACAAACACTTTCTCCCGAAGAGAGAGTTGTTATGGAAATAGCATATTATAAAGATGCAACTTTCTGGTCTGATCTCAGAATTGTTCTTCGCACCCCCAAGGTGGTAATCACAAACGAAGGAAATGTATAGTAGTTGAAAAAGGTAATCCTGTTAACCTTTCTTTTCATCTCATCCATTTTTGCACAGTCTGAACCCGTAAATTCTGAACACCCTGTTTATTCATTTCTTCGAAGAGCCTCAGTAGCCGGATTTATTCCTTATTATGATGATGCTATTCTGCCCAAAAGTAAAACTGAAATCAAAAAAAATCTTTCTGAACTGCTTAATGTAAAAAACACCCTCCCTGTTTCCTTTGTTGAAGAATTGAGTTTTTATGAAGAGATGTTTCTTTTGGAGAGTGATAACAAAGGGTTTAATTTCATTGACTATCTAACTTCATCAAAACCTTCTCATCTATTTAAACATTCAGGAGAAAATTATTCAGTTACTGTGGACCCTGTTCTTAATCTAACGGCACATGGTACAGGTGACGATTCTTATTCGAACAAATCTGCACTTTACCTCCGATACGGTGGTTATGCCCGTTTTAATTATAAAAACTGGTTATCTGCCTGGATTATTGCGTGGAATGGAAATGCCTATGGTTCGCGGGAGGTAAACTCAATCGATAATATCGTTGGTCAAAAATTTACTTTCAGAAAAACGGGATTGAACCATTTTGACGGTACCGAGGGGGGGATTTTTGTTGAACACGAAATTTTTTCCGGTTCAATTTCGCGAAACAGGACCGAATGGGGTGAGAATTTTTATAACAAAGATAAAATCTCAACAGTCACCCAGTTTTTTGACAAAATCAGTTTCGAGATAAAAACAGACCTTTTCACTTACAACTACCTGCACGGGTGGCTGGTTACGCCACAATTTATTACCCCGGGTGATTCGATTTCGGGTGACAATAAAAACCGTGCAGAAAAATACACCGCTCAAAACAGAATTTCGGTGAATTTGTCAAAGAGATTAAAATTGTCTTTTTGGCAATCTGTAGTTTACGCCAACAGGGGAGTTGATCTTGCCTACCTCAATCCCTTTTTATTCTGGGAATCGGCACAACGCTCTCTGGAAGACCTCGACAACTCTTTTATCGGCCTTGATGTCAGGTATAAACCCTTTAACGGGATGGAACTGACGGGCAGTTTGATATTTGATGACATTAATTTTGAGTTTCTTCAACCGGGCAAATTCCAGAAAATTAACAACCGTTTTTCATTCATGGGAGGGCTTCTTTACATCCCTGAATTTGCCAACAGACTGACTGCGGGTTTAACCTGTTATTTTGTGAGACCCTATACATTTTCTCATCCCGGTAAAGGTGAAAACCTTGCCTATACCAACAACAGTTTCCCATTGGGGATTAACGTAAAACCCAATTCCGAAATGATAAACTTACACCTCGATTATCAGTTTACACCCCGTTTGAGACTATCCATGGATTTTAAACATATCAGACACGGAGAAAATATTTATGATAATTTGGGAAATCTTCTGCAAAATCATGGTGGGTCATTTTATATCAGTACAAATCAACTCTCATCAGAGGATGCATGGTTTCTCGCCGGAGAATTTCAGAACACAACCACAGTAGAATTTTTACTTTTTTATACTCCAGGTGCCAACACTCTGATTAAAGCGGGGTATATTTTTAACAAAAGTAATTTTAATGTGCCTCTACCGGAGAACTATTTTTATACTTCAATAAGTCTCCTCTATTTTTAACCCTAAATACTACTATTTTTTCACTTGTTTTACTGAATGATTTGGTTGTAAATTAAATTTCATTTTATGCAAACAATGGTTAATATATGCCCAGAATAGTCGGATTAATATCATTCTTTCTTCTGCTGTTTACAATCAACTCTCTACCTCAAAAATATCAAATACTGGAAAAAAATGCAGAATATGCAATTATAAAGTTTGATTTTAGGGATTTCGCAGAAATGAGAGATACTATGGTAAACGGAAGGAAATTTACCTGGTTCTCCGGTGATGGGATGTATTTCATTAAGGCTGGTGAACCAACGATACCGGAATATTCTGTATCCCTCGGTATAAATTACAACGCAAATCCAAAAATACAGATTATTGCCTCTGAAAAGGGGAAGGTCGATAATCGTTTTATTCTACCTTTCACCCTCATCGATTCGCTCACCTTTGAGCCTGATCAACTATTCTTTGATAAAGATGTTTACAATTCCGATAAAAATTTTCCTAACAGTCTGGCGAGGCTTGAGGGAAGATATTCATTTCGTTTTGCTGAAGTTCAGCCTGTTATTCTCTCTCCTTATCAATATAACCCTGTCACAAGAGAGATCGTAAAATATAACTCAATAACCGTAAGAGTTGATTTTAACAATCAGTTTAACGACGGTTTTACAGTCCAGGGTGTTGAAGATCACGCTACAATCGAATTTTTGCAAAATGCTGTACTCAATTTTGACGAAGCCAAAAACTGGATCGGTGAGAAGAAAAACCTGAAGGACGGAATAACTGCTCAAAGTAACAATTGGTACAACCCCGACAAACAATATTTTAAACTCTATTTGAACAAAAGTGATGTCTATAAACTCACTTATGATGAACTGGTTGCTGCCGGAATGCCAACTGACAGGAACATCAGGGTTGAGAAATTACAGATTTTTTCCACTAAAGGTGAAGTGCCTATTTCCATTGTGAGTAGTAATACACGATTCAGTTCGGGGGATTATATAATATTTGTTGGTGACAGTGTTCCTCCATCACCATACACAAAGATGAACCTTTACAATAAGTCTAACATCTTTTGGTTCTCTTACGAAGCTGACACTTCAGGATTGCGATATACAAGCAAGACAGGTTATCCAACTGTAAGTCAACCTGAGGTAAACACAGTAAAAGCAACACTCCGGTGGGAGTCTGATGAAATTTATGAGCGTCTTGGATGGGCACCCAATGAAAAAAGAGATTACTGGTATTGGAAAAAACTAACCTCAAAAAATGGAACTCCTGAGATAGGATATTCACAACGATTTGATGCTCCTGTGAACATAAGTGCCGACATTCGTTATTTTCGAGTGAAAGTTAATTTACATGGTTTAACAACCACAGTCGTTCCTTGTAATTATGTTCATAGTGTAAAATTTTTCATTAATGACAAACTGATTGGTATCAGGAAATGGAATGGGCAGGAAGCTTTTACCTTTGACACAACATTCCAATCGGTAAATGATTCGATTGTTATTGTTTCTACAGGCAACCAATTTACGATCATCCTTGACGGTGATGTCTGCACAGGTGGCGGCAATGATGAAATAAGACTGAATTGGATTGAGTTTGAGTATTTTAAGCTGAACAGGACAAATGGGAATCATTATTTCTTTAAAAGTCCCGACGGATACAATACTAATGTCAGATATTACATGTGGCAGTGGACATCTCCTACGATGCATGTATATGTACCTGCAAAAAATATAGTTTATGTAAACAATCTGCTAACAGGACCACCTAACGGGGTGGCTCTTTTTCAGGATAGTTTGTATACCGCATCAGAGTATTTCGCTGTTGATTCATTATACGGCAAATCTGTTGACTCCATAAGAGTTGATACACCTTCACGCCTTCGAGATATCGCAAACGGTGCTGATTATATAATTATTACACATCCCAAATTCAGAAGTGTTGCTGAAAGACTTGCAACATTCAGAAGCAGCAGACCAATTGGTAACGGCTCAACACCTCCGCGAGTTTATATTGCTGATGTACTTGAAATTTATGATGAATTTTCACACGGGTTGATGGACCCTTACGCGATTAGGGATTTTCTGGCATTTGCATTTAATTCCTTTGCAAGACCTGCACCTCTATATGTTACTCTTGTCGGAGATATGAGTTACGATTATAGAAAAATATTGCCTGAAAGTAGAGAAAATTATATCCCATCGATACCATTTCATTCGTACCAGTATGGTCAATCTGCGAGTGATAACGGATTTGTAGCTGTAACCGGGAGTGGTGTTACCCCCGATATGGCATTATCAAGAATATCCATCGAAACGGTTGAAGAAGGGATGACATTCCTTGATAAACTTGAAAACTATCCGACAGACAATGGTAAAAAATGGCGCGAAACGGTGATGTTATTATCGTCCGGTATCGACGCAGGTGATGAACTTCAGTTTGGATTTAACCGTGAATCTCTAAAATTAAAACAAAATTTTCTTAATCCTTTAGGTTACGATGCATCAGTTGTGATACGCTTTCCTAACAATCCTTCGGAGGTCCCGTATCAAGGTTCAACACCGGAAATCAAAAGTGCTTTTGACAAGGGTGCTGCTCTCACCAACTATTATGGTCATGGTGGTGGTTATCAGTGGGATTTGACATTCCTCAATAATGATATCTATACTCTTAATAATGCCGGCAGACTGCCACTTATTATTAGTGTTACCTGTTATACTGCGCATTTTGATAATCAGGATGTATTCGGCGAACAGTTTGTTAAGATACCGGATAAAGGAGCAATTGGATTTTTTGGAAGTTCGGGTCTGACCCTCTGGCAGATAGGAACCTATTACAACAGTCTCTTTTTTGATGAAGTTTTTAACTTAAAAAACACCATCTCGGGCAAAGCGATTCTTGCTTCAAAAGTGAGAACTCCTCCTGTCGGTTATTATATCAACCAGATTGCACTTTTAACCTATCTGGGTGAACCCGGTTTGGAAATTGTCCTTCCGAAAAAACCTGATTTTGTGCTTGAAAACAGTGATTTGAAGTTTTTAACTACAAATCCGCTTGTTGATGATACAGTAAAAATAAAACTTACAATGTCAAACTTTGGTATCAGAACCAACGACAGTGTCACTGTAAAACTCAGCTTTTCTTCACAAGATACTTCAGGGGTGGTTGCAACCAAACGAATTCCGGGATTTGGTAATAACGATTCAACCGAATTTATCTGGATACCCAAGAAAAGTGGATTGATCACACTAACTGCCGAAATTAATGATGACAATCTTGTAGCTGAAGATGATCACTCAGATAACATAGCGTCGGGTGTTATAGCTGTATTTAACATTTCAGATCCGAGTATTATTTCACCTGAAGACGGTTTCACTTCTTTAACCACACCTGAAATAAAAATTTCTGATATTGGTTACTATATTAACCGGAATTTTAGTTATCAGGTTGAGTTCGACACATCTTTCACTTTTATATCACCACTCGTGAATAGTGGAAATCTGACGGGAACTGATGGTTTATTAACTTACAAAAATACAACTCTTAATCCCGGCAGGTTCTTCTGGCGATCGAGAATTGTGGATGGTAATAATTTGGGCCGGTGGTCGTCAACTCGAACATTTAATACGGTAGATCCACCCGTGGAAGGTTTCACTTATTCAGGGACACAGTTGCGACTTTTTGAGACAGAGAATGTAAATTTTTCAAATCAGTTTGATGGTTTAATCCTCAATACTTCACTCAACATACCAAAACCTCAAACATCGAGATTAAAGTATAAAATTGACCTTGGTGCTGTTTCTGAATTAGACAGCATCGCATTAAATTGTTTCACCGGTGACGGAACCTATTATTATCTTGCAGAATACTGGTTTAGTGCTTATCAGAATAATCCTGAAGGGAAATCGGAAATCCATATAGTTGGAACGGGAAACAATGGCACTACTCGTGGAGAATATTATGGAGTTGTTCCAAATTTCTATGAGCAGATAAGGTTGCAAATAACAACTATCAAAGATAAAATATATGTGCCACAAGAGAGTCCCGCCTACCTGCTTAGATTAACTCCTTCAACAGGGGAAATGGACACTGTTGCCATCCCTGACAGTCTTATCGACCTTGAAACAGCAACACCCAGAAATGGTAAATTTCTCATTTCATCAAGCGGCAGTAAACTATATAATCTTGCGATAAAAAATCTTCAAGGCAAAAATGTGTATGCGTTGCGAGTATTTGAATCTGAAAACAATTTTTCGCTGGTCAGGGAATATGTTTATCCTTCACTTGAATCTTATCAGGAAGGGTGGATTAGTGGCTTTTTTGTGGTTGATGACATCCTTTATGTAACTGAAAATTTTAATTCCGGCTTCATGAGTGCATTTAAAATCAGTGATGGTACATATCTCGGTGAGTGGTTCACAGTTTTGCCGGGAACGGGATTACCAAAACAATTTTCATCTTGGTATTATGATGATATAAGAGACGAAGTAGTGGCTGCAAATTATATACGTGGAAGTCACCTAATTAAAGGGATTGGGGTGTTTTCAGGTTATTATTTTGATGCTCAGGGGAAAGTAACTTCAACAGAAGTTGGTCCGGCGAGGGACTGGAAGAATTTTACCTATGATATAGTTGGTGGATCGGCTTCATCCAAATTTTCTGCATCAGTGGCCGGATTCAATAGTCAGACTCTCAAATGGGATACTCTGGCTGTAAATGTGCCGTCACCTTATCCACTTAATCAGGTGCATGAAATGGTATATACGAGACTTAAGGCTTTTTTCACTTTTACAGATTCATCACTTTCATCGACAAATCCGATTTATCTTAAAAAAGTGGCATTTGAAGCTGCAACCGGGTTACCGGAAATTACGATTTCAAACAACGATTTCACTTTCACCCCCGACAGTCTAATGCAGGGGTTTGATATAAATATAGATCTGAAAGTAACAAATGTGGGTAAAGTTGATTCCGATAGTTGTACTGTGCAATTTTATCTTGGTACCGCAAACGAACCATTTTACACGACCAAAATTAAGATCCCTGCCGACACATTTTACACAGTGAAACATACAATCAATACTTCAAAAATTATATTTCACAACAAGGTAAAAGCTGTTGTTACGATGGCTGGTACTGAGATGTATACTTTCAACAATCTTGGTGCAGACAGTTTTTATGTGGCGAGAGACACGGTAAAACCCGATTTTAAGTTGACTTTTGATGGAAAAGAGATCATAAATGGAGATATCATCGCCAACAGTCCTTTGATTGAGATTACTCTCACAGACAACAGTCCATTGCCATTGGATACCACAAGATTAAGTATCGTACACAATGGCAAGCCTATCGGGTTTATGAAAGACAGTGTTCATTTCTCCTACACGCCATATCCAAACTCTAAATTGTATGTCAGCTGGAAACCTGTGTTTAAAGAAGGGAAACAAACTTTGGAGGTGTTTACTAAGGATGCTTCCGACATTCCTTACAGCAGTGTGGCACAGAAATATCAGTTTTTTGTTTTTGACAAGGATGCAATTGAGCGGATTTACAATTATCCCAATCCATTTACAGATGAAACCTGGTTCACCTATGAACTAAGAGGTAACACACTGCCGGATGAGGTTAAAATTAAAATATTTACCATTGCCGGAAGACTAATCAAAGAACTTGTGATTCCTGCAACTTCAATGCAAATCGGGTTAAATAAAATTTATTGGGACGGCCGGGATGCTGATGGTGATGAAATTGCCAATGGCGTTTACCTTTACAAGTTGATAACACGGTATAAAGACAAAACAAAAACAACGATCGAAAAAATAGCCAAGGTTAAATAGGAATAAAAAAAGTCTGATTTGCGAGAAACAGACCAAAATTATTTTTTTATGCGTTTAAGAGTTTTCCATATTGATAAAGTTTTTTATCTTATTAAATGTAGTTTATTATTTTTTTAATACAGGATTAGCCCATGTGTGGAATTGTTGGATACATAGGTAACAGAAGTTGTGTACCGGTTATTGTTGAAGGGTTGAAACGACTTGAGTACAGAGGTTATGATTCCGCCGGTATCGGTGTGGTTCGTGACGGCAAGATTGAAATAACCAAGATTAAGGGGAAAGTTGCTGAACTTCAGGCAGCAATCGACAAAAGTGGAATCGACTCAAACATTGGAATAGGTCATACCCGTTGGGCAACCCACGGTGAACCGAATGAGATTAATGCCCATCCACATGCAAACAACGATAACAGCCTTGTTCTAATCCATAATGGAATTATAGAAAACTACTCAACCCTTAAAACCGGGTTAAAAAAGTTGGGTTACACTTTTAAGAGTGCCACCGATACTGAGGTACTTTCGAATCTTTTTGATACTTATCTCAAAGAGGGGTACACTTTATTTGAAGCTGTACGCAGGGGATTAAATGAAGTAGAAGGAACATACGGTATTGCAGTTCTCTCTACTGCTGAACCAGATAGAATTATAGCTGCTAAAAAAGGTTCACCACTGGTTCTCGGAATTGGTGTCGGCGAAAACTTTGTGGCATCAGATGTGACGGCAATTTTGCAGCACACAAAACAGGTGATTTATATGGAAGATGGTGAGATAGCAGAGGTTTTTAAAGACCACTATCTGACCAAAACGATTGCAAATGAAGAGGAGGTAAACAAGGTCGTTCATCAGATTGAAATGACACTTGATGAGATAGATAAAGGGGGATACCCTACATTTATGCTCAAAGAGATTATGGAACAACCTGAATCTCTGAAAAACTCCATCCGTGGCAGATTATTGATGGACACCGGAGATGTGAAACTTGGTGGACTTGAAAATGTTCTCGATCATCTGCTTTATGTAAAACGGATCATGATTGTAGCTTGTGGCACTTCGTGGCATTCAGCTCTGGTTGGGAAGTATATGTTTGAGACCTATCTCAGAATTCCCACTGAAGTGGAATATGCCAGTGAGTTCAGATACAGGAATCCAATTATCGGTCCCGGTGATGCAGTATTTTTTATATCGCAATCGGGTGAAACCGCCGATACTCTTGCAGCTCTTAAGGAAGCCAAGAGGCGGGGTGCACTCTGTTTGGGTATATGTAACGTCGTTGGCAGTTCAATTGCCCGTGAGAGCCACTCAGGTGTCTATGTACATGCAGGTCCGGAGATAGGTGTTGCTTCAACAAAAGCTTTCACTTCACAACTTGTTGTTTTGGCACTTATCACAATTCTTCTTGGAAGAAGAAAAGGGATGTCTGAAGCCGAAGGAATTGAACTCGTAACAGAATTTAAGAAGATTCCCGACTATGCACGGGAGATATTAAAACAAAATTCACTTATAGAAGAAATAGCTGAACAATTCAAAAATGCCACAAACTTCCTTTATTTAGGGAGAGGGTACAACTTCCCCGTGGCATTGGAGGGCGCTCTGAAGTTGAAAGAAATTTCATACATTCACGCAGAAGGTTACCCCGCGGCTGAAATGAAGCACGGTCCAATTGCATTGGTCGACGAAAATATGCCTGTGGTATTCATTGCGCCTAAAGATGCTACTTATGATAAAATTGTAAGTAATATCGAAGAGATAAAGGCACGCAAAGGCAAAGTAATTGCCATAGCGACTACCAATGATAATCAGATTGATAATCTCGCTGATTACTCTATAAAGATACCCACTACAAGATCGATCCTGATGCCAATCCTGACCGTTATTCCGCTTCAACTGCTCGCGTACCACATTGCGATGAAAAAGGGCTTAAATGTGGACCAACCACGAAATCTAGCTAAAAGCGTAACAGTTGAATAACAAAACGGAGAATCTATGGAGCGGAAAAACATCCTTATTATGGGAGCCGCAGGAAGAGACTTTCACAACTTTAACACATTCTTTAGGGATAAAGAAGAGTATAATGTAAAAGCATTTACAGCAACTCAAATCCCTAATATCTTCGGGAGAAAATATCCTGCCTCACTCGCAGGGAAATTATATCCTGACGGTATTATGATTTATGATGAGAAAGACCTCTCCAAACTTATAAAAGAGATGAAGATTGACGAAGTCTATTTCTCTTATTCTGATGTACCCTACAACTATGTAATGAACAAATCTGCCGAAGTTAACGCTGCCGGCGCATCCTTCACCCTTATCGGAACCAACCAGACAATGATCAAATCATCCAAACCGGTGATCGCCATTGTTGCTGTGCGTACCGGTAGTGGTAAATCCCAAACCTCAAGAAAAGTTGCTGATCTGCTAAGAGCAGCCGGTAAAAAAGTTGTCTCGGTAAGACATCCTATGCCTTATGGCGACCTTGAAAAACAAAGAGTACAAAGATTTGGCACAATCGAAGATCTTAAACTTCATGAGTGTACAATCGAGGAGATCGAAGAGTATGAACCACATGTAGCTTCAGGTGGTGTTATCTATGCAGGTGTTGATTACGGCGACATCCTTGCAGCAGCAGAAAAAGAAGCTGATGTTATCATTTGGGATGGTGGAAACAACGATTTTTCATTCTACAAACCCGACCTTACAATTACTGTAGCTGATCCACTAAGAGCAGGCCACGAATCAACATATTACCCCGGTAATGTTAATATTCGTCTCGCTGATGTAGTGGTTATTAATAAAATAGATTCTGCCACACCCGAAAACGTATTGGCAGTTAGAAATTATGTTAGATCAGTAAATCCAACTGCTCAGATCATCGATGGTGCATCACCTATCACAGTTGATAAACCTGAACTGATTAAAGGCAAAAGAGTTCTTGTTGTTGAAGACGGCCCAACACTCACACATGGTGAGATGGAATTTGGTGCCGGAACTGTAGCAGCAATGAATTATGGTGCTGCCGAGATTGTTGATCCAAGACCATGGACAGTAAAATCGATCACTGATACTTATGTAAAATATCCAAAGATTGGCGTCCTTCTTCCAGCAATGGGATATGGTGATGCTCAGGTTAAAGATCTTGAAGATACGATTAATGCTTGTGATTGCGACAGTGTTGTAATCGGAACACCTATCGATCTTGGTAGAATTTTGAAGCTTAATAAACCTTCCACAAGAGTTGGTTATGATCTTCAGGAAATCGGTTCTGTAACCCTTGAAAAGATACTGAGAGAAAAAGGACTTCTATGAGTAAGCTTGCCGTCGTAGCACTCGGCGGCAATGCACTCCTTAGAGGAAATCAATCCGGCACTATCAGGGAGCAAGAACAGAATGCTTTCAACACCTGTAAGAGTCTCGTTGACCTGATCCTGCGTGGTTACACTATTGTAATCACGCATGGGAATGGTCCTCAAGTGGGTAATCTGATTTTGAAAAATGAAGCAGGTTACGAGAAATTTTTGCTCCCCAAGATGCCCCTTGATGTGTGCGTTGCCGAATCTCAAGGCCAAATAGCCCATATAATTGCAGTTCAAATGGAAAAACTTTTGCTGCAACACAACATACAAAAAGAGGTAATTTCCATCGTTACCCATGTGGAAGTGGATGGAAAAGACCCTGCTTTTAAAAACCCTACCAAACCGGTGGGACAATTTTTCCTGAAGGAAGAAGCCGACCTGTTGGCAAAAGCCAACGGCTGGCAGTTCCGTGAAGATCCCCGCAAAAGGGGATGGAGAAGAGTTGTACCCTCACCAAAACCACTAAGAGTTCGATCTGCTGAAATAGTTAAACAACTAACCCATGAAGGTAACATAGTTATCTGCGTTGGCGGTGGTGGAATTCCTGTTGTTTTGGATGGAAACGGTTCAATTAAAGGCATTGAAGCAGTAATTGATAAAGACCTTGCGTCCGCAGTTCTTGCCACTCAAATTGATGCAGATGAGCTGATCATTCTCACAGATATACCAAATGCGTATCTCAACTTCCAAAAGGAGAATGAGGTTGCCCTCGAATCGATCACACTTGATGAGGCAGAGGAATATATCAAAAAAGGTGAGTTTGCTGCGGGAAGCATGGGACCCAAGATGGAAGCTGCCGTCTATTTTATCAAAGAAGGCGGTAATAAAAGTGTTATAACAGAAGCCGGATCGCTCTCAAATGCGAATTCGGGAACAAGAATAATTGCAAATTAACGGATAACAATATGGCAGTAAATATGAAAGGAAAGAGTTTTCTTTCCATTAACGATCTGACACTCGAAGAGATGTATCAGATATTTGACCTTAGCAGAACCTTAAAAGAAAAACTATACACAGGCGAAGAACATCACCTCCTCAAAGGGAAAACCCTCGGAATGATCTTTGCAAAACCTTCAACCAGAACAAGAATTTCGTTTGAAGTTGGTATCTATCAGCTTGGTGGAATCGGAATGTATTTTGGACCCAACGACTTACAGTTGAACAGGGGAGAGACCATCAGCGATACCGCAAAAGTTCTGTCAAGATATCTTGATGGAATTATGATCAGAACCTTTAAACACGAAGATGTTGAAGGACTTGCAAAATATGGTTCTATTCCGGTTATCAACGGACTTACCGATTTACTTCATCCATGTCAGGTGATGACCGATCTTTTCACCATTCTCGAAAAGAGAAGAAAATTGCAGGGTCTTAAGCTTGCATACATTGGAGATGGAAACAACATGGCTCATTCACTTCTTAACGGATGTTCCAAAGTTGGAATGGATATTTCATGTGCATCACCAAAAGGTTATGAACCACAGGGCTGGATAGTTGAAAATGCCAAGAAAAATGCAAAATACATGGGCAGCAAAGTTGTGATCACCAACGATCCTGTTGAAGCCTGCAAAGATGCCGATATCATTTATACCGATGTTTGGGCAAGTATGGGACAGGAAAAAGAAGCTCAAGAAAGAAATCAACGCTTCACCGGCTTCCAGGTCAACAACAAACTTGTTTCAAACGCAAAAGATGATTATCTCTTCATGCATTGCCTCCCCGCACACCGTGAAGAGGAAGTCACCAACGAAGTAGTTGACTCAGCCAACTCAATCGTATTTGACGAAGCTGAAAACAGACTCCATGTACAAAAGGCCATCATGGCTTTGGTTATGGGGTAGGTGCCGGTATCCGGGTATTCGGGATAGAACGTGGATGAAACGGATTTAACGGATTTTGTTTTATCTGTTTTTCTTGAGTCATCTATCTGAGTTTTGCTTCTGAAGTACATTTTTCTCGTTTTATTTGATAGGGAAGTAATCAACTATATTATAAAAAAGCCGTCCCGAAAAATCGAGACGGCTTTTTTGATGATTATAAGTGACGATTAAATCTGTTGGAATGGAAAGATACCAATCCTCATAAACCCAATCTTATTTGAGCAGGATCATCTTGCGAATTGCAACATTGCTGCCGGCTTCGATTCTGTAGAAGTAAATTCCACTCGGAAGGGAAGAGGCATCAAAATTGATCGAATAACTTCCTGCATTCATTGGTCCATTTACGATCTCTGCAATTTTTTCACCAAGTGTGTTGTAAACATCAAGTTTAACATTTACATCGGTTGGAAGTGCAAATCTTATCGTGGTTGAAGGGTTAAATGGATTAGGGAAGTTCTGATCCAAACCAAATTCGGCAGGCACAAGTGCCATATCTTTGATATCTGTTGCACCATCCATCACCTGAAACTTACCCAATCCTGAATAATATGAGTAGGCACCATCACTGTTTTTGGTTCTTACTCTCCAGAAATAGGACTTGTTTGGTGACAAACCTTGAAGTGGTTGATTTGTGGTTGTCAGATTTTCGAAGAGTGATGAGTTTGTGAAGTTAACATTTTCAGCTACTTCAAGATCAAACTTCATTCCGGCAGTCATCGCAGCAGGCAGACCCCATGAAATTATGGGGGATGTTGTTGCAATCATCACATTGTGTGGTCCACCCACGATTGGTGTAACAGGTGCAAATGACCCGGGGTTAATCGAAAATGATTCAACTGCTGAGAAAGCACCATAAGAAAGACCACCGAAGTGAGCTCTAACTTTCCAGTAATAAGTTGCACCTTCAACAAGTCCGGTAACATTTAGAGAGGTGGTTGATGAATATGCTGTTGTTGTAGCTCCGTTTGCAAAAACATCGGAGTAACTGTAAACAACTTCATAACCGACTATGCCACTTGTTGAGCCGTTAACCCACCATGAAAGTTGAGGATCAACTGTAAACAAAATTGCATTTCCAACGGGCCACGAAAGAACGGGTGCACCCGGAGTGGTTCCGCTGTAGATAGTGAAATAATCGGATGCCCATGTTGAAAGTGTGGAACCGTCAGAGGCGGCAACTGCCCAATAAACTACTTGTCCCTCGGCAAATGGTACGATGAAGTTGTAGGAAGTGTTATGAACACCTGCCACTGTTACTGCACCGGTGTAATCTGAATTCCAGTTGCTTGAATTGGATCCAATTTTCCATCTAACTTCATATTCGGTGATTCCCAATGGGGAGCCTTCCAAATACCATGAGAGGGTTGGCAGAGTTGTATAAACAGTTGGATTGCCAGTCGGCCAGTTCAAAACAGGATATCCATTCGCGACACCACCGGCAACAGTGAATGTGCCCAGTGCTGAATTTACAGACTGTAAAAGACTGTTTTGTGCGCGAACTTGATAATAATAAGTTGTACCGGGAATCAGATTTGCGAGTTGGACAAAAAGATTAGTACCGGCATAAAAATCTGTCCAGGTCGCAAACGAAGGGCTGGTACTCACTCTGACATAAAAGTCGAGTCCTGTTCCGGCTTCACCAAGATACCAGTAAACATAAGGTGCGGTTGTATAAACAAGAGCGTTATTTATCGGATAGGAGAGCTGAGGAGTTACAAGTTGGCCTCCACCCCAAGGCTGGAATATCTGGAATGGACTCCAGTCAGAAGTTTGCTCATCTCCTGTACCTCTTTTATAAACACTTCTAACTTTCCAATAGTGATAAGTAGCAGCAGTTAGAGGAGTGCTAATTTGATGATAAATGTTTGTGATATTGGTACTTGAATAAACTACGGCTCCACCACTTGAACCAATTCTTACTTCAACATCAAATGTGATGTCAGGGCTGTAACCGGCTGTGTACCAATATAATTGTGGTGTGTTTGTATAAACCCGAACTGAACCAATTGGCCACGAAGGGGTTGGAATAGTTGCACCACCACTTGTGCTAAAATATTGTGTTGGTGAATAAGACATCACCTGATTTGCATTATTAAGCAGGACAACCCTCCAATAATATCTCATTCCACCAAGCAGATTAACTGTTTGGAACAGATCTGTTGAAGTGCCGGTGAAATTGGAAGTTAACCAGTCGGTTCTTATCGGGGGAGTAGTGGCTGACTTAACCTGAAGCTTAAATTTTAAACCATTGGTTGCCTGATTGATTCCATAAGTGAACATTACACTGTTAAGAAAGACCGAGTCACCATTTGCAGGGTTATATTGACTTACTGTAACTGCAGGATAAGTAGTGAAGTGCCAAATTGGTGATTTGATATTCACGGCGCCATCTTTTCCAACTAGCTGCCAGTAATAAGTAGTATTTGGAGAAAGAGGGAACGGGAAAGTTCCGGGAGTTAATTCATCTTCTGTATTCTCATTGTACATAACACTTGTTGTGTTGGGTGCAATGTTAAGGTCAGTGAAGAAAACTCCGCCGTTAAATGCAAGTTGTGTTCCACCCGCAGTAGAGATTCTAAGTTCATAACCTGTCTCCCAGGCAACATCATCCCAAGCGAATGACGGTTCGAGGGTATGTCCCGTAACTCCGTTGATCGGAGTTGTCAGGATGTCGAGTGGGGTATAGAATGTCCATTCTGTTGTTGCTGTTTTGTTTTCACCATTATTATGGGCGAGTATATCACTTACTTGAGCATTTATCGTCCACCAGTATTTTGTCGCAATTGCAAGTCCAACTGGATTGACTATAAATGACCCGGGGTTTACGGCAGTTGTCAAATTAGTATTTGCGCCTACATTGAGGCCGGGGGCTGTCCCGACAAGCAAGTGAAACAATACATTACTCGTACTTGGATTTATACTGAATTCAAGGTTGGGTGACATAACTAAAGACTCATACTCAGTTGCAGGTGAAACAAGAACGGGAGTATCGAGTAGAGTTGTAAAAACACTGGTTGTTGAGTAGTTTACGACTCCTGCTGCATCGGTAATAGCTGCTCTCCAATAGTATCTGGTGTTATATTCCAGAACCGAAGCGGGAACATTATAGGTTGGGAGCCCGGTGAAAGCAGGGGAAGCATGGACAAGGTTTGTAAGTCCTGCATCACTGTAGATTTCAACAGCATAACTGAAGGCCGGCATTCCACCCCCCATAACCCAGCTTATTGTGGGAGTTAACGAAACCAGTGGTTGATTAAGATTTGGAGTCATCGGAATTATGATAGGAGCGACATATCCAAATGCAGTGTACATCGCCAGAGTATCTTGTCCCGTTATCGTAAATGTATTGTTAACCATGTTGTGTGTAAAAGGGACATATCTCCAGGAAACTCCATTGTCTGTTGACTTCAATAATTTGAGATCAGCTTCCACATTACCGTTTAGCTCTGTTTCATCGTAGTGGAAGACGACAGTGGCATTAAGTCCAGAATTGGATGCTGGATTTGCCTTAAAGAATCTTTTGATCCCGGTTGCTGCGCCAAGAGGCCAGCCAAAATGAGACCTTTGCACCAATGTAGGACCAAGATTTGCTGCTGATGTAATTGTCAGACCAAAGTTACCGACATTCTCGTTGTTTGGTGCAATAAGGAGACTACTTGTCATAATAGTACCATTGCTCAGGATACCTGATCCTGATTCAATGAGCTTGCCAAACTGACCCATGAAAACATTACTACCGGACAAATCCAAAGGCAGAGTAGTTCCTAATAAATAACCATTTATATTCATTCCAGGTGTATTAGTGATTCCCGGAGTTGTTATGGTTGCATTAAGCCAGTTCATACCGCCTGAGAGTGAAGGGAGATTACCCAAAGATGGAATGGCATTAAATCCAACACTGCTTGTATTTGTTGGAACCGTCAGGTTGCCCCAGTTTAGTGCGTCGCTGATATCGTTACTCGCACCACCAATCCACGAAGTAAAGGGTTCTTGTGTACTAAGATCGAGATCACCCTCCATGTTCGAGAGAGCAAGTGTAAAGCCGTTTAAGGTATAATCAAAAATATTGGTTTGAGAAGCGTCAGGAGTTTGATCGAAGCGATATTGTGCATAAAGCCCTGATTCATCACTATCGACTGAGGCATTTAGATTTTCAAGAATTTGTGCATCGGTTCTCACACTTGTCCAAATTCTCAATTCATCCATGTAAGCATTCACAAAGTATTGTGTGCCGTCTAATGAGGCGAGGTACATTGTTCCTGTGGAATTTAGTGTTGCAGGTGAAATGTCTTCTGCAATCACAAATCCGTCTTTATACAATTTTCTTTCACCGGTGGTTCGGTTGTATGTAGCAGTGTAATGGTGCCAATTAACATCTAAAAGACCACCCGGACCAACCAATTCATTCCCGAAGAAAGAGATAAAAAATGCATTGGGGTTGACATCAATACTTGACTTAAAACCAAGAGTCAGTTGCTGATTATTTGTAGCAGTACCTTGTTTTAATACAATTTGTTCAGTCCCACCTCCTGTGTGTCTTAACCAAAATTCAATTGAAAGGTCGGTTGCATTAAGAACAGGGTGAGGAGCAGAAGTTTGTCCAAATTCATCCAAACCGTCAAACTTTATGGCCTGTCCGGGCCCTGCGGTTGCGCCTGAGGCTACCCAGGTGGGGTCTTGAGCTTCAACCCCGGAAGTAGTACCAAGAGTTACAGTATTGGCAGGGGCATTTCCCAAGTCTGTCGGGTTTTGACCGGTTCCTTCATCGAGCGGGAGGTAAAGGAGAAGATTTGTTGTGGAGGAGTTTTCGACTCTAAACATATCCTGTCTGATTTGTGCTGTGTTTCTTGCACCGTTCCAGACTTTAATTTCATCCATCTTACCATTGAGTGGAAATGTTGCGTCATTATCACGACCAAAGAGAATATTTCCGGTAGATGTAGCAGCACCAAGCTGTAAAACAGGAATTGTACCACTATTGTAAAGTATCCCATCCACATAAATCTCAAATGTGGTCGCGGTTTTTACAAGAGTGATATAATACCATCTGGATTGAGTGATTATTGCCGAGGGGCCTGTGAGGAAGTAGTTCCCACCTGCGGTAAATCTGTCAATGCGGCAATTGATTTTACCGGTATTCATCCAGATCGAATACTGAACAGTACCAATAGCACTGAAATGCTTGTGAAAAAGATACTGATTGACAGCGGAACCGGGGTCGTTTGGGTAAACCCAGAAGGAGGCAGTAAACTGACTGGCTCCATTGAAATTTAACCCGGATCCCGCACCGGCATCCACTTTGACAAATTCGTTGGTGCCGTCAAACGAGAGGGCGTTTCCACCATTCTGAGCATTTGCAGAATGGGATAAAAGCAGGATGGTTAAAACTGACAAAAAGTATCTTAAATACTTCATCTGTTTGTCCTTCGGTGTAGTTTATTAAAAATCGTTACAAAAATTTATACGAGCAGGATTAGAGTAAGTATAAAGTCAAAAACTTATACTCTCAGAGTATAATTTACATTAAGTATTATTAGCATCCAAAGAGAAAATGAAAATAATGAAAAAATATTCAGTTGGGGGTGTAAATATGTCGGAAATATCACAAAAAAAAAGCCGTCCCCAAAATCGGGACGGCTTTTAAACTCAGGGTTTGGAGATTCAGGTTATACCTGCTCCCATCACCAAAAGATTATTTCAACAACATCATCTTGCGGACAGCAACATTTGTGCCGGCTTCGATTCTGTAGAAATAGATACCGCTCGGAAGTGCAGCAGCGTTAAAATCAATGGCATAAGTTCCGGCAGTCATCGCTCCATTAACAAGTTCAGCAACTTTTTCACCAAGGGTGTTGTAAACAGCTAGTTTTACATTCATATCTGAAGGCAAAGCAAAGTTGATTTTTGTTGATGGATTAAATGGATTTGGATAGTTCTGACCAAGAGCAAATTCAGCAGGAATCTGTGAGATGTCTTTAATGTCAGTTGTTCCATCTATCACTCTGAAATTTCCGAGGGTTGAGTAGAAGGAGTAGTTACCATCACTGTTTTTGGTTCTTACTCTCCAGAAATAACTCTTGTTTTCAGAGAGTCCTTCCATTGATTTGCGAGCAACGGTGAGGTCTGTGAATACAGTGGAATTAGTGAAATTCTGGTTATCAGCAAATTCGAGTTCATACTTGGTTCCTTCAGCAAGAGCTGTTGGGAGAACCCAAGAAAGAACAGGTGAAGTTGTGGTAATCATTATATTGTCAGGTCCACCAACAATAGGTGTAACAGGTGCAAAAGAACCGGGGTTAACCGTAAATGATTCAACTGCTGAGAAAGCACCATAGGAAATTCCGCCAAAATGAGCTCTGACTTTCCAATAATATGTTGCACCTTCAACGAGTCCTGTCACATTTAGTGAAGTGGTTGCTGAATAAGATGTGGTTGTTGCAGCAGGGGCAAAAACATCAGAGTAGCTATAAACAACCTGATATCCAACGATTCCACTGGTAGAACCATTAACCCACCAGTTTAACTGGGGATCAACTGTGTAAATAAGTGCATTGCCTGAAGGCCATGAAATAACAGGTTCACCCGGTGTGGCTCCACTATATATTGTGAAGTAATCGGATGCCCATGTTGATAAAGTAATGCCGTTTGTTGCTGCAACTGCCCAATAAACAACCTGTCCTTCAGTGAAAGGTACTACAAAGTCATAAAATGTATTTCCTGAACCGGCTACATTAAAGGAACCTGTATAGTCCAAATTCCAGTTGCTTGAATTGGATCCAATCTTGTATCTAACAACATATCCTGTAATACCCAGTGGTGAACCTTCAAGGTACCATGAGAGGGAAGGAAGTGTAGTATAAACAGTTGGATTGCCAACGGGCCAGTTAAGTACAGGGTAACCGTTTGCAACTCCACCAACAACATTAAAGGTTGCATGTGTTGAGAAAGCGGATTCATTAACAGTATTATCTGATCTGACTCTCCAGTGATAGGTTGTTCCCGGAATCAATCCTGAAAGCTGATAAAACTGGTCGGTAACATTATCAATCTGTGTATAACTACCAAACAGTGGATCAGTTCCATACTGAATATCATATCTTAAACCCGTTCCGTCCTGACCAAGCCACCAGTATAAATATGGTGAGGTTGTGTAAACATCAAGGTTATCGGTAGGATAAGACGGGTTAGGAATAACCAGTGTGCCTGAACCCCATGTCTGGAAGGAATGGAAAGCACTCCAATCAGAAGTTTGTTCATCAGGTGTACCGCGTTTGTAAACACTTCTAACTGACCAGTAATAGAAAGTACCGGGTAACAAATTGGTAGAAATTTGGTGATAAATGTTTGAAATATTGGTTGCGGAATAGGAGATTGCTCCACCACTTGAACCAATTCTAACTTCAACATCAAAGGTAATGTCGGGGCTGTAACCCGCCGTGTACCAATAGAGTTGTGGGGCATTGGTGTAAACCTTGGCACCTCCGGTTGGCCATGAGGGATAAGGGACAGTTGCACCACCACTTGTTGTAAAATAGCTGGTTGGGGAATATGCCATTACCTGGTTAGAGCTGTTCAGGAGTACAACTCTCCAGTAATATTTTAAGCCACCAAGAAGATTTACACTCTGGAAAAGATTTGGTGTGGTTCCAACATAATTGGAGGTTAACCAGTCAGTTTTTACAGGGGCAACTGTAGCAGCTTTAACCTGTAATTTGAATTGAAGACCTTCGGTTGCCTGGTTGATTCCATAAGTAAACTGAACATTGTTTAAATAAACAATATCACCATTGGCAGGATTGTGCTGGCTAACTGTTACCTGAGGATAAGTTGTAAAGTGCCAGATTGGTGAAGGAATTCTTAATGCTCCATCTCTCGCTACTAATTGCCAGTAATAAGTGGTGTTAGCGGTTAATGGGAAAACATATGGAGCTCCCGGACCTTCGTTTTGAGTGTTTTCGTTATAAATAACCGAAGTAGTGTTTGCCGGGATTGAAATATCTGTAAATATGATTCCCAGATCAAAATCCATCTGCGAACCACCTGCGGTGGAGATTCTTAGTTCATAGTCCGATTCCCAGGTAACATCATCCCACGCAAAGGTTGGTTCAAGTGTATGTCCTGTGACACCTTGAATTGGGGTTGTCAGCACATCCAGTGGAGTGTAAAAAGTCCTTTCTGAAGCCGCCTGAGTAGTTTCACCATTATTATCTGCTCCGGCATCATCAACTACTGCATTGATCGTCCACCAATATTTGGTAGCTGGCAGGAGTGCCAATGGTGTAGTTGAAAGTGAACCCGGATTGACAGCTGTAGTGCGATTCAGATCTGCGCCCACAGTCAAACCTGAAGAAGTCCCGACGAGTAATCTGAAAGCAACATTGTCTCTTGAAGGATCCATCGTCCATGTAAGTGATGGTGTCAACGTAGAAGAAATGTAAGCGTCAGCTGGGGTTGCCAATGCAGGGGTGGCGAGTAAGGTTGTAAAAGTGAAAGTCGATGATGTGATGGTTGTGGGAAAAGCATCGGTTACTTCAACATTCCAGTAATACCTGGTGTTGTAAGCGAGGGTACCACCCGGCACAGCATGTGTAATAGCGACTCCAACATTTTGGGAATAGACAAGGTTTGTCAACCCAACGTCAGAGTATATTTTAACAGTGCTGTTGTATGGGCCCGTTCCATCAACCACAGTCCAATCGAGAGTGGGAGTTAGCGACGCTCCGGTAGAAGCTGTTGTCGGTGTATTTAACGTCACCGTCAATGGCTGCGCCTGTAGCGTAAAGCCCAAGAGAATAGCCGCGAAGATAAAAGACAAGAATCTTAAATTCTTCATATTAGTTCCTGATTAAGTTATTAATTGTTTTTGAATCTGTTAAATGTTCCGAAAATTTTAAGGTTCCGGAGGCTTTATAAAAAATAGAATACGATACAATATAATGTAACAAAAGTATTATTACAAACAAAGACATTTTTTTACTTTTTTGTTGATCGGAAGTGTCGTGATTAAAAAATCCGTAATACAAATCACATGAAAAAAAATATCATTGAAAAGTAATTGGGATACTCTTATCTTTATCATTTGTTTTCTTTTAAACACAACAGGCATCAAATGAAGGTTTTCAGCCTTACGACTCTACTTATAACACTCCTATTGACCGGAAACTCACAATCTCAATCAATTACACAAATTGACAGCAATTTTTTTTCTGTTGCCGGTAAATTGACTCAAACAGCACTTTCTGATACATTTGCTTACAACCTGTTGCGGGAACTTTGTGCCTTTGGTGGTAGACTTTCTGGAACCAAAAACCTGCTAATGGCGGAGGATTTTTTATTAAAAAAAATGTCCGGGTTGGGATTCGATACAGTTTATACTCAGACATTTACCACAACCAACTGGCAAAGGGGAAGTGTTGAAAAATTTGTCTTACGAGGTAAGAATTCCGGTGGTGATATAAACTTCAGTGTTGCAGCCTTAGGTGGATCGGTGGGTACAAACGGACTTTTGAGAGCTGATATAATTGAAATATCTGATTTTGATGAATTGGAACATAGGAAAGATGAGGTTAAAGGTAAAATTGTCTTTTTCAATTTTGAGTTTAACCAAAAGGTTTACGATTCTTTTTCCTCATATGGTCCTGCGGTAAATTTTAGAGTGAATGGGGCACACAGAGCTGCAAAGTATGGGGCTGTCGCTGTTTTGATCAGATCAGTCGCATCTAATTTTGATGATGTTCCACATACAGGAACACTTAGATATATTGATACTATCCCTAAAATTCCCGGAGCATCCCTGGGGGTGCGTAGTGCCTCCTTTTTGGCAGAGCTGTTAAAAAAACGGGCAATGGGTGAGATCACACGACCTCTTTTATTTGAATTGGAATTGGATTGCAAGACAGAAGGAACCTGCGAAGTAAAAAATCTAATTGCAGAGATATGGGGTAGTGAGAAAAAAAATGAAGTTATTGTGGTTGGAGCACATCTTGATTCCTGGGATAAAGGTGAAGGCGCTCATGATGATGGTGCGGGATGTGTGCAATCGATAGAAGTTTTAAATCTGATCAAAAAAACGGGTATTAAACCCAAAAGAACAATTCGTGCAGTTTTATTCGCAAACGAAGAGAATGGATTGGCAGGTGCAAGAGGGTATGCAAAAGTTACACAAGATGATGTTAAAAAACATTATGCTGCAATAGAATCTGACCGGGGAGGATTTGTACCAAGAGGTTTTACTGCGGATGCCTCACCTGAGGTGATTTCCAAAATGTCTTCGTGGCTTCCATATTTCACTATGACAGGGATTGAATGGTTCAAAAAAGGAGGAGGCGGAGCCGATATTTCCCAAATAAAAGGCGCAAATGCACTAATCGGATTTTATCCTGACAGTCAAAGATATTTTGATGTTCATCATTCGGAAAATGATGTTTTTAGCAGTGTGAACCACAGGGAACTGGAACTTGGATCTGCAAGTATCACTATTTTAACTTTATTGCTCTCGGAATTTGGTCTCTAAAAAATTAAAACCCGTAATTCGTAAGATAAATCCGTGGCAGTCGCTCGCTGTTATGCCAAAAAGCATGTGGGCGGTTTCATTCGCCACATTTATCAATCGTGCCGGTTCAATGTTTCTTACATTTCTTGCTATTTACCTGACCAAATATCAAGGTTACAGCATTGAGTATGCAGGATATGTGCTCGCAGCTTATGGAATAGGTTCTCTCGCCGCAGGTCCCGTGGTTGGCAAACTTGCTGACCGTTTTGGCAACTTACCACTCATGAAGCTTTCATTGTTACTTAGTGCCGGTGTTCTTTTCCTTTTTCCGTTTTTTGATGAATTTTGGATGATAATTGTGCTAACCACCGTGTTATCCTGGGTTAGTGAGGGTTTTCGACCTGCAAATCTGGCTTTGATCTCCGATATTGTGAGACCGGAAGACCGCAAAATTGCGTTTGCTCTAAACAGGTTGGCGATAAATCTTGGATTTAGTATTGGACCTCTTCTCGGTGGATTTCTCATTATTTTTGATTATCACTGGATATTCATTTTCGATGGTTTAACTTCGCTACTTGCTTTTGGATTTCTTTTTATGACCTCACTCTCCAAAGAAGAAAAAGAGCGTCGTTCTGCAGCCCAAAGTGTTAAGGTGGAGGTTGTACAAAAAACCAGCCCATTTAAAGACAGGCGACTTATCTATTATGTGATAGCTCTTTCACCTGTTTATATCGTTTTTTTCTCGCAACTCAGTACAGTTTCCCTTTATGTTGTTAACGAACTGGGTATGCCCGAACCCTTTATTGGTGTTCTCTTCCTTGTAAACACTATGATGGTGATTTTCCTTGAAGTTCCAATCAACAGTGCCCTTTCCGAATGGGATGATCGTAAATTGTTGAGTGTGGGTGGTGTACTTACCGGGATAGGCTTTGGATTGTTTGCATTTTCCACAACGGTACCCACACTAATAATCTGTATGGTGATTATCACATTTGGTGAAATGATCTTTTCTCCGGCATCAGCAAACTATCTGGCAGAGTTGGCTCCTTCGAGTGCAAAGGGGATGTACATGGGATTTCTTCAATTGGTGTTTAATATCTCATTATTTATTGGTCCTGCCGCCGGTGCGTTTATGATGGAGGGTTTTGGATCAAAAATGATGTGGATCGCCTGTTTTATTTTATCAATGATCGGGGTGGGTTTAATGTGGCGCTTGAAAAAAAATCATGAACTTGTGATGGCACCCGAATAGAATACTTTTGTAATATTCAGAAAATCATTATATTTGCAGTCTAAAATCGGGGGGATATAGCTCAGTTGGGAGAGCGCTTGAATGGCATTCAAGAGGTCAGGGGTTCGACTCCCCTTATCTCCACAATAAAAACCTTGTAACTATTTATTTTGTAAAGAGTTGCAGGGTTTTTTGGTTTTAAATGCCACATATATTGAAGTAAAAAAAGTATATGGTTAACACTAAGATTAAATTCTTAAATTTAGACTTTACTTAATAAAAGCGCCGAATTGTTAATTCCGGGGCTTTTGAATTTAAGTGTTAAATTAAATTGAGATTCTTTTAGGAGTATCATTTTACAAACCGCGACATTTGCGCCTGCTTCAATACTGTTGAAATAAATTCCATTTGGAAGTGAGGTGGCATTAAATTGAACGGAATAGTTTCCTGCTTCATCCATACTCCTGACCCTCCAGTAGTAAGTTTTTCCTGCTGACAATCATGGTATTACAACACTATTGGATGCAGGACCGGCAATCACTTGTGAACTCACAAAATTCTGATTCTTAGAATAGATTAATTCATAGAAATTAGAGCTAACCGAAGCATTGACAGTCCATGAGAATGATGTATTTATTGGTGAAACTTCTACACCACCTTCAGGCCCACCCACCAGTGATGAGAATAGGATTGCCGGATTGTAAACTGCAAACGATCCCAGCTGTGAAGAAGGGGCTGGGAGGGTAATACCATTTGTCGAGCGGTATTTCCGATAAGTAGTTGATCTGTACTACAGAAGAGTGAACGAGTAGCATGCTGTTGCCATGTCAGTGATTGTTGTTGCATTAATATGAATCGATCAGGTGGTAAGTCAATCCCGCTGAAGGGCCGTTCATACACCAGGTTTATTGTGTCGTGAAGTAAACTAAAGGCCATGAAGCAACCGGCTTAAATGGTGTACTAACAGGTAGTGTAACAAATGTTCCCGATGTCGACCAACCGGAGGTCTGTGAAGCAACTATTGACTTTACTTTCCAATAATAAATTGCGCCCGGTAATAGAGTTAGAGAATGGCTTTGACCTGTAACTCCAACAACTTTTGGTGATTCTGAGAATGAATTGTTCTGATTGATATCCGGTTCAAATGTGGAATCTGTACTCGCACCATTCACCCACCAATTTAGATTACTATTTAGCGTATAAATCGCTTTAACACCATATGGAGATGATAATTGGGGAATCAAAGGTTGTAAAGTTGTATTCACCAATACAAATCTTGCTCTGGAAGAATATGAGGTTGCAGCACCTGTACCCAAATTTTGTCAGGTAAACCAATAAAACTAATAAAAATAAATTTTAATTCGTCGAACTCCTTCATCATAATAAAATCGTACCAGTGAAATGCCCTGAATATGCAGCTTAATCACAATAAATTCTCATAATGAGAAGGGAAAAGAAAATATGTAGCAAAACAATAAACTCGTCGGTAACAATCGTTTTTAAGGAGTTTACTTATGGTTATATAAAATCCGCATGGAAATAGAACAGTAGATTAAAAATCTCATTTAGTAAATAATCAGGATTTCCTTATTTTATACTTTAAATAATTAGAATTTTAGATGAAAACCGTAAACTTTTTGTTATTCAACTTGCACCGGAACCTGGTATGAAACTCTCTGTAGCCTTAATCGGCGAGGATATGATTGACCTGAGTCTGTTTGGAAAGTTGCTAAATCCTGCAACCTTTTCTTACAAAACATATTCTTATTCCGGATTACAGGATGTTGAATCGAGTGGAGCGGCTATTATTTTCCTCTTTTCTCCAAATGACTCAAGAAAACTTGAGGAGGCTGTTGATTATTTAGGTGGGGGAGCCAATGGCAAAAGATTCCTGGTTGTGGTATCATCATTAGCCTCATTTAAACTATTAGGTGGAAGAACAAAAGAGTTATGTTCTGACCATCTTGTATTCCCTTCTGACAATACAAGTGTTGAAAAAAGGCTGGAGCTTTATCAAAGAGTTTTAACTGCTCAAAGGTATAATTCAGGCGGTGATGAATTAAATGATATTCAGAACAGGATTCTTGAACTGGAAGAACAAAATGTTGCCAAGGATAAATTTTTTGCAATAATTGCACACGATTTGAAGAATCCTTTTACCGGATTTCTTGGATTCTCAGAGTATATCGCAAAATATTATGACGAGATAACAAAGGATGACCTTGGTGATTTCTCATTAAGAATGTATGAATCAGCCCAGCATGTATATAATCTAATCGAAAATCTCCTTGCCTGGAGTAAACTCAGAACCGGCAATATGGAATTTGAACCTGTGCCGTTTGACATGGAAGAGACCATCCAGCGTGTGCTCAAATTGTGTGAATCGATGATATTAAAAAAAGAGATAAATCTGGTAAATTCAACAAAAGGGAAACTTGAAGTATTTGCAGATGCAAATATGATAGACACCGTATTCAGGAACGTAGTTACAAATGCATTAAAGTTTACACCAAAAGGGGGAGTGGTTCACATAGGCTATTTTTTGGAAGAGGAATATATAATAATATTTGTTGCCGATAGTGGAATAGGCATATCTGAGGAACGACAAAAGAAGATGTTTAAATTGGGATACAGAGTCTCAAGGGACGGAACCGACGGGGAGTCGGGTTCGGGCCTTGGGTTAATTCTATCAAAAGAATTTATGTTAAAAAATGGCGGAGATCTCTATTTTGAAAGCAATGAAAAAAATGGTACCAAGTTTTATCTAAAGATACCCCGCCTGCTGTAAATTATTTAACTTTGATTTTATATTGCAAGATGAGGACATCCTTCGTGCCAAAAGGTTTTAACTTTTTGAGGAAATCTTTATCTTGAACATTTTGGTCGCCTCTAACATTACCGGCTATGTTGATATTAACCTGGGAGTCATCCGAAACACTTTGTTTTATCTTCTTCTTTAAAGCTCCAAAAATTTTATTAAATGATTCGGCTTTAACTTCCGGATTATTCTTAAAAAGTTTGTCGAGATCACCAATTTTGTTTATTGAATAAAGTAAAACAAGTTCATAATCTCCTTTTTTTGGAAATTTTTCATAATTTCCTTTTGGAGGGTATGCCAGGATTTGATCCTTATACGCTTTACTGTTAGTAAGAAGTTTCGCTTTGTTATTTGTAATCATCACAAAATAACCATATCCACCCGAATCGGGTTGGAGCAGAATTCTGTATTTGTCGTCAAGTTTTAATACCGAATTCGATTTCAGTTTCAACAGTTTATCACCGGAAGAAACGAGAATTCCGGCTTTACTTTTAACGAGTGACTGTGCCAGGACAGAAAATGCTAAAAATAATGCCAATACGAGGAGTGTTTTAGTTGTTTTCATACTGTTTATACTCTATATTCTTAATAACAGTTCCTGCAAACTTAAAGAAAAAATCGATAGATACAATTGTCGGTTATCACTAATTTTTAAAGGTGGATCCCGGTTTTAAAATCAATAATAACGATACTCACTTAAAAACCCGTGAACAGAAATGAACAAGAGAATAACCGTCTTCTGTGCATCGAGCACAAAATCGAAAGAAATATACCTAAAAGACGCCCGCATACTGGGAAATTTGATAGCAGAGAATGACGATCTTTTAGTATATGGTGGGGGGAGGCATGGATTGATGGGTGCGGTTTCTGATGGTACTTTGGAAAAAGGGGGACGAGTTGTTGGAGTAATCCCCGAGTTTATGATGAGTCTCGAATGGGGGAGGGATGATATCTACAGCCTTGAACTTACAGAGGATATGGAGACAAGAAAATTAAAAATGATTGATGGAAGTGATGCGATAGTGGTTCTCCCGGGGGGAAGTGGTACCATGGAAGAGTTTTACCAGGTTTTAACAATGAAGAGACTTGGGCAATATGTAAATCCCGTTGTTGTTGTAAATACCAATGGATTTTTTGACAAATGGATTGAATTTATGGAAGTTACAGTTGAGGAGAATTTTCTTGGGAGTGACCATTTAAAAATGTTCACAGTTATTGCTGAGTCAACCCAACTCTATCGTGCGATATCAGATTCACACATATGGTCCGATGAAGATATTAATAAGGCACTTGTTTAGGATGATTAAAATGAAATTAGAATCTGAATTTGACGAACTAAAAGAGGATTTAAGATCTTATAAAGAGATTTTTGATGAACTCCTGGATCATATCATGATAATCGACGGCCACACCGGTGAAGTGATCGAGATTAACAAAATTTGGGTAACAACAACAGGATTCACGAGGGATGAAATTTTGGGGAAACATTTTTCAGAAGTTTTTTGCGATGAACAAATCTCCAGTCTCGAAGAACTTGAAGAGATTGTGACCCATGATTCTGTAGTGGCAAACCGACTTTTGAGCAGAAAAAATGGAACCTCCATTCCTGTGGAAATGTCTCTTTCGATGGTTAATTTTAAGGGGCAAAATTCAATTCTTACAGTCCTTCGAAGCATAACGGAAAGATTGGAATCAGAACAGAAAATCATCGAAATGAACAAAAAACTTGGTGAATTGAATACAACCAAGGACAAACTTTTTTCAGTTATTGCCCATGATCTCCGAAATCAGTTTAATGTCTTGATTTCATTTTCTGATATTTTATTAAAAGATATTAATACAATGCCTGAGACAGAGCGATTCTATTTCCTTTCTCAAATTGAATCTGTTTCGCGAACCACATACGGGCTTTTGTCCAACCTGCTTCATTGGGCAAGGAGCCAAACCGGCATTCTTGTTATCAAAAAAGAGATATTGATTGTTAATAATTTGATAAGTTCGGTTTGTGAAGAACTAAACGGGTCAATTATTTCTAAAGAACTACTCATAAAGTTTAATAACTCTCAAACAGTGGTAGTTCATTCTGACGAAGATATCTTGAGAACTGTCCTCAGGAATCTCATTTCAAACGCCATAAAGTTCAGCCATTTGAACGGTACTATTGAGATAAATTTAGTGGAGTTTGAAACAGAATTAGAGATCGAAATAAAAGATTTTGGAACGGGGATGGACGTGGAACAACAAAAAATGATTTTTCAAGTGGGAGGTATCAGCAAAAAAGGGACAGCGAAGGAGGAGGGTACAGGACTGGGACTTACCATCTGCAAAGAGTTTATAAACAAATTAGGGGGCAGAATTTGGTTCAAAAGCACCCCGGGAGAGGGTACTTCAATGTTTTTTACAGTAGAACTGCCACATTAATACGAATTAAATTGACTATTAATTTTCTACTGACTATTTTAAGGTTTAAATTTACATAAATTTCGGAGAAGATAATGGCATTAGATGCTTTAGGAATGATCGAAACTAAAGGTCTCATTGGTGCAATCGAAGCAGCAGATGCAATGGTTAAAGCAGCCAATGTGGAATTAATCGGAAAAGAAACCATTGGTGGTGGATATGTTACAGTAATGGTGCGCGGTGATGTTGGTGCAGTTAAAGCTGCAACAGATGCCGGTGCTGCAGCCGCCCAAAGAGTTGGTGAGCTTGTATCAGTACATGTAATTCCAAGACCACACAGTGATGTTGAGTTAATCATCCCTAAAAGATCCATCTAAGCAGGCAGCAATTGAAACAGCTACCGGCTTTAGGATTAGTTGAGACAAAAGGATTAGTAGGTGCAATTGAGGCGGCTGATGCTATGTGCAAAGCCGCCAATATCAAACTGATTGGATGGGAGAAGACAAGTCCGGCGTTGATTACAGTTCAGATTATTGGTGAAACCGGAGCGGTGAAAACTGCTGTTGAAGCCGGAGCTGCAGCTGCATCACGGGTTGGTGACCTCGTTTCAACCCATGTAATCCCGCGACCTGACCTTCAACTTGATAAAATTTTGTCAATTACCGCTGAGGAAGAGGTCTATAATGCTCCGAATCAGAATGTTGAGAAAAAACCAGTTGAGATGACTTTTGCCCCCGAAGTGGTGGTTCAAAAAGTTGTTGAACCGGAAGTGATCCCCCTGACTTTAAAAACAGAGGTAACGCCGGTAACTCCGGTTAAAAAAGTGGCAAAAACAAAATCTGTCATAGATCCTCAACTTATGGATTTGAAAGTTACTGATCTTCGGACACTTGCAAGGGCAACTCAAGATTTTCCCATCAAGGGCAGGGATATTTCCAAAGCCAATAAAGAAGAACTCTTGAAATTCTTTGCTCAAATTGGCAGGGGATAATCTCACAATATTCTTGCAAGAGGATTACGGCACTTCATAATGAAGCAAAATTTACCTTCAATTCTTATCTCCCTGCTTCTCGCAGTGGGAGCCTGGATATTTATTACACTTTCCGGTGATTTCTACATCACTTCAAAAATTCCGGTTGTGTATTCGAATCTCCCGCCCAATCTTATAGTGGACCATAGTCTCCCAAGGGAGATTGAGGTTAAACTAAAGGGACAGGGATGGAAATTCATCTCGTTTCACTTCAATTCGGATAAAAGATTCACCATTCCAGTTTCAAAAGACAGCATCAATTCAGGTGTTTATCTTGCAAATTTGCTGGATGAAAATTCCTGGCTTTCTGCTGAGTTTGGAATAATTGATATTCAACCTCCTTATCTGAGTATCAAGACAGAAAAAGTGGAGATTTCGCAGAAAAATGTGGTCCCCGAACTTGCTTTACAGTTTGAACAGGGATTTGGTCTGGCTGATAAAATAAAAATTACACCTTCTTCAGTTGGAGTGAGGGGTAGTGCTAAAATTGTTTCTGATATTCGCCAAATTAAAACTGTTCGGACGACGCTTAAGGGGCTAAAGGAAAAGATGTATATTGAGGTAAATCTTGAAGGAATTAAAGGTGTTGAGATTTATCCACAAAAGGTTACACTTGAAATTGATGTGCAAAAAATCGCTGACAGAGAGATTGAAGGAGTAAAAATTACTGTTTTGGACAAACCCGAAGGTAAAGAGGTAGTTTTGGTTCCTGATGAGGTGACTGTTGTAATCAGAGGCGGGATTGAAAGAATCGGTTTAATTAAACCCGAAGAAGTTAAGGCATTGTTAAACTATAATGAAATGATAAGGGACTCATCGGGCACGACGGTTCCAAACATAGTTCTTCCGGATAATGTATCCTTTGTGGATGTAAAACCGGCAAGAATAAGATATATAATTAAGCAGTATTGAGATATGTTTATAAGTTTTGAAGGCATTGATTTTTGTGGAAAGACCACACAAATCAATTTATTGAAAAAATATCTGGAAAACCTCGGCAGGAGGGTTGAGATAATCCGTGAACCGGGTGGTACAGCTATATCCGAGAAAATTAGAGAGATATTACTCAATAAAAAACATCTTGAAATGTGCGACGAAACTGAGATATTCCTCTTTTCTGCCGCTCGTGCTCAAGTAGTAAGAGAAGTGATTCGTCCACTGATAGCCGAAGGATGTGTTGTTATTGCTGACAGATTCCATGATTCAACAACTGCCTATCAGGGATTTGGGAGAGGGTTAAGTGCGGATGCTGTTAAAAAAATAAATGAATTTGCCACCGGGGGAACAATCCCGGATTTAACTTTTTATTTAAGACTCTCCGTGGAAGAATCCACAAAAAGAAAAAATATCTGCAAAGCCGACCTCGATCGAATTGAGAAGTCTGATGATCTTTTTTATTCAAATGTGATCTCCGGATATGAGAAACTTGCTGTGGAATTTCCGCAAAGGATAAAAGGGATTGACGGAGAAAAATCAGCAACTGAAGTACATTATGATATTTTAACTATTCTCCATGAAACAATGAATATAGCCTCTGACAAAAGTGGAGTTAAACAAGGAATTTGATGAAGAAAAATCTGATCGACAAATATCAGTGGTTAATGGTAGCCGGAATAGCTGTGTTATCCCTGGGATTCTACACGACTTTTGGTGATATCTATTTTGAAATCGGTAAAAACATCGACATTTTTTCCCGGGTATATAAAGAAATCACTCTCAATTATGTTGACGAAGTGAATCCTGAAGAGTTTATTCGTGCCGGTATCAGAGGAATGTTAAAAGAACTGGATCCATATACCACTTTTATTGATGAAAAGCGACAGGATGATATCGAACTGATGACCAAAGGAAAATATGGGGGGATTGGTATTACCGTTGGTATCAGGGGCGAACATGTACTCATCATCGAGGTTATGGATGGCTACTCTGCTCAGAAGCAAGGACTGCTTCCGGGGGATGCACTTTTTGAAGTGTCGGGAGTTAAAGTTAAACCATCAAATTATGATGATGTATCAAAGCTTGTAAAAGGTGCCCCGGGCACTTTTGTGGATCTAAAAGTATTACGGGGAGAACCAAGTGATACTCTCTCATTTACGCTGCTTAGAGAAGAAATATCAGTTAAAAATGTAGCTTTTGCAGGATTTATACCTGAAAATTCTTCAAATGCTTATATTAAGTTATCGGGATTTACCCGTACTGCCGGTGAAGAACTGCGAAATGAAATTGTTAAGTTAAATGCTGTCAGGAAAATTGAAACAGTGGTCCTCGACCTAAGGGGTAACCCCGGGGGACTTCTTGACATGGCGATTGATGTCTCAAATAAATTTCTCAACAGGGGTGATTTGATTGTTACCACAAAGGGGAGAGATTCAGTTTCTTTACGTAAATTTTTTGCTGAACAGGAACCACTATTAAAATCTGTTGATATGGCTGTGTTAATCGACGGTGGAACTGCATCCGCATCAGAGATAGTTGCGGGAGCTCTCCAGGATTACGACAGAGCAATAATAGTGGGTGAAAAATCTTTTGGAAAGGGACTTGTTCAAACTGTCACCTCATTGAGTTATAACACTTCAGTTAAAATAACCACTTCACGATATTACACTCCTTCGGGTAGAAGCATTCAAAAAATTGATTATGCCAAAGACAACAAAGTTATTGGAAAACATGATTCTGTTTTAACAACCGAGTTCAGGACAAAAAATAACAGACTCGTATATAGTGGCGGAGGAATCTCACCTGATACAACTGTCAGTGCCAGAGTCAAATCAGATTTTGTAAAAGACCTTCTCGCAAAAGGAATGATTTTCGAGTTTGTGAACGGTTTCTACGAAAAAAACAAAAGTCTTAAATTTGAAAATTTAAAAGAAAACCTGGTTCTTGATGAATTCAGGATTTTTCTTCAGAAGAAAAAATATGAATTTAAACACCCCAGAATTGTTCAATTAAATGAACTGATTCAAACTTTTGGACAAGATAAAAATTATGTACATTTGCAGGGGAAAATCGAAGAATTAAAAATAGAGATTGAGAAAACCTCAAAAAACATCCTGGATCTGCATAAAACAGAGACAGCGAATGAAATTCTCCTCGAATTGGCGGGCAGATACCACGATAGTGGTTTCAGAATCAAGTACAGGTTGACCGACGATGTACAGTTCAAGACCGCCCTGGATATAATCAACAATAAATCACTTTACAGAAAATTACTGGCTTTAAATTAGATGGCTCAAAAAAGAAGATTAAAATCAAAAAGAGTAGGATTTCGTCGGGACGCAACATTTTCAAAATGTCCCTCGTGCACACAGTTTAATACTTTAAGAAGATCAAAAACCCGCAGCGTAATTGAAGGTGCTATCAAAAATCTCACCTGGTTCAAGGTTTACCGTTGTACAAATTGCGGCTGGAGAGGTTATAAGTCAACCTTCATTCTTACGATTGACGGTGTAAAACTTATCGCCACTTATTTGATTATTGCACTACTAACAGGCTTTGCGGTTAAATATGTTATTCAAAGATTTGTAAAATGACACCAACAATACTCTCCAAAATTGGAGAGATAGTTTCAAAAAAAAACCTTCTAACCGATCCCGTCCATAAAGAAGCTTATTCATACGATGGGACACCTCTTTTAAGCAAACTTCCTGAAGCCGTGGTTTTTCCTGAGAACAAGGAACAAATTGCCAAAATAATGGAGCTCGCAAATAACGAAAAATTTGCCGTTGTTCCACGTGGCTCCGGAACCGGACTAAGTGGTGGTTCAGTACCGGTGGATAATTCAATTGTGCTTGTTATGACAAAATGGGACAAGATAATTGAAATTGATGAAGAAAACCTGACTGCATGGGTAGAACCGGGTGTTATAACTGAAACACTCCAAAGTCGCGTTGAAAAAATGGGTTTGTTTTATCCGCCCGATCCCGGAAGTATGAAAATTTGTACCATTGGCGGAAATGTCGCTGAAAATGCCGGTGGACTTCGAGGATTGAAGTATGGTGTAACAAAAAATTATGTAATGGGGCTTGAAGCGATTCTCCCAAATGGCGAGTTTTTAAAGACAGGTGGGAAAAATTTTAAGGATGTTGCCGGTTACAATTTGCGTGATGTTATGATTGGAAGTGAAGGGACTCTTGGGATATTCACCAAAATACTCCTCAGGTTGATCCCAAAACCACAAAAATCAATCACCATGACAGCTTATTTTGATACCATGATTGACAGCGGGAAAGTGGTTTCGGATATCATTGCAGCTCATGTCGTTCCGGCAATGATGGAATTTTTAGACCACACAACAATAAATTGTGTAGAAGATTATACAAATATCGGACTTCCACGGAACAGTGAAGCTATTTTGATTATTGAACTGGATGGCATGGGTGCCGAGGTTGACGAAGATGCGGCAAAAGTTGTTGCAGCACTTAAGAAAAACCGGTCAACTTTTGTAAGAGTGGCTGCAAATGAATCTGAGGCACTTACACTAAAAGCTGCTCGAAGAACAGCATTCAGCGCATTAGCGAGAGTTAAGCCCACAACAATTCTTGAGGATGCAACCGTACCACGAAGTGAATTGCCAGTCATGATCGAAAAAGTGCAAAATGCTGCCAGGATGTTTGATGTAACAATTGGTAATTTTGGACATGCCGGTGACGGCAATCTTCACCCTACCTGCCTTACTGACGAGAGGGATGAAAAAGGAATTCAAAATGCTCATCGTGCTTTTGAATACATTTTTAATGAAGCTATCAAACTTGGCGGAACAATAACAGGTGAACATGGCACAGGACTCGCAAAAAAGGATTTTCTTGAAAGTTCAGTCGGTTCTGTTGGGGTTGATTTTATGAAGAAGATTAAAAAATCATTGGATGAAAACAATGTACTGAACCCGGGAAAGATTCTGACAATGAAACCAAAATGTGAGGGTGCACTTCCAGCGAACAGGGAACAAATAGATGATTTCCCACATTCCCACAATCACTGATATGGATGAATCACCCCTTCAAAAAACTTTGTTAAGTGGACTGATTTCAGACGATCTGCTTTTGCAGTGTATGCACTGTGGTATGTGCCTCCCAACTTGTCCAACATACAATGTCACAAAACTTGAGTCTTCATCACCGCGGGGTAGAATACGATTAATCAAATCTGTCTCCGAAGGGAAACTGGAGATAAATGATACATATCTTAATGAAATAAGTTTTTGTCTCGATTGTCAGGCGTGTGAAACTGCGTGCCCGGCCGGGGTTAAATATGGAGCAATAGTTGAGGCTGCCAGGGAAGAGGTTTCGCAACAGAACCTCGAACCATTAAAAGTGAGGGCAATCAGGCGATTTGGGTTGAATTTTATTGTGGCAAATCAGCCAATTTTGAAAATAGTTGCCAGACTAATCTATATTTATCAGGCATCAGGGCTCCAAAAATTCCTTCATGAGATCGGAGCCTTTAAAATTCTTGGTGGAAATCTGGGTGCTGTTGATAAGATGTCACCAAAATTTTCCAAAAGATTCAGCAGTGATATGATGAGTGAGATTTATACTCCTGCTGAGCCTGTGCGATATCGTGTCCTGCTTCCCTTAGGATGTTTGATGGATGTTGCTTTTGCCGATATCAATTCCGATACACTGGATGTTTTGCTTCAACATGGTTGTGAGGTAATAATTCCACGGAATCAGGGTTGTTGCGGTTCGCTTCATGCCCATAACGGTGAACAAAAAAAAGGGAAAGAGCTTGCACTTAAAACCATGGAACTGTTCAAAAATTATGAGTATGATTTCCTGATTTCCAACTCGGCAGGTTGTGGAGCTTATATGAAAGAGTATGGTCATGTTTTTGATGAGGGGGACGTAACGGAGTCACCAAGTCACGGAGTCACAAGTGATGATAATTTTCCTGCAATATTCTCATCAAAAGTGAAGGATATTTCTGAATTTCTATTTGAAACGGGGTTCAGGGCAGAGAATTATAATTATGATGGTCGAATAACATATCACGATGCCTGTCATCTTGCTCATACACAGAAGATTACTGTTGCACCGAGGGAAATTATAAAATCTGTTGGTGGTGTAAAGTACACTGAACTGAATGAAGCATCCTGGTGCTGTGGCAGTGCCGGTATTTATAATGTTGCTCGTTACGATGATGCTCTAAATTTTCTTGTTAGAAAGATGGGGAATCTTAAAGCCACGGGATCAGAAGTTGTGGTAATGGCCAATCCGGGTTGTATGGGTCAGATTCAACATGGAACGGACAAATATGATCACAAAATGGATGTGCTTCATTTAGCAACATTTCTTAACAGGGCATATAAAAAGAAGAAAATCTAAAATATTTTCAGAAATTATCTGAAACACCCTTGAAAAAGGTTCCCAAAGTGGAAATATTTTTCTTTATTTGTAAGATTTTTCTTACTTTTTCGTATCTCATTTATATTATTCCGCAACAAAAATTATATCACCATAAATAACGATTTTTTCAGTAATTCGTGTATAATCTGATATCTTGATACCTAATTACACCCGATCCCATATTTTATTCCATTCTGAAGGTACTCCCCAAAAAAGTTCCTTTATTGAATTGTCTCACCCAAGTTTCAACTTAACTCGTAAATTTTTTAGTAATTTAAGCGAAGGTAAGCGATGAGTAGTTTTATCGACTATCTATTACGGATACGGTTACCGATAGTGATATTTGTGGCGCTTGCGTCTTTTGTAACCACTTTTTATGTCTCCAGAGCAGAGAGAGACGGGGTTGGGTATGCACCCGATCAGCCGATCAACTTTTCTCACAAGTTGCATGCCGGTACGATGAAAATCGACTGTCAGTATTGCCATACAGGTGTTGAAAAAACAAGATTTGCTACCATTCCTTCTGCAGCAATCTGCATGAATTGTCACACACAAGCACGAACAGACCGCCCCGACATCATTAAGCTAACAGAATATTACAAAAGTGGAAATCCAATTCCCTGGAAAAGGATTCACAGAACTGCTGAATATGCCTACTTCAATCACAGTGTTCATGTGGGCACAGGAATTGACTGTAAATCATGTCATGGAGATGTAGCAAACATGGATAAAGTTTCCCAGGTTAAGCCATTTAATATGAATGCATGCCTCGACTGCCACCGGAACCCGGAAAAGCAACTTCCTTATCTTAAACAGGTTAAAAAAGGACCCGAGCATTGCTGGGCTTGCCACAGATAGGAGAATGAAATAGAGATGACCGAAAACAAAGAAAATCTTAAGATGGACAGAAAAAAATTTTTAGGATCCCTCGCTTTATTGGGAACGGGAGTATTTTTCTTCAGGAATCTATTCTCATTTTTCAGTGGAAACGGGGAAGAGAAACAGAAAACAAAAATTACGGTGAAAGAAAACCCTTATTCAGTAAAGAGAAAAACGGGAGGGGGAACAAATGGACGAGCTTAATAAAGACCCCAAGGATATGAATAAAGATTTACTTTGGCGAAGTGTAGAGGAATACAAATCGGGTGGTAAACTCGATGATGTCCATTACAATGAATTTATGCCCGGTGTTAAAGAAGAATTTGATCCTGAGAAGATGGGAACTGGAATTTCAAGAAGGAAATTCCTCGCGCTTCTGAGTGCATCCGCTGCATTTACTGCTGCCGGGTGTAGTGACTACCGCGACAAGGGTGAATTAATGCCCTACAACAAAAAACCGGAAGAAATGACAATTGGTGAAGCGAATTATTACGCTTCCACATGTTCAAGTTGTGCTCATTCTTGTGGAATCCTGATTAAAACCAGGGAAGGTCGTCCAATTAAAGTTGACGGAAATCCCGATCATCCGGTTAGTGCAGGTAAAATTTGTGCCAAGGGACATGCTTCAATTATGGATCTTTACGATCCCCAGAGGTTTACAGAACCACAGGTATCAAAAGAGGGGATTTACGATCCAATCAGTTGGAAAGATGTGGATAACAAGGTAATACTTGCCCTAAGTACTTTAGGCGCAAGTGAAGCAGCTTTCATTTCAAACAAAGTTTCATCACCAACAGCGATGAAATTGATGAAAGAGTTGCAAGAAAAATTTACCGGAATAAAATATTACTACTACGATCTTTTTAGTGATGCCAACAGATCAGCAGCATGGAGAGAATGTTACGGCGAAGATTCAGTTCCTGCCGTAATCAAATGGGATGAAGCAGACGTAATTGTTGCCCTTGAAGCCAACCTTTATGGAACTGATGGCAATAGTGTTGAACAACAACGGCTCATTACCTCCAGGCGATCAGTTGAGGACACAAAAAAATTCAATCGTATTTATGCCGCTGAAGCTAATTTTAGCTCAACCGGTGCTAATGCTGACTACCGTCTGCGAATTAAACCCACCCAATATCATGATTTTGTAATGACACTGATTAATGAAGTCGGCAAAAGAGGAAAAGGGAAGGGGCTTATTCCAAAAGAGATAACAGGAGTGCTTTCGGGTTATTCATCTGAATCTTTCGCAAAAAAAGCAGGTTTTGGCCCCAAAAGTGTTAAAGCTTTAAATTCACTTATTGGTGACCTTTTATCAACAAATGGCAAATCGATTGTTTACGCAGGTGAAACCGTACCTGTTGAAGTTCATGTGCTTGTTAATCTTCTTAATGAAATGACAGGTGGTTCTTCACTATACAACGATGCTGTTTCCAATGTTGAACTTCATAAATATTCAACTGCAACAGAAATCGCCGATCTCATTTCAAAAATGAAATCCGGAAAAATTAAACTTTTGGTAAACCTTGATGCAAATCCTGTATATCATTTACCAAAAGATTCAGGATTTGTTGCAGCTCTGAAGAGTGTACCACTTGTGGTTTCACTCGCAACACTGCAGAATGAGACAACTTTCGCTTCAAACTTTGTTCTTCCGTTGAATCATAATTTTGAGAGTTGGGGAGATGCAAGTGTGAGAAGTAATGTTACCAGCACTATGCAACCGGTAATTGCTCCTCTTTATAACACCCGTCAAAAAGAGGCTATTTTGCTCCAATGGTTGAGCGGCAGTGCCGAGGGTTATAAAGAAACCGCTTACCTCGACTATCTCAAAGCTTCTTGGAAAGAATCAAATGATGTTACAGGATCATTCGACAAATTCTGGTCAGGCATCATCCATGATGGTCTAATACTTGAAAAAACAAAGAAAGCGGCAGAATATAAATTTACTGTTGAAAAAGTTGCATCTAAGAATCCCCTTAATGAAGCAAAATTTGCCGTGATTCTTGCCCAGAGTTATGCTCTTGGTGATGGAAAACATGCAAATAACGGTTGGTTGCAAGAGCTTCCACATCCAATTTCCAAAGTAACCTGGGACAATTATGCTGCCATTTCAGATAAAACAAGCAGAGAGATTGGCGTAAAGACCAATAGCCTCGTTGAAGTTGAAGTAAATGGCAAAAAAGTTGTTCTCCCAATTTTGATTCAACCAGGTCTTGCAGATAATACAGTAGTGGTTGAACTTGGATATGGTAGAACAAAATCACCGGTAGTTGCTCTTGAAGTTGGCAAAGATGTTTCATTATTCATGAAATCATTGACTGACAGAGTTTTCACCAATGCTACTGTGACCCCTGTTGATGGAGAGTATATTCTTGCATCAACCCAGGATCACCACAGTTACGATGAAACACTGGTCAAGGATGTAAAAGATGCTCATTTGAAGCGTCATATCATTCAGGAGGGTACTGTAAAACAGTACGAAAAAAATCCTGAATTCCTTGGGAAGAAACATGATCTTATTTCCCTCTATGACGCTCATAAATACCCCGACAACAAGTGGGGGATGACTATTGATTTGAACAAATGCACAGGCTGTGGAAACTGTTCAGTTGCGTGTAGCATCGAAAACAACATTCCTGTTGTAGGCAAAGATCAGGTTATTATTGGTAGAGAAATGCAGTGGTTGCGAATCGACAGATATTATGCCGGAACCCCGGAAGAACCTGTTGCTTCATATCAACCGATGATGTGTCAACATTGCGATAACGCACCTTGTGAAAATGTTTGTCCCGTTGTTGCTACTACACACAGTATTGATGGACTGAACCAGATGGTTTACAACAGATGTGTGGGCACAAGATATTGCTCAAACAACTGTCCTTATAAAGTAAGAAGATTCAATTTCTATGATTTCAGAGATCATTTTGCAAAAGGCTACTATTATGAGCAGCCAGTAAATCTTGGTCATAACCCTGAAGTTTCGGTTCGCCCGAGAGGTGTTATGGAAAAATGTACCTTCTGTGTTCACAGAATTGAAGAAGAGAGAAGCAAAGCAGTAGCCACCGGCAGGAAACTAAAAGGCAGCGATGTAAAAACCGCCTGCCAGGAAGCATGTCCTGCGGATGCAATTTCTTTTGGTGATCTCGTTGAAAAAGATTCCGAATTCAAGAAATTTCACGACCACAATCTTGCCTACCATGTGTTGGAAGAGCTGAATGTAAAACCAAACATCTCATACATCGCCAGATTGTGGAATACAAATACGGAGGAAGTGTAAGTGAATATAGATTACAGTAAAGAACTTCCGATAGTTCAGGGCCGGCTCTCACTTGGAGAGTTAGAGGATCTGATTGCAAAACCGATGTCGGAGAAGCCAACTCCAAAATATTATATTGCTCTTGCAATCACTCTGACACTTTTGATGATAGGCGCTACCAGTCTTGGATTTACATTCTACTATGGAACAGGTTTATGGGGTAACAACCAACCGGTTGGTTGGGCGTTTGACATCGTAAACTTCGTTTTCTGGGTAGGTATCGGTCACGCAGGAACTCTTATATCTGCTATTCTCTTTTTATTGAGGCAGAAGTGGAGAACAGCAATTGCCAGATTTGCCGAGGCTATGACGATCTTTGCAGTCATGTGCGCCGGTATTTTCCCTGCGATTCACACCGGTCGTCCATGGTTGGATGGGTGGTTGCTTCCATATCCAAATCAGCACGGACTTTGGGTAAACTTTACATCACCTTTGTTGTGGGATGTGTTTGCAGTTTCGACATATTTTACTGTTTCCGCTGTGTTTTGGTATATCGGGCTTATTCCTGATTTTGCAGTAATGCGCGACAGAACAACAGGCAAAGTGAAGAAATTTATCTACTCACTTTTTAGTCTTGGATGGAGACATTCACACCGAAACTGGCAACATTACGAAAAATCCTATGTTATTCTTGCAGGATTTGCAACTCCTCTTGTACTTTCAGTACATACAATTGTATCATTCGATTTTGCAGTTTCAATTATTCCAGGATGGCATACAACAATTTTCCCGCCATATTTCGTTGCCGGTGCTATTTTCTCCGGATTTGCGATGGTGGTTACAGTGCTTGTTTTTGTCAGAAAGGTTTTTGATCTGGAGAATATCATAACCATCGATCATCTCGAAAAAATGAACAAGGTTATCCTTGCAACAGGAATGATGGTGGGTTATGCTTACGCGATGGAGTTCTTTATCGCCTGGTATAGCGGGGTGCAGTTTGAAACCTTTGTATTTATCAACAGAGCATTTGGACCTTATGCCTGGGCATACTGGATCATGGTTAGCTGTAATGTTATTTTCCCGCAGTTCTTCTGGTTTAAGAAGTTGAGAAGATCAATTCCTGTAATGATGGTAATTGTAATTTTTGTAAATGTTGGAATGTGGTTCGAAAGATTTGTAATCACAGTTACTTCACTTCACAGAGATTTTCTCCCGTCAAGCTGGGGATATTATGTACCAACAATCTTCGATTTTGGTATTCTCATCGGCAGTTTTGGATTATTCTTCACGCTGGTTCTGCTTTTTGTAAAAGCAATGCCTGTTGTGGCAATTTCAGAAATCAAAGCCGTTGCCGACGGTGCTCAACCAACTCATCACGGGGGAGACCACTAATGGAACGAAATACTAAATTACACGGCCTGGTCGCTTTGTTTGACACCCCCGACCAGATTATTAATGCTGCAGAAAAGGTGTCACATTCCGGCTATAAAGATTTTGATATTCACACTCCATATCCCGTTCACGGAATGGATGATGCAATGAAACTGAAACCATCAAAACTTGGGTATGTCACCCTGGTTTTTGGACTTTCAGGTGCTGCATTTGCTCTTCTACTGATGTGGTGGACGATGGTAGTTGACTATCCTATGAATATTGGTGGAAAACCATTCTTTTCTCTTCCGGCATTTATACCTGTAACATTTGAGTTGACGGTGTTGTTTGCAACACTTGCAACTGTAATAGGTATGATTACCTTTTTCTTCAGGTTTCCTGATAACAAACATCCACTTCATGATACTCCATATATGCAACAAGTGTCGAGAGACAAATATGGTGTTTTTATTGGAGCATCTGATCCAAAATTTGATCTTAAAGAAGTAAGAGCCCTGTTTGAATCCCTTGGAGGCAAACAAATTTCTGAAATCATGGAAATTGAGAAAACCTGGCAGGATGCTTTTAATCCCAAATTTATTGGTATTCTGGTAACGACAGCTATTCTCGTCTCCGGTGGCACTTATTTTGCACTCAACAAACTTCTTTACATAACACCATTTAACTGGATGGAACACCAGTTCAGAGGGGTTCCTCAGGAAAAAAGTGATTTCTTCGCTGATTCAAGAATGATGAGGCAACCCGTTGCAGGATCTGTTGCAAGAGGTCATATGCCTTATGAATTTAAGGATTCTGTGGCTCAACCAGCTGATCCTGTTGAAAATCCACTGGTGAATTCACCTGAAGTATTCAAACTTGGACAGAAAAAATATCTGACATTTTGTTCTCCTTGCCATGGTAATTATGGTGATGGCGACAGTAGATTGAATCAACAATTCCCGAATCCACCAAGCCTTCATACAACAAAATTGCGTGATTGGAAAGATGGAAATATTTATCATGTTATTACCAATGGACAGAATGTAATGCCTTCTTATTCGCACCAAATGACGGTAAAAGAGAGATGGGCTGTAGTTTCATATATCAGAGCACTGCAAAAAGCCAAAAATGCTTCTGAAACAGAGATTGAACAGTTCAGAAAGGAGAATACTTCTAATGGCAACTAAAGATTTGACATATGTAAAAAAAGAATTGCCGGGTAAAATCCTCAATATCGGTATTGCTCTTCTCGCCATCGGATTAATAGTCGGTGCTTTTGGATTGCTTCTTGATCCAACCAGAGCAAAATTTTCTTATCTGCTTGGTTTTTTCTATTTGTTGACAATTGGAATGGGTGCTCTCTTTCTGATTTCACTCGAATATGTTGTTAACGCCGACTGGAGCACACCGATCAGAAGGATTCCTGAATTTATTTCGGCATCGGTACCACTTTTTATTGTAATTGCGATTCCTCTCTTTTTCTTCATCCATGACCTTTATCACTGGTCACACACGGATGCGGTGGCAACAGATGCACTGCTAAAAATAAAAGAGCCATATCTGAATATCACATTTTTTGTGATCAGAGTTGTTGCAACTTTTGTTATCTGGTCGCTTTATTACTTCTTTATTGTAAGAAACTCAAGAAAGCAGGATGAGACAAGAGATCAGAAGCTAACAAAGAGGAATATCGTTGCTTCGGCTATTTTCATCCCCGTTTTTGCAATAACCATCACTTTTTCTGCTATTGACTGGATGATGAGTTTGGAACCACACTGGTTTTCAACCATCTATGGTGTATATGTCTTCTCAGGAACCATGCTTGCAGGATTGGCAGCTACAACGCTGGCGGTGGTATTGTTAAAAGACAATGGTTATCTTCACCCAAGAATGACTAATGATCATCTTGCAAGTTTGGGTGGTCTCCTTTTTGGATTTGTGAATTTCTGGGCTTACATCGCTTTCTCACAGTTCCTGCTCATTTGGTATGCAAATCTTCCTGAAGAGACATTCTGGTTTATCGATCGTTGGGAAGGAATGTGGGGTGCAATAACACTTACACTAATTGTTGTGCACTTCCTTGTACCATACGCTTTGCTTTTACCAGCTCCGGCCAAAAAAGATCCTAAAAGATTAAAATTTGCCGCTGTGTGGTTACTTGTAGCTCACCTTCTTGATCTTTATTGGTTGATAATGCCACAATATCATGGAGAAAAGAGCGGATTACACTATATTTTAACTGAATTCGGTTTCCCGATTGCCGCAATCGGTGTTCTGATAATCGTCTTCTATTTCAATTTCAAAAAGCATAATGCTGTTCCTGTCGGAGATCCAAAACTCGACAGGGGGCTTAATTTCAGGCTATAGGAGGAAATGAAATAATGAGTGAACAGAAAAAAAGCATTTTTGATAATCCATTAACATTTCTTGCTGCATCATATCCCTATCTCTTTGTGGTTTTGTTGGGGATTGGGATTGTTTATGTTAAGAACCTTGGTTCGGTGAATGAAAATTCGCTCCCTGCCAGGATGTTCGATTCTACGACGATTGTTAAAGAATTACCAGTTTCCGATCCGGCTGTCCTCACTGCGGTAGATGCCGCGATGATGAAAAAACCATCCGATGAATTGATTGCCAAAGGCAAAGAAATCTACTCAACAAGCTGTGCTTCATGTCATGGTGCAGATGGTAAAGGAGACGGAGCTGCCGGTGTAGCGATGAATCCAAAACCAAGAAACTTTCATTCAAATGAAGGATGGACAAATAGCCCCGACCTCTCCGGAATGTGGAAAACACTTCAAGAGGGGATTACAAAAAATGGAATGGCCGCTTATGATGTACTTCCCGCGGATCAGCGACTTGGTTTGATCCACTACATCAGAAACAACTTTATGACTGATCCACCGGCAATAACTGATGCAACTATCAAAGAGATTGACGATAAATACCAGTTGACAAAAGGAACCTTTAAGCCGGGTACAATTCCGGTTTCAGGTGCTGTATCATTTCTCGAAAAGGAAGATGCAGGATTGGTTAAAAAACTTGATACTGCGTTAAAATCACTGGAATTAAAATCTAAAACTGATGCCGGTGCAAAACTTTTTCTAGGAACTGTGCTTGATAAAAAACTCGCATTGTCATTCCTCCTCTCAAATGAGGATTGGAAAGATGGCACTGATTCATTTTTGAAACTCGTTAAACGAAATTTAAATAGCAACGGATTCAAATACAAAGTTTTTTCAATGGAAGACTCTGATGTTGAAAAAATGTTTAATTATCTAAAAAGTTCTCTGTGAAGATGATTAAAATGTGGACTCGTGCTTTTTTCCTTTTTGTTATTTTCTCGATTGTTACATCGGCAACCGGGGGAACGGGAAGAGCCGGACTTGACGACAGCAAACTTGGCACGAAACTCCCGCTTGATATGGTATTTACCAACGAAAAGGGAGAAAAAGTTTCTTTAAAGAGTTTGATCGACAAACCAACTATCCTGATGTTTGTTTATTACAAATGTCCCGCGATTTGTTCCCCAATGCTTGCTGATGTTGCATCGCAGGTAAGGCGTGTTGATCTTGCCCCCGGTAAAGAGTATCAATTGATCAGTATTTCGATTGACCACACCGAGACCTGGAAAGATGCTGCTGAAAAGAAAAAAGGAATACTTAGTTCGGGAGCCGTTGGCCTGCCTGAAAACTCGTGGCACTTTTTAACCGGTGATTCCGTTTCAATCAGAAAAATTACTGAATTAGCTGGTATTACTTTTACCAGAATGGGTGATCAGATCATTCACCCCAGCGCCATTATGGCAATCGCCAAAGATGGAATGATCACGAGGTATATAATTGGACCAAAATACCTGCCATTTGATATAAAGATGGCGGTAATTGAGGCGATGGATGGCAAAACTGCTCCGACAGTAGCAAAAATCCTTAAATTTTGCTTCAATTATGACAGCGAAAGCGATACATACATGTTAAATGTCACCCGTATTTTTGGGGTGTTAATCATATTCGCTGCTGCAATCGGACTTATATTTTTAGTAAGGAAATCAAAAACAAAAGATATTAAAGAAGGTGCATAATATGTCTTCATCAACAAACGATGTGAATGTTAGTTATCTGGATTATAAAGGTAAACATTCCGGTTTATTGGGTTGGATACTTTCTGTTGATCATAAAAGGATAGGTATTCTTTACCTCATCTCGATGATGGTGTTCTTTACAGTCGGTGTGACATTCGGTTTCCTTATGAGACTTGAACTGATCGCTCCCGGAAGAACCATTGTTGATCCTCAGACCTACAACTCATTTTTCACCCTGCACGGGATCATAATGATCTTTTTGTTCATTATCCCCGGCTTACCTGCGGTTTTTGGAAACTTTTTCCTTCCGATTATGATCGGTGCTGCAGATGTTGCTTTTCCCAGGTTGAACCTGCTTTCATGGTGGCTGTTTATAATTGGCGGTTTACTTGCAATAATTTCAGTTTTTCTACCCGGCGGTGCACCTGACACAGGATGGACATTTTATATTCCTTATTCTGTCAGAACAACAACAAATGTTATTCCGGCACTTATGGCTGCTTTTATTCTTGGTTTCTCTTCCATTCTTACAGGATTAAACTTTGTTGTAACAGTCCACAGATTAAGAGCCCCGGGAATGACATTTTTTAAGATGCCACTTTTCATTTGGTCACTTTATTCAACAGCGTGGATTCAGGTTCTCGCCACTCCAATAATTGGTATCACCCTGCTTTTGGTAGTAGCTGAGAGAACTCTTTCAGTTGGAATTTTTGATCCTGCGCTTGGTGGTGATCCGGTTCTGTTTCAACATCTATTTTGGATATATTCACATCCGGCGGTTTATATTATGATTCTTCCGGCGATGGGAGTGGTTTCGGAGATAATACCTGTATTCTCACAAAGAACCATTTTTGGATATAAATTTATTGCATTTTCAAGTATAGCGATTGCACTTCTTGGTTCATTGGTTTGGGCTCATCATATGTTCACAGCCGGAATGAGCGGAGTTGCAATGATAGCTTTTTCAGTGTTGACATTTCTTGTTTCGATCCCGTCGGCAATCAAAGTTTTCAACTGGGTTTCAACACTTTATAAGGGTTCGATTATTACCGACCCGCCACTATTATTTGCACTTGGATTTATTTTCTTGTTTTCAATCGGCGGATTCACCGGACTAATCCAGGGAGCTCTTTCCGTTAACCTTCACATCCACGATACCTCATTCATTGTGGCACATTTCCATTATGTAATGTTTGGTGGAACCGGATTTGGAATTTTTGCTGCGATGCATTACTGGTGGCCTAAAATGTTTGGCAGGATGTATAACAAAGTTGTTGCAAAAACGGGTTTTTGGGTACTATTTGTTGGATTTAACCTTCTCTACTTCCCGATGTTTGTTATGGGATGGTTGGGAATGCCAAGAAGATATTATGACTATCTGCCTGAATTCCAGATTTACCACATGCTCTCAACTGTTGGCTCGTGGATACTCATAACAGGTTTGCTTATTATGTTTATCAATCTCTTTAATGCTTTGAAAAAAGGCAAAAAAGTTACTGAAGAAAACCCATGGAATGGTGAGACCCTTGAGTGGTCAACTCCAACTCCACCATACTTGTTCAACTTTAAAGAGGCACCAACTGTTGAGTCGGGTCCTTACGAATACAAAAGAAATGAAGTTTCAGAAACGGAAGTAAAGGAGGAGAAGGTTTGAGTACAACAACTTCGACACCCGGAGTAGAAACACACATCCACAGGGACGATGAAGGTTCACGCCTTGGAATGTGGCTTTTTCTATTCACCGAACTTTTATTGTTTGGTGGCATGTTTCTTGTCTATGCTGTTTATAAGTTTACACATGCAGAAGAGTTCCATCTTGCTGCAAAGGAACTTAATACACTATTTGGAGCCCTTAATACCATCATTCTTCTCACAAGCAGTTTAACTATGGTGCTTGCAATTGTCGCGATTAAGAGGGGACAAAAATATCTGTCACTCTTTTTCCAGTTAATGACACTCGCAATGGCTGTTGGCTTCCTTGTGAACAAATATTTTGAGTGGATGGCAAAAATATCGCATGGCATTTATCCGGGAAGTGATCAGTTGCTTGAAAAAAGCAACGGAGAGATTCTCTTTTTTGGACTTTATTATGTGATGACAGGTCTTCACGGTCTCCATATTGTTATTGGTATGGCCGTAATTGCATATATGACCTGGTTCACCTGGAAAGACAAAATTAATCAAGACCAATATGTTCGTCTCGAATCCGCCGGTCTCTACTGGCATTTGGTTGATATTATCTGGATATTTCTCTTCCCACTATTTTATCTTATATCGTGAGGTTTTAGATGAGCGAACACAACACAAACGACCATAAAAATCACGACCACGGTTACGGGCACTATATTCTGATATGGTTTGCCCTGTTAATACTGACCGGATTGACAGTTGCTGTAGCAGGTATAAATTTTGGTAATCTTACCATCATCACAGCTCTTGCAATTGCTTCGGTTAAGTCTTTTTTGGTGTTAAAAGTATTTATGCATCTTGAAGTAGAGAAAAGAGTTTTTACTGTCTTTGTTTATACATCGTTATTTTTTCTGACAGTATCACTTATTCTTTTATTTTCTGACTACAGTTTTTTGCAAGGATAGTTATAAATGTTTAATGAGACAAATTACATAGACAGTGTAAACAATGCTTTCACATTCATTGTTGTCATCTCCGCTGCTCTACTTATCGCTATCACGATTATCATGTTGTATTTTGTATATAAATACAATGCTAAGAGGAACAAAAAAGCGGTTAACATCGAGGGGAACATGACATTGGAAGTAGCCTGGACGGTTATTCCTTTGATCCTGGTTGCCGGGATGTTTTGGTATGGTTACCTGGGATATGATGCACTTGCAACACCTCCGGCAAATGCTTACAAGATTAAGGTAATCGGACAAATGTGGAAGTGGAATTTTGAATATGTTAACGGTGTAACAACTGATACTTTGTATGTACCCCAAGGTAAACCAATTCAACTTGACATTACATCGTTGGATGTAAGCCATAGTTTCTACATGCCACATTTTAGATTTAAATCAGATGCACTTCCTAACAAAAATAATATGCTCTGGTTTCAATCTGATGAGACAGGTGTTTACGATATCGCCTGTGCTGAGTACTGTGGATTAAATCACTGGAATATGTACACCAAGGTCCATATTGTACCTCAAACCGTTTTTGATGAGTGGCTGAGCAATAAAAAAGCTTTAAAAGATGGTGGAACTGCCACTACTCCGGTTGTTGATTCAAATGCAGTCAAGACGGATACCGTTGCTGCTCCGGCAGATACAGTGAAAAAGCCTGACGGGAACAAAAAGAAGTAATGAAAACTCTTTTTGATCTGGTCAAGATCAGGATCACAGTTCTTGTATCGATTACAACAGGGTTTGGATATCTCCTTTCCCGGGGTACATTCGATTTAGGCGTGATATACCCGGTTCTTGGCATCTTTCTTACAGCATGTGGCTCAGCGGCAATAAATCATCTGCAAGAGAGTGACATTGATATCAGGATGAACAGAACTAAAAACAGACCACTGCCATCCGGAATACTGTCAAAACTTGAGGTAATACTCATTGCAGCGGGTTTTGTTGTAGTCGGTTCAGTGATACTTTTGGTGGCTCTGGGGGTTGTCGAAATGTTGTTGTCTCTGCTTGCATTGGTATGGTATAACATTATTTACACTCCAATGAAGAGGAAAAACCCATTTGCAGTTGTTCCGGGGTCGATAATTGGCTCAATCCCTCCGGTTGTTGGATGGGTGGCCGGTGGGGGAGACCTCGCATCACCTGAGAGTGTCTTTCTTGCATTTTTCTTTTTTATATGGCAAATTCCTCACTTCTGGCTTCTGCTCTTGTTCTTGAACAAGGATTATGAGTCATCCGGATTGCCAACGATTATGAGCCGTTTTAGTGAACCGCAACTGGCACGAATTACATTTGTATGGACATTTGCTACTGCACTCTCTGCACTTCTGTTCCCGCTGTTTGGTCTTGTTGACGGGTGGGTTTCGTTATTGCTTATAGTTTTTTCATCAGCGGCACTAATAGTTTATTCAATCCAACTTTTGAAACACGACACCGGAAGGCAGTCGTTTAAAAAAGCTTTTATGGGGATAAATTATTTTGTGTTATATCTGGTTTTAGTTGTTTCAATAGATAAATTGATGCCGAAAGGATAATTTAGGTATGGAGTTTCTTGACAAATTAGTTTTACCACAGTCATCGGAACATATCCAGCTTCTGCATTATATGATGATGTTGGTTCTGTTTATGTACATTCCTTTTGTCGGGATGTTAATGGGTGGTCTGTCTCTTTCGCTTTATTTTAAGAGAAAGGGGAGAATAACCAATGATCCAAAATACCTTGCTCTTTCTTACGATATAATCAAACTGGTGACGGTTAAGAAAACAGCAGGAATACTTCTGGCAATTATTCCTCCGTTTGTGTTAACCTTTATATTTGCACAAATTCTGCATCAGATGAAAATTGCTGCCGTTGGATATCTTTTCTTTGGTGCATTAATTGGGCTACCCGCGGTCATTTTAGTATATATTTATCGTTATTCGATAGAGTTTAAAGGGCTTCTTAGTTCGGCAAAATCAAACGAAGAAGTAAATTCCTATATTAACAGCGCGGGAAATCTGATTCAGTTCGCTGGTCCTTGGGGACTCTTTATGATGATTTCATCATCCTATTTTGTCGTTTCCGGTATATCTTTGGGAATTTATTCCAATGAGTGGGAAGCTTCAAAAAATTTACTGCACATTTTTGTATCCGGAAGTTTCTTTATTAAATGGTTGTATTTGTTTGCTCTCGGATTTGCAGCCACAGCCTCATTGATGCTTTTTAGAGTTTTCTATTGGGATGGCGGGCTGGTTGATGCAACTGATGAATATAAAGAGTTTGCTCGTGAGATACTTTCGAAAATCGCGATGTTTGCGGCTCTTGCGTTGCCTCTTTTGATATTAATCCATGTTGTACAGATTCCCGGCCAATCATTAAGTAGATCGACGCTTATTTATGCTGCACTTTCAGCACTTCTTGTTTTTGGATTGTATCATGCGATTTATCAGGTCGTTAAGAACAAAAATCTTAATGCCACAAGTTGGGCGTTGCTTTTTCTTCTTTTCTCCACGATTTCATTAATTATTGCCGATCAGAGTGCATTTAAACAGAGCACAAAACTTCATTCGATAGCTCTTGCCGCAGAACACGATTCATCAATGAAACAGATGCTGGCTGCTGCCACCGGTACAGAGTTGACGGGTGAGATAATTTTCACGCAAAAATGTCAAGCGTGCCACAAATGGGATGTAAAGCTTGTGGGTCCTCCTTACAAAGAAACATTGCCAAAATATGAGGGCAAAATGGATGAGTTGGTAAATTTTATCAACAACCCTGTTAAGAAAAACCCTGCCTATCCACCAATGCCGGCACAAGGTTTAAAACCCAAAGAGGTTAAAGCCGTTGCTAAATACATTATGGAGAACTATAAGACCAAATAAGGTATTAAGTATTAGCTATTAGGTATTATTTGATGAGTTTTAGGACTGCCTTTCAGGAATGAGGGGCAGTTTTTTTATACAGTATTAGGATAGTGAGATTTGAATATAGGAGGGTATGAATAAAATAATTCGATTAATCGTCGGGGTCTTCGGGGATTTCAAGTTCAAAATCGAGAGCGATAAACATTTTGGAACACATCTCACCTTTAAATTTGCCAGTGGTACGGCAATTTTTATAATGCGCCTCCAGTTTCTCGATATCCTTCACTTCAGATGAAAGATAGAAGTCGGAAAGAGAACTTCCACACTCGGTACAAAAAATTATTTCTTCAGGTATTTCCAAATCTCTCGTAAATTTCAGCAATTATCAAATATTTAGTAATCAAAGATAAATGAAATTCTTGTAACATAATAGTCAAGAATCGATTTTTCAATCTCGAACCACCTCATACTGTCACCAAAATTCTCTATGTTTCTTTTCAACAATTTGGATATTTTTGATGAAAAATTTGAGTAGTGCAACCGCAGTAGTTACCGGTGGAGCGATGGGAATTGGCCTGGCAACCGTAAAGAGACTACTCGCAGAAGGTGTCACTGTAACAATCTGGGATTTGAGCATTGAGGCTCTGGAATCAGCAAAAAAAGAACTTGCCGGATTGGGAAAGGCTTTTTACCATCAATGTGATGTAACTGATAAAATCAGAGTTTATGAACTTGGAAAAATTGCATTTGAAGAGATGACCAATGTTGATATACTGGTTAATAATGCAGGATATGTACGGGGAGGATATTTCCACGAAAGACCTGATGAAGAATGGGAAAAGACGATAGATGTGAACCTGACAAGTTTTATTTACACCACAAAAGCTTTTCTACCGGCGATGTATGAAAGGGACAGGGGGCATGTAGTTAATATTTCTTCTGCGGCAGGCACGATTGGAGTGCCGGGTCTTGCAATTTATGCTGCTACCAAATGGGCAGTGTGGGGATTAACCGAATCACTTCGATTTGAAGCCAAAAATCTCGGTAAAAAAGGAGTGAAATTTTCATCCATTCATCCTTCCTATATCCGAACAGGGATGTTCGAAGGTGCTAAAATTCCATTCCCCGGTGGTTTAATTGTACCACTGCTTAAAAGTCATGATGTTATTGCAAAAGCGATTGTGGAAGCTGCAATTAAAAAAGGGAGATTATCGCCAAAACGCCCTTTAACTGTTCACCTTACACCAAGACTTCGGCTTCTGCCTGATTCATGGTTTCAGTGGCTCCTCGGATTCTTAAAAATTACCGAGAGTATGAGCACTTTTAAAGGGAGGAAATAGGGTAAAGAAAATCCAACAATTCTATCGTCCTTTTATCTTGTTTTAACAAATTTTGTTGTCGATATTTTCCCCTGACTTTTTGTGATCAACTGATACACACCAGGGGAGAGGTGTGAAATATCCAATGAATTAGTGTTTTTACCATAGCCCACTTTTTCTCCCAACACTGAATAGACGTATAAATCAACTTCCAAATTTGGTTCGGGAGTTGAAAAATTGATACGATCTGTTGCAGGATTTGGATATACGACCATTCTATTAAATTGATTCTCATAAGTTTCTTCCCTTACAGATGTTGGGGTGTACCTAATCACCTCTTTAAGTATTTTCCAGATATCATTATTATAAAGAGTTGGAACTTCAATTGCAGTCCCGGGAGCATCCCCCATTCTTACAGTAACAAGATTTAGTTCCGGGACAATATTAAGGATTTGTCCATTTTTCCCCAATGCTGAAATCATTGAGATAGGTGCATCAGGACTTAACATTGCGGGGAATACGATTTGTGACTGGGGGAGCATAAATGATTCTTTGCCATTTAACCACCAAAGATATCCATAAGATTTGTTAAGTAAATTTGATGTGTTTGTCATTTCTCTAAAATAAGTTGTGTCGGTTAAGATTCGTGTCGTATTCCAACTCCCTCTGTTCAGAATTAAAAGTCCGAACCGGGCCATACTCCTTGGAGTGCTATAATAGACATTGTTATACCCACTTGGTAGAAATACTCCATTCATCCCGGTTGCAAGTTTAACCCTCTGTTGCATAAACATATTAAGATTTTGTCCTGAGGCACTTGTCATAACTCCATCGAGAAGGGTATAGGGGGCATTGTGGTAAGCCCATCGGGTGTTGGGTGCAGCTTCAAACAATAAACAGGAGGGGAGCGTACAATAAGGATCAGGGACCCGGTCGTTCAAACCCGAAGTCATGGTTAGCTGGTTGATAATTTTGATTTTACCTTCCTGTTCAGGGGTGAGGGATGTCCAACCTGCCCCAAGATATTTGGAAGTTGAATCATTAAGACTTATCAACCCTTCCTGTTTGGCTATTCCCACCAAAAATGCCGTCAAGGATTTACCCGCAGATGCCCAGTACCAGATACTATCTGCGGTGAATAAACCGAAGTATTTTTCGAGTACAATTTTGCCATCTTTTAACACGAGAAAGGCTTTTGTATTGGTTCCTTGCAAAAATGAGTAGAGTGAATCAATTTTTGTGGTGTCCCAATTTAATGTTGAAGGGGAGAGAGTTTCCCACTGGCTTCCCGTTACCGGCGGAAAATAAATCGGCTGTGACGAAATTGTGACAAAAAACAACAATAAAAACGAGATACAATATTTCATTAAAAATTCCTTAAATTATCGTCTATTGACAGAAAGATCATCTATATGGTTTAAGAGGGGGACGGAAAAATCACAAATTCTAAATATCGATTTGATCATTAATGGCAATTTCTCCTGTGTGTCAGTTCTATTATATCATTAGAGTGTCATTTCTATCGAGTCTGAATCTTTCCGTAAAAATCTCTAAATTGTATGTTGGAAATTTAGATATTTTCAGGGGAAAACAATCTGATTGTAGCAAACAATCACCAAAAGAAATGATTATGGAAACAACTATCTCATACAACCCGGCGACGGGAGAGAAAATCGGTGAAACACCTCTAAATAGTGTAGAGGAGTTAAATAGCGCCGTTCAAAAAGCTAAAATTGCGCAGCAAAAATGGGCACAACTCTCATTTAAATATCGAAGAGACATAATCCTGAAAATGAGGGATTATATCACAGAAAATGCCGACAGATTTTCGGAGGTGATCTCAAAAGATGCCGGTAAAACGATTTTTGACGCACTTTCCACGGAGGTGATGCCCACTGTTCTGGCAATTAATTATTATGCAAAAAATGCCAAACGGGTGTTAAAAAAGAAAAGATTAAGACCGGGGAATATTCTCCTTGCCAATAAGATTTCTTATATCGACAGGGTTCCTTTTGGAGTAATTGGAATTATCAGCCCATGGAACTATCCATTTGGAATTCCGATGCATGAAGTTATTATGGCTCTTATTGCAGGGAACGGGGTTGTTTTAAAAGCTGCCTCACAAACTCAGGAGGTCGCAAAACTAATATCAGAGGTTGTTAGTGTGGCAAAACTTCCTGAGGGATTGTTCACGCTGTTAAACATTCCGGGTAATGTTGCCGGTGATGCGTTTATTGATTCAGGAATAAACAAACTGTTTTTTACAGGGTCGGTTCCTGTCGGGAAAAAACTGATGAAAAAAGCCGGGGAACGACTGCTCCCAATTTCACTCGAGTTGGGTGGAAATGATGCGATGATAGTTCTTGACGATGCAGATGTTCATCGTGCGGCTGCAGGAGCATTATGGGGAGGTTTAAGTAATTCGGGACAATCTTGTGCAGGTGTTGAGCGAATTTATGTGCAGGCAAATATTTATTCCCGTTTTATGGAAGAAATTAAACGACAAGGGAGCAAACTGCGTCAGGGAGTTGGCACATCTTACGATATTGAAATCGGCTCGATGACTACCGAGAGTCAACTAAAATTGGTAAAAACTCATCTTGAAGATGCGACGTCTAAAGGGGGACTGGTAACGGAGATTGGTACAGTTGATCCCGAATTGGCGAATGGATTTTTCCATAGACCTTATCTTGTTGAAAATGTCAATTCTGAAATGTTGATGATGCAGGAAGAAACATTTGGGCCACTTTTAGGAATTCAAAAATTCTCGACTGTTGAAGAAGCAATAGTCATGGCTAACGATTCCAATCTTGGATTAACCGCATCAGTTTGGACAACAGACAGGAAAAAAGGTCATCTGATAGCTTCAAAACTTGAAGCCGGAACTATCACTATCAACGATCACCTTATGTCCCATGGACTGGCAGAAACTCCCTGGGGAGGATTTAAAGAATCTGGATTTGAGAGAACACACGGCGAGATTGGTTTAGAGGCTATGACCCAACCCAGGTGTGTGGTTGATGATATTTTGCCCGGTGTGAAACGGAATATGTGGTGGTATCCACACAATCTTTCAGTTTTTGAAGGATTAAGAGGAGCTATCGAGTTGTTATATTCAAAGTCTATCCCTGTGAAGTTTAACGGGGCAATAAAATTAGTGAAGACATTTTTAAGAACATTTACAGAAAACAGATAAAATGGATCTTGCGAATCTGATTAAGCAGGCCGGAGTTGTTGGTGCCGGGGGTGCCGGATTTCCTACCCACATAAAATCCTCCTCACAAGTAGAGTTTGTTTTGGCAAATGGTGCCGAATGTGAACCACTTCTCCATAAAGATTATGAGTTGATGCTTCTTAAAGCACGGGACATGATTGAGGGGATGGCTATGATGATAACAGCAACGGGTGCTAAAAAAGGTTATTTTGGGATCAAAACCAAAAATGCAAAAGCGATTGAGGTCGTAAAATCAGTAATTGGCAATCATCCAATTGAGATTTGTGAACTGGGTGATTTTTATCCTTCGGGTGATGAGTATGAACTTGTTTATACTGCAACCGGCAGGTTGATCCCGGCAGGTGGAATTCCTTTGAATGTTGGATGTGTAGTCAATAATGTTGAGACTCTGATGAATATTAAATATGCATCAGACTCAAAACCTGTGACTGAAAAATTTATCTGTGTAGCGGGTGCAGTTAAAAATCCTTCAACCTTTTTTGTGCCTGTGGGTATAACAGCAAGAGAAGTGATAGAACTTGCAGGAGGAACAACTGAGTCAGAATATGCCGTGTTTAATGGCGGCCTGATGATGGGGAAACTAATGGACAACCTCGATGAACCAGTAACCAAAACCACAGGTGGTTATATCGTTTTACCAAAGAAACATCCGTTGGTTTTCAGGACAGGTCAGCCTGAAAAAAACAAACACAGAATTGGAAAATCAGCTTGTGATCAGTGCAGTTACTGCACCGAATTTTGTCCCAGATACCTGCTCGGTTATGATGTTCAACCACATAAAGTGATGAGATCATTGGGGTTTACAGCAACAGGTGCCGGATACTGGAACCAGATGGCTGAACTCTGTTGTTCTTGTGGTTTGTGTACACTTTACGCTTGTCCTGAAGAACTGTTTCCTAAGGAAGCATGTGACCAGTCGAAACAAAACATGAGGATTGAGGGGGTAAAATATGTGCAGAAACACCCCGTAAAAGTGCATCCGATGAAGGAGGGGCGGAGAGTTCCACTAAAAATGTTGATGAAAAAGTTAAAAGTTGACAACTGGAATGTACACACCCCATTTGTAGAAATAAACTATGAGCCATCTGAAGTAAAACTCAAATTAAAACAGGCTGTTGGTGAGCCGTCAATCCCAACCGTATCCCTCAGAGACAGAGTTTCAAAAGGGGATGTGATTGCCAAAATTCCTGATGGAAAACTTGGTTCAACTATTCATGCATCAATTTCAGGTGTGGTGGTAGATGTAAACAACGATTTTATAAGAATTATTAAAAATTAGAGATAAGATGATTAAGAAAAATTCATTGGGATTAATTGAATTAAGCAGCATCGCTTCCGGAATGCACGCATCCGATATCATGTTAAAGACTGCTGATGTTGAACTCGTAATCTCGCGTACAATTTGTTCGGGAAAATATATGAGCATTATTGGTGGAGATGTTGCAGCGGTAAGATCATCAGTTGAAACGGCCATTGACACAATCGGGTTTGGAGTAATTGACTATTTCATTATTCCAAATGTTCATCCCGACATTTTTCCAGCATTAGCCGGGCATTCGGGTGTTGATTTGTTGGAGGCCCTTGGAATACTCGAAAGTTTTTCAGTTGCCTCACTAATCGAAGCGGCAGATGCAGCAGTTAAAGCGGCAAAAGTTCGTTTAATAGAGATTCGTCTTGCAATGGCGTTGGGAGGAAAGGCATTTTGTACAATTACAGGTGAAGTGGCTGCTGTTCAAGCTGCGGTAGATGCCGGTGCACAGGTAATCCAGGAAAAAGGATTACTCGTCAACAAAATAGTGATTCCACAACCGAGACAAGAACTTTTACGTGAAATGATTTAATTGAAGAAAAGTTGAATCAAATGAATTAACAGATTTTAAATTTAGGAATTGATCAATGGACATAAATGAATTAAATGAACGAATAAGGAGCGAAAGCTACTTCATCGATGAAATGTTGCAAGAAATGCACAAAGTGGTAGTTGGTCAGGGAGAAATGCTCGAGAGGTTGCTAATCGGACTTTTTGCAAACGGACATATATTACTCGAAGGTGTTCCGGGACTGGCAAAAACTCTTGCGATAAAAACCCTTGCTTCCGTTATGGATGCAAAATTTCAGAGGATTCAGTTCACCCCCGATCTGTTACCTGCAGATTTAACAGGAACCCAGATATACAACCAAAAAGAAGGAAACTTCACTATCAGGAAGGGGCCTGTTTTTTCAAATTTTATTCTCGCAGATGAGATCAACAGAGCTCCTGCCAAAGTTCAAAGTGCGTTACTTGAAGCAATGCAGGAGAGACAAGTTACGATTGGTGATCAAACATTTAAACTTGAAGAACCTTTTCTTGTACTCGCTACACAAAACCCGATTGAGCAGGAAGGAACCTACCCTCTTCCTGAGGCTCAAGTGGACAGGTTTATGTTAAAGATCAAGATTACATATCCCACAAGGGAGGAAGAACTCGTGATCATGAGACAAAATCTGTATCAGGATACCATTGAATTAAACAGGATTGTCTCTAAAGAACAGGTTTTGAAGGGTCGACAGTTGTTAAAAGAGGTTTATCTGGATGAAAAAATTGAGAGATACATCCTTGATCTGGTTTTTGCGACAAGAAATCCGGGACAGTTTAAACTTGATAAACTTAAAGACCTGATCGGTTATGGCGCTTCACCAAGAGCTACCATTAATCTGGCGATGGCAGCAAGAGGAATGGCACTATTAAGAAGAAGAGGTTATGTTGTCCCGGACGATGTAAGATCGATCGCCCAGGATGTTTTACGCCATAGAATTGCTGTGAGCTACGAAGCGGAAGCTGAGGAAATCACTTCTGAATATATCGTAAAAGAGATATTGAACAGGATAGAAGTGCCTTAAATGGACACAAAAGAGATATTAAAACGGGTCAGGCGCATTGAACTTAAAACCCGTGGCGTAGTTAACGATCTTTTTTCCGGTGAATACCATTCGGTGTTTAAGGGAAGAGGTATGACCTTTTCGGAGGTGAGAGAATATTCCGTTGGCGATGATGTAAGAACTATTGATTGGAATGTTAGCGCAAGATTCGCTCATCCTTTTGTGAAAGTTTTTGAAGAGGAGAGAGAACTAACAGTGATGTTACTTGTTGATATGAGTGGCTCCCAAAATTTTGGAACACGAGTACAAACAAAACAAGAGTTGACCGCTGAACTTTCTGCAATTTTTGCATTTTCTGCTTTAAAGAATAACGACAAATCAGGATTGATGCTCTTTACCGATAGAGTAGAAAAATTTATTCCTCCAAAAAAAAGCAGGTCACATCCATTGAGGATTATTCGTGAAGTGATAAATGCTGTTCCCGAGGGGAAAGGGACAAATATAAAAGTTGCGCTTGAATACTTGAACAGTATGATTTCCAAAAGGGCGATTGTCTTTCTGATCTCAGATTTTCAGGATTCAGGATATGATCAGATACTAAAAACTGTTGCAAAAAAACACGATCTTATCTGTGTGGTTTTGGAAGATGATCGTGAAATTGCACTTCCAAAAATTGGATTGATAGATTTTGTGGATCCTGAAACAGGGATAAGAACAACGATCAATTCTTCTTCTCCGGAATTCAGGAAACAATTTTTTGAAAAGTGGCAGAAGGAGAGAGAAAAAAGGGAATCATTGTTTAAATCTGCCAAAGTTGACAGAATTGAAATTAAAACAGGAGAGAGTTATATCAAACCACTTACTACATTTTTTAAGTTGAGAGAAAAACGGTGGTAGGGGTTGGACAAGTGAAGTTAATGAAAAAATATTCAGTACTTTTGGTAATAATCTTTTTACTGATGGGTTCTCTTTCTTACGTATTTGCTCAGGCACCGGATATCAAACTAAGTCTTGAACCTGAAAAGAAGATGTATCAGGTTGGAGACAAGATAATTATCAAGTTCAGGTTGGATTATCCCGGCGAGTACAGACTTATTGAACCGGGGATGATGGACTCCCTTGTCCGCAAGGGTTTGGATTATCTGACAACAGATACTCTCGAGAATTATGAAAAAGATGCAAAAATTGTGAGACATCTGGATATTTCATTCGCAGGATACGACTCCCTTGATGTAAACATCGAGAAATTTGATTATCGTTTTGTTAAAGGAAATGACACTTTAATAAAATCCACATCTCCCTTTTTGATTAAGATAAGACCTCTTGAAATTGATACTACAAAAGAGATCAGTGATCTTAAACCACCTGAAAGAATCCCATGGGGTTGGTTTGAATATCTTGTTCTGTTTGGTGGACTGATGGTTGTAGCTCTGCTCGGATACCTGATTTACAGGCGATTCAGAAAAAAACCGATGGAAGAAAAAATTGTTCCCGAACCGATTAAAATTCTCACAAATTTTGAAAAGGCTCTTGAGAAATTAAGTGAAGTGGAGAAAAAGGAATATATTCAAAATTTAAGGCATAAAGAGCATTTTAGTGAAGTCTCCGACACAGTAAGGTGGTATTTTGAAGTGGAGTATGGATTCCCATCTCTCGAACTTACCACTCGTGAAACAATCTCGAAACTTAGAAGAAAAGGAGTTTCTCAAGATATAATTTCAGGTGTTGACGACTTTTTAACCAGAGCCGACATGGTGAAATTTGCCAAATATATTCCGTCCGATCTTGAGAGTGGCAATTATATTGCCGGTGCCATTGCCCTGATGAATGAGTGTGACAGGGACATTTCCGGAAGGACAAAAAGTGTATAACGGAATTGGCTTTGAGTATCCCTGGTTTCTTCTTCTGCTTTTTGCGATTCCATTTATTTTTTGGTATTTGCGCAAAAAGGGGGAAGGGCGATCTGCAATCTTTTACCCCAAGGCAGGAAGTGCCTCTGAATTCAGCGATATCAGATCAAAATTAGGTAATCTTCCAAAATATTTAAACATAGCTGCATTAATTCTTCTGATTATTGCACTGGCCCGACCCCAGACCGAGCTGTCGGAAGAGAGTGTTTATGCAGAGGGGATTGATATCTGCGTCGTACTCGATGTTTCAGGAAGTATGTTTGCAAAAGATTTTGATCCCAATCGTCTTGAAGCTGCCAAAATGATTACACGGGAATTTGTGACGGGACGGACTAATGACAGGATAGGATTAGTGGTCTTTGCGAAGGATGCTTACACACAATGTCCTTTGACTGTTGATCATGCCGCTGTAATTACGCTGCTTGACGAAATTCAGGGTGGTTTCCTCGAAGATGGTACCGCAATCGGGAATGCACTTGCAAGTGGGGTGAACAGGTTAAGAGATTCTGAAAGCAAAAGTAAAGTGATCATTTTGCTAACGGATGGAGTTAATAATGCCGGTGAAATCGATCCAAATTCTGCTGCAGAGATCGCAAAAGAATTTGGTGTAAGGGTTTACACCGTTGGAGTTGGAACTATGGGAGAAGCCCCTTACGATATCCCGGACGCTCTTGGATCCCGCAGAGTGATGGTACCTGTAGAGATTGATGAACCTCTGCTACAAAAAATATCTGCCGGAACGGGGGGTAAATATTTTAGAGCAACAGACAACCAGAAGCTTGAAAGCATTTATAAAGAAATTGATCGACTCGAACGGACTCGTATTGAAGTAAGCTCTTTTAAAAGAAAATCTGAGAAGTATCTCTGGTTTGTTACAGCAGGATTGGTGTTGTTGTTACTCTCACGATTCCTCGGTTACACATGGTTGAGGAGGTTACCCTAAATGTTAAAATTTGCATACGAATTTGATCTTCTTTTTATCATTTTGTTTGTTGCCATCATCCCGGTATTTGTTCTTTATTACAAAGCAAAAAGGGATATCATCAAAAAATTCTTCTCAGATGTTTCGTTCTTGGAATTGATAGAAAACAAAGATTATACTAAAGAAATAATCCGTTTTCTCCTCTTCTTTTTTGCAGGGATAATGTTGATTATCGCACTGGCCAGACCCCAGGTTGGTACCAAAGTTGAAACGGTAAAGCAGACAGGGATTGATGTTTTTTTCCTTTTGGATGTATCCAATTCCATGGCTGCAGAGGACTTAAAACCGAGTCGCCTGGAAAAAGCTAAAAACGATATTGAGATAATGCTCAAAAAAATGGCAGGTGACAGAATTGGGATGATAATTTTTGCAGGACAAAGTTATCTTCAATTTCCATTAACTCTCGATCATTCAATCGGTAAATTGATATTGAGTACTATCGATATAGGGAGCATTCCACAACAAGGCACCGATATTGCCGGGGCAATGGAGCTTGCAATTAAATCTTTTTCTGCATCTACCAACAAAGGAAAAGCTGTAATTATTTTCTCCGATGGTGAGAACCATGAAAAAGGAGCCGAGGATGCGATTAAAGAAGCTGCCGGTGAGGGGATAAGAGTTTATACAGTAGCTTTGGGGTCACCTGATGGAGCAAAAATTCCGATATATTCGGGTGATGTTGTGACGGGATATAAAGTTGATGGAATGGGGGAAGAGGTAGTTACAAAAGTTGATGAAACGATGCTTAAAAAGCTGGCTTCCAGTGGTGGTGGACAATTTTTTAGAAGTGACGACAATTCAGAATATCTTGTTAAACTTTACGACGAGATAAGCAGCATCGAAAAATCGGAATTTGGAACATTTAAAGTGGTAGAGTATGAGGAAGTGTTTCATTGGTTCCTTTTCCCTGCGATAATTCTTCTGTTTGCTGAATTTTTTATCAGGGATCGAAGAAAACAGAAAGTGAATAATGATGATAAACATTGATGAAAACAATTTAAAATGTGATTTATACTTGCGTATAACTAAAGCCCGGAGAAATGGATGAAGTTATTAACTTTTTTACTGATTTTTACCATCGGACTAACTGCTCAAAGTTTAAAAGGGACAAACAATGAGGGTGTTGATAAATACGAAAGTGGAAAATTTGATGAAGCCATAGGGCTCTTTAAAAAGGGCACTGAACTTGATAACAAAGCCGCAATTCCTGATTTTAATCTCGGAGCAGGCTATTATAAAAAAGGGAACTACAAGGAGTCGATTGATGCCTTTCAGAACTCACTTGGTAAAAGTTCAGACCCCGGTTTCCAGGCAAAGGCGTGGTATAACATTGGAAATGCCCAACTTAAAGCCGGAGAATATAAATCTGCTGTTGAGGCGTACAAAAATGCGTTAAAACTTGATCCAAATGATGCCGATGCAAAATATAATCTCTCATATACTCTTAAAAAACTGAAACAAAAAGAGAACGAAGAGAAAAAGAAAAAGGAAGAGGAAAAGAAGAAGGATAAAAAGGACGATCAGGATAAAAAACAGGATCCTCCAAAACCTGATGAAAAGAAAGATGATAAAAAAGATCAGCAGAACAACAACAATAAAGACCGGGATAAAGACAAAAAGGATAATAAACAAAACAATCAACCTCAAGGTGACCCAAAACAGAACCAGAATCTGAGTAAAGAGGATGCGGAAAAAATTCTAAACGCATTAAAAGACAAAGAAAAAGATCTTCGTAAAAAGAAGAAAAACCAACAGCTGAAGGGCTTTGGGAGGGAAAAAGATTGGTAAAGATGTCCAAGGGCATTTTTTGTTTTCTTGTATTACTTTTGATTCCAACTCTTAATGGACAAAGTGTAAAAGCAACTGTCAGTCACACTCAGGTGGAGTTGGGGCAGGAATTTGAACTTTCATTCAGCTTTGAGATGAAAACAACAGGAGAAGTACGGTTTACCGCTCCAAATCTTGGGAATTTTTATGTTTTTTCGGGTCCAAATGAATCGCGCAGCACTTCACTGATCAATATGGATTTACATGTTACGGGGAGTTATTCGTATGTTCTTTCCGCAAAAAAGGAGGGGACTTTTGAGATACCGGGTGCGATCATTAAAATTGAAGGAAAAACTTTTCGTACCAATTCAGTAAAAGTGATTGTTAAAAAAGGAGTTGGAGGGAAAAATCCCCAAGCCGGCTCTGACATTCAGCAGGATCTGCAAAACGAGATATTCATCAGAACAATAGTTGACAAAGAGTCTGCTCTTGTGGGAGAACAGATTACTGTTACATATAAATTGTACTTTAACCCTGCACTTCAACCGGATAACCCCAACTACGTAAAACTTCCAACTTTTGAAGGATTTTGGGCTGAGGAAATTGATATGCCGGGGCAGGTTATGCTCGATATGGAGACTTACAATGGACGAAATTATTATGCTGGCGTAATAAAAACGGCGGCACTTTTTGCCACCAAAACCGGCTCACTTGAGATTTCGCCAATCATATTAACTCTTCCGGTTCAGGTTTCAACACTTCGAAACAAGAATCAAACGGATGACTTTTTTAACGATCCTTTTTTCAACGGATCCCGAAAAATTGATTACAAAATAACCTCAACACCCGCAAAAGTTGAAATATCCTCTCTCCCGGTTGATTTAACTAATGTCAATTTTTCAGGCGGGGTGGGGAATTTTAATGTCAAAACCAGTACCCGCAAAAAAGTTTATAAAAGAAATGAGCCAATACGATTTGAGATATTAATCTCGGGCAGTGGTAACATTGAATTGGTGGATGCAGGCAAGATCGAGTTTGATAAAAGTTTTGAAGTTCTTGATCCCAACATCAACAAAAAGATTGTGAGAACGGGGGTTATCTCGGGTTCCAAGTCGATTGAATATGTGTTGATACCCAGAGATGGGGGGAAATATGTACTTCCGTCTATTAATTTTGTCTATTTTGATTTGGCTTCAAAAGAGCTTAAAACAATAAAAACTGAAGAGATTCCAATAACCATCTCTGATGTTTCATACAATGAGGGAGCAACCGGAAATGAAACTGAAAATATTGATATCTTTACGGGGGATATTGATTTAAACGAATCAGCTCCCACCTATCCCGCCCTTTGGTTTGTGATCACACTTTTTGTTTTACCGGCTTTAGCTTCAGGATTTTTTGTTTTTTATAAAAAGAAGGAAGCTGTCAGGCTCTCTGATCCTGAGTTGCGTAAACGAAATGCGGCAAGGAAGATTGCATCGGAGAAACTTGCAATTGCCGATAAAATGAGGAAAACTGCAAACCATGACCTCTTTTATACCGAGACTGCAACTGCATTGGAGGGATATCTTGAAACTAAATATTCTTTACAAAAAAGTGAATTTACCTCAGGTTTTGTTTTCGACAAACTGATTCAATCAGGGATAAGTACGCATCTTGCTCAAGATGTCAGAAACCTGCTTGACGATTGTGAACTTATGCGTTTTGCCCCTGTGGATGGGAAACGGGAGAGAATGGATGAGTTTTATGACAGGACATCAGTTATAATCCAACGATTTGAAGGGGTTAATGGATGATAAAAACTTCAAAAGTCATTTTGTTTGGTTTTTTAGCCTCTCTTTTGTTGAGTTTTCACCTTTTACAAGCCTCCACACCCGAAAAACGATTTGAGGAAGCCAATCAACTTTTTAAATCGGCAAAATATTCACAAGCGATGATCATTTATGATTCACTATTAAAAGCAGGTCACAGGAGCAGCGAACTCTATTTTAATCTTGCATATTCATATTCAAAAATGGGGGAGACCGGAAAGAGTATTCTAAATCTGGAACGAGCGTTAAGATATGATCCCTCCAATAATAGAGCACAACTTCTGCTTGTTAATGAAAATTTGAAGATCAAGGAAAAAATTGCGATAATTCCACAGTTTTTTATCTTTAAATTTTTTGATGATATCTCAAGTTTCACAGGAAGTTGGAGTTGGCTTTTTATCATTTTTATACTTTTTATTTGTGGTTTGGTGTTTTTATCGGGATATATGCTAAAACTGGATTTTGCATCAAAAAGGAATTCTCTTATTTTTATCCCGGTTTTGGTTATTCTCCTCGTTTTGTCAGTTCCGGCATTTATCATCAGCTATGACAGAGAGGTAAATCTCCGTGAAGTTGTGGTTTTAGATGAAAATATAACTCTTTTTGAAGTTCCCGAAGTTTCAGGCAAAAAGGAAGCACAAATCTATGAAGGGAATAAATTAAGGATTTTGAACGATCTTTCCGGGTGGTACAGAGTCAGATTAACCAATGGCAAAGAGGGGTGGGTAATCAAAAAAGGAGTTTTGGAAATATGATACTTTGTCCACTGAGTGTGAAGTGTTAAATTAAAGTGATTAAAACTGTATTTTTTCTTTTAAATAATTTGAATAGATGAGCTGCTGTTGACAATAATTCGCATAATTGCATTAGTAATTTATATAACTGTTGTTTCTACAATTGGTATCGTCACCTTGCCATTTGACAGGAAACATAACATCTATTTTTGGCTCTCTCGTGTTTTCCCGTGGGGTATTCTCAAAATTAGTGGCGTAAAAATAGTTGAGACAGGGAAAGAAAATGTTGATGTTTCAAAAGCTTATGTATATGTTCCAAACCATTCAAGCCTGTTTGATATACCTGTGATGCAGCTTTCTGTACCAAACAGAATGGTAATGATATTCAAAAAAGAATTGGGAAAAATTCCCTTTTTTGGTTGGCAACTAATGTTGGGTCCTTATATTTCCGTGGACAGAAAAAACCCAAAAAGTGGAATGCAAAGTATTGAAGAAGCTGACAGACTGCTGAACGAAAGAAAATATTCGGTTCTGCTATTTGCAGAGGGAACAAGAAGTAAAGATGGTGAAGTGCACGAATTTAAACGCGGGGCATTTTATCTTGCAGTGAAAGTGAAACACCCGATTGTTCCCGTTACTCTTGTTGGATCCAGAGAACGGGCAAATGCAGGGGGAAAATTCAAAATTGTACCCGGCACTGTATATGTTCATTATGATAAACCAATTTATCCTCCCGAAGGAAATATCGGAAAAAAAGAGGAGCTTGAGTTAATGGCGACAGTCAGAAACAAAATAATAGAAAACAAGGAAAGGATGGAGCGTGAGTATCTCAGTAGATGATGTCCGGTATGTAGCTAAACTTTCCATGCTCGAATTTGAAGAAGATGAACTGATACAATTTACAAAGGAATTTAACAAGATTATCGAATATGTTGATCAGTTAAATGACCTTGACCTCTCGGACATTGAACCATTATATCATCCCATTGAGGGGAGCAAAGCAACACTTCGCGAGGATATTACACAAAAATCGATCTCTCACGATGAGGCTTTTTTAAATGCCCCCAACCATGAAGATGGATTTTTTAAAGTTCCAAAAGTGATTTGATGACAATTGATAATTTTAGAAAGAATAGATCCGGAATGAGATTCACCCGATGAAAATTGTTGGTATTATACCGGCCAGATATGCTTCAACCAGACTTCCCGGAAAACCTCTCGCTACCATTCTCGATAAACCGATGATTGAATGGGTATACAGGAGTGTAAAAAAATCGCGACTTATCGAGCAGATAATTGTTGCAACCGATGATCAAAGGGTGTTTGATGAGGTGAAAAGATTCGGTGGTGAGGTAGTAATGACTCCTCTTGACATCCAGACAGGATCTGACAGGATTGCCTATGTTGCGAGACAACTTCCTCTTGCCGATATTATCGTAAATGTTCAAGGAGATGAACCTTTTGTGTCGGGTGCTCTGATTGATGATGCAATTATGCCTCTTCTTGTCGATCCTAAATTGCAGGTCTCCACTCTGGTTAAAAAGATTTCGAACCAGGATGAGCTTTATAACCCTTCAACAGTAAAAGTGGTGTTTGATAATTTCAGTAACGCCATCTATTTTTCGAGGTCACCGATTCCGTATGCCAGGGATTTGATTTCAATCGAATCCGAGATATCAGCAGGTAAGTTCTTTAAACATATAGGGTTATACGTTTACAGAAAAGATTTTTTATTATATTACACAAAACTGCCGCAGTCGTCACTTGAGAAGGCAGAAAAACTTGAACAACTTAGAATTCTTGAAAATGGTTACAAAATCAGAGTCGTGGAAACAGACTTTGAGAGCATATCTGTAGATACACCCGAAGATCTTTATCGGGCAAGAACCTATGCACTTTCATTTTCGTAGAGGAATTATTAACTGAATTTGGTATTCTAAAATGGATTGTATATTTTGCAGTATCATTAAAAAAGATGAACACGAGGGGATGATATTCAGAGATGATAAAATTGTCTCGTTTCTGGACATCAGACCATTGAGTTATGGACATACACTTGTGGTGCCGGTTGGTCATTACACCGACTTCAGGGAGATGCCGGTAGAACTTATGGGAGACTATTTTGCACAGCTTCAAAAAATTGCACTTGCTGTTGAGAGAGCTACCGAAGCGCATGGATTTAACATTATTTGCAACACCGGGATAGCTGCATCTCAGTCTGTTTTCCATCTCCACTATCACATTATTCCGCGATATCATGAGGATGAAGTTTTTAAGAGGCTGAATTTTAAAAAATACGATCATTCGATTACAATGCATTCGTATGCTGAGAAGATCAAAAAACAACTATTTTAACGGAGAGAATCGGATAAATGGAAAAGAAGATAAGAGTTTTAGTAGCAAAAGCCGGACTTGACGGTCACGATAGAGGCGCTAAAGTAATTGCCGCAGCTCTTCGTGATGCCGGAATGGAAGTGATCTACACAGGTTTAAGGCAGACGCCCGAAACAATAGTTGAAGCAGCTGTTCAGGAAGATGTTGATGTAATCGGGTTAAGTATTCTTTCCGGAGCACACATGACCTTGTTCCCCAGGGTTCTTGGTCTGATGAAAGAAAAGGGGATTGATGATGTTTTGTTAACCGGTGGAGGGATAATTCCTGAAGGTGACAAAGGAAAATTAAAATTGCTTGGAACGGGTGAACTATTCACTCCGGGTACTCCCACCCCCGAAATAGCTTTGTACATAAAAAAATGGTGCGAGGAAAATCCCCGCAACTAACTCCCCATCTAAAAAGAGAGGTTATAGTGAAAAGATTTCTTTTACTATTTACTGTTCTTATTTTGAGCATCGACGCTCAATCTCTTGTCAAAACAATACCCCTACCGGCTGTCGCCTATTATAACAGTGCATATGGACTCGTTTATGCCAACGGCAAGCTGTGGATTTCCTCCGGAAGTTCTTCCACCGGAAACAAAGGAAAACTCATCGGTATGGATACACTCGGAAACGTGGTTGACAGTATCCAGATAGATTACCCCACCATAAGAGAATCACAAGGACTTGCGTGGGATGGGACTCATTTTTGGTATAATGAACGATTAACTTCAAGACACAATTTCAGAAAAGTTACCACTCAGGGAGTCGTGGTTGATTCAATTTCGATGACAACTTATTATATGGGCGGCACTGCGTACGATAATGGTGGTTTGTGGTTTACTGTTTATTACCCCAACGCTTCTGCCGGGGTTTATAAATTAGACATCGCAACAAAACAAATTGTGGACACACTTCCTACTTTTGGTATCCAACCTCAAGGTGTTATGATGAAAGGGGATACCCTTTTTTATGTAATGGAAAATTTTGAAGGTGATGCCGAAAGAATTTATGCTGTGAATGTCGCTACAGAAGATACACTTTTTTCATTCCCTGTTCCAACCGGCACGGGAACCAGCATTTCTCCGAGAGGATTAGCCTGGGATGGAAAATATCTTTGGCTGATTGCCCGGGTAATCGGCAGCAGCACCCAGAGAGCACTTTATAAGTTTGACCTTGGAGGGAGTGGAACTCCACAAATCCAACTGGTTACAACTCAGATCGACTATGGCAATGTGCAAATTGGATCAAATGGAACATCACAAATGTTCATGAATAATGTTGGAACGGCACCACTTCAGATAGATTCAATGCGATTTTCATCGGGTGCGTTTTCAACAAGTGCCACATTTCCTGTGATTGTTCAGCCAAACCAGATGGGGCAGATACCGATTACTTTTACACCAACTGACCCTGTATATTATAAAGACAGTGTATTTATCTACCACAACGATATCAATTTTGCCTACTCCAAGGTAAAACTGAATGGTAGAGGAATATTTGTTGGTCCGGTAATCTCCTCTTCAGTATCAGCCATTAATTATGGAAATAAGAGAATCAGAAGTACAGGATACAGAGAAATCAGTTTTGAAAATCTTGGTTCGGCTGATTTAAATGTTGATTCGATCAGATTTGATACTGAAACATTTTATCTCGTTAAACCCAACGATGATTTTACAATCGATTCGGTTGGAATTGTTACATTCAGAGTATGGACAAATCCGTTAACTTATGGATTGCTTCAGGATACACTCCGTGTTTACTCCAATGCCTCCAATTCAACTCATTATAAAATTCCACTTGCAGCAAATGTAATCCCTATGGATTCTGTTCTGGGTGCAAAGATGTGGGAAGGGATAATCCCTGATAACCCCGCCACAAGCTTTAATGATCTCTCTGCCAAGTATATTAAAAAAGCAGGTGATCTAAATGGAGATGGCATCGCCGATATGATTGTTGCAACTGATAACTATTGGACTATCGCATATAATGGAAATTCTTCTGTGGATGCCGATATTTTGTGGAAATTTTCATCAGCTCCCAACAATAACAACACCGGTACTGTATCACGAGTTGGCGCGCTTCAACCAATTGCTGATATCAACGGTGACGGAATCGGCGAAGTTTGCATCGGTACCGCTGGTGGTGGTGAAACTGTTTATATGATTGATGGTGCCACAGGTGAGATGATTTGGGAATTTGGCGATCCAATCAACTATGACCAGGGTGATGTAAATGGAATTGATGGTAAAAAAGACTGGAATAACGACGGAATAGTTGATATTTTAGCCTCTGCAAGCGGAAATGAATTTAACGGAAGTGGTCGTTTTTCAATTTATCTGCTTGACGGCAGAACAGGTGCTCAGATTTGGAGAATTGATGATTCGCAGGCAAAAAAGATGAAAGATGCGGTTATCTCTTACCCCGGTGGAGGGGCTTCAACCACCAGGTTCTCCAATGCAACAGCGGCCGAGATTTATGCATTCAATGATCTTGCTCAGTTCCAGTGGACTTATGCAACAGATGCTTCATGTTGGGCAATTGATTTACTTTATGACACCACAGGTGGAAAACGGTATGTTGTAGCCGGGGATATTCAGGGCAAGGTTTATGCCGTGGATATTTCAAACGGGTCACTTTGGTGGTCGGGTCAAGTTGGTGGTGGATTTGTTGAAGACTTGATAGTGATCAATGATCTGAATGAGGATGGAGTAGCCGATGTGCTTGTTCAAGCATTAACTCCTTACATCTATGTTCTTAGTGGGAAGACCGGTATGATGATTACTGCAATTCCGACAAGTGGAAACAATCTTGGAACGGGATTACTTGGTGACTTAAATGCAGATGGTTTTCCGGAAATAGGTGTAGCTTCACTTGATAACAAAATATATGTATTTGGTGGTAAAAACAGTGATACACTCTTTACTTATGCTTTTGGTGGAGGCACAAACTCTTACGCCGCTGAAGCAATTTGGGCAATGGGAGATATTGACCTGAATGGAACTCTTGAGTTTCTTGCAGGTTCAAGAGACGGTAAAGTAGTGGCTTTTTCGGGTGGAATTGATGTTCCCGTTGGGATCAAGGGTGATTTCACCCAAATTCCCGGAGAATTTCAACTGATGCAAAACTATCCAAATCCGTTTAATCCAAACACCATCATTGAATACAGAACCCCGATTCAGGGTGAAGTCCAAATAAAGGTGTATGATTTGCTTGGAAGTGAAGTGGCAACGCTTGTGAATGAGGTAAGACCAGCCGGAATTCATTTTGTCCAATGGAATGGGAAAAACATGAATGGCACTCCTGTTAATTCAGGAGTTTACTTCTATTCGATCAAAGCGGGAAGCCATTATTCGGTTAAAAAGATGGTTATGCTGAAGTAGGACTTGCCATTTTCATTTGGTTGAAACCCAATGCCATTGGTCTAAAGTCCCGAAAGAAATCGACCAATAGCATCCGAATTCATTCGGAGAAAAAGGAGCCCTAAGCCAATAGTCCCGATTCATCGGGAAATTTATTCGGCGGCAATGAAGCCGTGATATTAAAACCAATAGTCCCGATTTAACGGGACTATTGGTGTAAATTACCCATAACTACTCATTCGCAGGGAGAGAAAAAGAACTATTTTATTCAATAATTATATAAAAACAAAAAAATGATTAAAAAAATATTAATGCTGATAATTGTTGTTAATGGATTGATTCTCAGCCAGGCACTTAAATCTCCGGACGGGAGACTTGAATTTGATTTTATGATGAGTAAAGGGGGAATACCCTATTACACTCTTAAACTTGATAAGGAGTATGTGATCAAAGAATCGGCTTTGGGAATTATGATCAAGGATGATCCAGGGTTTATCGATGATCTTGCAATTGTTTCCACCCAAAATTCAAATTTTGATGAAACATGGCAACCTGTATTGGGTGAAGAAAAGGAGATTAGAAACAACTATAATCAGTTCACTGTGACCCTCCAAAATATAGATTCAAAAAAAGAGATGTCAATTGTTTTCCGGCTGTTTAATGATGGACTTGGGTTCAGATATGAATTCCCGCAAATGGAAAACCAAAGATATTTTACCATGATGGGAGAGAAAACGGAGTTCAGATTAACGGGTGATCATAAAACATTTTGGATTCCGGGTGATTTCGACAGTAATGAATATCCTTATATGACGAGTAAGCTGAGTGAAGTGGATGCTGAAAAAGGACAGGGATTTTTTGAAATAAGCACTCGAAGAATCATTGCTCATAATGCAGTGCAAACCCCGTTGATGATGAAAAGTGATAATGGAGTTTACATCAATATTTTTGAAGCTGCCGTAACCAATTACCCCGTGATGCATCTGTTAGTTGATAAATCAGAATTCTCGCTTAAAACAGCGTTTGCTCCCGATGCTGTTGGAAATATTGCATACATGCAGGCGCCTTGTTCAACCCCATGGAGAACAATAATCGTTTCAAAAAAGGCTGAAAATATTTTGACCTCCAGGATGGTTCTCAATCTGAATGAACCTTCAAAAATCAGCGATGTGAGTTGGATAAAAGGACAAAAATATGTGGGTATCTGGTGGGAATTACATGTTAATAAATCAAGCTGGAACTACTCCGATATCAATAATATTAAATTGGGTGAAATCGACTGGTCGAAAGTGAAACCAAACGGCAGACACGGAGCAACCACAGAACGAACCAAATATTATATCGATTTTGCTGCAAAAAATGGTTTTGCAGGTGTTTTGGTTGAGGGATGGAATGTTGGTTGGGAAGACTGGTTTGGAAACTGGAAAGAGAATGTTTTCGATTTTGTTACCCCATATCCTGATTTTGATGTAAAAGAACTTCAAAGGTACGCTGCAAGTAAGGGAGTAAAATTGATAATGCACCATGAGACGAGTGCATCTGCAACAAATTACGAGAGAAGACTTGATGAAGCCTTCAGGTTCATGAAAGATAATGGATACGACGCTGTAAAGACTGGATATGTTGGCAGAATTATACCCAGAGGTGAAATGCATGATGGGCAATGGATGGTCTCTCATTATTTCAGGGTAGCTGAAAAGGCTGCTCAATATAAAATAATGGTAAATTCTCACGAGTCACATCGTCCTACAGGGCAAAGCAGAACCTGGCCAAACTGGATTTCTGCCGAAGCTGCCCGTGGAAATGAATTTAATGGTTGGAGCCGGGGAAATCCGCCTGAGCACGAAACAATTTTACCTTTCACCCGGATAATGGGGGGTGGAATGGATTACACTCCGGGGATTTTTCAGACTAAAATGGATTATTACACTCCCGGTAGCAAGTTTCAGGTGCACACAACTTTAGTGAAACAATTGGCTCTGTATGTAACTATGTATAGTCCATTGCAGATGGCAGCGGATCTTCCTGAAAACTATGAAAGATTCCTCGATGCATTTCAATTTATTAAAGATGTAGCGGTGGAGTGGGATGATACAAAAGTACTTTCGGCTGAACCCGGAGATTATCTCCTGATAGCACGAAAAGCGAAAGGAATTAATGAGTGGTTCATTGGAGGAATAACCGATGAAAATGAGAGAGAGATGGAAATATCTTTCGATTTTCTGCCAAAAGGAACCTCATTCACAGCTAAATTATATATGGATGGTGACGGCGCAAGTTGGGATGAAAACCCAATGTTGTACAAAATTGAGACAAAAACCGTCACATCCGAATCAAAAATTAAAGTTAAACTTGCAAGATCGGGTGGAGTTGCAATAAGCATCAAATAGGTAAAATTTATCTTTTATGTTTTAACAACCATTCATAAATTTCAGGATTTGCATAGGTGGCATCCCACGAATTGTGGTTTACTCCTTTGTAAATGGTTAATGTTGCTTCAATTCCACATTTTTTTGAGGCTTCTATCATCCTCTCGGATTCTGATAGAGGAACTACAAAATCCTGGTCTCCGTGGAATGCCCAAACGGGGACTCCTCCAGTTTCGCAGATGCGATGGGGGAGTCCACCACCACATACAGGAATTATAGCTGCAATGCGGTTTGGTGCTTCCAGCGCCAACGACCATGTACCAAATCCACCCATACTCAATCCCGTCACATAAATTCTTGATTTATCCACTCTGTATTTTGATTCTATATGGTCAAGAAGAGCGACAAGTTCGTGTCCCTTCCACCATTGTTTGGGTTTACATTGTGGAGCTATAACTATAAACGGGAATTTTTCTCCTTTTTCAATATGTTTTGGTACTCCGTGAACTTTAACTTTCTCAAGATCGTTTCCTCTTTCCCCTGAACCATGAAGGAATATTAAAAGTGGGAAGTTTTTTGAGGTGTCGTCATATCCATCGGGCAGGTAGGCGAGATAGTCATATCCGACTTCAAGATCAATTTTCCTCGAAAATTTTTCGGGTTTCATGATTTGGGCTGACACAAAGGTGGTTATAATTAACAAAAAGAGGGGTGAATATTTAAACATTTTTGATCTATTCCAAATTAATATCTGATATGTAAAAATAAACAAAAAAAGACTGTCCAGGAGCGTGGACAGTCTTTTTGTTAATCATGATTTTGGAGGAATATGATTATTCTATTTAAAGCACCTTCCGTCACGGTATCCCATTCCTTTACCTTGACCTCTGCCACCGCCACGGTGGAAACCTTTTCCGTTACCGGGTCCGTTACCACAACCTCTAAAACCTTTGCCACCTTTTCCTGGGCGTTCAGATTGAAAACTGTTCCATTTTTCCTTCTGGGTCTTGTCAAGCATATCATAGATATCCATCTGGTGATTTGCTCTTGAGGTATTCATTGTCTCTCTTATTTTTGAGAGTTTATTGGTAACATTAATAAAGTCATTTCTTGAATAATCACCTTTGGCGAGCAGTTGTTTTTTGTCGAGTAAGGCTTTTTCAAGTTCAGCTCTCATATCCACCATTTTTTTCTGGTGTTCTATTCTAAGAGCTTCAATTTTGGTCTCCTGATCTTTAGTAAGGTCCAGTTTGTTTATACATCTGTCACCTTTTGGATTATCCATTCCCGGTTGTGCAAAAGCAAGACCTGAAAGGAAGACTGCAAGGATTAGCGTAGGCACTGATGTTAATATTAAGCGTTTCATTTATTTCTCCATTGTGTTTATGAAATTTTCAACTTTCTGTTACTGTGACACCTGTGGCGATGCAAAAGGTTTAAAAGGATGATTTGTAAAGAATTTACTATATTACTTTAAACCAAATGGAATGTTTTAATGTCAAATCGTAAAATCCAATAATAAGTATTGATGACTGACGAAGAACTTGTAAAGAGATTTTTAAGAGGCGATGAGTCGGCTTTTAATCTAATTGTAAAAAAATATCAGCAAAAGATATACTGGCATGCGAGGCGCCTCACAGGCAATCACTTCGATGCTGATGATATATTGCAGGAAGTGCTGATGGTGATTTACGAGAAATTAAAAGACTACAAATTTGAGTCATCTCTATATACATGGATATTCAGGATTACATATACCAGGTCTCTCAACCTGATCAACAAGAACAAAGTTAAACGGTTCTTTTCGATAGGTGAAGAGGAAATGCCTGACATTTCAGGGAACGAAGATGTTGTTCGTGATGTAGAAAACAGAGAGAAGCTCAGGCTGCTCGATAAGGTATTAAAAGAACTGCCGATTAAACAACGGGAAGTTTTTGTGATGCGCCACTTCGACGAACTAAGTTACGAAGAGATTGCCGAGGTGACGGGGAAGAGCATCGGAGGCTTAAAAGCAAATTATTTTCACGCATTAAATAAAGTAACTTCTCTAATGGAGAGAGAGTATGGAAAAAAAGAACCGGATTTACGAATACTTGGACGGCAGACAGGGTAAAGCTGCCTCTGACAATTTCGAGTTGGAACTTAAACAGGATGATATCCTTTATAAAGAATATCTGAAAGTGAAGGAATCACTCGGAACACTAAAATCAATCTCGGAGATTGAACCGGATACCGATTATTTTGTGAATGTGTTACCACGATTCAGAGAAAAAGTGGCTGCAAAACAAAATCGGATGATTTTTCCACTTTTTGCGAAATTAGCGAGTGGATTGATCGTAACAGCCGCTGCGGTGGTTTTGTTTGTGGGTCAGCCATGGCAAAATACATCTATTGAGTCAACAACTCAGAAAAGTGCTCCATCAGAGTTGGTAACCTCGGTCGAATCGCAGAAACCTGTGGTTGATGATATTTCGAAAGCTGAAGTTCAACCGGTGGCACAACCAAGATATGTTTATACATCTCCCACGAGCGCACCTTTTATGGAGAATACAGAAAAGGAAGCCGTTATCATAAACTCCGGAACGGGAGTTGTTGATGATGAAGTTTTGGCAACTCACACCGATTTTGAAGATGCTTATACCGCTCTTTATGAATTAAATGATGCAACACTGGTTGAGATTGCCGATAAATATGGTATAACACTTGTTGATATTGTACAAAATCTTAGCGATGAGGATTTTGAAAAGCTTTCTAAACAATTAAATCCGATAGATAATTGAGGAACATAATGAGATACATCTTCATTTTTATAACTGCACTTTTACTTGTTGTGAGTTCAGCAGATGCCCAGCCGGGTGGCGGAAGAGGTAAATTCCGGAATCGTGGTGGTGACCCCATGAAAAAACTTGAGCAACTTGAAAAGGTTAAGCTTATTGAGACACTTAATCTTGAAGAAGAAACGATGTTAAAACTCTTCTCGAGACGCGCTGATCATCAAAAAGTTATGGAAGACAGGAATGAAAAAGCCGACCGGATTCTCGATGAGATGGAAGAATTGATTGATGACAATAAAGACGGTTCAAAAAACAAAGAACTAAATGCAAAAATAGCGGAATTTGGTCAGTTTATGGATCAGACCCGCCAAATGCAACATCAGTTCATAGCTTCATTATCTGAGATTCTGGACCCTCAATCCCATGCCAAATATATAGTTTTTGAACGAAATTTCAGACGGGAACTGCGGGATCTTCTAAAAAAAGATTAGACAAAACGATTTAAGATTTGCATAAAATCGAAAAAAACCTTAGATTTGTAGTCTAATTTCTGCGGAAGTGGCGAAATTGGTAGACGCGCACGTTTGAGGGGCGTGTGGGGAGACCCGTACGGGTTCAAGTCCCGTTTTCCGCACCAGAAATTCAGTGAGCAGTCCTTTTGGACTGCTTTTCTGTTTTAAAGGGGTTTTAAGCTCGAACGACTCACTGATACCACATCGTTTTTCACTCACCCGGACAGTTTGTACCTTCCGGCCTCACAACAAATTTGTAATTTATCCCAATCCCGAATCCAAATGTCGAAAATTTATTTTATCAACCTCTTGATATTTTGACACCTGTGATGTAATTTAGTCTCAAGGATCTTAATTTTATATTCAATGAAATCAATCGTCATGATAAAAATTTGTCATAAAAAGCTTTTTGTTTCGGTTTCAATAATCTTTCTCATATTTGTTTCAGAAACCAGCGCCCAGTTTGATTCAATAATCTTTGCACGATATGATATTTACCAACCCAATACTGTCCTCTATATGGGGGATCAGAATGATGATGGCTGTGATGATTTTGTCCTTATTACAGCTTCTACTTCTAATTGGAATGTAAAAGCTTTGCTTTTTCATGGTGGTAATCCTGTAGATTCCGTGCCTGTTTTCGAAATTCCATTTACCGGATTCCTACCGTATCATGTCTCTGCTTGTGATTATAATCGAGACGGATACAGGGATTTGATAGTGACAACATTCAATACCCGTCCATTGACCTTAAAGATATATCTTGGTGGTCCCACGATGGATACAATTCCCGATTTAACTTTTCAAGCACCTGAACAGATAATTGGCAATCTAAGATTTGTGGGAGGTGACTGGCCGGTTGATTTCAACGGGGACGGTTATGAAGAAATGGTAGCATACGCATACGACATGTATGGTGGTAAAGGGGCATTTCTGATATACAATTCGTCTCCGGAGATGGATTCGATCCCTGATAAGATTGCAACATTTTATCCAAATGAGGCGATACAAGGTTCTTATATAACAAGTGGTGATCTTGATGGAGACGGTAGAACTGATCTGACTTTTACTCTCACAAGCCCTTCAGTTCCGACAAACTTTGCTTTGAGGAGATTCGTTTTTGGCAGATCAGACTTTTCTTTTCAAGACACTATTAGTTTCCTGGATTCTGTAAATATCCTAAGAACTAACAATATTATACAAGATATTAACAAAGATGGAAGAGCAGATCTGATTGTAAGGGATACAAAGTTTAAGTATCCATATTGGTACATAATGGCAGTAAGTTATGGCTCTCGAAACATAGACCATGTACCTGAAGAAGGCTATAACACACAGAATCATGGATTTGTTCATACCCGATCGGTTGGAGATGTGAACGGTGACGGATACGGAGACTTTTTATCTTCACTTGATGGTTCAGCTGGCCGTCTGTTTGTGGGAGGTAAGCACAAAACTGATGACACTCCAATCAGATATTACGGGAATTCATTCAACATTCTGGGCAGGGTTGGTGATGTAAACGGTGACGGACTTGATGATATTGGAATCGGAACAAATGGTACAACATATGCTCAACCAGGTACCTTTTATATCATGAGTGGTGAGAGAGTAGCAATGGCGATTGAAGATGATGAAGTCACAACTGAGAAAAAAGAAGAAATTACTCTAACAGCTTACCCAAATCCAACGACAGGTGAGATAACAGTTGAAATAAAAAGTAATCATACTGGATATGCAGAATTAAGATTATTCAATACAACAGGAAAGGAACTGATAAAAAAAGGAGTTGAAGTTACAACCGGTATCACAACCGAGAAGATTGATCTCAGAGAACTGAACATATCATCAGGGGTTTATATAGTAGATATGTTGTTTAAATCAACAGAATCAGAAACAAAGGAAAGAGATAATATGAACTTAAACGGAAAGAAAAAGAGCGTGAAAATTGTGTTAATAAAATGAATAGAGGAACAATTTTCTTCTAATATGTCACTCGCCGCGGCGAGTTCTTTGGAATCTCGGTGGATTTAATTCTTTTTATGAATATGTCGCCGTTTGCAGAGGAGTTATGCTGTCTCTTGATTGGCAGGCAATGTTGTGATTTAAAAACAACCAAAGTTTTTAACGAGTCTTTAATTTCTATCGATACTTTCCAATAAAATTTTTCTTTCCCATTAACTGCCACTAATTTTTTATGATCACCTCACCAACTTCCCCTCCCAGATGGTATTAATTACTTCATATTTTTCAAGGCTTGATTTCCTTATATTATTACTTCCAATTTTGTGTGATTTTCGTTGAAAGAAGATCGAAATATCCACAATGAGTCAATTTTGTTTTGTGAAGAAAAGCCGGAATAAAATCGACTCAATCATGGTTTTTACAATAATTTATAAAGTTTTTATATGAATTTAAGAACACTGATCCTCCTCCTCATACTACCAATTTATTTATTGAAGGGACAAACGACACAGGATTATTACTCCGCCGTGAAGTTTTTCCAGGATGGCAGATATTATGAATCATACATTTTATTTGAAAAATTCCTGAAGATAAAAATTCCGGAAGATGAATTGTATGCTTCTGCCAAGTTTTATGCATCCGAGGCATTGTTTAATCTGGGCGAATATGGTGGTGCCATGGCGGGATATGAATATCTTGTTAACAAGTTCGAATACACTTCTTTTCGTGCGGTTGCGCTCTACAAACTCTCACTCATTTATATATACAATGGACAGATTGAAAAAGCCAGAGTAAAACTTATGGCATTTGCCAGAAATTACCCCGGTTTTGCAAATTATGGAAGTGTTTTGTTTTATCTGGGTGAAACCTATCGTAATGAAAAAAAATATAACGACGCTCTTTTTTATTATGAACAGGCTAAAGCACAAAAGACCACAAACAAATTTAAGATCGAGACCCTCTTTTATATTGGCGAGTGTCATGAATATCTTGGACATTTTGAGGAAGCTGCAAATATATATGAAGAGATTCTAAACAACTACCCCGATAATCCCTATACACTTGGTGCCCAGATAAAACTCGGAGTGAGTTACTACAAGGCAGGGGAATATGAAAAGGCAATTCTCGAGTTGATGGGGCCCGATTTCCAGAATCTTCCTCCTGAAAAGAAAAAAGAGGCAACTCTGATTCTTGCATCTTCACTTTTTCATACAAAAGAGTACCAAAAAGCCGAAGAAGAATTTTCAAAACTGGTTAAACAGGAAAAAGACAGTCCCATTGGAAGAGAAGCCAAATACGGATTGGCTTGGTGCAAATTTCAAAAGGAAAAATATGACTCTGCATACTCAATTTTCTCTTCTTTGACGATTGGAAAAGATTCAATAGCAATTGCATCAGGTTTTTGGGAGGCAGAAACCCAAAGATACATGAGAGACAATGAAAAATCTTTGCGACTTTTTAACGATTATATAGGTGCTCAGCCTAAAAGCCCGTATATCGATGTGGCAAAGATCAGTAAGGGGATTTTATTGATTGAACTGGGTCAGGTGGATGAGGCTTATGCTGTTTTTGATGCACTCAGGAATGTTGCAGATTATGGCATAAGGGCTAAAGCGAATATCTACCTTGGTGAGCTAAATTCGAACAAAAAAAATTATGTTGAAGCGATAACCAACTTTGAGGTGGCATCGCAGCTTTCTCCAAAAAACAGTGATCTTTATACAAGAGGTCAGTTGGGTTTGGGTGTTTGTTATTTTTTGATGGAAAGTTATGACAAAGCGTATGATGTTCTGAGGGATATCGAGGGAAAAAGGACCGGATTTGAGCCCGATGTTTACAATTTTTACCTTGGTGAAGTCTTTTTCAAAAAAATGAAGTTTAAAGAATCACTCGATTATTACAGCAGAGTGAATCCTGATAATGGTTCATTTGGCAAACTTTCACTTTATGGAAAAGCTTACTCCTACTTCAATATTAAAGATTACCAAAATGCCAAGTTTACATTTCTCGACTATATCGCAAGATTCCCGCGTGATGAGAGACTGGTTGACTCAAAGGTAAGACTCGCAGAATGTTATTATGCAACGCGTGATTTTGAAAACTCGGCAAAAATGTATGACAACCTGTTGACAGGTGGTGAACAAACAGATAGAAATCTGATGCGTTACAACTACGCGCTCACTCTGTTTAATATGGGGAAAAAGGATGAAGCAATTAAGGAGCTTAAACGGGTAATCAGGGAAGCAAAAGGAACTCAACTGGAAGAAAATTCAAGATTTCTTATTGGTTGGATTTACTTCAAATCGCAGGATTATGAAAAAGCTCTCACAAGTTATAACGAATTTCTTGAAACCTCTGACGATCAAAAAATTGTACCCCTTGTTTATTACAATATGGGGGACTGCTACTACAACATGGAGCAGTTTACGACATCCGCTATCTATTATGAAAAAGTGTTGATCGAATTTCCAAATTCACCTCAGGTGTATGACGCATTTAATGGACTTTTCTTCAGCTACTTCGCTTTGGGAGAACAGGACACTGCATTTACACTTATTGAAAACTTTCTGACCAATAACCCAAGATTAAAGGATGCTGACAGACTTTATCTTAAAAGGGCTGAACTCTTTTATAATGCAGGTGATTTCAGCAGGGCAAAAGAGAATTATCTTGCATTTATAGAGTTTTATCCTGCATCACCCCACCTCGCCGAGGCATATTACTGGTTGGGTAAATCATATCAATCTTCAGGTGAAAGTGGGCAAGCAACAAACTCATTTAAATGGGTAATTGAGAAATATGATACAACAAACTTCTCATCACTTGCATCTGTTGAACTGGCTTACATCTTCTTTTCGGAAGGAAATTATGAAGAAGCCGGTAAAATGATTGATGGCACAATCGAAAAATATCCCAAGGATCAAAAAGTTCCTGAGCTTAAATACTTAAAAGGAAAACTTTTCCTCGCAAAGGGTGATACTCTTTCGGGGTACGATCAATTTGATGAAGTCATTAATACCTATGTTGGAGATCAGTTCGCTGATAAGTCGTACATCATGAAAGGTCAGATTGAACTCAAAAACAGGCGATATGAAAATGCAGTGAAGGCATTTATTGCTGTTTCCATGAGACGTGAGGATGTTATTGGAGCTGAGGCTCAATATTTGCTTGGAACAGCTTATTACGAAAAAGGGGATTACAAAGATGCAATCACGGCATTTGTGAGAGTTGAATCTGTCTTCGGAGAATTTGCAGAGTGGCTGGCTAAGTCATATCTCAAACTTGCTGATTCGTATGTGAAATTAAAAGATAATAAAAAGGCTATCTCAATACTTGAAAAGCTGATTGAAGGCCATCCCGATGATGATTATGGTAAAGAAGCCTCTAAAAAACTTAAAGAAATTAAGAAGAAGAAAAAATGATAAATAAAAAATTATTATTGACGACTATTCTGCTTTTGCTTGTTTCTGTTTCTCAGGTTGAAGCACAGCCTGAAGTGGAACTGCCAAGTTTTGTTATTACAGGTTTAAGGTCTTACGATTTTCCACCGAGGGATAAAATAAATCCCGATTTTTATTCAATTTTGTCGGATAATTTTAAAAGACCAAAAATTGGTGATTCCATATTGGCACTTACCAAGGATTTTGATCCCAAAGTGGCAAGAGAAATCCTTCGCGACACTTCGGAATATACGACCGGATATGTCTCAGGCAGTTTTGGAAATATGTTTCAACCGGCAATAAAAGGATTTATCAGCGCCCCTATGAGAGATGTTGTTCTTTTTGCGGGGGGTGACTTCAAGCGGAGGCAGGCTTTTATCGACCATGCCGATGAAACCAATTTTGCAGTAAATGCAGGTATTAAATATTTTGGTTACAACGACAGTTTGCTTGATCCGGGAACCGAATATTTTGCCAGTTTTAGTATGCATAAATCCCTCTTTAAGTTTTATGCAAGTGATGATCCAACCCGATCGAGAGACAACAGTTATTTTAATCCGGAAATTGGATTCAGGAACCTGTCTTATGAGTATTTGCAATATGGAGCAAAACTAAAAGGTGATTTGTTTGCCCAGAATCTTGGACAATTCAGTGAAAATCTTATCTCTGCCGAAGGTTTTTTTAACACGAGATATGAATTTATTGAGATATTTTCAAATATCGCAATAAGACAACAAAACCTGACTGATTCTTCCGGGAACAGTTTTAAAAATAATTTTTTACAGGTTAGCGGGTTGGGCGGTATTGTGGTTGGCAGAACGATGAAACTGCTTGGAGGAATTGATATCGCATCCACTCCTGACGATACGTATTTGTCACCGGTGGTTAAATACTCTTTAAGATTTATTAATGGTTTATTCCTCATTGCATCTTATAATCCATCAACAACAATCCTTTTTAATCAGGATAAAGTTGCAGCAAATCAGTACTTTAAACTTGCCGACAGTTCAGCATTTTCTGTTCTCAGGAAAAAACATAATTTAAATGCGGTCCTAAAATATGAATATGAAAAACTGATTGAGTTTGAAACAGGGCTTTCATGGTTTATGTCTGACGCCTACCCATATTATCAGGAGTCGGCTTCACGAGGGTTATTTACCATGTCGGGAGCGGATGTAAAAGGTTTTGAGGGATTTTTCTCTGCCACTTTCCATCCCGGAATATTTGGAAGATTTGTAGGTGAAGTGAAGTTTAATACAATTCAGGACGATTTTTCGAAGCAGATTCCTTATGCACCACAATTTGAAGTTTACGCTGCCTATGGCAATAATTTTGACAAAACAATCAGTTATGATGTGAAAATTGGCTATATCGGCAAATCATTTGCAGATATTGGTAATACAATTGAAATTGATGGTGGGATTGACCTCGGATTTAATGTAGAATACAACTATATACCAAATATCAAAGTATTCTTGACCGGGACCGACATGTTAAACACGAAGATTATGAAATGGGGTAAATATGAAACCCCGGGTCTAAATATCATGGGCGGTGTACAATTTTCATGGTAACTAATAAATATTAAACAAGTTATAGAAAATAGTGAAAGAAACACTTGAATTGTTTAAGAAGATTTCATTAATTTGTGAATCACTTTTAGGTTTTTAAAAATGAGTCAAGACGGCATATTATATAAGATACTGGACCGGTTTATCGGCACTGAACTGCAGATGGTTGATTTTCTTGGTCAGTTCATGCATCTCGCTAAAAAGAATTTTGAACCGGGTAAGGTTTACAATCTTCACGAGTTATGTTTTGTTAAACGAAAACCATCAGATAACAGCGATGTAGAGGTACTCCAGTTTTTTGACGAAAAACTCGAAATAATTGAAGAAATTGTTTTGGAGGACCGTGCATCCGAGAGATTGAGAGTTAATGAGTTTCTTTCATTTGATGGCGATGGTCAGGGAGCACCCGAAATCGACATATCTCCCAAGGTTAATGAGTTTTTTAACGATATCCTTTCATTAAATGACCCCGGATTTGTAAAAAAAGGGGGTGGGCGATTATCCAGAATCCTGCTTGAAGAAGACAGAAAAAGTGAAAGATATACTGACAGACCGGATATTCCACTATTTGAAGATTCCGAGGACGGATTTCAGAAAGTAAATCCATTGTCACGAGCCTTTGAGGAAGAGGAAGACCTGACGATTAAATCATCTTATAATGCAGAGCCTGATCTTTTTTCTGACCTTGGAATCAATCCTGAAAAAGAGATTGATGAACCTGCAACACCCGATTTTCTGAATTCAGAGGAAGAAGAAGTGGTCTTTACTCATTCCTCAGTAGTTGTTCCTGAAGACGAGGAAGAGGATGATGAGGAAACTTATTCAATATTCTCCGGAGGGATTAAAGTTACCCCGGTCACCGAAGAAGATGAGTCCGTTAAAAAAGAGGTTGTCGATGATAATGAGGTAACTGATTTTCTTGAAAGTCTTGTTGCTGTACCGGAGCCACAGGAAGAATTTGTTGATGAAGTCGAAAATAAAGAATTAAATGATGATTCAGAAGAATATTCGATAGATACCGAAGAAATAGTTGAGACAGAAGTTGAACTTCCGGAACCTGATGAAGAGATAGAAGTGGCTGACGAATTTTCTGAACCTGAGGAAGAGATAGAAGTGAATGACGAATTTCCCGAACCTGAAGAAGTTGATTTGGTCGAGGAGATTCTCGAAACAGATGAATTGGTTGATGAGTTGGAGGAACCTGACGATCAACTGGAGGAAATTTTAGAAGGCATTGAAGTTGAAGAATTATTGGATGAAGCAATTACAGAATCCACTGACGAAATTCAAGAGATAGAGGGAAAAGTTGAGGAAGTTGAAGATACTCAGGATGAGATGGTTGCAGAATCGGAGGAGGTTCCCCAAAAGAAACAAAGAATCAGCATTTTTGCTGATATAGATGATTTGGCTGAAGAGCAGGTTGTCGAGACTGCCGATGAAGCGGTTATCCCGATTAGCACTGAAGCGATTGTTGAAGTGGTTGATTATGAAACTAGACCAGACGTAAGTGAAGATATTACACTTGAAGTTGAAGAAATTGTAGAATCTGAAACTGATCAGGATTTTAAGATTCAGTCAGAACAGGAAATTGAACAGGAAATTGAGCCTGAGGATGTTCAAGAAGATGCTATTTTAGACGAATTTGAATCTGAGTCACAAGAATCCGTTGAAATTTTACCGGAAGAATTATATGAAGCCCAATCCGAAGAATCTGTTGAAATTTTACCAGAAGAGTTGGATAAATCTCTTGAAGATGAGGCACAATTAATCCTTGATGACATCGAAACAATTGAGATTGGAGATGTTAAAGAGCAGATGGGGGACGAGGAGATTGATACTCTGAACGATTTGATTCAACACAAAGAAGAAATTATCCTTGATGACATCGAAACAATTGAAATTGGAGATGTTAAAGAGCAAATGGGGGACGAGGAGATTGATTCACTTAACGATTTGATTCAACACAAAGATGAAAATGTTTATGAAGTGAAAGAAGTTGTTGAATCTGAGCCACAAGAGGACAAATTGATGTTTGATGAGTCATTTTTTGACGGAGTCATAGAAAATCCTGAAGAATTGCTGACTTCAGTCCCTGAGTCGGATAAGTTATCTGAATCGGAACTTCTCGAAATTCCCGAAGAGATGGAACCCAATATCGCCGAAGACAAACCAGATTCAGAGCCTGAATTAATCGACATTCCTTTAGGTGATGAGGTGACAACTTCTGAGGAATCCTCTCCATTTAAACATTTGAATGCAAATGGAGAAGTTAAAGATCAGGATTCTGAAACAGTCAACGAAGATTTAATAAATGTCCTGACACCGTTGGTTGATTCGACAGAATATGATTCAACAAACGACTACGAGGAATCTAATAAACCACCATTAATTCAAGATCAGGATAATGGTAATACTATCAAAGATGAGAGTCGAGTGATGGAAGAAGAAACAGAACCTCCAAAGAGCCAGTTATCGGTTCTTATCAAAATGTTAATTGTGCTTGCGGTAATTATTGCCACATATTTTATTCTTCAGGCATCGGGGTACCTCAGAGGTAAAAATGCAGTGAAAACTGATGAAAATCTTGCCCAGGGAGCATTGGTGATAGTTGACAGCAATCTTTTGGCAGATAATCGTGAATATCCTTTTAACAAAGACACTCAAAATGATGTTAATATCAAGGGTGCCGCATTTAAGGATGGCAGGTATTTTGAGGTAGAAGAGAATGGAACTTTAAATCCTGTACTTTATGACACTTCAACAGAAAAAACTTATAAAGTGTTTGTACCTTTCGACAGTGCTGCTGCGAAAGAGGACAAAAAGGTAAAAAAGGATGACAAGGGTAAAAAGGAAGTTGATAAAAAACCGGCCAAAAAAACTGATGATAACTCCAATAGCGGGAACATTACTCTTCAGGATGCGGTAAAAAACAAAGTTAAAGAGACAAAGATTGCCGATTTTATTTTTAAGTCGGGCAAGAAATATTATGTGCAAATATCTGCACACAGAGCATTTGACACAGCAGAAAAACTTGCAAAAGAGTTAAAGAAAAAAGGTTATAAATCTTTTGTCATGAAGATCAAAAAGAGTGGTGTTGCCGGTGAAGAGGGAGTTTGGTATCGCGTAAGAGTTGGTCCTTTTGATAAAGAAGAAAAAGCCCGTGAGGTTAATAATACATTAAACCCCAAATTGAAAAAATAGAAAACGGAAATAAATAGATGAATCTCATAGAAATGTTTTTTAAAGGTGGCGTGGTCATGTGGCCCATTTTGTTGCTTTCAATAATAGGCCTGGCAGTGATAATTGAAAAGCTGATTTCCTTAAGAAAAGCGAATGTAAATGTTCCCAGATTTATTTTGACAGTGGAAACCCTGTTAAGGAAAAATGATGTGTCGGGTACCATTCAGGTGTTAAAAGGTGACAAGTCGCCGATAGCAGCGATCATTAAAAAAGGTCTAAAGAAACATAAATACGGATATGCTCGAGTAAGGGAAGCGATTGAAGATTCAGGAAATCAGGAAATTGCAAAACTCGAAAGAGGACTTTGGGTTCTTGCAACTGTAGCAGGTTCAGCTCCTTTACTGGGATTTCTTGGAACTGTAACAGGTTTGGTACAAGCATTTATGACAGTTGAACAGCTTAGAGGTAACGCAAGTCCTGCAGATCTGGCCGGCGGTATTTATGAAGCTTTAATCACCACTGTTTTTGGATTGGTGGTTGGTATTCCATCACTGATTTCATACAATTTTTTATTGAGTCAAATAAATAGAGTTGTGTTGAATATGGAAGCGATCTCCACTGATGTGATTGATACACTTGAAGATGTGAGCCATGGTCAAACAACACATAAATCTGAACTTGATGTTGATTTTTAGGTACAGATATGAAATTTAAAAGAAGAAACCAGTCTTTGGCTGAGTTCCAGTTTTCGTCACTTACTGATGTGGTGATGCTGTTATTGATATTTTTTATCATAACTTCGCAGTATGTTGTTCAGTCCGGTGTTAAGGTAAAACTGCCCGGATCAAAGACTTCAGAACAGGTTGTGCCTTCAGAATTTGTAGTTACAATCACAAAAGAAGGTACATTTTATCTTGGTGAAACTATTGTTGCTGAACCTGAACTTGAAGGAAGATTAAAAACTCTTCGTACAAAATCCGATGAAGCTAATTTAATAATCGCTTCCGACAAAGATGTTGCAATTGAAAAAGTTGTAATGGTTATTGACGCCGCAAAAGGAGCGGGATTTGATAAGTTCACTCTCGAAACAGATAAACGCGAAGCGATAAAGGAAGAGTGATTTTGAATAAAGAGCGCAGTATTTCTGTTGGTGTGTCACTTGTATTACATCTCCTCGGGTTTCTCCTGATGTTTACGATGTATTTTGGTGGTAAAATAACAGAAACTCCGCAAAAAAATATTCTTGAAATAGAGTTTGAGACTCCTGAAGATATTGGTGGTGATGCCGGTAAAAAAGGAGATTTTGCAGAAGAAGCCGATAAGGATGTTCAGCAAACGGAAAAGGACGCTGCTGACAAGAAAAAAGATCAGAAGGTGAAAACACCTGAAGCCAAAAACACCGATAAGGATGGAGTAAAAACCAAACCTAAAGAGACTGAATCAAAAAAAGGAACTGAGGATAAAAAGGGGACAACCACAAAACCCGGTACTACCGGTGGAACCACTTACGGTACGGGCTATTCAATCGGTTGGGGTGGAAAAGGAAAACGAGCGGTTTTAAGCTGGAATATCCCCAAATATCCATCGGGTGTTAATATCGAAGGAAATGTTGTTTTATCATTTACCATATTGCCAAACGGCAGTGTTGGAAGTGTAGTCCCGGTTAAAAAACTTGATCCGAAGCTTGACAATCTTTGTATCTCAGCCTTGAGAACTTGGAGATTTGAAAAGTTAAAAGATGGAGAAAGTTTTGTTCAGTCAGTTACAATCACTTTCCCGTTCAGGTTGCGCTGATTAACTATCGGAATTGCCAGCTCTGTCAAGAATTGCTTTCCCTAACAGCCCGCCCAATAATCCAAACACCGGATAAAAGATCAAATTGTTTATCAACATCATAAAGGTGTAAAAAAACGAAAATCCGGTTTCCACAATTTCATTTCTCGTGTTTTCGAGGATATCAAGAGCTTCTTTGTATGACGAATCACCCTTCGGGAAGAATTGCATTTCGCCCAACATTTTGAGTACATCGGGATAGGCGAGCACAAATTCATTTTGTCGTGTTATAAAAGTAATCAAAACATCAAATGTTGTTCCAAACAGTGTGGTGAATAAACCGGTCATCAATCCAAACATTAAAGCACTTTTTAATATAATTGGGGATTTTGATCCACTAATCCTTTTATCAGCATAAAGTGCAAAGACCACAGCTGCCGGTACAAGAATACAGCACGAAAGGGTTTTGATATGTGGAACTGTTGTGAGAACGCCTGCCGCAAAACCGGAGACCAGAGTGGGGAAATATTTGCTGTTTACCATCACTTCTTTTTTGAAAAATTAATTAAAAACCGATTTCCAATATATAAAAAGATAAGGTAACCGCTTAACACTCCTGAAATTAACGCCCACACCTTTGAATAAACCATTATTGATAGAATTTCCAGAATCTTATGGATCAGTATGGGTGAGAAGGCAATCAGTAAAAATCTTCTTCCTGTGAAGTGAAGATTTTGGTTTTTAAGGAACAAGATTGTTATTGATCCGGCAAATAATCCGGCGTAGATTCCCAGACATCGTGAACAAAGATGAAGCGGAATTCCATCTATTTCAAAACATCTGTCTGCCATCCCATGGCAAATTCTTGAGAAAAGTGATTTTGTGAATGGATATACAACAGAACTGCCATCCGAATAAAAGGGGAGAAATGAGATGACCAGCAGTAAAAAAAGGAGGATTGCCGGTAGAAATCTGATTAACGAAGAACGGGAGATCAAAATCCCTTCTCGAAAAAGAGTATCGAATTTTCTGTAAGAACATACAATTTGTCACCTGCCATCAAAGCATCAACAAACCAAACACCTTCGTGTTCAATATTAAGTTGGTTAAATTCATACATAAAATTATCATCAGCCACAAAAATTTCACGTTTGGTAACAACGGTAATTTTCCCGTCGTTATATTTCACCGAACGAAGTCTGTGCTGGAATTCGATGTTTCTTAAATAAGTACCAAACAAATCGAAAAGAACCAATTTATCATCATCCACAACCGCGATCGCATTTTTAAGTGCGGAGATTTTTTCAGGTCTGTGAAATTCATAAAAACCGGTTCCAAAACCTCCAAAATTGCCTTTATAATCTCCAAAAAAACTGAAATAGACTACTCTGTTGTTTTCACCATCCAGAATATAAAGGTCACCCAAAGTTGACACAGTAACTGACAGGGGATAACCAAACACCTCATCCGGATTCTGGCTGTCTCTTTTAAATACCGTACCTGCCAGATTCAGATTTTTGTCGTATTTATTTACCTTATTATTATCCTCATCAGCGACTAAAACATAAACAGCCTCTGCAGTAACATCTGTGGGTCTTGAGAGTCCACTCGCATCCCAACCATAACCACCAGACGAGTTGAAGACCGCACCATCCATATTAAGTTTGTGAACCTGATTGGTACCTTGGTCGGTCACATAAAAATATCCTTCGGGGGAAAGACAAAATGAGGAAGATTTCTCAAAATAGCCGATTTCTTTAACTAACCGCCATGGTTGTGCATTCAGGCAATTGGTAAGAAAAGTGATGTAAATCAATATAAGGAGCGTAGTTAGGTGTCTCATAAAAAATTTTAAATTATTTTCACATTAATTGGTTTTTCTTTAACTTAGGAAACGGGATTATGGATTTTTCTAAATTTCCCGAGAGCCACTTGAAATATACGCAGTAAACAGATAAAAATGCACGCAAAAATTGCTGAATTAAGAGAAAAGAGAGAGTTATCGCGCCAGGGGGGCGGCAAAGATAAAATCTCTAAACAACATCAGCAGGGCAAATTATCGGCAAGAGAAAGACTTGAGTTACTGCTGGATGAGGGAAGTTTTGAAGAAATTGATGTTTTTGTTAAACACAGAAGCAAAGATTTTGGACTCGAAAAACAGACTTTTTATGGTGATGGGGTTGTAACCGGATTTGGTACAATTGAGGGAAGACCTGTAGCAGTTTACAGTCAGGATTTTACAGTATTTGGCGGTTCGTTATCAGAGACCCACGCTGAAAAAATTTGTAAAATCATGAATATGGCTATGAAAACAGGAATTCCTGTAATCGGATTAAACGATTCAGGTGGAGCAAGAATTCAAGAGGGGGTTGTTAGTCTGGGCGGTTATGCCGACATATTTTTACTTAACACACTTGCGAGTGGTGTTGTACCACAAATTAGTGTTGTTTTGGGACCTTGCGCCGGAGGCGCTGTATATTCACCTGCAATAACAGATTTTGTGTTTATGGTGAAAAATTCAAGTTATATGTTTGTTACGGGACCAAATGTTGTTAAGACTGTTACTCACGAAGAAGTGACATTTGAAGACCTTGGGGGAGCTGAAACTCACTCTGTTAAGAGTGGTGTTGCACATTTTGCTTTTGACAATGAAATTGAAACCTTGATGAATGTCAGGCATCTTATGGAGTATCTTCCTTTAAATTTTAGGGATAAACCATTAAACAAGGCTTTCAACAAGGGAACTTTAAGGCGCGACGAACGTCTAAACTCTATTATACCGGAGATCGCAAACAAGCCTTATGACATTAAAGAAGTGATAAAACTTCTGGTGGATGAGGAGATATTTTTTGAAGTACATGCAAATTATGCAGAAAATATTGTCTGCGGATTTGCACGAATGGGGGGAATGAGTATTGGGATAGTGGCAAATCAACCATCTGTTCTCGCAGGGGTGCTCGATATCAATGCTTCGGTTAAAGGAGCAAGATTTGTAAGATTTTGTGATGCTTTCAACATTCCATTGTTGGTGCTTGAAGATGTACCCGGGTTTTTACCGGGAACCGATCAGGAATGGAACGGGATTATCAGACACGGGGCTAAACTTTTATTTGCATTTTGTGAAGCCACGGTTCCAAAAATAACCGTGATCACACGCAAAGCATATGGTGGAGCTTACGATGTGATGAATTCAAAACATATCAGAGGTGATTTCAACTTCGCCTGGCCTTCAGCCGAAATTGCTGTGATGGGACCAAAAGGAGCCGTTGAAATAATATTTAAGAGGGAAATTGCAGCCGCGGAAGATCCGGAAGCTGCGTTGAATGAGAAATTGGAAGAATATATTAAAAAGTTTGCAAATCCTTATACTGCTGCTGAGAGAGGTTTCATCGATGATGTTATCGAACCGGCGGACACAAGGATCAGGTTGATAAACGCTTTTCAGCTTTTAAAGACCAAAAAAGATAAAAATCCGAGTAAAAAACACTCAAACATACCACTTTAGGGAATCAGGTATCGGCAAAGATTTATTTATCGTTCACTATCATAAAAACCAAAGGAGGTTTAATGCGTAAAGCAGTGCTCCTGATATTTGCAGTTTCAGTTCTGGGACTTACAGGGTGTATCCCCGGAACCGAAACCACAAATACACAGGTTATAAAACCTGAAACGCAGCAGAATCTAAGTACACTCGACATCGTACCACAGGAGCTCGACAGAGCTTACTCATATTATCAGCAGTCAGTCGAAAAAGCCAGGAAAAATTCTACACAGGAAGCCATAAACAGCCTCACATCTGCTGTAGAAATTATGAACGGGCTTGATAACTATCCCGGGATAGATGCAAATCCAAGATATGCGGAATTAAAACTCCTGATATTGGATGAAACCAGTAGTCTGGTAGCAAATATCGATGAAAGCATTGAAGATGTTTCAGTAGATGCTTTTAAGGATATCCTAAAAAATGCTGATAAAAATCTCATCGCAGGCAACATGCTTGTTGGAGTTAATGAATCAGAAGTTGCATTTGCAGCGGCAGGTTCAAAATTTAATTCCAATGAAATTCCACTCGTAATAAATGATCAGGTTGAAAAATGGATCACATTTTACACAGGAAAAGGTAAAAACTTTTTTAAACAGTGGATTGCCCGTACTGATAAATTCTTCCCCGTAATTATCCCGATTCTTAAAGAAGAAGGTGTTCCTCTTGAACTCGCATATCTTACTCTCATCGAGAGTGGATTAAATCCAAATGCCCGCTCTATTGCAGGTGCGATGGGTTTATGGCAGTTCATGAAGGGTACAGGGCAGATGTATGATCTTAAAGTTGATTATAATGTCGATGAAAGAAAAGATCCTGTAAAAGCTACCAGAGCTGCTGCAAGGCATCTCCGTGATCTTAAAAATTCGCTGGGTGACTGGCACCTTGCACTTGCTGCTTATAATGCAGGTGAAGGAAGAATTTCAAGAGCAATAAAACGTGGAACTGAGACCAATTTCTGGGCAATTCAACAACTTCTTCCACAGGAAACAAGAAATTATGTGCCTGCATACATTGCAGCTACACTGGTTGCTATGGAACCGGAAAAGTTTGGATTAACTGAAATTAATTATCAGACTGCATTTGAGTATGAAACTATTAATGTTTCAAAATCAACTTCGCTCGCTTCAGTTGCAAACGCCGCCGGTGTTTCTCTTACTGACATTAAAGACCTCAACCCCGAACTTCTTCAGAACAACACCCCTGCAAATAAAGACTACATTCTCCGCATCCCAACCGGAAGCACCACTCAGGTTCTTGCAGGACTGAAAACCAACAATACAGATACTCAGTTTGCCTCAAGCAATAATGGCTCTAATGCGACCATCAAATATTCGGTTAAAGGTGATGAGAGTCTGGTTCAGGTTGCTCAGAAATTTAATGTTACAGTTTCTGAATTACGGAGCTGGAACAATATTTCAGCATTTGAAAATGCCAAAACCGGTCAGGAACTTATAATTAATGTTCCTGCTGCAAAGTATGAAACATATTTTGCTTTGGCAAATACCGGGACAAAAAAACAGACAACCGCAAAAACTGTCTCTAAACCGGAGTCAAAAACTTATTACCATACCGTAAAATATGGTGAAAATCTGACCGAAATTGCTGAAAAATATAAAGTTTCAGTTTCTGATATAACCAGTTGGAATGGAACGAAGATCAAAAATGGTCTCGTTTACGCCAATACACAATTGACCATCTACTCCGGTGGAGCACCTGTTACCTATGGTGACAATACCACTAAAGCGTCTGCTACACTGAATACATACAAAGTTCAGGTTAATGACAATCTAGCGGCTATTGCCAATAAATATGGTGTGACTGTTGAAGACATCAAAAAATGGAATGATCTTAAATCTGAATACTTGCTTGCAGGCCAGAATTTAAGAATTTACTCAAACAAAACCATTACGGATGTTAAAACTCCTGTAGCTAAGAAACCAACTTACAACTACAACAAAAAATCGTACACCAGTAACAAGTCGAACACCGGTGTTAAGTATGGCACCAAATACAATTCAAAAAATTCTAAAAAAGCAGTTACTTCCAAAAAATCAAACAGCAGCAATAAAACTGCTGTAAAAGGAAAAACTACTACAAAAACGACCAAAAAAGCAGTTACTACACCAAAAACAACAACCAAAAAAGCTGTCACAAAACCGACAACAAAAACCAAGAAAAAATAACTGCATTTGTTCTAATCTTATTGTTTGCAACGCAAGTTGAATGTAGGGGTGCCCTTTTTGGGCTGAGATCAAACCCTTGAACCTGATCCGGATAATACCGGCGTAGGGAACAATTAAAAGCCGCTTTTCAGTTTACCCCTCTGAAAAACGGCTTTTTCATTTTAAATGAGGTTAAGTTATGAAAAAGATACTATTTTTTACTTTAATGTTAATGTCGGTTATTCTGTCGCAGAATGCTTCAAGTTTGGAGATAGTGGTCAGAGATGCCGGAAGTAGTGAGACACTTCAGGGTGCAGTGATCAAATTTGAAAATCTTCCATTTACCGGAGTAACAAACGCCGACGGTAAGTTTGTTTTGCGTTCCATTCCAACAGGTGAATGGAGGGTGATCTGTTCTTTTGTCGGTTATAAAACCATTAAACAGACGATAACAATTCAGGAAGAGATAAATAAATCTGAAATTTTGATGTATAACGATCAGGTTCAGGTGCCTGAAATTATCGTTACCGGAACTAGAGCGGAGGACAAAGGGAGCAGTTCAACTTACTCAAATCTTGACAAACTTGAGATTGAAAGAATCTCGGTCAACCGTGATATTCCATCGATTCTAAATCAACTCCCTTCAACTTCATTTTATTCTGAATCGGGGACGGGTATTGGTTACGGATATATAAGGATAAGAGGATTTGATCAAAGAAGAATTTCTGTTCTTATAAACGGGGTACCTCAAAATGATCCCGAAGATCACTCTGTTTATTGGATAAATTTTTATGATCTGGCAAATTCTCTTGAGGATGTTCAGGTGCAAAGAGGATCATCACTCTCATTTTATGGTCCACCTGCAATTGGTGCTTCAATAAATCTTGTGACTACAAAACCGTTTGTTGAACCCGGAGTTTCATTTGAGACAGGACTGGGAAGTTATAATACAAAAAAATATGCCATCAACGCCAATTCGGGGCTCATCGGCGACCGCTTTATGATCAGGTTCAGGGGAAGTAAGGTTACAAGTGATGGATATCGTGACTGGTCATGGTCAGAGTTTTACCGATTTTTTGTCACTGCATCCTATTTCGATGATAATCAAACCGTTTCATTAAGTGCTTATGGTGGTCCACAGGAAGATGGGCTGGCATTTTATGGGATCAGTAAATCACAGAATGGGGACGAACAGACACGAAAATATAATTACGGGGCAACCTCCCGTGATAGAGAAGTCTTAAATCAGCCCCAGATTTCATTGGTGCACGATTTAAAACTTGGTAATAATGTTTGGTTAAAAAACACATTATTTTTCTTGTCGGGTGATGGATTTTTCGATTTTAACGCCAATTATGGTGATAACAATTATTTCAGACTTGATCCACAAATCACCATTCCTTCTGATATTATGATGCGAGCATTTGTTGATAACGATCAATTTGGGTGGATTCCACAAATCGAATACAACTATGGAACCGGGAAACTAATGGCGGGAGGTGAAGTCAGAATTCATCGTTCACTCCATTGGGGAAGGATAGAATCAGGAACAGGGTTGCCTGAGGATGTGGTTGGAGAGAAAGGGAATAAACACTTTTATGAGTATAACGGTGGGAAAAATGTCTATTCAATGTTTGTTAGTGTGGCACATCATGTAACAGAGAGATTAAATGTGATCGGAAAACTACAATCGATTTATCAGCAATATTTGTTAAACAACGAGAAGTATGTTGGTACCGATTTTAAAACTCCTTATTTTTTCATAAATCCACAAATTGGATTGAATTATTCAATTTCCCCGGTTCTTTCTGTTTATGGATCTGCATCTTTAACCCGACGGGAACCACCACTGAAAAACCTCTATGAAGCTGAGTCTGCAAGTTGGGGTGTTGTTCCACAATTTGAAAAGAAATCTGATGGTTCGTATAATTTTGACGAACCATTGGTGAAACCTGAGTTGTTAACAAATCTCGAATTAGGGGCCAGAATCGCTTTGCAGAAGTTTGTTGGCAGCATCAATTTTTATTATATGAACTTTGAAAATGAAATTGTACCTTCAGGTGGATTGGATGTATTTGGCCAGCCGAGAGTTGGAAATGCCGGAAAAACACTTCACATTGGAATAGAATTGGAGGGAGTTTATAAGTTACCATGGAATTTACAATTAAGTCTCAACGGTAACTTCAGCAGGAATCGATATATTGAGTTTAAAGAGTATGACGGTAATGGTGCTGTTATATCACGAAATGACAATTATATCGCAAATGCACCCGAAGTTATTTTAAATGCAGGATTGACCTGGTTAAGTGAAAACTTTTTTGCTGTCTTGAATGCAAATCATACCGGTGTTCAATACTCAGATAATTCCACACATCCGGATGGAGTAAAAACAAGTGAAGTGACTGTTGATCCTTTCACTGTAGTGAATTTTGGGGTAGGGGTAAATTATAAAATATCGAGTGCCCGGTTGAGACTTTCGGTTGAGGTAAACAATCTATTCGATAACAAATATTTGATGAATGGCTTTGGATGGGATAATTTTTTCCCTTCAGCCGGTAGAAATTTGATGACCAATCTGAAAGTTGAATTTTAATGGCGAAAGGTTGTATTATCCTTGCAAATGGAAGACCCCCTGCCAAAGAATTGTTGCAATATTTTATGTCGACTGGTTTTGACACTTTAATCTGCGCTGACGGGGGAGCAAATTCTGCTCGAGGGTTGGGTGTGGTACCCGATTTTATTATCGGTGATCTTGATTCAATTGAACCTGCCACACTTGAATATTTTAGTGGAATTTCGAATATAGTAAAATACAAACGGCAGAACGATACCGATGTCGAAAAATGTATCAAATTCGCCACAAAAAGGAAATTTACAAAATGTTTGATCATGGGTGCAACCGGTGACCGCCTCGATCATTCATTTTGTAATATCGGAATAACCGTAAAATTTATGGGGTTAATTGACATTTTCCTGGTGAGTGGTGAATCACTTCTTGAACCTTTCTCGGGCACAATCGAAAGAAAATGTACGGTTGGTGAAACAGTTTCAATCTATGGAATTACTCGAGATACACTTTTTACGACTACCGGATTAAAATACAGGTTAAAGTCGGAGCCACTCCCGTTTGGAGTAAAGGAAAGCACAAGTAATATTGTTGTTTCGACTAAAATCAAAATATCCGCATCAACAGGTGCCGGGTTGTTTATCAGGTCCCTACAAAGTGTGAAGGAAAATGGATTCTTTACAGAGTATTGATTGGATAATCATCATCGGGGTAATATCGATTACTTTATTGATCGGCTTCTTTAGCGGAAGACTCAAGGATGGAAGTGCTGATGAATATATTGTCAGCAGCAGGAATATGGGGCTGTTTACATTTGTAGCCGTTAATGTAACCACCTGGTATGGTGGAATTCTTGGGATTGGTGAATATTCCTATCGTTATGGCCTCTCCTCATGGTTTACTCAAGGACTACCGTATTATATTTTTGCACTGATCTTTGCATTTCTTTTTGCGGGAAAAATAAGAGCTACCGGACTGCTCTCGATTCCCGAAAAAGTTGAAGTGGAATATGGTAGAAAAGTTGCAATGGTTGCCTCAATTCTGATTTTTATAATCACCTCCCCGGCCCCTTATTTATTAACTGCTGCTCAGATCATTTCAACGGTTTTTGGAGTAGGACTGGAAATCCCTCTTTTATTAATTCCAATTGCATTGATTACCCATCTCTCGCTTAAAGGATTTAAATCAAACATTAAAGTTGATGTTTTTTTGTTTCTGTTTATGTTTCTGGGATTTATAACAGCAGTGGTCTATCTGTTGATCACTTATGGGGGTGTCGCTTTTCTTCAGGAAACTCTTCCCCCAACACATCTGACTCCAACAGGGGGAACAGGGTATTTTTATATGCTCGTTTGGTATCTGGTAGCTGCCTGGACAATTGCTGATCCGGGATTTCATCAAAGAGTATATGCTACAAAAAACGAAAATGTTGCAAAAAAAGGAATAATTATTTCTGTTCTACTCTGGTTTGTATTTGATTTGTTCTCCAATACATCGGGACTTTTCTCCAGAGCGCTTTTACCCGATCTGACAGACCCTGTGACGGCTTTCCCCGCACTTGCCAGGGATTTCCTCCCCACAGGAATAAAAGGTCTGTTCCTGGTCTCGCTTTTTGCAACTGTGTATACAACCCTGAACAGTTTTACATTTTTGAGTGGAGTTACATTCTCAAATGATATTATGAAAAAGATTGTGTCGAGGGATCAATATGACATGAAACTTTTTACCGCTGCAGGCATGGTGATTGCGACAACAATTGCAATCATATTAAGTCTTGCATTCAGGTCTATCGTTGATATATGGTATTACATTGGATCGCTTTTTGTCCCTTCCTTGATATTTCTGGTATCGGGATCTTATTTTCCAAAACTGAAATTGGGAAGCACAATTACACTCGTTCAGACTATTTTTGTGCCAATAGTTGGATTGATCTGGTTCCTTTTTAGGGAGGAGCTGTTTTCAGGAACAATTCTGGCTGAAGTAGAGCCAATGTTAATTGGGATTGTCGCAGGGTCTCTCTTTTATTTGTCAAAAACAGTCAAAAGACACCCATAACTTCAATTTTCTTTCGTAAATTTATGTTTCAATTTTGACAATAAATCAGTAATGGTATGACTACTCGTAGAGAATTTTTAAGAGCAATGGGAATTATCGGTGCTGCAACCGCTGCAGGTGCAGGAACTCTCTCAATGCTTGGATGTGACAGCGGTAAAGTAAAAGCAAACGGTAATGGCAATGGAGATACTGAGAAGGAACCGGTGTTTAATCCATGGGTTGACGGGAACACCGAAGTGTTGATGTCAACATTCCTTGGGAATGAATTTAGAAGATTTTATGGCAAAGGGGATGTAAACAGACTTTCCATTAAATCAAAATTTCGGCTGGGTTGTGCACAATCCACTGTTGGGAGCAGGACTAAATCATTTTGTGGTGCAGGGTGGACAGGACAGCCGACTGTTTACATGGAGAATGGCAAATTAATGCTCGTTCTTGGTGCTTATGATCATCATCTTAGAAAATTTGAGGCTGATGGTTTAAAAGAAGTTTGGCGTTATAAAAATGACGATATCATGAAGGGTGGGGGATCGGTCTATATCGACACCACTGCTCCTGAGAATGATAGAATAGTTCTGTTACAGGGAAGTCGTTTAGGAAATGGTAACTCTGTAAGAGGTTCAAAAGTGATCCCAAGCTTCAGAGCTGTCTCCTACAGGACAGGAAAAGAGATTTGGAAATTTAATGTGCCTTTGTCGGTTTGTTATAGCAGAGACAACGACAGTTCACCGTTGTATCTTGGTGATGGGATGATCTTTAATGCTGTTGAGAGTGGTTATGGTTTTTTCCTGAGCAGCAAAGTGAATGAAGCTGCAATGCTCGATGGAATAAAACAGCCAAAAGTTTTAGGCAAAGTTAAACTTTACGATGATTCAGATGCCGGAAAACATGGTAATAATATTGTTGTCGAAGCCAGTCCTGCCAGATTGGGTGACAGGGTATTTATTGCCTCTGGTGCCGGGCATATATATGGAGTGGATATCAAAAAGATGGAGATCGATTTCGATTTATATGTAGGCTCCGATATAGATGGTTCTACAGTAGTTACAAAGGACAATAAAATCCTCTGTACAATCGAAAAACAGTATGTTCCCGGTCGTGGTGGGGTGATGAAATTAAATCCTGCAAAACCAGCGGATGAATCAGTTGAGTGGTATTTCCCGACCAAAAACACTAACGTTGCGGAGTGGGCGGGTGGTATAATTGGTACCGTTTGCATAAATGATGAATATAATCTTAACAACGATTTTCCTGCTGTGTGGGCAACTCTTGCGATTGACGGGAATCTGTATGTTGGTAGTCAACATGAGGTATCGGGAGAAACCACGCTTGATATGTTGAATAAAAAGAAATATTCAGTTCCCAAATTATTGGCAAAAATTTATGTTGGTCCCTCGATCAGCACACCAATTTTTACAAGTGGCAATAAAATAGTTGCTGCAACTTACAATGGACTTCATTTAGTTCAGATGGAATTTGTTCGCGGTAAAACAGGGGATGGAGAGACTGCTAAAAATGCTGCTGGAGTTGAATTTGGTGTGAAGTTGAAAAAACTTGATACCTTCCATCCCGAAACATCATTTGAAGCAACTCCAATTGTATGGGATAATACCGTTTATTGCTCCAGCAGAGATGGATATCTTTACGCCCTCGGATAACTAAAAAAAGGAAGAATAGAAGTAACCAATAATTAAAGTTTTTTTAACTTCGTTTTTAAGGTTCTTCTATTCTTCCCGATCAAAAACTACTTCTTAATACCCTTCATAATATTCGATTCACTTTTTTTCCAGCGATAACAAATACCAAATGGCATATGTTTCACCTTGGAGGCGTCACTATAAATGGTTTTCATATTTGCCTGATAAGCCCATGGGAAATCAGTCACGGGTTTGATGTAGGTTCCATAATAAGTCATGTCCCACGAACCGTTTTCGAGGAATTTCACAGGAATACCAGTGTCGGTCTGAACGAGATATTTTGCATGTTCAAGGATGAATGATCTTAAATCGGCAAAATCCTGACCGTGGAGCAAATAAGATGCTGCTTTGGTGAAGAATATCAATGGTTTGTTGTCGGTAACCAATTTTTGAAGATTGGTTCTGTTTGCCCATGATTTATTCTGAGTATCAGAACTAAAATAGTAGAGTTTCTTCACTTCCTTCTGATCTTTGTCAGTGAAATAAATTACGCAACCCTTGGCTCCGTTTTTAACCTGATCTGCGTCGAGAAGTTGACTTTCTTCAAGAAGGAAATCACCTTTTTTATCAGTGGAAATATATTTTACATCAAGAACAGTGTTATCAGTTCTTGCCATAAATAGAAGGATCACGGGAATAACACCTCTAAAAAGGCCTTTGTTGAGGTCACTATTCATCTGTTTAGTGATGAAGTAACCTCGGGTTGTGAGCACTCTTAAAGAGTTTTGGAGGTCATCCAGATAACTATTTAAACTTGCGTCAGTTGGGTCGATCTTTTCCGGTAATCTGTTAACGGGTTCCAATCCCTGCAAAATGAAAGTATTTGCATTTGGGAAAAACTCGTAAGCAAAGAGAAAATCGGGTCCACCAAATGGATAAAACACTGTTTTTGCAGCAGGATCAAAATCAGCCAACTCCGTTTTAGCCCAATACTCAACTGAATCGAGAATATCTTTTTGGAGATCAGCCCATCTGGTTGTGAAGAACTTCTGATGATTTTTCCAGGCTTTGCTTTCTGAAATTTTAAAAAGTGAAGACGTGGCACTTACTTCGATACCACCAAGTATTTTGGCAATATCATCATAACGCATGTCATACTTGGAGAGATCAAGTTTTTCACTTTTTACTTCCGCAGTTGATGTGGAAGTGGTTGTTTTAGTGGTATCTTCCTTTACAGGAGTGGTAGATGTTGTCTTTTCACATCCTGAAAAAATGAAGAGAATAACCACTAATGTGAAAAAATTAAGTGGAAGTATTTTCTTGATAATCGATGAAAAATCTCTGTTCATCCGTTGTTACCTTGTTGTTAGTTTTCGAATTTATTATTAAAATGTTTGGCGATATAATAAACCACAATACCTGAAAGGACTGTGGCAAGCCCGGCTAATGATTCCATCGGTCTATCCATCAGGATATGGGTAAGCATCCATATTTCAAAAAGTATAAAAATGATGGGAGTAAATGGATAACCAAAAGTTTTATAAGTTCTTGGGATATGTTTTAATTTTGTGCGAAGAATAAATATTCCAAATACTGTAGCCGTGGTTGAAAGACTGAGTGTGAAGCCAATATAAACCAACACCTGTTCAAAGGTGTAGGTGACGATCATAAAAACTGCTACGAGACTCTGGAAAATGATCGGTACCACCGGCACTTCCTGCGAGAGGAATTTAAACTTGTTGTATATGTTTGGAATTACATCCTTCATCATTGCCTGTGTAACTCGTGGACCTATAAATGTCATCCCTGAAACAGCAGAAAGAAGGCAGACCGAGATTAACAATCCAACTATTAAAGCTCCTGATTCTCCAAAAACATTTTTTGCAGCAAGTAAACCAACATCAATCTGACCCTGTAATTGCTCCACCGGTACTAAATATAAAAATGCAAAATTTAAGAGTACATATAATACCATCACCACCATAGTGCCGATAAAAAGAGCGAGTGGGACATTTCTTGTCGGATTTTCCACTTCCTCTGTAATGTATGCAGCTCCATTCCATCCTGAATATGAATAGGATACATATATAAGAGAGACAGCAAATGGTGCGCTCAACAGGGCGTTAAAGTCGTAATCAAATCCAAGGAACGGCAGGTCAACAGGAGTTCCAAAAATGAATGCAGAACTTATCAGTCCCAGGATCAAAACAACCACCAGAGAAGTTATAAACTTCTGAAAACTTCCACTAAGGCTTACCTTAATAATATGGATAATTGTCATCAGAACAACAGCTCCGAGAGCAATCATAAGTTTAGTGGACTCAAAGTCAGGAGAAGTTTTATCTGCAACCACTCCGCCAAAGTAGGTACCCAATGCCATCCCGGCTAAAGCAATTGGTGCAGCGAATGCAACAGTAGCAGAAACATACCCCGACAAGAATCCTACGATTGGGTGATAAAGTTTTGATAGAAAATTGTATTCACCACCTGAGCGAGGGAATGCAGAGGTTAGTTCACCATAGGTAAGTGCTCCTGCGGTTGCAATAATTCCGCCAATAATCCAAAGGGCAAGTATTGGGGGAACAGATTTTATATCAAATAATTGAAATCCCAGGCTCGTGAAGACTCCGGTGCCTATCATTGTAGAAATCGTTACTGTGATTGCCGTAACCAGGCTGTGTTTTTTCTGATTTGTTGACATTAAAATCCTGGAAAATTTTGGGAAACAAGAATCAAAATTTACTTAAAAATGAGCAATTAAAGAGAGGTTATTTTGAACCTCCGAGATTCAGAACCTCGGAACCTCAGAACCTCAGAACCACAAAGATTCAGAAGCACTGAAGTTCTGAAGTACCGAAGTTCTGAAGTACTGAAGTTCTGAATTACCGAAGCACTGAAGCTCCGAGGTACCGAAGTACTGAAGTTCTGAAGTACTGAAGTTCTGAAGTACTGAAGTTCTGAAGTACCGAAGCACTGAAGCTCCATAAAAGCTCGGTCGTACGCCCGAACGGGAAGGTATTTTATGCTAAAAGTTGACTGAACACGCAATAAAAAAGCTCGGTCGTACGCCCGAACGGGGAGAAAATGAGGAGAAAATGGCCAAAAAAAGCTCGGTCGTACGCCCGAACGGTCGATTTTTCTTGCAAAAAGTCTTCGAGGCGATTAAATTTGAATCAAAGATTTTAAGAAATTATTCTCACACAGTTTTTGAGGTATTAATGTCTGTTAAAAAACAGTTTTTAAAGAGTGACCCGGTTTGCAAAGTAACATTTAGAATTCCTAAAGAAACCGGTAAATCATTTGAAACAGCCAGTCTGGTTGGAGATTTCAACAATTGGAATGCTGAAGCACATCAAATGAGCAAACTTAAAAAAGATGGTTCATTTTCTTTAATTGCTGAGATCCCAACAGGATCAGTTTATCAATTCAGATATGTACTTGATGGAAAAGTTTGGGTGAACGATACAGAAGCTGACGGATTTGTTGACACTCCTTATGGTGATGCACAAAACGGTCTTCTTGATCTCACAAAATAGTAATTGATCTCCCGTATGTATCCGGCCCTGGTTTATCCGGGGCTTTTTTATTTTAAATAAATCTTCCCGGCTTTCTTTGAAATTATCTCCAAAAGTTCTCAACACCCCTGATTCTGACAAAAAATTCATATTTTTAAAGTTTTGAAAATAAATCGTTTGCAAAAATGGAAATAGTTCGATATACCCCCGAATGGAAAACAAAATGGGATAATTTTGTTGAAAATTCAAACAACGGGACAATATTTCACAAACAAATATTTTTTGATTACCACACTCCCGGTAAGTTTTCTTTTAATCATTTGATGATTTTGGACAAAGGAAACATAAAAGCAGTGTTACCGGGAAGAAAACAACCGGACGGAATGTTCGAATCACCAATTGGTGCAAGTTATGGTTCCTTAGTCACAAATGACATTCGATTTGCCGAAGCTCTGGACATGATTGATCTTTTGATCGAATTTGGGAAAAAGGAGGGATTTAAAGGCTATTCACTAACTGCCGCTCCCGATATTTACGAGAGAACCCGTAACCAAAGTCTCGATTTTGCAATGCTTTGGAGGGGTTTCAAATATGATTTGCACTACATCTCAAGTTGTATCAAGCTTGATCCTGGAGAAGATATTCTTGAAAAATTTGCACCAACTACCAGAAGAAACATTCGCAAGACCCTCAAAGAAAACTGGTTGGATGTTGAGATAAATGACAAATATGACGAGTTTTATCCAATTCTAATCGAAAATAAAGCTCGCCACGATGTTAAACCGACACATTCTTTGCCCGATATCTATCGGATAGCCGAGTTGATGCCTGACATGATGAAACTTTTTATGGTCTATCATGAAGGTAATCCTATTGCAGGTTCACTCCTTTTTAACAGCAACAAAAATGTTACCCTTTGTTTTTATAACATGCTCAAATATGAATTTGAATACATGAAACCAATACAACGGGTTATGTATGAAGTGGTGAAGTGGGCAACTGAAAATGGTTACAAATATGTTGATATTGGAGTATCACAAGATACCAAAGCTCAAAATCCAATGACTCCGAGCATGAATCTTATCGAATTTAAGGAAAAATTTGATGCTCGCACAGTAATGCGGAATACACTTAAAATTGAGTTCTGAGAACAAGTCTCCAAAACGGGTTCTCATTTCCTTTCTGGGTAACATAAATTATGATACCAGATCGGTAAATCTGTGCTCATCCCTGAGAAATGAGGGACTCACAATTGATACCTTGAGTTTTGATTGGATTGACAGAAAACAGGGGGGTGAAATCCATGTAATTAAGTTAGACAAATCAAAGTCATCACTTTTTTTCTATTTCAAATTCTTCTATTCTGTTTGTTCTAAACTGATTTTCAATAAATACGATCTTTATATAGCTTCTGATATTTATAATCTACCGATTCTGGCACTTTTTGCTGAGTTCAGAGGGAAACCACTCTACTACGACTCAAGAGAGCTTTTTAGATATCTGGCAGGTCTAAAAAATAAAGTGAACATTCAGCGGCTCCTGGCAAAAATAGAAGAATCGTTCATCCGGAAATGTGATAAAGTTATAGTAACCGGAATGATGGACGCAGAAGTTTTGACAGAAGATTATAGAATAAACCATGAAAAGTTTATTCTTTTAAGGAATCTACCAAAACGGGTAAAAACCGTCGAAAAAATCGACCTTCGGAAACTGTACGGTTTTCCCGAAAATTCTCTAATTCTTCTTTATCAGGGAGTAATTCTGAAGGGGAGGGGGCTCCACAAACTGATTTCACTTCTTCCTGCGATTGATGATCTATGTTTGGTAATACTCGGTGATGGTGATTTAAGGCTGGAGCTGGAGAATTATGTCTCAGAATTACAAATGAAGGACAGAGTCAAATTTACGGGGACAATCTCTCAAAATGAGTTGCTTTCCTATACTGCATCGGCGGATATTGGTTGTGTTTTGATTGAGAATATCAGTCGAAGTTACTATTATGCATTACCAAACAAACTTTTTGAATATATAGCGGTTGGGATCCCTGTTTTGGCGAGCAACCTGCCGCAGATGGTCCAGATAATCGATGAATACGGTGTGGGGAAGTATGTTGATCCTGATAATCGACAAGAAATAATTGATGTTGTAGAGTTATTTAGGGATTCTGAGTTCAGAAAAACGATAAAAGCAAATGCGGAGATTGCTCATCAAAGATTAAACTGGGACAGTGAATATTTATTGGTGAGACACCACTTCGTTTAGCTTATCGAGTCAACTTAATCATGATGTGAGCGGGGATATTATAGAGAAAATTAGCGGCCTTATCTTTAAGTTTCCAGATTTTAAATGGAAAAAACCTCAAAATCACCCAGGTTCTTGCAAAAATTAAAAGTTTGTTACCAAAGGTCTCCCATTCGAGTTTTTGTTTATCAATATCCCTGAAAAAAGAAGTAAGTACCTTTTCATCAAACGAATGGATATGTGCATGCAGGGGAGTGGGTTTATTACAATGGATACACAAAGAATATTGCAGTTTTTCTTTATATGGGGTGGTGATTATCAGTTGTCCGCCTCCTTTAAGAACTCTAGAAAGTTCCTTAACAAAAGCTTCTGGATCATACACATGTTCAATAATTTCACTCGCAATAACAACCTCAAATGAACCGTCCTTATAAGGGAGTGCAAATGCATCACTGCTCACACAAGAATGATTAACCGAAGGCACTCTGGTTTTTGCTTTTTCAAGATTTATCAGGCTGATATCCATCGAAATAACATCAAAATCCAACTTTGTGAAGTATTCAGCCACCCAGGCACTGCCTGCACCCACATCCAAAATTCTCCCCTTTTTTACATCAATTTCAGAGATGATATACTCTCTTACTCTGCGTTCATCATGAGCCGTTGCGCCCGATCTTTCCTCAAAATAATCAAACTGCTCAGCGTCATTTTTGTAATGTTCGATGTAATTAAAGTCTGCTTTTCTCATTATTCGGTTATTTTTTCATAAATTTCAAAATTCAAATAGAAAGATAATGCAAATTTCAGAAAATGACCGGTAAACGTAAATTTTTGGTGGCGCGAATCGACAGGATTGGCGATACCGTTTTGGCAACTCCCATTTCCCGGGAACTCAAAAAAAGTTTTCCCGGCTGCGAAGTTTCTGTGCTCGTCAGGAGTTATACACAGGATATATTCCTGAATAATCCTCATGTGGACAACATTCTCGTTTGGGATGATTTCAGCAGGGGAATACAATCTATTAGAAGCCTGGCATCCCTGATTAAACCGTATCAATTCACCGACGGTTTTATGCTTCTTCCAAACGAGACTCTCGCATATGCATTTTTTCTGGCAGGGGTAAAAAGAAGATATGGCACAAGTAGAAAACCGTATCACATCATAACCGGGACAAAATCGATTGTAAGGCATGATGAAAAACGAGAAAGAAGTGAAGCTGCCTGGTGTCTCGATTTTGTTCTTAAAGCCGATGGAACTGTTGATGATGATGCCACAGAGATATTTCTGAGTGAAACAGAATCGTCCGCTGCTGCTCTAATCAAAAGAGAAATTGCTCCCAAAGGTGAGAGGATCATAGGTGTGCATATCACAAGTGGTGGTTCTGCACCAAACATGCTACCTGACGAGTATCTAAAATTGTGTAAAAAGCTTTCAGAAAAAGATGGAATAAAGGTAGTAATCACAGACAATGATCTTTCTGATGGATTTGATATCCCTGAAGGAGTTATTCAAATCAACAAAGGGAAAACTTTAAGAGAGTCTATAATTAATTTTTCGGTATTGGACCTCCTGATTTCATCTTCCACGGGTACAATGCACATTACCGCTGCATTAAAAGTGGACACACTTTCATTGTTTTGTCCTCTTCCTGCCTGCCGTCCTTCACTATGGGGACCTGTTGGAAACAAATCGGAATTTATTCTCCCAACTGAAAACTACTGTGCAACTCGCTGCCCTGGGGACCCTAAAAAATGTGATTTCTCCGGTGATGGTGGAATTGATGCAGACACAATTATGAAGATTATTTATGGGATACATGCAAATCCAATAATCCAATAATGCAGTAATCCAATAATATGGATGCAAAAAAGAGTCCAATATTTCCCCTCTCATTTTAGGAGAGGGGCCAGGGGTGAGGTCAGTGAGGTGGTTTATTAAAATCCCCCCTTTAAATCACCCAAATCCTTCCTTAAATCTTGTTTAAAAGCAAAAAATTCCGTATATTTCCAAGCTATGAAAAAAATGTTTACGATAGCTATAGATGGTCCGGCAGGATCGGGTAAAAGCAGTACTGCAAAGAGAGTAGCACGCAAACTCGGCTACTTATTCATAGATACGGGGGCGATGTACAGGGCGGTGACACTACTCGCGATTAGAACAGGAAATCTTGACAATAAACAAGAGCTTTTGAGGTTACTTTCAGGAACAAAAATTGTTCTTAAACCGGGTAAAGACGGAAACATTGTTTTTCTGAACGACGAAGATATTACAAAAGCGATCAGAACTGAAGAGATAAATTTGAATGTTTCTTCGATCAGCAGTATTCCCGAAGTGAGAACCGAACTGGTAAGAATGCAGCAGGAAATGGGAAAATTGGGAGGTGTGGTTATGGAGGGGAGAGATATAGGTTCTGTGGTTTTTCCTGATGCCGATCTAAAATTCTTTTTTACTGCAAATGTTGATGAAAGAGCACGAAGAAGGCTTGCCGATCTTAAAGAAACAGGCTCTGATATTTCCTTTGAGGAGGTAAGAAAAAGTATCATTCGACGGGATGGTCTTGATTCGGGTAGAGAAATTTCACCCCTCAACAAAACTGACGATTCGATTGAAATTGACACTACATCATTAACCCTCGAACAACAATGTGATTATATTGTGGATCTTGTGCGGCAAAAGGAACATACTGACGAATAATGTGGTTATCTTAAGAAAAATAGTGATTATATGAAAGTTACGATTGATAAAAATGCCGGATTCTGCTGGGGTGTTGTAAGAACAATTGACATCGCAGAAGGTTCGTTAGTGGATAAGTCCAAAGTTTATTGTCTCGGAGATGTTATCCACAATACTTTGGAAGTGGAAAGACTCAACAAATTAGGGTTATCAACCATCACAGTTGATGACATACCAAACCTTGAAAAGGGAAGCCGTGTGTTGATAAGGGCTCATGGAGAACCGCCATCCACTTATAAACTGGCTGCTCAATATGGTGTGGAACTTGTTGATGCAACCTGTCCGATTGTTATTAAAGTGCAGGAACGCGTCAGGAAATTTGTTGACAAGGGATTCCAGGTGGTCATTTTTGGTAAAAAAAACCATGCGGAAGTTGTTGGAATTAATGGTGTTACAGGGAATACCTCTATTGTTGTTTTAAACAAAGCTGAAGCACTCGGCTCGGTTGATTTTACAAAACCAACAGTTTTGTTTTCACAAACGACAATGGATAAACAGGAATTTAAGGAAGTAGCTGAGGCTTTAAGACAAAAACTTGAAACTTTGGTGATCGGTTCGATGGAAGAGGAAGCTGTTCAGTACCACGCAAAAGATACGATTTGTGGTCAGGTTTCAGGCAGGGAGAAAAAACTTCAGCAATTTGCTGAAGAAAACGATATTATAATTTTTACAGCAGGCAAAAAATCCAGTAATGGAAAAGTTCTTTTTCACATCAGTCACGATGTGAATCCAAGAACATATTTTGCCGAGACTAAAGAGGATATCGACTGGAATTGGTTCGAAGGAGTTGAGACAGTCGGAATTACAGGCGCCACTTCAACACCACATTGGGTGATGAAAGACGTGAAACGCCTGATTGAAGAGAAATTTGGAATAGAACACTACAGTTCTTAACAAATAACTGCCGTTAGATAACCATGTTACACTAACAAATACCTTGCCGCTTTCGCCCAATGGGCAGTTTTGAGTGAACGGCACCAACAGTATATTGGAGGATTAATGTCCGAAGAAATCAAGACTTCAGCACACGATTTTGAAGTCTTATTTAACAAGTCAAAGAAGTTTTTCCTTGACGAAGAATACACACAAGAAGAATTTTCAGAACTCGCATCCCTTTTTGGCGAATCCTTTCGGAACGTCAAAGAGAAAGAGATGGTCAAGGGTAGAGTAGTCCGCATACAGCCGGATTATGTTATCGTTGATGTCGGTTTCAAATCTGAAGGTCAGATTCCCATAAGTGAATTTGAAGGAATGACAGATCTTAAAGTTGGAACTGAAGTTGAGGTAGTTCTCGAAAGTGTTGAAGATCAGGAAGGAAACCTGGTACTCAGCAAAAAGAGAGCCGACTTTCTCAGAGTTTGGGAAAGAGTACTCGCAGCTCATGATAGCGGTGATGTTATACAGGGTAAAATTACCCGTAGAATTAAAGGTGGAATGGTTGTTGATCTTATGGGTATGGATGCATTCCTTCCCGGATCACAAATCGATGTTCGCCCAATCAGAGATTTTGACGCATTTGTTGGAAGAGAGATGGACTTTAAAGTTGTTAAAGTTAACATCCCGACCGAGAATGTTGTAGTATCTCACAAAGTTCTTGTTGAAGAAGAGCTTGCAGATCAGAGACATGCAATTTTACACAGCCTTGATAAGGGTCAAATCCTCGAAGGTACTGTTAAAGCAATCACTGATTTTGGTGTATTCGTTGATCTCGGCGGAGTTGATGGTCTTATTCATATCACCGACCTTAGTTGGGGAAGAATTAACCATCCAAATGAAGTGGTTAAACTTGATGAGAAGATCAAAGTGGTTGTAACTGATTTTGATGAAGAGAAGAGAAGAATCTCGCTCAGTCTCAAAAAACTTTTACCACACCCATGGGAAAATATTGCTATCAAATATGAAATTGGCAAAAAAGTCTCCGGTCGTGTTGTATCACTTACCGAATATGGTGCATTTATCGAAATCGAAAAAGGCATCGAAGGTTTGATTCACAATTCCGAAATGAGCTGGACCCAGCACATCAAACATCCTTCACAGATGGTTTCGATGGGACAGGTAATTGAAGCTGTAATCCTCAGCCTCGATCCTGAAGAGAAAAAAATATCTCTGGGCATGAAACAGCTTGAGCCTGATCCATGGCATGAATTAATGGCTAAATACCCTGTAGCAAGCAAACATTCAGGTATCGTGAGAAACCTCACTACATTTGGTGTGTTTGTTGAACTTGAACCCGGTATTGATGGTCTTATTCATATCAGTGATCTTTCATGGACTAAAAAAATCCGCCATCCAGGGGAAGTTGTCAAAAAAGGTGAGAAAATTGACGTAGTCGTTCTTACTGTTGACACCGAACAAAGAAAAATCTCTCTTGGACACAAACAGATTCAAGATAATCCATGGGATAGATTCGAAACACTTTATGGTAACGGAACCGAAACCAAAGGTAAAGTTTCAAGATTGATCGAAAAAGGCGTGATTGTTGAGTTGGAAGAAGGCGTTGATGCTTTTGTACCAACCTCACAACTTTCACCCGGTAAAGTGAAAAATCTTGGAAATCACTTCCTTAACGACCAGGAACTCAGTCTTAAAGTTATTGATTTCGACAAAGAGAATAAAAAAATCGTTCTGAGCTCTATCGCTTATTTCAAAGATAAGGGAGAAGAAGAGATTCAGGAATACATCACCAATCATAAACTTGAAAAAGTGAGCGTAACCGATTTCCTCAATGCCGAAACTTCCAAAGTTGAAAGTGTTGATTTCCCTACATTTGAAGTTTCTCCTGCCGCAGGAAAACCGAAAAAAGAAGGGAACTAATGATCAGTTTTTGATCATGTTTTTGGAGGCTGTATTTTTTAATGCAGCCTCTTTTTTGTATTATCTGTCTCCTTAACTGCCTTTTTTAGTAGAAGTCAGTGAGTTAAATTTAAAATTCAATTATTTAACTGTTAATGAAAAAAGTCGCTTTACATACATTAGGCTGCAAGCTTAATTTTTCCGAAACTTCGTCGATTGGGAAGCAATTCCTTCAAAACGGCTTTGAAGTCGTCGATTTTAATAACGAAGCAGATGTTTATGTTATAAACACCTGTACCGTTACTGAAAACGCCGAAAGAGACTGCCGTCAGGTGGTTCGCAGAGCCTTAAGAACAAATCCTGAAGCTTATGTCATGGTAACGGGTTGTTACGCACAACTCCGTCCCGATGAAATTGCAGGGATAGAGGGTGTGGATATAGTTCTTGGAAGCAAAGAGAAGTTTGATGTTTTTTCATTTATTGAGAATTTTGAGAAGAAAAATCTCGCCTGTATTTTTGTATCTCCGACTGAAGAGTTAACTAATGAGTTTGGTTTTGCCTCCTCAAGTGATGCTGACAGCAGAACAAGGGCATACTTTAAGATTCAGGATGGCTGTGATTACAAATGTACCTTCTGCACCATACCACTCGCAAGAGGTGGCAGCAGGAGTATGGACCCCGGTAAAGCAGTTGAAAAATTTTCTGAACTGATTGATCAGGGTTACAAAGAAATTATTCTTACAGGTGTAAATGTTGGTGATTATGGTAAAAATGTTAATACACCATTTTACCAACTGTTATTAAAGCTTATTGAAGTTCCAGGGGAATACAGATTAAGAATTTCTTCAATAGAACCAAATCTGTTAACAGACCAGATACTTGAACTTACCGCCGGTTCAGACAAGATGTCTAAACATTTTCATATTCCACTTCAGAGTGGAAGTCAGTCGATTTTACGACAGATGCAGCGGAGATATAACACGGCTGATTATGATCGTCTGATTTATAAAGCAAATAAAGTTATCCCGGGCTTGGGGATTGGTGTGGATGTGATCACCGGTTTTCCCGGAGAGACTGAAAAAGAGTTTACTGAAACTCACAATTTTTTGATGAATCTGCCGGTTTCTTATTTCCATGTTTTTACTTATTCTGAGCGTCCAAGAACAAAGGCGATAAATATGCCGGGTTCTGTGGATGTCGCTGAAAGAAAAAGAAGAACAAATGTACTCAGAATAATGAGTCAGAAGAAAAAGGAAGATTTTTATTCGGCAAAAGAAGGAAAAATTGTTGATGTTCTGTTCGAGAATAGTAACCATTCGGGTGAAATGAAAGGTTTTTCGACTGAGTATATCAGAGTCAGTCACGATTTTATACCCGAATACACAAATAAATTTACAAAATTCAGGATCCTCTCACATGATGGTGAAAACTGTTATGGTGAGATATTAGAAAACCAACCGATCACTGTTTAAGGTTTTTCGATGAGAAAATTTGGTGTTATCTTTATCCTATTTGCAGCCGTTTTATTCGCTCAACAACCCGGTTCAATTGCTCAATTAAAATCAACTGTTAATCTGAATGATGGTTATGAGAGCAAGGATGGGGCAATTCAATCTATGCAATTTGCACCCGAAAAGAAAAAAGTTGGACTTGCCATACTCTATTCAGTTCTTCTCCCGGGTATGGGTGAACTTTACGCTGAGGGATTTGAAAGTGGTAAATACTTTACAATCGCCGAAGCAGGGTTATGGCTTACCATGGGAGGAATGAAATATTATTCCGAAAGGCAGAAAGATAATTATTTCAAATATGCGGAGTCCTATGGTGGCGTTACAAATATGGATGCCAAAAGTGGTGATTATTCTGCTGATATTGGTAATTACTTAAATATAAGTGATTTCAACAATGATATGGCGAAACAGGGCAGATTTGAAAAAATGTATAATACCTCCACCCACAACTGGAGTTGGGCGAACAACGATGACAGAAAATCGTACAGAGAACTTTGGGTTTCATCAGAGAGTTGGAACAATAACATTCGTTTTGTTGTCGGGGGAATGATCTTAAACAGAATTGCAAGTGCTATCAACGCAGTGAGACTTGTTTCGAGATATAACAAAAGCATCGAAACCACCTGGAATTTTTATTTCGATTATAATATCTCACAATCTGCTCCGGCAAATATATCAGTTAACTTCGTCAAAATATTCTAATTTTCTTCGGTGTAATTAAGAGTCGATTAGTGGAAATTAAATTTTCTTAATCAACTCTTCATTACACCTTTTTTAATGCCCACCCATCACATTTTCTGATCAATTTTTGAAACTTTAAAGTAATTTTGGTTGGTTATCTAATAAACTAAAATTGGAACAGTATGAAAAAAGTATTTCTCTTTTTTACTTTAATATTAATTTCCACTGGTACTTTATTCCCACAGACGAAGATTTCAGGAAAGATCAAATCTTCAAAAGGGGAGATTCTCACCGGCGCAAATATCTTTATTAAAGGGAGTTATGACGGGGCATCAAGTGATGTGTCAGGGAATTTTGAGTTCTTAACCACTGAATCCGGCAACCAGATTTTAGTTTCGAGTTATATTGGCTACAAGCCAAAAGAGACAAAGGTTACACTTGACGGAAAACCGCTTATTCTTGAACTGGTTCTTGATCCCGATGCAAAAATTTTAAAACAGGTTACTATCTCTGCCGGTTCTTTTGAAGCTTCGGATGAAAGAAAATCTGTTGTTCTTAAACCACTTGATATTCTCACCACTGCGGGAGCTACAGGTGATCTTTCAAGTGCTTTAAATACCTTGCCCGGTACTTCTCAAGTTGGGGAAACCGAAGGTCTTTTTGTAAGAGGGGGTTCATCCGCAGAAACAAAAACAATTATTGATGAAATGATTGTTCAAAATCCTTACTTTTCCAATGTCCCTGATGTTCCTCAACGAGGCAGATTTTCAGCAATATTATTTAAAGGCACAATCTTTAGCACGGGGGGATACTCAGCTCAGTATGGTCAGGCATTGTCATCCACCTTAATCCTTAAGAGTATTGATCTTCCACCAGATACCAGAAGCTCCTTTGGTCTTTTGGCAGCGGGATTTAATGCGGTTCATACTCAACGATGGGAGAATACCGCACTCAGCATTTCTGCCGACTATTTTAATTTGGCACCCTATAACAATTTAATTCCACAAAGAATTGAGTGGGATGAAGCACCTGTCGGCAAGGCCGGAACTTTTCTGTTTCGCCAAAAAACAGGAGAATCGGGAATGTACAAGTTTTATGGCACTTTCTCAAACAGTCAGTTGTCCCTTTATCAACAGAGTCTGGATGATCCAACATTTAAGCCCCGATTCCAGCTCAACAATACAAATTTTTATATAAACACCAGTTATTCTGATATAATATTAAGTGATGTGGCCTTTTTTGCCGGTTATTCATACAGTAACAATAATGATGATCTTCAGATAAATACTTTCCCGGCGAACCGGGACGACCAACTGCATCAATTTAAGGTTAAGGGTACCAAAAATATCGCAGATATTGCATTTCTTACTGTGGGAGCCGAGACCTGGTTTTTAAAAGCGGATGATTCTTTTTCCTCCTTAAAAGCAAATCTTGAAGATAAATATTACGCAGGATTTGCTGAAACTGACTTTTTTCTCTCTGATTTTGCTGCTTTTCGAATTGGAACACGGTATGAATATTCGGAATATCTTAAAAAAGCAAATATCGCTCCAAGAGTTTCATTAGCGGTAAGAGTTCGAGAAGATGATCAGGTTAATTTTGCTTACGGGCAGTTTTATCAAACGCCTGACAGACAATTTCTTTATCAGGGAAAAAACCTCGATTATGAAAGAGCGGATCATTATATCTTAAACTATCAGTTTATAGGTGAAAAAACCACATTCAGGATTGAAGGGTATTACAAAGATTATAAATCACTGATGAAAAGAAATATCAACAGTCCTGTTTTTGGAGTCCCTGATTATCAAAACAACGGTTCTGGTTATGCAAAAGGAATTGATGTTTTTTGGCGTGACAGAGGGCAGACTTTTGAAAATATTGACTATTGGATATCTTACTCCTGGCTTGATACTGAAAGAGACTACCGGGATTTTCCAACACTTGCGACTCCAACATTCGCATCGGAACATACTCTCACAATTGTTTACAAGCAAGCTTTCAGAGCACTAAACAGTTTTATAGGGTTCACTTACACTTTTTCTTCAGGAAGACCATATTATAACCCAAATAATCCGATTTTTAATGGTGACAGAACTCCAAAACAGCACAGTCTTAGCTTCAATGGGAGCTGGTTAACCACCATTTTTGATAATTTCGCAATTGTGTATGTTTCCATAACAAACTTACCCGGTTACGAGAATATCTACGGTTACAGATTTTCTGCCGATGGAACCAGAAGTCAGGAAGTTATTGCTCCGGCACTCAGGACTTATTTCATTGGAGTGTTTATGTCATTTGATTACAAATAAAAATAAAGTTTAGCCATGAAAAAATTACTCTTGATCCTTATTCTTGGAATGGTCTCTATTTTCAGCCAAAATGAAAAGATGATAAAAGCCCTCGAAAAAAATATTGCTATTCTTGATACCGCAAGAGGTATCGAGACGGCAAAATTGCTAATTAACAATTTTGAGAGGATAGCAGATGTGGAGACCGGAGAGTGGATTGCCCAGTATTATGCATCTGTGGCAAATTCCGCCTATTCGATGAGAGAAAAGGATAATATTCTTAAGGAAAAAATAATTGACAAAGCCGAGTTTTATATAAACAGAGCTGATTCACTCAACCCAAACAATTCCGAGATAATTCTCATCAAATCAGTGATTGTATATGCCAGAATCAGTCTTAGTCCAATGGAGAGATACTTGACAATGTTACCAATGGCAACAAAATATATGGCGACTGCCACTGAACTTGACCCTGAGAACCCCCGAATTTACTTGCAGAGTGGATTGATTCTCTTGTTTACACCGGAGATGATGGGTGGGGGAAAAGCAAAAGCAAAACCGGTATTACTTACAGCAAAGGAAAAATTTGAAAAGTTTATCCCTGCATCCTCGATCCACCCAAATTGGGGGAGACAGCATCTGGCAGAACTTCTTGAATGGATAGAAAAACCGGAATAGGTTCACTTCGAGTATTTGTGAATTATCCTCTGAGTTCGGATGTTGGCTTTCACACCACTCATTACAACTGTTACCATTTGCATAAAATCGGTATGGTCGTCTTTTGCTTCACTGTTTTTATAATCTGCCCATTCAGGCACACTAAAGAGGGGGATGTTCATCCCTCTTGATGTTACAAGTCGCCTGTTATCCAATGATAAAAACCCGTTTTTATCGGTGCAATCAACAGGGAGCCAACCTGTTCCTGGAAATTGAACCTCACTCCACACATGATAACTTATTGTATCCGGTGCCAGCATGAAGCCTGAAACCAATCTTGCGGGAATTCCGGAAGCTCTACACAGAGCGATAAAAAGATAAGAGAATTGACCACAATCCCCGCTGCAAGTTCTAAGAGCAGACTGTGCACTCCTCTCAGGAACATTCCATGTATATTTCATATTCCCGCGAACCCAGTCATAAAGGAGCCTCGTTTTTTTAACGGAGTTGGCCTCACTGTCGGTAATTTCTGTTGCCTTTTCTTTAATACTGTCCGTGATTTCGATAAAATCTTCGGAAATTAAAAAGCGTGTCGGGTCATCCTCGAAGAATGTGGTAGAGTCAATTTGATCAATATTGACCGGATTAGATAAATTATAAACTGTATAACGCACTTTTCGAGAGATTACAAGAGAATCACCAGTTTTTAAAGATTTCATCAAGTCCCAATAGTATATCAGGTTTTGGTTTTCATCCTCTGTAAATGTTTCTGTTGGGGAAGGGGAGACGCCGAGATATTGCACATCTCTCTGATTGATGTAGTTCTTTGGTTGTGAACTCCAAAGTCGAAATGTTGGAGGAGTATTTTCAGGAATTCCCATTCTTCTGTTATGGGCAATAAGGGAATCTCCTTGGAGAACTTCAACATTTTTTATGATCACAAGTAACTCAGCTTCAACAAATCTTGGGTCACTCAGCCAATTATGGGCGATATTGTTTTGAGGGTCTTTATTTGATTTTTCAAAAAATGTGCATGAGTTTACACCGAGTGACAGAAGTAATAACAACGACAGCAGTAATAATTTCTCTTTTTTCATAGGTTGAAATTACAAAAAATCTGCCACTTCAGTGTAATCCGGGCACTTTTTGTCCCAATTATTTCATAACCGACAGTTTTTTTATAATTCTATTCCCGTTCGATACGAGTTCATAAAGATAAATTCCTGAGCTGAGGTTCGCGGCATCAAGTTGGATTGAGTGATTCCCGGTTGATTGAAAACCGTTGTAAAGCTCTTTTACCATCGTACCGAGGATATCATAAACTTTAATCGTTACATTTCCCGGATTCACGATTGAATATGAAATTGTAGTTACGGGATTAAAAGGATTTGGGAAATTCTGCATTAGTCTAAATTCGTGAATTATCGATTCATCAAATTCAGATTGAATATCAGTAAGTGTAGTATCCTCAACAATTTTGCTGAATGATCCGGGGAGAAGTCCCATTACATTTTGAACAATTCCTGAACTCCAATAAATAACTGTAGAATCAATTGTAGTGGCAGTGCCAAGCCCAAAATGCAACTGCATATTTTGACTGCAATGGCCGGATTGTGCAGAAACTCTTCTTGTCATCCATCTGGAAATTCCATTTTCGGTTACTTTAACTTTTACAATCGATCCAATTGCGTTGAAATTGCTTCTTTTTCCCTCAAGGTCTATCATTAACCAGTTGTTTGATCCACCTGAATTACGATAAAGTGAATTGTTTTGATTGGCACCAAAACAATTTGCGGTGAAGAGATCAAGCCAACCATCTTTATCATAATCTGCAAAAGCTGCACCATAAGTCCAACCTGTCTGGGATGCGAGGGTTACAGTATCCCGTACAAAATTTCCATCCCCCTGATTGATATAGAGATAATTTGTCATCGGGGTTGCGGATGTATTAAATGCGTTTGACACAAACAGATCGAGATCACCGTCATTATCGATATCACCAAAGGAACTTGAAAATGAATTTGAGATATCGGTATTAAATGGTTCAGCTACTTTTGTAAAGTTGTTTTGTCCGTCATTCAAAAACATCCAGTTTCTTCCACCGTCTGCATTTGAGATAAAAAAGTCCATGTCACCGTCGTTGTCAATATCTTCATAATTGGAACTGATTGAACTCCCGCCATTATTTAAAAGAGTTGGATGAATAACTCTGTTAAACAGACCTGTTCCAAGATTTGTATACAGGTTTTCATTTTGGCTCGATTCGTTTACCACAAAAAGATCGGGAAGATAATCACCATTATACTCGATAAAATCGGCATTTCTCGAAAAATATTGGTCTGTTAAAAATCCTGTTTGAGGTTGTTTGGTAAACGATCCATCACCATTGTTGGTATATAACAGGTTGCGAGCATTACCTGCGCTATTGGTAACATAAAGATCAAGAAAACCATCTTTGTTATAGTCTCCCCAGGTGCCGGTCTCCGAATAGGTGAAATCTGCCATTACTGATGAGGATGAAAGTTGAGTATAAGTACCGTCGCCTTTGTTTTTATACAAAAAGTTCTTTTTGTTGTACCATGTGGAGACAAAAAGATCAGGGTAACCATCATTGTCAAAATCGGCAAATGATGCACCAACAGATGGAGAGTTATCCTGGTTGATGACCAGCGAATCGATCTTCGTGAAGGTTCCATCTCCATTATTTTTATAAAAAAAATTGTTTTGACCACCATTTTTCCCATTGCTTACAAACAGGTCAAGATCACCATCGCGGTCATGATCCACCCAGTTGACTGAGCGGGAGTCTCCACCATCGTTTACGATGGCACCTTCGGTGATTTTTATAAATCTCTGTGATGATACCACAAAGCTGAATAGGACGAGGAAAATAATCGTTGTTCTCATGATAACTGCTCCTGATAAATTAATTCAATTTCAGTAGCAATAAATGGATAATTAAAAAAGTACAGGAACTGAGAGTGGTGAAATGTTATAAAATGAGGGTGAGCAGTTAGTGGTGGATGATTAATTTTTTAATAATGACTGAACAATTGCGGCATATTTTCTCCCTGTCCAGATTTTTTTACCATTTTTTAATTTTAGTTGATATTCATTGTTAGAGAGATTTTCAATTTCAACAATTTTTTCCTTGTTGACGATAACTGTTCGATGAACTCTTTCGAATAATTCGTTGCCTAATGTTTTCTCAAGATTTTCAAGAGTGGAGTTCATTACAAAAAATTCAGTGTCGGTATAAATCAAAACAGAATTTCCGTTCGACTGAATGTGATTTATCTCGGGTGTGTTGAGCATGATATATTTACTCTTTTCACCTTCTCTCCTAACAGCAATTTTGTTTTTAAGGGTCGAAGTGACTGTAGATTCCTCAAGTTTTTCAAGAGCCTTAATTATGGTGGTTCTAAATCGTTGTCTGTCGAAGGGTTTCAGCAGATAACCTACGGTTTTAAAATCAAAGGCTTCGATTGCATAATTTTCAAAAGCGGTGGTAAAAATAACACTGGGTGAATGTTTTCTAATAGAACGGAGCAGTTCAATTCCTGAGACTCCGGGCAATTGGATATCGAGGAAGAGAAGATCGGGTGAATGTTTTTGCAAAGCTTCAAGTGCAGTCACTGCATCACCACATTCCTCAACCACCTGGATATTTGGAAAATCCTCGAGAAAAAACCGAAGTTTTTCTCTTGCCAGTATTTCATCCTCAATTATTATTGCTTTGATCATTACGGTTTTACCGGCAGCTTTAACTCTACTATGTACTCGGAATCCGATTCCTTGATGTCAAAAGTGAAATTCTCACCGTAAAGAATCGACAGTCTTGAGTTGATCTGTCTAATTCCTTCACCTGAGGGAAGCGGATCTTTTATTTTTTTAATCGGTCTGCTGTTTCTCACCAGAAAAACAACTTCAGTCTCAGAAACGGTTACTTTTAGGCTGATCTCAACAGACTCCGGAGAGATTTCAACATTGTGTTTTATGCAGTTTTCAAGCAGCGGGAGTAGAATAAATTTAGGGACCAACACCTCTCCACCAATCCCGGGGAGTTCAACGCTTTCAACTATCCGTGCTCCAAACCTGAGTTTTTGAATCGAAAGATAATTTCTGCCAATTTCTATCTCTTTTTTCAGCGTAATAAATTGATCTTCAGAATTTTGGAAAGTGCTTCGTAACAGATCACTGAGAGAAGAAATCATTTTATCAGCCATCATGGGGTCTTTATAGATCATCATTGAGATGCCGTGAAGAGCATTAAAAAGAAAATGCGGGTGCAGATTTCCTGTCAGATTCTGAAGCTGTGACTCAACAAGTCTCCTTTTTATTTCCTCCTGTTTTACTCTCTCTTCTTCAATAAACCGGGAATATTCGATTACACCTGCTGTAAGTCCGATGATAACAGTTAACATAAAACTATCGGCAGAGAGGGAAATAAGAGGTAAAATGATCTCCTTGGGATTTGAAAAGAGAGTGGAAAGTATCTCGCCCAGATTCTCCATTATCAGTCCAATCACAGTAAACGCAAATAGTCTGTGAAGTATGGAAATAAGGATAATCCAACCTGTCAATTTAATCACTTTCTCCGTGAGAGAGCCGTGATGATTGAACTGTTGGGCTACTTTTGAATGGATCAGGGGAACAAACAAAGCCCACATCAGGTAACTGGGAAGTCTCTGGGGCAGGTAAACATCCCAATGGAATTCCTGATTGTTACCGATGTAATACAAAAAGGAGGAGATTGTGGAAGACAAACCAAAAAAGAGGGCAACTCCAAATAAAATCAGCCGGATTTTGTATTTGTTGTCAAAAAAACTTTTGTTTGAAAATAGAATAGGGACTCCGTTTATTCAGATTTTTTGTTATTCAGTCTCAAATAGTAATCAATAAATATCAATCGGCAAATTCAGAAAAATCAGGTGTTACTTCCAGTTATCGGTTCTAAAGGAAGATGCCGGAAGTCCCACCCCGTTAAAAAGTGTGGCTTCTGCAGTATCACTCCAACAATACCTGACAGAAACAGGGGATTTAACCTTGGGGGATGAAACCACAATATTTGTCCCTTTCACAACTGCGGTTGCTTCATAAAATACTTTGTCATCACCGGCGATTTGAAAGTTGAGTTTGCCAGCCAATGGTTTAATATTTAGTCCTTCTGAGTGGTCAAACGACAGCAATATAGCCCCATTTTCAGTAGAAAATGAGCGATAAATTGGTCCCGAATATGGAATATTTTTACCGTGGTCTTTGGCGAGCGCCCAGAGAGCAAGTCGTTCACCCACATCTTTTTTATTGCCGGGATGTATGTTTAATGGATTGCCAATGTCGAGGGTTACAGCCATTCCTGATTTTGGAACAGACATCGATAAAAACTGTGCTTCGCGCAATAGCTGCGAATTTGTCCCTTCATTGTATCTGTAGGGAGCAATTTGTGCGAAATAAAAAGAGAATTGATCGCCCCACAATTTTCTCCAGTTTTCCACCATCAATGGAAACAGTTCTTTGTAACGGTCGGGATTCCAGGTATTTGATTCCCCCTGGTACCAAATGGCTCCTCGAATTTTAAATGGGGCAATTGGATTAATCATCGCATTAAAGAGGGTTGTTGGACTGTTGGATGTAACTTCGGATGTTATTTTTGGGCGCGAAGCAAAATCGAAATTATTCCCTGAGTAGAGATAAAATGTTGAATTTCGAAATTCTGCAACGGGAAGATATTTCCATTTTCCCGCAATCGAAATCGATTCCGTGGTTCCGTTCAATCGCAATTGGAATGATTCAACTCTGCCATACATTCCACCACCCTGCATATTATCCAATACACGGACAGCTATCAGGAGACTTTTTGAGTTTACCAATTTTGCCGGTATTAGATAGTTTCGTTCAGTTTGCCAGTGACCACCCGTTTCATATCCACCAACTCTGGTTCCATTTACAAACGAAACATCCATGTCATCAATTGGTCCAAGTGAAAGTATCAGGTCTTTATTTAACCAGCTATCAGGGATATCAATTTTTGTCCTGAACCAGATTACACCGTCAAAATTTCCAAATCCAAAATTTGCCCAGTCTGCAGGCATATCTGTTGTTGGCCATTTTGAATCATCGAAATTGAGGATTGACATGGTGGCATCACCAAAATCAAGATTTTCCCAAATGTTCGGACCGGATTTTCCTTGCATATCAATTTGAGGTAACTTTGCAAGCCAGGCTTTTAATTTTTCCGATTCCTCTTTAAATTTTTCCATTCCTTTGATATATTCATTGTACTCAGGAAAATTTGAAAGAGGTTCCGCACCCATCCAGGCTTCAATTGGAGAACCACCCCAACTGGAATGAATTAATCCGATCGGCACATTGAGGTCGTTCATTAACTTTTTGCCAAAGAAAAATGCGGTTGCGCTGAATGTTGAAGCAGTCGCCGGGGAACAGAGACTCCACGTACCTTTACTATCATCTTCGGGAGAGATGGCAGTTGCCCGATCCACTGTGAAAAACCTCAAATTTGGATAATTGGCCATGGGAATTTCATGTGCAGCGGTGAAGATCGTATCATTGGGAGGCCATCCACCAAGCGGCATTTCCATATTTGATTGTCCCGAACAGAGCCATACTTCACCCAAAAGGATGTTTTTATATCTGATGGAATCAACACCACAAACAACTTTCAACTCATAAGGCCCGCCTGCAGCAGGAGTTTTTATTTTCCCACTCCATTTTCCTTCATTATTGGCAGAAGTGGTTACCGATCCACCCCAACTTGTTGTAATATTTACCTCTTGACCGGCCTGAGCACTTCCCCAAACTGTTACATCAAAATTCTGTTGAAGCACCATGTTATCGGAAAAAATAGAGGGGAGTTTTAATCCGGGAGAATCCACTTTTGCGCCTGCGCATGACATAAAAAGGAAAGCCACCAGGAGGATTCCAAGTGGCCTTAAAGAATTTAAAAGAATATGGTTAAATCTCATGAATATACTTTTCAGTTTCCGATTTTAAGACTTTAGTTAACAGAATCAGAGAAATAATATTTGGAATGGCCATCAATCCGTTTGCAAGATCGGCAAAATCCCAAACAAGATCAAGTGTTTGAACTGAGCCTACATAAACAAATAAAACCCAGAGGATTCTATAGGGGAGCAGAATCCTTTTTCCAAAGAGGTATTCGGCAGCTTTTTCGCCATAATATGACCAACCCAGGATGGTTGAGAATACAAAAGTAAGTAATGAAAAAGTTAAAAAGATTGGACCGATGATTCCAATATGTCCAAAGGCTTCACTCGTAAGGGCAGATCCATTCAGTCCACCTTCTTTCCAGAAACCACTATTCACAACAACCAATCCTGTAAGAGCACAAACAACTACTGTATCCCAAAAAGTGCCTGTTGAGGAGACAAGTGCCTGACGAACAGGATTTCTTGTCTGCGCTGCAGCAGCCACTATAGGCGCACTTCCCAGACCTGATTCATTACTAAAAAGTCCACGGGAGACACCGGCTTTTACCACTTCCTTCATGGCAGCACCGGCAAATCCACCAATGGCGGCACTGCCTGTAAAAGCAGATTCGAAGATCAACATGAAAGTATCACCGAGCGTTGTAAAATTAATAACGAGCAGAACCAGGCAGCCAATTATATAGATAAATGCCATGAACGGGACCAGAGTTTCGCAGACCTTGGCAATCGACTTTATTCCACCAAGAATCACAAGAGCGGTAAACAATGCCAAAACTATCCCGGCTATATGGGGATTGATACCCAAGGTATCGCTGCTGAGGTGAGCAATCGAATTTGCCTGAACCATATTTCCGATGCCAAAAGCTGAGATTGCCGTTAAAGCGGCAAAAATGACTCCAAGCCATTTCATGTTTAATCCTCGCTCAAGAACATACATCGGACCGCCGGCAAATCCACCATCCTCGGTTTTGATCCGGTATTTTACTGATAAAAGAGCTTCCGAATATTTTGTTGCAATACCAAAGACACCCGTTAACCACATCCAAAGAACTGCTCCGGGACCACCAGCTACAATTGCAGTCGAAACACCTACGATGTTACCCGTCCCGATAGTTGCCGCGAGAGCAGTAGCAAGAGCTCCAAACTGACTTACATCTCCCTCTGCACCTTCGTCCTTCTTGACGGAGATTTTGATCGCCTTAAAGATATACTTTTGGATAAATCCTGTTCTTACGGTCAAATAAAGATGTGTGCCAAACAAAAGGATGATGAGGGGCCATCCCCAGAGGAATCCGGCGGCGGTATCGATAGCAGTTTCAATAAATTTGATGATTTCCATGAGACTCCGAAGATTAAAAGGTGAGAAGTTAAAAATTATAACCTGACAAAATTATACCCTTTTTGTTTAAGATGCAAAATTAATTGTTCCAATTTTGCATAAAACTTGTCAATTCTCTCGTGATGAGTACCAAAATGGCTAAGCAGAAGGAATCCATTCATACCATTGGCTGAAGTTTCTTCAAAATTTACAATGGTCGAATAGATGGAATCGGAGGAGAAATAGTAGGAACCTGAGGGGATGGTCCAGTCTTGATTCGATTTTGTGCCGGGAGTAAAATTGATGAGTTTTAGCCCCAATCCTTCAGTCCAACTTGCAATTTCTTCATTATACCATTCATAAGGGGGGAGAAACCAGGGGGCATCATCTTTTGAAATACCAAATTTTAACATCTCACGATAGTTGTCAATTACATCTTTTTCGAAAACCGCTTTTGATACAATGGTCGAATCTCTTTTTTCCCAAGTGTTATACAAAAGATGTTTATCGGAGTGAGCCCCAAGGTAGTGGCCCGATTTTTTAAGCTCTTTGATTATTTCTGAAAATTCAGGCTTTCGATAAAAATCTCCCGTAAAGAAAAAATTTCCTTTGATACCAAATTTGTTCAGTGTCTTGGTTATCGTTTTATAACCATCTGCAAATTCGTGTCCGGTAAACACAAGAGCGATATCCTTTTTAGTGGTATCAAGACGGATTAATGCTCCTTTAAAGAAGGATTGATAGAACGCGGATGATGCAGATGAGGCGGATAACGCGGATTGTTTTTTTAATTCTTCCTTTGCGTTCTCTGCGTCCTTTGCGGTTTCTCCTTTACTCTCCTCTGTGGTCTCTGTGTGCTCTGTGGTTTTTGTTGAATCTTCCTTCTTTGCGTCTTCTGTGGTTTTAAACAAAGATGAAAGATAGATAGCCAAGCCAGCGGTACCATCCATTGTAGGCTCATTGGTTGAATAGTCACCCCAATCATCGTGGTAAACCGCTCTTCCGGGTTGAAAACGAGCATATTCATCAGGTTCTGCGAGATGGATTCCGATTAACTTTCCAAAAATTGTTGAATAGATGGGACCATCAACGAGGCCACCATCAACAGGATAATTGTAAACATGAGTGAAGGCTGAATGTGGATCGACGGGGAAGTCACCCCACTTTGGGAGTCCAACTATCATACTTGTACCCCAAGGGTTGCACCCAAAAAGCCAGTCGCGAAGAGATGCTTCCATCTCAAGGAATTTATGATCACCTGTTAACTCATGGTAGAGTTTTGCCTGTGTCATCGCTGCTGAAACGAGGTTGTTTGAACACCAGATATAGGGGACACCTATAAAAAACGGATCATCTTTACCCCGATTATACAATTTATTAAGTCCATTTTGGTAAAACTTCACAAATTGATCTGACGAATCAGACTTATCACCGGCAATCAGGTAATGCCCCAGATTTATAAAAGGGAACCACTGATAGTGGGAGGTAGTATCGGCACCAATCCAGGGAGTGATTTCTTCCATTTTGCCATATTTTCGAGCATTATTCAGGTATCCTTTATCTCCCGTAACTGCATAAAGTTGAGCAGCGGCGAGTTCCACATCGTCAACCCAGTTTTCCTCTTCGTAAAAATAGGGTGCCTTACAGGGTGCAGTTTGTGATATCCCCGGATATTTTTCGCCATATTCATAAGCTTCAATTGCCTTTTTATGAAGTCTGGCGGAGAATTCGGGGTCGATCGATTGCATCAATTCGGAACCAAGTGCCATTGTTGAGGCAAATTTCCCGGCTATCGAAGCAACACCTGTTGACCTGTTTTTATATTTCATCAGACCCTGCGGTTTGCCCGTTACTCGATATACAGGTCTGTATAATCCTTTGCCATAATTAACTGAATCTTCTGTGGGCAGTCGGAACATTTGGTGATCTCGATCATCGGCGATTTGTTGATACATCTCTTCACCACCGGGGTACATTCTGTCGAGCCATTCAAGTCCCCATCTTGCTTCATCAAGTACATCGGGTATCCCATTTGCTCCAGGATCACCATTCCTGTCGAACCAATCTCCAAAAGCTTTGGGATTTTTTTGATAAGCAAAAAGAAGTTGATAAGCTGCAGTGGCTGAAGTAGTCGCATATTGTAAATAGTCGGAAGCATCGTGCCAGCCACCTAATGCAGGTATTAGGTATAAATTATTAGGTATTAATTTTGATGAGCCGGGTTTCTGGGAGGAATCTGAGTCGGGGGCATCTTCTGAATAGACGGCAAAACCATCGTGGGTGTGGCAGGAATCCTTTAGATAAGGGTTATATCCACATCGTTGTTGGCGCATATATTGTAAAATAAAATCTGCAGTTGAATTGTAAATGGTATCAGAAATTCGAAAATTGGGAGATTCGGTTTTTCCGACAATTATTTTGAATGTGCCATTAATATGAAGTTCAGAAAAATTTAGTCGAGCGGTTCCCTTAAAATTTCCGAGTGGGCCTGTATTTTTGATTGCCTTGGAAGTAAAAACCACCTTCCCGGTGAATACATCCTCAATCCGAAATTCTTCCGGGATGTTTCCATCTTCAGACATCAAAACAGCAATTTTTACCGCATCAGGCTGGTAACCAAGTTGGTTTATCCGGATAACGGATTGGGGGAAGAGGGTGAGGGAGAGAGTTAAGAAAATCAGCAGAGTTAAGTAAGTATTGCGCATTTAAAACCGCGTTTAAAGAATCAAAAATACTTCTGCAATATATGATTTTAATGGATCAGGTTTTATAAATTTGTAATTTATTCTACCCATACATGACCCCATCCGGGGCCAAAGGGATTTGGGGTGGTTTGCATTCTCTACCCATACATGACCCCATCCGGGGCCAAAGCTTTTGGGGTGACAATTTTTCTTTTCATATTGCACAGGGCAATTGGGACGCTACGAATATCAATTCCTCTTCGAGGAAAATTTTAGTTCAATCATCAAAAAAAACCGCGTTAATACGCCCGAGATGATTAGTCCCGGGCGAATCAAATATTATTGCATTATTGGATTACTGCATTACTGCATTATTCCGCTTTTTTCATCAGTTTCAGGAATTCTTCACCGTTTACGAAGCCGGTAAGGCGGTAAACTTCTTCACCTTTTTCGTTGAAGATGAGGACGGTTGGAACACCTTTGATGTTAAAATCGGTAGTGAGTTTTTTGCTCAGTGCATCGCCTGACTTTGTTAAATCAGCTTTTAGACTGACAAAATCCTTGCTGGCTGCAACTACATCCGGATCAACAAAGGTCATTGCGTCGAGTTCTTTACAGGGGATACACCAGTCGGCATAAAAATCGATAATAATCTTCTTTTGCCCTTTTGCAGCCTGGAAAGTGGAATCTGAATATGTTTCAAATTTTACTTTGCCTCCAGTTTCTGCGGAGGTATTTGCAGGGAACCACCAGACTGCAAGTCCAATAAATACTACTGACAATGCATATTTAAATATTCTGAATGCTCTCATTTTTGCATCAAGGGGATCAAAAATCGCAAGATAGGGGACTGAAATGATTATATAAACAGGTAACAGATATCCTGACCATTCTTTTGGCAGCAGTGGTAAAACAAAATAGATTGCCATACCAATCATTATCACACCAAAGATATGTTTTATACCTTCCATCCACATGCCTGCTCTTGGAAGTGCTTTGATTTTACCCGAAAACAGAGCAAGAACAAAGTATGGGGTTCCCAAACCCACTGCAAGGAAAAAGAAGAGAAGGAATCCTGTGAGGACATCCCCAAGTTTTGCGACATAAGTAACAAGTCCCAAAACAAAAGGTCCAATACATGGTGCAGCCACGATTCCCATGGTTAGACCCATAAAAAACGCACCATAAAGTCCGGTTTTTGCTCCACCAGCTTTATTTACAAGTGAGTCGGGGAGTTTAAATTCATAAAATCCAAATTGTGAAAGTGCAAGAGCAACAAAAATTCCGGAGATCAAAACAAGGACATACCACTCCTGAAGAAGTGAGCCCAGAATTCCACCGGTAAGAGCAGTTATCACCCCGATCAGGGAGTAAGTTAGTGCAATGCCCATAACATAAAGGAATCCCATCATTGCAAGGCGGGAAGTTTTGCCTTCTGCTTGTCCACCAAAATAACCGATAGTAATCGGGATAAGAGGATACACACATGGGGTCAGGTTAAGTGCAAGTCCACCTAAAAAGACAAACAATAGCGAAAAGAGCAGACCACTTTTTTCGAGAGTTGATGAGATATCGCCATCATCAGATGAAGATACAGCCGCAGAATCTTTTGAATCATAAGATTCAAGTTGTGAGGATGCAGAATCCTCAAGGGCTTTTAAACTGTCAAGTTTTGCAAGTGAATCTTTTTCGGCTTCAGCCTTTTTGATAGAATCCTTAATTGCATCTTCACCCTTCGACTTGTCGTTATATGCCAAACCTGAAGAAGCAAACAAACCTGCATTAAGTTCGGTAACAACAGATTCTTTTGTTCCAACCTTGATCGTTACAGTGGTGGTTGCAGAGTTTGGAGGCAGACAGGTTTCGTCGTTACATGCCTGATATTCTACAGTCAAAGTGAGTTTATAATTACCCGGTTTCAGATTCTCGGGAATCCTGACCTTTGCAAAAATTGTAAAATTGCCCTCAAAAACTGAGACGGGTTTGTCGGAGAATGCAAAAGTGTAATCCTTTGATTTTGGATATACAGTTCCTGTATTCTTAATTCCATTTGTAGAAGTAATGGAGAGGGAAGTGGGAATTAAAAAATCTTCCTTCGGTTTGTTGGAATTTACATGATATCCCTGATCAACAGCAGCCTTCACTGCCATTCTGATCTCATCACCGGGTTTAACAATATCTCTCGAAAGTTGTGCTGTTTCAAGCGATAATTTATCTCCACCTCCAAATTGAGCCGAAGCTGTAAAGGAGAGTAAAACGGCAATTACCGGGATTATTGACTTCAAATACATCATTCTCTACTCCATCTTTGAACTATTGGGAATCTTCTTCCATAACCAAAAGCTTTATTAGAAACGCGCAAAACGGGTGCGCCCTGTTTGCGTTTAAATTCATTACGATCAACGAGGTTAAGCATCTTTTTTACAAGTTCTCTATCGCCAATCTCGGGAGCTATCTCGTCGAGCTCCTTGTTTTCTTCCAAATACGATCTTAAAATTTTATCGAGTACAGGATAAGGAGGAAGAGAATCCTGATCCGTCTGATTGGGTCTCAATTCTGCCGAAGGTACCTTATCAATAATCTCTCTTGGCAGAATTTCCTCATCCCTGTTAATATACTCACACAACCTGTAAACATCTGTTTTGTAAACATCGCCAATAATGGCAAGTCCACCACACATGTCACCGTAAAGTGTGGCATAACCTGTGGCAAGTTCAGATTTATTTCCTGTAGTTACAAGGAGGTGATTAAATTTATTACTGATCGCCATCATGTAGAGCCCTCTAATGCGGGACTGCATGTTTTCTTCGGTAACATCCTCCGGTTTATTTTTAAATACAGGATCAAGCATTTGTTTTACAGTTTCAAACACGGGTTGAATTGGGATTATATTATGTTTGATGCCCAGATTTTCAACAAGTTTCAAAGAATCGGATATACTGCCTTCTGAGGAAAACTCAGACGGCATTAAAGTAACAAAAACGCTATCCTTGTCCAACGCCTTAACTGCAAAATATGCAACAATTGCCGAATCAATGCCCCCACTTAATCCTAAACAAACAGATTTGAAATTAAGTTTGTTACAATAATCTTTTAATCCGAAAATTAGGGCATTATGAACCTCTTCCTCAAAAGAGGATTCAACTTCTAAAATTGGTGGATATTTAATATTGGTGTCATAAATGAAATAATCTTCGCAGAATGTTTGCCCAAGCCTGGCAAGATTTCCGTTTTCATCAAAACACATACTTGCACCATCAAAAATCAATTCCGTCTGGGCTGCGGCACAACAGGTATAAACCAGTTTTACTTTATCATGTTTGGTGAGTGTTGAAAGCATTTTATATCTGGCTTTCCTTTTTCCGTAGGAATATGGACTGGCGGAGATATTAATTAGCAGAGTTGCTCCTTTTTCAACCTGTTCTTTAACAGGATCTACCTGATACATCCTTTTTTTCCAATAATCTTCATCGTTCCAGATATCTTCACAAACCGAAAGTCCAATCGTTTCACCACGGAATTCAAATACCTTAACTTCAGAGGCTGATTCAAAATAGCGAACCTCATCAAAAACATCGTAGTTGGGAATGAGTGATTTATTCTGGATAACAGAAATTTTTCCATCGATACAAAAGAGGGAGCTGTTTTCGATGTTGGTACCAACATTATCTTCAAACTCGGTAATTGAGCCGAAGATTAATGCTGTTTTTGAATTTGTAGCTTCCGCCAATTCGATGTTTGCCTTATTAACTTTAACCCGGAAAGCCTTTTTTTCAACAAAATCGAGAGGAGGATAGCCTGTAAGTGAAAGTTCCGGAAAAACGGCAATATCGGCCCCAACTTCCGTTGCCTTCAGATACCCGTTTAATATTTTCTCTTTGTTTCCGCTGATATCTCCAATTACCGGATTTATCTGACAAACTGCAATCTTCATTGTACCAATTTTTTATTAATAGAACATGCAATATAAATAATTGAGAGATAGTGAGTGGTGGGATGGGAGGTTGCGGTGTCACCGGAAAAGTGATTTACATAAACTTGATTTAACAAATCGATAAAGTTGGCTTAACATTAACTTAACATTCAAAGGCGAAATTTGAACCGTCGAAGAAAAAAAATATGAGGAAAAAATGTTTCGTTCAACAAACAACAGGTTTATGAGGCTTTTAGCTTTTATAACAATTTTAAGTTCAATAGTTTATTCACAGACCGGCACGATCTCAGGCAAAATTCTGGGAAAAACCGGAAATGAAATTCTCACCGGTGCGAATGTAATTATTGAGGGAACAAGATTTGGCGCAACTGCAGATCTTGATGGTAATTATTCAATCAAAAATCTTCCAATTGGGAAGTACAATCTGAAATTCACATATATCTCTTACAATCCACTGAGAGTTGAAGCTGTAGAGGTGAAGTCAGGGGAAACAATTAAAATTGATGTGGCTCTTGAAAGTTCGGCACAAACAATGTTAGAAGTGGTCGTAACTGCTGAAGCACTTCAAAACTCGGATGCGAGTTTAGTGAAAAATCAGAAAAATTCACTTGACATTATAGACGGAATTTCCGGCGACATGATCAGTAAAACAAACAGTTCTGATGGAACAGATGTTCTTAAAAAAATGACAGGTGTTACGATAAGTGACGGTAAATTTGCATATATCAGAGGTGTTGGCGACAGATATAACAACACTCTTCTTAACGGTGCGAACCTTCCAAGTACTGAACCCGAGAAGAAAAGTTTCTCTTACGATATCTTTCCCGCAAATCTTATTGAGAGTATCATCACCTCCAAAACATTTTCACCTGATAAACCGGCTGATTTTTCCGGCGGTCTTGTACAGATAAAAACCATCGAGTTTCCAGAGAAATTTTTTGTGAATTATGGAATGTCTTCATCTTATAACACATTTGGTACAGGAAAAGACGCTCTCACATACTCAGGTGGAAGAAGATGGCTTGCCAATGATGACGGAACAAGGGCTCTTCCATCAATCGTTCCTTCAGGAAAATTATTAACAAATGATCCTGTTTTTCTTCAGGAAGTTGGAAGGTCATTCAGTAATAAATGGGCAACTGAAAAAACAAGTTTGCCCGTTAACACCAGTCTTAATTTATCATTTGGTGATAAATACAACCTTTTTGAAGATCACATACTGGGATATATTGCCTCAGTGACCTATTCAAATTCAAACGAGTCTCAGGAAATTGAAAGAAACAACTACACTTTTGATGGTCCGAGATATGAATACAGCGGTAATAACTACAGAAATTCAGTGATGATGGGGGGATTACTGAATTTCTCTTACCGCATGGGTCTTAACAATAAAATAAGCCTGAAAAATCTCTATAACCAGAATGCTGACGATGAGGTTACACATTATTCAGGTCCCTACTATTCAAATCCTGATTTCCGTGATCAAACTTCACTCCGTTATGTAACAAGAAATCTCTTTTCAACCCAGTTGATCGGTGAACATTTTATCGAATTTTTGAATGGATTAAAGATTGAGTGGAATGCAAACTTTGCACAGTCTGAAAGAGATGAACCTGATGCAAGAAGATATCTCTATTCCAAACCATTGGATGAGGAACAACCACTTAGATTCCAGCTCGACCAAAGCCTGACAACCAGATATTTTGGTAAACTGCTTGACAAAAACAAAGGTGTGAGTCTCGATCTTACATTCACTCCATTTGAAGATCCCTCACTTCCATCAATAAAAACCGGGTTTGCGATAGATTTTAAGGACAGGAATTTTGATGCAAGAAGTTTTGGATTTAAAAACAAGCCGGGTGGTAATTTTGCGAAGAAGGACAGCATCCTGATGGGTTCAGTTGAAGAAATTTTTGCTTCTGAAAATTTTGGTCCAAACTTCATTGAAATTGCAGAAATTACAAAACCTTCTGACTCTTATGTTTCGAGCCAGAATGTGACGGGAACCTACATTGCTTTTGATTTTACCTTACTAAATAATATCAAAATAGTGACGGGTGCCCGCTATGAATATTCGAAGCAGGAACTTAACTCCAAGTCACTTACAAACGAAGATGTAAAAGTTTCTCCGGAATATCATGATATTTTACCGAGTGTTACACTTACTTGGCAGCCAACCAATGACATGAATATAAGAGCTGCATTCTCTAAAACTCTTGCCAGACCTGAGTTTCGTGAGTTGGCTCCGTTCAGTTATTACGATTTTATTCAAAATGAAATTGTTCAGGGAAATGTAGACCTCAAAAGATCATTGATCAATAATTTTGATCTAAGATATGAGTTTTATCCACAAAGAGCTTCTGACCTTATAGCTGTGAGCTTCTTCTTCAAACAGTTTAATGATCCAATTGAACAGGTGTTTCTTCCTTCTTCGTCTTTTGAACCGATTAGATCTTTTCAAAATGCCAAAACAGCTAATAACTACGGTTTAGAGTTGGAAATAAGGAAAACACTCGATTTTATTTCTCCGATGTTAAATGAACTCTCCTTCTCCGGAAATATCAGTTTAATAAAATCGGATGTTGAATTTGATGGAGCGGCTTCGTCAAACGGATCAACTTATCAGGAATCAACACGCCCGATGCAGGGACAGGCAGAATATGTTTTCAATTCGGGACTCTATTACGACGGATATGAAAATGGACTATCAGCATCACTGGTTTATAATAAAGTTGGTCAAAAAATTGACAAAGTTGGATTTGGTGGTCTTGGTGATATAATTGAGATGCCGAGGGATCAGGTTGACTTTTCAATTTCAAAAAAATTATTTAACTCACTCACACTCAAATTTGTAGTGAAAGATATTCTTGCACAAGATTATCTATATATCCAGAGAGCTCCGGGAGGAGACAAGACCGCACTTCGAATTAAAAAGGGGAGTGATGTTTCACTCGGAGTTTCGTACAAGTTTTAATTCAAACAAACAACAATAAAGAGGCAACATGTCTAAAGTATTCGTTCTTATGGTCACCCTGTTGGCAGCCAGTGCAATTTATGCTCAGATCCCGTTACAAGGGGATATAACTACCAACACAACTCTTACTGCAAGCAACACCTATCTTCTAAAGGGATTTGTGCGTGTACAGTCAGGTGCTACACTCACAATTGAAGCCGGAACAGTTATATATGGTGAGAATAGTACACAGGGTACCCTGATCGTTAAACCGGGCGGAAAAGTGATAGCCGATGGAACACAAAATTCTCCGATAGTTTTCACTTCAGAGTTCACAAAACCTGGCGCCAGCAGACCTCCAACTTATGGTGACTGGGGTGGAATCATTTTACTTGGTAATGCACCGATAAATATCCCCGGCGGAACTACCGCGATTGAAGGTCCGGGCGACACATACGGTGGAACCAATGCCGATGATAACAGTGGTGTACTTAGATATGTTAGAATCGAATACCCCGGTATCGCTTTCAGCCAGAATAATGAGATTAACGGTCTTACTTGTGGTGGAGTGGGTAGAGGCACGGTCCTTGATTACATTCAGGTCAGTTATTCAGGTGACGACTCATTTGAGTTTTTTGGCGGTAATGTTAACGCAAAACACCTAATAGCTAATAAAGGATGGGATGACGACTTTGATACTGATTTTGGTTACAGTGGTAAGCTTCAATTTCTGGTTTCCTTCCGTGATCCTGCAGTTGCTGATCAGTCGGGCTCAAACGGTTTCGAGTCTGATAACGATGGTACCGGCTCAAACAATGCTCCTCTTACATCACCAGAATGGTATAATGTTTCTTTGATTGGACCTATAAGCCAGACAGGTGCAAACATCAACTCAAACTACAAAAGAGGCATGCACCTCAGAAGAAATTCACAGAATAAAATTAACAATTCCGTAATTGTTGGATGGCCAACCGGTGTACTTCTCGAGAACCTCGGAACAATAACTGGTGCTGTAAACGGTACCATGTATATTAAAAACTCGGTAGTTGCTCAAACCACAAAATCGCTTGACACAGCCAGATCAAACAATACATTTAATATCAATACATGGTTTACAACTACCATGAACAGTGTTATCCTTACTTCAGCTGCCGATGCTCAGATGGTAGATCCATTCAACAGTGCTTCACCAAAAGCGACACTACAAGTTGGTTCACCCCTTCTTACAGGTGGCCTGGTTCCTCCTGCTGATGGATTCTTTGATCAGACAGCAACCTTCAGAGGAGCATTTGGAACTACTGATTGGACAACAGGATGGGCACGATTTGATGCAGCAACTTCTGTAGAAGAAGCAGGTTCAGATATTCCGGTAAAATTTGAACTTTCACAGAATTATCCAAATCCATTCAACCCTTCAACAAAGATCAGTTTCTCGATTGTCGAACCCGGAAATGTAAAACTTTCAGTTTACAATGTTCTTGGACAGCAGGTTGCTGAATTGGTTAATGGTTATATGTCGGCAGGCAGTTTTGTTGCAGATTTTGATGCAAGCAGCCTTTCAAGTGGCATGTATATTTATACTCTTGAATCAGGTGCTGTAAAAATTACCCGTAAAATGAGCTTGTTGAAATAGTTTCCTCTTTTCAACAATACTTCGACCAAGGGACTCCTTCGTAAGAGGGAGTCTTTTTTTTTTGAACCTCAGAACCTCAGAACCTCAGAACTTCAGAACTTCAGAACTTCGGAACTTCAGAACCTCAGAACTTAAGAGCTTGAGAACCTGAATTGTGGGCACTCCCGCTGTAAATTCCTCCCTTAAAATCTACCGCAGTAAATAAAAATTCACATTCAAGTAAAAATTAAAGCCAATAATATGTGGTTTAATCGCAGGTTTCTGTAAATTAACCTGTTACAAAATCAATTTTATGACGACAAATCCACCTATCAGGAGAACTGTAAAACCGATTGCCAGCCAGTCAAAATATTTATCGATAAATGCTTTAATTGGTTCACCATATTTCCAAAGCAGTGTGGCGACAAGAAAAAATCTTGCACCGCGGCTTACTATGGATGCGAGCATAAACATTACAAAGTTTACATCAAATGCACCGGCGGAGATTGTAAATACTTTATAGGGAATTGGAGTAAAACCGGCAGTAAACACGATCCAGAAATTATAAAGATCAAACATCTTTTTAATATCGTAGAACAGTTCGTGTGTGAAACTTGGGATGTAGGAGAAAAAGAAATTTGCCAAACCGGAAAATTCACCGGGTGATGACCACCAGACAAAATATCCTATCATGTAACCGGCGATTCCACCCAGGACTGACCCAATGGTACAGTTTAAGGCGAACCTGAATGCCTTTGCTTTTGCTCCTAATACAAGAGCGATTAAAAGTGCATCAGGGGGAATAGGGAAAAATGATGATTCTGCAAATGCAAGCAGGAAAAGGGCTATTGGTCCATAAGGTGTTTCTGCCCAGTGGAGCATCCAATTGTAAAGTTTTTTAAGATATTTCATTGATCCGGAATATTTTAAATATAAACTCTAAATTTGCAAAAGTTAGAGCTAATGAGCAAAAAGTTAATTGATTAAACGGACCTTAAAACATGGAAGAAAAGAAAAGCAGCCGGCTTGAATCTCTGGATATCTTTAGAGGATTAACCATAGCCGGAATGATAATGGTAAACAATCCTGGATCCTGGAGTAATATTTATGCACCGCTAAAACATGCTGAATGGCACGGGTGCACCCCAACAGATTGGATATTTCCATTCTTTCTATTTATTGTGGGGGTAGCCGTCACACTCTCCCTTACTAAAAGGAAAGAGAGAGGAGATGATCAAACCAAACTGTTATTAAACATTTTCCGCAGAGCAGTGATAATATTTCTGGTGGGGTTGTTCTTGAATGGGTTTCCCTTCTTTGATTTTTCAGAAATACGAATTCCGGGTGTTCTGCAACGGATTGCAGTAGTCTATTTTTTCACTTCTTTAATTTTTTTAAAAACATCATTAAAAACCCAAATATATATTACGGGTGGTTTATTGTTATTATACTGGTTTTTAATGGGCGTAATTCCTGTCCCGGAGGTTGGTTACGCGAATTATGAAGTGGGGAAAAATCTGGCAGCTTGGCTTGATAACCAACTTTTGGCGGGCCACATGTGGAAAGTATCAAAAACCTGGGATCCAGAGGGAGTTCTCTCTACGATGCCTGCAATATCCACTTGTTTAAGCGGAGTTTTACTGGGCCATTTTTTACGGACAAAATTGAGTGACGCTGAAAAGGTATCATGGATATTTTCGGCAGGAGCGTTTTTTATATTCCTCGGTTCGATCTGGAGCATCTTTTTCCCGTTGAATAAAGGATTATGGAGCAGTTCTTATGTTGTTTATACAGCAGGTATAGCGCTCATCTTTTTTGGATTCTGTTATTGGATTGTTGATGTGCAGGGTTATAAAAAGTGGGCAAAACCGTTTGTTGTTTATGGGATGAATGCAATTACAGTATTCGCCGGATCCGGACTGATGGCAAAGATAATGGGTATGATAAAAATAGCAGGCCCTGATGGAGTGGAGATGAGCTCAAAAGAATATATATATAAAACGATGTTGTTGCCATATCTTGATCCATACAATGCATCGCTGGCATTTGCAATATTGTTTATAACATTCTGGTTGGGGATTTTGTGGATTCTATACAGATACAAAATATTTATTAAAATATAATTATTAAAATTTTGGAGAGAGGAACAACAACTGCCTCTCTCCAAAACTAAAACGAATACTTCTTAGAAATCAAAAATATCTTCGAGGAAGCCCCCTCTTTTTTTCTTTTTATATTCATGTTCACGATAATAACTATCCTTTTCGCGGAAACTATCACGATTTCTCTCGCGGTGATCATCGTCTTTTTCACGGTAGGGTTCCCGGCGTTCATCGTCTCTACCTGAACTGAAGCTTTTAGTAGATCTCTCAATTATTTTATCGAGTTCACCTCTGTCGAGCCAGACTCCACGGCAGTCGGGGCAATAGTCAATTTCTACTTCTTGTCTGTTGGAAATTACGAGTTTTGTGTCTTTACATACGGGGCAATACATAATTTAAAGCTCCTGTTTCGTTATTGGAAAATCACATTTTCTTTAAATGTGATTAAAAAATAAAACAGTTGCACAATAAATTAGGTTCAATTTATTGACAATAAAAGAAACATATCGTACGTCAGGGAGGGATCAGGGGATTAACAAATTCTTCTCAAAAACTGCCAGTATTTCAGTTTTAAGTTTATCTTTTTTTTTCCTCGAATAAATGGAATCAAATTTAAGCTCAAGAACTGTTGGTGCGGGTTTATCAAGAAAATTCTTGATTGACTCCCGAAAACTTAAAACAGAATCCACACAACAATATTCCACACCATAGGCTCGCACCAGACTACAAAAATCGATATCCGTTTCTGCTTTAAAATATGTATCAAATTCTTCACTTTTAGAATATATGGGGAGGTATTCGAAGATACTTCCACCACTGTTATTCATGAGAATAATCAACAAAGGAATTTGAGATTTTTTTATAAATTGTAAAACATTACTGTCATAGTGGAATGACAAGTCGCCAATGACCAGAACTACAGGTGATCTATTTGTTGTTGAGATACCTGCCGCTGTGGAAATTATTCCATCTATTCCACTTGCTCCCCTGTTGGAATAAACAGAATTCGGGAAAAACTGTTTCAGAAAATCGAGATCACGAATTGGCAGACTGTTTGAAATAAAGAGAGGAATTTCAGGCTTAACTGATATTATGGATGCCAATAGCGCCATGGCTTCAACCTCAGAATCGAGACTTTCTTCTTTAAAAGTGAGAATTAACTCGTTACCATAAATTTCATCAGAATGATAGATTTTCTGATTAAAGTCAATTCGAATTTTTGAAGAGTTTATTTCCTGTGGCGACAATGAGTCGATGAAATCATTTTCATCCATTTTTATTACTGTTTTGTTTGCAGCAGCTTTTCCAAAGTTTTCTCCCTTAGGGTTAACCACAAACAGGGGGACATTACATTTATTCAAATATCTTTCGAGGTTTTTTGAAACCGGATTTCTGCCAAATATAATGATCCTGTCAGGATCAAACCGGTCAACAAATTTTGGAGATTGAAGCATACTTCCAAGATTCCGGATGAATTTCCCCTTTATTGATGCATCAACATCCAAAGTTGCTTCGAGACAAACAGGAAAGTTTTGATCTTTTGAAAATTGTGTTATACTTTCCAAAAACTTGACATCATAATGTTTGTTTGCGAGGATCATCAGAACTTTATGATCGGGATGTAAAACGATTTTGTTAACCCATTCGGAGTCATTGTAAATCGTGTTTGATTTAATATCCAACGAAAAATTAACCAGTGAATGAAGTGAATTGAGTTCACTTTCGGTTACTTCACAATTAAATGACGAAGGTTCAAGAGGTTTTTCAAAAGGAAGATTGATGTGTACCGGACCCTTGATCGGGGAAATTGCACTCATATAAGCTTTTTTTGACATTTCCACAATACCTTGCAAGTAAAACAAAGTAGTTTCGGGTAATCCCGGGTCGAAAAAATGGTCACAATTTGCAGAATAGATGTTTGTTTGATTAATCGTCTGATTAGAGCCGGTGTTTTTTAGATACTCAGGTCTGTCGGCGGTAATCACTATTAGAGGAACTTGAGCCGTGTAAGCCTCCACAATTGCCGGATACATTTCTGCGGCGGCTGTACCGGAGGTGCAGACCACAGCTGCCGGTAATCCCGAAGCTTTTGCCACTCCCAAGGCAAAAAAGGCCGAAGATCTTTCGTCAACAAAAACCTTTTTATCTATCTTTTCATTTCTTGCAAAAGCGAGAGTAAGCGGTGTATTTCTGGACCCGGGGGAAAGTGAGACATGTTTAAGACCAAGTTTTACGAGTGTCTCAACAAGAAGCTGAGCAACAAGGAAATTAATGTTGTATTTCATCTGTAAAGAGAGAATTCAGGGGTGTAAATTTTATTTCAGTCTCTGCAAATTCTTCTGCAGGATCAGAGTTGGCCACAATCCCGCCACCGGCATATAAGATTGCATGGTCATCGAGCAGGAAACCACAACGAATGGAGACAAAATATTCAGATAATCCACCGGTAGTGATGTATCCAAAAACTCCGCCATAAAGGTCTCTGGGTTTTCCTTCAATCTCATTAATAATAGTGGCGGCCTCCAATTTTGGGCTTCCGCAGAGCGCCGGAGTAGGAAAAAGAAGTTTGATTAATTCGATTGGAGAGGTATTCCCTGGCAATCTTGCTGAAACCTTACTCACGAGGTGGGTTACATTTTTTAATTTTCTTGTGCCCGGTTTGTGATCAAACGTTACATCAGGAGCAATCAGCTTAAGATTATTAACAATAAAATCTCTCACAATAAAGTGTTCGTCAAGATTTTTTGCTGAATGTAGAAGTTCATTCTCCCTTGTAAGTTGTTCAGAAGTTTCATCAGAAGACTGAATTGAGCCGGCCACAGCTTCCGTTACAAGATTACATCCGTCAAGTCTAAACAGCGTCTCCGGGGTAGCTGCTATAAATAATTTATTCGAATAGTTTGTTAGGAGAATGGTACACTCAGGATATTTTTCAGCCAAAGTGTTTATCGCATTGTGAAAGTCAAATTTCCCTTCAAACCTGACTAATCGTTGTCTGGAGACGACACCCTTGGTTAAAACACCTGAAGTGATTTGTGACTTCATTTTGATTACTTTTTCAGAAAATTCTGATAATGATTCATCCTCAGTGGATGTGACAGTAACACCAACGGTGGAACTCCCGGTGTCACTATCTGACTGAGTATTAAGCAGGGTAACCAATTCTTGTAATTTTAAGTCAAAATTAAAATTATCATCTGTTGCATTAATTCGAATAAGACATCTTTCACGAACAGATTTAATGACCACTTCGGGTATTACCCAACTTGAGTAAGGAATCCCGGGAGAGGAGTTAAAGGGGAAAGAGATATAAGAAAAATAATCGGGTAATTTTTCACATTTCGAGTCATTGGGTGGGAAGTCAAAAGATAATTTAAAATTATTCAGTTCGTGATAACTATTTATCGAAAATGTTTTGAGTTTACCAATTGCCACTATTTCAATTGATTTATTCGGAAACCGAAGATAAAAAAAGTCATCTTTATCAGTTTGCATTGAGGAAATCAGTGATATCCCCGGGATATTCAACTCATAATATTTGGATGTGATCCCGTTTGGATAACAATGTGAATTAATCTCTGTAATATCTGTTTCTGTATCGAAGTAAAATGACATAATAAATTTTATTTTGCGAGCTTAAAGAAAAAGGTGGAACCCTCTCCGTATTTGCTAATCACTTCTATTTTTGAATTGTGAGCTTCTAAAATATGTTTAACGATGGCGAGGCCCAAGCCTGTGCCGCCAACATCCCGGGATCGGGCTTTATCCACCCGGTAAAACCTTTCAAAAATTCGTGAGAGATCATCCTCCTGAATACCAACTCCCTCATCCTTCACCATGATGGTGCAGTCATCACTATTCTCTTCAACTATAATCTGAATTGATCCTTCAGATGAGTATTTGACTGCATTTTGCAGTAAATTGATCATAACCTGCCTGAAACGGGTTTTATCGCCGTAAATCTGTAATCCCTTCCGAACGGGTTGGATAACCAATTGAATTGGTGTATCTGAAATTGTCGGGTTAAATTCCTCGGCAAGTTCAGTAAGAAAATTTTTCAAATTAAAGTATCTAAAACTCATCTTGAGTTGTCCTGATTCGATAAGAGAAATATCAATCAGGTCATTTAATAAATTGCTGAGATTCTGAGTATGGTCAAAAGCTTTTTGCAGGAAATGCATGTTAACTCTTTGGTCTGAAATTGCTCCATTTAATAGAGTCTCAATGTAACCACCAATTGCAAAAATGGGCGTTTTTAATTCATGTGAAACATTCCCAAGAAATTCTTTCCTGGTTTGCTCAAGTTTTTTCAGGTAAATAAAATCGCTGTTTATCTTTTTTACCATCTCATTAAGCTCAACCTGAATGTCTTCAAGTCCCTTATCCAATTCAAAACTGCTCGTCAGTTCAATCTCTCTCGATGCAATTATACGTAAAGTTTTTTTTATTTCAGAGAGATCTGAATATCGTCTTTTGCCGATGTAATAATAAAGAACAACCAACCAGATTGATCCGGTGAAGATATGTATCACCGGGTTGGAATTAAAAGAATAAAATATTATCGAGACAACGATAAATGAAGCAAGCGAAAGGAGCAGTTCCTTTCTATAACGCGAAGCTGCAGATAGAGGATTATTCAATCTCTTTGAAGCGGTAACCGACACCTTTTACGGTCTCAATTAAGTATTGATATTCATCGAGTTTCTCCCTGATTTTTCTGATGTGGACATCGACGGTTCTGTCAACCACAAATACATCGGAGCCCCATACATCCCTTAAGAGAGTGGCTCTGCTAAAGACAGTTCCGGGAGCACTAATCAAATAGAACAAGAGTTCAAATTCTTTTCTTGGAAAGACTTTCTCAGTGGAATCTATGGAAACGGTATATTTCTCCCTGTCAATTTCAATTGGCCCCATTTTTACATTGGTTAAGGCTTCATTTTCATCAGAGCCAAGATTTGTTACATTTCGAAGGGTGGACTTTACTTTAGCAACAAGTTTAGCAGGGGAGACAGGTTTTAGAATGTAGTCGTTTGCCCCGAGATCAAGACCTCTGAGTTCATCGTATTCACTTGATTTTGCCGTGAGAAAAATAACCGGCAGTTTTGCAGTCTGTTTGTTTTCTCTGATTCTTTTGCACACCTCATATCCATCCATCTTTGGCATCATGATATCGAGAAGAACTATATCCGGTTTTTCGGCCATTTTTCTTAATCCCTCCTCACCATCATGAGCAGCGATCACAGTGAAGTTTTCGAGTTCCAGGTTGTATGTAAGAAACTCAACAATATCTCTTTCATCTTCCACAATTAATATCTTGGTTTTCATACTCAGAGAAGAACCTCCTGATTCAATTTTGCTGAGAGATACATATTTTCTATTATTTTGAGCCTTGAAGCAGAGTCCTCAACTGTAGATAGCAGGGGGTTGAGGCCTTTAATGGCACCGATGAAATGATTAAGTTCGTTCTGGTATGATTTTTCGAAATTGATCTTACGATTTTCGTTCATCATCGGTTTTAATTCGAGACTTTGTCCATCAATATTTTTTATTACACGAAGCGGATTAATGAGAGCATTCCCTTTGTCACAGTAAATTTCAATGTTGAAAGTATCCCTCTCGGGTGAAATTGCCCAGGAAGATTCCATATAAATTAATGACCCCGGCTCAGTTCTTATAAGACTGATTGAAGAATCTTCAACATTTTTTGTTCTTATATTAAAATTCTGTGTCGAGACTGATCTTACTTCGGGGAAATCGAGGAACCATAGTGCAAGATCGAGCAATACAATTCCAAGATCAAATATTACACCACCACCCGACTCATCTTTTTTTGTAAACCATTTAGCAGAGCTTGACTGAGATTTGAACCATGAACATTTTACATAAAATGGTTTTCCAAGTTCACCTGAACCGACGATACTTTTAAGAAGCATAATATCAGGGCGATATCTCATATTCATCCCTACCATGGCAAGGACATCCCTGGATTTTGCAACTTCAGTGATCTCCCGTGCTTCCTCAAGGGTTCGCGCCAGAGGTTTCTCAACAAGGATATGTTTCCCCGCATTAACACAATCGAGGGCAATTTGTTTGTGAGATTTGGTAGGTGTGGCGATCAGAACCGCATCAATCTCAACCGACTCCAACATTTTTCGATAATCGGTGAATTGTTTTTCAATCTTAAATTTAGTGGAAACTTCATCAAGAGCATTTTTATTGATGTCTGCAATGGCAGAAATTTCTACATCCCGGTTTTTAAAGAGATCGGGGAGATGAATCAGCTGTGAGATTCCACCCAATCCAATTATTCCGAATTTTATTTTTGGCATCAGACCACCACCTCATCGATATGTTTTTCAGCTTGGCAAAAGTTTTTTATTTTATTCAGAATCCCCTCAGGGTCAATTTCAAGTATTCGGTGCAATTCAGCCTGAGTTCCATGATCAACAAAACCGTCAGGCAAACCGATACGGAGAATATCGTTTTTATAAAACTTGTCGCAGAAATATTCTGTTATTGCAGAGCCAAACCCTCCAACAAGGGTGTTTTCTTCAAGAGTAATAAGTTTTTTATGAGAGACAGCAACTTCATCAAGAAGATCGGTATCAAGAGGTTTTATGAATCTCATATTTACGAGTTTTGCCGAAATTCCAAATTCTTCAAGTTTGGGAATCACTTTTGTAGCATAGTCAACCATCGATCCTACAGCGAGAATTGCAACATCGGTGCCTTCTGAAATTACTTCAGCTTTACCAACTTCATATTGTAAAAATTCCTCACTGAGCGGAACCCCGAGCGCATTTCCTCTTGGATAACGGATTGCAACGGGACCACCTTCCAATTTGGTGGCTGTATAAAGCATATTTCGTAATTCGTTTTCATCTTTTGGAGCCATGATTACCATTTTTGGAATCATTCTGAGATAAGTAAGATCAAGCGTTCCGTGGTGGGTTGGTCCATCTGCACCAACAAGACCGGCGCGGTCGAGGACAAAAACTACATGCAATTTTTGAAGTGCGATATCATGAACAATCTGATCGATTGCCCTTTGAAGGAATGTGGAGTATATGGCAACCACCGGTATCACACCCTGGGTTGCAAGTCCCGCAGAAAAAGTAACTCCGTGCTCTTCAGCTATTCCAACATCGTAATAATTTTGTGGGCATTTTTCCTGTAAAATATTTAATCCCGTTCCATCAGGCATTGCTGCCGTAATACCCACCACTTTAGGGTTTTGTTTTACAATTTCAACAAGTGCATCCCCAAAGATTTTAGTGTAGGCTGCTGGAGCACCTTCTTTTTTGTAAGCAATTCCTGTTACTTTATCAAATGGTGTTGATGCATGAAGTCTTTGAACATGTTTTTCAGCGGGAGCGTAACCTTTTCCTTTTTCCGTGTTGGCATGAATCAGGATCGGACCGGTCAATCCTTTTGCGGCTTCAAAAACTCTAACAAGATGATGGACATTGTGCCCGTTAACCGGTCCAAAATAACGAAAACCAAGTGCTTCAAAAAGCATTCCCGGAGTAATAATGGATTTGAGTCCACCTTCCACTTTCCCAACCACTTTTCTCAGTCTGTCACCGAAATTATCCATTTTTCCGGTAAGATCCCAAACATATCCCTTAAATTTATTGTATTCGGGATTGGTAATGATTGAAGTAAAATAGTTGGAAAACTGCCATACATTGGATGCGATTGACATATTGTTATCATTAAGAACCACAATCAGGTTTGCACCGAGCATACCGGCATTATTCATCGCCTCATAAGCCATTCCGCCGGTCATAGCACCATCACCGATTACAGCGATGACCTTACGGTTGGTTCCCATATATTTATTTGCTTCTGCAATTCCAAGAGCTGCAGAGATAGAAGTGGATGCATGTCCTGCACCAAAGGCGTCGTATACACTCTCATTTCTTTTGAGGAATCCTGAAATACCGTTGAGTTGTCTGATGGTTGGCAGCAGGTCCTTTCTACCAGTGAGAATTTTGTGTGGATAAGCTTGATGCCCTGTATCCCATACTATCTGATCTTCAGGTGTATTAAACACTTTGTGCATAGCGACCGTTAATTCGACAGCACCAAGCCCACCGCCAAAATGACCACCAATAACTGAGATCACATCCACCATATACTGCCTGACATCAGTACAGAGCTGTTTAAGCTCGGGGATTGTAAAATCTCTAAAATCTGCGGGAACATTTACCTTCGATAGTGCGGGGTAGTTGTTCATATCAAGCATTCGGTTTCTCCAAAGAAAAAAAGTGGTTTATTGGGTGATCATTAAAGCGTGTTGAATGAGTTTTTTAATTCCGTAATTTTTACTTCGGCCGCCTGAAGCGTTTTAAGGCACTCTTGCGAAAGAATCATACCTTCTTCGTAGAGTTTTATTGCCTGTTCAAGATCGAGGTCCTGGTCTTCAAGAAGTTCAGATATCTGTTCAATTCTCTCAAGTTTTATCTTAAAAGCTGTGATATCGCTATTTACTTTTTCCATTATTACCTTCAATAAGAATTTTCCCGTCAAAAAAGTTCAATTGAAATTGATCTTTTATTCTGAGTTCTTGTGATGATTTAATAAATTTATTGTTTTGGGTAACAAAAACAAAACCTTTTTTAAGGATTCTGTTGTGATCGTTCGATTTTAAGTGTAAAACAGCTGAATTGACTCTGTTTTTCAGGTCCTTCAGATTTGTATTCATCGTATTTTCGAGTCTCATCACTGCAAGATCAAGTTTTTGGCTGTTCATTTTTATGATATTAACAGGAGTTTTAACAACAGGGGAGTTGATAAACTTAAAAACAGAATCTTTTTTTCCATTAAGATTGGCTGAGACAGCCAGATCAAAATTGTTCATAAAATCATGTAAAGCTGCTTCCACCTTCATTTTATCGGGGGTTACCAGTTCCATGGCAGCTGTTGGTGTGGCAGCCCTGATGTCTGCAACAAAATCAGAAATAGTGAAGTCAACCTCATGACCCACAGCTGAGATAACCGGTATTCTGGAGTTGAAGACTGCTCTTGCTGTTATTTCTTCGTTGAAAGCCCACAGGTCTTCAAGGCTCCCTCCACCTCTTCCTATAATAATCACATCTATATCATCGAACTCATTTAGAGCCGCAATGCCATATGCAATGGACGCGGCAGCTCCCTCACCTTGAACCTTTGCGGGAGCAAGAATGAGCTCAACGAGCGGAAATCTCCGATTGGCAACTGAGATCATATCCTGGAATGCAGCTCCGGTGGGGGAGGTAACAATTCCAATTTTTGAGGGGAATGTTCTGATTTCCCTTTTTCGCCCTGTTTCAAAAAGTCCTTCTTTACCAAGTTTTTCCTTCAGAAATTCAAAAGCCATCTGAAGGTCACCCACACCGGTATTTTTCATATCAGTGATGTCCAACTGATAATTACCTCTTGGTGGATATACGGTAACAGAACCTGTAACAACTATTTGTGAGCCATCTTTTGGGGTAAAGTTAATTTTTTTGTTATTGCCCGCCCACATGCAGCACGAAATCTGTGCACCGGCATCTTTCAGAGTAAAATACCAGTGACCCGAGTAGTGGGGTTTAAAGTTTGAAACCTCACCAATTACGGTTTCAAATCTAAAACCTTGCTCAAGAGTTCCTTTGATCTCAGAAGTAAGTCGGGTAATGGTTTTATACTGGGGAAGTTGCATTAAAAAATCACAAATTGCTGAATTTAATTATACGAAATTAAAACTTTATGCTAAAACCCAAGGTCGGTAAAATGGGAAACATAGCGGTAGGTTTTACACCTAATTCTTTGTTTTCCGTCACATAATAATTATATCCGATTATATTTGAGCGATTATAGACATTTATTACATCGAGATAAAAATTCCAGTTAAGATTCCAAAATTTTGCTGACGCAGTTACCCTGATATCCATTCGATGGTAAACAGGTTTGCGATCATTAAACCGGTTTTTATCCTCAAAAGCCACATCATAGATCACCTCTACATAATCAGGATCAGCAGTGCTTCGTCTCACGGAGATTTGAGGTGTATCAGGTTTAAGATCACCATCTGTATCTACGGCAATAATCCTTGGTCGTAACCCCTCGGGGGTGGTATTTGGGAAACCTGACCCATATTGCCACCTCACACCAAGGTTCCAATTTTCTGCAAACTGATAGTCGAGGACAATATTCAGGGTGTGTCTTTGGTCAAATCTAAACGGGACGGTAAAATTTCGCTCAAATCTGTCTGCCACCGAAAAGGAGTAGGATATCCATCCACTCAGCGAGGAATTTCGATCCATATTCTTTTTTGCAAGCATAACTTCGAGACCATAGGATTCGCCATAAGAGTTATTCACAGGAATTTGAGTTATGGAATCGCTTTGAATCGTGACCGGCCTTGTCCAACCCGCAGTTGTGTTTGGATCTTGACCAGGCACCCTTTCGGTGTAATATCTGGTTCCTGTTACTATTTTAGGGACTATCAAGTTACTAAAATCTTTGTAATAGGCTTCTATTTTGAGGTTCCACTCGAATGAGAGCCATTTTTCAATTCCGAGGACATAGTGGATAGCTTTTTCTGCTTCAAGAAGTGCAACATTGACAGGTGAAAAATCGTAGAGAACTCCTGCGTCGAGCAGTTTTTCATAACCGGGCGACTGGTAGAAAACTCCCCAGGCACCTCTTAATGTTGTTAACTCATCGATCTGTAGTGAAGCTGAAATTCTGGGTGCAAGATATGATTTACCGATAATTTCATAATGATCAAATCTGACTCCGGGATTAATATAGACCAAATCCCAAAAATTAAACTTGTTTTGTGCAAAAAAACGGTACCTGCCATAAGTTTTAGTATCCTTGATATCTCCAATGGAAGATCTAAAATTAGGGTTTGCAGCAAAAATTGCACGAAGTTCCGGATCGAATTCAAAATCAAAGATGAGGGTCGATTTTAGGATATCTGCACCAAATCCTGCCTCGAGGATATTGTTATTTCCCCAAAGGAGATTAGTTTTAGTGTCCCAGGAAAATTTCTCAAAAAGGAAAGTTGAATTGACTTTAAATCCAAAAAGATAAGGTTTGATAGTATCGGCACTAAAACCTTTAAATGCGTCTCGATTTAAGGACGGGTCTAAAATTTCTGCTGTGAAACCTGCATCTCCACTATTGTTGTACCAACTCAGTGTATTCTGAAGGAAAAATTTAGCATTGGGTGAATATTCCCAGGTTACTCCAATTACATCATTTCTTGTCACATTATTTGCGGCTACACTTCCGGGGGTTTCTCTTTTGGAGCCGGAGACAAGATTAACGCCATCAGCAGAGTAGATGCCAAAAATATTAATCTTATGTCCGTCAAAAGGTCCCAATGTTACTTTAGCCTGGATATCATAGAAGTTTGGGAATGCGGTTTCTTCCTCGACCAGTCCGGCACTTTTTGCAAATGGTTCGAGAATAAGATCATAATATGTTCGGCGACTGTTTATTAGCCACCCACCTTGAATATTAAAAGGATTTTTTCCTTCCAGAACAAGGTTTGCATTTGTAATTGAGGCATTTAAACTTCCGGTAATTCCTTTTTTAGATGTACCTTCACGGTTGGAGACATCAAGAACCGCAGAGAGTCTGTCACCATATTTGACAGGGAAACCACCCGTGATCAAAGTTATATCAGATACGGCATCAGGATTAAACATACTGATAAAACCGTAGAGTCTGTAAGGATTAAAAATTTCAACATTATCGATTATAATTAAATTTTGATCAGGTCCCGATCCACGAACAACCAGTTGGGATGAAAAGTCATTTGGAGCAAGAATTCCGGGGAGCGCCTGAAGAGTCCTTAGAACATCCTCTCCGGCACCGGGTAACACTTTTGCCTGTTCAGGTTCAAGATCTATAATACTGGTTTCAGTATCCGAGGCATCTCTGGCTTTGTCGGAAATGACTATTTCATCAAGTTCCAGATTTTTTTCGGTCAAGGAGATATTTGCAGTAAGAATTCTTCCAGCTTCGATGGTTACGGTTTTATCTATCGTGAGGTAACCAACATAAGTAAATTGCAATTTAATTTTCCCGGCGGGGAGGTTCTTTAATTCATAATAACCATCAGAATCTGTAACGGTACCGGATTTGGTGTCCAACACTCTAATTGTTACACCAGGAAGCGGTTCACCATCGGCGGAGACAATACCCTTAAGTCCACCATATTGTGGGAAGACGGTTATAAAACCGAACATAACTATTAATACAACAAACTTATACATCATATCCTTGAATTGATATCATTTCAAAAAGATAACACTCAATTTAACGGGATAATTCCAAAGCACCCTGAAAATCAATTGGTTAAAGTGCGAAGGTCAGGAAGTAGGATGTTAAGCCAATGTTTATATCAAAATTATTCAATCCTGAGGCAGAGGGATAGTAGTTATATCTCGCTTTGATATTAAAATTTATCACTCTAAATATTTCAAAAAAACCGATGGATACCTCCGGGGAGATTCCATTGACTCCGAGAAAATTTGTTGAAAAGCTGATTCCGGGAGCTGCATATTTTAAGATCGGCACTTCAAAGGGGAATTTTACACCAAAGAAATATCGATTTCTAAAATCGATGTCGGGTGTGTGAACATAGTCGAGTGCAAAAGCCATCCATGGAAGATCTGATATATTACTTTGAAAGACCACGATTGGGATTTCTTTAAAAAGTGAAAATCGCGTTTCACCTCCAAAAAAGGAGAGACCGGGAGAAGGTACCAAATATGCAAGTGCCCCAAGTGTACAATCGGCGAGGTAACCGAGAGCAGTTCCTTCAATTTTCGGATCTACAGGCAGGGGAATTTCAAATTCTTCGCTTGAACTTTTGTTGCCCGCTTCATCTTCTACAAAAATTCTTCCCCTCAACACTTCGGTAGCATTTGCAAAAACGGATAAATCAGAAGTGAATCTAAAACTTTCGGCCAGAGTATCTGAGACAATAAACTCTTTACCACCATCAAAAATAATTCGTGCTTTTACAGGACTGGTCGCAAAAAAATAGACAATTATCTCTTTTTTCTCTTCTTCTTTCAAATATGACTCGATAACATAAACACCAACAGAGTCCATAGTCTCAGAATATGTTGAATCCGACTCAAATTCGTAAATATCCTCCTCTGTAACAGCTGTTGAGGTGTCCGGCTCTTCCTGTGAAAAAAGTGGGAAACAGGATAATAGAAGAAAGAATATGATATAACTTGGAATTTTCATTTTGTGTGTTTTGTGTTTTTCAATATTGAGAAATAAGCGTTTACATTGTCGAAAAAGAGAATATAACAGATGAAAAATTACCCATTTTCAACCACAAATATCATAAAAACTTTAAAATGATATACCCCCAATTGATTGGCACTAAATTCGCTTATAGAAAAGCGAACAAGTTTAAAGAAAATGAAGAATATTTTATTTTACTCTCCTGATCTCAGTTTTTGTGCCAGTGTGCTTATGTACTTTGAGAAAAAGTATGCAGTGACCACCACTAATGATTTTCATCAGATCGAAAAATATCTGAAGACTTCAGATTTTGACATGTTGATTCTCGATTCTCAACCAAATGAGAAAATCGAAAATCTTATCAAAAATATTCAGCCCCTTCCTATTATCATGACCTATGTGTTCACAAGGAACATACTTTCGCTTGAATCACACTTGCGCAGTTATGTAAACGCAATTTTATACAAACCTTTCGATTTTGATGAAATGTCGGGTAAAATCGACATTTTAATGACAAACTGACCTTCTTTTACCCTTTTTATTGGTTTTTCAAGTGATATATTGAACTTTAGTGTAGAAGTATTTTGTACATTATATTAAACACCTGTTCTATTTACTGAACAAAATGATTCTCCATGAAGTATAAGAATAAAGCTGTATTAAGCATTTTTTAATCAGGCACGGAAATTGCATGATTAAACAAAAAAGGAGCTGTTATGAAAGCCAAGATTTTATTACCAATTGTTCTGTTTGCCTTTTGGGCCACGGGTTGTTATACCCAGTTTGAAGCTCAGCAGCAACCAAAGGTTGAAAAAGAAGTTGTAATTGTCGAGAGAGAAACCGAACCGGACATTGTGGTCAAAGAGGGTGATACCACCTTCGTTTACGACAATGAAAACGAAAGTGAAGTTGAAATCTCCGTAAAAAAATATACATATATAGAAGATGATTACTGGTCACGACCGGTCGTAAGAGTTAACCTTATCGCAGGTTATGGCTACGGATATGGTTACGGATATGGTTGGAATAACTTTTGTTACGACCCATATTGGGATTACTTCTACAATCCATATGTGTATTATCCACGATGGGTTTATTATCCTTGGTATTGGTATGATCCTTATCCATTTTATTGGGGAGGATATCACAGTTATGGCTATAACCACCACGACTACAACAACAATTGGGGTGGATTTTCCAATCACAAATACCGTGACAGAGAAATCAGTTCCATCAGGGGGCATGACGGCGGGCGTGGTTCATCTATAACAAGAGGGAACGGCTCAGGTGTAAGAACCCCGGGAATTACCAATCACGAAGATAATGTCGCTAAAAGAGCAGGAGTCAAAAATGACGGATCACGTGGTTCAGGTGATGCTGTTGATAATGAAATTAGAACGGAAAGAAAACGGAGTGCATTTGACACATGGAATCGTGATGAAGAACCTGTTGTTAAGAGAAACTCCGGTAGAGACGTTACAAAAAAAGATGACAAGAGAAATTCTGTAAAGAACGACGGAAGAGGTGATAATTCCGGAGTTGACAAAAGATCAGGTGACAGAACGGATGGAAATAATAAAACTGTTACTCCGAGAAAAGATTCACGCAATGACGGTGATAACAAAAATGTAACACCCAAAAAAGAGACGAGGAATGATGGTCGTGAAAAAACTGTTACCCCTCGAAAAGATCCTCGTAACGACGGGAACAATTCGGGTGGAAAAAAGACCACAAGAGAACCTAAAAAGGATGTAAAAGAACCTTCAGGCAGAGATTATAAAAGCCCAACCCGTACCGATGGCAATAGCGGGAAAAGTAACAAGAGTTATAAATCGCCATCAAGAAATGATGGAAATTCAGGAAGTTCACGCGGCAGCTATAAGTCTCCAAGCAGAAACAGTGGCGGCTCAAGTGGCACTTACAGATCTCCTTCAAATTCCGGTAGTGGAAGTCGTTCTTCGTCACCTTCAAGATCAGGATCGGGTTCAAGCTCCGGTTCCGGTGGATCCAGACGTTCAAGATAATTAGAGGATTATAATGAAAAAGTTGAAGTTTTTAGTGTTAGTAATGATTATACCATTTGTTTTGGGTGGTTGTTATACCGTTGTTGATATGGGACAACCTCTTGAAGAGGAACTTATAACCGAGATCGAACAGGATTATGAAGAGACTGATTATGGTGAATCATATTACTCGGGCAGCTATTATGGCGGGTATTCCGATTATTATGTACTGCCATGGTGGTATTCGATTACTCCGGTAACGGTAGTAAGTGGAGGTTCTTCTGACGACACTAAATCTGAAACAACTGTGGTCAGGAAGAGAGACAAAGAAAGCCTTAATTTAAGAAACCGTGATGGTGGCAGAAACTCTTCAGGTGATGGCACAGGTTCGTCAGCTACAAGAAGTTCCGGCAATAGTGGCTCGGGAACAACTGCTACCACTCCAACCCCAACAAAATCCACTTCAAGCAATGACAGTGGTGGTAGAAGCAGCAGCAGTTCAGACGACAATAAAAAGAATTCAGGACGCAGCGGCTCCGGGGGTGGAAGGAAATGAAAAAACTTCTTGTTATTTCATTGTTATTTGCCGGGATTGGATTTGGGCAGACAGTTAATGATGCCGTGAGATTATCACTTCCCGGATTTGGTTCGGGTGCCAGGGCAATGGGTATGGGAAATGCATTTGTTGCGATGAGTGATGATGGACTTGGAATGAGTTATAATCCCGCCGGTATTGCACTCGTCAGGAGATTTGAATTGGGTGGAGGTTTTAAATATTCGAATGTCCAAAACAATACCACCTTTTTTGGAAATCAATTAAAGGCAGGGAATACTTCCGCCAATCTTGACAACTTTTCATTACTTTTTCCGATTCCCACTCTGCGAGGCAGTCTGGTTGTTGGAACCTCATATAATTCACAACACGACTTTACAGGCAAGATGGATTTTAATGGATATAATGGAGGAAGTACTTCCATGATCCAGGATTTAAATGGTTATTCCGAAATTCCATTTGAACTTTATCTTACCGATGATGATTATAATACGAAAATAAACGGAAGACTTAACCAGGCGGGTTCTCGTTTGCAATCCGGCTCAACCGGAGTATGGAATTTCTCAGTTGGTTATGAAGCATATAAAAACCTCTTTTTGGGATTGACTTTAGGGCTTGGAAACGGTTCCTACGAAAATAACTACGATTATCATGAAACCGATCCTCTGGGAATTTATACGGGTACCGAACTCGCCCCCGGGAACAGTTTTACAAATGACTTCAGAAGATTCTCGTATAAAACTCTATTAAACTGGGATATCAGTTTTTATGAGGTCAAACTTGGTATGTTATATCAGGTAAAGGACTTAGCCAGAGTCGGTTTAACGATCGAATTACCGAGAACATTTACGATAAAAGAAAAATATGGTATCGAAGCTGCAAGTTATTGGGGTAGTGGACGAGAAGTCACTATAGATCCCGAAGATTATAAAAGCAGTGTAGAATATGAGATTTCCACTCCGTTTAAGTTTACCGGTGGAGTTTCTTTTAATGTCCGTGGTTTGATCCTCTCTGCTCAAGCTTCTTTCATGGATTATTCACAAGCCAATTTTAAGGATATCTCCGGTTTGGGCGGTTCTTTTGTTGGTGATCTTAATAAAGATGTACAAAGTTCACTGAGGGCTGTTTTAAATTATAATTTTGGTGCCGAATACACAGTTCCTTTTGTTGATGCAAGGGTTAGAGCCGGTTATTTTACACAAAAATCGCCTTATAAAGATGATCCGTCAGATTATGACAAAAAATTTCTTACTCTCGGAATTGGTTATCTGCTTGATGGTGAATTATCGTTTGATGTAGCTTATATGTATGGCTGGTGGAAAGATTTTGGTGAAAATTATGGCTACGCAGAATCAAGAACCCTTCAAGATATTACTTTGCATAATGCAGTTTTTGGAGTATCTTTCCGTTTTTGATTTGAGGAGTTTAACATCAAAGGATTGTTGATCAGGATCGAGGCGCAAAGCCATTGGGTCATGATTCCCGAAGAGCAGAGAGTTATCCGCTGTGTATTGAGAGGTAAGTTCAAACACGATCTTCGGCATAAAAAAGATAAACTGGTTCTAACAGATGTGGCTGCCGTGGGCGATTATGTCAATTTTGACATGATCGATTCAAATTCCGGTGTCATTTATAGTGTGGACGATAGAAAAAATTTTATTTCCCGTAAAGCACCAAAACAAAAGGGCGCCACGACGAGAGGTGAGAGATATGAACAGGTCATTGCATCAAATATTGATTATATATTTCCTGTTTGTTCATTCGGTACTCCTGTTTTTAACAATAAAGTGCTCGACAGGTTTCTTGTAATCGCTGAAAGTTCCAATATTCGTCCTGTTATAATTTTTAACAAGATTGATCTGGTTGAAGACCCCGTCGAAATTGAATTTTGGTATGATCTCTACACATCAATCGGTTATAAAATACATTCAGTTTCGGCTATTACAGGTGAGGGAATACCGGAACTCAGAGAGATTTTTTACGGTCACAAATCGTTGTTCTGGGGACATTCCGGGGTCGGCAAATCTTCACTGATTAATGCACTTTTCCCTGAATTGAAACTTTCTACAGGAGAAGTGAGCAGTTATAATCAAAAGGGGAAACATACCACAGTAATTGTGAGCATGAACCAAATCAATAAGGATACCTTTTTGATCGATACCCCCGGAATAAGAGAAATAGCACCCTTTGGAATACAAAAAGATGATCTTGCTCATTATTTTCCCGACCTGGCGGATTATCTACAGTCATGCAAATATAAACCATGTACCCATAATCATGAGCCCGGTTGTGAAGTTTTGGCAGCAGTGGAGAGGGGAGAAATTGATCCCGAGAGATATGACAGTTATCTGCGTTTGCTAGAGAATATAGAAGATGATATGTTTTTTTGAACTTAAGAACTTAAGAACTTTAGAACTTTAGAACTTTAGAGCTTTAGAACCTGAGAACTTAAGAACTTCAGTACTCAAGTACTGAGGCACTCTCGTCATTCAAGTGTCTCAAGTCACTGAAGCTACTCTTTTTTTGAAGTTTTTTTCTTTTTTCATTGATTTTTTACTCAAGAACCCTTATATTGCATACATGAAAATAAAAGTAGTTTTATTCGCATTAATTTTCGCCCTCGGAACAATAGTTGCCGGTGCTTTCCTTGACTTCTTTCACGCAAAGAGTGAGGACGGAAAGGTTAAAATCGAATGGAAGACTGCCTCAGAGAGCAATCTGAAGGAATTTGTTGTAGAAAGGCGTACCCATAACACCCCATTTATGGAGGTTACGACCATTCAACCAAAAGGCAACAATTCCTATTACGCTTATTATGATGAGGGAGCTTACAAAACTACCGATGTTATCTATGTTTACAGATTAAAGATTTTTGATCGTGATAACTCCACTTCATATTCCAGAGAAGTTTCTGTGAGTCACTCAGTTTCAGGTTTTAAGAAAACCTGGGGCAGCATTAAGGCGATGTTTCGTTAATTAAAATTCTATTTTGGCTCTTACCCCGATAACATTCAAAAGTCCCTTCTTCAAGTTTTTCCTATTAATTATATTTTTATCTCTTCCGGGTTGTGCTGCAACCATCAGGAATTCCCCCAATAATACAACAATCGATAAAAAGCCTTCAAATAATAATGTTTCGAAACCGGATAACTCCAACTCATTAAGACAAAATATCCGGGTTCTCGTATCTGAGGAGTTAAAAGAATTCTCAGTAAAACTGGAAATTGGCTCATATTTGATGTACGATGATTATCAGGAAAAAGTTGATGAAGGGAAAACCCTGTCGATAAGATCTCAGAGAGGAAAAGTGACGGTTACTGTCGGTGAAACTGTCCACAATTCTTCATCAATTAAACTAAGGCCTGTTAATAATGATGAATATCTATACTTCAAGAAAAAATCCTTCAGAGGAGAAATTTGGTTTTCCGCACAGAATTCAAAAACGTTAGTTATTAACTACCTCGATCTTGAAGATTATATTTTGGGGGTTGTTCCTCTTGAAATTGGATTAAAAAACGAATACTTTTTTCAGGCACTTAAGTGTGCTGCGGTTACAGCTAGAACATTTGCCATAAACCGTTTGTCCGAAAAGAGGGCTTTTTATGATGTAACTGATGGTGTGAAGGATCAGGCCTACGGTGGCGTCGATGTTGAAACAGGGATTGACAGTCGTGCGGTTTTTGAGACAGAAGGAATGATTCTCACCTGGCAGAGTAAACCTGCTTTGATTTTTTATCATGCAAACTGTGGTGGACACACTGAAGACATTGCAAATGTTTTTGGACCTGTGAACCATCCTTATCTGAAGGGAGTAAAGGATGGGGATCCCTCATATTGTGAAAAGTCACCTTCATTTAAATGGGCTGAATCTTACTCTGCATTTGAAATTATCAGATATTTATTTGACGCAGGTCTTATTAAATCGAAAAATTTTGTTCTTGTGGGGATGGAGATTAAGGAAAGATATACTTCAGGAAGGGCAAAAGAATTGTTGGTTTATCTTAGAGATGAAAAACCGGTTAAAATTGCGGGAAGTAGAATTCGGGATGTCATAAAAAGTAAAAAAGACAACTCGATTCTTAGGAGCTCAAATTTCGAAATTGAAGTTATTGAAGAAAATAGATTGGTTCAGAAGATAAATCTGAAAGGATGGGGGAATGGTCATGGTGTTGGGATGTGTCAATGGGGAGCTATGAATCAAAGTCGTGCAGGCAGAAGTTATGAAGAGATATTAGCTCATTATTTCCCACAAACAGAAATCACCAGGGTTTATGGTAATTGACCTTAAAATCGTTTTAGCTTCAGGATCACCCAGAAGGAAGTTTCTTCTTAGTCAGATTGTCAGAGAAATTGAGGTTGTAAGTCTCGACACAGATGAATCTTTTCCACTGGAGATGCATCAAAACGATGTCGCCTTGATGTTGGCAAAAAGGAAGATGGATGATGCAATTTCCCGTGGAATAGAGGGGATCATAGTTACTGCGGATACTATCGTACTTCTTGACGGTGAAATACTTGGTAAACCCGTTGATGAAGAAGAAGCAAAATTGATGCTACGCAGATTGAGTGGCAAAACTCATACCGTTATCACAGGATTCTCGGTTCTGAATACACTAAACAAAAAAAGAGTAGATTCATTTTCAGAGACTAAAGTGACCTTTACAGATTTAACTGAAAATGAGATTGTTGGTTATGTGGCTACAGGTAGTTCATTAGACAAAGCCGGGGGATACGGCGTTCAGGATGGATATGGTTCAATATTCATGGAAAGAATTGACGGATGTTATTACAATGTGATGGGTCTCCCCACAAATGCAGTTTATGAGGCTCTCAAAAAGGTAACTTCTTGAAAAATTATAGAAGGACTATAATTTATTCTATCATTGCATCGGTGGTTTTGTATCTCGCTTTTTCGATTTATGCAGACATCGACAAAGTAATTGATGCTCTTTCAAAATTTAGTATCTTTCTGATTCCGGTGATTCTTGGATTGGTTTTTGCAAATTATATCTTTCGCTTTTTTAAGTGGCACTATTATCTTGGTTTGATCGATGTAAAAATTGGATTGGGAGAATCCTTTTTAATATTTTTAAGTGGATTCATGTTAAGTGTTACCCCCGGGAAGATGGGGGAGGTGCTAAAATCATTTCTTTTGAAAGAAAGATTGGGTGTTTCTGTCAGCAAAACTGCCCCTGTGATATTCGCAGAAAGAGTAACCGACATGACTGCGCTAATTATCATCGCCCTGGCAGGTGCTTTGAGTTTCAATTATGGAAGAGAATTTGCTATTGGTGCGCTGATTGTCTTCACAATTATGATCACAATAATTTCAAACAGGGGATGGGCACTGCCACTTGTTCATATACTTGGACGAGTTGGGTTTCTCAAAAGATTTTTACCACATTTTATTGAATTATATGAGAGCGCTTATACACTTCTGAAACCAAAACCGATGGTTCTGATGACATTATTCAGTCTCATTTCGTGGTTTTTTGAGTGTTATGCATACTATTTGATACTTACTGAGTTATCAGTCGATGTATCACTCTTCAGGGCTTCATTTTATTATTCTTTTGCAACAGTCGCTGGGGCACTTTCCTTTTTGCCGGGGGGACTTGGAGCAACGGATGCACTTTTTACACTTTTTATACAATCCCTTAATAAACCCGAGGCTATTGCAGTATCTTCAACCATTTTAATCAGAGTTGCCACTCTGTGGTTTGCAGTTATTGTTGGTTTGGGTGCTTTCTGGTTCTACCAGAGAAAACAGGGAAAAATAGATTTAAATATTCTTAACAAAACGGAGGTCAACTAATGGGAAACTACAAACATGTAAAAGTTCCTGAATTTGGTGCTAAAATCACTGTCGCAAACGGGAAACTTATTGTTCCTGACAACCCGGTACTTCTCTATATTGAGGGAGACGGAACAGGTCCTGATATTTGGAAAGCTTCACAGCATGTTTTTGATGCTGCTGTCGAAAAAGCATATGGAGGCAAAAAGAAAGTTGCTTGGGCTGAAATTTATGCGGGTGAAAAATCACTTGAAGTTTATGGTGAAAACGAATGGTTACCTGAAGAAACCCTTGAAGCAATTGAAGAATATCTCGTTGCCATAAAAGGTCCACTCACTACACCAGTTGGAGGTGGAATCAGAAGTTTAAATGTTACACTTCGACAACGCCTTGATCTCTATGCATGCGTTCGTCCAGTAAAGTATTATGCAGGTACACCAAGTCCCGTAAAAACTCCTGAAAAACTTGACATTGTGCTTTTCAGAGAGAACACGGAAGATGTTTATGCAGGTGTTGAGTTTAAAGCTGATTCGCCTGAAGCCAACGAAATAATCAAATTAATAAACGAAAAGTTTGGTAAAAACATCAGACCCGGCTCAGGGATTGGTGTTAAACCAATGTCAGCTTTTGGGTCAAAAAGACTTGTGAAAAAAGCCATCGAATATGCTCTCACACATGGTAGAAAAAGTGTTACAATTGTGCACAAAGGCAATATCATGAAGTTTACCGAAGGTTCATTTAAGGAGTGGGGTTATGAAGTTGCTAAAGAAGAATTTGGCAATGTAACTGTCACTGAAGATGAAGTCTGGGCAAATCACGGCGGAAAGGTTCCTGAAGGAAAACTTCTCATAAAAGATCGTATCGCCGACAGTATGTTCCAGCAGGTTTTATTGAGACCTGACGAATATGATGTGGTTGCCACTCCAAATCTGAATGGTGATTATCTTTCAGATGCTGCAGCAGCACAGGTTGGTGGTCTTGGAATCGCTCCCGGTGCAAATCTAAGTTATTCGATCGGTTTATTTGAAGCTACTCATGGAACTGCTCCAAAATATGCAAATCTCGACAAAATTAATCCCGGATCAGTAATACTCTCGGGAGTGATGATGTTTGATTACATTGGATGGACAGAAGTTGCAAGAATGATTGAATCTGCACTTCAAAAAACAATTTCGAGTAAAGTGGTCACCTACGATTTTGCCCGTCTGATGGATGGTGCAAAAGAAGTTAAGACCAGCGAATTCGCTAATGAAATAGTAAAAAACATGTAATTAGACAAAGCCACCAATTCCCCGGCATGAAAACTCATGTTGTTGGAAATTTGGTCAACAAATCGTAACTATTTTTGAAAAAGGAGGCTATGGCCTCCTTTTTGTGTTTGATGTATGAGTAATTACTATTATTTTACTTAGTATTATATATTTTAATTTTTAAACAAGATTAAATTCATGTTTGATTTTATTTACAAATGAGAGTATATTATAGTGCATTTAAAAAAATGTTGTAAAATTCATAAAAAAATGGAGGTTGTTATGTCAAACGACAAAAATCTAAGTAAAGGTTTGCTTTTAGGTCTTCTGGCCGGTGGATTAGTCGGTGCATCATTAGCCCTTTTGTTTGCTCCAAAGAGTGGGAAAGAACTCCGCAAAGACATTCAGGATAAAGCTGAAGATTTCAAAAAAGAAGCTGAATCCCAACTGGTAAAAGCCAAAGAAAAAGCTCAGGAAGTGGTTAACGAAGGCAAAAAAAGAGGTCAACAAATTATTGATGACGCAAAGAAAAAAGCCGAAGAAATCAAGAATGATGCTGAAAGGCTTATGAAAGGAGCAAAAGGGAAACCTGCTGCTGAACAGGAAACAGAAAACGCATAATCTTTTAAAATGAAAGAGTAGCTATGTTAACGGAGATATTTCAAGTAATCCTTTACCTGAGTGCGTCAGCATTATGTGTAGCGCTTATAGTGTATTTAAAAAAACTCACTGATAGTGTACAACAGATGCAACAAGACTTGGGCGAACTCACGAATAAATTTGAGCCACTGATTGACTCATTACAGACACTGTCCGGCACACTGCAACACACCTCTTCCGAGGTGAATGAGCAGCTTGAAAAGACAGGTTGGATAATTGATCAAGTAAAGATGAGGCTGGAAAGTTTGTTCAGTTTCGAAGATAAAGTTAAAGAAAGTCTTGAATCACCGGTGGATAAGCTGCTTACTAATTTAACGGCTCTGAAAGGTGGCGTTCTCGCCTTCTTCAGAGCCTTTTTCTTAAAGAAGTAAAGGAGATCATCTGTGAAAGAATATACTCCGGAGCTCATCCGGAACATCGGTTTTTTTGGACATGCCAACGCCGGAAAAACTACTTTTAACGAGTTGGCTTTATACACCGGCGGTGAAACTACCCGTATCGGCAAAATAGAAGAAGGAAACACGATTTCTGACTATACTCCTAATGAAATTGAGCGTAAGATTTCTATTTCCCTCTCTGCCTGTCACTTGGATTGGAAAGATGTTAAGTTGAATATTGTTGATATTCCGGGAACATCTGATTTTGAAGGTGAAGTTTTGGCAGGTTCAAAAGTTGTCGATACGGGTCTTATTTTTATAAAAGCAGTCGAAGGTATTGAAGTAGGAACTGAGCATGCCTGGGAATATCTTAAAGAAGATAACAAACCGGCAGCCATCGTAATTAATAAAATTGACCATGAAAGGTCGGATTTTAAAAGGATATTTGAACAGTCGATTGATCGGCTTTCACACAGTTGTGTGGTTGTAACTTTCCCCGCTAAAGAGGGATTACAGTTCGATACAGTAGTGGATGTGCTCAAGATGAAAGCATATCAGTATGGAGCGATCGGAACTAAATCTGTAACGGAGATTGAGATCCCCGCAGATTTAAAAGCGCTCGCCGAAGAGTATCACACTCAGTTAATTGAAAAAGTTGCTGAAGCTGATGAAGAACTCATGAATAATTATTTTGAAAACGGGGATTTAACCCCTGAAGAAGCAGCAAAAGGAATGAAAATAGCGATCCGCAATGGTGACCTTGTTCCTGTATTTGCAGCTTCCGCCGCAAAAGGTGTTGGAATGAACAATATCCTTGATTTTGCGGTAAGCTACTTCCCAGCACCAAATGAGATGCCCCCGGTAAAGGGATTTCTTGGTGACGGAAAAGAAGTAGAAGTTGTTTGCAGCCAAAACGGGGAACCCGTTCTTTTTATCTTTAAGATAATTGCAGAACAACATGTTGGTGAACTTTCACTATTCAGAGTTTTTTCCGGTACATTAAAACCGGGTATGGATCTTGTGAACCAGACCAGTGGAAAACCTGAAAGACTTAATCAGTTTTTTGTACTGAACGGACACAATAGAAAAGATCTTTCCTCCATGTGTGCAGGAGATATTGGTGCAGTGGTGAAACTTAAAGATTCACACACCAATAATACTCTTAGTTCAAAGAACTATTCAGTAAAAATTGCACATATTAAATTTCCGGAACCTTCAATCAGAGGAGCGATCATCCCTAAAGCTAAAGGTGATGAAGATAAAATCGCAACATGTTTACACGCCCTCCACGAAGAAGATCCTTCATTTAACGTAAGATTTGATCCTGAAATTGGACAAACCATCATAACAGGGCAGGGTCAGACCCAGCTCACTTTCGCAGTGAAGAGACTGAAAGAAAGATATAATGTTGATGTGGATCTTGTTCAACCACGCATTCCTTATAGAGAAACCATTAAAGGAAGAGTTGACAGTGTTGACTACCGCCATAAAAAACAATCAGGTGGCAGGGGACAGTTTGCTCATGTATTCTTTAAAATGGAACCTCAGGAACGCGGAAAAGGATTTGAGTTTGTTGATGCCATCGTTGGTGGTGCTGTTCCCGGTAGATTTATTCCTGCCGTTGAAAAAGGTATCCAGGAGCAAATGGTTAAAGGTGTGCTTGCCGGTTATAATGTTGTGGATGTAAAAGTCACTCTTTTTGACGGAAAATTCCACGATGTTGATTCGGATGAAATGTCATTTAAACTTGCTTCAGCTCAATGTTTTAAGAAAGCATTTGCAGCTTGTAAACCGTGTTTACTTGAGCCTATCTACGAAGTTGAAGTTAAAGTTCCTGAAGAGTTCATGGGTGATGTTATGAGTGATTTTACATCTCGTAGAGGTAGAATTCTCGGAATGGAATCCGATGGTCATTTCCAGATACTTAAAGCTAATGTACCATTGTCGTCACTCTACAAATATTCAGTTGATCTTCGTGGTATTACTGCAGGAAGAGGAACTCACAAAGAGAAATTTTCTTTTTATGAGGAAGTTCCTAAAGAGCAGGAAGTTAAGATCATTGAAGAATATAACAAATCGAGACTTGAAGAAGAATAAAACACTCTTCATCATATTTTCAAAGGCTGCTTTTTCGAGCAGCCTTTTTATTTTATTATAAACAGGTACAACGGATTTTCTAAAAATAAATCACTATTTTTGAAGTATTAACAAATCTTAATCAGGATGGCAGATGGATAAATTATGGTCACCGTGGCGTTCACAATATATCGAATCATTTAAAGAGAAAAAGGCGGACAGCAAGGGGTGTGTCTTTTGTGGTTCACAGAATGATGATCTTATGGATGATCAGTCACAGGTCGTCTTCAGAGGGGAGAGGACATTTACCATGCTGAACCTTTATCCTTATAATAACGGGCATCTGATGGTGATTCCCTTCAGGCATATCTCTGATATAATGGAGCTTTCAGATGAGGAATTTGCGGAAGTCACTTCAACGATCAAAAGGCTGATTACAGCTCTCAGAGAAATAAACAATCCTGAGGGTTTTAATATTGGTGCAAATCTCGGTAAAGTTGCCGGTGCAGGAATTGCCGATCACATTCACTTCCATATAGTCCCCAGATGGAACGGGGACACAAATTTTATGCCGGTTATTGGATCAGTGAAAGTGTTATCACAGGATTTACTGACAACCAAAATTGATCTGCAAAAAGCCCTCAAAATTATTTAAAATAAAAAAAGGAAGATCAATTAACCCGTAATTGGCAACTGATCTTCCTTAAAAACAAAATTTAATAGTTTCCTATTTGAGTAGAATCATTCTTCGGGTTTCTGAGAATCGTTCTGTTTCCAGTCTGTAAAAATAAACGCCACTTGCCAAGTCATTCCCACTAAAACTCATCTTGTGGGTACCGGCTTGCATATCTCTGCTTATAGGAGTTGCAATCAGATTACCCAAATTATCGTACACTTTTAGTGAAACAAATCCATTATCCGGGAGATTAAAACTTATCGTTGTTTCCGGGTTAAAAGGATTTGGATAGTTCTGATGAAGCGCAAATCCATCAATCTGAGCAGGTTCAAAATCTTCAACTGATGTTGGAATAATAGGCGGAATCACAACTTCCATTCTTCCGGGGAAGGTGAATGTACCGAGCTGAACAAAAGATAAATCCAATGTTGTTGATGGAGCAATTGTTTTCACAATCCAGTTTCCTTGAGCTACATAATGAGTGTCAGGAATAGTAATCAAAGTGATGGAAATGAACGGGGGTAATATATATTTCACTGAATAAGACAAAACAAACTTTTTGCAGTTAAATGTTCCAATTTCTGTCGTCAGTGGACCATCATTAACTCTCTTTGCTTGAGCCTGGAAGCGTAATGGTAAAGTTACATCCTGGACCACAATAGTAGTGTCTTTTGTGAATAGAGTATAGTTGGTACCCACTGAGCTCGTAAACTTATAGGTTGGATACCATCCTTCAACTGAGGAGAGTAAACCCAATACTCCAAGCAGGGTGCTGTCAATGGCGGTGGTATCAATCAAACCAAGCAAAGAGTTAATATTGCCAAGACCAAAATAAGTTCTGGCATCACTTCCTGAAAGTGAAACAAATGAGGTATCAATATATGGCTGATAGGTAACAGTTTCATATAAACCTGTTTTTCCTAATATATATTTAGCCTGATAACCTTTGTAGGTTGTTTCACCGGCGAGTGAATCAATGGTGTATGCAGCGAGAGAATCAATTTCCTGATTCAGAGAGTCGAGTACCACAGTTTTTGTGTACCATTTGTAACCATCGGAGGCGGGGAAATATTCAGATGCCTGTTGTGAGATGCCTGAGGTAATTAGTAGAATAAAAAACAAACTTAAATATCGCATGGAAAGCCTAAAATATTAAATATAACAATGCAAAATATAAATAAAATATGAAGCAAAAATGAATCAGCTCACAAAACAGGAGAGAAAAGGGGAGTGGTGTTTAACATCACTCCCAAAATCATTAAAATTTAACTTTTCCTTCGGGAACACGGAGTGGGGCACCCACAAATCTTGTGGCTGTGAAAGCACCACCAAATTTTTTCTCGTGTTCTGCCATCAGTTTAGGAGCATCATTTTCCCGGTATTTTCTCAGTCTCTCAACTGATTCACATTCATAAACAGTAAGGAATGATACTGTTTCACCGGTTGGTAAAGGATCAATTATCTGTTGAAAATAACAATTTTTGAAGTGTCCTGTTGCAACCACTTCGGGAATATGGACTTCCAGCATCCATTGTATCCAGTCAGTTTGCACTTTTGTATCCACGCTGATCTGTACATAATAATAAATCATTTTGAGACTCCTTGTCTGTTTCCAAAATTAAAAGAAAGTGTATTACATAAATATTTATTATATTTGAAATCAACAAAAAATTTAGAAAAATTGTTGTAAATGGACGAAAAAAAGAAGAAAATTGCAATCTATCCCGGCACTTTTGATCCTGTAACGAATGGTCATATTGACATAGTTCTCAGGGCAAAGGATATCTTTGACCAGGTTTATGTAAGTATCGGTATCAACCCTTCAAAAACACCCATGTTCACTGTTGAACACCGGTTTGAACTGCTGCGGGAGAGTCTGAAGGACATCCCCGGTGTTGAAGTTAGTTCTTATTCAGGACTATTGGTTACACATGCCCGGGAAAAGGGAGCGGTTGCTTTGATCAGGGGTTTAAGAGCCCTTTCAGATTTTGAATATGAATTCCAACTGGCTTTAATGAATCGAAAACTGGCTGAAGAAATCACCACAGTTTTTCTGATGCCAAATGAAAAATATACCTATGTAAATTCATCACTTATCAGGAATCTTGCTTCTCTGGGGCAGGATGTATCTGATTTTGTACCTTTTTGTGTGCAGGAAGCACTCATGAAAAAATTCGCAAAATAATATACGGGAGCGTTCTGTGACTGAACTGTCTAAACTTATATCTTCAGTAGAGGGCAGTGCAACATTGGCTATCACTGCACTGGTTAAAAAATTAAAAGCCGAAGGAAAAGATGTACTAAGCTTTAGTGCCGGGGAACCCGATTTCCCAACTCCGGCATTCATTAAGGAAGCAGCAATTCAAGCTATCCACGACAATTTTACTAAATACACAGCAAATGCAGGAACCCCTGATCTAATTGCTGCCATTATAGCTAAATTCAAAAACGATAACAATCTGGAATATACTCCCGGTGAAATTCTTGTATCAAGTGGTGCAAAACAGTCTATTTATAATGTCTTGATGGCTCTGAGTAACCCCGGTGACGAAGTGATTTATCAGTCTCCATATTGGGTGAGTTATCCTGAGATGGTGAAACTGGTCCAAGGGAAATCAGTTGTTATTGATGCAGGACCGGAAAGTGGTTATAAGATAACTCCGGCTCAATTAAAAGCTTCCATAACCCCAAAATCAAAAGTTTTTATCTTTAATTCACCGTCAAATCCTTCAGGTGCTGCTTACACCCCCGAGGAGATTCAAGCACTCTGTGCCGTGTTGGCAGAAACAGATATAATAACGATCTCAGATGAGATTTACGAAAAAATTACATTTGATGGTGGACAACACTATTCTCCCGCCCAGTATCCCGGATTGAGAGATAAAACCGTTGTTATAAATGGTCTCTCAAAGGCATATTCAATGACCGGATGGCGTGTCGGGTATGCAGCAGGGCCCAGGTCTATTATCGATTTAGCTGCCAATTTGCAGAGTCACAGCACTTCAAATGCATGTTCTGTATCTCAAAAAGCAGCAACGGCTGCGCTGACGGGACCAACCACTGAGATTGAGATGATGGCGACAAAGTTTCAAGAAAGACGCGATTTGATTATTAAAGGCCTGTCTGAAATTGAAGGAATTAAATGCCCGGTGCCCGGTGGAGCATTTTACGCATTTTTTGATGTTTCTTCATTTTATGGTAAATCTTTTCGAAATGAAATAATTAAGTGTTCTGCAGATATGTGCACTTATTTGCTTGCTGAAGAAAATATTGGATTGGTTCCGGGAGATGCATTTGGAAATGACAATTGTGTCAGGATGTCATTTGCATGTTCCGATAAGAATATTCTTGAGGGATTAAGAAGATTAAAAAGCGGGTTGGAAAAACTTACCTAAACTTATTTTCAGAACTGTGGGAGGAGTTTTTTTACTTCTTCCACAGGCATCTGTTTACCTGTCCATAACTTGAAAGCCTCTGCTGCCTGATAAAGCAGCATATACAAACCATTCACCGTAATACATCCACAATTTTCAGCTTCCTCAAGGAATTTTGTTTTTAATGGATTGTAGATCATATCGTAAACAAGTGAATCACGATTTAGCGATTCAAATGGGATATCAACCAGCTGCTCTGTATCTGGACTCATTCCGATCGAGGTTGTGTTTACAACTATTCCTGAAGTGGATAGTGCTATCTCTACCCGGTGATCATTATTCGGGATTATTTCAAACTCTACATCCTTAAATAACATCGAATAATTTGCTGCGAGATATGCAGAATTTTGAAGAGTTCTGTTCATCAAGTGGATTTTCTTCACATGGAAATTCACAATCAGTGAATAAATCGCGGCTGAGGCAGCACCCCCGGCTCCAATTATAAACGCCGATTTCCCTCTAAAAAGCTCATCATAAACCACAAGCGATTTTGTAAAACCACTTATGTCAGTGTTATATCCGGCGAGTTTGCCCCCTTCATTCACAATAGTATTTGCCGCCCCTGAATAAGAAACCTCCAGACTCTTTGAATCAAGAAATGGCAGTACCTTTTTTTTGTGGGGAAGCGAAAGGTTAAGCCCCCGAATATTAAATGCCTTCATTCCGCTTAATGCAGACTCGAGATTTTCAGGGAGCACATCAAATGCGAGAAACACAAAGTTTAATCCAAGCAAACTTGCCGCCGTATTGTGAATAGACGGTGAAAATGAATGTTTTGCCGGATGAGCTACTAACCCGGTAACAATTGTTTCCGGGCTAAAAGAGATGTTATTCACTATTTCTCCATCAGATCACCAAAGAGGCTTTGGAAAACCCTTGAATAAAATACCAATGGATTTTTTTTACGAAAAGCTGCAAAAATCTCACTGTCGCGCTTGAATGCTGCTCGCAAATAGACCAATCCTTGTTTATTGTTTCCAAGTTTATAAGCAATTCTGGCTAAAAGGTAAAAACTTCTTCCATCCAAAGGTTTTGCAGAGAGAGCTTTATAAAGACAAAGCAGGGCATGGTGCGGGTTACGGTAGTCCAACTTGATTTCTGCCAGCTGAAGCCATGTTAGATGGCTTCTATCGTCAATCTTTAAAATCTCTTCAAAGTGTGCAATATATTGATTATCATCGTCACCGAGGTGGAAACCCCACTTACCAAAGGGACCCCACAATGTTTTACCTTCCTTCGTGGAATAGAGAAGTCCGTCTCTAAAATCCTGTAATGCAAGAGCAAACTCACCAAGTTTAAGTTGACAGAATGCTCTTTCCATATAAGCACCCGCGAATTTTTTATCAGCCTCGATTGCCTTGGTAAATTGTTCTGCCGCAGTAAAATAATCCTGCTTGAGGAGAGAAATTTCACCAAGTTTAAAATAGATGGCAAAGTTTTCGGGATGCAGGTTAAGAGCAGAATTTAAACTTTCTGCAGCGATCTTATATTTTCTAAGACTGATATTAAGTTCTACAAAGGCGAAAACAGCTGCCAGATTTAAAGGATCAATTGCCATTGATGTGGCAAATGCATTTAACGCGCTTTCAATTCTGCTGAGTCTTTCGAGCATCTGACCTTTAAAAAACCATCCATCGGAACATTTGGGTTCGAGTTCAAGGTATTTTTCGATTGTATCCATAGCGAAGGTCTGATTATTTACATCCCGGTAACAATGTGCCAGAAGGAAAAGAATTTCAGGGTCTTCAGGATCAAGGCTTGAAGCCTTTTTTAGGAATTTGATCGATTTATTATATTTTTTTAACCTTTTGAAGATAATTCCAAAAGAAAAATAGGTTCTCGGGTCTTCTTTATCGATTTCATAAGCTGCTTTAAGGTAACGAGTGGCCTCCTTTAAGCGGTTCAATTGGATGCACACCATTGCTTTTTCAATAAGTGCTGAACTGTCGTTTGGATTTAGTGTAAGCGCTTTTGTAAGACTTCTATAAGCCAGAGCGGGTTCATTCATTCTAAATAAACAGAACCCGGCTCTATAATAATTCTCGTAATCGAAAGGATTAACAGAGATAAGTCTTTTTACAATGTCCAACACTTCTTCATAACGATAGTTGTCGAGAAGTATCTCAATGGAATTATCGATATATACAATCGATTCTTCCTGGAGATCCTCCGACAGGATAAGGCGACATCTCTCGATTATCTCTTCAAGATAACTTTCGCTGAAGTCGTCATTTCCCAAATCATAATTATTCCGTTGTATGTCAGACATTTATATCCTTGTCAAATGAAACGCCGTAAAAAAATTACGGGAATTAATTGTTTGCTGCTAATACTCGTGTTATTTTTTCCGCCGCATCAGCGAGAGTTGAAGCCGGAATCAGGCTAAGTCCTGATTTTGCTAACATCTCACGGGCTTCTTTAGCATTTGTACCTTCAAGTCTTACGACTATAGGGAGGTTGATATCTATCTCTTTTGCAGCATTAATAACACCTTCGGCAACACGATCGCAACGGACAATACCACCAAAAATGTTTATAAGTATCGCTTTAACATTTGGATCGGAAAGTATTATCTTAAAACCATTTGCGACGGTTTCCTTGTTTGCTCCACCACCCACATCAAGGAAGTTTGCCGGTTCTCCACCTGCAAGTTTAATGATGTCCATTGTACCCATTGCGAGACCGGCACCATTAACCATACAACCAACATTACCATCAAGTTTAATGTAGTTGAGGTTATATCTGGAAGCTTCCACTTCAAGTGGGTCTTCTTCGTCGATATCGCGGTATTCCATGATATCTCTGTGGCGATAGAGTGCGTTATCGTCAAAATTCATTTTGGCATCAAGTGCCATTACATCACCCTCTTTTGTAACTACAAGGGGATTGATCTCGGCAAGAGAAGCATCAGTTGCATCATAGGCCTTGTAGAAAGCAAGGAGGAAATTGACGGCATTTTTATGCTGAACTCCACTTAATCCGAGAGCAAAAGCTACTTTTCGTGCCTGATGAGGACGAAGTCCCAAAGAAGGTTCAATGGTCTCTTTGATTATCTTTTCGGGTGATTCTTCCGCAACTTTTTCAATTTCCATTCCACCTTCGGTAGAAGCCATCAGAACATTTTTGGATATTGCTCTGTCGAGTGTAATCCCAATATAAAGTTCCTTTTCGATATTGATGCCCTGCTCAACCAGAAGTCTTTTTACAACCTGTCCCTCGGGACCAGTCTGATGAGTAATCAGAGTCATTCCTAGAATTGCTTTGGAATATTCATATACTTCATGGAGAGATTTGGCAACTTTAACACCACCGCCTTTGCCTCTTCCACCTGCATGAATTTGAGCCTTTACAACCCAAACTGATCCACCAAGTTCTTCTTTGGCAACTTTAACTGCTTCTTCGGGGGTGAAAACAGGAAAGCCTTTCGGCACAGGGACATTATACTTCCGAAGTATCTCTTTTGCCTGATATTCATGAATTTTCATCTATAAAAACCTGTCGATTATTTTTAAGAAAAGGGGAGTGTACACTCCCCGCAAATTATTTAAGTTTTTCACTCATCAGTTTAGCCTGAAGGAATAACAACAGATAGTCTCTGCCTCCGGCTTTTGAGTCGGTTCCTGACATGTTAAATCCACCAAAAGGATGGACTCCAACAAGGGCACCGGTACATTTCCTGTTTAAATAGAGATTCCCAATAAGAAGTTCTTTTTTTGCACGCTCAAGTTTGGCACGGTCGTTTGTGTAAACAGCGCCTGTAAGACCATAAATGGTATTGTTGCAAATTTTTAAAGATTCTTCAAAATTTGGTGATTTTATAATTGCAAGAACCGGTCCAAAAATCTCTTCAAGAGAGATTCTGGCTTCAGGATCAACATCAGCGAATACTGTTGGCTGGATATAATAACCGTTACCGGGAGCTTTTTCGCCACCACAGATTAATTTGCTTTCAGTTTTACCAATTTCGATATATTTCAGGATACCTCTTTCGGCGGAAGCACTTGCAACAGGTCCCAATCTGAAATTATCTTCAGCCGGCCCAATTTCAATTTTGGCAACACGTTCTTTTATTTTCTCGACCATTGAGTCATATACTTTTTCATCAATGATTGCTCTTGAGCATGCGCTGCATTTTTGTCCCTGAAATCCAAACGCTGAAGCAACGATACCATCAGCAGCTTCATCGAGATCGGTATCTGCGTCAACAATAATACTGTCTTTTCCACCCATCTCAGCTACCACTCTCTTTAACCAGATTTGGCCTGGTTGCACTTTGGCAGCAAGTTCATAGATATGAATACCAACTTCCATCGAACCTGTGAAAGAGATAAATCTTACTTTTGGGTGAGCTACAAGTGTATCACCAACTTCACCACCGGAACCCGGCAGGAAATTAAGCACACCATCCGGAACACCGGCCTCTTTCATAATTTCAAAATAGAGTCTTCCCATCATCGGTGTATCTGAAGATGGTTTAAGAACTATTGTATTTCCACTTACAATTGCTGCGGAAGACATACCTGCAAGAATTGCAAACGGGAAGTTCCATGGTGGAATAATTACACCAACCCCGAGTGGGATGTAAACAAGTTCATTATGTTCGCCGGGGAGTGGAGTGATTGGCTGAGTCACTGCATATCTTAACATTTCACGAGCGTAAAACTCCATAAAATCTATTGCTTCGGCTGTGTCGCCATCAGCTTCTGCAAAGTTTTTACCGGCTTCAAGAATCATGTATGCATTAATTTCGAATCTTCTTCTTTTAGCAATTTCAGCAGCTCTAAAAAGAAGGGCAGCTCTTTCTTTTGGATCAACATAACGCCAGGTCTCAAAAGCTTTTAAAGCTTCATCAACTGCTGTATTTGCAAGATCAACGTCTCCTTTACTGAAAACTGCAATCAGTTCATCAGTATTTGAAGGGCTGTATGAATTTAATTTTCTTTCTGTTGTTACTTCCTTACCGCCTATAACAAGGGGATAGGTAGCACCCAATTTTTTCTTTACTTCAGCTATCGCATTTTTTTGTTTTTCGATATTTTGTGGCTTTGTGAAGTCGATAAACGCTTCATTTTTGAATGGGCTAATACTCATTTGATCTCCTGTGAAAAAAAGTTTTTCCATTCTTTAAAATTAACCTTTAAAACCGTAAGAGCAAAAGGAAATTTGGTGAGAACTCCGGAACCTCAGTACTTCGGAACTTCAGTACTCAAATTCTCAAGTTCTCAAGTTCTAAAGTTCTAAAGTTCTGAAGTTCTAAAGTTCAATTTGTCATTTGTTAAATATATATTTATATTTGGGTCTGAATAATTTTGATTTTTGGCTCTGCTAACAAGTGAGTGCCCAACCCCGTCAGGTCCGGAAGGAAGCAGCGGCAAGCATGTATCTCGTGTAGTCAGAGCCTTTTTTTATTGTACAAATACATCAGGCGGGAGAAAATAATGCAGCTTCCCGGTATGGGGACGCATTTTTCCGGGGAAAACAATTTTTGCCAGAGTTCCGGGCTTAAAGTAGAACTCAATTGATCCGGTACCTGTGGCATTCATTGTAAGCAATGAAACTTCGGGTTCGTGCATCACCAACAGAATATTTTCTTCGCTGTTGGAGTGTAAAAAAGAATAGATATTTGCAATCGGTGTTCCACTTTGCAGACTCTTGGAAACCACAACTTCACCTTCATAACCAAGTCCTCCTCCAATCACTTCTGCAGTTTGTTGAGTTCTGAGAGCCGGCGATGAGACGATCAGATCAATCCTGGGAATCAATTTACTCCACTGTTTAACCGAATTTTGCAACCATCTTCTTCCTTCTTCAGTGATTTGTCTTTCACCTCCTGGTCCACTTCCCAGATACTCAGCATCGGTGTGTCTTACGATATATAAATTCATCTTCCTGTTTCCCTAATAACAGTTCACATTTACAGAATTGATCATATAATAGATCAAAGGATAATTGTTATCATAAAATTTTGCTTCACATCTTATTGCTACCAGATATTCTTCATTTTCACATTTAGAGAGTAGAAATTGAGTGACCTCTCCATCTTCTTTGATCAATTTTGAGTCATATAAAGTATAGTTATACTCATCGCTGATGAGGTTAAAATTGATGTCTTTGATATGTTTTCTTACCGGACTTTTTCCCTCCAGATCAAAAATGAAAATGGTTATATCTTTTTTCTCTCTGGTAACAACGGTACCCGTTACTTTTTCAGAAAACAAAGATTTAATTTCAACACCATTTTTGATTTCCCACTTTGCAGGGAGATACATCCTCAGCAGGTCAAATCGTGTATTGTAATATTTAGGTAGTTCTTCAGCAATAGGAGTGATTTTTTCAGATGTCTGATAACCCCTGACATACGATTGGAGTAGTTCCTTCCACTTTTCTGCTTTTGTTAAAAACCCTTCCTCTTCCTTGTATTCAACTGTCAAGGGTTTAAAAACAGAGGCATTTCCCCAAAGTTTAAAATTTAATTTCAGCGGGTTACCCTTGTCAAAAGTTGTATTCATTTTTGCAAGAAGAGAAGGGGAGGAAACTTCAGTATAATTTTCAAAAGCTATGGATGCCCGGTTTGATTTAATATCATAAATCTTAAGATACTCAACATTAACAATGTTTTTAACAGAATATTTCTGAACCACGGAGAAGAACTGTTTGTTGCCAACCTCAAGTCGTTTATAATTGAGTGAGCCCGAGAGGCTTTTGTCATGCAATAGAAGTCCGAGGGTATCATCATAAATCAGGAACTTGTTATTTTCAGGTTGTTTATGTTGTAAGAGTACACCAAAGAATGTAACTCCATCAATCTGAAGGCTGTCAATCTCCACCTTTCGATATCGTTTTGCATCGAGGATATTCAATTCAAATGGATCTTTTAGGCGGGTTTCTGCTTTTTCGTCACCGTTGATGTAACTGTCTATCAGGGTAACTATTTCGTGTCCGGTTACCTTTTTTGAGTCATATTTTGGGGTCGGTTTACCGCATCCCCAAAAAAGCAGAATAAGTGGCAGAACCAGAATGAATTTATTTTTTTGTATAAGTTGAATCATTTGATTTGGTTTTCAGAGAATCATTAATTTCTATTGAATCATTCACATCCATAATTTGATCGATATTCAGAGATTTCGATTTCAGATCTTTACTCATATAGCTGTTTTCGATTGTCGATTTATAGAGTAACATCTTCGCATCAGGGATTTTGGAGATATCACCTATAGGTAATCCTCCCATTCCACAATTGAGGTGATCAATAACAATTTTTTGTGAGAACAATTTTTCAAAATTACCGGCGTAGAGGTCCTGTAACCGTGATTTCACCAGTTTTTGGAGTTCAGTGGCACTTGGGTTGTAAATGTAAGGATCATCCTTCTCCACAAATGAAACAGTTATTGCATTATTGTCGCCTGTTGTAACAACCACAGGTGAACCAAACTCAACAAGAGAGTAGGCAATTTTGATATCCTCGTTAGCTGTTCTGACACAACCGTGTGAACTTGGTTGTTTTCCAAGGTAAACATAATAACCATTTCCGTCCAGTCCGTGTAAACCAATACCGTAGTTAAATTGCATCCAATAGTAGAGGTTACAATCAAAATCTTTGGAAACGGCAACTTCTGCTTTCGAAAAAATTGCAAAAATTCCCTGGTTGGTTAAAACTCCCTCATAAATTTGATTGGTACCGGTTGAAACGGGGAAATTAAACCGTTCTCCCGATTTCATTATTACTGCAGCCTGCTGGGTTTTTAGATCAATTGTGATGTAAGACTTTTTTGTTGTATATAATGTGTCTTTGATCTTTCTATCCAGGTATCTAAGATAACTGATGTCAACTTTGCGATTTAAAGTCGGTTTTGTGTGCACAGGTTTTGGTATCTCAGCCATGGATAGAGCTATCAGAGCAGAGAAGAATGCCAAAAAGATGATGATTTTAGTAATGGATGTCATTCTTTAACATGAAAATAGTTATAAACAAGGGTGGCTTTTTTTTCACCAATCACAGAAGTGAGTTTTTCGATTGTGGCGGATTCAACCTCTTTTACACTTCCAAGGTCTGTAAGAAGTTTAATTGCCAATTTTTCTCCAATTCCGTTAATTTGTATCAATTCAGTCGTAAAAGTTCTTTTACTCCTCTTCAATCTATGAAAAGTGATCGCAAATCTGTGTGCTTCATCTCTCACTTGTTGTAATAACCTTAGAGCAGATGATGTTTTGGGTATCAGGACAGGTTCGGGATCTCTGGGTAGAAACACCTCTTCAAGTCTTTTTGCCAAACCAATAATTTCAAAATTTTTAAGTCCAAGCAATCTAAGAGCATAAATGGCTGTAGAGAGTTGCCCTTTGCCTCCATCCACCATTATCAGGTCGGGGAGTGGATCGCCTTGCTCTTTGAGTCTGGTATATCTTCGAGTGATAACTTCTTCCATACTTGCAAAGTCATCGGGCCCGCTAACAGTTTTGATCGCAAATTTCCGGTAAAGGCTCTTTTTGGGCTTTCCGTCCACAAACACAACCATACTTGCAACCGTGTCAGTACCTTGCAAGTTTGAGATATCAAAACATTCAATATGTCTTGGCAGTTTTTTTAAATAAAGATCCCGCTGAAGCGCAGCCAGAGTATAAGGGATATTCCCTTCTTTTTTCACCTTTTGCAGTTGAAGTTCCCTTAATTGCAGGGCAGCATTTTCTTTGCTCATATCCAACAACGACTTAAGATCACCCCTCTTAGGTGTAATAATCCTGATTTTCTTCCCCGATCTGAATTTGAGGAGTTCAACTACCTCGTCGTTCTCCACCGGCTCAACCTCGGTGATTATTTCAGTCGGGATATCGATAAAATCGATATAAAACTGTTTGATAAATGCCGCAGTGATTTCTTCAAGCGATTCCTGGGATGAATTCTGGATCTGAAATTCTTTTTTCCCGATCAATTTCCCGGATCTGATATTCAGGATAGAACATGAGGCATCTTTTCCTTCCAGGGCAAAAGCTATTATATCCCTGTCGGTTTCGTCATCACTCACAATTTTTTGTTTTTCAGAGAAAGCCTGAAGTTTTGTGAGTTTATCCCTGTAATCTGCTGCCTTTTCGAACTGAAGTTCTTGTGCCGCGGTATTCATCCCAACTTTAAAATCTTTGATCAGTTCTTCAATTTTCCCCTTTAAAAGTTTTGTCACTTGATGCACAGTAGTTGAATACGCCTCTTGAGACTGATAACCTACACAAGGTGCATCGCATTTTTTAATGTGGAAGTCGAGACAAACTTTATACCTTCCTGCATTTATCGTTTCCGGAGTGAGGGGGAGTTTACAACTTCTTATTTTAAAAAGTTGTGTAATCATTCTTAAAGCAGCCCTCATGCTCTTTACATCGGTATAGGGACCAAAATATTGTGCCCCGTCTTTTACTACATTCCGGGTTGGATAAATCCTTGGATACAACTCTGAAGTAACTTTAATAAAAGGATATGTTTTATCATCCTTCAGGCTGATGTTGTAGCGGGGTTTAAGCTTTTTTATCAGATTATTTTCGAGCACAAGTGCTTCAATCTCACTTGTCGTGATAATAAACTCAATATCAGCAGCCTTGGCCACCATCAATTCGATCCGGTAACTTGAACTTTTACCGGAGAAATATGACCTGACCCTGTTTTTAAGATTTTTGGCTTTTCCTACATATAATACTCTTCCCGCATCGTCTAAAAACTGATAAACACCCGGATTATCCGGGAGGTTTTTGATTGCGGTGTCCAGGGCTTCTTTCATCGTATTAAGTAAATTAAGGAAAGTGTAAATATAATAAATTGGGAGTATGATTTAAAACAAAAAGGGGATTTGTCAACGAAATAAATTAAAAAAGGGCTGCCATTTAGTTGAAACAAATGTCAGCCCTTAAAATTATTGAACTAATCTTAATTAGAAAGCATAACTCGCAGAGATGTGACCAAATGTATTTACTCCACCTGTTGAGAGATTTTTAAGTCCTTGTCTGAGAACCTCATCATTAACAGTGGCATCCAGATTAAATTTACCAAACCTGAATCCCAAGCCGAGTGTAACTCCGTTTCTGTCAAAGGTGGTTTGAACCACTTCGTTTTTGGTTGTCGTAGTTGCAGTGGTTTCCTGTTTTTCTTTGGTTGTACCAACTTGATAACCCATTCTTGCTGTCAACCAGTCGGTGAGTTTAAATTCGGCTCCAAGATTCCAGACAGGGAACCAAAAATTATTTCTACTTAATTCTGGTGTGGTTGTTGTGGCTTTATCTGTCCAGCTCTCCGAAATTACTGAGATACCACCGGCGAGGAAGAGATCACCGGTTGTGTAATTTAAACCTGCTCCAACACCAAGGATAGAGTAAGAGGTTAAGTCAGTTGAGACACCACCAGATTCAACTGTTCCGCTGAGAGTATAAAAGTTAGCTGTTGGAACAAAGCTAAACCCTTTTCCCATGTTGTGGAAATATCGAGCACTCATACCGAGCGATGTTGCTGAAACTTTATTTATCGCAACGGCTTCATTTTTTGCACTTCCCATAATCATATCAAACGAAAGTTCAATTCCGTTATCTTTTGAGAAATGCTGGATTAAACCAAGATCAAATCCGATTTGTGAAGCGGAGGATTTATCAGCAGTACCTGAAGCGGGAGTTCTGTCATTTTGTGATGAGGCAAAAGAGACACCCAAACCAAGAACAGTTGCATCACTGAGGGAATAAGCACCAAGCAGTTCAAAATTGTTGTCAAGATTTACTGCATTACGGGTGGTAGAGCCGATTCCGTTCAGAATGGTGACAAGATTATTGGTCATTCCAAGTCCTGAAATACCAAGACCTTTGTAATCATTTCTTGCAAGTATGGCACCCAGAGTGAAATCTTTGGTTAAACTGAAGTTAAATCCTGCAAACTGGCCGTCACCATCGTTTACTGAAGCCGTGGAGGCACCGATATCACCCCAAAGGAAATTGGTGTAATATTTGGCAAAAGCAGGATTATAACGCATATTGATGGGATCCACAATAAAATAGTTTACGCCACCATCACCTCCCATAGAATAGACTCTGGCGAAACCGCCCGATCTATCCTTTGGAACCAAACCTGATTGGGAATGAATGGTGCAGGAAAACAGCCCTGTGATTAGCAAGAGTGTAAAGATTTTCTTCATGAAATGATCTCCGATTGTTGGTATAATTTGACTATTTACAAACTGTAAATAATTGTGACTTTTTATCATTTAATCTTTATGCGGGCAATAAAAAAGGCTACCCAGTTGAGGCAGCCTTTTGAAATGATTATTTATGCAAAAACGTAATTTTTTGGAATTACAACGATACCCGATTCGGTAACCGTGAAGCGTTGTTTGTCTTTTTCGAGATCAAAACCAATTTCAGTTCCGGGGGGTATATGAACATTTTTATCGATTATGGCGCGTCTTATTTTAACATTTCGTCCGATGTTACAATTATTCATAATCATCGAATCGGTTACGTAAGAGTAAGAATTCACTCTAACGTTGGCACCAATAATTGATCTTTCGATGAGACCTCCTGATACGATTGTTCCATCGCAGATTAGCGAGTTGAGAGTCCGTCCAATTCTCTCACCCCAGTGAGAAACTGTTTTTGCAGGGGGGAACTGATATTGATAAGTTCTAAGTGGCCATTCCATGTCGTAGAGGTTAAACTCAGGAACAACATTTATCAAATCCATACTGGCTTCGTAATAACTTTCAATAGTTCCAATATCTTTCCAGTAGGGTTTGTTCTTTTTATTTTCATCCACAAACGGATAGGCAACAACATTTAGACCCTGTTGGATCATGTAGGGGATTACATCCTGTCCAAAGTCGTTATTTGGGAGATTTTTTGATTCCATCTCGATCATAACTTCTCTGAGAAGTTTTGCATTAAAAACATAGATACCCATATTCACATAGGAATATCCGGGATTTCCGGGAATTTCCGGCGGGTTATCAGGTTTTTCAATAAAATTTCTGACTTTTGAATTTTCATCGGTTTCAACAATACCAAATCTGTCGGCTTCTTCAGTCGGAACGGGCATACAGGATAGTGAAAGATCAGCCTGTACATCGTTGTGGTAAAGAAGTTGCTTCAGATAATCCATTTTGTAGATGTGGTCACCACTCAGGATGAGAACCCATTTCCCTCTTTTATCTCCCTGGAAAAGGTTCATATTCTGGTAGATGGCATTTGCAGTACCCATATACCAATCACTGCTCATTTTCTTTTGAGGGGGGACTGAGTAGATGAACTCGCCTAATTCCGGATTAAATATACTCCAGGCTTCATAAATATGCTGATTTAACGAATCAGATTTGTATTGTACCAGTATGTAAATTTTCCTTAAACCCGAGTTTAGACAGTTGGACAGGGCGAAATCGATTATTCTATATTTCCCTCCAAAAGGGACTGCAGGTTTGCTCCTGTAAGCAGTCAGAGGAAATAATCTCTGACCCACACCACCCGCAAGTATCATTGTGATGGTGTCTCTAAGTATTGATGCTCCCGGTATCATTTGATGCTCTTCTTTTTTTATCATTATGCGTATGAAATATAATAAAGTAATTCCAATTGGTAAAGTATTTTTCCCACCTTTGTTGGATTATTTTTTCGTAAATTTACTTTCTGGATTTAAATAATTATTTGATAATCTCCCTCTTACACACATCAAAATACTCAAAGAGATCTTTTAGCAGAAAACAAGGAAACAAAACTATATGCAAATTGGTTTGATCGGATTGCAGAATTCAGGTAAAACTACACTTTTCAGAACACTTGCCGAAGGTTCTTCGGGAGTAGCCTCGAACCGTTCAGTTGTTAGTGTACCCGATGCCCGGCTTGAAAACCTGACTGAACTATTCAATCCTAAAAAGGAAGTTCACGCTACACTTGAAGTGGTTGACATCCCGGGGTTGCAGGTAGGTGACGATGGCAAGATGAAAATTACATCCGATTTCCTGATCAAGGTTAAAAATAACGATCTTCTGCTTCATGTAGTTCGCGAATTTGCAAACGATTCAGTTTCACATCCCGAGGGGAGAATTGATCCCCTGGCGGATATCGAGTTTCTTGAGACGGAGTTCCTTCTTTCTGACCTTGAAATGGTTGAAAACAGGATCGAAAAACTCAAAAAAGAGCTCATGAAAACAAAAACCGACAGAATAATGAAGGAAATGAGTCTTTTTGAGGTATTTAAAGAGCATCTTGAAAATGAAAAACCACTCAGAACCGTGAACATGGATGAGAATGATCTTAGACTATTGAGCGGTTACCAGTTTTTGACAATGAAACCGGTGATCATTGGTGTTAATTTTTCGGATGAATCAAAAAGTAAAGTTGATGATTTGATCGCCAAAATTAAAGTCAAATTTCCATCATTCGAAAATAATGTTGTGCCATTTTTTGCACAATTTGAAATGGAACTTTCACAATTGGATGAGGAAGAGGCAGAAGCATTTAAGGAAGACCTTGGAATCACAGATTCAGCTTTGACCAGAATATTAAGGACTTCCTACCAACTCCTTGGTTTACAATCATTTTTTACCGTTGGTGAAGATGAATGTAGAGCATGGACAATAAAAACAGGATACACTGCCCAACAGTCGGCAGGTGTTATCCATTCAGACTTTTTTAGTAAATTCATTCGTGCTGAAGTAGTACATTATGACGATTATATGACCCACAAATCTTTTAGCAAATGCAAAGAAGCAGGAGTTTGGAGACTTGAGGGAAAAGAGTATATCGTTAAAGATGGTGACATACTAAACATCAGGCACAGTTAATAATCAGGAGAACAGATTGTTCGAAATAGATAAGATAAGAAATATAGCAATAATTGCACATGTTGATCATGGCAAAACCACATTAGTTGATTTTATACTCAAACAGACCGGAGCCTTCAGGGATAATCAGACAGTTCAGGGAAGAGTAATGGATTCAAATGACATTGAGAGAGAAAGAGGGATCACCATCCTGGCAAAAAATCTCAGTGTTTATTACAAAGATTACAAAATCAATATTATTGACACTCCCGGTCACGCCGATTTTGGTGGGGAAGTTGAAAGAACCCTTAAGATGGTTGATGGAGTTTTATTACTCGTTGATGCCGCCGAAGGTCCTCTTCCGCAAACAAAGTTCGTGTTAAAAAAATCGCTGGAGCTGGGGTTAAAACCAATTGTGGTTATTAACAAAATCGACAGAAAAGATGCCAGACCGGATGAAGTTGTAAATGAGGTGTTTGACCTTTTTGTAGCTCTCGGAGCAAGTGATGAACAGCTTGATTTTGCCTATGTTTACGCAATTGCAAAACAAGGTATCGCCAAAGTGAACCTGGAAGACGAATCAGAGACTCTTGAACCATTGTTGGATTTGATAGTTGACAGAATCGCCATTCCATCCGCTGACAGAAATGAACCATTCAGAATGTTGATTTCGGCGATTGATTATAACGATTATCTCGGCAGGATTGGAATTGGTAAAATTCATTTTGGTCATGTAAAAACCGGAGATCAAATTGTACTCGTGAGTCGTGAAGGGAATAAACTGAATGCAAAGGTTACCAGACTCTATGAATTTGAGAACATAAAACGAAAAGAAGTTGATGAAGCCTATGGAGGCGACATTATTGCGATAGCAGGTCTTGAAGATCTTGATATTGGAGATACCCTGTGTAGTCCTCAAAAAGTGGAACCAATCTTTTCGCTTGGTGTGGAAGAACCCAGAATCACAATGAACTTCATGGTAAATAATTCACCATTTGCAGGGCAGGATGGGAAGTATGTTACTACAAGAAATTTGAGTGAAAGACTTTCTAAAGAGCTTAAATCAAATGTTGGTTTAAGGGTTGAGATGACCGAATCCCCTGATGTATTTAAGGTGAGTGGAAGAGGTGAACTTCATCTTTCGATCCTCATAGAAAACATGAGAAGAGAGGGATATGAACTACAGGTAAGCAGACCTGAAGTTATCCTGAAAAAGATACTTGATGTAGTAAGTGAGCCGGTAGAACATGTAATAATTGATGTACCGGAGGCATTTGTTGGAACAGTTATCGAAAAGCTCGGTAAAAGAAAAGCGGAGCTTAAAAATATGTTACCATTTAATGAGAATACCCGACTTGAGTTTTTTATTCCTTCAAGGGGTCTTATTGGTTACAGAGGTGAGTTTATGACTGACACCAAAGGTGAGGGAATTCTTCACCATAACTTCCATTCATATGAACCATTTAAAGGGGAGATTTCTCACAGAACCCGTGGTGCCCTTGTGAGTATGGAAACAGGTGTCGCAACAGCTTACTCGATAAATAAATTGCAAGAGAGATCGGTTTTCTTTGTAGAACCCGGTACCAAAATTTATGAGGGTATGGTGGTTGGTGAAAATTCCCGCGACATGGATATGCCGGTGAATGTAACACGAGCCAAACAATTAACAAACTTCAGAGCCTCCGGAACAGATGATGCTATCAGGCTTGAACCTGCAAGGTTATTAACCCTTGAGCAGGCGCTTGAATGGATTACTGATGATGAGTTTGTGGAGATTACTCCTCTTTCTTTAAGAATAAGAAAGCGTTATTTGACCGAAATGGACAGAAAAAACGCTCGACTTGCTCAAAGACAGTTGGACAAAGAGAACAACAACACTTGAAAAAATCATGGATGAAGATTTAAATATTCGTGCCGGCAGAAGTTCCAACTTCTCCGGCAAATTTCACAAAAGCCCGTCACCAATGATGATTATTGATATTGCAGATAACTGCTATATCAAGGAGGCAAACAACGCTTCTTTAGAGTATCTTGGGATTGGTCGTGATGGAATAATTGGAAAAGACCTCTCAAAAATTTTACTCGGTTCAAAATATTCGGAGGAGAGGTGTTTGCTGATTAAATCTCAGTTCCTTACCGGTAGTGTAAAGCTTGAATTTAAGGATGTATCCGGCAGAGATAAAAATGTTGAGATTTTTTCTGTACCGATTTTCTTTGAAGACGAGTATTACGATCTTGTTATGTTGAATGACCTCACTATTGAGATGCGCGATGAAAAACTGCGAAGTGCGCTGAATGAAATTTCGCAGGCAACAAATATTACTGAAAATTTATTCGAACTTTACGAAAAGGTTCACGTAATTGTTTCAGGGCTGATGCCCGCCAGGAATTTTTATATCGCTCTTGTTGATAATGAGAGAGGGATGATCTCATTTCCTTATTTTGTTGACGAAATTGACGCCCCCGATGGCGCTGTTACTTTTTCCGAAGAACCTATCAATGGAAAAACTCTCACCGGTTATATAATCAAAAAGCAGGAACCACTTCTTCTTGACAGGAATGATTTTACAAATCTTGAGAGATTAGGCATTGTTGAGCTTATTGGTGGTGATTCGGAAGAATGGATGGGTGTTCCGTTAAAAAATATGAAAGGTGAACTCATTGGTGTTATTGTGGTTCAGCGATACGATGATACTACCCGGAACTATGATCAAATCGATGTGAACACTCTCAGTTTTGTTTCCAATCAGATTGCCATGGCTATCGAACTTAAAAAAAGGGAAGAGACCCTTAAATTAAGCGAAGCTAAATACCGCTCGTTAATTGAAAATTTGAGTGATATAATCTATACTTTTGATCTCAGAGGATATCTGACATATGTCAGTTCAGCTGTTACAAAATACGGCTACACACCCGAAGAACTCATTGGAAAAAATCTCGATTATCTTGTTCACGAGGATGATATTCTCAAGTTTAAACAATATACGATGGAGCTGCTGAGAGGCAATTTCCATCCGGTTACGATTAAATTGTATCATAAAGATCGAACTATCATACATTTTCAGACCACAAACAGTGTATTTATAGAAAATGGTAAAAAGAGAATTAATGGTGTGTTGACCGACATCACTGATCGTATAATGATGGAAAATGATCTTAAATCGAGTGAACACAAATTACTTGAAGCAAATCAATCAAAAGACAGATTTTTCTCTATTCTCGCCCATGATTTAAAAAGTCCATTTACCGGAATTCTTGGCTTCTCAGAATTTTTAATTACCGAAATCGGTGATCTTTCTGCAGATGAAATCAGTGAATTTGCGGAGAAAATAAATTCTTCTGCCAAAGCCATCCTTGAACTTTTGAACAATTTACTTGATTGGTCAAGAATTCAGACAAACAGATTAAAATTTGTACCCGACCGGGTTGAGGTTAATGCTATTTTACATAATGTGAACAGTATTCTTCTTCCTCTTACATACGAAAAAGAAATTGAATTAATCGTTGAGGTCGAAGAGGAACTTGCGGTTTTAGCCGACAAAGACATGCTGGAAACGGTAATAAGAAATCTTATCTCCAATAGCATAAAATTTACTCCAAGAAACGGAAGCATCATTGTTACCGCCGACAGGGTTGGTGATTTTGTTGAGTTCTCGATAAGTGATTCCGGTGTTGGAATGTCGGAAGAAACAATGTCGAAACTATTCAGAATGAATGAGTTTGTTACGACTATTGGAACAGAGAATGAAAAGGGTACTGGTCTTGGTTTATTATTATGTTATGAATTTATTAAAAAACATGGTGGTTTGTTAGAGGTTGAAAGCCGGGAGGGTGAAGGCTCTACCTTTAGTTTTTCAATACCTCTCTACAAAAATTAACCTTTACCATGAAGGGATTTATGTAACAGAAAGATGTCAAAAACAGGGCTGCCTTTTGTAATAGGCAACATCTGTTTTATGTCAACTTTTCCATTGGAAGTATAATCAAAAACTTTTATTTCCTGTTTTTTTCGGTTCAGATAACTTGCTTTTTTGATGAAATATTTACCTTCATCCAGATTAATGGAATAGAGGATAACTTCCGTAAAATATTTATCAGCAATTCCTGACATTTTCTGTTCAGAATTATATTCAGTCTTCACCGGCTGATCAAACTTACTGCTTTTTGCTGCAATTAGTGAGGTAAGATCGTAATAGACGGTAAAAAATTTATTTGTTGAAAGTTCTTTCCAAATTGTTGTGCTATCCGGGTTTTGAGCCTGAATAGTTGGTGTTATGGTACAAATCAGCAGACCAAGGGTATAGAAAATCGTTTTATAAAGTGTCATTTCAGGAATTTTGTTTCTTGGATAAATTGGTTGTTGGATTAAATACTATTTAAGGTAACAGTGATGAAACTCAAAATATCAATAATATTGGCAATATTAACACTTTCTTTGAGCGCGCAGTCTCTTCAGTATAAAATGGAGACTTTTGAGAAAGCTTACAGTGGCAAAAATAATCAAAAAGATACCATCTTTCAGATGCAAATTTCATACCCGGTGTTTTATGGTGATGCCTCTGTTGAACAGGTAGCTGCAAAAATGAATTCCACAATTCAAACTGCAATCTTCGGGGAAGCCACCGGAGGTTCAAATGAACTTTATAACGGATTTCTTCAAATTGTTCAGGAAGATGAAGATTCATCATATTTTACAGGCTATTGGACATGGACAACAAATGTAAGTGTTGAGTTTGCAAAAGAATCCCTTGTCTCTTTATTTCTGTTCCACGATGAGTATCTGGGGGGTGCACACCCAAATTCGTACTGTGTAGGGCTGAATTTTGACATCAGAACAGGTGAACCGGTAGTACAATCAGATATTTTAATTCCCGGCTCTGAGGATGAATTGAACAGACTTGGTGAGCAGATCGTAAGGAAAGAGAGAGAAATACCTGAGAATCAAACTCTTTCTGAATATGGTTACTGGTTCGAAAATGATAAATTTTTGTTGAATGGGAATTTTATCGTTAAGACTGATGGGCTCGCTTTTACATTTGTACCTTATGAAGTTGGTCCCTATGTACTTGGTTACACCGATGTGTTTTTTCCTTTTGAGAAGATAAAACATTTGATTTCTCCTGATGGAGTTCTCGGCTGGGTGTTAAAAAAGTAATTTGGTTTGTCAATATTAAAAAAATCGACACATTTTCAGGATGGAATGGTTAGGTAAGATAAACTATGGCAGAGCATAAACACAACAGACTGATTCATGAGCAAAGTCCATACTTGTTGCAGCACGCAACCAATCCTGTTGATTGGTATCCGTGGGGTGAAGATGCTTTTAAAAAGGCAATAAAAGAGGATAAACCCGTCTTTCTATCGATCGGATATTCCACATGTCACTGGTGTCATGTGATGGAAAAAGAGTCTTTTGAAGATGCTGTTGTGGCTGAAATCCTGAATAAAAACTTTGTCCCTGTAAAAGTTGACAGAGAAGAACGCCCAGACATCGATTCAATTTATATGGCTGTTTGCCAGATGATTGCAGGCAGTGGAGGTTGGCCACTTACGGTAATTCTTAAGCCGGACAAAAAGCCATTTTATGCCGGAACTTATTTCCCCAAAGAGACTCGTCATGGTCGTACGGGGTTAATTGATCTTCTAAATAAGATTATCACATTCTGGCATGAAAGAAGATCAGAAATAGATGCCTCTGCCAACCAAATAACTGAAGCACTTAATGACACCCCCCCGCCTCTTATTGGAACAAACCTCGGACTTGAAGATTTTCACACTGCATATTCACAGTTTGAGTCGAGATTTGACTCTGCTAATGGAGGTTTTGGCTCTTCTCCCAAATTCCCGTCACCTCATAATCTGATTTTCCTGCTGCGGTATTTTGTCCTAACAGGTAAAACAAAAGCCCTCGAAATGGCAGAGAAAACTTTAATTTCTATGCGTTTGGGTGGAATATATGATCATCTTGGGAATGGTTTTCACAGATATTCAACTGATGAAGAATGGCGTTTACCTCATTTTGAAAAAATGCTTTATGATCAGGCTATGTTGATGTATGCATATTCATCAGCTTACAAGATTACCGGGGATGGTTTTTATAAAGAAGTAATCTCTGAGATTTTCCAATATGTTAAAACAGATTTGAAGTCTGACGAGGGTGGATGGTTTAGTGCTGAAGATGCAGATTCTGATGGGGAAGAAGGTAAGTTTTATGTCTGGTTCTACGATGAACTAAAAGAATATTTTGGAGATGACTTCGAAAATTTCAAAGAAATATTTTTTGTGGAAGAGAGAGGAAATTTTGTTGACCGGATCAGAGGTGGATTCACCGGAGAAAATGTAATCTACTTATCGGAACCGTTGGAATTAACAATAAATCGCCTTGGAAAACCTGCAGAATGGGTAGCAGAAAAAGTTGAGGGATTTAAGACCAGACTTCTTGAAGAGAGGAGTAAGAGGATCCGTCCACATCTGGATGATAAAATCCTTGCAGATTGGAACGGGTTGATGATTGCAGCTTTGGCTTTTGCAGGTAGAACGACAAAAGAACGAGTCTACACTCAAGCAGCAGAAAATACGGTCAGGTTTATAGAAAAAAACATGGTAGTGAATGGTGTCTTGTTCCACAGATATCGTGGTGAGAATCTCGCGATTCCGGCATTTCTTGACGATTTGGCGTTTTATTCTTTTGGCTTGATTGAGTTATATAAAACAACTTTTAATTCAAAATATCTGGCTCTTGCCCTCAAATATGCACAAGAACTGATAGATGGTTTCCTTGATAAAAAGAGTGGTGGATTTTACCTTACATCATCAACGGCTGAAAAGCTTCCGGCAAGGTGGAAAGATGTATATGACGGAGCAATTCCCTCGGGCAATTCTGTTGCGTTAAATGTCATGAATTCACTTTATCATTTCACGGGGGAGCCGGAGTATCTCGAAATGACGGCTGAAATCATCGACGCCTTTTCCGGAAATATCAATAAAGCACCATTTGCACATTCCTTTTTCCTGTCATCGATGGAATCGTTACTTTTCCCGGCGTATGAATTGGTAATTGCGGGAGAGAGGGGTCATCCGGAAATAAATTCAGCTCTTATTGAATTGGGCAAATCAGCGTATGAAAATGTGTTTGTGATTCTTAAAGATGAAAAAAACAGTAAAAAAATTGAAAATATCGCTCCTTTTACGGCAAATATGGTTCCCGGCCAGGGCGGATGTGCATTTTATCTCTGTAAAAAGGCAGCTTGTTTATTACCCGTGGCCACTGCTGCTGAGCTCTTTGCTAATCTGGAAAAGTGAAGACTAATTAACCTTCAATTACTAAAAGATATTCATATATTTCCTTAGACCAATATTCTTAAATAGAAGAGAAAAATTTGAAAAGATTGTTTACAATAATTGTATTTTTAACCTTGCCTGTTATGGCACAGGATACAATTTTGCTTATGTCGTATAATCTGTTGAACTATCCGGGAACAACCTCGGCGGTTCGAAACAATTATTATAAAACCATAATGAATGCGGTAAAACCTGATGTTCTACTTGTTCAGGAAATCACCTCCCAAGTTGGTGTTGATGGTTTCTTATTTAATGTGATGAAAACGGTTTCGCCGAATTACAATAAAGGTGCCTTTTTAGATGGTCCAGATTCCGATAACGCCATATATTACGATTCTACAAAGTTTGACTATTTAAGTAATACACCTGTTCACACTGCCCTTAGGGATATAAATTTGTTCCAGATCAGGCACCGGGTTACTTTTGACACACTGTTTATTTTTTCGGCTCACCTAAAGGCGAGTACCGGATCGGATAATGAGATTGCCAGAGGCAAGGAAGTTGATTCGTTGCGAAAGGTAACAAACTCCTGGCCTGCCGGAAGAAATTTTGTGGTGTTGGGAGATTTTAATATTTATGGTTCCACCGAGGTTGCTTATCAAAAATTGAGAGCAAATGCCGCCGGAACTGAGGGTCACTTTATTGATCCGATAATAATGAGTGGATCGTTTGGTCAGTCACAATACGCAATCCATCATACCCAATCACCAAGAACAAGATCATTTGGTGGTGGTGCAACCGGTGGAATGGATGACAGATTTGATATGATTCTTTTTTCACAGGCGGTTTCCGATACCGGTGGTATCGAATATGTCAGAAATTCAAATACTGCATACGGTAATGATGGACAACACTATAATGATTCAATAAACCGTCCATCTAACACAGCAGTGGGTCAGGTTATAGCTGATGCACTTCATTACGCATCAGATCACATCCCGGTATATCAAAAATACATCTTTAAACAGACTCCAACCAGTATTAAGGAAATAGAACTTCCAACTTCATTTGTTGTTGAAAATGCGTATCCAAATCCATTTAATCCAACGACGACAATAACATGGAATTTACCTTCAACAGGAATGCTTAACTTATATATTTATAATACTTTAGGCCAAATCGTTTCAGCTGAGATGATGGGTGTTACACCCGCCGGGAAGGGAAGTTATATTTGGGAAGCGTCGGGATTCTCTTCAGGTGTATATTTTGCCAGGTTGGAATTTATTACCGAAAACGGCAGTTTTTCACAAGTGGTAAAACTGAATTTGATGAAGTAATTTTCCACTAAATAGTGGCTTTAAACTAAAAAAAGGCCGTCAAAAAATGACAGCCTTTTTTAATTTTAGGGCAATGGGAAATTAATCGCCGAAGCAGATAAGAATTTCGTAATTCTTTATCTTCTCTCCCAGAAATTATCCCCGAAGGGGATTTGATATTCGTAGCTTAAGAGTTTCCCCAAGCCCCAACTTATCCCCGAAGGGGATTTGATATTCGTAGTTTTAAGTTTCCCCCAGATACCCTTATCCCCAAAGAGGATTTGATATTCGTAGCCCATGCTTCTACTCCCAAAGCCAATCTATCCCCGAAGGGGATTTGATATTCGTAACATACGATCGTACCCTAACCTTCTAAATTATCCCCGAAGGGGATTTGATATTCCTAACATTCGATCGTACCCTCACCTCCTAAGTTATCCCCGAAGGGGATTTGATATTCGTAGCTTAAGAGTTTCCCCAAAACCCAACTTATCCCCGGAGGGGATTTGATATTCCTAACATTCGATCGTACCCTAACCTTCTAAATTATCCCCGAGGGGGATTTGATATTCCTAACATTCGATCGTACTCTCACCTCCTAAGTTATCCCCGGAGGGGATTTCATATTCGTAACCTTCGATCGTACCCTCACCTCCTAAGTTATCCCCGAAGGGGATTTCATATTCGTAGCATTGCAATGATCTTAATCATATCTACCCCGTTTGCGGGGTTGAATATCTTTCCCCTCGACAGCTCAATCTTTCCACAAAAATTCTCTCTTATATTCAACGCTGTAAGATTTTAGAAACTTCTCATATTCTTCCGTAAAACTATTTCGATGATGATGTTCCTCCTGCCCGTTAATATAATTTATAAGCCTCTCCAACTCTGATTTACCAACAGAAAACGCGCTATAACCCTCTTGCCAACTAAATTTGCCCAACACCAATCTTTTTTGATTGATAAATAATGAAGAACTTCTCTTTATCTCTTTAACGAGATCAGATATCGAAATGTCAGGATAAATACCTACCAACATATGAATATGATCCATGTCTCCATTTATATTATACAATATTTGACCTTTTTTCTTTACTATACCTGTTATGTATTTGTAAAGTTCGTCCTTCCATGAACTACCGATCAATCTTTCACGATTTTTAACTGCGAAAACGATGTGAATGTAAAGTTGTGTATATGTATTTCCCATTTTGGAATTCACCGAATAATAAATAAATGCCTTTGAAAAATAATAATTGCATGTTTTTTGGAGTACAAAAGATTGAAATATTTTTTATCGCGATCTTTTTGTGTGCTACAAATATATAATCCCCTCCGGGGATATTTTGAAGATTGGGGAATGCCTCTTGTGCTACGAATATGTAATCCCCTTCGGGGATATTTTAAAGGTTGGGGAATGCGTCTTGGCTACGAATATGTAATCCCCTCCGGGGATATTTTTAAGGTTGGAGAACTGATTCAGTCCTACGAATATGTAATCCCCTTCGGGGATATTTTAAAGGTTGGGGAATTGATTCAGGGCTACGAATATGTAATCCCCTCCGGGGATATATGATTTGGGAGTACAAATGGATCAATAGATTCCATAAAAAAAGGCTGTCAAAAAATGACAGCCTTTTTTAATTTTATGGAAATGGGAAATTAATCGCCGAAGCAGATTCCGAGTTCTCTACCGGTTCTGATTGTTTCACCTTCCGGATTCACGGTCTTCAATTTACCAATAGCTTCTTCAATTGGGATGTAGGTCATAACAGGTACCTTGTGAGCAACCATTACTCCCGATTGTCCTTCTTCAAGTGCTCTGACAGCAGCAGCGCCAAAACGGAGTGACAAAAGTCTGTCGAAGGTTGTTGGACTTCCACCTCTAAGCAGATGCCCGAGGATTGCAGTTCTGGCTTCTTTTTTAACCAGATGACTCAATTGTTCAACCACTTTGTCTGCAGCACCACCAAGTCTCTCAGCTTTCCCGGCTTCCTTTTCAATGACGGCATATCCGCCATCTTTAGGGAATGCACCTTCAGCGACCACCACGATAGCATAATCTTTTTCTTCAGTAAAAGTACTGTTAAGAAAATCTGCTACTTTTTTGATGTCGTAGGGGATCTCAGGGATCAAAATAACATCTGCTGAGCCTGACACACCTGAATTGAGTGCGATCCAACCGGCATATCTGCCCATCACTTCAACCACCAAAATCCTTTTATGGGATTTTGCAGTGTAGTGAAGGCGATCTATACATTCCGTTGCAAATGATACTGCTGTATCAAATCCAAATGTTGTATCAGTTCCTGAAAGGTCGTTGTCAATTGTTTTAGGAACGCCAACTATTCGAACACCTTTTTTATGGAATTCATAAGCCATCGTTAAAGAACCATCTCCACCAATCGCAACAACAGCGTCGATATTAAATCTTTTTAAGCCTTCAACAATTTCATCAGATCTGTCAACTTCGACGATCGTTCCGTTTGCGGTCTTCATCGGGTATTTAAGAGGATTCCCTCTGTTTGTGGTCCCCAATATAGTTCCACCCATCGCTGTGATGTCTTTAACGATGTCGGCTGTGAGTTTAATAACTCCATCTCCATTGGGATATTGAGCGGGAAGAAAGACACCGTTATAGCCATCTCTAATTCCGTAAACTTCCCATCCTCTTTGAATTGCAGACATGGTAACCGCTTTGATAACGGCATTTAACCCGGGAGCGTCTCCACCTCCGGTGTTAACAGCAATTCTTTTTATTGTTCCATTTTCCATTAGTCATTCCTTTTTGGTTCGATTGCAAAATAATCGATTAGTGGGCCTGATAAAGCCCGATCTTGTTCCCGTCAGGATCTTGTATAACGGCATAATAGCCATAAACAGGGATAACTGTTTTATCCTTGAAAATGGATCCACCAGCCTTTTTGATCGCTTTTGCTGTATCCTCGATATCATTAACCAAAATATGGAAAACCGGAGAATCGCCGGTGGTTACTTCTTTCACTTTACGAAGACCAATAGTGGTACCCTGGCGAGTGTTACATAACATATAGCTGTTGCCAAACTCCTTAAGGTCCCATCCAAATACATCAGAATAAAATTTTGTTGTTCTTTCAAGATCGGTTCCCGGTATCTCAACATGCGCTATAAGATGATGCGACATAAAATATCTCCATATTATTTCTTTAAAGTCACTAAAAATAGAATTTTATAACTTTAATTATACGGAAAATTTAAGAATTAAATTCAGGATATATTTTTAACGGAAAGACTTACTCTTCATTATGAATAGTGAAGGAATGGGTAATCAACATCGCTTTCTCGTACATTTTTGTGACACCACAATATTTTGTTTGAGAGAGTTCAATGGCTCTTTGAACATCAGAATCCTTAATCCCTTTTCCTTTAAAGACATACTCAATATTCATTGAAGTGTAAACTTTTGGGTGATCTTCGCTCATTTCGGCTGTAATGTTAATTTCAAATGAACGGACATCTATCCTTTTCTTCTGTAAAATTGATACTACATCACTTCCGGTGCAACCACCCAGGGCGAGGAGCATCAGTTCTTTTGGTCTGATTCCGGCGTTACTTCCGCCAAAATCTTCAGGACCATCCATAGTTATCCAGTGATTTGAGTCGGTTTTTCCGACAAAACTGATACCATTAATTTGTTTTACATAAGCTTTTACTTGTGACATTTCTGCCTCCTTGTTTAAAATTATCAAAAATATGATGTAAATTTGGTTAAAAAGATTCAAAACTCTGCTTAAGAACTTGAAAGGGAGTGGAATAAATTGTAATTTTGGAGTGATTAAAAATTGGAATGGAGTCTTTATGCATACACTACTCAAAAAAATGAATTTTAAGGGGCATGGTCCCATCCTGCTGATAAATCATCCGGAAGAATTTAAACATTTTATTACGGAATTTCAGAGTGAAACGGGTGTTCATTGTCATGCTGCATTAAGCAGTTATCCATTTGCTCTTGTTTTTGTAAAATCGGCGCAGGATATATTGGACAATGCTGCAAAAGTTGATGCACTTCTTGTTGAGGATGGATGTTACTGGTGGGCATACCCCAAAAAGAGTTCAAAAAAATACAAGGTTGATATCGACCGTGATAATGGCTGGCAGGCGATCGGTGATCTCGGTTATGAGGGTGTTCGAATGGTAGCGATTGATGAAGACTGGTCAGCAGTTCGTTTCAGAAAGGCAAAAAATATCAAAAATCTTACCCGTGACGAGAGTTGGCGGATGAGTAAAAAATCTGAAGAATAAAAAAAAAGCCCGGCATCAAAAACCGGGCTTTCTAATTTTGGACTATCTGTAAATTCTCAAAACAGGGTAAATCTGTTCAGGTTTTAACAGATATTCAAATTGTTTATAAGTTACAAGTCCAATCATACTTTTGGGTTCAAGAGCCTGGACTATTACATTACCTGCCAATTGTTTTGTTGGAAGAATAAAATATTCTCCTTTGAGATCATTTAAAGGCACTTTCCATGTTGAATAAATTGGATTAACAACAACATCTCCCTCAAAATCTATTGAATCGATGGATGTGATGAGCATCCCCTCTATAATGTCGTTATTCCCAACAACATATTTAGAAATCTGAAACTCGTGACGGTTAACCCATTCGAGCAGTTGCCTGTCATCTGCCGGAATCAGATATCCAAATGGTTTTTCAACATCAAATAACGATTTTACAACAGGACAATAATTTGAAACGGTTAAAACTGTGTCTTTGCCTGTTGTGGTTGAGAGCAGTGTCATTTCAAGTTTACTCCCATCTCTTTCATGTTTCATCTGTATGGCAACCTTCTCAGGGGAGCCATTAATCAGTTTTTCTCTCTCAGTTTTAACCATTAATTTTATCTCATCGGCATTTTGGGACATAAACTCAAGATAATATAACATTGCAGTCATCTGACTTTTGGCACGAACCTCGATATTGTCGATTGAATCTCTTCCGTTCATCCCTTCCTGAATGAAGGAGAGAGCCCCAAGCGAACCGATACTTTGTCTGCCATCATTTATGTCGAATGTGCTTTGTCTGATATATTCAATCTCCGGAGGTCCACCGGGTGTATATTCAGAAAACGAGTACCCCGTTTTTTTCATTTGAGTCGTTAACCAGGGGAAATATTTTGTTCTGGCGTAGGTTCTGATTGCTTGAGGAGTATTGATGTTTGTTAAAATCCCGGCGGTTACATTGGAATTTTTGCGATAACCAAGTTCCATCCAATCTCTTGAAAAAGGACCGTATTCATGCACATCCATCGATACTTCAAAAAGATATTTGTTAAAAAACTTGTGTAATCCCTGATTTTCAGGCTGTAACAATATTAAATGATCACGGTTTAAGTCGGCTCCATTCCCGTTTCGTCTTCTGTCCAGTTCGTTTCCATCTGGATTCATCATGGGAATGATCGCAATGTCAAGCTTCTGCATGAGATGAGACAACTCACCTGAACCAAATCCGGAGAGAAGCATCAAAACTCCTTCCTTTCCCGAAGGTTCGTTCCCATGTTGTTGTGCAAACAGCAAAACTTTTAGTTTTTTATCATCCGTGCCAAACTCACCCGTTGAAAATTTGAGGACAGGAATTTTCATTCCTGTTGCCGAAACGGCAAAATCTTCTGTTAAAAAAGGGGATTTATCCCGGGGAAGGGTGTTGATATAGTCAATCATCTGTTGATGAGATGTAAGAGTCTTAAAACCCGATAATTCCAGAGGAGTTGATATTTTTTGTGGATATGTGGTTCCGATAATCATGGTAAATGCAAGAAGCAGGAGACAGTTTTTCATTTTGAGGAAATTCCATTTGTTGATAACGAAATATAGAAGTTTAATCAATAATATTTTTGGGGTTGTAAAAATCTGCAATCGATCAAACAAAATTACCAAAAAAAACACTTGACTTTCTCGAATAAAAATTATACATTGACCATACAAATGTATGGTATTTTGTAAAACAACCTTGAGATGTTCAATGACAAAAATATTAACCGAAGTACAACGAAAAATTCTGCAATTCATCATCGATTTTCGTGATGAAAAGGGGTGGCCACCGTCACTTTCTGAGATTGCAGAGGAATTTGGATATAAAAACAGATCAACAGTTCGGGAGCATCTTCAGGCACTTGAAAAAAAGGGGCTTATTCAAAGAGACGAAAAAGTTGCCAGAGGGATTGATCTCAGACTGGATGACCACATGTTTGTCACCAGACCAATTATCGGAGAGGCTGCTGCAGGAAGTCCTGTAACAATTTATCCGGGAGCAATCGATACGGTTGATCTTCCAAATATGATCAAAATTCCAAAAGAATCATTCCTCCTCAAAGTCAAGGGGCAGAGTCTTAAAGATGCCTACATCTTTAACGGTGATGTAATAATAGTGAATCCAAACGTTGAGCCCGTGAATGGTCAGATAGTTGCCGCTGTGCTTGATGAGGGGGCAGTGGTAAAGCGTTATTTCAAAAAAGGGAAAGTGATTGAGCTGGTTTCAGAGAATCCAGAGTTTGTGCCAATAACAGTGGACGAGTCATATCGTCACTTTCACATTGTGGGGGTAGTTGTTGGAATTTACCGGAGCATGGAAGCGAAATCAAACCGGTATTCGTAGGAGGGGAAAAAGTGATGGCAAAGATACATATCGGAACGGCAGGCTGGTCATATAAAGACTGGGCACCGATGTTTTATCCTCAGAAGCAGGGGGTGGATTTTTCAAAACTTTCATACTATTCACAATATTTTAATTGTGTTGAGATCAATTCCACTTATTATCAATATGCACACCCCGGCACTGCCCTTGAATGGCTAAAAAAAGTGGAGAAAAGTGACGATTTTTCTTTTACTGTGAAGCTTCACCAGGATTTTACGCATAAAAGGGAGTATGTTAAACAGAATATTGATGCCGTAAGAAGTCTTTTAAATGTGTTGGTTCGCGGGGAGAGATTTGGGGGACTGTTGATTCAGTTTCCATATTCTTTCCCCTTTAATTCCGTTACGGCAAATTATCTTATGAATCTTAATGACGAGTTTTGTGGATACCACAAGTTTATTGAAGTGAGACATAAATCATGGGGAAGTGATGAGGCACTCGATTTTTGTCGTGAGTGGGATCTGGTTTTTGCGAGTATCGATCAACCTCAGATTGGGGAGTCACTTCCATTTAAGTTATATACCATAAATGGAAGGGCATACATTCGGCTGCATGGGAGAAATGAAGAGGGGTGGTTAAATTCAATTTCAAACTTTGGAAACAAACAAACTTACGAGGCACAAAACGAAAGATATCGTTATCTCTACTCATCCGGTGAGGTCGTTGAACTTGCTCAACTGATCAAACAGGTTATTGACGGAATGCGTGAAGTGTTTGTAATTTTTAACAATCACCCTGCGGGAAATGCCCCTGCAAACGCATTTGAACTGATCCACTACCTCGAAGAAAAAGTTAAAGTGAATATGCCACCGCAGACCGGCAACTATTTCCAGTCGCTTAAGCCGATAAGTAAAAACCTTCAGGCAGAATTGTGGGGATGAGTTTTGTCACTGATTTTTCATCTCGATCTTGACACTTTTTTTGTATCAGTAGAGCGGATACTTGATCCCTCCCTGGTGGGGAAACCTGTAATCGTTGGGGGTCAACCCGGCGGAAGGGGAGTTGTGTCTGCCTGTTCCTATGAGACAAGGAAGTTTGGAGTGAGATCGGGAATGCCCACAAACAGGGCATACAAACTGTGTCCACAAGCATTATTTATCAGAGGAAGTCATGGGGAATACAGCCGTTATTCCAATATGGTTCGTGAAATTCTGATAAAATACCCGCCCATGATCCAACAGGCATCAGTTGATGAATTCTACATGGACTTTACGGGATGTGAAAAAATCTATGGTAACCCAATGCTTTTGGCTGAAAGACTTTTACAGGAAATTTATGATAAAGTGAAACTTCCCGGTTCAATTGGTATCGGGAGTAACAAAACGATTGCAAAAATTTGTTCAGATTTTAACAAACCAAGGGGTATCACTTATGTAGCTCCCGGAATGGAAAAAGATTTTCTCGCTCCACTTCCTGCCGAAACAATGCCCGGTGTGGGAAAAGTTTTTATTGAAGAATTGCACGCAAGAGGGATTTATACCATCGGTGATATCGCCAGAATGCCCGCTGAATATTTTGCTTCAGTTTTTGGCAAAGGGGGACTCGATATTTGGGAAAAAGCCAACGGTAAAGGAACTGAATATATTTCCGAGGGGGAGGAGAGAAAAAGTATTTCAAGTGAGCAGACATTCAGATCGGATATTTCATCCCCTGCAGAAATAGAAGCCATCATGTTTGGTCTTGTTGCAAAGATTTCTCAAAAGATCAGAGATGAAGGGAGTATGGCAACCAATATCCATATCAAACTTCGATATGCCGATTTTTCAACCATTACCCGTGCAAAACAGGTGATCCCCACCAATGACGATAAATTTGTTTATACCACCGCCGTTGATCTTTTTAGAAAAGCATACACCCGAAGAGTGGGAGTAAGGCTTATAGGCGTGGGGATGAGCGGATTTGTAGAGTACCACGAACAACATTCACTTTTTGAATCCACCGAAGATAAACGGACCAAAATGATCAATGCAATCAACCAGATCCGCGGGAAATATGGCTTTGAAGCTATTAATATGGGGGAAGCAAGGTAATCCAATAATGCAATAATGCAGTAATCCAATAATTTTTGATAAAACACGGATTTTTAGACGTTAGAGTGAGGAGTGGTAATCGTCCCGATTGCCGTCTGCAACACGAATAACCGTGAGAGGGATAGTTCCACGAATTTCGCAGATTTTATAGGGGACGCAGATCCACCACAGCGGACAGGTACACGCAGATTAAACGGATTTCCGCGGATAAGTTTTATGCAGCTCGATAATCTCTGATATCAACAATTACACCTTTCTGATATGTTTCAGTTGACAATTCAAGGAGTGAGCGAGCAACTGAACTATCAACAAATTCCTCACCACAATTCTGGCAGATATCAGCAGGTACATTACGATAAACAGTAATAAATTCATCCTTCGATAAAGTTACTACTACTTTACCTTTTTTTGTTTCTCCATTTTTACATACGGGGCATTTCATTTTATCTTTCTCCTGAATTCTGAATCCCAAAGATTTGGGTCCGGTTCATAAACAGTAATTACAATTATCTCATTATCTGAAGTGTTTTCAGCAATTAATACATGTAGTATTTTCCCCTGTGAAAAACCTTTGATCAATTTTGAAGGATATGGATAGTCATCCGGATATTCATTTATAACGTCTCCATGTTCCAATATATCAGATACTTCAATTTCACTTATATCCCGCTCAAACATCCGTTTCAGAGCATGCACTCTGTATATAACTCTATATTGTTCTAAATCCATTGCCATGAGCGAAAGTGTTCTTAAAAAAAATAAAAGCAAGATTAAATTAATAAATTAAATTAGAACAGAAAAAATCTCCTCTTTGCGTTCTTTGCGTCCCTCCGACAAGTTGGAGTTAAAATCTGCGGCTTAATTCCCCACAATCTCCCCACCACCCAACAATTCCCTTGACATTACCATAATTATTTCTTATTTTACCATACAAATGTATGGTATTTTTAGAAGGAACAAATTATGTTTTTTGCCACATTACTGCATTATTGGATTATTGGATTATTGCATTATCTGATTTTTGCCACATTATTGGATTACTGCATTACTGCATTATTGCATTAGTAACATGCTTCACACACACAGCAATTATTCCCTGTTGCAGGGAGCGGTATCAATAGACGATCTGATCGGTCGGGCGAAGAGCTTTGGAATGAAGGCTCTTGCTCTTACGGACAGGAATGGCATGTATGGACTGATTCAGTTTTACAAAAAAGCCACTGAAGAGGGGATAAAGCCAATTCTTGGGGCATATATTGATGATCCTTCAGATGTTAAAGAGTATGTTCTTCTCCTCGCTGCAACGAGGGAGGGCTATTCAAATCTTTGCAGGATAATAACCGCCAGGAAATTGAGGGAGAGTTTTACACTTGATGGACTTGTAAGGGGGGGATTACCCGGACTTTTTCTTATTACTCCTTCTATCAGACTTCTGAAAGCCGCGGGGAAAAGGGCCACTGTTTTTGGTGAGCTTCCCGTAACTCCATCCACAAAAAAATTATCGAGGGAGGTTTACGAATTTTGTATTAACAACGGTTACAGGTATGTCCCCACTTCTCCGGTTTATTTTCTTGATAAGGAGGATTATCTTCTTCACAAAACCGTTACTGCGATAAGACTGCGAACAACACTCGGGAGTATAAAACCGGAGGAGACCGAGTCGGAAGATTTTTATTTCAGGAGTTATGAAGAGGTTATGAGGGAGTGGAAAAAGATACCCGGTGCACTTCAAAACATAAATTACATCGTTGACAACTGTAATTTGAATCTCGAGATGGGGAAGACCAAATTTCCTCTTTTCCCCACACCAAACAATGAACCGTCATTTTCATATTTGTGGAAACTTGCATTTAAGGGGCTGGAAATGCGATATCACACGATCACCGAGACCGCCATTAATCGTCTGCGTTATGAACTTGAAGTGATAAACGATCTTGGTTTCCCCGACTATTTTCTGGTGGTTTGGGATATTGTAAGGGAGGCAAAACAGAGGGGAATGATGCTGCTCGGCAGGGGATCGGCGGCGAACAGTCTTGTTTCATATTGCCTTGGCTTCACAGAAGTGGATCCGATAAAATATGACCTCTATTTTGAGAGATTCCTTAACAGGGGAAGAATGAGTCCCCCCGATGTTGATCTCGATTTTTCATGGCGTGAAAGGGACGAAATAGTAAAATATGTTTTTGAGAAGTATGGTTACGACAAGGTGGCGATGATTTCAACAACGGTTACATTTAGAGCAAGATCGGCTTTCAGGGAGACGGCAAAGGTGTTTGGAATCGCCGAAAGTGAGATATCACAATACAGCAAATTTATTCCCTGGACCGATGCCAGAAATCTTTCAAACCTGGCAACCATGTTCCCCGAGGCGAAATCATTAAAGTTTGAAGGAGAGCCGTGGAAAAGTATAATAACAATCGCTTCGCGACTGGCATCCTTCCCGCGTCACTTGAGCATTCACCCGGGGGGAATTGTTATTACTCCAACTCCCATAACCGACTTTGTTGCTCTTGAGTTTGCAAGTAACAAAGGGTTGGGGATAATTATCACTCAACCTGATATGTACCCCGTTGAGGATATGGGGCTGATCAAGATCGACCTTCTCAGCCAGCGATCTCTTGGGGTACTTAGAGAAACGATGGCTAATGCAGTAATGCAATAATGCAGTAATGCAGTAATATAGCATGTAAAAGCCCTGCATAAATCTATTAAGTTTCTCATTATTGGATTATTGGATTATTGGATTATTGAATTATTGGATTAAAATGTTTGACATGATCGATTATCGGCTGCCGGAGCAGTCGAAAACAAAGATAATCTCCCTTCACCGCCCGATACCACGGAAAGCGGCAGGGGTGGACTTTGACATTTTTGATTATGAATTTTTATTTAATGATGCAAAGACTATTGATATCATAAAAAGGGGGAGGACGATAGGGTGTTTTTACATCGAGTCGCCGGGAATGCGGTCGCTTCTTACGCGGTTGGATGTTGATACATTTGAAATGTTAACGGCGGCAAGCTCGATCATTCGTCCGGGTGTGGCAGAAAGTGGAATGATGCAGGAGTTTATTGCACGGCACAAAGACCCCAAAAGACGAAGGTATCTGATTCCCGAGATGGAGAAGATACTGGGTGAAACCTACGGTGTGATGATCTATCAGGAGGATGTAATCAAGGTTGCGCATCACATAGCCGGGCTCACGCTTGAGGAGGCTGATCTTCTCCGTCGTGCGATGAGTGGAAAACTACGAAGCAAAAGTGCAATGATTCGGATTGAGGAGAGATTTTTTGAGTCATGTGATATCCGTGGATTAAAAAAACATGTGGCAAAAGAGTTATGGCGACAGATTAGCTCCTTTGCCGGTTACGCATTTTGTAAGGCTCACAGCGCATCATTTGCTCTGCTTTCGTATCAGGTGGCATACCTTAAAGTCCATTATCCTGCTGAGTTTATGGCGGGTGTCTTAAGTAATGGTGGAGGCTATTATTCTGCTGCCGTTTACATTCAGGAGGCGCGCAGGCTGGGTCTGAAAATACTTCTGCCGTGTGTAAACAAAAGTTTTTATTCATACATGGGGAAGGGGGATCAACTTCGGATTGGTCTGCAAGCGATTAAAAATCTTAAAAGAAATACCGCCGAAACGGTGATTGAGGAGAGAAAGGAAAACGGTGACTACACTTCCCTCAAAGATTTTTTGGTAAGAACCCGCGCGGGATTTGAAGACACGGTTCATCTGATAAAGTGTGGAGCAATGGACTGTTTTGGGATGGCGCGCCCCGACCTTCTCAGGCAACTTGATATCTATGTTAAATACCGACGGATACTCGACACCCTCCAGGAAAGTCTTTTTGCCGAAGAGGAAATTGAACTTGAAAACAAGGTGATCGACGGGCTTGACTATTCAATCGAGGAGAGATGCCTCGCGGAAATGAAGGCGTTTGACTATATGGTGACCCGTCACCCGTTACAGTTTTATGGTGGATGGATCAACGATCCAAGTGTGACCACCGCATCGGAAATCCCCAAAATGCACGGGAAAAATGTGAAAATGGTCGGCTGGTTTATGACCGCTAAACGGATAAGGACAAAAGATGGCAAGGCTATGAAATTCCTTTCACTTGAAGATTTGACCGATACTTTTGAAGCAGTGCTTTTCCCCGAAACCTATGCTAAATATGCCGAAAAAACGTTGTCGTTTGGTCCATATCTGGTGGAGGGAAAGGTTGATGCATTAAGCGGAAACAACCTGATTGTAAACAAACTTGAAGTGATTGGCGGTGAACTTGACATGGAGCTGCTCCAGGGTGCAACATATTCCGAAAGCAGTTACAACGGCGAAAATGAAAAAATCTTTGAAGAGGAAACACAAATCACCCTCAACCTCGACAAGGAAAAGCTGATAAGGGCATATGCGGGGTAGGTATTAAATATCAGGTATTAAGTATTAAATATTAGGTATTAGGTATTAGTTGGGAAAAAACAAAATGTAAGAAAAACTGCCGGATAACTCCGGCAGTTTTAAGAGGGAACTAAAAGTTATAGGTTGCTGAGAAATGGATGAGAGTGGTAGCCAGTTGGCTGGTACTTGCACTGTATTCTGCAGCAATAAGGCTTGGATTTGAGGCGGTATATGATTTGTTTAAAGCCATCTCAAATGCAGCATTAAGGGTTAAAGCCCTGGAAGCGTTAAATGACAATCCTGCCATTACATGATGTTCAACAATTGCAGGGAAAACAGGGAAAACTGTGGTTTCTGGAACGGGGTTTGAGCCGTAAGCATAACCAAGTCTGCCTTCAAATTTGTCAGAGAATTTATATTCTCCACCAACTTTAATAACAAAACTGTTTTTCCAGTTCATAGGAAATTCGAGATCAAAAGCTCCGGTATTTCCAAGCATTGTGTTGATATTTGAATTATTGCCATTTGTTAGTTTAATGGTCATCTTGTCAAAAGCTTTTTCCCAGTTAACCCATTCAAAATCAGCAGAGAGATTAAGTTTTGGGGTTGCTTTATATGAGAGACCAAAACCGATGGTTTGGGGAAAATTTAGTTCAACATTAAGGTCATAGTTGGCTACAACACCTTTACTAAGATCAATTCCCATACCGCCAAATTGAGCTGCCACTGCGGCTTGTGCTTCAGCAGGAGTTTTACCCGGATTTTGTTGCATGTAGCCAGCAACAGCTTTACCAAATGCATCGTTAAGCTGAGCAGTCATATCCATGGTTGCTTTACCATTTTTGTAAGTGAGGTTTGTGGGAAGAGTATAACTTAATCCCATCGAAAGTTCTTCATTTACTTTATAAGCCACACCAATTTTGCCGTTAAATCCTATCGCAGTAAGTTCTTTCATTTCAGCGGTAGCTGTAACTTCGGTGTAACCAAATCCACCCTGTGCAGGGGGAGCGGCAAACATCTGTCCAAATGTCATTCCCGGCTGAGCAATTCCTTTCATAACGGAAGGATTGAGGGAATATGGCATCGAGAACTCGAGCATACTGTAAACCATGTGTAATGAAAGGCCGACGGAGAATTTTGGACTGAATTTATAAGCTGCGGTTAGTCCTCCCTGCATTGAAGCAAGCATTGAGTGATATTTCTGCAGGTTATATGAACCATCCTGATTGCGATAAAGAGCATGTTTTAGAGTGAAATCAGCACCCATTCCGCCATTGGTGAAAAAGCCAACTCCCCAGTTGAAGGGATTGTTCTCATATTTATGGACATAAGCAACATTTGGCATTGGGAAAGTGTTTTTATCACCTTCTTTATCATTTATGGTGTTCTGAAATTTAACGGTTGGAAACATCAAAGCGATGTCGGCATTTAACATTGAATTGTTCAGGAATGAAATTCCTGCGGGGTTAGTCATCATCAGTTCTGGACTGTCGAAAGTACCAATTGATGTACCGCCTCTCCCAACGGATCTGGCGTCTAAACCGAGCATTCGTGTGCCATTCTGAGCTGTGATTCCAGCAAAAATGACAACGAAGAAGAAACAAGATCTAACGAGGATTTTCATCGTTAACTCCATCTTTCTTTTTGTATTGAAAAGTATTATAATCGAATAATGCAATAAAATATCAATAAAATCTTATCACACTGCTCAACTAAATGGTTTTAAGGTTAATTAATTTTAGCATCTAAATTACTTTATAGCTGTAAAATAATATTAAAAATGCATAAAAATCATTATTTATGACTGAAATATAGAGAGTAATACCCAATTAACTATTAATATATTTTATAGTCTAAAATAATAAATTTGAAACATAACCGATTCAATATTCAGTATTAATTTGTTTATAAATTCCGGTGATAAAATCAGATTTAAACCCGACCTGATAAACTTTTTGTAAATTTGTAATTGAATTTAAAAGAAACATTATTATGAAAAATCTTACAGACACACACGCACACCTGTTTTACCCTGACTATGAAGAAGAGCTCGATGTTATTATAGAAAGAGCGATAACGGCGGGGGTTGAATCGATCCTTGTCCCTGCCACTGATCTGGCAAGTTCAGCAAAAGTGGTTGAACTGACTAAAAAATATGAAATAATCTACGGCTCGGTTGGTGTACATCCTCTCGACAGCAAAGAATGGTTAAAGGAATGGATTCCACTTCTTGAGTTGACAGTTTTGGAAAACAAAGAAAAAATTGTTGCAATAGGGGAGATTGGACTCGATTATTATTACGATTATTCACCAAAACAGAAACAAATTGAAGCGTTCCGTGACCAGTTGGAACTGGCAATAAAACTTAATCTGCCCGTTATCATTCACAACAGAGATTCTGATGATGACATGATGGAAATAATCAGGGAGTTTACTCCCAAAGGACTGAGGGCACAATTCCATTGTTTTAACGCACCGCTTGAACATGCTCTCGAATATGTAAGAATGGGACACATGATCTCATTTACGGGTAATATCACATTCAAAAAGGCAGAAGAGCTTCGTAAAATTGCGGCAAAGGTACATCCCGAACATCTGTTGCTTGAAACGGATTCACCATTTATGACTCCTGTTCCATTCAGGGGAAAAAGGAATGAGCCGGCGAATGTTTTGTATGTCGCTGAAGAACTCGCAAAACTTCATCATTTAACCGTTGAAGATATCACAAGAATCACAGCTTACAATGCCTGGAGATTTTTTAAGATAGGGAAAGCTCCGGAAACTTCTATTGTGTATCAGATTGGTGATGCTTTATATGTGAATGTAACAAACAGATGTAACGCCGATTGTGTATTTTGTGGAAGGAAAGAGACTCCGTTTTTGGCAGGTTACAATTTGGGAATGGATAAAAATGACGAACCCGGAGTTCAACAATATATCAACGCAATTGGTGCTCCGATGAAATATTCTGAGATCGTTTTTTGCGGATATGGAGAACCGACTATCAGATGGGATGTAATAAAAAGTGTTGCCGGTTTTGTCAAAGAAAACGGTGGTAAAACCAGAATAAACACCAATGGTCATGGAAATGTGATAAATCACCGCGATATCACTCCCGAGATGAATGGACTAATTGACACAGTATCAGTAAGTTTAAACGCAACCGACGCAAAAAAATATGCTGAGCTGATGCGGGTTGATGAAAAGATGTATGCGGAAATGTTGGATTTCACCAAAAAAGCAAAAAAGTTTGTGCCGACCGTCGTTTTATCCGTAGTTGGAATTCCCGAAGTGGATATAGAAAAAGCCCGCTCCATAGCAGTTGATGAAATTGGAGTTAACTTCAGGGAAAGGACTTATTTTTAGAGAGTAAAATTATAAGGTAACAATTCATATGCTCTGAAAATATTTATACTCTAATATTGATCTGAAAGGATTTACTTGCGTCGCTGGAGTACCGACTGTAAATAGATATTTATTCCATTTAGAGTTGATTCAAAAAGTACCATTTGATCTGCAAAACAAATTTGAAGCTATTTATAGAACGAATATCTCGTTAAAACAAAAAATGCAAACCCAATTAAAAGAACTGGAAGACAATTTTCAGGCACAGCTTCAAAGGGCGTTTAAGGGGGGAGAAGAATTTCAGTGATGTGACTTAGATTATATTAATCGGTTCACGTGTATATAATGAGTTGTTTCCATTTCAACCATTTAGATCACAGTGGAATGTGATTCGCTATGATATCTTGACTAATCAACTAATTATTCCACTTTTTAGTGACCAAGTAAAATATAGCAATCCTGAAATCAAGTAGTTTTATGTATGCAGAATACCAAGACCTTTTTATTCAAAATATAAATGCGGTATAAGAGATATTTCTCAACTCCGCCCCTTACAACACACCACATCCATGCAGCTCATGAATTATACAAGAGGAATGTATGAACATTAACTGGCATAATATAAGACCAATAAATGGTGATCAAAAAGAGGGATTCGAAGAATTAGTCTCCCAATTAGCCCGAAAAGAAGATATTCCTGATAAGAGTCATTTTATCAGAAAAGGTAAACCTGATGCTGGAGTTGAATGTCTTTGGATTCTGAATGATGGTACAGAATGGGCTTGGCAGGCAAAGTATTTCACATCCAGTCTTGATGATAGTCAATGGAACCAACTTGATAAATCTGTTCAAACAGTGATAATTAAACACCCAAAAGTTGTTAAATATATAATCGCAATTCCAATAGATCCTCCCGATGCAAGAATTGATAAGCAAAAATCTATGCTTCAGAAATGGGATGAACGTGTTGAAAAATGGCAAGGATGGGCGAAATCACAAAATCTTACCATCGAATTCGTGCCATGGAGGCATTCTGATTTCATACGAAGGTTTCAAAAACCAGAGAATGCAGGCTTTTTGAAGTTTTGGTTTGATAAAGAAATCTTTACCGACAAATGGTTTAATGAAAAACTTGAATTATCGATCGCAAACTTAGGAAATAGATATACACCAGAGATAAACTTTGAATTAGATATTATCAAAATATTTGATGGTATTGCTCGTGACAATAAATTTTATGCACAATTACGCAAACAATTCGATGATCTTCTAATCAGTCTGAAAAAAATTAAATCAGGATATGAGGATAGTGAATTATCGCAGCAATTGAGTACATTGGGTCATTTTTGTGATTCGCTCTACCAAGAATATTTAAATATAAATTCAATGAAAGAGACCCGTTACGATTTTGAAATATTGGAATCTAAGATGAATGAAGTAACATCAATTTTAAATAGTACTGGTAATAGAATTGATGATTTAATCTCTACAATAAATAATGGATCTAAAGCAAGACTTGAATATTTAAAGTACAATATAAGGAATGCTTATTCGGATATAGTAAATTTTGAGTCTTTTATAACCAGTACTACAGTAAAGTTATTTAATACACCATACCTCTTGTTGGACGGAGAGGCGGGAATTGGTAAATCGCATTTGCTAGCTGACCTGGCTAATATTCGTAATATGGAGCAGAAATATTCAATTTTACTTCTAGGTCAACATTTTAATCGTGAGGAAAATCCACAGAAACAAATATTAAATCAATTAGACCTAAATTGTAGATTTGATGAATTTCTTGAGGCATTAAATTGCAAATCTCAAATTTCAGGGACTCGAATAATAATATTTATAGACGCAATCAATGAGGGAGCTGGTAGAAAGTTTTGGCCGGATTACCTCAACGGCTTCATTAAAATGATTTCCAAGTACAGCTGGTTAGGTTTAGTTTTTTCAATTCGTTCATCCTATCTTAAATTATTTGAAGATAATATTAAAGCTTTATCGAATCAACTAATTCGATATACTCATTATGGATTCAGAAATGTTGAGTATGAGGCATCAAAACTGTTCTTCAAAAATTACAACATTGAATTACCGAGCGTGCCACTATTACATCCAGAATTTCAGAATCCACTTTTCTTAAAAATTTTCTGTGAAGGGCTTAATAGGTCGGATTACACAAAAATTCCAGATGGGATTGATGGAATTACCAAAGTTTTTGATTTTTTTATCGACAGTATTAACAAAAAACTTTCTTCACCAAAATATTTTGATTATTTACCTGAAATAAATGTTGTAAAAAAAGTTATACACCGGATAACAAAGTTTAAATCTACTAATAATTTATACTACATCCCAATAGATAATGCATCCGAAATTATAAGTGATATCCAAACAACACATAAAATTTCCGGAAATTTGGCTGGTATGTTGATTTCTGAAGGGATTATTTCAACGAATTTATTTTGGAATGAAGAAGCAGAAATTTATGAAGAAGGTATATATATATCATATGAGCGTTTTGATGACCATATGGTTGTTTCTGAAATTTTAGAGAATGTATCAAATGAAAACATTAGGAAGTGTTTTGAAGTTGATGGTGCTTTATATAAATTTGTAAAAGATGAATTTGCAATCAACAGCAATACAGGAATAATTGAAGCACTTTCAATTCAATTACCTGAAAAATACGGAATAGAATTATTTGAGTTATTAAGAGAGAATGATAATTATGAAATAGCTGAAGCATTTGTTAGCAGCCTACTTTGGAGAAAAAACAAAACCTTGATTGAGGAGCAAGTAGTTGACTATATAAATGATGTAGTTCTGAACTTTGAGGGGACACATGCTTATTTTTGGGATACAATAATTGCAGTGTCAATCAATCCTAAACATTGCTTCAATGCAAATAAAACTCATGCAGTACTTAGTCGTTATTCATTAGCTGACCGCGATGCATGGTGGCCTCAGTTAATTCATGATTGGTATAATGAAGATAAATCATTAAAAAGATTGATTGATTGGGCTTGGTCAATTGAAGATAAAAAACATATATCAGATGAATCTATTGAACTTGCCTCAATAATGCTCTCGTGGTTCCTCACTAGTACAAATCGTAAGTTAAGAGATTCAGCAACAAAGGCACTTATTTGTATACTGGAAAATAGAATTCATATAGTGATCAAACTGCTAAAAAAATTCGAAAATCTGAATGATCCATATGTCTATGAACGAATCTTTGCTGTAGTGTATGGATGTACCTTACGAACTGAAACAAAGAGAAATTTAAAAGAATTATGCGAATATATCTATGAAACAATATTTCAGAAGGAGAAAGTATATCCTCATATTTTGTTACGAGATTATGCCCGAAATATTATAGAATATACTTTAATTATGGAAGTAGAATTGAATATCGATGCAGAGTTAATTCGTCCCCCATATAAAAGTGATTTTCCACCTATACCTCAGGATATTGAAATAGAGAAATACGAAATTGATCATAATAGCTCTAACTTCAGAGATTATTATTGGAGTATCAATAAAATACTTTATTCAATGGAAGTTGAACATTCAAGAAATGGTAAAATTGCGCATTACGGAGATTTTGGAAGGTATATCTTTCAGAGTGCATTTTATTGCTGGAAAGAACTTAATGTTGTTGATCTAAAAAATATTGCAATAAAAAAAATTTTTAATCTGGGTTATAGTGCGGAGAAACATGGTCAGTTTGATCGTAAAATTGGAAACCGCGATCGTCATTACCATGAAACAGAAAGAATTGGGAAAAAATATCAATGGATTGCTTTACATGAACTCTTAGCACAATTATCAGATAATTACCAAATGAGGGCGCCTTGGTCATGGGGTGATGAGATAGAAATAGTAGATTATTGTGGACCATGGGAACCTTACTTAAGAGATATTGATCCTTCAACCATTGGTAAATACCCTTTAACTAATCTCATGAATATCCAGCCAAATATTGAATATAACAATTGGTACTCTGATAATCATCTCTGGTTGAAAAGCATTTCGGATTTGCCGGATCCAAAATTATTAATAGAAAACAGCTCAAAAGAATGGGTAATGCTTGAAGGTCATTATAATATAACTGACGAGAGATTATTGGGTAATGAACGCTATTCAATACCGCAGAAAAGTTTCTGGTATATTATCAAGAGTTATCTTGTCTCTACAGCTCAGTATGAAACTATTTACAAGTGGTTGCTTAACAAAAACTTCATGAACAGATGGATGCCAGAATCTCATGGTAGATACGAAATATTTAACAGAGAATATTACTGGTCTCCAGCGTATCAGTATTTCAAAAAGGAATATTATGGCGGTGAACAATTGAGCAAATTATATGATAAGGAAAAGGACAAAGAAATTGGAGATGTTATCGTTACTACCAAATCGTATTTATGGGAAGCTGAATATGATTTTTCAAAAGAAAATGTGGTCCGATTATTAAAACCATGTGGTAGGATTGTTGAATTGCTGAAGCTTTCATATAAAAACAATGAAAGTTATATGTATTCTGAAGATGGAGAATTGATATGCTTTGACAATTCGGAAAGGAATTCAGGTGATTCACGATTGTACTTTAGAAAATCTGCTTTAATGGAATTTTTAGAGAAGCATGATTATAAAATAATCTGGACTGTTTTATGTGAGAAAAACATTATGGGAGGGGATGATAGTGATGACTATGGGAATTGGCCCACAGGCTCTGGAATATATACAATAATAAATGATGAAATAACAGGTAACTTAAAGCAGTTTAGTTAAGAGTCTTTGTTATTCCTTAGGTCCAACTGAAAAAGAGGTGGTGTTAAGACTTTAGCTTATTTGGGAGGTGACATTATGTCCATAGCACAACGCGAGTATCTAAAGTTTGTTCGCAATGTTTATTCTTTGTCAGATGGCACTCTAAAATCATGTTGCAATTGAAGAAGGCAATTGCATATTTGGATGATTATATAAAAGCGGTTTTTCTGGATATGTTTGAGGATCCGGTGAGTAATCCGAAGGGGTGGGAGAGAGTTAAATTTACAGATGTATTGGTATTGAGCAGGGGGTTCGATCTTCCAAGACAAGATAGAGTAGCAGGAAGTTATCCACTGGTTGCATCGACCGGGATTATTGATAGAATAAGTGAATTTAAGATAAATGCACCTGGAATTGTAACAGGTCGCTCAGGAACATTAGGGTCTGTGCAATTTATTGAAGAGGATTATTGGCCATTAAATACAACATTATATTCACAAAGATTAAACGGTAATAATCCAGTTTACCTTAAATTTTTCCTAGAAATTTTCGATCTAAAACGATTTACTCGAGGCGCGGGAGTACCGACTTTGAATAGAAATTTATTCCATTCAGAGTTGATTCAAAAAGTACCACTTGATCTGCAAGACAAATTTGAAGCTACTAATAGAACGAATATCTCGCTCAAACAAAAAATGCAATCCCAACTAAAAGAACTGGAAAACAATTTTCAGGCACAGCTTCAGAGGGCGTTTAGGCAGTGATAATAGGAATGCGGTTTAAAGGTTATGCGACCCAATCTTTGACATTGGAAAAATCTGCTCCATTTCAATTGATTGATTTGATATCAACTTCCGGGAACGGACTTGTTTTTAATAATTTGGAATTTTATTACTAGTTCTCCATTTTAGTGTTAAAGGTTAAAGTTTGGACAGAATTAAAAAAATCAATAGAAATATCTGTCACCCATTTCCCCAATGATTTCTATTAATCTCTGCAAATCTACCATATTGTTTTCATTCAACTGTTCAACCTCTTGGTATGTAGATTCAATATACTCCAAATGTCTTCTAACTCCTTCTTTGGCCTCAAGTTCGGTATCTGTCAAAGTTTCTGCAAATATAAGGTATAAATCCCGCAAATTTTTTAGTCTTGCTAAAATCACGATTTTAGGTATCATTTGAGTTCCGGTGCTTTAAATTGATAATAGTTGTTTGTATATATGTGAAAACATTTCTTTTAAAAAATAATTACCGAAATTTCAAGCAACTCCATAAATGTTCTCTTTGTTTAAATTAATTAATAAAATATACTTCATTGGGATAAATAAATCCAAAACTCCGATAGCAAATTTGATTTTCTTTTTGAAATGAATAGGCAAATTTATCTGATATCTAATATATCAATAATCTGAATAGGATAATTATCTTCAATAAACTTTGTTTCTGAAGATTTAAGTCCTGTGCTAATTTTTTCAGAATCTAAAATCAGTTTTGTGAGAAGGAAACGTTTCAAAGGTAGGGCTAAAACTGCCTCGTCTTCAATATACCAGTATTGAGAATCCTTAGTGAGGTACTTGGAAAGTATTGATTCAAATAAATCGTTATTCATATTTTGGTCAAATGTTTCCCAAAAACTGGCAATCTCAGGTTCTGGGAATCTACTTGTTCTATAGTTGATTAATTCCCTTTTCGACCTTAGCCATTGATGAGGCATTTTTCCCCCGATGGATTGTGAATTTATATAATCAGATGATCGCATATTTTCATGCAAAGTTGCTATATCATTATGATCATTTCCTCCGCAAGGTTTTGGGGATGAACCTGCTGATGCTTCAAGATAATATAATTTTCTCTCGTCTCGAGCGACTCCTAATCCCGTTGCACTAAGTTCTGCGCGTAAAAAATAGTAATAGCTATAGTATAATTTAACTGTTGCCCATGAATATCTTCGACTACTGGCATTATCGAGACCTTCAACGAGAGATATCAACCCGTTAAAATAGTAATCCTTTGAGTCATACCTAAGAAATTTTATCTGATCAGCAACATTTTCAGATGTCAATTTGTAATTTATAATTTGATGCTTCCTTGAGGAATTTGCCAGGGGACTGGGAAAAAGTCCCTCAAAGAATAGTTGGAATCTTTTTCTACTAAAACTTAAATTCATCAACCGGTGCAATTGTATTTAATAAATAATATTCGAGAAAACCATAAATGTCTTTTCGTTGCGTTTTACCATCTTTGTTTTTTAACGCTTCCTTTTGGATTAACTGTCCTTTAGGTAGATTCATCATTGATTTTATGTCTTCTACTCGAAATGTTTTTTTATCAATGCATTTTGCTAATAATTTCTGAGAAAAAAATTCTATGGCTCCTATAAAACCAGCATTGGTTAAAAATGGATTCCTCGCTGTCTTTTCCCACAAATTATCGTCATCGTAATATGACTTTAATGCATTAAAAAAATTTAGAATCACCTGTTTTTGCATCTGTAATTCGCTTATTCCAACTTTTTCAAGTTCTCCACCTTTCGAAATTATTTTTTTAAGTGAATTTACAATCGTTGAAAGGTCAACAGAGCCAATACCTCGCGGTGAACCTGGGAAACGAATTGCTCTATAGTAGGGTGATCTATCATTTTCGTTTAATTCGATAGCAATGTCGTGTGCTCTATTGATGTAGTGGTCTTTATCTAATTCAAACTCTCCAAACAAATCATAAATTAAGCTCTTAGGGACTGGTTTTTGTTCTGAATTAATGTTAACAAAAATTGAAGCAGCATCTTTTGTAGAAAGCCCAATACATAATGCTACAACAATTTCCTTTTCGCCAATGGATGGATCCTCCGTCATAGCCTCGTTTAATCCAGCTAATCGGTGTTGACCATCAATAATTTGAGCTGATTGTTTAACAAGAGGTATCTGTATTTCCCCATTTTCGAATGTTGGAACATCACTTTTGTTTGACCAATTAAGAATAAAGGTATTAAAAAAAGAATTCCCACTTAACACGAAATCTTTAATATTTTTTACTCTTTGAGTGTTTAGAACTCGCTGAACTGCCCCTTCTTCAGAGTCTCTTCCGCGAATAGCTACATATTGGAACGTAAGTACATCTTCAACTTTCATTTTAAGTATATAAGAAAGTATTTCTGAGTATTTGAACTCAAGGTATGGAGCAGATATTTTACGCATAATGTTATCACAATCTATTTTTAAAAACTATTTAAGTAGTCAAGTAGTTGTTCAATAAATCAATTATATTGAATTTGAACTCTAGATTCAGAGGCATGTTCATTCAACTGAGTTTTCAATTACTAGTCAAAGAGCATAGTTTTCCCCTTTTAAATTAATTATCTGAAATGATATTTAGGATTACCGAGATCAGGTCTTAAATGCTTTTTTAGCACTTTAATTTAGAGATTACTTTTCTTCGCAGCCTTAAGTCGTCACAGTTTCAAGCACTGACTAGTCTACCTGAAATAGATTAAATCGCTGAATTAAAGGTTTACCGTTAATTTTCTTTTTTTGTTGTTTTACCGAATCAAAACTATCTGTCCAAACGAACGATAATGCTTGGGTCTCTCTGCTTTTCGACCCTGCTACCTTCCATTATTTCTTCTATAGTAATTTCACTCAGTCCGACATTTCGAAGAACTTCTTTCAATTTTGTCAAATCAAATCTATGCTCAGTACTAGGATTAACCCAATAGACAGTACCACCTTGGCATTTGATTCCACCTTTAACATTATCCCATAAATCAAGTTTTAGTAATTCTTTCTCCTTATCCAATTCCTTAAGCTGCAATTGAAGATCAACTAATTGTTGTGCCAAGTTCTCGATAGTCGTTTGGTCCATATTATTTTTTCTTATCTGTGAATATTTTTAAACTTATTAATTTTATTTGTCTGGCAACACATATGATAATATAAATGTTTGTTCTAAATTTGTCCTATTTTGGGAAACTGAATTGAAGTAGTATATTCAAATAATTTCTCAAAGAGATTGAAGTTATAACTCCATTTTTTAGGAAAAGGGGTAGTGGCAATATTGTAGGAAAATTGGTGATTTAAGTCAGAAATCTCTATATTATTTCCCTTTTCGAAACTCATTGAGTTCAATTTAACTTGGAAATCAACTTTGCTACCGTACAATGTTGTGTCGGAAGAGAGAAGACAAGGTAATTTTTTTCTTGCGAAATCAAAAGAAAATTTACCGATCATTCCAAGTGGAAAGCTGTTAGACAGTGTCCACAACACCTTATGGTCAGGAAAGCTAAACCTCTGATGGAGAGATTTAATATTAGATTCTATTAAATGTATCAATGCCAAAATTATTGTTTCCAATTTCTTAAGTTGTATGCAAGAAAATTAGAGAGATTTGTAATTCTGTGCAATAGGTGGGAGATAATATTTACAAGTTTTTTTCGGGTATAAATCTAAACCCTGAGTAAATCAGCAATTACATCCTCAAAATCCTGAAAAAAGAACCCTGGAAGTCAATCTCCATCAACTTCCGGGGTCTCCATTCAATACTTAACAACCAACCCTAAAACTTAATCCCCGGTCTGCCTTCGTCTTTAAGTCGTTTGTTTAGCAGTTCTTCACTTGTTTGTGAGAAGTTATTGAAGTCGTCTTTGATTCGGGTGACTTCTTTTTTTATGGCTTTTAGTGCTTCAATCTGGGAGGTGGTTGGGGCTCCGAGATATCCGATGATTCCGGAATAAACATCTGCCGCTTTTTCTCTGAGTTTTGATTCACCCGAAAGTCGGCTCTTGGAATCGGCTGCTATCAGATTTTGATATTCCTTTAATGTGGTTATAAGTATGTTAATCGATCCCGCCAACTTGGAATAATTAAATAATGTTGGAAAGCAGTCTGATAATATCAGATGCTTCCAGAAAGTACGATATCCTAATACCTGTAATTATTCATCGGTAAAAATCAGTAATAAGGTAGTCTGTTTTAATATGTTTACTGGTCGTTAATATCTAATTCATTGACTTACTTCGTATTTCCAAATAATACAGGCTGGAATTGTTTTGTTCGATAATCTGAAATAGCTGTATTACATATTTTTGATTTGCATAATTCTGAATCACATTTCCCGTCCGCTGTGGAGCCTCACCTTCAAGTATGTAACCACATTTTAGCAGTTCGGCACTAAAATATTGCAAAAACTTTTTATCTTTTGAGGTCAAAGAGAGGTAGCAATAACCATCTGAAAGGATGGATAAAGATATATCTTGCGATTTAGTCTCTGTACTTTTAACTTTCGAATATTTATACTCGATACCATCCTCTTGTTTTATGGTCTTGGTGAATTTAAATCCTTCCATAACCAATATCGAATCGATTTTCTTTTTGTCCGAGCAATTTTCAACAACGCTCTCCAATGTCAATGGTTTTATTAATTGGGGGAATGTTGGATTTATTCCCAAAATGATAAAAACGATAAGAAAATAATTTTTCATTCTATTGCTTTGAGTTATTTGTTTGAGTAGATTTTTTAATGAAATCAATTACACAAAAACTGCACTGGTTCACTAAAAAGTGGACTAACTGAGCCTTTGATTTTATAATCGAAAATCTTAGGTATTTACTTCATAAACTCTAATTGTTCTCCTGATAATTTGATTCAAAACTTAATCCCCGGTCTGCCCTCATCTTTAAGTCGTTTGTTTAGCAGTTCCTCACTGGTTTGTGAGAAGTTATTGAAGTCATCTTTGATTCGGGTGATTTCTTTTTTTATGCTATTCAGGGCTTCGATCCGGGAGGTGGTTGGAGCACCGAGATATCCGATAATTCCGGAATAGACCTCTGCGGCTTTTACTTTGAGGTAAGATTCACTCTTTATCATGCTTCCCACCGATTATCTTCAAACAGTTTTGTTAAATATTATCATGATCCCCAGAATTGATGTTATTAACTTTGCAGAATACGAGGTACAGAAGAATGCTTTATTACTTTGAAACTTCTGAGACTTTCAGGCATCATTTTTATTTTTTTATGAATTTATTCCCCGATTATGCCTCCGAATAAGTATCATTTTGACATTTGAAGAATTTATAAATTTATGTTATCAAATTCTATTTTTTGTGAACTCCAACAAACTGTTGCAGTTTATTACTAGTTCTTCGTATATATTCAAATGTACTAATAAAAAGCAATAACTCAACAATGAATCCGCAAATTAAAATCCATAATTGTAATTTATCCCATACTCTGTAGAATCCGATAGCAGTAGATGAGATCGCGGTCCCTAAAAATAAGCTAATAATGGCTCTGTAGTTATCTTTAATCTGAGGAGATTGATCTTTGTCATTTTTAGTTCTCAACCAGTTTTCCCAATAAATAATGGGGTCACCTTCTTTGAAATATCCATTTAGTTTTTTCTCGATTAATGATAAATAATTCCCAACCCTCATCATTCGGGTTACTTCACCAATCCATATTATCAAAGTTAAATAACAAATAATGGGATTAAATGCTAGAAATACTAAGTCCGATAATGGAGTTTTATCCCAGACATTAAACCCAGCCGCAATAACAACACCCACAGTAGCCATTCCCATACGAATTGTTGACTGCTGGCCTTTCATCGATTCAAGACTTTCTTGACGCAGGGTTTTATATTCTTCAATGGCAATGCTTATTTTTTGATCTAACATTTGTCACCTCAACATGTAATTGATCACGGCAAAATGGAATACTAGTTGATTAATTTGTTTTCGTTCACCAAAAAGTAGATTAATTAGATACTTAAGATACCGTATAGAGAATATTTCTCTTAAATCTCCTAAGCTGAGCTCTAACAATTTATTTTTTCTTTCAGCGATTCTTTTACTAATTCCTCCGAGCAAAAAGTCTTCGGGCGTCAGGTAATGCAGAGCACTGTTTAGTCTTTCGCTGTTGTAATATTCCACATATTTTTTAACCTGCTTTTCGCATCTTCACAGTCAAGAAGCGAGTTTACTCGCTGGCACTTTTGAATGTTTAACTTTAGTATCTCTTGATCTTACGCTTATTTTGACGACAAGATGTAGAAGTTCTTATCTGGATTTTACCCGCCTTCTTTGTACTGAACTAAATTTATTGATTCTTGAAGTTCTAACTTGATATGTAAAGTATCCGGTACCCTGACTAAGACGGAATTGAAATTTAAATAACAAACATCAGATTAACATAATAAACCTAGAACTTAACCCCCGGTCTCCCCTCATCCTTCAGCCGTTTGTTTAGCAGTTCTTCACTTGTTTGTGAGAAGTTATTGAAGTCATCTTTGATTCAGGTGACTTCTTTTTTTATGCTTTTTAGAGTTTCGATCCGGGAGGTGGTGGTGGCTCCGAGATATCCGATAATTCCGGAATAGACCCCTGATATATTAGCTGAATAAATATTTATCATCATCTTAATAAAACCATTTTCATTATTTCAGAATAATTACCAACTACTATTTGGTAAAAATAAATGCCACTCGAAAGAGACGATGCATTAAATTTATATTCATGAACACCTGTACTCTGCACACTATTAACTGCCTCTAAAACTGTTTGACCAAGTGGATTTATTATATTCAATTTCACATGTGATTGAGTTTTCAGTTCATACTTTATTATTGTTGATGGATTAAAGGGATTGGGGTAATTTTGATGCAAGGAATATTTTACAGGTACTTCTGACGAATTTTTTTCTACTGCTGTAATTTCGGACATTAAACGGCGCCAGATTCCTTGTTCTGTTCCGGCAAAAACAAATCCATCTTTAACTTGTATCGCTTTACATGTAATTCCTGTCGGAAAACCCTGGTTTATTTCGTTCCAGGTGACACCTTTATCTTTGGAAAGAAAAACTCCCGACTGATAAGTCCCCGCAAATACATTATTCCCTGAAGAAGCCATAGAATAAACTGTTGTACCGTTTAAAGTAATTTGGGACCAGCTTGACCCACTATTTGTAGAAAGATATACACCACCGTAAAAGCTTCCTGCAAATAAATTATTATCAATTTTTGTAAAGGACCATGCATCTCCGGTGAACGATGATTTTACCCAATTAATACCCATGTTTGTGGACATATAGATTCCGTCGTGGGCTGCTCCTGCAAACAAATTATTTCCAAGAGTTGTTATGGCAAGAATTTGTTTATTGCTCAAAGAAGTTTGAGACCAACTTGTACCGCTATTTGTAGAAATATATACACCGCTACTAACTGTTCCGGCAAAAATATTTTCTCCCATAGTCGTCAAAGATAAAACAGCTTTATTATTTAATGAAGTTTGGGTCCAGCTGATACCATTATTTGTTGATTGAAATACACCATTCCCATCTGTGCCGGCATACAAAGTATTTCCTATACTGGCTAAAGCCCATACAGTTAAATTATTCAGTGAAGATCTGGTCCAGATATTTCCATTATCCGAAGAGATAAAAATACCTTGATCAATCGTACCGCCATAAATAATATTTCCTAAAGTTATAAGGCTACGCACATCTTCATTAGAAAAACCATTACATTTTACCCACTGAGCATTTATTGTAGATGAAAAGATTAAAAAAACAATCACGAAGTAATGAGCATAAAATTTGAACATTTTGTTTTCTCCAAATTTATTTAACTAAATTTATGAAATCCTACTTTCTTGTGAACCTTAACAACCAGATGCAATAACCCACCTCAAAACTTCACCCCCGGTCTGCCTTCGTCTTTAAGCCGTTGGTTTAACAGTTCTTCACTTGTTTGTGAGAAGTTATTGAAGTCATCTTTGATTCGGGTGACTTCTTTTTTGATGCTATTCAAGGCATCGATCTGGGAGGTGGTAGGGGCGCCGAGATAACCGATGATTCCGGAATAAACATCTGCGGCTTTTTCTCTGAGTTTTGATTCACCTGAAAGGCGGCTTTTGGAATCGGCTGCAATCAGATTTTGATATTCCTTAAATGTGGTGACAAGCATATTAATTGATCCCGCCAACTTGGGACTTACTCCCGAATCTTTTAGTGAATCAAGTGTGGAGATCAGGTCAGATAATTTAGTGTTGAAGGCTGCGATCTCTTCAAGTAATGAATATGCTGTTTCCACAGTTTCAATTTGAAGTTTACGCTCAGCAGGGGAGTGTAATGACTTGGGATCGTCTTTGATTACGATTTGTGTTGTAAAAACAGTATCTTTTTTCGTGAGTTTAACCGTGTAAGTTCCCGGTGGATAAAATGGACCTGCTGCCACTTTTCCGATTAAACCGGGGTTTGCAGGTACATTTGGTACTTTTCTCCTCACGGGCCAAAGCACTTTGTTAAGTCCCTTTGACTTCCCGGCATTCAGGTCGGCGATTTTTTCATTTCGATCATTAAACACCTCTATAAACATATCACCAAATATATGTTTTGATTTGAGGTAGTAGGCAATTACTGCCGATTCCGATTCATTTGGTGCATAAAATGCCTGATCACCTGTCTCTTTAACACGATATCCTGATGCCTTAATGAAAGCAGGTTTTGCCGGGAGGAATGTTACCTCGTTTTGAAGTACCCCGGGTGTAAGACTTCTGAGGGTTGAAATATCGTCGATAATAACCACACCTCTGCCATGAGTGGCGAGGATCAGATCTGATTCATCGGGTTGGATGACCATGTCCCGGATTGAAACTTCGGGGATATCTGATGGTTTAACCCAGTTAATTCCTCCATCAAGTGAGAGATACAAACCTCTGTCGGTACCCACAAAAAGGAGATCTTTATTAAGGATGTCTTCTCTTAAAACATAACAAAATGATTCAATTGTCCCGGAACTGATTTTTGTCCAGGATTTCCCGAGGTCGGTGGTTTTGAAGATGTAAGGATTAAGGTCACCATTCCAGTGTCCATCAAAAACAGCATAGGCAGTTTTTTCATCGTAACGACTTGCCTCAACATGGTAACACCAGGTGTTTTTTGGGAGACCCGGAATATTAGTTACGGTGTTTACCCACTCTTTTCCGCCATTTGAGGTTACCTGAAGGTAACCGTCATCGGTGCCTGCCCAGATAATATTTTTGTTTTTGGGTGACTCGGAGATGGTGAAAATGGTACAATGATTCTCTGCTGTTGAGTTGTCGATTGTAATTCCGCCCGATTCTTCCTGTCGCTGTTTTTGGGGGTCGTTGGTCGATAGGTCGGGAGAAATTTTAACCCAACTGTCGCCATGATCGGTTGATTTAAGTAAAAACTGTGAACCCGCATATAATACATCCTTTTGTGAAGGGGAGAGGTAGATCGGTGTATTCCAGTTAAAACGGTATTTAACATTTACATCGGGGGAGTAGGGCATTATGTCCTTCACTTCCCCTGAATTGTTATGAAAACGCATCAGGTTGCCGCCCTGGTATTGAGAATAAACAATTTCAGGGTCGTATGGATCGGGAATTAAATTAAATCCATCACCGTAAGTGAGATTTTTCCAATCAGAGTTGGTTATGCCACCGGGAGAACTTGAAGGACCACGCCATGCGCCGTTATCCTGCAATCCGCCATAAACATGGTAAGGGGTTGCCCTGTCGAAAGCCACATGATAATATTGTGAGACGGGGATATCTGCGGCAAATCTCCAGGAATTACCTTTATCGTGGGAGATATAAACTCCGCCATCGGTGCCAAGATAGATGTTTTTATTGTCCGTTGGGTCTATCCAAATGGCATGGTGATCGGAGTGGACATTTCCCCCCGAGACAAAAGCCGATCTAAAAGATTTACCTGAGTCGTTACTGACATTTAATGAAAAACCGGGTTTGTAAAGTCTTCCTTTTTCAACAGGGTCGGCAACAATCAGAGCAAAGTAGAATGGTCTTTCATTGGAGAGTGATCCCGAATATGTTTTTTCCCATGAATCACCACCATTATTGGAGCGAAAAAGTCCATGTTGATTTGCTTCAACAAGTGCATAAATCAGATTTGGAGTGGCAGGGGAGACCGCGAGTGCAATTCTACCAAGGCTGTCTTTAGGCAAACCGTTTTCAAGTTTGCTCCAGCTTTCACCGCCGTTAACACTTTTATAAAGTCCACTTCCTTTACCTCCTGAACGAAAACTCCATCCCGTTCTGCGGAAATCCCACATTGCTGCATAGATGTTTTGAGGGTCTAAAGGATCCATTATCAAAGAAGCACAACCGCTGTTTTCGTCCACAAATAGAATATTTTTCCACGACTTTCCACCGTCAGTGGATTTAAATATTCCACGGTCTTTATTTGCAGAAAAAACTGAACCAAGAGCCGCCACATAAATTATGTTTGAATTTGTCGGGTCGATAATGATTTCGGAGATATGTTGAGTGTTTTCCAGACCCATACGGGTCCAGGTATCGCCACCATCGGTGGATTTATAAACACCGTTTCCGATTGAGATACTGTTACGCACCCATTGTTCTCCGGTTCCAACCCAAATTACATTGTTATCCTTTTGATCCATCGTAACAACAGCAGTTGCCTGGTTGTGTTTATTAAAAACAGACTTAAAGGATGTTCCTGAATTTGTCGATTTCCAGATTCCACCACCTGCAGAGGCAACATACAATAAATCGGGATTTTTGTTGGATGCATCAATATCCGTAATTCTTCCACTCATTGCCGCAGGTCCGATAAAACGGGGGTTTAAGGCACCAAGTTGTTCAGGTTTGAGGGGGAATTGGGGAAAAACTTGTAAAAAGAGGAGGACCGACCATAAAAATAAATGTAACGGTTTCATTGCAGACTCCGGTAAAATGAAGGTTGTCCCCCGGGGGAAAGGGGACAACCTTTCAGAAAATATTAAATATTTTTATTTAGGGAAAGCAAAAATTGAAGGATCAATTTTAGCATTTAATTCAAAAGTATCAAAGTTTGCTGAATAGATCGTTTGACCGCCGGCTTTAACTTCCATTGAATATGCCATTATTATACCATCAATTTCTTTGTAGTTGGAAGGAAAGATTTCCATTTCAACAACATTTCCACCCAATGTAGATTTACTTATCTGTTTGAGAATCATATAGGATTCTTTGTCGATGAAGATTTTAAATTCATCACCATCGACTTTTTTAAGAAGGACCACAAAACAATCAACACCTTCCACCTGTTCAGTGGGAAGTAATTCGGCAGTGTAACCTTTATCTTTATAATTGTACATTGCACCATCGATGTCTGCCTGCACTTTTAGACTTTTAATCTGGTCATTTGGCATTTTCTGTGGTTCAGAATCACCCATAAATGGATTAATTCCCCAGCCAATTGAATCATCAAGTGCCTGAATAAGTGTAAGCCCCTGAAAAACGACTTCAAGACGCATACTTGAGGGACGCATTATAGTGAGTTTTATCGGCATTGATTGCCCCATCTGAGTGATCTTGCCTTTGGCAATATAATTCGAGACGGTTGTCAATTTTTCCTGACCAACGGTTTTAAAATGTGTGTCAAGAACTTCATCGAGACTCTGTGCAAAACCTGCTGAGAAGAGGGAGACGGCAAAAATTAAAAACAATATTTTTTTCATCGGATACTCCGGTTAATTAAAAATTCTAAATGTAAAAATAAATTAGAATACAATATGTAAGATAACACATCCTTGAAAAACGGTTATCACCATCCATCATCTTTCAATACCATCATTCAGTTATTAAGTTCGATTCTTTATTTACTGAATAAAACTTCATAAAAATTAGTTGTGTTTGTACTGTCAATTTCAAATAATCAAGGAAACTTAATGAAAAAGATGAGCATATATTCACTATTCTTGACTTTAGTTCTAACTTTTGCTCTCTTCCCCGGTTCAGGATCAGGGGCGGTGATCAAAGGTTATGTATATGATAAAATAAACGGTGAATCGCTGATTGGCGCCAGCATTTACCTTAAAGAAAACAAAGCCGGAACTACCACAAATATTGCCGGATATTTCATCATACAAGGGCTCAAAGAGGGCAAATATACCGTTGTTGTGTCTTATATCGGGTATAAACCATTTGAGCAAATAATTACCATATCAGGGGAGAAAGAGATCAATTTAAGGTTTGATCTTGAGCCATCCTCGTTTAAAACCGAGGAAGTTGTAATTTATGGCGACAGCATCTCACCATCGGAGAAGTTATATGGGAAAGGTGTTTCAGAACTTGAATTGTCACCTGCACAAATTAACCGCATCCCAAAAGTTGTTGAAGCTGATTTGTTGAGAGCACTCCAGACTTTGCCGGGGATCACTTCAGTTTCGGATTTTTCATCCGCTCTTTATGTAAGAGGGGGAACTCCCGACCAAAACCTCTATCTCATTGATGGAGTGGATGTTTACAATCCCGAACACGCATTTGGGATATTTTCAACATTCAACACCGCAGCCATTAAAAAAGTGGAAGTATCCAAAGGTGGTTTTGGTGCCGAGTACGGCGGGAGATTATCGTCGGTTTTGGATGTTACCAATCTTGACGGAAATCGAAACAGAACAGAAGGAGTTGTAAATATCTCACTTCTTTCTGCTTCCACAACTTTACAGATGCCGATCGGAAAAATTGGGTCGTTATCGGGTTCCTTTCGAAGGACTTATCTCGACCAGACTCTTTCAAAATGGGTTGATGAAGTGCCTGAATACTACTTTTACGACGGTAATCTAAAAGCATTTTTGGATTTGGGCGAAAATGACAAACTGACAGTCAGTTTTTTCACAGGGAAAGATAATCTTGACTACAAATTTGACAAAGAGGCAAAAGAATCTTTCGCTTTTGAATACAGATGGGGGAACACCACAGGCAGTCTTAACTGGAAACATTTGTTTGGGTCAAATATCTTTATGAATTTTTGGGTGACAGGCAGTCGGTTTTTTTCCAAAATGGATTTCCTTCAGGCTGAAATGGTTGAACAAAATTACCTAAAGGATTATGCCGTTAAAACATCCTTTGAGTGGTATCTACACGAAAATCTAAATTTTAAGTTTGGTGGTGAACATAAATTTCTTTTTGTTGATTACGACCAGGAATGGGATCAGGGGAAGATTCTGGTAAACCGAGAGATGCAACATTCATCAGGATTTGCCTCGATGGTGTGGAACCCTTCAATCCGGTGGCAGGTGGAGGCCGGAATAAGGTACAATCATTTTAAATCTGACGAGACATTTAATGATTTTGAACCGAGGTTTTCATTAAAGTACAGATTGGATGAATCATCAAGTCTAAAACTTGCCGCAGGGAGATTTCATCAATATCTAAACAGGATACCAAGGTCATTTTTATCAGCGATCTGGTCAAGTTCAGATAAGTATAACAAACCATCAATGTCTGATCATCTGATTTTTGGATACCATAAAATAATTGGTCAGGAAATAGTGGTGGAAGCTGAAGTTTATTATAAGACCTACAAAAATCTTCAGTTATTAAACAATAATCTGGCTGCAGAAATCAAGGCAGAGAGGATTGAGGATGGTAAACCAATTTATTCAACGACACAAAGTCTCTATAACAGAGGAGACGGTGATTCTTATGGATTTGAACTGTTGGTCAGAAAAGAGATGGGGACCATTTCGGGATGGGTTTCATACTCATATTCAAAAACGGAGAATAAATTTGACAGAATCAACGGTCAAAAATCATTTGGTCCCAGACACGACAGAAGCCATACAGTGAATGCTGTTGCAAATATCAATATAAGTTCACTCTTTGATGACAGTCATTCAGAAAACCTGTCGCCCGGTGAGTCGCAGTGGGTCGGGGGATTAAATTTCATTTATGCGTCGGGACAGCCACTAACCACCCCTGGCTCAGCGTATTATGCCAATACAGTTCCTGACTGGCGAGGTGTTTCTGAAGTTCCTGAGAATAATCCGGGTTACTTGTTATATCCGGGTTCGATAAACGGGACAAGATTACCTGCTTATTCACGACTTGATTTTAGTCTGGGATATGAAAAAAACTATGGGAACTGGAAACTTGGAGTGACTTTGCAGATATATAACATCGGTAACAGAAAAAATATCTGGTTTGTCAACTATAAACAGGAGAAAATTGGAGATTCGATTGTACAAACAATCGAGGAAGTGAATATGCTTCCACTTCTGCCAAGTCTCGGTTTTACGATTACATTCTAAAGGAGAAATTAAAATGAAAATGAAATTATATCTATCAGCTGTATTGCTGACAGCACTAATGTTTTTGAATGGATGTGGTGATCCATCTGTTGATCCGTTATCCTTCAGTTATGAACCTAAAATAGTTGTAAATGCTTTTATTTATCCCGGAGAGGAAATTAAAGAGATTGTAATATCCAGAAATTTCCCTTTGAGCTCAAAGATTGATTCAAATCAGTTTGTGTTGACCCCGACAGAAAATAAAGTGGTGGTTACCATCAACGGGACTCTTTTGGAATATGATCCTGTGCGTAAAAGTTATGGAACAAATAAAGTGACAGTTGAGTATGCTACAGTGTATAAACTTGAAGTATCTGCTGAGATTGACGGGAAAATGTATTCAGCCACCTCAGAAACTACAACACCGTCTCATGATTTTACACTGGTAAATTCCAATCTTGGAACCTTTAAATATTCAGATGAGTCGCTTCCATTGGTTGAATTTTCAACAATTCCGGGAGTTGATTTTTATTTGATTTCAGTGTTACCAAGGAACCCGACATTAGAAAACTTTATCTACGATAACTCATTTATGCCAAATCTTGATAAAAAGGATGTTGAAAAGGATTTTAACAACTTTGTGTTTCAGTCGGTTATGGCTCAAAATATCATTACGGCTTCACCCGTGAATTATGGAATTGGAATCCGCAGGTTTCATTCCTGGTTTTATGATTCATACAAGGTGGTGGTTTATGCCGGTGATCAAAATTTCAGAAACTTTGCCATCACCGCTGCTAATGTAAAAGATATGGAAGGAAATTTTCATGAGCCTTTAATTAATATTAAAGGAGATGGGATTGGGGTGTTTGCCTCCGCCGTTAAAAGAGAGGCTACATTCACTATTACCAAATAGTTTAGAAATCCTTTTAGTGGACAAAGTCAAAATGTGAAGTGTCATATTTCACATAACAATTAAATAGCATCAATCCCGGTGACAAATGGTGCATTTTATTAGACTTTGTCCATTATCTTTACATTTTCCATTTAGAATTTTATTTAATACTCATCACACAACAAAAGGTAATTCCATGTTTAAAATTCGATATATCTCTCTGTTAACATTTTTTGTTTTGAGCTTTGCAGTTAATGCTCAAATTTTTGAAGGCAAAGTAACACTTTCCATTTTTGATGAAGAATCGGGGAATCTAAAACCATTGGAATATTACACCAACGGTAAAGATGCTGCTTTTTCGATCGAAGAGCAAGGGATGTCAGTAACCCTCATGATGAAAGAAGACAAGGTTTTAATGGTTCTGCATCCTATGAAAATGTATATGGAGATGCCGATGGGTGAGGCTAATATGAAAGCTGATACCTTGAAAGATGAAACCAGTATTGTAAAAACCGGAGAAACCAAAACCATCAATGGTCTGCCATGTGAAAAATATCTGATTAAAAGTAAAGAAGAAGGTGACATGATTGCCTGGTTCACAAAAGAGATTGGTGGATTTTTCCTCTTTAAACTCGCAGGACAAGAGAATAACGGACCACAACTTTTTGCTGAAATGAAAGACTTAGCATCACAGTTTCCGGTTTTGATTTTGAAAAAAGATGGTGACAAAGAGACCAAAGTACTTGAACTTACAAAGTATGAAATGATGGATGTTCCTGCGTCAATGTTCGAAATTCCCGCAGGCTACAAATCGATGGAAAACAGTAATTTTGGTCAATAAGACTGTAACTGTAAATCTTTTTTACCTAAAATTTTAAGAGTCAAAAATGCTTGATCCCAAAAAAGACCCCATCTGGAAAATGATGGGGCTCTTGTTTAAACCCCATCCGTGGCACGGAATTCCAATCGGGGATAATGCCCCCGAAAAAGTTACGGTTTTTGTTGAGATTGTTCCCACTGATACTGTCAAATATGAAATCGACAAACAGACAGGATATCTAAAAGTTGACAGACCACAACGGTTTTCAAATGTTAGCCCCTCGATGTATGGTTTGATTCCACAAACTTTCTGCGCTGAAAATGTTGCAGCATATTGTGACGAAAAAACCGGCAGAAAAGGAATCATAGGAGATGGCGATCCACTTGATATATGTGTGCTGGCTGAAAAAACGATCACAATGGGGGGAATAACCCTCGAAGCGATTCCAATTGGCGGCCTGAGAATGTTGGATGGTGACGAAGCGGACGACAAGATAATTGCCGTGATGAAAGGTGACGCAATTTACGGCAACATGCGAGATATTCACGAGTGTCCACCTTCTTTGGTTGAGAGACTAAGGCATTATTTCCTTACATATAAAGATATCCCCGGTTCATCAAAGTCGAGAACAGAGATAACTCATATATATGGCAGGGAAGAGGCTCATGAAGTAATCAGGCGTAGTCAGATGGATTACGAAACCCGTTTTGGCGGTATCGAAGAGATGTTGACTGAAATATTAAGAGGGGTTTAACCCTCAGTTTCTCTTTTTCTCGAGTTCAAATATTACACAAGTGCCCTTTCCCGGGGCACTTTCTATTTTTAAATTGGATCCGTTTTGTTTCAGGAAACCTTTAACGAGAAGCAGACCAAGTCCCGTGCCTCTTTCATTATTTGTTCCCGGTTTTGAGGCTACAAAATCATCAACCATTAACTGCTCAATATCATCCGCAGTCATACCTGTGCCTGTATCACATACTTTTAAGACAAGGTGAGAGGTATTATTCATTGAGACATTAATCACTATACTCCCGTTTTTTCCGGTGTATTTAATTGAGTTACTGATCAGATTCCTGAGAATTGTAACAAGCATAAATTTATCGAACAATGCCTCGGGCATCTGCTTTGGAACCTCGTTTTCGATGGTAATTCCTTTTGCTTCAGCCAACGGGATAATCGACAGGATTGTATCATTAACAATTTTATGCAAATTAACCGGTTCTTTGATCATCGAAAACGAACGCGACTGGGATCGGGTCCAACTCAAAATATTGTCGAGTATCTGATGTGTTGCAATTGCAGTTCTTTGAGCATCCTTCAGGAGTTTAAATTTTTCCTCATCAGTCATTGTATCATAATCATCGATAAGAATATCAGCAATGTTGATTAATAACACAAATGGATTTCTTAAGTCGTGACCGATAATAGAGATCAATTGATCTTTACTTTCGTTCGATTTTTTTAATTCTTCTTCAGAAGCTTTAAGTTTTTGGAGATAAGTGCGAATGGTTTTTTCAGCAAGTTTGATTTCCGTGGTATTGGCAGCATACAATACAATTCTTTCAACGGAATCTGATTTTCCTTTTACAGGATAAAAATTCAGGTTAAAAAAGAACTCTTCACCATTTGAATTTGTAAAAGATGCTTCTTCAATAAGAGGTAATTTTTCGTTTTTAATACGGTTTAATCGTTCATCCGTAATTTTATCAGAAAAATCGATATCCTTAAAATTACCTTTAACAAAAGGTTGATTCCTTAATATAACCTCACCTGTGTCAGCGTTAAGAAGCATAAATGGATCAGTGATTGAGTTTATCATATCCTGAGTTACTTTATGCAAAGATCTTTTTTGGCGATAGATGATGATGAAGGAGATAAGCAGAAGGAAAAAGATAGCTGCAATAACAAGCACTATCATAAACCTTTTTTCATTTTGTAAATCCAAAATAACCTGTTTTTCCGACAGGTTTTGTATCTCATTATCCTTCAGTCGAATTTCGTATTCAATCCCCTTAAGAAGTACATTATTGTAAATGGAACCGGTAAAAAGACTGTCACGCTTGGATATCAAAAACTCAGCATATTTCATGGCACCGGGTGTATCACCCATCATTTTGGAAACATAAAACAGCTGAATAAAGGCCTCAGTCTGTAGATTGGTTATTTTTAAATTCGTAGACAGTCTGACGACCTCCTGAAGCTTAACTGCCGCCTTGTTGTAGTTTTTAAGTTGTTTATCATACCCTGCAAGTTTCAACAATCCCTGGCACTCACCTCGAACATCTTTAGTGTTTCTGTAGATTTCTGTTGCCAACTCAATTGTTTCAATTGCCTTTTTTATGTCTCCTTTTGCAGAATAAATATCAGCGTAATTATCATAACACACTGCTTTTCCTGCTTCATAATTATTTTTTACACAGATAGCCAAGGCAGTATCGATATATTTTAGTCCGGTTTCAAAATCTTTCTTTTGGCGATAGATATATGCCAGGTTCGAAAATGACCTTGCAAGAGAGAGCTCATCCTTGAGTTGCCGTTTTAATTCGATCGATATCCTAAGGAATGATTCGGCTTGATTCAGATCACCAATCATCCTGTAAGCAAGAGAAAGATTATTATAGATTTTTGACAACTTATCCGGGTTGTTTTCAATTTTTCGTTGTCGAAGAGATTCGGCGTAAAAAACTATTGATTGTTTAACATTTCCTAGGAAATAGAAAACAAGACCTATATAATTATTGGCGTCACCAAGCAGGGCAGGGAGTTTATGTTTTTCACCCAGAGCTTTTGCTTTTAGAGCAAATGTAACTGCCGAATCGTAGTTGTTGAGATTTATATAATTGATGGAAAACGATGAATAGGCGGTACCCTCTGCCAGGAAATCACCTTGAATTTTTGCCAATTTAGCTGCTTCGGCGGCGTAAACAAGTCCACGCGAGGGGTCACGATCTTTAAAATAGTAAGAGATTTGGGCCAGCAGAGCAGGTTTATCTTTTACAGGAGTTTTTGGCAGGATTGAAAGCAATGAATCGAGCGACTGCCCATGGAGAACAGAGACGAACGAGATAAAAATTAAAAGAATAGAGTATTTGAATGTTTTCACAGCAACTTAAAATTTATCATTTTTAAAGTACAAATTAGTACTTTTTTATATTAAAAATGCCTCCTATGAAAAAATCTTTATCTCCGGTTGAAGGGGGTAGCTGGAAACGGACACTACTGATACTTTCGGTCTGCCAGTTCATCGCGATGAGTGGTATGAGTGCTCTTGTTCCATTTCTTCCACTTTTCATAAGGGACCTCGGAATTACAGACACCAATCAGACTGCTGTGTGGAGTGGGTTAGTGTTTGCAGGTCCATTTATAACCTCTTTTCTTGTTCAACCTCTATGGGGGACATTGGGTGACCGCAGTGGCAGGAAACTGATGGCCATTAGGGCCCTATTTGGGCTGGCTCTTGCACAATTGTTGATCTATTTTGTTCCTGATGTTTACTGGTTGTTGGGAATTCGCCTGCTTCAGGGAACACTGAGTGGATTTAATGTCGCAGCAATGTCGCTTATTACCACAATTGCACCAAAAGAGAGACAAGGTTACTCGATCAGCATGTTGCAGTCGGCAAGTAACGGTGGAGTGGTTGTTGGTCCGATAATAGGGGGACTTCTCTCAACAATTTTTGGTTTCCGGGGTGTTTTCCTGATAGTTGGTATTATCATGGCAATTCTGGCATTTGTGGTCATATTTTTTGTGGAAGAAAGCAAAAATGAGAAGACCACAGAAAGAGAAATAAGGGTTAGAGATAATTTTAAGATTTTAATTAATAACAGAATTTTATTTGGGACAGCCGGGCTTATTCTTTTAACCTCACTTGGAATTGCCTCGGTTAGACCCATTTTTGTATTGTATGTTGAGAGTTTTGAACGAAGTGGTGCTTTTTCACTTGCACTTCAAGCCGGGGCGCTTTACAGTATTCTCGGGATATTTTCCACTGTCAGTTCAGTCTATTTTAGTAAGATTGTTGACAAAATAAGTTTAAAAAGGATTCTTGGACTGGCCTCTTTGGGGACAGGAATAATGTACTGTTTCCATCCCTTTATTCCAAATATTTATTGGCTGGTGCCGGTGAGGATTGTTTTGGGATTAAGTTATGGTATCATAGTTCCGGTATTGTTTACTCAGATATCAAAACAGGCGAGTGAACGAAACAAGGGTGGTCTATTGGCCCTGGCTACAAGTTCTCAAACATTGGGAGTAATTGTAGGGTCGGTTATTTCAGGGAAGCTGGTCACTCTATTAGGGGTGAGATATCCATTTCTTGCCGTTGGACTCTTTTTTATATCACTTGCGTTGATAACACCTCTCTTCAAAAAAGATTAGATTTTTTTAAGATTCTGCCAGTTACCTTTGTAAAATTTTATAAACATAAAAATCAGGTAGAGTGTGGTATAAAGAATAAGAGCCGACCATGCACCCCTTAAACCTCCTTCGAGATAAATACCCAGATAATAACTTGCCGGAACAAAAATTAACAGATTTGTGATTACCTCGGTTGTCATGACAAAATAAGTTTTTCCTACAGATTGCAATCCATAAGCAAAAACGACTCCAGCCCCAAAAAATATCTGTGCTATACCAGCCAGTTTTATGGCAGGAAGCGCCTGTTCAATTACTGCAACTTCATCAGTTGTTATTATCAACAACAGATGGGGGAAAAAGATAAAAACAATGGATAGTGCAAGTGTGTAAATGGTCGCAAGTTTGGCTGTTTCATATCCATATTTTTTTGCTGCGGTTATATTGTTTTTCCCAACTTCATTACCAATCAGAGTTTGAGCAGCCACTCCAAATCCATTAGACGGCAAGAATGAGATAAAAAGAGTTGAAATGATTGCTTGACTCGCTGCCTGCTGATTAATTCCCAGCAGTCCTGTGATTGCTACAAAGGAAAGAAAACCGATAAGTATAAATACATTCTGGAACGAAACAGGTATTGAAAGCTTGAGGATTGATTTTATAATAGCAGAATGAAGCTTGAGACTCTTTTTAAATTGATATCGGTGGCGATAATATTTGGAACCAAAAAATACAAGAAAATAATAAATTGCATCAACCACAGTGGCAAGAGATGAACCAAGGGAAGCTCCTGCAATTCCCATCTCGGGTGCCCCTAATTTCCCAAATATAAACATATAATTAAAGAGGATATTCAAAATATTTATGATTATGGCAGAAACCATAAATACTTTGGTGTTTCCTGTTCCAAAAAAGAATCCTCTAAAGGAAACAGTTATCATAAAGAAGGGGAGTCCCAGATAACGCCATTTCATATACTGAGAGGCATAATCTGCAACTTTATCATCCTTAGACAGGAGATTTGAAACAATATCGGATGTAACCCACCCAAGACAAGCTATCACAAGTCCAAGAGCTACAGTCAGAAGTAAGGAATTAAACAGGACATCACTTATCGCCTGATAATCAGATTCCCCGTATCGACGGGCGACAAGAATATGGGTGCCGGTTGCCAGTGAAGAACAGAGTGAAACCACTGCCCATGTTGCAAGGAGCCCAAGGCCCATAGCTGCGAGTGTATAACCCGGGTCGGGAAGGCGTCCCACCATCGCAGTGTCCACAAGTGACAGGATCATTTGTGTTGACAGCCCTGCAATCACAGGGAGTGCGAGTTTCAGAATCCTTTTAGAATAATCGGTATCGAGGAGGAGGTTTTTCAGCATTCTGTTAATTAATAAAATAAAAAACGCAATTTAGAAATTTTTTTGAATTAAACAGCTAAGTTAAGAGAGGAGGAAACCATCAATAGTTTCCAGAAGTTTTTTTCGTTTTAAAGGTTTTGAGATGAAAAAGTTGAAACCGGCATCAATGCATTCTTTCTCAGTGCTGTTGAGGTAGTATGCGGTCATGGCGATCGCAATCGGAGGTTCGTCAGATTTTTTAAAGATCAGTCCGAGGAGTTCTATACCATTTGGTTTTGAACCAAGATTAATATCTATAAGACAAAGATCAAACTTATCCCTATCTATGGCTCTTAATGCTTCACTCGCAGAGGCTGCAAACACAAGGCTATAATGCTCGGAAAGATATATCTTTATCAGCTCTCTGTTGGTAAAGTCATCTTCAACTACTAAAATTTTCTTTTTTTGAAGATTTTTTTCGCTTTGGAAGTCGGTCAATTCTTCTATGTCAGTTGAATGTTCAGCCATTTTATCTAAAAATCTTAAAGTGAATTTAGAGCCGGAATTTGGTGAACTTTTAATCGAAATTTTTGCATTTATCATCTCGCAAAATCGTTTTACGATTGTGAGACCAATCCCAACCCCTTCGTAATTTCTTCCAATTCCTTCGGAGACTTGTCGGAATTCTTCAAAAATTATCTCTTGATTTTTAAGAGTTATCCCTATTCCCGTATCTTCAACCGAGATCAAAACTGTACGGTGGTTATTATGGATTTCTTCATCCACTTTTAAAAAGATGCCCCCGGATTCGGTGAATTTAACCGCATTTGAGAGGAGTTGTTTTAATATTTTAACCAGGATGCTTTCATCCAGTTCAAGTGGAACAGGATGAGCAGGTGTTTCGCAGGTGAACTTTAATTTATGTTCGGTGACAAAGTCGAAATAATTATGATAAACCTGACTTACCACAGTGTTGATGTCAACAATATTTTTTTCAATATTCTGGTGTTCAGCTTCCAGCTTGGAGAGGTCGAGAACTGATTCAAGTGTCTCCATCAATCGCATAGCACTTTTATAAACCCTTTCAGCCATTTCAATGTGGTTCGGTTCAGTCACATCCTCCCTGAGCAGCCCCGAAAAACCGATGATACCATTCATAGGTGTTCTTATCTCATGGCTCATGTTTGCCAGGAAAATCGATTTCATTTTATTAAGGTTCTCAGCTTCCTCTTTGGAATTGATTAATTCCAATTCAAATTTTTTATAAATCGTATAGTCACTGATCTGAACAACCAAAGCCGGGTCGCCACCCGGAACTTCAAAAGAAAAATAGTTAACCCTGAGGAATTTTTCTTTATTGTTGATGCTCAGCTGGCAATCGTAGGAGGTATAAGAGTTAAAATCCTGATTTGCTTTTTTTTCCTGCGAAAAGAGGTTAGGAAACAAATCACACAAATCTGCAAAATATACAATTTCGGAAGTATCTCCGGGCAGATCAAGTATTTCTTTAAAACTATTGTTCAAAGCGAGTATGCTCCCTTTTTGATCAAAAAGAACTATCCCAAGGGAAGATCTCTCAAAAAGGGAAATAAGAAGCTGGTTGTAAACAGTTTGTGGTTGTGGAGTGTTGTCAGATGTTTCCGCCGGGGATACATTCTTTTCAGTCACTAATTCGGGAATAGCTACATCAATCTTGTCGGGAGACTTTTTTCCTAAAAACTTTATGTAATAAAAGAGGAGAAAACCGAGGTTAATTACTGCCAAAACGACGAGGATTGCTGTATTCATCTACCAAGATATTTTATTGAATACGTAAAAATATTAATTCTTTTGGTAGAAAAATAATTTAGATTGAAAACTTGCAAAAAATCATTAAATTTGGACTTCATACATAGAAATAATCAATCATAATATATGTCAAAAGAGACAGTTGAAAAGATTCTCAGAATTTTTCTGGGAGTGATGTTTTTATTTTCCGGAATTAGCAAACTTTTCCCGATAGAAGCATTTGAAGTTGTGACCTGGCAACAGGGAGTGGTTAGTTTGGAGCTTGCTCCTTACTTTTCGCGATTGATGATTTCTTTTGAAATTTTGTTAGGCGGACTGTTCCTTATCGGGTATAAAATGAGAAAATTTACGCTGCCTGCATCATTGTTGTTGCTGGTTGCTTTCACAATTTATCTGATGATAATTGAACTCACTGGCAAAGGTGGCGAAAATTGTGGGTGTTTTGGAGAACTCATACCAATGACAGGAATTGAGTCGATTTTAAAAAACATCGTTTTTATTGGGATGACGGTATATCTTTTTATTGTGTCGGGGGTTGAGAAAAAATCATCTTATTTGTATATTGCTGCAGGATATGTCTCAATTTTTGCGGTGATGATATTTTTCTTCAATATAAAACCTTACGAGACACCTCAGACCGTTCCGATGGTGACAAAAGGTGAAGTGTCGGAAGAACGGATGGAGCAGGAACCTGTTACTTTAAAAGATACTGTTGCTGCCAAAACTGAAACAAAAGACACAATAATTGCCAAAAAAGACACCGAAGTTAAAAAGGAAAAACCTAAACTATCGGATAAATATCCCGGAGTGGTTTCAGTTTATTCAAGTCTTGTTCCGGGAGCTGATGTTGGATTAAGTATAATTGCTTTTTTTAGTTTGGATTGTGAACATTGCCTTCAAGTGGCAACAGAACTGAATGGCGTAAAGTCTTTACTTTCAAAAGTTAAGAGACATTATTTATTCCTCGGAGCCGAGGAAGAAATAACACCATTTTTTAGTAAATCAGGTGGAAGTGTTATATACACACTTTTGACACCTCAAAAGTTTTATCCTCATTTGAGTTCAGCACCTCCAAAGGTGATACTGCTTGTTAATGGGAATGTAATACAACAAATGGAAGGAAATGCTGTAAGCGTTTCACAATTGATCACAGAAATTAAAGAATTGACAGACAACTATTCATTTTGATGACCAGTACACATAACATTTCAATATCCAACCGAATCGAAGAGACTCCGGGAGTTACCGAACTCATTGAGAGTGAAGTTTTTAGAGCCGGCTTCCCCCAGAAGGATGTTTATGATATACTCATCGCCGTTGATGAGATATTATCGAATATTGTTTATTATGCCTACGGCGAAGGCGGGTACGGCAAAATAGATATCGCGTTTTTAGTAGATGACAGGAAAGTTGAACTGGAATTCTGCGATGAAGGCGTGGAATTTGATCCACTCAAAAAGAAAGACCCCGATACTTCAGTACCTGTAGACAAGAGGGAAATTGGCGGATTGGGAATATTTCTTGTAAAAAAGCTGATGAACTCAGTTGAATACAGCAGAGTTGGACAGAAGAATAAGTTAAAAATAACCAAAATAAAAACCGGAGAATAATCATGGAAATCAACATTACTAAAACAGATGGGACTCAAGAGATATTTCTTAGCGGAAGACTGGATATCACCTGGCAGGAGCCACTTGAAAAAACTGTTGAAGAGGTTTTTGACGAGAATCCTAAAAAAGTTATCCTCAATTGTGAAGAATTGACTTTTATCTCAAGTGCGGGATTAAGAGTTTTTATGAAAGCTCATAAACTTTCTGCAACAACCGGAATTGAGCTCTATATTGCCAAATTAAATGAAACAACAAAAAAGATATTCGATATCACCGGATACCTTTCAATTTTTAATTTAATAGATTAAAGTGAGATTATGGTAATTAATCTAATCAAAAAAAACGAAGTCTCAGTTCTCGAATTGGTGGGCAGATGTGAGATACAGGATTTTGACCTCCTGAGCCAACACCTTAATGAGATAATTGATAAAGGAGAGAAGAAACTTGTTCTCGACTTTGCCGGATTAAATTTTATTAACAGCGCTGGACTAAGGGCAGTTATTGTCGCTGTTCAAAAAATGAAAAATTCCGGTGGCAAGGTTGTTTTTTGCAATCTTAACGAAACAGTAGAAAAACTTTTTGGGATCACAGGATACTCCGATCTGCTTGAAAGTTTTAGAACTACCGAAGAGGCCGTGGAATCTTTCAACAACTAAAAATTGAATCGAAATGTATTTAGCGGCTTTACAACAAACTGTTTGATGCTGCTAATACCTGCCGGCTGAAAGATATCATTTTGACCATTTGATGAATAGATAATATTCTGATCTGCATCGAAAATTGAAACGACATCATCTTTCAAGTGGATCAGGTATTTAAGTTCACCTGCTTTTAAATTCCAGATGTAGATAATTCCTTCAGTAGAAAGAGCTGCGACGGAAGATTCATTAAGTTTAACAAGATTGATTAAAGTTTGTACACCCTCTTCGAAATAAAAAAGTGAATCACTTTTTAATTCATACCGCATAACCCAGCCACCGTCGCCGGTTGAGAGTATTGTTTCGTCCGAGAGGAACAATCCATCATAAGATATTCCTGATTTGTTTTGCCAGGTTTTAAAGTTGAACAAATCGTTGTTATTCCACACTCTTGTTGTTCTGTCAACACTTGTCGAAATAAGAAAATTACCCCCCGAATTAAATTTCAAAGAGTTAACCGGAGCAGTATGCCCGGCGAGTGTACTTTCCTTTTTACCCGTGACAGGATCAACAAAGTAGATTAGACCTTCTTCTGAACCAAGAGCTACCAGGTGCAATTTTTTACTGTAGGCAGCGGCGGTAAAACGACTACCCAAATTGACAGGACTCACAGGCGGAGCTGCAAGATTATTTATCGAAATAATTTTCACGGTTTTATCAGAAGAGGATGTTATCAGATAATCCGGATTCAGATCTATTGCCAAAACGGGTTTTGAATGGAGTTGTGACTGGTAAATCTGATCTCCTGTCTTAACATTCATTATCGTTACGGTTCCATCCTCTTCACCCAGGGCGACAGAACTGTTAACCGGGTCAAAAACAAGAGCCGTGATTGAAGAAAAACTTTGATAAATTTTTATGGTTGAAAAAGATTTTGACAAATCAACCGAATATACCGAGCCGGCAGAAGTTGAAAAGACCAAAAAACCGTTTCCACTCCCAAAATAAACAATTTCACCAGTATGACCTGAAATCTCTCTGACCGGTGATGAAGTGTTGTTTAAGTCCCAAATTAGTGTTCTGTTTCCAAAAGAATAACTGTAGCCGTTGTTGTCATCTAAAAATCCAAAACCTGCAATTGTATATTCATGAGCCTTGATGACTGATTTTGTGGTTTGTGATTTTGTATCAATGATGTGTATTTCGTTGTGAAATGTGGTGGCTGCAATAAAATTACCTGAAGGGGAGGCTGAAAGTGATGTAAACATCGAAATTGATTGAATTGAGATGATTTTGGTCTGTTTTAGGCCGGTGTTCCGGTTGAAATTGAAGAATTTAACAACTCCGTCGAAAGAAGATGCCACAACCTCTGTGCCCCCGTTTATACTGCACACGCCCGAAATATCGGATGAAAAAACTTCACTTGAATCGCTTAAAGAATTAATTTTTGTATCAAAAACATAAATTTTGCCTGAAGTGGAAGCAAGAAGCACAACCTGTTGCTCTGGTAAAAATTCAGAAGCATTAATCTCGGCTTGAAAATTTTTCATTTCAAAAAGGGGGGTCAATGAATCGGCATCAACAGCCATGAAAAATCCACCATAACCTGCACACCAGAATCTATGACCTTTTTTGTCGTATTTGACTGTGTTAATTTGCCTGCTCGAAATTTTTCGTTTTAAAATTGGATTTTTAGCAGCGAGATTGTGGAGAGTGACATAACCTCTCGAGTCACCGGTCAGAAAATGTGAATTATCGATAAAAATTATAGAGTTGACAACGGCGGATTCAGTTTTTTTGTTTTGAAGCAACTTTCCGGTCTTATAATCCCAAATTTTGATCAAATAATCAAATCCTGCAGTAACAAAATAATTACCATCAGGGGATAAAACGGCCGTTTTTATACCATTAACATGAGATGTTTGTGGAACCATTTGGCTTTCTTGCGAGTAAACCGAACGACTAAATAATAAAAAAACGAGCAGTAGTATAACCTTTGAGGCAGGCAACATTTCTTTTTCCTAATAAAGTTTTCTGATTTTTTATAAAATAAAAATAGCAAATCTTTAAATTAAACTTTAAAAGAATTTTCTTTTGAGCGATTTACATCAAATGGAGACACATTGAACGAGACTTATCAAAGCGCCGGAGTTGACCTTGAAGCCGGTGACGAAACAGTAAAAAGAATAAAATCATTAGCGAGATCCACCTACAATAAAAATGTTCTTGGCGATATTGGATTGTTTGGATCATTTTATGAACTTGATCTTCAAAAGTATAAAAGACCAATCCTCGTTTCGAGTGTTGATGGTGTTGGAACAAAACTTAAAGTGGCATTCGCAATGGACAGACATGATACCGTAGGGAACGACCTCGTAAATCATTGCGTGAATGATATTGCTGTTTGTGGTGCCGAGCCTCTCTATTTTCTTGATTATATGGCATTTGGAAAACTTGATCCGAATGTTGCAGAGAAAATTGTTGAAGGATTTGCAAGAGGATGCAGAGAAAATAATTGTGCTCTTATCGGGGGTGAAACTGCCGAAATGCCGGGACTCTACACTGAAGGTGAGTATGATATGTCGGGCACAATAGTTGGAGTTGTTGAAAAAGAAAAAGTTATTAACGGTTCGAGAATCACAAGAGGGAATATTCTTCTCGGGTTCAAATCCTCCGGATTACACACGAATGGATATTCACTCGCCAGAAAGATACTTTTTGCTAAATATTCTCCCTCAGATCATATCCCGGAAATTAACAATTCGATTGGAAATGAACTTCTTGCAATCCATAAATCATATTTGAATTTGATCAGACCCCTTGCAGAAAATGACCTCGTTACAGGATTGTCTCATATAACCGGCGGCGGAATAATGGGAAATACAATGAGGGTAGTTCCTAAATCGCTTGGGTTAAAGATAAACTGGGATGCATGGGAAGTTCCGGAGATATTTAAATTCATTCAAAAAACAGGTTCAGTAGTTGACGAAGAGATGAGAAATGTTTTTAACATGGGGATAGGGCTGGTTGCGATTGTTCCAGCTGACAAATTGGATAAGGCTATTGAAACAGCTTCTAATTTGGGAGAAAAAGCCATAATTATGGGAGAAGTTGTTTGAAAAGATTCCTCTTTGTCGCAGTTTTAATTTTATCACAAATTCCTGTTGTTTCTATTTTTGCGCAAGGTGAGTATCAAAAAATTAAACAGTATGATACTTGTATAGATGTTCTGGAATATCAATTGGAGATAAATTTATTAAACAATTTTAAATCTGCTGAATCGCGCAGTTTTAATGGCTATGAAAAGATCACTTTGATAATTGTTTCTCTGCCTGATTCCGGTAAAATCTGGCTTCATGCGTCCTCAAAGTCATTAAAAATAAACAAAGTAGAAGGACAATTAGACCTGATTGCACAAATCGGTGACAGAGTATATCTGAAGATACCGGGTGAAGTAAAAACCGGTGATACCTTGACTGCGGGCATATATTATTCCCATAACGGTTCGAAAGATGAAGCATTTTATGTTTCCAAGGGATCAGTTTTCACAAATAACTCACCTGTTGAAGCGCGGGACTGGTTCATCAGCAAAGATCATCCAATAGATAAAGCTGTTTTCTCATTAAAATTATTGGTTCCTTCGGATGTGAAGGTTGGGGCTGTAGGGTTGCTTGAGGGTGAATATGATTCTCTGGGTGGTAAAGTTTTCCATTGGAAAAGTAATATTCCAATGGCTACCTATTTAATGGTTTTTTCCGCCTCCAATGAATACAGAATTGAAAATTTTAATACCGTTTCAAAACTTACCGGGAGAACGATTCCGGTTGAACTCTACTGGCGAAATGGAGAGAGTTACGATGCCGTAACATACATTGGACAGGTGATTCCATACATGTTGGATTTTATTGAATCCAGATTTGGAGAATATCCATTTGAAAAGATAGCATTTGCAACCCTGACTCCTGATTTTCCATACGGTGGCATGGAGAATCAGTCTTTTATTACCTTATGTTCCGGTTGCTGGTATGAGCTGCTGGTTGTGCATGAATTTGCTCACCAGTGGTTTGGTGATCTCATCACTCCCTCAACCTGGAGTGATTTGTGGCTAAATGAGGGCTTTGCCGAATTTATGGAAGCATATTGGGTTGAGGTTTGGGCTCCTGATGGTAAAAAAGCATATCGCGAGGTTGTTGAGGAATTTGCATCCTATTATTTTACTATGAAACCAAAAGAGGCAATATTTGAAGAATCATGGGAGTATAACACACCGCCCGGTGGGATACTTTATAATTCTGCGCTTGTTTACAAGAAGGCAGCTTGCGTTGTCTATATGTTGCGGGAGGAAACAGGAGATGAAAATTTCTTTAAAATTCTTAAACAATTTACCACAAATTCAGAATTTAAATTTGCAAATGCCTCAACAAACGATCTTGTTAATCTGACAAATGAGATCACGGGGAAGAAATATAACTGGTTTTTTGATCAGTGGATTAAACATCCGGGTCATCCCGTTTACAAAAACAGCTACGATTTTATTGAGGAGGATGGCAAAGATTACCTTGTTTACACTTTTACACAAAAAGAGAGTGACCGACTCTATTATCAATCAACAGTTGAATTAAAAGTTATATACAAGGATGGCACTTCAGAGATATTTAAATGTTTTAACTCAAAAAATGGCGAAAAATTCAATTTTGAAGTGAAACCGAATGTTAAATCTGTAATTTTTGATCCGGAAAATAAAATCGTATTAAAAGAAGTTAAATAAAAGTTTTTGGTTGCTGTTTGACGATATCAACCCGGGGGCCATGTCATTTTCCGTCCTCCCAACAGGTGAATGTGCAGGTGGTTTACTTCCTGTCCGCCATTGTCACCATTATTGATCACAAGTCTGTAACCGGATTCAGCAAGATTAAAATCCGTAGCAATTTTTTGAGCTGCTTCCACGAGATGTACCAATAGATCAGGGTGATTAATTGTGTCAAAGTTCTGAATCCTGTCAATATTCAGTTTTGGAATTATCAGTATATGAACAGGGGCTTTTGGATTAATATCCTTAAATGCCAGAACAGTATCTGTCTCATAAACTATTGAAGCCGGAATCTCTTTATTGATAATTTTTGTAAATATTGTATCAGCCATATCAGTCTCCTTTTTCGATGCCGTATTTTTTAAGTTTACTGTAAAGATGACTTCGTTGAATATCGAGGTCTTCAGCAGTTTTACTAATATTCCAACCTGTCAATTCCAATTGACGAAGTATATAAGCCTTTTCGGCTTTATCTTTAAAATCCTGAAAAGAACTGCTCTCAGTTATGAGATCATCTATTGAAACCTTCTCCATTGGGAGAAGAAAATCGATATTATCAAGTTTTATGACAGGGGAGTTGGCGAGAATAATTATTCTCTCAATGATATTTCGAAGTTCTCTCACATTACCCGTCCATTTTAACTTCTTTAAGAGATTAAGTGCATCCTCTGCAAAAACGGGGACCGGCTTTTTATGTCTTGTGGCTATCTCTTTTGCAAAATGTGCAACAAGCACCGGAATATCTTCGATTCTATCTCTCAGCGGGGGCACAATAATCGGTATCACATTTAATCTGTGAAAAAGATCCTCTCTGAATTCACCTTTTGAAATCATTTCCTGCAGATCTCTATTTGTTGCGGCAACAATTCTTACATCAACAGGTATTTTTTTTGCGCCGCCAACTCTTTCAATTTTACCATCCTCGATAGCACGGAGAACTTTTGCCTGGGCTTGAAGACTCATATCACCAATTTCGTCGAGGAAGAGGGTACCTTTATCAGCCTGTTCAAACTTTCCATACCTTTGATTAACTGCACCTGTAAACGATCCCTTTTCATGGCCAAAAAGTTCTGATTCGATCAATTCATTAGGAATTGCCGCACAATTGACCTCAACAAAAGGCATGTTAGCGCGAGGTGAGTTCTGATGGATTGCCCGTGCAACCAGTTCTTTTCCAGTCCCGTTTTCTCCCAGAATCATAACTCTTACATCAGCTGCAGCCACTTTATTAACAATTTCAAGGATATTTATAATTTGTTTAGATACACCAAGGATAGGGGAGGGAGTATCAATCTCCTTTTTTATAGTTTCAAATTCTTTTTTGAGAATTGCCTGCTCCGAAGCATTTCTCACTGTAATAAGAAGTTTTTCCCTGTCAATCGGTTTTTCAAGGAAATCGAAAGCGCCGTGTTTTGTAGCCTTTATGGCATTTTCTATATTTCCATAAGCCGAGATGATAACAACATTAAGATTTTTGTCGATTTCTTTGATGAGTTTCAGAGTTTCAAAACCATCAATACCGGGCATATTGATATCCAGCAGAACCGCGTCAAACTTGCCCTGTTTTACAAATTGAAGACCCTCTTCACCGTTGGCGGCAGAATCTGTTTCATAACCCTCATAGTCGAGGATCATGGTGATACTTTCTCTTATTCCGGGTTCATCATCTACAATCAGGATTCTTGGCATAACTATTTTTCGATTTTGTATTGTTTTAGAAAGTCAGAAGGTTTGGCTTCCGGTTTTTCTCTTAATTCATTTCCAAATTTAATCCCAATTTTATTAACAATTATATCTCTCGCAGAAAATTTGGAATCCACTTTAAAAGATTCTTCAAATACTTCAATGAAATAACCAAAAAGTTCTACGATTCCGGGAATAAAACTGTTGTATTGCAGATAAGCCGAACCAAAAAAATGAGCCAGTTTATCTATGTCTCCGCTCGACGACACAGGTGAATCCTCAAAAAAATATCTTGGCAGATTTTTATTTTTTGCTGCAAAAGTAAGGTCGTCTGTCGAAAAGCAGGGGTATACAAGTTTTGTACCCAAAATCGGGGTGACCACCGTAGCTGTTTTGACAGTAAGGCATGTCCAGGTGCAAGCAGAAAGCGCAAGTGAAATATCGCCACCACTAAACCTCAGAGCTGCACTAAAAATGGAGTCCACAGATGCCGGTTCTCCGGAGTTAATTCGGTTCAATCCAAATTCGGGAGAGGCAATATATTCTGATAAAATTTCCACAACTTTCCCTGTTCTGCTTCCCTGGGGAAATGCAGATGTCGGGAGAATCAAAAAAAGAATAAAAAAGAGAAGAAAAAATTTAAATACAGCCATATTCAAATATAAAAAACTTTAATATCTCATCTGTTTTTGTTAAGTTTACATAATAACTATTGGTATTAAAGGAGGTCTTATGGACTCTGAAAAAAAAGAACACGGACTGCTTGATGAAGAGCAGTATTCAGCCGAAACACATTTGATTTATGGAAAAAATATAAGCACAAAATGGGACTATTCCCATCATGTGGTCTCACCACTTTCATCATCAGTCATTTTCAGACTTGATTCGGTTGAAAGAGGTGCAGAAGGATTCATGGAATTTGCAAATACCCATATCCTTCAATCGGAAGCCAATCCAATTTATATTTATGACCGGCTTGGCGAACCAAACAAAGATCTTCTTGAGGAAAACCTTTCCTATATCGAGAAAGGCGAAATGGCTGTTACCTTTACAACGGGAATGGGTGCCATCTCTGCTGTGCTCGGGGTATTACTAAAAGCAGGGGATGAGATAGTTGCTCACAGAACACTTTATGGTTGTACTCTTTCTCTTTTTAAGAACTGGTATCCGAGATTAAACATCAATTATGTCTCATGTGATTTGACAAAACATTCTCTATTGAATGAAAAAATTACTTCCAAAACCAGAGTTATATATTTTGAGACACCCGGAAATCCAAATCTTGACCTCATCGATATTGGTGAAATGAGGAAATTTGTTGATATCGAGAACAGTAAACGCGAACCCTCTGAAAAGATTTATATTGTAGTTGACAACACTTTTGCCACTCCTTTTTGTCAACGGCCAATAGAACTTGGTGCTGACTTTGTAGTACACTCTTTAACAAAGGGGATTGGTGGTTTTGGAACCGATATGGGTGGAGTGGTTATCGGTCCAAAAAAATTCCGGGATATTCTCCTTTTATACAGAAAAGATTTTGGAGCTGTTTTGGGCACAAAAGCAGCCTGGACAATTTTGACTTACGGACTGCCCACACTACACTTAAGAATCAGCAGACAGACAGCTAATGCCATGAAAATAGCTGAATTTCTTGCCATTCATCCAAAAGTTGAGTTCGTAAACTATCCCGGGTTAAAAAGTTATAAATATTTTGAACTTGCCCAGAAACAAATGAGAGATTTTAATGGTAATTTTGCACCTGGAAGTCTTTTGTTTTTTGGAGTAAAAGGAGAATCACTCGAAGAACAAAAAGAAAAAGGTCGTTCATTAATGAACTTTGCTGCTAAAAATGCCTATACACTCACACTTGCTGTCAGCCTTGGGCATACAAGAACATTAATTGAACACCCGGCTACAATGACCCACTCGGTTATTCCTCCTGGTGAATTGCTTGAACATGGCATTCATCCCGGCGGTATCAGGCTTGCAGTGGGGATCGAAAACCCGGATGACATAATAAAAGACCTTTCCAGATCTTTGGAACAAATTTAAAAACTTAAGCCCGGATTCACGATGAGAATAGGAATACCAAAAGAAGTAAAATTTGAGGAGAAAAGAGTAGCTCTGGCACCTGCCGGTGTGGATGCACTTGTTCGAAATGGACATACAGTTTATCTTCAATCGGGAGCAGGTGATGGAAGTCATTTCACTGATGAGCAATATAAACAAGTGGGAGCTAAAATTGTATATAGTGTTGAAGAAGTGTTTACCAGATCAGAACTTATCGCCAAAGTTGGTAGAGTTTCTGATGAGGAAGTTACCTATTTACAGGAAGATCAAATTATTTTTTCGTTTCTTAATCTCGCAGTGGTTAGCAAAAAGATAATTTCTTCCATGATGGAGAAGAAAGTTATTTCAATAGGATTTGAACTTATCGAAGATGAAAAAGGACTGCCGGTGCTTCATTCGATGAGTGAGATAGCAGGTCAACTCGCTGTTCAGGCTGCTGAAAATCTGTTGGAATCAACCAATGACATATCCAGAGGGGTTCTTCTTGGTGGAATTCCGGGAGTTGCCCCTGCTGCTGTTGTTATTTTGGGTGCAGGTGTTGTTGGAACAGTTGCAGCGCAATCCGCTATTGGAAGAGGTGCCCAGGTGATTGTTCTCGATAAAGATATTCATCGACTTCGCAGATTGGAAAAAATGTTCAGTAAACAGATCACAACTGTGGTCGCAAATCCTTACACCATTTCCAGAGGCGTGAAATTTGCCGATGTAATCATCGGTGCAGTTATGATAAGAGGAGAAAAAACCCCAAATCTGGTAACTGCAGATATGGTTAAAACCATGAAAAAAGGTTCGGTTATAATCGATGTTTCCATCGATCAAGGGGGATGTATTGAGACGAGCAGACCAACAAGTTTGTCGAGTCCAACATATGTAATGCATAATGTAATCCACTATTGTGTGCCAAATATTACTGCCTTAGTTGCCAGAACCGCAAGTTTTGGTTTAACAAACGCTGCATTGCCATACATTCTGTCCGTTGCGGATAAAGGGGTGAACGCTGCCTTGATGAATGATATCGGACTAACAAAAGGTGTTTGCACAATGAATGGCTTTTGTTCAAACGAAGCAGTAGCTGAGGCATTTAATGTAGAATTCAGAAGAATTCATATTTTTTCGAAAAATTAGGTAATTCAAATGACTGATGAAATAAAACTTGGAACCAATTTATCTTCAAGTGTATTAACTAACTACAAAAAGAAGTTAGTGACGGCGGAGCAGGCTGTTCGTGTCGTAAAATCAAATGATAATATATTTGTACATGCAAATACTGCGTTCCCAATGACTCTGATAGAGGCGATGGTTGCGAGAAAAGAAGAACTTCAAAATGTACAACTGATTCATTGCCTTTCGGTTGGGAAATTGCCATATCTTCGTCCGGGAATGGAGGGTCATTTTAATCACAGATCCTACTTCATGGGTGGGGAAGCGAGAGTTGCGGTTGCAGAAGGAAGAGCAGACTTTGCTCCTATTTATCTGCATGAGTTTCCGCTCCTGGTAAAACAGGGTCACTTACATATAAATGTTGCGATGGTTCACCTTTCGCCCCCTGATGAGCATGGATTTTGCAGTTATGGCGTTGAAGTTGGTTTAATTAAAACTGCGGCTGAACTCGCTGATGTAGTGATTGCGCAGATAAATCCCAAAATGCCAAGAGCTCTTGGCGACAGTTTTATCCATATCAACAAAATCGATTATATAGTTGAAGTTGATGAAGAGATACTTGAACTAGCACAGGGAAGCAGGGAAGTAACTCCCGAGATGGCAGAGACATACAGAAGAATCGGTGAAAATATCGCGAGTTTGATTGAAGATGGCTCAACTCTTCAACTCGGTATTGGGGTAATCCCTGATAATGTGTTACGATATCTTGGTGACAAACGCGATCTTGGAGTTCACTCTGAAACTTTTAGTGACGGGATAATTGATCTCGTTGAAAGAGGAATTGTAACCAACAGCCGAAAAGGTATTCATGACGGAAAGATAATCGCGGGATTTGTTTTGGGAACCCGGGCTTTATATGATTTCATCGACAACAATCCGTTGATTGAGTTTCACCGTCAGGAGTATGTAAACGATCCGTTTATTATTGCTCAAAATAAAAAAATGGTTGCGATTAATGCTGCAATGGAAGTTGATATTACCGGTCAGGTTTGTTCAGATTCCATAGGTCCAAAATTATACAGCGGATTTGGAGGACAGGTTGATTTTATTCGTGGTGCGGCCCGTTCAGAAGGCGGGAAGCCAATCATTGCACTTGCTTCCACAGCAAAAAATGACACTATCTCTAAGATTACCACTATTTTGAAGCCGGGAGCCGGAGTAACTACCAATAAAGCCGATGTTCATTATGTGGTAACTGAATACGGAATTGCCCAACTTTGGGGAAGAACAATTCGAGAGAGAGTGAAGTCTCTGATAAATATAGCTCATCCAAAGTTCAGGGATGAATTGGAGGCTTACGCTAAATCAATGAAATATATTTGATTTATGTTCGCTGTTTTCGGTGACATTCACGGCTGTTTTTATACTCTTAAAAAGCTGCACACAAGGGTAAAAGAGATTTATGGTGAAATCGACTTTTATGCAACCGGTGATCTGGTTGACCGGGGCAATTATTCTCCGGAGGCAGTGGAGTATGTTATTGAAAATGGAATTCGTCCGGTCATGGGAAATCATGACCGGATGTTTATCTCCTATTTTACTGAGAGGGAGAGTATTCCTGCTCAATTGTGGATTTACAACAATTCCTCAAAAACGATTTATGATTATGAACAAAATCCTGCTATTTTAGTGAGACACCTCGATTTTGTTTCGAAATTACCACTTTTTTATGATCTTGATGACTACTTTATCTCGCATGCCGGTTTTGGCAGGCATTGGCTTAATTTACTAAAGTATGATAAAAAAGTTGATCTGGATATGATGGCAAAAGTTGCAACTGATAATCTTGACAATGAAAAAGGCCTTTTGTGGAACAGAACTGAACTTTTGGACATCGGCAAGATTCAGGTTGTGGGGCATACACCTGTTCCAAATTTTAAGTTTTATAAAAAACAAAAAGCATATTATATCGATACAGGTGCCTCCAACGGGAATAAACTGACTGCCCTGGTTTCTGATGGAGTGGATGCTATTGATGTTATCTTTGAGAAGACAGATAATATGGATATTTCATCAACAATTTTCAGATAGTTCATAAATTATTACATTAACTGATTAAGCGTTTTTTATTAGTTTTACCCTGTTTGATACAACATTTTTAGAGTTCGAATAGACATTTCTACCATTTTTCACAACATACGGATTTCCAGCCATTAAACGAGTTGCGTCTGCTATCGGAAGGTGCTCTAAACTCCTTTTATTCTACTCTATTACGGGATTAATCGCCTCTGTTCTCACAGGCTTTGTTCTGGAAGAAGAGATTCCTGTATTTAAATCGTTATACATCCCTGAATTTCTGGACAATCTGTCCAAAAATCCGTCAGTCTCCCCTGAAAATAAAGAAGTGGAGAAAAACGGGAACAAGGATAAAATGCCGGTTTCTCCTCAAAAATTACCGGTGATCAAACTCGATTTTGCACCTGCTGATACTATCGACAAAAAAGGGGACTCCCTTTTAACTTTTGATACACTCGGTATAAAAGACTCGATAGCCACCGATTCACTACTCGCAAAAGACACTGTAAAGATCGATTCCCTTGCGCTGGATTCAACTGCACGCCTCGAACATTTTAAAGTGGTCAGAGAAGATGTGCCATATACCACATTTAATAATGTTAAACGATCTGCATTTTATGCCACTCCCACTAATTACAAAAGAGTAATTGAAATTGATTCTGCCGGTGGATTTGTTAACATAAAGGAATATATTGGAAATACCCCCATTCGATATACTCTTAGATTGACATTCGACCAATATCTCCAGATGGCGCTTGATAATCGAGATGTTTCCATCTGGCAGGAACTTGGTTACAAGTATGAATTAAAAGAATCAAAAAAAGAACTTTCTGATCTGTTAAAAGACATTACAGATTTTGAGATTCCACTACCAAGTGTTGGGGTTCTCAGTATTTTTGGTCCTCCTGTTATCAGTTTGAGGATCGGCGGAGCAGTTGACATCAGAGCAGCCTGGCGAAACGAATCAACGGAGGGAATAACTGCATCAAGACTTGGAAACACAAGAAATGAGCCTGATTTTAAACAGCAGGTTCAGATAAATGTTAGTGGTACCATCGGAGACAAGCTTAATATTAATGCCGATTGGAATACCGAAAGAACTTTTGAGTATGAAAATCAACTAAAAATTAAATATACCGGTTATGAGGATGAGATTGTTCAAAGTGTTGAAGCCGGAAACGTATCGTTACAGACCAGTGGACTCGTTGGAGGTTCGGAAGCACTCTTTGGCGTAAAGGCAAATTTTAAAATGGGTCCTTTCACCCTTACTGCTCTGGTTTCGCAGAAAAAAGCAGAGGTGAAAGAAAAAGACCTTGGTGGCGGAACGATCTCACAGGATTTTGTGAAAAGAGCATACGACTACTCGATCAACCACTATTTCCTCGATACAGTTTATGCTGACACATCTTCATCTTTAAACTTGTTTTACAGATATTATGCAAATGCTACTCCTGAAATAGTTCAACGATTTTATGTAAAAGATATTGAAGTCTGGAAATCGATAAACCAGACTCTCAAAGATCCTAATGAACGGTCTGCAAATGCATATATCAGCCTTCCTCCGATCTTGCAGGGTCAAAGTTACCCTGACAGTTACAGAGACCTCGATATTGACGAAATACCCGGGCAACAAGTAAAGGGGAGATTTATAAAACTGCAAGAGGGTGTAGATTATATTATTCATCGTGAAACAGGTTACATCTCATTTAAAACCAATGTTCAGGATCAGGATATTATTGCAGTTGCTTATCGAAATGAAGGTTTTAGCGGAAGCAGTGCGGCAGATGATGAATTTTTTGGCGAATTTCTTGAACAAACAAATGCAGTTGCTGATACGACAAGAAGACTGGTGCTTAAACTTGTAAAACCTCAATTTTTGCAACCTCAGCTTTCTACTGCATGGAAACTTCTTCTAAAAAACATCTACCCGATGGGTGGAAGAAATGTTAAAGAAGAAGGGTTCGAATTTGACATCAAATATGAAATTGATGGTGGCGACCCACAGTCAGTATTGGGTGATGTCCGTCTGTTAAATGCACTGGGGCTCGATCTTGTTGGCCCAAGTAAACTTCCTCCTCCTGATGGAAAATTCGACTTTAAACCGGGAATAACAATTCTCGCAGAAACCGGTGAAGTGATTTTTCCTACACTTCAGCCATTTGGTAGAAACCTTTCAAGCACGGTTCCAAACAGTGACTCAATTAAGTATCTCGCTGTTTACGACCAATCTTTGACATTTGCCAAACAAGATAAAATTAAAGACAAATGGTTGCTTACAGGTAAGTTCTCCGGTGAGGCTTCATCCACATATCAACTTGGATTTAATGTTGTTGAAAATTCAGTAAAAGTTTTTCTTGACGGAAGGCAGTTAAGTCCGGGATCAGATTACATCGTTGATTACAACATCGGTCAGGTTACAATTAGAAACGCAGCTGCACTTGTTCCCGGAGCCAAACTCAGAATTACTTATGAGGAGAATGACCTGTTCCAACTTGCTTCTAAAACCCTTTTTGGAGCAAGAGGTATGCTTGATATCTCAAAAAAAACCAAGTTGGGATTTTCTGCTCTAACTTTATCTCAACAAACACTTTCTGATAAAGTAAGGATAGGTGAGGAGCCATTAAGCAACTTTATTCTTGGTCTCGATTTTCAAACAGCTCACGATCTACCTTTTCTTACTGATTTAGTAGATAATATCTTTTCAACCAAGGAGATGTCAACTTTTACTTTTTCGGGTGAAGCGGCATACATGAATCCTGATCCCAACACCAAGAAAAGTACTATTGAGAGTGACGGGGGTCAGAGTATTGCCTATATTGATGATTTTGAAGGTGCAAAAAGAACGATTCCAATCGGTATTACCTATGGAGCATGGAAAGATTTATCTGTTCCTGACAGTCTGCCTTCATTAAGTGGTCTAACCCGACAGCAGAGGATGAACTATAAAGGTAAATCGTGGTGGTTTAATGTTCTTCCTTCAGATGTAACAGTATTCAATATTTGGCCCAACAGAAGAGTGGCAAGGGGTGAAGAGCAAGTAACTGTTCTCGATTATGTTTTCCAACCTGATACTTCCGGTACCTACAATTATGAACCCAACTTCAGTGACCCAACCAAGTCATGGGGTGGTATGATGAAGACGCTGTCATCTACGGCTAACAATCTTGTTGATGAAAATATCGAATTTATCGAATTTTGGATGAATATCAGAGGTGCGCCGGCAAACTCTAAAATGTTTATTGATCTCGGCAAGATTTCTGAGGATGTGATTCCGAACAACAGGTTGGATTCAGAGGATAAAGCACCTCAAAACGAACTTATAGATGAAGGTGAAGATACCGGTCTTGATGGCTATTTTGATCCCCAGGAACGAACTGTTTTTGGTAGTCAGAGGGGTGACCCAAGTAATGACAATTTTGCATACATCAACTCGCCGATATTTGATCTGTACAACTATTTCAACATCAACGGAACTGAAGGCAACGCACAGCTTACTGATATCGGGCGTGTTCCTGACACAGAAGATTTAAATAGAAATGGTGTGTTGGATCAGGCCAATTCTTATTTCCGTTACGAAATTCCTATCGATACCACAGCAGCAAACAACCCTTATATCCAGGGTGGTGGAAATAATGCCGGATGGTATCTGGTAAGAATTCCTCTTAAAGATTATAAATCTGAGATTGGCAGACCCAGTCTTACTTTGGTTGAGTACATCCGACTGTTTGTGACGGGTGCAAACGATATGGTTGCCATCAGACTTGCAGATTTTAACCTTGTTGGAAATCAGTGGAGAAAATCGATTGAGGGTGATACAGTTCTTTCGATCTCCGTTGTAAATATTGAAGATAACCCATCTTACAACTCACCTCCGGGGGTTCAGCGTGAAAGAGATCGCAGTCGTCCTGATCAGGAAATATTCAGAAACGAACAGTCGCTCGATCTTATTCTTAACGGGTTACAACCTCAAGAGAACCGCGAAGCTATTAAGTATCTTTTCAGACCACTTGATGTTTTTAACTATTCTGAGATGAAGCTTTTTGTTCACGGTGATTCCACGCAGTTACCCGGTAGTGTAGCTTATCAATATCAACCGGGAGTTTACTCATCAGAAATATATTTCAGGTTTGGTACTGATACCAATAACTATTACGAATATCGAAAGCCGGTTGAGTCAGGTTGGCAGGAGATCAGTATTCTCTTTAATCAACTTACCGCCATTAAACAGGCGAGAGACAGTGCAAATTCGATCTTTCGACTCCCTGTAGAGGGTAAACCCGGGCATTATTATGTAGTTAAAGGAAACGCAACACTTACTTCAGTGAAATTTCTAAGCGTTGGTATTCATAATACATATCCCTTCTCAAATTTGTCAGGTGAGGTATGGGTAAACGAACTTAGAGTAATTGGGGCTGATAACACTCCCGGATGGGCATATACCGCTTCAACTTCAATCAAATTTGCTGATATCCTTACTGTTAACGCAAATGTTAGCCAGACCGATCCATATTTCCACAGACTTTCGGACAGATTTGGCAGTAGAATCGAGAGCCGCAACTGGGGTGTTTCTGCCGATTTGGATGTTCTGAAACTATTACCAATCCCGCTTACCGGAAGTAATCTTCGGGTAAACTATTCCAGAACAGAGAGTGTCGGAAATCCTTTGTATCAACCGGGAACTGATATAAAGGTTTCTGAAGCCGCAAGAATTCAAAAAGACAAATTGATTGCAGCGGGAGTGGATCCCGGAGAAGCAGAAGTTGTTGCGCAACAGATCGTAAGTGATGCTCAAACTGTAAATGTTTCTGATACCTGGACTGTGGCGAATGTCCAGATTAAAATACCAAGCGATTTTTGGTTGGTGAGAGATATTTTCAACAATTTGACCTACAATTTTAACTATAACAATTCTTTTAGTAGAAATCCGACGGTTTTGTCATCTAAAAACTGGTTATGGAATGCCAGCATCTCTTATGGATTTACGATGCCACCTGATTACTTCTTCGAACCGGGGAAAATTCCGGTAATTGGTGAGCCTGTTGCCTTTTTTACTGATTATAAAGATGCCAAAATTTATTTTGTGCCACAAACAATCTCCTGGAATATCTCTGCAAGAAGATCATTCAGTTTAACTCAGACCAGAGCGATAGGGCAGTCGTTGTCGCAGGAAACTGTTTCCCGTGACTTTACAGCCAATCGTGGCTTCAATTTCAACTGGAAAGTTACTGAAAAAGCACTGATTAATTTAACAATAGCTTATCAGACCGATTTTGCCTCTTCGCTTACACACCTGGAGACTGATGAATTTAACAATCCGCGTCCTGAAAGTGCTATCTGGAGTGACATCCTTGGTGGACAGTTTTTTGGACAGGATTTCAGATATAACCAAAGTCTTGATTTCAAAACTTCGCCTCGACTTCCTTCCATAGCCAAGATCAATGAGTATTTCCAGATTACTGCCGGGTATAATGTAAGATATGGATGGAACAACGATTTCAGACAACCACAAGTTGGTAGAAGTGCCGGTTTCCAAAACAGAACTTCTTTTGGATTAAGGCTGAGACTTAAAGCATTAAGTGCTCCACTTTTTGAGGAAGACAAAACTGCTCAGACGAATCAGCCTCAAACGACAACACCAAAGCCCCGACAAAGATCCCGCGATCTTGATGAAGAAAATCCTGACAGGGGTGAAAAACCCAAAGAGGCGGAAACTCTGCCTGAACCTGAATTATCCATGCCACAGGACACCGTTCCCGTAGTGAAAAAAGCTTCTCTCCTGAATAATGTCTGGGGTCTGCTTAAAAATGGCATTCGAATTTTGATTTTCGATTACGATAACATCACAATGGATTTTTCAAACGATGTAAGTGTTTCTGCGAATGGTATAAGAGGATTTGGTAATGGATTTAAGAACTTCTGGGGACTTAAACAGACTGATACCGAGGGTCCCAACAGATTGTTCATTTTAGGGTTGAATCATGACATTGGTCCGAGAGCTGCAAATGCGAATCTAACAGACAACTATTCAGAACGGAACAATATCGACATAAAAACCTCCAAACCTCTTTGGGAGGGGGCAAAAATTGATCTTTCATGGAAAGTGGGTTGGTCAATCAGCAAATCGACAACCATGCAAAGTGATAATGACGGTAATCTGTTTATACAGAATCTTTCGTCCACCGGAAATACGACCCGGTCGTTTTTCACGATGCCGCCGGTATTATTCCTTTCTGTCTTTAAGAGTGGAATAAAACAGGTGAATGAGCTGTATGATAGAAATTCAAGTGATCCAACCGGCAGTCTTTCTTCAGCCTTTGTAAAAGGATTTGAATCGATGCCATTACTTGCAAGCCTTGGACCATTAAGCGAATTTACAAACTATATTCCGAGACCCAACTGGCGACTGACATGGGATGGATTGGAAAAACTTGGTGTATTCGAAGGTTTTGCAAAAAGAGTTTCAATTGACCATTCTTATTCATCTGAATATACAGAAGGATGGAAAATTACCCCTGATGGAAATAAAGTGGTGCAAACTCAAAGAATCAACTACAGTTTTGCTCCACTGATTGGATTGAATATCACATTCAACAACCTTTGGGGTGGCAGTTTTACAGGAAGAGTTCAATATAACACAAGAACCTCCTACGACCTTGGAACTGCAACCAAAAATATTACTGAAAATCTGAACAGGGATATCGGTATCTCTTTTAACTTCTCAAAATCGGGTTTTGAAATTCCTCTTTTTGGTGTTTCGCTGAAAAACGATATTGAATTCAGTTTTTCATATACAAGTACAAAAAACTCGACTGTGCAATTTGACATGGAGAGATTTACTGAAGAAGGGGTACCACAGAATGGTACTACCACAGTTACTATTGAACCGAGAATTAAATATGTAATAAGTTCCAGAGTTACGCTGGCACTCTTCTATAAGAGATCTGATACAACACCCGAGGGTGCAGCACGAATTCCGCCGACTTCAAGAAATGAAGCCGGATTGGATATTAAAATTTCGATTCAATAATCACTCAAATTTAGAGACTAAAGCCGGAACATCTGAGAGGATGTAATCCGGCTTTATTTTTTTTAGGAATTTCTCTATCTCACTATTTGAATTAATTGAGTAGGGGATTAGACCGGGTGAATATTGGTAAAGTTGTTTGTAGTTTTCGGGGATGTCTTTGTAGTTAATGCAGACAAATCCTTTGCTTTCGAGGATAATATCAAGCAATCTACCGGTGACAGGTCCTGAAAGTGTATGCTCACTATCAGGTGAAAGTGTGGATTTAATTTTCTCTCTCTTTTCCAACCCGTTGTAATCATCAAAATAGAATTGTGTATTCAGCAGGATTGTTGACAACTTTCTATTGAAAGGGTTTAATAACAAACCAAACAAACTTCTTACAGGTTTGTTCCCATAAATGAATTTCTGTGCAAAATATTTAAGCGGGTTTTGAATAAAGTTATGACTAAAGCAGAGAGGAATTTTGGGGTCGATTCTGTGAAATGAAAATAATACTTCAGGAAGCCAGGACACGATCACGGATTGGTTCAAAAGTGATCGATTAGATAACATTTGATAAATTTTTTCTTCTTCTCCAAAATCTTTGATATCAATAAATATTTTACTCTCTTCTTTTTTACCCGTCATAAAAATGTCGAGGCATTCATCAAGTGTCATTATCCCGGGAGAGGTTGAGTGTTTGTATTTTATACTTTTAATCTCTTGATATTTTGATTTGGGGATATTTACAATTGATTTAAATTGGGTTTCTGTGGAATGATCATGATTAACCACAGGTATCCGGTCAACTGTGATGCGTACATCAAACTCAAAATATTTTACACTCTCTGACAGTGCATTTGCAAAACCTGTTGATGTGTTTTCGTTGGAATCGAATCCTCTGAAGCGGTGAGTGGCAATATTCATCAATTTTTAGTTAAATTTAAAGTTAGTTTTTTTCGTAAGTGAAATATAGGTAAATCCGGTTGTCAAATAAAAAGAAATCGCTCACTGTTTGGCTTGTGCTCGAAGTTGTCTTGATCATGGTTCTGATTCTAACAATTCAGTTTGAAAGATATCTCCTCGCAGTTGTTGTTGCGCTCAAACTTACATTTGTATCTTTCAGATATTACCATATACGAAGGCTTCTCGAATCATACTCGCTCTTTCGGGATTTTAAATATCTTCCCGATGAAGCTACTTTTGAAGGACAATCTCCCGTATTATTTGAATCAAAAAAGAAACCAACAGGAGTTTTGTTGATTCATGGATTTTCTTCAACTCCTCAAGAATTCGGAATATTAACAGATTTCCTTAAAAATGAAGGTATCCCATACTATACTCCTGTTCTAACAGGATTTGGGATTGATGATGTTCATTTACTCGAAACAATTAAGGAAACCGATTGGCTGCGCGATGCGATAAACGCCTATGATATATTTTCTACAAATTGCGAAAAAGTTGTAGTGGTGGGTCATTCAATGGGTGGAGTACTTGCATGTCATATAGCTTCTAAACGCAAGGTTGACAAATTGATTTTAACAGCACCATACCTGATTTCAAAAAAGAAGCATGATTTTGGCAAAAGTTTATTGATTGACAGTCCATTTGGCTGGCTTTTAAAACTTTTTAATCCTTATGTTCAAAAAAGTAAAAGACCACAAGCATTTTCTGAACACAATCCAAAACCGCGATTTGCCTATGATGTTGTGCCGGTAAATTCAATAAAGGCACTTTGGCATTTGCAGGAAAAAGTAGCATACGAGAATATCTATGCATCTGAAACTTTGGTGATAACAGGAAGTAAAGATAATACTGTTGAGAATGAGAGAGTGTATGAACTACTCGACAGTAAAAAAATTGTATTCACAAAAATTGAACTTTCCGAATCAGGGCATCTCGTTTTCGAAAGTCCACAAGCACTGGAAGCTGTAAAAAGAATTCTTGAATTTATAAAATGATAACTATTTCAGTTGGAAATAAGTCTCTTTCAACAGGTCGAAAGCTGCAGAGGGAAGAATCTCACCATTCAACAGTTTTTCTTTCATCTCAGTGAATTGCGCACTGATCTGTTTGTTCCCAAAAAAGCTGTCGAAGAGATAATCTTTAATCATAAACTCAACCCATTCGATATTTTGAAGCCGTCTTCTACGCTCAAAAACTCCGGAAGTTTTTGTAATCTCCTCAAATTTAAGCATTTCGGTCCAAAGTTCTTCAATTCCCTCACCCGTAATAGCGGAAGCTGTATATGCCTTGGATTCCCACCCTTCGGTGGAAGGGTAGAGGTAGTGAAGTGCTGAGGAGTACTCAGCCTTTGCCATGAGGGCTTTTCTTTTGTTTTCGCCATCTGCTTTGTTAATGAGAATGGCATCACAAATCTCCATCACCCCTTTTTTCATTCCCTGTAGTTCGTCGCCACCTCCCGAAATGAGCACCAAAAGGAAAAAATCTACCATTGATCTCACAGTTGTCTCACTTTGACCAACACCAACAGTCTCAATCAAAATTATATTATAACCGGCAGCTTCACAGGCAGTGATTGATTCTCTCGTTTTTCGAGCTACTCCACCAAGAGTCCCACTTGAAGGTGAAGGACGGATGAAGCAGTTTTCATCTTTGGCAAGTTTCTCCATTCTGGTTTTGTCGCCAAGAATACTCCCTTTGCTGATAGAACTTGAGGGGTCTATTGTGAGAACAGCTACCTTATGCCCCAGATTGATAAGATAAACTCCGAGTGCCTCAATGAGTGTGCTTTTGCCCGCTCCAGGAACTCCGCTGATACCAATTCGCAACGATTTCCCTGAGTGGGGGAGCAACTGAGTTAAAACCTCTTTAGCACGAAGTTGATGGTTTTGAGAAGTACTTTCTATGAGTGTAATAGTTTTTGCGAGGAGGATGCGATTGCCCTCAAGGACTCCATTAACGAGTTCCTCAGTTGTAAATTCTTTTCTCTTGAAAGACTTTTGGCGCAAATTTTCCGGGCGATTCTCCACGCCTTTTACAATTCTGATGGCAAATTCATCGCCATGATTATCCGGTGTCCAGTCAGGTTTGTAAGACTTATTGTTCTCTTCGTTCATATCAACTTTAATAAAAAAAACTGTATCACTTGAAAAAATTGGGAACCCCAATATAACAAATGATACAGTTAAAAAAACAACAGGATTATACTATTCGGAAAATCTCCTGTTAACTTCTTCCATAATCTTCATTGCAGCTTCAGGGATTCTTGTTCCCGGTCCAAAGATCGCAAACGCTCCATGTTCATAGAGATAATCGTAATCCTGATGGGGAATAACTCCACCCACGATTACAATAATATCTTCTCTGCCGAGGGCGCTTAACTCCTCAATAAGCTTGGGAAGCAATGTTTTATGACCGGCGGCAAGGGAACTCATACCAACACAGTGTACATCGTTTTCAATGGCCTGTCGTGCTGTTTCTTCCGGAGTTTGGAAAAGTGGACCCATATCGACATCAAAGCCCATATCAGCATAAGCAGTTGCCACAACTTTTGCACCTCTGTCGTGACCATCCTGACCCATTTTAGCGATCAATATTCTTGGTCTTCTGCCAGCTTTTTGAGCAAAATCATCGGTCATTTTTCTTACATCGTGCACGGGATCAACCTCTCCTGTGGAATATTCTTTGGAATAGACTCCGGAAACAGTTCTTGTTTGTGCCTGGAATCTGCCACACACTTTTTCGATGGCGAATGAAATTTCGCCGAGTGTTGCTCTTTCTCTTGCAGCCACGACTGCAAGTTCAAGAAGATTTCCTTCACCGGTTTCGGCAGCAGTTGTGATTGCATTAAGGCATTCTTCAACTTTTTGATTGTTCCTTTTTGCTTTCACTTCCTGAAGTCTCTTGATTTGCGAAATTCGAACAGCAGTATTATCCACCTCAAGAATTTCCATTGGCTGCTCTTTTTCGGGTGGATATTTATTCACACCGAGGATGGTTTCTGATCGGCTATCGATTCTTGCCTGGCGACGGGCAGAAGCCTCCTCAATTCTAAGTTTTGGAATTCCTGCTTCAATTGCTTTGGTCATTCCACCGTAAGACTCAACTTCGAGAATGTGGTCCCAGGCTCTTCTCAGAAGTGCCTGTGTAAGTGCCTCAACATAGTAAGAGCCACCCCATGGATCAATTACTTTACAGATACCTGTTTCATCCTGAAGGAAAAGCTGGGTGTTCCTTGCAATTCTTGCAGAAAAATCAGTTGGAAGCGCAATCGCTTCATCGAGTGAGTTGGTATGAAGTGACTGAGTATGTCCCAAAACTGCTGCAAGAGCCTCAATGCAGGTTCTGACCACATTATTATATGGATCCTGCTCGGTTAAACTCCATCCTGAAGTCTGAGAGTGAGTTCTAAGCGACATCGATTTAGGATTTTTAGGATTAAACATTTTGATAAGTTTAGCCCAGATTAATCTCGCCGCTCTCATCTTCGCCACTTCCATAAAATAATTCATGCCCTGTGCCCAGAAGAAGGAGAGTCGGGGAGCAAAATTATCAATATCCAGTCCTGTCGCAATCCCTGTCCTTACATACTCAAGTCCATCGGCGAGCGTGTAAGCCATTTCAAGATCTGCTGTGGCTCCTGCTTCCTGCATATGATATCCTGAGATACTGATGCTGTTGAACTTCGGCATGTGTGCCGATGCAAATTTGAAGATATCAGCAATAATCCGCATTGAAGTTGCAGGGGGATAGATGTAGGTGTTTCTTACCATGTATTCTTTAAGAATGTCATTCTGGATTGTTCCACTGAGAAGCACGGGATCAACTCCCTGTTCTTCAGCAGCAACAATATAAAATGCCATAATTGGAAGAACTGCACCGTTCATCGTCATCGAGACAGACATTTTGTCGAGTGGAATTGAATCAAAAAGAATTTTCATATCTTCAATTGAATCAATCGCTACTCCTGCTTTACCAACATCACCAATTACACGCTGATGATCTGAATCATATCCTCTGTGGGTGGCGAGATCAAATGCCACGGAGAGCCCCATCTGACCGGCAGCAAGATTCCTTCTGTAAAATGCGTTACTCTCTTCAGCAGTTGAAAAACCTGCGTACTGTCTTACTGTCCAGGGGCGTTGAACATACATTGTGCTATAGGGTCCTCGCAGAAACGGGGGAATTCCGGCTACATAATCGAGATGTTCAACATCTTTAAGATCAGCGGCAGTATAAAGAGATTTAACAGGGATCTGTTCCATCGTCTGCCAAATTATCTCTTCAGGATTTTTACCCGTTTTTTCAATAAACTCTTTTTTCCAGTCGTTATAACCTGCAGAGTCAGTTTTTACTGAATGTTTTAACTCTTTAAATTCGGGTCTTTTCATTTTTCAACTCCCGTTCTGTCAAATATATTATTGATCACCTGAACAACATTTGCACCAACAAAGATAAAATCATCTATACCTGATTGTTTGTGAGTTTCAATCTGTTCTTTGGGGTAACCTGCAAGAATACATATGGCATCTTTATTAATTTGTTTAATTGCTTTCACAAATTGAGGCACAAGTTCTGGATAAGTATCATCTGTTGAGCAGAGCACAAAAACCTTCGCCCCGGATGCAATAGCAGCATCAACACCGGCAGAGACTTCAGAGACTCCCTGAGCATAGGTAACTTCGAACCCACCGGCTTCAAAAAATCCTCTTGAAAAATCGGCTCTTGCTTTGTGTTGTTTTACAGGTCCAACATTAAACAGGAACAATTTTGGCAGATTCCCGTTTTTTCTCTTAAAAGCGGATGCTCTTAAGCGGAGTTGTTCAAAATCGTGAGCAGGTCTCACTACGGTGATTACCTCAGCAGTTTCAGAAGCCGATGAATTACTCAGGTGACTGAATATTTCACCCAAAGTTGCACCTTTTGCAGCCAAAACTGACGCGAGTTGAAGTTTATTAACTCCGTCTTTTTCATTTTTTACATCTTCGAGGTCTGTTAAGATGCTGGAATGGATTCCACCATTGCCTGAAACCCGAAGCTTTTGAAGATAAGCAGCACGAAGATCATAAATCTTTCTTGCATCAAAAATCATCGGTTGTTTAACCTCCTCTTTTACATTGGCGTAACTGTTTACGCCAACAATAACTGTTTTACGGGTTGCAACATCCTTTGATCTTTTTTGAGCGAGGCTGTTGATGTCTGCTTGAATCTTACCGGAAACCACGACTTTGTAAATTCCGCCGTGCTCTTCAATTTCCCGGAAATATGACCAGGCATTATCAACTATTTGAGCGGTGAGGGTTTCAACATAAAATGACCCACCGGCAGCATCGATAACATGATTAAGGTGAGATTCTTCACTCAAAATAATCTGAGTGTTGCGGGCAATCCTGTTTGAGAATTCATCGGGTTGAGCAAAAGAAGAATCAAAGGGGAGAGTCTCTATAAGATCAACACCACCTATGATTGCAGAAAATGCCTGTGTTGTAACTCTAAGCATATTAACATAGGGATCAACAAATGAATGGTAGTATCCCGAGGTTTTTGCTGCAACAAACATCTTCACGTCGTCTGCTGGCAAATTGAATGATGATAATACTTCTGAAAAAAGTATTCGAGCTGCCCTGAATTTAGCGATTTCCATGAACAGGTTTGTACTGGTCCCAAAATTGAAAATCATTTTTTGAGGAATTGTGTTTGGATCGATTCCCAGTTCTGAAAGTCGGCAGATTGCCTCAACGGCCAGCGACATTGAGATTCCCAACTCTTGAACAGCGGATGCTCCTTTTTCAACATAAGTTGCACTATCAATACCAATAGTTCTAAGATTTGAATTTTCAGATTCAAGAAATTTAATCGAAGTGGCAAGTTGAGAATATGCTTCGTCAATCGAAACCGGCATTTCGCCATTTTCAAAAAGAAACGTAATTGGGTCAGCATTTACTGAGCCGTTAATTTTATTGAATTCAACTCCCTCTTTAATTGAATATCCTTTTAAGAGTGAGAGAAAAACAAAGGGGGAGAAACCTGTTGAAACAAAAAGCGGGCAGACGGTAAGATCCACCCCCAAAAATGCACGAGAAAGGCTACCGGTACCCGAAATGGAGACTCCACCATTTCCGGTTTCACCGGGTTTTCCATAATCTGCATCCAATCCCAGTTTTGTTGTTTTATCCAGCGGTAGAACAACTGCGGTCTGACCCCTTAACAAGGAATCGAGTAGTAATTTATTAAAATTTTCTGCGAGGGGATGTGTAAGACTTTGGGCAATCAACCAGGGATTAACACTGCTTCCGTCCGGTTTTGCCCCACGAAGGAAATTTGTGAAGCCGGGGAATTGTTCAATATTTTTTAGAATCTCGAGGTGTTCTTTTGTATAAAGGGGCTCAAGATCGATATTTTCATAAGTTTTTGTAATTAATTTCTTTTCGAATGGGACGCCTTTGAGATCAACTTCCGCCAATGCTCTCCAATCCCGATAACTCGAAGGGGCGAACTCGTCCCTTAGTCTAAATTCTTTAGGTAATGTTTGATCCATCGAATCACTTTTCTATTTGATTTGTCAAAAATTTAATCTTTTGATACTTAAAATTAAGAAATTAATTTCTTATAATTTGAGTCATTTGGAACAAAATGACCGTAAAAGTGATTATAACAGGTATGGGTGTTTTTTAATACAAAACAAGCTTTATCATTTTATTATATTGAGTTTCAATTAAACAGTTTTGGAAGAAAAGTTGATCAATAGAATCAGGAAATTTATGAGAACTCCGTTATTTGCAGCAGTTGTCTTTTTGTTTATCTTCTCGTTTAATGCAAACATTTGTTCGCAACAGGCGACTGTTGACACCAACAAAGTTTTGCAACCGGAAGAGCGGCATTCTTCAGCTATGCAGCTTGTCTCAATGTTCGTTGAGAGATATCACTATAGTCCCAAAGAGGTGAATGACAGCCTTTCGAACTGGATATATACTGATTATTTAAAATCTCTCGATTTTCAGCGGATGTATTTTTTACAGACAGACATAGATCAATTTGAAAAATACCGTTATGTGCTCGATCAAAATTTATCCACCGGAAATCTGATTCCACCTTTTGATATTTTTAACATCTATAAGGAGCGACTCAGCGAAAGGGTAAAATTTGCCATAGATGTCCTGGACAAACCGTTGGATCTAACCAAAAATGAAGAAATTGACCTTGATCGTGAAAAAGCAAAATACGCTACCAATGAAAAAGAATTAAATGACCTCTGGTTGAAGAGAATAAAATTTGATGTAATCGGACTGATTCTCGGCGGAAAAGAAGAAAAGGATGCCAGGGAATTGCTTCAGAAAAGATATAAAAATCTCCACAAAGCAATCCTTCAGTACCGACCTGATGATGTTTTTCAGATTTTTATGGGCTCCGTGATGGAGTCGATTGACCCTCATTCATCTTATATGTCTCCCAAAACTTCGCAGGATTTTAATATTAACATGTCTCAATCTCTGGAAGGAATTGGTGCAACGCTAACCTCCGAGAACGATTATGTTACGATAGTAAGAGTTGTTCCAGGTGGACCCGCTTCTAAAAGTGGTCTGGTTGAGGATGGTGATAGAATAATTGGTGTCGCGCAGGGTGATGAAGGCGAAATGGTTGATATTGTTGGATGGCGTACTGATGATGCAGTGCAACTAATTCGTGGTGCTAAGGGGACAGTTGTAAGATTAACACTTTTAAAAAAGAAAGATGGTGCAAATGCCATCCCTCTTGAAATAAAACTTGTTAGAGAGAAAATCAAGATTGAGGAACAATCAGCCAAGAAAAAAATCATTGAGATAAATGAAAATGGCAAATCTTACAAAGTTGGTGTTATTGATATCCCTTCATTTTATCTCGATTTTGAAGGGAAAAGAAAAGGCGAAAAAGATTTTAAGAGTACTTCAAACGATGTAAAGAAAATTCTTGATACACTCAAGCAGGAAGGTGTATCGGGAATTGTAATGGATTTAAGAAACAATGGCGGTGGCTCGTTATTGGAAGCTATTGAACTTACAGGACTTTTCATCCCGACCGGTGCAGTTGTTCAAGTGAGGGAGGGTGATGGATCAGTAAAAGTAAATCGTGACACTGATCCTCTTGTTGCCTGGGATGGTCCCGTTGCAGTGCTCATTAATTCCGGTAGTGCTTCTGCAAGTGAAATTGTTGCAGCTGCAATTCAGGATTATGGCAGAGGCGTGGTTGTAGGAGAACAATCGTTTGGTAAAGGAACTGTTCAAAATCTGGTGGATCTTGACAAAGTTTCGGGTGGCGAGAAAATGGGACAGTTAACGCTCACAATTGCGAAGTTTTACAGGATTTCAGGTGGAAGTACACAACATAAAGGTGTCGTCCCCGATATCATGTTCCCTTCAGCTTTTGACCCAAATGAAACAGGTGAGAGCAGTTATCCAACTGCACTGCCTTGGGATAAAATTGCCTCAACGACACATCAAGCAAGTACCGGGATAGGTTCAATAATCACTGATCTGATCGAGAAACATGAGGTGAGGACAGGTAAAAACACAGAATATCAGTATTTCATTAAAGATCTTGAAAAATCCAAAGTGCACAGAAACAAAAAAGTTTTCTCTTTGAATCTTGAAAAAAGAAAAGTCGAGCAGGAAACAGTAAAAAAAGAAGAAGATGCACGTAAAAAGGAAAGAGCCGATAAAGGGTATATTGAGCTCGACAAAGATGGAAAGATTGTTAAAGAATCACTTGTGGTGGAAGATCCATTGCTTGAGGAAAGTGGTCATATTCTTGCAAATATGATTGAAATGATTGATCTTGAGAAAAAAGCAGGTAAAAAATAGTTTAGATTAAAAAGTTTAAAGTGGTGGTGATGCCCATCGTGCAGACACCACCACCAACAACTAAATTCATTTTGTTCCGTAAATAAAAAGCATGTTACCTTTAACATAATGCTCTACTTTTTTAAACGAAGCGGGAATCATCTCCAAAACCTCGGCAACTGTTACCGGTTTTCCAACTTCTTTTCGTCTGTGTAAAAACCTGAGATATCTTCCGCCTCTTTTCCGGTCAGTTGTAAGGCAAGAAAAATAGAATTCTCCACCTTTGGCAAGAACTCTCAATCCCTCATTTATAAAGCCTGTTTTGTCATCAAACATGTGTAACATACCAAAACTAAAAACCGAGTTGAATTGTTCTTCTTCAAATGGGAGAGTAAAAGCATCTGCATGGAGCAGCGTGATTTTCCCAGGGAACTGTACTGATTCTGACAATAATCTTGATTTTCCTATTTTTAACATCTCAATTGAGTTGTCAAGCAGAATCATCTCATGATTATTTCTGGCATAAATCTCGTGAGTTTGAATCAGCCCACCACAACCAATATCCAGTATTTTGCCGTGAGCAGAATTGTAAGCCAGCGTTGCAAAACCTGTGTAATCTTTAGGTTTTGTTCCCCAAATGAATTTGTTGTAAAATTCTGAACTTACGAGTTTTTCGTAGGCTTTGGCTCTTCTGTCGTAAGGGGCAGATCTGCCGTCATCAAAAACTGAAATGAGTCCGTCTTCGACTGAAAAATACTGTTGGTTTATCATTGCTGTCATGGTTTGTCTCTTTATCAAAAGATTAAATTAAGTTCCGGGACAAAACTACAGCGAGTATATATAAAGAGAAATTATCTTGTGACAGATTGTGGATACAGAGTATGGAAGGGGAATTTCATGGATGTAGAACCCCCGAACAGTTAAAAGCAGAGAATTGGAGATTAGATTTGGTATGAGAGTTTGATTTGTGAGTAGTTGAATCGCAATGGGCTAAATATGATTAGGGTGTAGCTGCCCAGGTGCTTTTAAAACAGGTGTAGAGTCAATTTACTTAAAGGATTTTGTCAGTGTCTCAAAACATCCGAAGATCCAGAGTTATCATTGTTCTTGAATAACCATTCTGACTATTTCTTCGACTAATTCCTGTAATCTGTTTTTTAAACCTGAGACTGTAAATTTCTTTACATCGGCTTTGTCTCTGATCAATTTAAAGTTGACAACGATATTATCACCCGTCACTTTGTAGTTTCCCGAAATTCTGAGTGCCTCGGGATAAGTTTTAACTGCCCAAAAAACTATCGGAGCGTTTTTAATGGTTTCAGAAATTTTTACGAGTTGTTCATCAATCAGATCACCAATGTTTAATATATCCGCAAGCTCGTTAACTTCCTGAAGAGCGGATGAGATAAAAATTTTCTTTTCTTTTGCGAGAGGTATCATCATCTTCTCTTGATCAGTAATTATCCCGATATCGAAACTCTCAGCTCCAGTTGGCGAAAAAATCCTTGGCTCTTGGATGCCGCCAATACCTTCTGCTAGCCTGGGTACCATTTCTCTGGAGTGCTGCATCAACATTGCAACATCTACCATCTTGTTCTCTTTTAATGCGAGGCCTCTCATCCCGGCCAAAATACTGTATGTCAAGAGTCCCTGCCCAAATTTGCTTGCTTCATAACTTACTGCATCTGCGGCACTTCCTGTAATTATGTGCAACCCTGTTCTGTCTTTCATCCTTTCAAGTGCCTTTACAATCGAAGACTCGATATCCCTTTTTACTATAAGATTGTCCACAAGTTTCCCTGCCGAGCATGCATCGATTATCAGAACTTGTTTGGTTGCCGGAATATCATTTAAGAGCCTGACCATCTCTTCTCCGGACAATGTACAACTCGCTTTTACGGCGGGGTCCTTATAAACATCAGGGTTTGGTGAAAAAGCATCTTTGGTAAGATAATGTAAATCGCCATTTTCGCCGCCAACATTTAGTCCGTGACCTGAGAAATAAACAACGATCACATCCTCCGGTTTTGCAAACCTTGCTACTTCCTGAAATGTTTTTATGATGTTACTCTTAGTCGGTTGAAGAGTATTTCCTTTGTCAGTGTTTAGTAACCAGGAATGAGTCCTCTTTTCTGTGAAGAGGTTTTTTGCACCAATCCTCGCAGCGGTTAGAAAATCGGAGGCGTCTTTTGCTGCAAATTTCAGATCAATCTTGTTTCCTTCATAGTCTGAGACTCCTATGGCAATTAGATAAATGGAGGGGGGACCGGATTTCTTCTCCACAAAAAACTCTGCTGGCTCTCTCTTACTTGACAAAGTGCCGGCTGAATTCCATGTCACCACTTCTATCTTGTTGACACCATTTTTTAAAAAGGGATGTGCCTTCAGAGATATGGTGATTTGATCAGACTTCATTCCGGATACTGAAGATTTATCCCTGGCGTCTTCAATAATCTCTTTCCCGTTCAGAAAAATTTGCACTCTTCCGATTCCTCCGCCCCTGTCTTCAAGGGATATCCGGAGTTTTTCATAATTTTCTCTAAATAACAATTCTGTTATCTCAGGCCATAAATCAAGTTTCTTATCGATAAGATCGACATCTCGCAATTGTTCATTCTTCATCACTTTTCCATACAGGCCGGGTTCCCAATATTTGTCCTTTAATTGGACAAACTCTATTATATCAAGTCCTTGGACATAATACATTTGCTCCATTGCTCCGGGTGAAGCATCAAAAAGTCCACCAGGTGAAGTCACTGCCCAGTCATCACCAATTTCATATAATCTTATTAACTCCTCTCCTGTCGATAACCGGTAGAATACACATCCGTCTGTCAGTGAAAAAACTATTAAATCATTTTCGAAAGAAACTTTGTATGTCCCGGAAATTCTTTCAATACCGCTGATAACTTTGTTTGTTGTAACATCAAACAGTCTTAAAGGTTTTTCCCCGACAAGACCATTGACATCAGTCAAAACTTTTAAACCATCATTTGACATTACTGCATTATTAATAGAAAGGATTTTGTTAGGTGCAATTGTCTTATAATGAGTTCCTGATGCCAGATTGTAATAAATAACAGCATCGACAGTCTTCACAACCAGATATTTATTGTCCTGCGTAACCCCAACCGGGTTTGAGCAATTGTCCAGAGTTTTTTCATATAGCAGTTGTTTTGATTCGGTGTTGTAAACTTCAAGTTTCCCCTCCGGACTGCACAATACCAGAATCTTGGAATCATTACTAAGGTGAGGCGTTATCCATTTATTACAAATCAAATCAGTGAAAAATTCATCTTTCGTGTTCCTGCTAAACTCAAAAATTTTCCGGTTCGCATTTAATTCAAAAACAGTAATTATTAGACGGTCAGATTTTTTTTCTTGCCTGGTTGAATCGGAATACTCCATTACTCTGAACTGTGTAATGATAATGTCCTCATTGTTACTGCCGGTTGATCCAAATACCTCACCATTCCAAAATCTGCTCTTTATCTCAAGATCGGGAGAAAAAGTTGCCACTCTGCTTGAATTCAATTCATCCCACACCTCGAACTCGTTATTCGCGGTGAAACGAACGCTCAAAATACTTTCCCCCAAAATGATGCTGTTCAGATTAGCTGTCGTTACGGAGGTTATACTCTTACCTGTGGGTAAATCCCAGACATTGTAAAATGAGTCGCTTCCTGTTACTAAAAATTTGTCGTAAAGATACCCGCAAAAGAAGCCATCTTTTTTTGTGAGTTTAATTTTACCATCTCTTAGATCACGAATTTTTGTGATATAATCATCACAGGTCTTCAAGTAGTTATTTTCAACCTGGACAAGAAAAGGATCCATGAAAGCTTTCCCCTCTATTGAGCTGTACACTTTACCTGTCAGGTCAAATAGTAACATGCTTCCACTTTCAGTGAGAGCCATGTAAAGCGATGAATTGTCATCAATCGACTCAATACGGTTAAAACCCTTCGGTCGTAAGTGAGGATGTGAGAGCTGGATGTTTTTCTTTGTGCTTATATCCCAAATAACCGGAAATTCAGATGGTGTCATCGTGATCAAATGTTTAGCATCTTTTGTGAGGTAAACTCCTTCGGGATAGTAGTCTTTTTTTGCGAATGATTGAATTATTTTCCCTGAATAGACATCCCAAATTTTTACCGTTCCATCAGTAAACGGGGATGCTACCACTTTATGCTTGCTTGCAAAGCATAATTTTAAGTAGTTATCTTCTGCCATCCCAACTGTAATATCTGTAACCAAGTTGAGATATTTTCCGGTTTTTGTATCTATCACAAAAATCGAATAGAAATCTGAATAAATGACAGTATTAAGATCTGAAAAACAGGCAAAACCAATGGTGTGTTCAACCCGGTTGATAGAGATTATGGACTTTGAATGGATATCCAGTACAATCAAGGCATGGACTTGTGCGCGTAGTTCGTCTGTGGATAGAAGGAGATACCTCCCGTCCTCAGATAAATCGAGGATATCAATGTTTTTTGATATACGCTCATCGGTTATTTCTGCTCTTTTTTTCAAACTTTCTTTATACTCCATCACTCGTACTGTTCCTGAAGTGTCTGTGGAAATGATTAACGAGCCGGATGAATAGCTGTGAACAGAAAAATGGGTGCCTTCAACCGAATCCACTGCAACTCCTGATAAGTTGACATCTATTATATATTTCCCGCATAGGATATTACGGTTTGAAACAAAGCCTGAGCAGGAGCCTGTCTGCTTTTTGCTGATTGATTTTAGCAGTTTGAGTGATCTGGTCTCATAAAGAAACAAATCGGTGTAGCTTTGAGATATGAAATATTTTTTGTCGGGACTAAAGTAAATATCCCCTCCCTGATTATAACGGTTTAATCTTAATTCCGGTTTTTCTTGCGGAAACAAGAGAATCATGGGTAACAGCCAAAAAATCGGGATGAAATATCTGTTCATGGAACGTCTCATCATTAAATATTGATTAGAATAACAGTGGAAGTTAAAATATTTTAATTTAAAAATCAAGAATATCAGGGGTAGATATTCATTAAATCAAATAGTTAGATACTGCCTTTTTGTGTTTCAGAAGCGAGAATTGGGGATTAATCTTTGGTTCAGGATATGCTTTTTTTGATTGCGTTGTTATACCAACCCATCACCACACGTGGTCGTGTTATTACTGTTCCTATCACTACTGCAAAGGCACCCAGCTTAATCATTTCTGCAGCATCCTCGGGAGATTTAATTTTACCTTCTGCTATAACAGGGATTTTGCATTTTAAAACAAGTGATTCAAGCAGTCTAAAATCGGGTTGATCTTTTGGGAGGTGTAGAGTCTCGGGTGTGTAACCACTTAAAGTTGTGGAGAGACAGTGTGCACCGGCGGCCTCACATGCAATCCCTTCTTCATAAGTAGCGATATCTGCCATGATAACACAATTTGGGAATCTTTTCCTTACTTCGCTTATGAAGTTAGGTCCTGTAAGTCCTTCTCTTAACCTGAATGTACCATCGATTGCGATTATATCACAACCCAGGTTTAATAATTGTTCCACTTGTCTAAATGAGCCTGTGATCTTCACAGTTCCGTCACTAAATTTTCCTTTAAGTAGACCAATCATCGGAAGTGGTACATTATTAATTATCATCCTGATTTTTGCGAGCCCTTGAGACCGGATAGCCGCAGCCCCCGCCATATGTGCAGCTTTTGCAAAAAGTGTTACTCCCGAAGGGGTATTAAAAGGATCATCACCTTCGGATTGACAAGAGATGATCATTCCACCTTTTATTTTTTGAAAAACATCAATCATTTTTTCTCCTCGGCAATAATAATGCAGTTTGATTCAGATGGAAAATCTTTGATCTCAATCTCAGCAATTGAAAGAAGTTGAGCTTCTGAGATCAGTCCACTCAGATCAATTATTTTGGGTCCGGCGAGAAGATAAATACCGGGAATCAGAGCACCGGCATCACCATAAGATGTCATCTCAGCTATCATTGCGCTGATTCTGCTTTTTAAATCACCGGCTTTAACTTCGGAAGCTTTTGCCCCATTGATCTGTAATTTAATTGTTCCCTCGTCGTCAATAACCTTTATTCCGTGGATTTTTTCAGTGATTAAACCAAAAAGTTTTTTTACCTGATGTTCAGCGGAAAAGACAAAAAGTGATCCCGTTGTTCCTTTAATCTCCACCTGCTCTATTGGTTTCCCAAACGACTTTGCAGCCACTTGATGGACTTCTTCAGGGGTGAGAGTCGTGATCCCGAGGTCTTTGGTTCTCAACTCTCCGGAACCGAGTGCTGTGGCAATTACTTTTTTGTTCTGATTATCGATCTCAATTGTCACTTCAACCGAATTAGCATTTGCACCCATTTTTACGACTGACTCAAACGCCTCTTGACGGATTGAGAGTATATCGTTTTCTGATGGGTTTATAATGTTCCTCTCAATTGAATCACGAATTATTCCGAGGGCAGCCCCTATGGCGGAGATTACTTCACAATTTTCGGCAATTTTATGGGGAAGTTGTAAATAATTTGCTGTAAACGGTACAATGGAAGATGCACCACCACCGCCGCCAACAAATTCGATGAGGGACTCATCCAGTTTGTATTCTCTGCTTAACTGTTTGATAACAGGTTTAATTTTTTCAGCCGAGATGGTAAGTATTTTTGTGGCAATTTCATTGCCCGGTTTATTTGTAATTGTTTCCAGTCTCTTAAATACAGAATCAATTGCGTCCGTATTTGCACCACCATGTCCAAGAGAAGTAACCAGATTCAATTTATATGAGGCTTCTGTTGGTGTTACAGTAAACAGGTTATCGCTGTCGGGTGATTTAATGGCAAGATAATCTGATGGATCACCCGGAAGGGGAGTGACACTTTGAATTTCACTTTTTGAAAAATCAACATTTCCTGAGTATGAGGCGTAATGAAGACCTGCTATATGGGCTGATCTTGGTCCAACATCTGTGATTTCACCATTTGAATAACGAGGGATTGAGCCCCCTGCAATACCCAAAGTTCTAACATCAAGGGTTCTGACAAACAACCTGTTTTTACCAATTTGAGCTGTTTTTACCTGTGGTTTTCCATTTTTAATTACACTGATATCTGTTGAGGTTCCGCCCACTTCGAGAAAAATACCATCCGAAATTTTTACATACTTAAGGGCTGCTGCAACCCCTGCTGCCGGTCCTGAAAGCATCGTAAGTATGGGTCGTTTCCTCATTTCATTGATATCCATGATACCACCATCTGAGCGCATAACCATAAGGGGAGCTTTGATTCCACTCTCTCTAACTGCTTTTTCTGTGAGGTCAGCGGTTTCGAGCATTTTTGGCATCATGCTTGCATTTATCACCGCGGTACGGGTTCTGACACGCAGTCCATAAAGTTTTGTAATACCACTCGCTGTAGTTGTTAATATCCCTTTTTTAATCGAAATACCTGCTACAAGGTCTTCATTTGTCGGGTCATCAACGCCAAATGCTTCGGTGGCAACGATAACTTGTGCACCCTCTGCCATTAATTCGTCTATCAGTTCAGGAACGGTTTCGATCCATCCATTTTTTGCGGTATCGATAAATCTGAATTTGGTATGGAGAAATTTTCCGGGCGAAAGTTCAATATTGTCCGGATTACATTCTTTTTTAGCGAGGAGTTTTTCAAACCCTTTTGCCATACCCACAACCCCAACAGTTGCAACATCACCTTCCAGAAGAGCATTAGTAGCTTGGGTGGTCGAATGAGCGATCAAGATTACTTCTTCGGGGCTTATAGAACAGTCGTTTATCAGAGTCATCATCGAGTCAACAACGCCGCGTGCCACACCTTCCTGTGACTTGTGGGTTGTTGGTACACAAGACTTTCCAACTATCGAATAATCTGCGATGTCAACAGCCACTGCATGGGTGAATGTGCCACCTACATCGATACCGATTTTAATTTTTCTTTTATTTTCCATCTGCGAATACCTTAGTAGAAAATCATGGCGGCAATCACCAATCCAATTATAGCTGCGACCCATGTATATGGAAGAGTATTCCATAAAATCTTTTGGACATCAATTTTCATCTCGTTGGCGAGCCAGACATTTTGAGTGTTTGTTGGATCGCTGATTCCCTGGATTTGTCCAACTGCCATAAGAAGTCCCATAATCGCTCCTGCGGGCATCCCTCCTGCGAGAAATATTGCTGCGATGCCATAACCCATGCCCCAGACATTTAGAGGCCCTCTGTAAAGAGCGAGTGGTGCAGCAAGACTGAAGAGAATTACATATCCCATTGCTGATTCCGGTTTTATTGCTACAAGCACCGGTTTTAAAAGTAATAATACAGGCCAACCGTCTTTAAAAGCTCCCATTAGTGCAGCCGGGGGTCCCATCACTGCATTTAGCAACATTCCGATCCCCAACATTAAAGCGACAGCGGGCATCACCACCGCGCCACCATCAAGAATTGATCTGATAAGAATGTTAAGCGAACCTTTTTGGTAGGTTGAAATAAAACCATAAATCAAACCGGCTATGAAAGCTGCAATGAAGTTGATTCCAAAAACAAGTATTAGAAATAACGGAATGATGGGGATAAAATATGCGGTAAAACTGACTTTGCCATCTCCTTCGTTTTTGAAGAGGCGAATCAACGAAATCAACACGAGCATTCCTATTCCGGCACCAACAGCGTATTTTAATATTATCGGCAGGAATGAGAATATCTCATCCAGATAATCACTTACTGACGCCGGAAATTGTCCATAACCAAACCAGAGAAGAAATCCGATTACAACAATTCCGATAAGGTATGTTGTTATCTTCATAAAGTTTATATCGTGGCCATCTTTATACAGCTGGATGGTAATATAAACCACTGCTATAACAAACATTAAAACAAACATAATAAGAGCAAAAGACTGTACTTCATCAACCTGAAGTTTGAGCACCTGAGTGTAAACAGCCCAGTTTCCAACATTGAGGATACCACCGATACTCAATCCCGTCAGAAAGATACCCGTGGTTGTGACGGGACCAACACCAACAGAAGCCAGAATAGGGAGCACAACTGTTGAAACCATGATAATGGCTCCCAACCCACCCAGTGTAGTAAAAAGCAGGATGATTAGAAGCAGCATAACCAAAGATATTGCCCAGGGTTTATCACCGGAAAGTTCTGCTCCCGTTTTTATAAAACTTTCGGCTACGCCCGTTTTTTGCATCATTATTGAGAGCATACTACCAAAAATAGCAATTGTGTATGCCTCCGACAATCTTGTTGCTCCATTCCCAAGCACATAAGTAAAGATATCCACAATATTGACGCCTGAAATGAGAGGGATAAAAAATGCGAGCAGGGGAAGCGCAAGCAGAGCAGGGATTTTTCGCAGAAACATCAAAATGACAAATACGAGAAATACCAGGAGTAATAATGTAAGTTGAATAGATTCCATAAAAACAGTCAGATTCTAAAACGAATTAATTTTATCATCAAATTTAAAGATTTTTTATTACATCAGGGATTATTTAATTTATGGCAGTTATTTTTTGAAGTTATGGAAACCGGATGAATATTAAGAAAAACAAATCTTTAAGAGAATTAAACACTTTCGGAGTTGATTCAATAGCAGAGCACTTCCTCAAAGTTACTTCCAATGCTGAGTTGGTTGAATCAATGAAGTATATTGAGAAAAACCGGTTAAATTATTTTGTACTTGGCGGCGGTAGTAATATATTGTTGGGCTCCTTCAAATACAAAGGTGCTGTAATTCATATGCAAACCAAAGGAGTGGAAATTGTTGAAGAAACACCCGAATATGAAACAATAGAATGTGCTGCCGGTGTTAATTGGGACGAATTTGTGGAATACACTGTGGAAAGAGGACTGGGAGGGGTCGAAAATATGTCTTTAATTCCGGGAACTATGGGAGCCTCCCCAATTCAAAATATTGGTGCTTATGGTCAGGAACTAAAAGATAGTTTTGAGTCCACCAAAGTGTATTTGACAGAAGAGAAGAAAATAGTGACCCTGACTAAAGATGAATGTAAGTTTGATTATAGAGACAGCATCTTTAAAAGAGAGTTAAAAGGCAAATCAATAATTGTAAGTGTTTCGTTAAAACTAAAAAAGAATCCAAAATTAAATTACTCCTACAAAGGTATAAGAGAATTGATTTTTTTAAAAGGGGACGAAAAACCCACATTGAGGAATATGCGAGAAGCAGTAATTAAACTCAGAACCCAAAAACTTCCGGATCCGGCAATCATCGGAAATGCAGGCAGTTTTTTCAAAAATCCTGAAATAAGTGAAGAATCTTTTGGAATACTTAAAAGGTTTATTCCTGAGATTGATGGATTTAAATCCAAGGATGACAAGGTTAAAATCTCTGCTGCAAAACTTATTGAACTATCGGGATGGAAAGGTAGAAGAGAGGGTAATTGTGGAGTTTATGAAAATCACTCACTTGTCCTGGTGAATTATGGAGGCGCATCAGGTGAAGAAATAGTTAATCTTGCAAATCGTGTCATAGATGATGTTTACCAAAAATTTGGTATCAAGTTAACGATCGAGGTTAATTTAATTTAGTGAATCAAGTCGTTAAAAAAGACAGCTAATGAATAATAAACAGGGATGCCAACGATAATATTAAATGGAAAAGTTATTGCTAAGGATGATGTAAGATAAAGCGAGGGGTTAGCCTCGGGAAGTACAATTCTCACAGCAGCCGGTGCAGCGATATAAGACGAACTTGCGGCCAACACGCCAAAAAGAACCGCATTTCCGGTGCCAAGATCAAGTAGAGTTGCACCCAAAGTCGCAATCAATCCATTAAAAAGCGGGAACAGAATTGCAAATAATGTTAGTGAATAGCCAACCCTCCCAAATTCATGAAGTTTTCTTCCGGCAACAATGCCCATATCCAGGAGGAAAAAAGTAAGCACTCCCTGAAACGGATCAATAAAAAATGGTTTTGTGAGTGTATAACCTTTGTCAGCTGATATGAAACCAATCAACAGGCTTCCACCCAACAAAATAACACTCTCATTTGTTATTGACTCATGAATTACTGCTTTTAGGGATTTTGAACCTGAGGTTCTTGAAGTGTAGTATAAAGCCAACCCAATTCCCGCAAGAATTGCAGGAAACTCCATCAACGCCATTACCCCAACCATAAAACCACCTGAGTCGAGACCTGCTCTTTCGATAAAGGAGATCGTTGTAACAAAGGTAACAACACTGACAGAGCCATAATGTGCCGCAATAGCTCCTGAATTGATAGCGTCGAGTTTAATCCCTTTTTTTAAAATATAAAATGCAATTACGGGGATGATTCCGGCTAAAAAAAGTCCAAATAAAACAGCTACCAAAAGCTCGGAATTCATTCCTGTTTTCGAAATTTCATATCCTCCCTTAAACCCTATTGATGCCATCAAGTAATATGAAAACATTTTTATGATTGGGTCAGGGATTTTAAGATCAGACCTGATTAAGGCTACAGTTAAACCTAAAATAAAAAATAGAATTGCCGGATTTTTTAGATTTACGATACCACCGGTTATGAATTCGATCATGAATACTCGTTTACTATAAAAAATGGAGTTTGTGACTCGCAAAAAAACAAAAAAATACTCTATTTTTGTGTATATTTTTTTTCATTTTTCAGGTTAATGATTTTGAAGTTATTTAATTTTATAGTTTTAATCGTTTTTATCGTTACAAATACACTCTCTGCTCAAACTACAACACCAACAAAACAAGAAAAATCGATAACTGCCGGAGTGAAAGGTTTGATTACCACTGGACCATGGCGTAATCGTACATCCGGAGGTATTGGAGGGAACATCAAATTTGAGTGGCGAGTGGGGCCAAACATTGCATGGTTTTTACAAGGTGGTTATTATTATATTGCAGGAAAACAGAGTGTTGTAAATAACACAACCTACAAGACATTTTTTAATGATGGTGAGATGATGACGGGTCTTAAATATTACTCGAAAAATAATATTTTTGGACTTTTTGGAGTGAGTGTAAATTCCTTCGCATTTAGAACCTCCACATCACAAAATATTTCCGGTTACATACAGGAAACATCTTCTACAAAACAAGCTGAAAAGTATGGTGTCATTCTCGGTGGCGGATATTTGTATGATTTCACGAATTCACTTTCGCTCGAGGGGACCGGGACATTTAATTATCTTGGTGATGAAGGTTCGAGTCTTGGTTTAACCGTCGGGCTTAAGATCAAATTTTATTAACAGTTAACAACAAACACAAAAACAGGAGTAGTCATGGATCAGGTTATAATGTGGTTTGAAATCCCCGTTAAGGATATCAAAAGGGCAAAAAAGTTTTACGAAGAGATTCTAAAAGTTGAAATGACTGTGATGGAATTCGGCGGTCATGAGATGGCATTTTTTCCGGGTGAAGGAAAGGGGAGTGTTTCAGGAGCTTTGTGTAAGGGACCAGAATATATCCCGAGTACTGAGGGAGCTCTGATTTATTTAAATGGAAATCCTGATCTCGATGTGGTTCTTGGTAGAGTTCCAAATGCGGGTGGTGTAATAATTCTGCCAAAAAGAGAAATTTCACCTGAATATGGTTATATGGCTATGTTTATGGATACTGAAGGTAATAAACTTGCACTTCATTCTGTAGAATAATATGAAAAAACTCAGTAAACTTTTTGTTGTTTTGTTGGTTACTTTTTTTTCTTCGAGTTTTCTTCTCAATGCTCAAGATGTGGTTTCGTTAAAGAAACTTAACTGGTTGAAAGGCAAATGGTCGAGGGTAACCGCAAACGTTGAACAATTTGAGACCTGGAACATCACTTCCGATTCTATTCTGGTGGGAGAAGGGTACCATATTAAATCAAACAACAAAAAAGTAACTGAAAAACTTACTATTAAATGGCTTGATAAAAAACTTGTATATATCGCTGATGTTCCACACAATAAACAACCGGTAATTTTTCAAAATGTGGTACTTAACGATACTTTAGCTGTTTTTGAAAACAGATCACACGACTATCCAAATAAAATCTCTTACATCAAACTCAATAAAAGGAGTTTCAGGGTGATACTGGATAACAATACAGGGACGAATAGTCGTGTGATGACTTTTACTTTGGTAACCAGGCGCTAAATTAACCCAGTTCGAAGGAAGTCACTCCATAAATTTTTTCACGACGCCTCTCCGGATTCCCTCCATGATACATTCTCGCAGTTTCGAAGACGGGTGTCATCCCATAAGCTTTTGCGAGTTCAACTGCATGGTGGTTTATTTCAGGAGTATCGATATATACCGGATTTCCTTCTGCAAAATCAATTAAACTCAAAAAGAGTTGTTTGGCATAAACTTCGTTATCTGCAAATAGAGGGCCAATTTTGAATCCACCATTTACACATTTTCTAATCGTACCGTAACCCTTTATCGTTACACCTTCATCAATTTTAAGTGTAAGACTCTCGGGCATCTTAACCCATTCTTTTATGAAAGCTGCTCTGGATGCAGGAAAAATGGTTTTATCGTAATCGAGAATGTTACAAAGATCAGCTTCAACTACCGGCTGAACATTAAAAGAATCTTTAGGAATAATATCCTTTCCTTCAAATCTTATTTGTCTGTATGCAAAATCATATCCTGATTTGATGTAATTTTCCTGTTGTTCAGGAACACCATCCATCCCTGAGGGGATATTCATAACCCTGTTAAAACCTTCCCACCAGAGTTTATATCCATATCCTTTTCCTCTAAATTCCGGTTTCACAATGTAGAATCCCATAAAACCGAATTCGTTTCCATATCTGATCGCAGATTTGATAGCGATTATCTCACCATCGAGTTCACCGACAAGAAAACCAGCGGGGTCTGTGAACAGGAAAGCACGACCATCATTCAAACCGGGGTTCCACCCCTCTTTTTCAGCCCAATCCATGAAAAGTTTTATCTCTTTTGGAATTATTTTGCGGATGGTATAACTCATTGTGGTCTCACTAAAATTATTGAATAATCATTAGAATTAATTTAACAATAAAATTTGAAATTTCTTACCAACTATTTTTCTCAAACCTGAATAAACGATTTAAAATAAAAAACCCCTTGAGAGAAACATAGTCTCTCGAGGGGAATTTATTGTGCGGAAAGGGAGGGATTCGAACCCTCGGTACCGGTAAAAGTACACACGCTTTCCAGGCGAGCCTATTCAACCACTCTAGCACCTTTCCGAACTACCCGTAAAGGGTAAAAATCACTGTTTTGCTGGCGGAGAGAGGGAGATTCGAACTCCCGGTGAACTATAAGCCCACAACGGTTTTCGAGACCGCCGCATTCAACCACTCTGCCATCTCTCCTTATTTTCTGCAATTCCAGAATAAACAGATTACAAATGTAGATATTTTACAAAATATTACAAAAGAAAATGTTTTGTTTGTGTTATTTGTTGGTTCAGATATTTAAATTTACTGTTCAATTATTTTAGAAAAATGTCTTACAAAAATCAATTTAAAGAAACCTTGTCGCTGGCTCTGCCTGTTGTAATCACCCAAATCGGGTTTGTTATGATGGGAGTGGTGGACTCTGTAATGGTGGGAAGGATTGGAGATGCCCCTCTTGCGGCCTCTTCAATCAGTGTTGGTTTCTTTTTTATAATAACAGTTGTTGGTCTGGGAATCGTGATGGCGATGACTCCTCTGGTTGCAATCGCAGTAGGTTCTGCCGACCGTGAAAAGTGTTCGGTGGTGTTTCAGCAGGGGATTTGGGTGAGTTTTTTCACAGGTGTGATACTTAATCTCATCACCTTTTTTGGAGCGGAATTGATTCCTTATATGGATCAACCACCAGAAGTAGCCCAGCTTGCTGTAAGTTATACACAGATTATATCACTCTCCACAATTCCAATGCTGATATTTACGGCATACAAACAATTTATCGAAGGTTTGTCGTTCACCCGGCCGGCCATGGTAGTGGCGATCCTTGCTAATTTTATAAATGTGTTTTGTAACTGGATTTTTATTTACGGGAATCTGGGTTTTGAGCCGATGGGCCTTGATGGTGCTGGCATTGCGACGTTGGGCTCCAGAATTTTTATGTTGATCAGCCTGGCGATATTTGTTCATAAAAGCTCAGAGTTCAAAAGGTATAATTTAAAAATATTCCCTTTTAAAGGAATAAATGAAATTGGCAAAGAAATTCTTAGAATCGGAGTACCCAGCGGGTTTCAATATTTTTTTGAAGTTGGCTGTTTTGCTACTGCTGCCTTTATGGTTGGTTGGATAGGGAAAGATGAGTTGGCATCACATCAGATTGCATTAAACGTCTCTTCTATTACTTATCTGGCCTGTTTGGGATTATCCACCGCCGGAACTATAAGAGTAGGGAACGCTCTCGGAGCAGGGGACATGTCGGGGGTGAAAAAAGCCGGCTCCATTTCACTCTTCATGGGGGCTTCATTTATGATAGTTGCGGGACTCAGTTTTATAGTGTTTAATGATTTAATACCAAGACTCTACACATCTGATGCAGAGGTGGTGTTATTTGCCCCCAAACTATTGATGATAGCTGCATTTTTCCAGATTTTTGATGGAACACAGGCCATTGCTCTTGGGAATCTAAGGGGAATAACTGATGTTAAAATTCCAACTGTAATTACTTTCATTGCTTATTGGGTGATTGGTTTACCATCGGCTTATCTACTCGGATTTCCGCTGGGACTCGGTACTGAAGGAGTATGGTATGGCTTGTCAATCAGTTTGATTGCTTCATCGTTGATGTTAAATACCAGGTTCTTCCTTAAAGTAAAACAAATGTCTTTAAAAGTTGGGTAGAAAATCATCGATATAATACGTCTATCTGGCTTTAAAACCATTTATCATTAATAGTTTAGAATAAATGACTTGTGGACTTAATTTTACACCGTAAACAATCAGGAGTCCAAAATGGAAAAGCGAATATATAGATCAAGAAGAGAGAGAATGATCGGCGGTGTAGCCGGTGGAATTGCGGAATATTTTGAAATAGATCCCGTAATCGTTCGATTTGCATTTATTGCACTCACTCTTTTTAATGGTGTAGGTCTAATCCTTTATATAGTCGGCATGGTTATAATCCCGGATCAAGTGATGAGATTTGATATGAAATCAGAGAACTCAATCCCTTATACTCCTGTTGCTCCTTCAGAGACAAAAGAGAAATTTTCAGTAATTCTTGGAGTTATACTGATCGTAGCCGGAATATTGTTCGGACTTGACAATTTTGTCCCACATTTTGATATTGAAGATTCGTTCCCTCTGATCCTCGTACTTCTTGGAGTTTGGATAATTGTTAGTGGAAGAAAAAAAAAGATTGGAGTAAAAAATGAAACCGAGTAAAATATTCTGGGGAGTTTTTTTCCTCGGGTTGGGGGTTCTTCTCCTGATCAAAAATTTTGGTGACTATGATTTTTATATCCCTGAAATAAGAAAACTTTGGCCACTTTTGCTTATTGCCGCAGGTGTAATCTATCTTACAAAAAACTTGATTGCTCGAAACGTATTAGCCGGATTGGCAGGGTTTGCACTTGCTTTTTTTATACTGACGATTACTGCGACGATTCAATATTTCCCTAAAAAAATATTTTCGCATGTAAATTCTTCAAAGAACAGAAGTGAACTGATCTCGATTAAAACGGAACCGTTTGATACTACAATTAAATTTGTTGATCTGACTTTTGATGGTGGAGCAGGGAAGTACATTGTATCGAGCAAGGATACAAATTTGATGACCCTGCGTACTGACAGGAGTGGACGGAGATTTACGATTCACAACGAGATTGCCGGTGGCAGAGCCGATTTAAATGTGGAGATGGCAGAATTTAACTTTGATACGGACGATACAACTTTTGCCGCTCTGGTTGAATTGAATTTACATCCCAAACCATTTTATGAAGATATATCTTTCCAGATGGGAGCAGCGGATCTTGAGTTAAATATAAGTAATCTCTTTTTCCGTAAACTTCGATTGGAACTTGGAGCCAGCTCAACCAAACTTTTCCTGCCAAATGCAGCAGTTGGTGGAAGTGAAATTAGAGTTGAATGTGGTGCAAGCAGCATTGAAATAATCATAAAAAAAGATTCCCAGGTAAAAATTGTTAATTCGATGGCTTTGAGTAATTTCCGTACCCCTCCGGGATTTACTGAAAAAGGAGAAGCTATTTACTCAGATAACTTCACCGGAGTTGGTGATGTTATAACTATCTACATCGATGGCGGTGTCAGCAGTCTTCAATTGAGAAAAGAGTAACTCTTTTGTAGATAATAACAGACAAAACTTTAAAAAGCGGTGATTAAAATCATCGCTTTTTTTTTGTCTTTTGTTAAATAAAAGTATTGGAACCTTAAGGATTATTTTGTCCGTTTTTTTTATAACAATTGTTTAGAGTATATTAGCAAACAAAAGGTTCAAAAATTTCCGGTAAAGAATGATGCCTGAAGAAGAAACTCTATCGTTTACATATCACTTTAAGCTTCCACACAATGAAACTAAAGAATTCACCGTGGAATTACGGAGATTTGATCTCAGCATTATGCACAAGGAAAATGAACTCCTTGAGACAGATTGGGCACTTCTCGAAAATTTTGCTTGTCCTCATTGCCCACTCGATCGTGATACCCATAAATACTGCCCTCTTGCTCTAAATCTTCACAAACTTATCCGTGAGTTTAATGATTTTAGCTCGTTTGATACAGTGGAGGTTGAGGTTGAAACAACATCGAGGAATTTTGCAAAACATACTTCGGTCCAATCAGGTGTCAGTAGTCTTTTGGGTATATTTATGGTTTCCAGTGGTTGTCCAATAATGGGTAGATTAAAACCACTACTTCATAGTCATCTTCCTTTTGCAACTCTTGATGAAACTCAATTGAGAGTTTTTTCCCTCTACTTACTGTCTCAATATATCAGATTTAAAAAAGGACAGGAACCTGATTGGGAAATGAACGGTTTGATGGATATATACGAAAGTATCTCAGTACTTAATAAAAATGTTAGCAAACAAATAGTTAAACTTGAGGAAAAAGATGCCGGCATCAACAGTCTCATTATCCTCAATAACTTTGCTGAATATGTGACTTTTACCATAAGTGAAAAAATGATCGATGAGATCGAGTTTTATGTAAAAGCCTTCTACGAGTAGAATCCTTTAATATCCACGAAAGTCATTTATATGAAAGATAAAAAGAACCTTCTTTTCCTCTTCCTTGGGATGTTTTTTGTCTCGAATGCCGTTTTAGCCGAATTTATAGGATCAAAAATTTTCTCACTCGAGAAAACATTGGGTTTTTCACCTCTCTCACTTTCATTTTTTGGACAGGACAACCTGTCTTTCAACTTGACTGCAGGGGTTCTGCTTTGGCCGGTGGTTTTCATCTTTACCGATATTATCAATGAATATTTTGGCAGAAGGGGAGTGAAACTCCTCTCTTTTATCTCAGCCGGACTTATAGGATATGCGTTTGTTATGGTCTATTTTTCGATGGGCCTTGTTCCTGCCGATTTTTGGATAATGAGAGATACTCCAACCGGACAAGTGAACATGGATTCGGCATTTAATGTGATTTTTGGGCAGGGTTTATGGATTATTATCGGTTCACTTTGTGCTTTTTTAATTGGACAGTTGATAGATGTAATTGTTTTTCAATGGGTGAGAAAATATACCGGTAACAAGTGGATTTGGGCAAGAGCAACGGGTTCAACACTGGTATCGCAGTTCATCGATAGTTTTGTGGTTCTTTTTATTGCATTCTACTTTGGTGCCGATTGGAGTATATCACTGGTTCTGGCGATTGGTGTGGTCAATTATATTTATAAACTTTCGATTGCGATTTTTCTCACACCAATATTGTACCTTTTGCACACAATCATTGACAGATATCTTGGTAAAGATTTAGCAAACAAAATGATCGAAGAGGCAGCCGCTGAAAGTGACCTTTAGCTATTAAATTTCAAGATTCTGGACATCCTCCACGGTAATCTTTACAAGGTCTTCATCGCTAAGATTTGAGAGCGTGAGTATTCGTTCTTCCTGATTTCCAATAGCTTTATACAGTACATTTCTCACGGTTCTCGCATTCCCAAAATTACTGTCTCTATTTTCATAAATTTCTTTAAATACCCCTTGCAAGTGCTCTACTGCGGTCTCATCAAGTTTATATCCACTCTTTTCAGCCAAAACTTTGGTAATATTGATCATTTCATCCGGAGTATAATCTTCGAACATGAAAAAATTTGTAAAGCGACTTTGTAAACCGGGGTTTGAATCGAGGAAATTCCTCATTTCATTTGGATAACCTGCAACTATTACAACAAGTTGGTCTGAATAATCTTCCATTCTCTTAAGCAAGGTATCTATAGCTTCCTGACCAAAATCATTTGATCCTCTCGAAAGTGTATAGGCTTCATCAATGAACAGTGTTCCACCGAGTGCTTTTTTAATTACGTCTTCGGTTTTTTGAGCCGTTTGTCCCTGATAACCTGCAACAAGTGAAGATCTGTCAACTTCTACCAGGTGACCCTTTTCGAGTAAACCAAGTTCTTTATACACCTTGCTAAGGAGTCTGGCAACTGTGGTTTTTCCTGTTCCCGGGTTACCCATAAATACTACATGAAGATTTTTCTTAATGACTTTAAGTCCTCGCTCTTCACGCATTTTGGCAATTTTGAGGGAGCTGATCAGTTTTTCAGTGGCTTTTTTAACTTCGCCGAGTCCTGTCAGTGACTCTAATTCTTTCAAATGTTGTTCGAGCAAAGCCTGATCGCCTTCAACCCGTACTTGTTTTTTAGAAGCTGCGGGAGCGAGTTCAATAATATCTTCAGGAGTGATTGTTTTTGAGATTTCATCTGTTAAATTTTCGTTAGGAATCTCCACAAGTCTGAGGAGGTGCCTTTTCATTGCAGCCTCTGCAATATTCCTTACCATCCTAGCATTTGAAAATGTTTTGTCGCGTTGTCTGTATCTCTCATTGAAATAGATCTTCAATTTAACCATTGTTTCAGCCGACATAACAAGGTCTTTCGACTTAAAGATATTTACTGCAATATTTACAAGTTCATCGGGAGTATAATCCTCAAATAAAATAAACTTGGTAAATCTGGACTTTAGACCGACATTACTTTCGAGAAATTTCTCCATATCTTCGGTATAACCTGCAGCTATAACGATGAATTTGCCCCTGTCATCTTCCATTCTTTTTAGAAGTGTATCGATTGCTTCCTTGCCAAAATCGCTTCCTGAGTTGTCACCTGCTTTAACAAGTGTGTAAGCTTCATCGATGAACAGAGTTCCACCAATAGATTGATTTATCAACTCAGTGGTTTTGGCAGCGGTTTGTCCCACATAACTCGACACCAGATTTTGTCTGTCTGTTTCAACTAAATGACCTTTTGGAAGGATTCCCAAAGCAGAATAGATATCACTAAAAATTCGGGCAACAGTGGTTTTCCCGGTTCCGGGATTTCCCAGAAAGACAATATGATCGGAAAATTTGTTTTGGAGATTTTCACTTCTCTCAGAATAGAATCTTGCGATTTTTACCAGTTCATTAATTTCTTTTTTAACTAGGGTTAAACCCATTAACCCATTGAGTTTAGCGAGTGATTCCTCAAGTTTTTCCTCATTGATGCCAACATCAACAAGTTTGCCTTCCTCTTTTTTGAAAACGGCTGCAATATCCTCCGGTTCAAAAGTTGTGAGTGCGGTTTCAGACCTCATCCCGGGGGGAAGTCTTAAATATCTTTTGCTCAACCTCATCTTTGCTTCGTCGTAGGTGTTCCTTACCAATCGACCATTGCCAAACGTTTTATCTCTATTTCGGTAAAGATTCATAAACTCTTTAATCAAGAGTTCTTTTGCCTGTTTGGAAAGAGTATAATCCTCTTTACTTGCCATCATCTCAAAAATCTGAAATAATTCTTCAGGGGTGTAATCGTCAAACTGGAAGAATTGAGTAAACCTTGATTTCATACCGGGGTTCGACTCAAGAAAATCATTCATCTCTCCCGGATAACCTGCAACTATGGTAACAAACTCACCGGCTTTGTCTTCCATCCTCTTTAGAAGTGTATCGATCGCTTCCTGTCCAAAATCCTGACCCGAACCACCCTTTTTTACGAGAGTGTATGCCTCATCAATGAAGAGAATTCCTCCCATGGAATCTTCTATCATTTTTTCGGTTTTCTGGGCAGTTTCTCCAACATACTGTCCAACAAGAGCAGCACGGTCACATTCAACAATATGCCCTTTAGGCAATAGATTCATCGCTTTGAAAATGTCACCAATTACCCTTGCAACCGTAGTTTTGCCGGTACCCGGGTTTCCGAGGAATACAGAATTAACAGAGAGTCCTTCTTTGGTCCTCAGTCCCAGTTTTTTTCTCTCCTGCACAAAGTTTAGATAGTCAACAAAATCTCGCATGGTCTGTTTAACAGAGGCAAGTCCGATAAATCCATCCAGAGTGGCAAGAACCTTTTCAACAGAAAGTTCACCGTCATTGTGTAACTCTTCCATTGCTTCAGTATCTTCGATCTCGTTTATATCATAGTGTTCAAGATCGTAGATTACCGAAAATCCCAGGATAAACCACTTAACACAAACAAGTTCGTTATTTAAGAAGATTTCAACTCTGCCCTGACCCGCATTCCAGAAACCGGGGTTTCCGGTTCCCCAACTTTGCACAACTGCAACATTGCTCCATTCAGACTCAATCTGAAGTTCAAAGTTACTTTCTCCCATCTGTTTTTCATTTACATACCAAAATGCCTGACCATCAACAGAAACATCTTTTTTCTCAAAATATGGATTATTTACAATAACCTCAACTGCTATAAATCCCTGTGCCGGAGCATTAAACTGATGAACATAATATTTTCTGCCACTTTTTAGATTTTCTGAGAGATCAAATGTTCTTGCAAAGTAGGCCTTAAACTTAACACCTTTGATTATTTCAAAATCAGTTCTTTTTCCAGAACCGGAGCTTTGAGTCGCCGGTTTAGTAACTTTTTCACTTTGGGATTCAGTTACTTTGGAATCTTTTTTACCACCGGAGGAGAGATCAATTACTCCTTGCGGTTCAGGTTTTTTTGTATCGGGGGTTTCTTCAACCGGAATATCTTCGGAATGATCAATTGCCTCAATGGTGTCAGTTTGTTTGTGTTGAGAATTACTGCTTTCAATTTCTGCCATTTTAACGGCGAACTCAATTAATGCAAGGTTTCCGGGGAGGATGATATGCAACTCTTGCAGGAGAGTTTTGGCTTGTAGAATTTTAAATTGTGCAAAACATACTTTCAACTGAATGAGTTTAGCTTTACCCGTTTTCTCAGGTTCTGTAGATTCCTCAATTACCTTTTTTGCGGCATAATCAGCATACCAATATTCTTTATAACTTAAGGCATCCTCTGCATCAAGAAGATAATCGCCTGTAGGCGCGAGAAGTTTGCTTAAAAATGTTGACTTATGGCCGGTAAGATTTTTTAGCCAGTCTCTTAATTTTGGTTTTCTCTGAGATAAGGTGGTGTCTATAGAAACTGTAGTGTCGTAGAAGCGCATTGCATCTTGATATTTACCCAATGCTGCCAGGCAGGAAGTCTTGTATTCAAGCGATTTGGCTCCATATTCAGCTGAAAGATTAATCACATAATCAAAATCAGAAAGGGCCGATTCATACATACCCATTCTATATTGAATCATTCCACGGAAAAATCTCGAATTTGGGTCTTTATCATTTAATTTCACGGCTAAATTAGAGTATTCGAGGGCATCTGAAACTTCATAATTTTCGAGACATGCCAGGGCAAATATGTAGTTAGTTTCGGGGTCGTTAGGGAATGACTCAAGCAATTTTGTTGCGGCATCTCTAGCAGATTTAAAATCTGACTTTTTCAGGTATTGTGATACCTGATCCTTCAGTTGCTGGATATCTTTAGAGGTTAAAACCTGGTTCATTTTTTGGTATGGCAATCGTTTTCAGAAACTTCATAAATCGAAATAAAAAGATACTTCTTTAGTCAGAAATATAAAAGAAATGATTTGTGAAATGGAAATAAAAAAGCCCCGAACATTTCTGTAAGGGGCTTGAAAAAAAGGGGAGAACTATTAATAGTCCATTCCGCCCATGCCTCCCGGAGGCATCATTGGACCTGATTCTTTTTCTTTTTTCTCATAAACAACTGCTTCGGTTGTGAGGAGGAGTCCTGAAACCGAGGCTGCGTTTTCAAGCGCTGTTCTCGAAACCTTGGTAGGATCGATAACACCGGCTTTAATAAGGTCTTCGTAAACTTCAGTTGCAGCGTTGAACCCGTAGCTACCGGTTCCTGCTTTAACATTGTTTGAAACTACTGAACCTTCGAGGCCTGCATTGAAAACAATCTGTTTTAAAGGTTCTTCGAGTGATCTTCTAACGATATCGATACCGGTAGTCTGATCTTCGTTTTCGCCTTTTAAGTCAATAAGTGCACTCATTGCTCTTACAAAAGCAACGCCGCCACCAGGAACAATACCTTCTTCAACTGCTGCACGGGTAGCATGAAGAGCATCATCAACTCTGGCTTTAATTTCTTTCATTTCGATCTCGGTAGAAGCACCAATTTTCAGAACTGCAACACCACCTGAAAGTTTTGCAAGTCTTTCCTGGAGTTTTTCTCTGTCATAATCTGAAGTGGTTTTTTCGATCTGTCCTTTGATCTCATTAATTCTTTTCTTGATTTCAGTTTCTTCGCCTTTTCCTTCAACAATTATGGTGTTATCTTTGTCGATAACAACTTTGCTGGCGGAGCCGAGGTAACCAAGCTGAGCGTTTTCAAGTTTGTAACCTTTTTCTTCGCTGATAACCTGACCGTTTGTGAGAACGGCGATATCTTCGAGCATTGCTTTTCTTCTGTCGCCAAATCCGGGAGCTTTAACTGCTGCAACACGAAGTGTTCCTCTCAGTTTGTTAACTACCAAAGTTGCGAGTGCTTCACCTTCGATATCTTCAGCAATGATAACCAAAGGTCTGCCCTGCTGAACGGTTTTTTCGAGAATTGGAAGAAGGTCTTTCATTGCTGAAATCTTTTTGTCATAGATAAGGATGAATGGATCTTCAAGATTTGCTTCCATTGCATCAGCATCAGTGATGAAGTAAGGGGAGAGGTAACCTCTGTCAAACTGCATACCTTCAACTACTTCGAGAACGGATTCTGTACCTTTAGCTTCTTCAACGGTGATAACGCCTTCTTTTCCAACTTTATTCATGGCTTCAGCAATTTTTTCGCCTATCCATTTTTCGTTGTTAGCAGAAATTGCGCCAACCTGAGCGATTTCTTCACTGGTTTCGATTGTTTTTGAAATACTTTTAAGGTAGTCAACAACTTTGGTAACAGCAAGATCGATACCGCGTTTCAAATCCATTGGATTTGCACCTGCAGTAACATTCTTTAAACCTTCTCTGAATATTGCTTGTGCTAAAACTGTAGCTGTTGTGGTTCCGTCACCGGCAACATCACTTGTTTTTGAAGCAACTTCTTTAACCATTTGTGCGCCCATGTTTTCCACTGCATCTTCGAGTTCAATCTCTTTAGCGACTGAAACACCATCTTTGGTTACGAGGGGAGCACCAAATTTCTTTTCGAGAATTACATTTCTTCCTTTAGGGCCTAATGTAACCTTTACTGCATTAGCGAGCTGATCCACACCTTTTTTCAGTTTGGAACGAGCATCAACATCAAATTCAATTATTTTTGAAGCCATTTTATAGTTTCCTTATTTTTTAATTACTTAATGATTGCAAAGATATCGCTCTCACGCATGATCAGATACTGAGTACCGTCAAGGGTAATTTCAGTTCCTGAATATTTTCCGTAGAGAACTTTATCGTTAACTTTCACTGACATAGGAACGGATTTACCGTCTTCTGTTACTTTTCCGGGTCCGGCTGCTACAACCAGGCCTTCAATTGGTTTTTCTTTTGCAGTATCGGGAAGATACAAACCACTTTTGGTAACTTCTTCAGCTTCCTGTGGTTTTATAATTACCCTGTCTGACAGGGGTTGAAGATTTAATGACATGTGTCCTCCATTATTTTGGAATATTGATTGTTATTAGCACTCATAAATTGCGAGTGCTAAATTAACATATTTTCCTGACATAGTCAAGTGATTTTTATTTCACATATCAATTATTCTCAAAAAATTTTGGATATAGTTCATTTTCGAATAGGGATTTTAGATAAAAATGATTAAATTGGGTTTTGACCTCTTAACTATTAAAATGGTCATCATCATCAACTCAACAGGAAATACTCATGAAGAAAATATTTTTACCATTTGTAATCCTTTTCGTCGGTATCTTTCAGATATCGCTGTTTGCACAAGCGTCATCAGTCTCGTTACTGAGTGGCACCGGTACGCTGATTAGCAGCCATGCTTCAATCACCGAAGCATATGCGGCAATTACAACCCCGATGACACAAGGCTACATAATTGAACTTACCGGTACTTATAACGGAGCAAGTGAGACTTTTCCAATAACGCTCACTCAGAAAGATGGAATTGATTCCTCAAAGAGGATAACAATTCGCCCTGCTTTAGGTGTTGGATTGATCACCATTTCATCACTTCAGGCAAGTCTTCCTGTTATTCTGTTTGATGGAGGTGATTATATCACTATTGACGGCAGAGCCGGTGGAACAGGATCAACAATTAATCTCTTCATTGAAAACACCACCACCTCCGGAGCGAATACCACAACTCTCAATTTTATCAATGGCGCTACGTATAATGAATTACGATATATCCATGGAAAAAACAATCTTCAGGCAAGTGCAGGTCCGCGGGTGGTTCTGATTTCAACCTCTGCCAATAATCCTGAAGGAAATTCATATAATAAAATAACCAATTGCAAAATTGAAGGCAGCCGAACAGGAATTGCATCGAGCGGAACAGCCGCCAACCCAAACCGATATCTGGTTATTCGGGACAATGAAATAGTTGATTTCAGTTTTGCCGGTATCTGGTTGCTTTCTGCCTGTCCAACGACCCTTATCGAGAGAAACACAATCCACCAGACACAAGGATATAATTCAACAGGTGTTTCCGGGATAAACATTGCATCTGTTCCGGGCCAGGTTCTTGATATCATTGGGAACAAGATATACGGACTCACTTCAAGTTCTACTTCTGCAACTACTCTAAGAGGTATCACATGTACAGGATCACGGGATGCAACCTATAATATTTACAATAATTTTATAGCTTTGGATGCAAACGGGCCCTCAAATGTTTCATCTGCTTATGGCGCCCAGTTCTCCGGGACCATTCCATACACCTTGAATTTTATCTACAACAGCGTAAATTTGAGTGGAACACACAGCGGCGGAACATCCGGTGTTGTGATTTCAGCCGGTTTTGTGAAATCAGCTTCCAATGATACTGTGAGTTTTACCCTGAAAAACAATATTTTCAAAAACACAAGAACCGGTGGAAACGCCGGAACACTACACACCGGAAGTTTTATCAGTGCATTAAACGGTACTGTTGATATGGACTATAATGTCTCTTATTGTACCGGCACTGCAAGCAGCTACCACGCCGGTTGGGGAGGCACAGTTTACAACGAGCTGGTTCAATATCAGGCTGCTGCAACTCCAAATGAAACCCATACAATATTCAAAGATGTAACTTTTGTTTCTGCTTCAGATCTTCACCTGGTCTCACCATCTGATGGTGATGTTGATCTTGCCGGAACACCGATTGCCGGAATCACGACAGATATTGATCTTAGTCTAAGATCAGGTTCATTTCCCTACAGAGGTGCAGATGAAGCTGCCACACTTATTCCTGTTGAATTGGCATCGTTTACATCTTCTGTAAGTGAAAATAATGTGGTTTTAACTTGGACAACTGCATCAGAAAAAAATAATTACGGTTTTGAAGTTGAAAGAAGTCCAAACAAAACTGACTGGACAAATGCCGGATTTGTAAAAGGCTTTGGTACAACTGCAGAAGGTAAAGAATATTCATTTACTGATCAGAAACTTCCTTCTGGAAGATACTCCTACAGATTAAAACAGATCGATTTTGATGGAACTGTTGAATATCATGCTCTGGCGAATGAAGTAAATGTTGGATTACCTGAAAGTTTTTCAATCTCACAGAACTATCCAAATCCATTTAATCCATCAACCAAAATCGATTTTACAGTTGCCGATGCATCGGGAATCGTGATAGAGTTGTTTGATATTACAGGTGGAAAAATTGCTGAAGTTGTAAATGGAAGTTTTGAACCGGGGTTCTACTCTGTTGTTATAGATGCTCAAAAATACAAATTGAGTTCAGGAACTTTCATTTTCAGAATCACTGCTAAAGATGGTTCGAACAACAGTATATATACCGCCACTAAAAAGATGACAATACTTAAATAGTTCAAATTGAACAACTTAAGTCACTTGATTTAAAACAAAAAAGGCTGTCCAAACCGGACAGCCTTTTTTTGTAATATATGGATTATTTTAATGAAGCGAGTGCAGCTTCGTAATTTGGTTCTTGTGCGATTTCAGGAACTTGCTCGGTATAAACAACTTTACCTTTTTCATCAAGAACTACAACTGATCTTGAGAATAACCCGGTGAAACCACCTTCCACGATTGTAACTCCATAATCTTCACCAAATGATGTATCGCGATAGCCACTAAGAGTTTTTACGTTCTCAAGCCCTTCGGTTGAACAAAATCTATTGTGGGCGAAGGGAAGGTCCATCGAAATGCAAAGAACTGCAGTGTTATCAAGTTTTGATGCTTCAGCATTAAATTTTCTTACTGAGGTTGCACAAATTCCGGTGTCAAGACTTGGGAAAATGTTTAAGACAACCTTTTTGCCTTTAAATTCTGCCAGTGAGGTTTCTTCAAGAGTTGAATTGACCAATTTAAAATCAGGTGCTTCGGTACCAACTTCGGGTAAAAAGCCGATAGTATTGATTTTATTTCCTTTGAGTGTAATTTCTGCCATTGAATCTCCAATTGAATGTTTATATCTCAGTAAACCTTTATTCCGGTTTTTTAGTTTCAGAATCAGGGATGTTTTTAAATCTTTTTGAAATTATCGTAGTTGGGTCCCAGCTTCGCATTCTGACACCCTCACTGTTCTCGGGGAAACCCATTATTCTACCAAGCATTGCAGTTTCCGGGAATTGCTCGAGCATTACTTTAAAAATCACTAACATCGGGATTCCTAGGAACAAACCACTCACGCCCCATAAACTTCCCCAAAAAACCAGTCCAAACATCGCGGTTATCGTGTTTAATCTTAATTTGTTTCCCATCAGGATTGGCTCTACAATATTTCCCATACCCATTTGCACTATGCTTAAAAGTAACAAAACAATTAACGGGACAATCAAATTGTCAAATTGAACCAATGCCATTAATGATGGAAAAAGAACGGAAACGATTGCACCAATAAAGGGGATAAAATGAAGTAAAAATGCAACAAATCCCCATAAAAAAGCAAACTTGACACCAAACAGGATACAAATAATATAAACTGCGACACCCACTGTCAGGTTAATGAACAATTTGATGTTTGCATAAGAATAGATAAATTTTTGAATTGTAAGGTATGCGCTTGTCACTCCTTCGATGTTTTGCCCGCTGGATACATATCTTAAATATCTTTTATAGTTGGGTAGAGCAAAGAGAAAAACAACAAAGTAGATTGAGAACCAGAAAAAACTGTTAGTAAACGAAGTGAAAGAAGAAACGAGCCGACTGGCAGTTGAAGAAAGAAAATCGACTGAGAGAAGGTCGGTGAGCTCTTTTTCAATATTAATTTTTGCATGAAACCGGGTATTAACCAGTTGTTCAATCCCTTCCATTAAACCATCAATTTTAGCAATAAGTACAACAGAGAGGTCGCCACTTTGAGCTGATACTTCCGAAACCGTTGATGCCATTATAAGATAAAAGAGAAAGAGAAGCCCAAGTGTAATAATTGATATGGAAGGAATAATCAGATAAAACGGGACTTTTTTATTACGAAGAAAAATTGTGATTGGCTGGAACATCGTTGCTGCGATAAAAGCAAATGTCAGCGGTATGATGATAGATGAAAAAGTATAAAGTAGATAAAAACCGAGCACAACAACAAAAAAGAGGAGAGCTACGAATATCCGATTGAGGCTTTTTTCCATTAGAATCTTTGTTAATTGTTATAGCAAGATAAAAAGAAATTTGAAGTAATTAAAGAGAAAGGCTGTTAAATTATCAATAAATTTAACAGCCTGGAAAAAATTAGAACAATATATTATTTGGCGTTCTTGGGTAGGGGATTACATCTCTGATGTTTTTCATACCGGTGAGATACATTACTGCTCTTTCCAGACCAAGTCCAAATCCTGCATGCGGGAATGATCCAAATTTTCTGATATCCTGATACCACTCATAATCCTCAGGAATTATCCCGGTTGCAAGCATTTTTTGGTGGAGGACATCATAATTCTCCTCACGCTGGCTTCCACCTATGATTTCACCAACACCGGGAACAAGCAGATCCATGGCTCTTACAGTTTTATTATCTGAATTAAGTTTCATGTAAAAGGCTTTGATATCTTTTGGATAATCGATCACAAAAACAGGTTTTTTGAAAATTTCTTCAGTTATATATCGCTCATGTTCTGTCTGAAGATTTTCTCCCCACTCCACGGGGTATTCAAACTGATGTCCCGATTTTTTTAGATACTCTATGGCTTCTGTGTATGTGATTGTAGCAAATTCTGAGTTTACGACATTGTCAAGTCTCGACAGAAGATCAGTATCCACAAACTTATTGAAGAAGTCCAGTTCATCGGGAGCCTGTGTCATCACCTCATTCAGGATATATTTCATCATATCCTGAGCAAGTCGCATATCATCATCCAGATCAGCGAAAGCAATTTCGGGCTCAATCATCCAAAATTCATTTGCATGACGGGCAGTATTTGAGTTTTCTGCTCTAAAAGTTGGACCAAAAGTATATACATTTCTAAAAGCAAAACAGAAAGCTTCAACTGCAAGTTGTCCCGAAACTGTGAGAAAAGAAGGTTTTCCAAACAATTCCTGCGAATAATCTATAGCCCCGGTTCCATCTTTTGGCAGATTATTCATATCGAGAGTGGTGACTCTAAACATTTCTCCTGCCCCTTCAGCGTCAGTACTGGTTATGATTGGTGTGTGCACATAAACAAACCCACGCTCCTGAAAAAATTTATGGATGGCAAATGAGACAATCGATCGAACCCTGAATGTTGCCATATATGTGTTTGTTCTTGGTCTCAGGTGAGAAATTGTCCTTAAAAACTCAAAGGAATGTCTCTTTTTTTGAATAGGATTATCAAGAGAAGCGAAACCGGTGATATTTATCTCATCAGCTTTAAGTTCAAATGGTTGTTTATCACCCAAAGATTTAATCCAAGTCCCTTTTATCTCGAGAGAGGATCCAATGGAAACTTTGTCAATTTCTTCAAAATTTGGGAGACTATCCTCAAAAACCACTTGTAAATTCTTAAAACAGGAACCATCATTTAATTCGATGAAGCCAAAGTTTTTTGAAGTTCTTGAAGTTCTTACCCAGCCTGTGAGTTTAAGATTTTTATCCTGGTAGAGTTCGCCACCGGCGAGTAAATCTTTAACGGTTACAAAATCATATGCCATATTCATCCAAAATTATTTTTACATAAACCCAAATTTACGGAAAAAATTTCAGGTGATATACCGCAGAATGTTCTTTTAAGGTAATTAAACTAAATTTACATTTGTAGATTACAAGTTTAGAAAGAAGGAAGTCTTTTAGATGAAAGTATTGTTTGTGTGCCTTGGTAACATTTGCAGATCACCGGCTGCCGAAGGAATCTTTGGTAAAAAAGTTTCTGAAAATGGTCTTAGTGAGAATATTGAGATTGATTCAGCCGGGACGGCAGGTTATCACATTGGCGAAATGGCTGACAGTAGAATGATAAAACATTGTAAAGAAAGAGGTTATGATATTACACCTCATAGAGCTCGACAACTATCACATAAAGATCTGGTAGAGTATGATTTAATTCTTGCAATGGACAGATCCAATTATTCAAATATCAAACGACTTGACAGAAATAATGAGTTTAGCGACAAGATCAAAATGATGACCGATTTTGTTACTTCAATGAAAGCAACTGAAGTGCCCGATCCATATTATGACGGACCCAAAGAATTTCATTTTGTTATCGATTTGTTAGAGGATGGATCAAACAATTTGTTTAAATATGTAACTGAGAGATTATAATCGAATGATTGATTTAAACAAACTGGTTGGCGAGAAGCTTCAATATAGTAGAGATGCCGCCGGAGGTTGTATTGCATCCAATACCATACACAAAGGAGAGAGTGGAAAAAGCTATTTTGTAAAAGAGTACCCCGGATCCACCGGTGAAGCCAAGGCAGAAGCTGAAGTCAGAGGATTAACTGAACTTTTCCGGCACGGAATTATATCTGTTCCAAAAGTATTGGGAAGAGAAAAAAATGTGGTTGTCCTTGAGTTTATAGAAAAAGGGGGTTATAGAGCAGGATTCCATGAGAATTTTGGGAGAAGTCTTGCTTTATTACATAGATGTAAATCTGATGAGGGTTTTGGGTTTACTGAGGATAACTTTATTGGTGACACCTTACAGATAAATCTTCCACGAAATACAAAATGGCATGAATTTTACATATTAAACAGATTAATGCCACAATATAAATTGATGGAAAAAAACGGGTTCACTGATTCATCGTTAAACAGAATATTCGAAAAAATGTTATCAAATCTTCACAAAATTATAGATGATACAGCAGTTATTCCATCCATGCTTCATGGTGATCTTTGGTCGGGAAATTATTTTGCTTCAAAAACAGGGGAGGCTGTAATTTTTGATCCAGCGGTTTATTACGGCGACCGGGAAACAGATTTGGCGATGACTCTACTTTTTGGCGGATTTGATGAAAAATTTTATTCAGCCTACAAAAATGAATTTCCTCTTGAGTATGGAAGTGCAGAGCGGGTTCAACTTTATCAGTTGTATCATCTCATGAATCATCTGAATTTATTCGGGAACAGTTATTACAGGGAAGTAATCGAAATAATCAAAAAATATAATTGATTATTCGTCAACAAGTCTGTTTCTATCCAACACTTTAAAGAAATATTTTCCGGGTTCAAACTCTTGAGTTGCCAATTCGATAAAATTTTCGAGTTTATCAGGATCAGAACAAGTATAGATATCTATTGAGAGTCTGTTTTCCTCTGGATAGCTATGAACAAGAGCATGGGATTCCGATAGAATTGCGACGAAAGTAAAACCTTGTGGTTCAAAATCGTGTTTCATTGTAGTAATAACCGTAAATCCCGATGATTTAAGCATTTTTGTGAATAGCTTCTCAACGAGCCGGTTATCGTAGAGATTGTGCTTTTTACAATGGCACATCTCAAATATAAGTGAGTATTTGTTCATCATGGCAGATATCTTGCCGTCTGTCAGGTTATTAAAAATTTAATCAAAAACAGATTCTAAATTAGCAGAATTTTGGTTATATTTCGTTCAAATTTAAAACATTCGAGGAAAATATATGTCGTCAAAATACGAACTGGTAAAAAGTTACTTAATCAATCTGGGATATCACATCTCCAAAGAGATTCCGGAAGAAGAAATGGTTATAGTAGATGATGGAGAAAAAGGGATTTCCAACCTGATAGTTGATGTCGAAACCCCGCTTCTGATTTTCGAACAATATATTGGAATTGTGAAAAAGGATGATAAAGATGTTTACAAAAGATTACTCCAAATAAACAGAACCCTGGTTCATGGTGCTTTTGTGCTGGAGGAAGATAAAAATACTTTAATATTCCGTGATACACTTCAAATAGAAAACCTCGATGAAAATGAAGTTGAAGGCACGATGTCAGCAATACATTTTGCTATGGCAGAGAATACCGATTTTTTAATTGATATTTGTAAATAGAAGGAGATCAAAATGAGTTTTTTCAAAAGATTATTTAAAATCGGGCAAGCTGAAGCCCACAATGTTATCGACAAACTTGAAGATCCGATAAAATTATCCGAACAGGCCATTCGTGATTTAAAACAGGATCTCTCTCTTGCAATGCAGGCATTTGCTGAAGTAAAAGCACTTGCAATCAAGATGGAAAGAGATAAAAATCTATATGCCGAACGCTCGCTTGAATGGGAACGGAAGGCTGTTCTGCTTCTCCAAAGAGCTGAAAATGGTCAGATGGCACCTCAGGAAGCTGAAAGACTGGCTAAAGAAGCATTGCTCCAAAAAGAGGATGCAACTAAAAAAGCGACAGAAGCAGCTCTTAACCTTGAGAGACAAAACGATGCTGTTGGTAAACTGCAAATGCAAGTTGAAAAATTAAGAAGAACAGTTCAACAGCAGGAAAACGAACTTGTTACATTAAAAGCAAGAGCAAAAACTGCCGAATCTATGAAAAAAGTTAATAAACAACTCGCCGGAATAGATTCAGACAGCACAATTGCAATGCTTGAAAGAATGAAACAAAAAGTTGAAACCGATGAGACTCTTGCACAGGCTTACTCTGAAATGGAAGGTTTAAACGAAAGTCTTAACACCAAGATCGATAAAGCTCTTGAAGAAAACAGCCTTCAGGGAGATTTACTACTCGAAGATCTTAAAAGTAAACTTAAAAAACCTTAATTAGTCTTTGTATGGGGCACTAATAAAGTGCCCCAATTTTTATCAGAAGACCGGAGACCCGACTGTGTTTGATTGGTTTAAGAAAAAGAAAAAAACCGAAGATGAGCCACAATATGATGTTACAAATCTCAAAGTAACAGACCTCAGAAGAGGATTTATCTTTGATTTGGAAGGCAAAAGCTGGGAAGTCACCAAGGAATATGAATATGATTGGGGAGATGACTTTTTTACTCTTGAATTCCAGGTTAAATGTGTGGATGCAACTGCCTATCTGCATGTTGAAGAGGATGACGAGATCGAGATTACAGTTACCAAGGAAGTTGATATCAATAACATAGACAAAACACTTGTTGATGAGATTATTGAGCAGGAAAAACCAAGAAGAACCATAGAATTTAGTGGTCGAACTTTTTTTAGAAAAGCCGAAGCAGCGGGGAATTTTAGAGACCTGTCAGGCAACAATTGGGATCCTTTTATAAGTTGGGACTACAGGGACGAAACAGGAAAATATCTCCTTTCTATCGAACAGTGGGGTGAAGATGATTTTGAAGCCAGTATTGGCAGAGTAGTGGATGAATATGAAATTTCCAACATTTTCCCGGGAAACATCAAATGAAAAAAATAATCCCAGTCGTTTTACTCTTGATAGCATTGTCAGGATGTGGTAAAGAATTTACTAAAGCACCTGTTGACAATCTTATTTCGAAACTCGACTCACAAAAAGTACCCATGTATTCAATTATTCTTGAAGATATGGAGGTTGATGGAACAGTATTTCAGGACTATAAACACAAATACCAGATTATTCGTCAGTATGACTCATTAAATATAAAAAGCGAAACAACTGATTGGATAGAAGTTAAAGAAGATTACTTTTGGGAGAATGAAAATTATCTCGGAATGGAGATTGCTTCCAAAGGGAAAGATGGAAAAGTGTCTAAAGCTGTGGCGCCAGCCGGTTACAACAATTATGTTGGTAACAAACAATACGGCTCCTGGGTTAACGGCAACGGCGGCTCTTTTTGGCAATTTTATGGGCAGTATATGTTCATGAGTTCGATGTTAAACATGGCTTCAGGTTCGATCTTTCGGGGAGAGTATGACGACTATTCGCGCAACTACCGGGGTAGAAAACCTTATTATGGACCAAAAACAGGTGATTCTTTTAAGTATGGCACCTACGGTTCCCACACAAGCAAAACAAAACCTGCCGGGTTTGGTGATAAAATAAATAAAATCAAAAACGGCTCACAGAGTTTTAAAGATAAAGTTAACAACAAAGTGTCACGATCAACCGGCAGGGGAACCCCAAATGTCCGGTCCCGCGGCGGATCTGGAGGAAAATAAGATGCTTCTCGACAGACTGGTTACCATGTTGATCTATTTTGGTGCAAGCCTTATCCTGCTTCTGCTTGGGATGGTAGCATTCAGAGTTTTTAACTTTAAGGCAAATGTTAAAGATGAACTTGTTGAAAAAGACAACTTTGCTTTTGCGATTGTTTATGCAAGTTACTTTGCGGGATTGATTATCGCAATTGGTGGAGTTTTCTGGGGTGATTCCAACGGGATCGTTGACGACCTGCTGGATATAGGGTTTTATGGAGTACTTGCAATTCTGCTCCTTAATATCTCTTCATATATCAATGATTGGTTGATTTTAAGAAAAATAGATGCCCCAAAAGAGATAATCGAAGACAGGAACGCCGGAACTGCTGTTGTTCTGGGAGCTTCTTACATAGCCACAGGACTGGTGGTTGCCAGCGCCATTTCTGGTCAGGGTGGAAGTATCTTCACTGCACTTGCGTTTTGGCTAATTGGACAAACGGCACTTGTTTTGTTCTCCTATTTATACCAATTGATAACCCCCTATGATTATCTTAAAGAGATTGAACAAGATAATGTTGCAGCAGGAACAGCCTTTGCCGGAATTCTGATCGCAATTTCTATCATTATCAATCAAGCGATGTTTGGTGATTTTCATGGATGGGAAACCTTTGCCGGTGAAGTACTCTTAAACATAGCCATTGGGATCATTTTCCTTCCGTTGGTTCGAATTCTTACTGACAAAGTGATAATTCCGGGTAAAAGATTAAGCCACGAAATAGCAGGCCAAACAATTCCCAATGTCGGAGCCGGATTAATAGAAGCATTTGTGTATATCGGCGCAGCATTATTGATAGTTTGGGCGCTATAGGTTAGTGAAGCGAACAAATCTTTTAAAATATTGCATCTTCGCTACTGGTCTCTCAGGAATTGTAGCGGAGTATATCCTTTCAACTCTTGCAGCCTATTTTCTGGGTGATTCTGTCATCCAGTGGACTTTAATAGTCTCTTTTATGCTCTTCTCCATGGGTGTGGGGAGCAGTCTGAGTAAATTTATCAAAACAAATTTGCTCGAGAAGTTTATTACCCTCGAGTTTGTCCTTTCTCTGATGACTTCATTTTCTGCGGTGATTGTTTATTCAATTTCTGCCTTTCCAGAGTATCGTGGTATCGTAATTTATTCACTTTCGATTTTGATTGGGCTGTTGATCGGTCTTGAAATTCCTATAGTTACCAGATTAAATGAGGAATTTGAAGAATTGCGTGTGAATATTGCAAATGTACTTGAGAAGGATTATTATGGCAGCCTTGCCGGTGGGATATTCTTTGCATTTGTTGGTTTACCAATAATCGGATTGACTTACACTCCGTTTATACTCGGTGCAGTCAACTTCTCGGTTGCATTACTTCTTTATTTTTCATTAAGAGATAAGTTTAAGTTTTCACGTCTAAAAATGGGGATAGCCATCTCTTCCGTGGCTCTGCTCATCATTTCGGGAGCTGTTTTTGCCAAACCAATCATTAAATATTCAGAACAATTAAAATACCTAGATCAGATAGTTTATGAAGAACAATCGAAGTATCAAAAGATTGTACTGACCAAATGGAAAGATTACCACTGGCTCTACCTGAATAATAGTGTACAATTCAGCAGTTACGACGAAGCGATGTATCATGAACCACTTGTACACATTCCTATGCACTTATCAGGTAGTAGAAAAAACATATTAATCCTGGGGGGTGGAGATGGTTGTGCGGTAAGGGAAGCATTGAAGTTTGATGATGTCGAAAAAATCACTCTGGTAGATATTGATCCAAAAATGACAGAACTGGCAAAAAATAATGAGATAGTTGCTGAAATAAATGACAGTTCTTTATTCAGCCCCAAAGTGGAAGTGATAAATCTGGATGCATTCAATTATCTTGAGGGGATCGATAAAATATTTGATGTTATCATCGCAGACTTTCCCGATCCAAAAAATTCAGAACTGAGCAGGCTCTATTCTTTGGAGTTTTTCAGTATCGTAAAAAAACACCTTTCAGATGATGGAATATTTATAACCCAGGCTTGCAGCCCATACTTTGCACCCAAAGTTTACAGTTGTATTGATACAACGATTAAAGCTGCCGGATTTGGTACACTTCGACTCAGAAATCATGTGCCAACGATGGGAGAGTGGGGATTTATTCTCGCATCCAAACGGTTAAGTTTTACTGAACTTGAGGAAAGATTTTTTGCCATCAAGATTGATGAACCCAGGACAAAGTGGTTGAATAACAATGTTTTAAAGGCATTGATTTCATTTGGGAAATCTTATGTTGATCCGGAATTTAAACCCGGGGTGAACAACCTGACCGATCCACTGCTATACCGCTTTTTTGAGGATAGCGATTGGGGCCTTTATTAAATTAATATTCCAATTTTAACCCTATATTAATTTTAACTTTTAAATAAATTTGAGTTTTTTGCATGTTTGAAGGCGTTTTTGGTCCTGTAATAGTTGGACTTTTGAGAGTATGTGATGTAAGTCTTGGTACTCTGAGAACAATTCTTGTTGTTCAAGGGAAAAAATACCTTGCAGGATTTGTCGGTTTTTTTGAAGCTGCTATTTGGGTTATTGCGATAAGTCAGATTTTTCAGTACCTGAACGACAACCCCTGGATGATACTTGGATATGCCACCGGTTATGGACTTGGAAATGTTGTGGGTGTCTGGCTCGAGCAACAGATTGGCCTTGGATTTGTACAAGTAAGTGTGGTTTCGCTGCTGAAATCTGATGAAATTGCTGCCGAATTGAGATCCTCATCATTTGGTGTAACCTCAATTCCTGCAGTTGGTTTAACAGGAGGTACAAATATGATTGTGTCTGTAGTTGACAGAAAAAAATTGAGGGGGATGATTAAGCTTGTAGAGTCAATCGACCCAAAAGCTTTTATCTCTGTTCAGTCATCATTGCCCTATAGAGGTTACCGTCCCGGAGCAAGAATCTAAATCTTAATGATTTCTTAACATAACATATTAAGATTATTTCCCTAATTTAATTTTAGTTTTACGATGTGAGTTTTTAAAATTCTCACTTTTGTTCAATTACGAGATGAAAATGGAAATTTATTATATAATTATCGTTCTTGTCCTTTTTGCTCTTGCTGTTTCGGATCTTGTTTTTGGTGTTGCCAATGATGCGGTCAATTTTCTTAATTCTGCAATTGGTTCAAAGGTTGCACCCCGTAATCTTATTCTAATGTTTGCCAGTGTAGGTGTTTTAGGCGGAGCTCTTTTTTCCAGCGGAATGATGGAAGTTGCACGAAAGGGTTTATTTAATCCTGAAATGTTCACTTTTGCTCAGGTGATGGGACTTTTTGTCGCTGTGATGTTCACCGATGTGTTGCTGCTCGATCTTTATAACACATTTGGATTACCTACCTCCACAACAGTTTCACTTGTTTTTGGTTTGTTGGGGGCAGCCATGGGTACTGCAGCCTACAGCGTTATGCAAACATCAGGTGGAATTGATACGGTGATGTCTTTCATCAATACGGACAGGGCTTTCCTCATAATTAGCGGAATTTTCCTTTCGGTTGTCATTTCGTTTAACGCCTCCTTTATAGTGCAATATATTGTCAGGTTAATTTTTACTTTTGATTACAAATCCAAGATGCCGCGATATGGTGCCATTTTTGGTGCTGTTGCTCTTTCAATGATAACCTTTTTCCTTTTTACAAAAGGGATAAAAGGTTCAGTTTTTGAAGATACTACATTTGCAGTCTGGGTATCCGCACATAAAGGTGAAAGTCTTTTAATTTCCTTTTCTGCTTTTTTTCTGATCTTTTTTGTCTTCAATAACTTCCTCAAATTCAACATCCTAAAACCAATCGTAATAGCAGGAACTTTTGCTCTGGCATTTTCTTTTTCAGCAAATGACCTTGTGAATTTCATTGGGGTTCCTCTTGCAGGTTTTCACGCATTTCAGAGTGTTAGTTTTGATTCTGATCCTTCCGGGGATATGATGGGAGTTCTTCTTCAGGAAGGCCATGTTCCTTTTTTGATTCTGATTTTATCAGGAGCAGTTATGATAGTTACGATTTGGAAGTCGAAAAAATCCAATTCTGTGACGAAAACGGAAGTTAATCTCTCTCGACAGGGGACGGGAAAAGAGAAGTTTAAAAAATCATCAATTGCAAAAGGTGTGGTTCAAGGTTCATTATTTCTTCTTGAAATGATTAAAGCAGTTGTTCCCAACTTCATCCAGAAATGGATTAACGGCAGATTTGATAAATCCAAATATCAACCGGAAAGAGCTGCTGATGGAAAAATGCCGGCATTTGATCTAATCAGAGCGTCTGTGAACCTTGTTGTTGCATCCAGTCTGATATCTTTTGGAACATCCCTCAAATTACCGCTCTCCACAACTTTTGTTACCTTTATTGTTGCAATGGGCTCTTCGCTTGCTGACAGGGCTTGGGAAAAGGAAAACGTGGTAAATCGTGTAAATGGTGTAATTACGGTCGTTGGGGGTTGGTTTTTAACTGCCGTTTTTGCGTTGATGATCTCCTTCATTTTTGCAATCATAATTTCCTTTGGTGGATTGGCAGCAATTATGCTGATTTGTGCATTTGCTGTGTTTCTTATTTTCAGAACTCATAAATATCATGGTGAGCAGGAGAAAAAGGAAGATGCTGTGGATAAAGCAGTTTCTTAACAAATCAATTATAATTTATTGAACAAAAAAAAGCCGCTCTTTAGCGGCTTTTTTAATATCGATATACAACTTTGTTAAAGTAATAAAAAAGGCTGCCAACGATTTGACAGCCATTTTTTAAGTTTTAAGCTATTACTTCTTTTTTACCAAACCGGCGTTTGATTTTATCGCCCACTGAATCTACAAGTTCATAAACCACAGGTACTAATACAAGTGTCAATAAAAGTGAACTTGAAAGTCCACCAATAATTGCCCATGCCAGCCCTGATTTCCATTCAGAACCATCACTGGTGGAAATTGCGATCGGCACCATACCCATGATCATAGTCAGGGTGGTCATGATGATCGGCCTTAATCTTGATCGGCCTGCCTCAAGTAGTGCCTCTCTCGAGGTTACATTCTGCTCCAGCTTCATCTGACTTGCCCTGTCAACAAGCAGAATCGCGTTTTTGGCTACAAGCCCAACGAGCATCACTACTCCAAGCATCGAAAAGATCGAGAGTGCTTTCATTGTCATCGCCAAAGCAAGTAGTGCTCCAACCATGGCAACCGGAATTGAAAACAAAACCACAAACGGGTAAATCCAGTTGTCATAAAGGGCAACCATAATGAGATATACAAAGATGATGGCGGCAGTAAGAGCAAGCAACATGCTTGTGAACGATTCACCCTGCATTTTAACATCACCCTGGTAAGTGAAGTTAACACCTTGCGGAAATGTTGCTTTTGCACGCTTTGCATCGATATCCTGAGCAATTGATCCTGTAGGGCGACCAACGGCTTGTGAATATACATAGATTGCAGCATTACGATCAGTTCTGGTTAACTTTGAAGGACCTGTCGTTGATTCAAGTATGGCGAACTGGCTTAGTTTAACCTGTTTTCCCGTTCTTGAAGTAAACACCATATCACCAAGAGCAGATGTTTTGTTTCTTGAGTAGTCATCGAGTTGGATTCTGATATCAAATTCGTTTCTTCCATCTCTAAACTTGGTGTTGTCATCACCTGTGAAAGCAATTCTCAGTGTTTGAGCAACTTCGGCGAGAGTTAATCCAAATCCCGCCATCAGTTTTCTGTCAACTTTAACAGAAATTTCCTTGTTTCCTTTTTCAGATGAAAGTCTCACATCGGCAGTTCCTGGTACGGTTTGGACAAGGTCAGCAAGTTTTTCTGCTGCCACCTGAACACTGTCAAGGTTTGCACCTGAAACCACGATCATGATAGGCGTCTGGTTTGCAGAACCAAAAATACCTATAGGATTCACCCGAACATTATAACCCGGAATTACATTAAACTTCTGTCGTATCTCTTCAGAAATTTGATCTGTTGATTTATTCCTTTCTTTTCGTGGCAGCAGGGTGACATCACAGGAAATACTGTAATTTGAACTTTGCCCAATAAATCCCTGAGAAGAACTGCCTACTGTCGTATAAACTTTTTTCACCTCAGGAATTGATGCAATCAATTTCTCAATTTCCATCGACTTAAAGTTTGTTTCCTTAATATTGGTACTCACAGGAAGTTCAACAACTACAGTGAATTCTCCTCGATCGGCAACTGTCATAAACTCTGAACCGATGAACCCAAGAGGAACCAGACTTATGGCACCAAAAAACAGAACAGTAGTTATCACAAAAACAACAATTTTATGATTTAGACCCCATTGTAATAACGCAATATAATCACCGGTTACTTTTTTAAAGCCTCGTTCAAAACCGTTTACAAATTTGCCAAAAAGAGTTGAATCCGAAAATTTTGTAATATTCGAAAATCTTGAAGCAAGCATTGGAGTGATGGTGAATGAAACCACAAGGCTCATTAAGGTGGAAACCACCACCACCATCGAGAATTGTCGCAGGATGTTACCCACAATACCTGTAACCAACGCGAGTGGAAGAAATACTGCCACATCCACCAAAGTGATGGAAAGAGCTGCAAAACCGATTTCGTTTCTACCTTTAAGAGCCGCAACCCTTCTGTCCTCACCTTTTTCGAGATGGTGATAGATGTTTTCCAAAACCACAATGGAATCATCAACAAGGATACCAACCACCAGCGATAATGCTAAAAGTGTCATCAGATTTAGTGTAAATCCAAAAGCATAAATCGCAATAAAAGTTGAGATTAAGGAAGAGGGAATTGCAATAAGAATGATTACAGAATTTCTGAAAGAATGAAGAAAAAGCAGCATCACAAGTGCAACGAGCATTACAGCGATAGCCAGATCAAACTTTACTGCATCTGCGGCAGTAATTGTGAATAAGGAACCATCTTGTGCTATATCAAACTTGAGATCAAGATTTGCATATTGTTTCTCAAGATCAAGGAGCACCTGTTTACTTTTCTGCGCTACTTCAACGGCATTAGCATCAGATTGTTTGGATATCTGGATACCAACCGATGGGATCCCGTTGATTCTTGATTGTTGTGTGAATTCTTTAACACCATCAACTACTTCAGCAACATCTCTCAACAAAATATCAGAACCACCGGGTGTCCTTATAATTGTCAGATTTCTAACATCGTCGATATTCCTGAATTTACCCGCTACTCTAACAATGAACTGACCATCAGCATCTTTGATTGAACCGGCAGGAAAATCAAGGTTTGCAGACTTGATGATTTGAGTTACCACCCCGATTGAGAGGTTATAACTTTTTAATCTTTCTTCATTCAGGAGGATTTTTATTTCCCTCTCTTCACCCCCAACAAAATTAATTTGAGCAACACCTTTTACTTGTGCAAGTTCAGGCTTAATAAAATCGTTTAGAAATGTCCTGAACTCGTTTGGGGGGAGATTGCTTGTGGTTCCAAGTCTTAATATTGGAATTTCATCCAAAGCAATTTTAAGTAAAGTTGGAGGGTCGATATCGTTTGGGAGTCTTGCGACCACCTGATTTACACGCCGCTGAGCATCTTGCAAAGCAAAATCGATGTTCACAGTTTGGCTAAATTCCACGGTAATAAGAGAGACATTTTCCGAAGAGGTAGCGTTAACTGTTGTAACCTGATCCTGGCCGGAAACTGCATCCTCAATTATTTTGGTAACGGATGTCTCCACCTCATCAGGGGAAGCACCGGGATATGTTGTGATAATCACGATAACGGGCGGACTGATCTTTGGTAATAACTCATAGCCCAATTGATTGAAACTAAATAGCCCCATTAGAATCAAAACAGTAAAAATCACTATGATTAGAGACGGTCGCTTGATCGATAATTCAGTAATAGTCATATTTAATTCTCAAACCTATTTAGATTTTATAATTGTAACAGGGTCGCCATCAGTCAGATTTACTTGACCTGAAGTTACGATTTTTTCTCCCGGTTTAACACCCGAGAGTATTTCAATGCTTGTTCCACTTTCAATACCGGTGGTGATTTTTCTCAGTTTCGCAATATTGTTTTCTACAACAAATATCTTTGCATCAAGCGAACTCCCAAGAAGAGCAATTCTGGGGATTACAACAGATTCCCGGTTTACACGTCTGTCAAATTCGGCAGTCACATTCATTCCGGCCTTAAGGCTGCGGTTGTTCGATATAATCAATTCTACAGGGAAACTGTGGATATCATCACCTTTCACCCCGATGGATTTTATTCTTGCCAAAAAAGTTTGATCGGGGAAAATATCCGAAGTTACTGTAACTTTGTCACCTGTTTTGAGAAATACCACATCTGCTTCTGAGATACTTACCTTGACTCTCAGACTTGAAATATCCACAAGAGTGATAACAACTGAACCCGGATTTACATCACTTCCAAGATTCACCATTCGCGATAAAACAACACCTGAGAATGGAGCTTTTACCCTCGTATTTTCGAGTTGTCGTTTGGCAATTGTAAGCTGTGCCTCTGCTGCCTTAAAACCAAGTCTGTAAGCATCCACCTGTGCTTCGGTGCCGGAGCCATCCTTAAGAAGAGCTTCATATCTCTCAAGGTCTTTTTTAGCTTTTTCGAAGTCAGCTTCTCTCAATTTAACTGTTGCCATAATGATCTCATCATCCACCTTGAACAGGAGCTGTCCCGCTTTAACAAAGTCACCAACATCACAATGAACCGATCTAATCAGTCCGTCGGCTTCTGAGGTAACCGCCACTTCTTTATCAGCAAAAACGGTACCCACTTGAACAAGTTTTTTGTCAATAGTTTCATTTGTGGCTTCAAGAACCGAAACCGGCATGGCAGTGATCTTTTTTGTCTGGACTGTGGCAGCCATCTTCTGCTTGTTATTAAACAGAATGAAGGCAATTACTCCAATAACTGCCACGACAATAAATATATAAATTGATTTTTTTAACATATTTCTCTCTAAGTTCTTAGTTAGATACCGATTGCTTTATTTAAAAGTGCTTCTGCATTTTTGAGATCAGAAATTGAAGTTACAAGTTTAATTTTTGATTCAAAAACCGCGACCTCTGCGTCGATAAGGTCAGAATTTCTGATCAATCCCTTTTGAAACATATTATAGCTGATTCTGTAATTTTCTTCAGCCTGAGCCACAGTTTTTTCTGCCAGGCTTATTCTGCTTTTATTTGCGACATAATTCAGATATGCCTGCTTCACTTCAATCAACACACCATCTTTCATCATTTCATATTGGTAGTTGGTTTGTGAAAGTTCTGATTCAGCCTGTTGCGTTTTGTATGAGGTGGCATTCCAGTTCCACAAGGTATATTGGAGTGAAAGTGTCACATCCCATGTGCCATCAAACTGATCTTTTGAAGGAACGATCCTTTGGTTGGGTCTTGCGTAGTTATAGTTGCCAATCAGATAGATATCAGGGTACCAGGCAGATTCAGTGAGTTTCACTGCAGTTTCTCTTGATTTTATTCTGATCGCCATTGCTTTAAGTTCGGGACGGGTGATCAACGCCTGCGAATTTATTACCTCGACGGAGGGAATATCCTGCATCTCTTCCATTGTGGTCAAAGGTTTCAAAGAAATATCAGTTTCCATCGGAAGATTCATGTTGTTTAATAAATTTAACTTCGCCATCTGAATCCCATTCTCAGTTTCAAGCAATTGAAGTTGAGCAGAGGAGAGTTGAACATCAAGTTTTAGGACCTCGTTTTTTGTGATCAGTCCTTGTGTCAAAAAATTATTAAGGTCTTTAAGGTGAAGTTCAATCGTTTTGATATATTCTTCTATTACTTTTTTACCTTCAATCACTTTATATAGTGACCAGTAAGCATTGGAGATTGAGTATCTCAGTTTACTTTTTTCCGCTTCCAAATCAAACATGCTTGCCGTGATCGATTGATCGCTCAAATCTTTACTCAGGTCGATTTTAAATCCTGTAAAGACCGGCTGGGTAAGCGTCAGTTTGGTGGAATAACTGTTTAATACACTGGGGGAGACTGTAAACGATTGAGATGTTCCACCCATCGGAACGGTAATAGTAAACGGGTCAACTTCACTTAAGCGTGTATATCCTGCCTGTAATGAAAGTGAGGGTAAACCGGTTGTGTTCACCTCCTCTTTTTTCAATCGTGCCGATTTCACTTTTTCAGCTGCAATTTTAATCCCTTTATTATTTTCCAGTCCGTATTTAATACATTCTTCAAGACTCATTTCCATACTTTTTTGGGCAACAACAAATGTTGTTGACAGCATAAAAAAGCCGACTACATATAAGAAGTACTTACACATTTATTTTCCTTGAATTTGAAAATCATTTTTTTTAATTGACTTTAAAAGCATTTTGAACATAAGTTCTGCGCGTTCCAGATTTTTTTTGGGTTTTTCCTGCATAATCAATACTCTGAGAGCATAAGTGTCCATTGAATCTGAAAGTATCCCTGCCACTTCGGAGGGGTCATCCACCTCAAAAATACCCGAATCCACACCTTCAATGATGACTGACTCGATTAATGATCTATATTTTTTTCTGAATACTTTTTGTGAGATCAGTTCGGGTTGGCCGAGGTACCTCACGGTAATTGTGTTCGATCTTAAATACTCAGCAAAAAGGGAATTGTCTTTGAGTTCGTGAATCACAAATTTTAAGTTGCCGGGAATCATTTTGTGAAGTTTTTCTTCAGGAGAGAGTGAGGAGTTTTTTATTTCCTCAAGTCGGGAGATAATATTGTTAAGGTGTTCCAGAAAAAATTCATAAATAAGGTCTTCCTTATCTTTGAATTCATTATAAATGGTACCCACACTACAGCCGACATGCCGGGCAATATCAGACATTGTCGTCTTCTCCACTCCGTATCTGTTCACGAGGGAAGTGAAGGCATTTAGTATCTTTGATCTCCGGCAGAGTTTGTTTTCGTGCATATGAATATTTGAATAATTTCTTAAAATGTTCAAAAGTGAATACAAATATAGTGTATACCATCAATAATTGAAAATAAAAGTTTACCCATATATTTGAATTAATGATAAGTGGTTTTTTTTGCACAATGAAATTAATGATCGGTTGTTAACTTAATCATAATTCACAATAATTACAAGTAAACTGAAAGAGAGATAAGCTTGGATTGGATTTTTTTAATTATAGCAGGCATTTTAGAGGTGGGTTGGCCCCTGGGATTTAAACTCTCGCAGGTTACCGAGGGTGGATGGAATAAAGCAGGCTGGATCACTGCAGCAGCTGTTTGTATGGCGGGGAGTGGTTATTTCCTGTGGCTGGCGCAACGAAACATCCCGATAGGAACTGCTTATGCAATTTGGACGGGTGTTGGAGCCGCAGGCACTTTTTTTATTGGTATTCTTTTTTTTAACGATTCAACATCATTTGCGAGAATATTTTCGGTTTTTCTAATAATTGCAGGAATAGTAGGATTAAAACTTGCGAGTTGAAATAAAAAGGGGATAAGGAGGAAGAAAAAAAATGGTGCCGAAAGCCGGGGTCGAACCGGCACCTGGTGTGAGCCAGACTGGATTTTGAGTCCAGCGCGTCTGCCAATTTCGCCATTTCGGCATCAAAAAAAAGTGCCACATTCGGTAATGTGGCTTAATGTGGGCAGGGACGGAATTGAACCGCCGACACAAGGATTTTCAGTCCTTTGCTCTACCGACTGAGCTACCTGCCCTCCAAAAATTTAGACTTCAAATTTAAGCATTTTTACAATATTAAGCAAGTGCTTACCAACAAAAAATCAAAAAAAATTTCAGAGTTAAAGGAAAAATACCGAAATCAGCCAATTTCAAGTATTTATCAATTTCCCTTAACTCTGAATCCAAAAAATTATTTCATCAATAACATCTTTTTTGTCGAACGAAAAGTATTTTGTCCATCAGCAGAAACCGCTTCAATTGTATAGAAGTATGCACCTGAAGCTGCATTTTGCATCGCATGAATATGTGAATGCATTCCTGCAGGAAGAACACCTTTTTGGAACTGTTCAACAAGATTTCCTGCTGCATCGTAGAAACTGAGTTTCACATTACTTTCAGCCGGAAGTGAAAATGAGATGGTCGTTGAAGGGTTAAAAGGATTTGGGAAATTCTGATGAAGTGCATACACCGAAGGGGTGGTCACAATGGCATCAACAATATTAGAATATTCAAATCTGCCGTCAAAATCAACCTGGCGAAGTCTGTAGAGATAACGCCCCGGTTTACTGATCGATTTGTCTGTAAACAAATATTCATTTGATTCAGAGGTGGTACCTTTTCCATCAACAAATGCAATTTTATTCCAGGAGAGATTTCCTGCTGCATCATCGGAAGCTCTTTCTATTTCGAAGCCTCTGTTGTTGGTTTCTGTTGCAGTACTCCAGTCGAGTCTCACATTAAAACCATCAGATGTTGCGGCGAAAGATGAAAGTTCAACGGGAACAACCCCATTAATTGTTACGGTTGCTGTTCTTTTATGAACGGGAATGCCTCTCGGTCCTCTTCCTGTAACTGTCAGGGTGTAGTTTGCTTCAGGGATACCACCTGAGGTGATGATCCAAAGTTTTAAACTATCGGGATAAGTGGTGAGGGAATCCTTCCCTTCAAATCTGAATGTAAAATTTCCCGTTGTCGGAGTTGGGGAAATAGCAGCAGTAAACTTTACCGATTTTTCATAGGCCTTCACAGAAGGAACAGAGACATAAACAAAAGCACTGTCTGAATCTATTGCTGCTGTAACGGTTGCAGGAAGAACCCTCATTGCATAATCGGGGAAATAAGCTCCGTAAGCTCCATAATTCATATTTCTAAAATCAGTGTAAGCCATAAATGCCTGATTGTCAACTGACTGTATGGCATCGTAGTCACCCTGGTAGTTAGCGCCTGTTCCGGAAGAGACTTTAATTTTAAATGTACGGTTGGTAACTCTTTCATTTGGAGCAAAGGTTTGTCCACCATCATCAGAGTAGGTTGCATATACATCCATACTGTCAGATGTAGGAACTCTACGAGTGTCATAAAACTTTACATAGAGTCTTCCAGAACTGATATCACACCAGATCGCAGGGAAGAAACTGTGATGGGTCTGTGGATTAGGATCGTCGTTTACAACTTTTGCTGCAGACCAGGTTGCACCATAATCGGTAGAGTAGCGCGAGAATATATCAGATTTATTGCCCGATCCTGATGGACTGTTTGAAGCATAAACAAGGTACAATCTGCCTCTGTATGGACCATCGCTGTTATCAGCAGCAATCATGGGGTATGGTCTTGTTCTCATATTGGAAACCGTTGATCTACTTGAAATCTCGGTTCCGATAATATTCGAAAATGTCTGCTGTGATTTAAGAGTGAAAGTTGCTCCACCATCTGTTGAATGGTAAAAACTGTAGATACCGGCAGCGTTTGTGCCTGAGTGGGTTACAACATACACAGATCCACCTGAGATACCGGTAGGTCCTGGTCCTACTGCAGACATCATTCCGGGGAGAACCTGAGTAGATACCTGAGTCACACGTGCAAATGTAAGTCCACCATTGGTACTTCTGTGGATATAACCAATTCCGGATCCGCCGGTCATCACATTATAAATATAATTTGAATAAGGCCCGGTTGTCTGATCAATCGCCATCCAGTTTTTGTCGACACCGTCAACACCGGTAACAGCAGCAGTCCATGTCTGGCCACCATTGGTTGATCTGATGTTTTTTGAACCTGTAATATTTCCATACATGCTTTGATAGTGAAGTACACCATCAATACCCCAGGCGGTGAGTGGATCACCTTGGACAGAAACACCAAAGGAAGGGACGATTCTTGTCCAGTCATGTCCATCGGCGGTGTAATAAGCTGCGTTGACATTGTAAGCAGCAAACATTCTCATAGGATTAGTTGGATCCATAGAAAAATGAGGCTCCGCTTGTTCAGTGCCAAAGAAAAAATTGTCATAGTCACCGATATTTACCGGTGTTGACTCGAGTGAAAGAAATGGGGGTGCAAATTTTTGCCAGTCAGCAGGCAGTCGGTCAAAAATTGCTTCAGAGTTGTTTTGAGCATTTACGGTGATGAACCCGCAAATTAGCAAAAAAACTGTGGCTATCCGGTTTGGTAAAGAAACCGTCATGATGGCTCCAATCGATTGATGTATTAAATGAGAATTGTGAGGGGAGCAAGTTACAAAGAAATTTTTATATTATGAAATCAGAAGGAAATATTTTTTAATATTTCCTAAATTTGTTATTCAATTTCTAAAAAATGATAAATATGACAAAAGTCCTTTTAAAACCGGAATTTAAAAATCTTAAGCTTATTGCCTCAGGAAAAGTGAGGGAAATATATTCAACGGGAGAAAATTTATTGTTTGTTTCAAGTGACAGACTTTCGGCATTTGATGTTATAATGAATCAGGGTATTCCATATAAAGGGGCCGTCTTAAATTCAATTTCGGCATTCTGGTTCGATTATACGAAGGATTTGGTACCCAACCATTTCATCACAATGGATGTGGAAAAATATCCTTCGGAGTTTAAAGAATACCTCTCCGAACTGGAGGGTCGGTCGATGCTTGTAAAAAAAGGAAAGATTGTTCCTATTGAATGTATTGTGCGCGGTTATCTCAGTGGAACAGGCTGGAATGATTACAGGGCAACTGGAAGCATCTCAGGTGTTAAACTTCCTAAAGGACTTCTCGAGTCGGAAAAACTTGATGAGCCAATTTTTACCCCCTCAACAAAAGCAGAAATTGGCGATCACGATGAGAATATCTCTTTTGAAACAGCTTGTGAAATCGCAGGCGAAGAATTGATGGAAAATATTCGTGACACGGCAATCGCCATCTATAAAAAATGTTCTGAATATACTCTTGAAAGAGGTGTGATTATCGCTGATACAAAAATGGAATTTGCTCTTGATTCAGAAGGAAAGTTAATGCTTGCAGATGAAGTGTTAACTCCTGATTCTTCGCGGTTTTGGGATTTGGCAAGTTATGAACCCGGAAGGGCCCAAAATAGCTATGACAAACAATTTGTTAGAGATTTTTTACTCTCAATTGGATTTAACAAACAACCCCCTGCACCTGACCTCCCTGAGGAGATTATTCAAAAAACATCTGAAAAATATCTTGAAGCATATTCCAAACTCACCGGAAAAACATTAATTTAGATGATACTTCCAAACCAGCTCACTGTTTTAAGGATTATACTCACTCCTTTTGTGATGTTTTTTGTGCTTGGCAGCGGCAACTATTTTAACGAAATTGCTCTGGTTATCTATGTGATAGCTGCGCTTACAGACTGGTATGACGGTTGGCTGGCGAAAAAATTTAATTACTTTACCAATTGGGGTAAGGTTTGGGATCCAATTGCCGACAAAATATTGACTGCCGGCACAATGATCTCACTTGTGATTCTTGGTATTTTTAACATTTATCCTGTGATTGTTATAATTTTACGCGATGTATTTATGACGGGTTTCCGTTCCTATGCAGAACATATTGGAAAGCCATTCCCAACAAGCAGATATGCCAAGGTTAAAACATTTATAGAAATGGTTTACCTTAATTATGTGTTGTTAACTTATCTTTTGATGAATTCTTCAGTTCTTCCGGACAATGTTCGAGGATTTTTTGCTGCCATGTTTGTAAAAGAGATTATCGATTGGGGACTGATTGTGGTTGCCTTTATTACAGTTCACTCTGCGTATATTTATATCAAAGATAATTTTCATTTATTTAAGGAAATATTGAAGCGTGACAAATCTTAATGTGATCCACAAAGTTCTCGGAAGCGGAATGTTTACGGGATATTTGAAGGGTCCAACAGGCACTTACGGTAGTTTGGTGGCGCTTTTAATTTACCTTATTCCGGGTGTTTCGTCGCTTATTGTCCTTATTCCTTTGATAATAGTAACTACCTTATATGGGATTTGGGTTTGTGGAGAGTTTGAACATCGATATGGAACCGACCCCAAAGAAGCGACAATAGATGAATTTGTTGGAATGTGGATTTCACTGATTTTAGTGCCTGCATCCTGGGGTTATTTGCTTATTGCATTTTTGATATGGCGGCTACTGGATATTATAAAACCATTTCCGGCAAGAAATTTTGAAAAACTTAAAGGTGGTCTCGGCGTAATGGCTGATGACATCATGAGTGGAATTTATACTTTTTTGATCATGCGTATTATTCTAATTTTGTTTCCTGAGGTCAATTAATGAAGGCTTATATTATCTCAATTGGTGATGAATTACTGATTGGGCAAACTATTAACTCAAATGCATCGTTTATCGGTGCAAAACTTAGCGAAGCGGGGATTGAGGTTTCGAAGATAATCACGACGGCTGATATGAAAGAAGATATCCTGTCTGATTTGAATGAAGCCCGTAAGAGAGCTGATGTTATAATTGTAACGGGAGGACTTGGTCCCACTCACGACGATATCACAAGAGAAGCGATCTGTGCATTTTTCGACACCGGTTTACGTCGCGATGAAGATGTTCTCAACGATATTAAAGAGCGGTTTGCCAAATTTGGCAGAGAAGTTTCTCCAACAAACGAAGATCAATGCCTTATTCCCGAATGTTGTATTGCAATCCGGAATTTTAACGGCACAGCTCCCGGATTTTGGATTGATAAAAATGATAAGGTGTTTGCTGTGATGCCCGGAGTACCCGGAGAGATGAAAGCGATGATGAACAATTTTGTTATTCCTAATCTCACTGCAAGATTTAACGGCAAACTAAAACACATTGCAAGATTAAGTGTGCTCACAACCGGCATTGCTGAATCAACTCTTTATGACAAACTTTCGCCCATTGAAGAAGTATTAAACGGAGTTAAAGTTGCCTTTTTGCCCAACCTGCAAGGCGTAAAAATCAGATTGACTGCCGAAGCTGAAACCATTGAACAGGCTAATGAACTCGTAAGTGTTGCAAATCAACAATTACGGTTGCGGGCCGGTCGTTACATTTATGGTAAAGGTGAAGAACAGTTGGGTTTTGTAATAGGCAATCTTTTAAAAGAACGACAGATGACTATTTCTGTTGCTGAATCTTGCACCGGGGGATGTATTTCAAATTTAATTACCGACATATCAGGCAGCAGTGAATACTTCGAAAGAGGAGTTATCGCTTACAGTAATGCGGCGAAAGTTGAGATTCTACAGGTGGATGAAGACTTGATTCAGGAAAAAGGTTCTGTTTCAGAAGAAGTGGCAATTGAAATGGCAAAAGGGATAAGAGCCATTTCGGGAACTGATCTTGGTGTGTCAATCACGGGTATTCTTGGACCAAAAGGTGCTACTCCCACAAAACCTGTTGGTCTTGTATATATAGCGGTTGCTTCGCACGAAAAAGCTGTCTCGAAAAAATTCAATTTTGGAGGGACCAGAATCGAAAATAAGGCAAGAGCCTCGCAGGCGGCACTTGAAATGGTCAGGAGATTTGTCCTTGGGATCACACTTGAGTAGCGATAATACATTTTTATCTACTCGATTTAAATCGGAATTAAATTGGAATGGTATCCACGACCAATTAGAAAATTTTACAAAATTAAATCAATTTTAGGAGTCATAAATGGCTGATACACACGATGTAAAAAATAAAATTATTGATGAAACAATATTAAATATTGAGAAGGCCTTTGGTAAAGGCTCAATCATGAGACTTGGTGACGGGGTTATCAACAAGGTGGAATGCATCCCCACCGGTGCCCTCTCTCTCGACAGAGCTCTTGGAATTGGTGGAATTCCACGTGGAAGAATCACAGAAATTTATGGTCCTGAGTCGAGTGGAAAAACCACAATTTGTCTTCATGTAATTGCAGAAGCACAAAAAACAGGTGGAATCGCAGCTTTTATCGATGCAGAACATGCTCTCGATCTGAATTATGCCAAGAGACTTGGCGTTGACACTCCAAACCTGCTTCTCTCCCAACCAGATTTTGGCGAGCAGGCGCTCGAAATTTGTGATACTCTTGTAAGAAGTAATGCACTTGATGTTATCGTCATCGATTCAGTTGCTGCTTTGGTTCCCAGAGCTGAAATTGAAGGTGAGATGGGAGATTCCCACATGGCGGTTCAGGCGAGACTTATGTCACAGGCTCTCAGGAAACTTACCGGAGCAATCTCCAGATCAAAAACTGCGGTTATTTTCACAAATCAACTTCGAAGCAAAATCGGAGTGATGTTTGGAAATCCTGAAACCACCACAGGTGGAAACGCATTAAAGTTTTATGCATCACTAAGGATGGATATCAGAAGAGTTGCCCAGATTAAAGAGGGTACTGAAGTGGTTGGCAACAGAACAAAAATCAAAATTGTTAAAAGCAAGGTTGCAGCGCCATTTAAAGAAGTTGAATTTGACATTTTATACAATGAAGGTATAAGCAAAACGGGTGATTTGATCGATCTTGGTGTTGATACAGGTATAATCAAAAAAGGTGGAAGCTGGTTCACTTTTGGCGAAGACAGATTCCAGGGGAGAGAACAATTCAGACAAAAACTGCTGGAATTCCCTGATATGTTTGACCGTCTTGCAATAGAAGTTAAAACAAAGATCGGACTCATCGAGCCGGTTGTTGTTAAAGAATAGATTAAATAGGCATCGTAACAGATGCCTTTTTTACTTATGGCTGAAATATTAAACATTAAACTTAAAAACGAAAACTTTGCAATCGTCGAGTTCGATTCCGGAGTTGGGCTTGTTGTACCCAAATTACTTGTTTATGAACTTGGGCTGCGAAAAGGAGATATCCTCGGCGAAGAAGCCCTGGATTCATTGGCAAGAGAAAACGAACTTTACAATTGTGAACAAAAGGCTCTGGGTTATCTGGGACGAAGACTTCATTCAAAAATGGAACTTCGAAGAAAACTTTATCAAAAAAAGTTTACAAAACCGGTGATAGAGTCGATTATCGAAAAATTATCAAACATAAAATATATCGATGATAGAAAATATGCTGAATTGATGATTAATGAATCGATGAATCTTCGACATGACGGGGTGCAAAAAACAAAAGCCCGTTTGATGGAAAAAGGTGTGGATAAAAAGATAATCGAAGAAATGCTTGCCGAGACAAAAGATCTCGATGTGGAGATGGACAATATTAAACTGGTTGGAAATAAAAAACTTTTATCGTTGAAAAAAAGATTTACAGATAAAAGGCAGGTTGATCAAAAATTAACTGCCTATCTTGTTGGAAAAGGTTTCTCTTTTGAGATTATTAAAGAATATCTAAAATCTGCCGGAACCGATCCCGGTGATTTTGAGGAATAAATATGAAAACAATTGACCCAAAATTAGTCACATTTCCCGAGGTGCAGAGATTACTTCAAGGCGGGGTTGCTCCGCGTCCCATTGCACTGGTCTCAACTCTTTCACCTGAAGGCATCCCAAATCTCTCTCCATTTTCGTTTTTTAATGTTTTTGGTGCCAATCCTCCGATTGTTGCGTTTTCACCCTCCAGAAAAGGACGGGATGCAACGTTTAAGGATACTTACAACAACCTTATGGCAACAGGAGAGTGTGTAATTCACTCGGTTTCTTACGAGATGGTTCAACAAATAAGTCTGGCATCTTCAGAATTTGAACCCGAGGTGGATGAGTTTATAAAAGCCGGTTTCACTCGCATTGAATCTGTTAAAGTAAAACCATTTGCTGTAAAAGAATCTGCTTTCAGGATGGAGTGTAAACTTCTTAAGATGGAAAGTTTTGGTGAAGGGGGAGCGGCAGCAAACATCGCAATTTGTGAGGTAATTCTTTTCCATGTGGCAGAGGATATTTTCCATGATGGACTCATAATTCCTGATAAAATTGATCTTGTAGCAAGAATGTCCGGAGACTTCTATTCCCGTGCGTCGGGTAGTGCTGTTTTTGAAGTTGAAAAACCGGTGGGGAAGAGGTGTATCGGTTTTGATAATTTACCAAAGTTTATGCTCGATTCCCACAGTTATTCTGGAAATGAACTGGGTGCATTTGCAAACTCTACCGAGGTTCCGGATGGTTCTGAAAACAAACAGGTATTGCTTGCTATTACGAGTAAAGAACTGTCGGGATTCGAAAATGATGCCTCGGCTTTTAACCGTTATTTACGAAGAGGTGAGATTGAAAAAGTGGTGAAACTGTTGTTTAAAAATGATGAAATGATGAGTTTACCAACAACTCAGAAAATCAAAAACTTTGAAAAAAGTGCCAAATTAGCGCTTAATCTAAACAGACTTGACCTTGCTTGGGCGTTGGCGCTTGAAGCAGGAAAACTTTAATCAGGAGTTCCATTTGACAAAAAAGCCACTCTGGATCCCATCACAAAAAAGAGTTTCCGAAGCAAACATCACCCGATTTATCGATTTTGTAAATAAAAAACATGATTCGGAAATCAAAAGTTATCAGGAACTCTACGATTATTCCGTCACGGATATCGAGAAATTCTGGGAAGACATTTTTGTCTTTGCAGATTTAACCGTAAGCGGAATATATCAAAATGTCCTATCTGAACGGATAATGCCCGGTGGAAAGTGGTTTGAAGGTCTCAAACTTAACTATGCACAAAATATCTTCAAAAAATTGCAAAATGAATTTGCGATTACCTCTTATCGTGAAGGTTTTGGGAGTTTCAGGATAACATCCAAAAAATTTAAGTCTGTCTCGTTAAAATTAGCTTCAGCACTTAAAGCTGCCGGAGTGGGTAAAGGCGACAGGGTTGTCTGTTTTTCCTCCAACATTCCCGAGGCTGTAATGGGACTTATGGCAACATCAACAATTGGTGCTGTCTGGTCTTCCTGTTCACCCGATTTTGGTACTCAAGCAGTCATCGACCGTTTTGGACAAATAGACCCGAAGATTTTATTTGCCGTTGAGTCTTATGATTACAACGGAAAAAGATTTAACTGTCTGCCTAAAATCATCGAGATCAGCCGGGCATTTAAATCACTTCAAAAAGTGATACTGATCCCTGCATTTCAGAATTTTGATGATGAAACCATTAAATATTCTCACGATTTACCGGACAATTTTGTTTACTTCGATGATTTTATCGAAAAACACGATCCAACCGAAACATTTGAACAAGTTGGATTTTCTCACCCGCTATATATTCTCTATTCCTCCGGAACCACGGGAAAACCAAAATGTATTGTTCACGGCACCGGTGGAACAATGTTGCAACATTATAAAGAACTGGCTCTTCACACCGACCTGAAGGTTGATGACAAGCTGTTATATTTCACCACCACAGGTTGGATGATGTGGAACTGGCTGGTGAGTGGTTTACTTGTCGGGGCAGAGATAGTTTTGTTTGACGGTTCAGTGGTTTATCCAAATGCCTCAATTTTATGGAAGTTTGTTTCAGAGCAGGAAGTGTCAGTTTTTGGAACCAGTCCCAAATTTTTATCTCTTACAGAAAAGAATGAAATAAAACCCTTAACAATGTATAATTACAATAAGTTAAAGACGATCCTTTCAACAGGTTCACCCCTTTTGGAGAGTAATTTTGAATGGGTTTATAAAAATGTAAAAGAAGATTTACAACTTTCTTCTATTTCAGGAGGAACCGATATAGTTTCATGTTTTATGCTCGGTTGTCCAATTTTGCCCGTTATTTCGGGTGAAATTCAATGTAGGGGACTCGGAATGAGAGTTGAGGTTTTTGATGAATCGGGAAAATTACTTGAAGGTGAAAAAGGAGAACTGGTTTGCACACTTCCATTTCCTTCGATGCCCGTTGAATTTTGGAACGATGAAGGGGATGTTAAATATAAGGAGGCATATTTTTCACGATTTCCCGGTGTCTGGCGTCATGGCGACTATATCAGAATAACGGAACAGGGGGGAGTCATCGTTTATGGTAGAAGTGATGCAACACTGAACCCCGGCGGAGTACGAATAGGGACAGCTGAAATTTACAGGATAGTTGAAGAAATTCCTGAAATTGAGGATTCGATAGTTGCCGGAATTAATGTAAAAGATGAAATAGAAATTTTCCTTTTTGTTGTTCTAGAATCAGGTTGTGAGCTTTCACCGGATTTGGTTCTCAAAATAAAAAAATCGTTAAAAGAAAAAGCTTCACCCAGGCATGTCCCACACAGAATATTCAAAATTAATGATGTACCCAGAACAATCAGTGGCAAAAAAGTTGAAATTGCCATCACAAAAATCTTCGCCGGAGAAGAACCCGATAACAGAGAAGCACTTGCAAATCCTGACTCTCTGGATGTTTTTGAGAGTATTAAATTAATGGTTATGAACCCATAATAGGGGACGCAGATACACGCAGATTAGACGGAGTTACGCGGAGAGGCATTTTTTAATAGTTCCACGGATGGCACGGATTTAACGCAGATTTTCACGGACGGGATTTTCAAATACCCCGTTTGCGGGGTTTGATATTCGTAGGTCCCGATTGCCCTATGCAAAATGATTAACCGGAAGAGGGAAAGGGGACGCGGATACACGCAGATTAAACGGATTAACGCGGATGGAAATTTATATTCGTAGCTGAATTCGGTACCTAACGGTGTCCCATACTCCGGAGGAGTTATATATTCGTAGCTCATGACGCTCCCCTAATTCTGCTTACCCCGTTTGCGGGGTTTGATATTCATAGGTCCCGATTGCCGTCTGCAATACGATTAACCTTTGGAGAAAGATGTTGATATTGATGAATTCGCCTGGGCGAATGGTATGTTCGTAGCAAAATGTGAACCTAAAAAAATATCAAACCTGCCTGGGCGAATGGCATGTTCGTAGCAAAATGTTAATTCTCCAAAACCAAACCCACCTGGGCGGTGTGGCATGTTCGTAGCGATATTTTCAAAGGCCCTATCAAAAATTTCATTGTTTTTTCTTAAGTTGAATAATAGAAAAACGATGTTTAAAAATGAAATTGATCATTCTGAAATGATAGTCTCCCAGGTTATTCCACGATTAACAACCAAAACATCCATTTTCCCCAAACTTAAAAATAGATCATCAGAAAGAAATTCAAAAATTTTTTATTTTGAAAAACGAAATTTGTGACTTGATGTCTCTAATAACAATGAAAGCAATTAAAGAAGTACTCGAAGTAACAGGAATTAAACAAACATGGTTATCCGAACAGCTTGGAAAAAGTTGAAGTGAAAACCTTACTAATAGAACAAAAAGACAAAAAATGAGCAACATTTACGAACAACGGTTTTTTTCTGCCTTGAAAGACACTTTTATTGGAGAGCCAATTAAAGGTAAATCAGGATATGTGAATTTAATGGACATCAAAGCACATTACTTTGCGGAGATTGAACCCTACATAAAGGCTGAAATTGATAAACAAATTGAAGTAAAATTCAGAGAAGAGCTTTATGAAAAACTCTACAACTTTTTTGACTGTTACCTGAATGAAACAGGAACTGTGTTTTTTGCAAACTCGCAAATTCACAAAAACCTATACGAGAAAGTATATTCAGACCGTGATGATGTCTCCCTATTCTGGAAAACTCAAAAACTTTATTATGTTAAATCGGAAGCCAATTATGAAAACTTACAAACAGAAATAAATGGAATCAAAATTTTGTTTGACGCTTCTGAGATCAAAAACGCAAAAGGGAACGAGAAAAAGGCTATTCAATTCTACTTAATTAAAGCCACCAAAGAAGAAGTTATTTTTAAAATTCGTTACCAGGAAGGCAATAGGTATGACAGATTAAAAGAATATGTAGAAGTTGAAATTGAAAAAGAAACGCAAAAACAAAATGCAATTTTAGATAGGTTATTAGATGAATTTGAAACTCCAATCCACCCCAACTTAGTCTTTGCTAAAACTGATATTGACCGTTCTGTTTTTGCAAGTAGGACAGACAGCAGAAAATGTCTCTATATTGAAAATATTGATGATGCTTTGAATTCTGTAAAGGTAGAGTATAGCATTAACGACCTTTCTTTAATGCTTACCTACCTGCGTAAAAAGGGAATAATTTTGTTTGATGAAGATTTAAAAAAAATCTTTGGCATCTACAAACGTCAAAACGAAATTGATTATTTCATTCACAAGGATGCAGAAGGTTTTTTGAAAGAACAGTTTGATATTTACATTTATAATTGGTTATTTAATGATCTCGGCACTGACTTTGATGTACCAACTGTAAACCGTATGCAGAATATTAAAAAAATTTCGCACAAAGTCATTGAATACATCGCACGTTTTGAAGATGAATTGAAAGCCATTTGGGAAAAACCAAAGTTTGCGAGAAACTGTAATTATGTCTTAACGCTTGAGAAGTTAGCGGACAATGTACAACTCATTAAAAAAATTATCGCCTGTCCAGAATGGAAAAACCAGTTAGCGGAATGGGAAGAATTAAGTAAGGACTGGTATGATGAAAAAGAAAAAGTATCTAAAAAGGGATGGAAAAACTTTAAAAAATTAATTGAATTAAAAAGTTTTATAGAAAAAAACAAGCTTGTAGACGAAGCCAAACTTGCACCAATCGATACTAAACATTTTCCAAGTTTAAAAAATGAAATATTAGAAACGTTTAAGAATCTTGACGAGGAGTTAAACGGCACTTTAGTAAAAACTGATAATTGGCAAGGTTTAAATACTCTTTCTCAAAAATTTACCGAATCAAGTCAGATTATTTACATAGACCCACCTTTTAATACTGGAGATGACTTTCTTTATAAAGACAAATATCAAGATAGTACTTGGATAACATTGATGGAAAATAGACTGGAACTATCCAAAAAATATTTAAACAAGAATGGTTTTTTTTGGTTACATCTTGATTATAGAGCATCGCATTTTGGTAAAATGCTTTTAGAAAAGGCTTTCAAAAAAGAAAACCTAGTTAACGAAATAATTTGGAGTTATAGCGGAAATAGTGTTCCAAAAAAATGTTTCCCGAGAAAACACGATAACATTTGGTTTTTTAAGAACTCTGAAAACTCCGAAATTTATTTTGATAGAGTTTTAGAACCCTATTCAGAATTAACACTTCAAAGATATAACCATACTGATGAAAATGGAAAAAAATATAAAATTAGTGCGTTGGCAAACGGCAAACAGGAAATTGTTCCTGCAGGAGATGGAAAATATCCAGATGATGTTTGGAGTATCCCTGTTCCCAGAGCAGCTGATGAGTTAGTAGATTTTACAACTCAAAAACCAATGGCTCTTATTGATAAAATTATTAAGTGTTCTTCCAATGAAAATGATTTAGTCATAGATTATTTTTCTGGAAGCGGAACAACTCTTACTACTGCACAAGCCACAAACCGTAGATGGCTTGGTATGGAAATAGGAGAGCATTTCTATTCACGAATAATTCCGAGATTAAAAAATACATTGACCGGTAGTGTTGTTGGCAAATTCAAAGAAGAAATGTGGTCTAATAAAAATGGTGGTCTCTTTAAATACTTCGAATTGGAACAATATGAAGATGTGTTATCGAGAGCCAAATTTCGATGGCAAGGGGAAAATGGTATAAATCAAGTAGAGAAATATACTTTTATGCAAGACCAAAAGCTTTTAGAAGCTATTGAAATTGATTATACTAACAAAAATGCTAAAGTGGTTTTTGAAAACCTTTATCCTGATGTGGATATAGCAGAAACACTTTCTAATTTATCGGGTAAACACATCAAACAAATATTAAAAGACAAAGTGGTTTTTGAAGATGGTAGTGAGGTGGTATATGCTGAATTGACCTTCGAAAAATATCCTTGGATCAAACCATTGATTTGGTGGAATAGCAAATAAACGAAAATAAAATGGCTAAAATAGTACTTGAAAAATTAGTTAAGGACAATCCTGAAAGTTTACCCGAGTTTTTTAAAAACTTAGATAAAGAAACCTTCGGTATTGATTGGAAGTTGCATGAATACCAGCAAACCGCTTTAAAACATGTCTTGAATACGCTTTATTATTTCTTTTACAAAAAAGAACATTTGTATAATCACTATCAAACACAAACAAATGAAGATTGGAAGGAACAAATAAGCTATGCAAAGGATAGCACTCATTTTGGTTTGTTAGGTCAGTATTTCAAAGTGGAAGACAATAAAATCTCGTATTCAGAATTTTTAAATCGTGCTTCTTTATGGATGGCAACAGGGTCTGGTAAAACCTTGGTTTTAATTAAGCTAATTGAATTTTTGCATCAATTAGCCTCATTTAATCACATACCCAAATACGACATTTTAATTCTTGCACCAAAATCCGAAATTCTAAATCAGATTAAAGAACATATAGAAGTATTTAATAAAAACTGTTCTGTAAAAATCCATTTAAAAGATTTAAGAGAGTTTGAAAAATCAAAACACACTCAAAGCTCTTTATATGAACCTGATGGCATTACTGTTTTTTATTACAGAAGTGACAACATCACAGATGTTGACAAAACGGAACAGTTGAGTTACAAAACGGTTTTAAATAATGGAAAATGGTATGTGCTTTTAGATGAAGCACACAAAGGAGATAAAGAAGACAGTATCAGACAAGCCTACTACTCTATTTTAGCTCACAATGGTTTTATTTTTAGCTTTTCAGCTACCTTTACAGATACAATTGATATTGTGACAACCGCGTACAATTTCAATCTCAAAAAATTTATTGAAACAGGATATGGTAAGCATATTACTGTAAGTGGTCAGGAATATAAAGATTGGAACAAAAACAAAGTTGATTTTTCAGAAACTGAAAAAACAGAAATGGTAGTTAAATCTTTATTGGTATTAACTGCTATAAAGAAAGAAGCTGAATATATCAAAACACATCACCCGGCTTTGTACCATAATCCTTTGTTGATAACAATTGCAAATGAAGTAAATACAGTTGATGCTGAGTTAAAACTATTTTTCAAACAACTTGCAATTGTTGCTTCTGGTGATTATGACATTGAAAAGGCAGTAGAGGTACTAACTTCAGATTTAATCATTCACAAAGAATACCAGTTTAATACAGCTGTAATACCATCTTCATTTATTCAAATTATTGGAAATATTAGCAAAAAAGATATTTTAAACTATGTTTTCAATGCATCATCCTTCGGTAAGATTGAATACACAAGAATTTTAAACAACAGTCGAGAAATTGCTTTTAGGTTAAAAACAGCGCAATCAGGTCAACACTTTTGTTTATTGGTGGCATCAGATGCAACAAAATGGAGTGAAAATGTTTTGGACAATTACGAATACACAGAAACTCCGTTAACGAAATCTTATTTCAAGGAAATCAACTCACAAAATAGCGGTATCAATATTTTGTTAGGCTCAAGAATTTTTACGGAAGGCTGGGATAGTAATCGTCCAAATGTGGTCAACTTTATCAATATTGGAGTTGATGAAGGTGCACAAAAGTTTGTTTTACAAGCAATTGGACGTGGCGTAAGAATTCAACCCGTTTCAGGTATTAGGAAACGACTTGAGTATATAGTTAGTTCAGAAGAAACAAAAACGCTTGCTGGATATATGACCATCAAAGCGAAAGCGGAAATTCTGAAAAGAAATTTACCATTGGAGAGTTTGTTTTTATTTGCCACAAAAAAAGAAGTTATCAAAAATATTATTGACAACCTAAGCAGAGAAAAAGATGCAGACGATTGGAAAATCGTAAAACATATTTCGAAAACAGCTATTCCACAGGAATTGCTTATTCCAAAGTATGAAGAAGTAATTGCAGAGATTCCTTCTTATTCAATAAACCGAAATGAATATAATGAACTTTTAGAATTTGTTGGAGCAATTGCAGGAGAACAAGATAAAATTATTTTGATGCAAATACCTATTAATGTTTCAAAAACATTGGTTTCTGCATTAGAAAAAATAAGAGTTAAAACCAATTTCAATCTTACCGATACCAGATCTGGTCGTAAACCAATAGATAATCTTTTACTATTAAATCAACATTTCCACCAAAAACCAAAGCATTTAAAATCTTTTGAACCAGTTTTAACTGAAATAAATCACTTTGACAAAATAGAAGTTGCAAATCTTCCCGATAATGAACTTGAATTATTAGAACAAGCGATTATTGATTCTTTGAAAGGTAATAAATCGGACTATGATTCTGTGAACGATATTGTTACTGCCTACACCGCAAAAAAATTAAACGAACAGCAACTCAAAGAACAAATTGAACTATTTAGTAGTATGGAAAAACCACACAATTATTCATTTAATGGTTTAAAACTCAAACTAAATATAGATTTTTTAGTAGAGCATTACTACAATCCTATCATTCTGACAGCAGAAGCGCACAAGCAACTTTTTAAACACATAGTTTGGGTATCTTCAGAAGTTGATTTTTTAAAGGAACTGCAAGATAATAGAGACAAACTTGAAAAATACGAATGGTGGTATTTCTCCAAAATAGACCAAACAACTGATGATGTTTCTATACCATACTACGATACGAGAGAACAAGAATTTAGAAACTTTTTTCCAGACTTTGTTTTTTGGCTTAAATCAAAAGACTCAGACAAGTTAATAATCAAATTCATTGACCCGAAAGGAAATGTTGTTGGCACAGGTAACGCAGAAGACAAAGCAAAAGGATATGAAAACATCTTTAACGGACATACCATAAAGTACAACGACAAAGAAGTTCAAATAGATTTATTTTTCTACAATGAGCCGACAGGTGTAAACGAATCCGTCAAAGATTATTTTACAAAGGACTTTAAGAAAATGTTTGAATAATGCAAACGCACAACAGCCACACACATTTCCAAGCCACATAAGACAACACTTGGTAAAGAGCGTGTATGTCCAATTGCACGACCAAAACGCCAAACTCCAAGCTGACGAAAAAGAGCAGCGAACATATCATAAGGGTCTTGCAAAATGGCTGGTTAAGTGTTTCTATGAAAGTGTGGTACAAGGTTCAAGTCCAGTAATTCTCGTGAACATCTCATAAATTATCAAGGCGTTTCCCCCCAAAATCTCTCCTGTTTGAAAGGCATTTTTAAAATGAGTATATTTGTAATTACATTTCCATCAAATTCCAGGAACATCTAAATGTCGAAATACGATCTCGCCATTCTCGGAGGAGGACCGGGCGGTTATGTTGCTGCCATCAGAGCAGGACAGTTGGGCCTTAAAACAGTAGTAATTGATAAAGACAATCTTGGAGGCATTTGCCTTAACTGGGGTTGTATTCCTACCAAATCACTTTTAAAAAATGCAGAGATTTACGATACACTTTCAAACCATAGCGGTGATTTTGGTATTTCATTTAAAGAGTTGAGTATCGACTTTTCGAAGGTTATTAAAAGAAGTCGCGACATTTCCGAGAAAATATCGAAGAATGTTGAAATGTTGGTGAAAAAAAACAAGGTGGACAGGATCAGAGGTTTTGGGAAACTTTCGAGCAAAAACACAATTGATATTTTAGACAATGATGGCAAAAAGACTTCAACAATTGAAGCCGATAAAATCATTATTGCAACGGGTGCCCGCCCCAGAAATGTTCCTTCAATTCCTGTGGACAGAAAAGACATAATCACAAGTTCTGAAGCTATGAACCTGCCTGAAATGCCATCAAGCCTTATTGTTGTTGGTGCAGGTGCAATTGGAATTGAGTTTGCTTATTTTTATTCCGTTCTTGGAACAAAAGTAACAATTATTGAGATGTTGGACAGAATATTACCTGTTGAAGACAGGGAAGTTTCAGAAACACTAACCAAAAGTTTCAAAAAAAGGGGTGTTGAGATTCACACAGGAGCGGTGGTAGAATCTGCAAAACCCGGAAAAGATGGCGTTACCGTAACAATTACCAAAGATGGTAAAAAGATTGAAATGAAAGCTGATAAAGTGCTTTCTGCAATTGGAGTTACGGGAAACATTGAAGGAATTGGTTTGGAAGAACTTGGAATTGAAATCTTTAAAAACCATATCAAAGTTGATAAAAAAGATTATTCAACCAATGTCTCCGGAGTTTATGCAATTGGTGATGTAATAGGACCACCCTGGTTGGCTCATGTGGCAAGCGCAGAGGGACTTCATTGTGTTGAGACAATCAAAGGTTTACATTCCACACCCGTTGATTATGGAAATATTCCCGGATGTACCTATTGTCAGCCACAGGTTGCCAGCATCGGTTTAACCGAGGAGCAGGCAAAGGAAAAAGGATATAAACTTAAAATTGGTAAATTTCCTTTTATGGCATCGGGTAAAGCATTTGCAATAGGTGAACGCGACGGATTTGTTAAATTGATTTTTGACGAAGAATATGGTGAACTTCTTGGTGCTCACATAGTTGGTTCAGAAGCCACTGAGATGATTGCCGAACTTGCAATTGCACGGACACTTGAAGCTACTTATGAAACGATTATTAAAACAGTGCATGCACATCCCACTCTTTCAGAGTCGGTGATGGAAGCTGCTGCCACGGCGTATGGAGAAGCAATCCATATCTAAGGAATTGTTTTATTCCAATCTTGGTACCGTTTCCTATCAGGAAGCGTGGGATCTGCAAAGAACCATTCATCTGATGCGAACATCGGGTGCCATCGAGGATACACTGTTATTGCTTGAACATCCCCACACTTACACTTTGGGCAAGACTGCTGACAGAACCAATCTCATCGGTTCCGAGGAGTATCTCGAGAAAAATGGAATTTCAGTTTTTGAGATTGATAGAGGTGGTGACATTACCTATCATGGACCCGGCCAGATTGTTGGTTACCCGATAATAGATTTGAATAAGTGGAAACCTGATACACATCTTTATTTGCGAAATCTTGAAGAAGTTATAATCAAAGTGCTTGCAGAATATGGGATTGAATCGGGCAGAAAACCTGAATATACAGGTGTCTGGGTTGGAGAAAGTAAAATCGCAGCAATCGGAATAAGAGTAAGCAGATGGGTGACGATGCACGGGTTTGCTTTTAATATTAACACCGATCTTGAACTTTTTAACGGAATTATCCCTTGTGGTATAAAGGACAAGGAAGTAACTTCACTTTCCCGATTACTAAAAAGAGAAATTAAGATAGACGAAGTGAAACAAAAATTAAGAGATCAATTTGTTTTACACTTCGATTACAGTACCTTGAAAGAAATTGATATTTATCAATTGGTTCATTAATGATACAAAAAAGGACCGAAATGGCTAAAACCGCAATTTTAGAAAAAAATTCAAACAGCAAAAAAACAACACTCCCAAATAATGGTTCCTCGTCGATTAATCTTGATAAGGCAACTCTCGAAACCGCTTACCGTTATATGTACCTTGCACGCCAAATAGATAATAAGGCAATGAATCTTCTCCGTCAGGGGAAATCATTTTTTCATATCGCAGGTGCGGGGCATGAAGCAGTTCAGGCGGCACTTGGCCTGTTGTTGGATTCAAAAGTTGATTGGATTTTCCCTTATTACAGGGATTTGACACTAACCCTGATGTCGGGGATGACTGCCAAAGATTTTTTTCTTGCATGTTTTGGAAAAGCTGATGACCCGGCAACGGGTGGAAGACAACTTCCATGTCATTTTGGTGTGAAGAGACCCAATCTTGTGCCGACACAATCCAGTCCTACAGGAACACAATTTCTTCAAGCGGTGGGAACGGCTCTGGCTTCACAAAGACAAGGGATAAACAACATATCTTATGCAAGTTCCGGCGAGGGAACAACAAGTCAGGGTGAGTTTCACGAAGCTGTTAACTGGGCATCAAGAGAAAAATTACCCGTTCTTTTTGTAATCCAAAACAATAAGTATGCAATATCTGTGCATGTTTCGCAGCAGAGTGGCGGCGAAGGTAACATGATTTCAGAAATGATGAAAGGTTATGCCAATCTTAAAAGATTTATTGTTGACGGTACTGATTTCTTTAAATCATATCAAACTGTAAAAGAAGCCATTGAATATATCAAGTCGGGCAGTGGTCCCGCATTGATTGAAGCTGATACTGTTAGACTGCATTCACATTCCTCTTCTGATGATCATAAAAAATACCGCTCTGAAAATGAACTTAAAGATGATCAGAAAAATGATCCAATTTTTAAATTTGGACATGATGTACTTGTTGAAAACATCTTTACTGAAGATGAACTTGAAGAAATCAGAAAAGTGGTGGATGAATCGATTAACACAGCAGTTGACGAAGCAGTTGTTGCGGCAAATCCTGATCCTGAAACTGCTGAAAAGTTTATGTATGATGAGAGTGGCCTCAGAGAATCACTTGATTACGAAAAGACAACTCCTGCCGGAAAACCAATAGTAATGGTGGATGCCATAAATCATGCTCTTTCTGAAGAGATGGAGATAAATAAAAACATCTATGTTTTTGGTGAAGATATTGCCGACGGTAAAGGTGGAGTTTTCACGGCTACCAAAGGACTTTCGACAAAATACGGGAATAACAGAGTTTTTAACAGTCCACTCGCCGAAGCAAGTATTGCCGGAGTTGCCACAGGGATGGCGCTTGCAGGGCTAAAACCCGTTGTTGAAATTCAGTTTGGCGATTATATTTGGCCGGCATTTATGCAGTATAAAAATGAAACAGCCACATTTAGATACAGATCAAATAACGAGTGGGCCACACCATTTGTTACAAGAGTTGCGGTTGGTGGTTATATTCATGGTGGACTTTACCACAGTCAAAATATTGAATCGATATTTGCTCACGTACCCGGTTTATTTATAGCATATCCTTCAAACGCAGCCGATGCAAAAGGTTTATTAAAAACTGCAATCAGATTAAATGACCCTGTTATTTTTTGTGAACACAAGGGTCTTTACAGGCAATCATTTGCCATGGCTCCCGAACCGGCTGCAGATTATCTGATTCCTTTTGGTGTTGCAAAAACAGTGAGAGAGGGGAAAGATATCACGGTTATCTCCTGGGGTGCAACTGTTTGGGAAGCAGTTTTTGCAGCAAAACGACTTGAGGATGAAGGATTTAGTGTTGAGGTGATTGATATTAGAACAATTACACCGCTTGACAGAGATGCCATTTACAATTCCGTAAGGAAAACAGGAAAAGCAATCGTAATTCACGAAGATACACTAACAGGTGGATTTGGCGGGGAAATCGCAGCTTTAATCTCTTCAGATTGTTTTGAACATCTTGATGGTCCCGTAAAACGATATGCTGCAAAAGATGCCCACATTCCCTATAGCCCTATACTCGAAGACAGGATATTGCCGTCAAGAGAAGGTGTTTACAAAGCAATTAAAGAATTAGCACAGTATTAAAATTGAGGTTTTGAAGATGAAAATTGACATAGTTATGCCAAAAATGGGTGAAAGTGTTACCGAAGGAACCATCATTAAATGGTATAAAAAACCGGGTGATACTGTAAAAAAAGATGAAATTATATTTGAGATTAGTACCGATAAAGTTGATACTGAGATTCCATGCGCTGAAGATGGAATTCTTGATGAAATTCTTGTTAATGAGCAGGAAACTGTAGATGCCGGAGTTGTGGTAGCAAGACTTTCCACAGAAAAAGGTGATGGAATAACAACTTCGGAACCGGAACAAACTCCCGCGCCCCAGAGTGCACCTGTTTCCATCCCTGAACCTGAGGAGCTTTCAACTGTTCTTGCTTCTGCATCTAATGAAGAGAACGGTGAATTGACCGATATTCCGATGCCAAAAATGGGTGAATCGGTTATGGATGGCACAATTATTAAATGGTACAAAAAAGTTGGTGATCCGGTTAAAAAAGATGAAACATTTTTTGAAATCAGCACAGATAAAGTTGACACCGAGATTCCATCTCCCGAAGATGGTTTTGTAGTTGAAATTTTGGTTCAGGAACAAGAGACTGTTGATGTTGGAACCATTGTTGCCAGGATTTCCACTTCTGCATCGGCGAAACCGGCTCAAAAAAAATCAGAGGCTCCGGTAACACAATCCGTTTCAACTCCTGTTGAACCAATCCCTTCAATGCATGATGTTATTGCCGCAAATGCGCAGAGAAATGAACCCGTTGAAGTTGAAGAGCAAGGGAGTGACCGATTTTATTCTCCTTTAGTTATGAATATTGCCAAAAAACAGGGTGTATCATCAAGTGAGCTCGATTCAATTTCTGGAACCGGCATTGGTGGCAGAGTTACAAAAAATGATATTCTGAAATTTATTGAGATAAAAGCAACTCAACCTGCCAAACCCGTTCCGGTTTCAACACCCGCACCTGCTCCTGTTCAAACGAAGTCGACATCACCAACTCCATCACCATCACCTGTGTCATCATTTGTTAATGGTGAAACAGAAGTTACACCGATGGACAATATCCGCCGGAAAATCATGGAACACATGGTGATTAGTAGAGATACTTCAGTGCATGTTACTGAACTCGCGGAAGTGGATATGTCAAAAATATATCGTTTCCTCCAGGTTAAAAAAGCAGAAATTGAAAAAACCGAAGGTGTAAAGTTGACCTATATGCCATTTATTGCACATGCAGTAAACAGGGCTTTAAGAGATTATCCTCTGGTGAACGCAAGTATTGATGGAAATAATATAGTTCAAAAGAAATTTATCAATTTGGGAATTGCAGTTTCAATGCAACCAAATGGACTTATTGTACCAAATATTAAAAATGCACAGAATAAAAACATTGTTGGGCTTGCAAAAGCGATCAATGACATTGCACTCAGAGCGAGAAACAGAAAATTGACTCCTGATGATATCACAAACGGTACTTTCACAATCACCAATTATGGTGTTTTTGGAACACTTTTTGGGACACCAATTATCAATCAACCTGAAGTTGCGATTTTGGGAGTTGGGGCCGTTGTTAAAAGAGCTGTTGTTATCGAGGTAGATGGACAGGATACAATTGCTATAAAACCAATGATGTATCTGACTTTGGCTCATGACCACAGACTTGTTGATGGAATGCTTGGTGGGCTGTTTTTGAAAGCAGTTAAAGAAAACCTTGAAAATTTTAATGAAAACTGGATTTAGACAAAGAGACGATTATTTTGGATAGAAAAACAATAAATAAACATCAAAGGGATTTTGCTGATCGTGTTCAGGGTGAACGGGGAGATCTTGGCAGAAGACCCGAGTGGTTAAAGGTTAAACTTCCAACAGGTAAAAACTATGTGGAAGTTAGAAATTTGATGAGAAATAACAAACTGAATACAGTTTGTGAAGAGGCAAGATGTCCCAATCTTGCAGAATGTTGGAACCACAGAACTGCAACATTTATGATTCTTGGAGACACATGCACAAGAAGTTGTGGTTTTTGCAATATAAAAGTGGGACTACCTACAGAACTTGATCTTGATGAACCTCGAAGAGTTGCTGAAGCTGTTAATAACCTTCAACTTCGCCATGTTGTAATCACATCGGTAAACCGTGACGAACTTCAGGATGGGGGAGCATCAATTTTTTCTGAGTTGAACAGGTTAATCAGACAAACCACTCCTGACTGTACAATTGAGATACTGATTCCCGATTTTAAAGGGATGGAAGATGCATTTGAAATTATAATGCAAAATCCACCAGATATTCTGAATCACAACCTTGAGACTGTCCCAAGAATGTATCATGTCGTCAGACCTCAGGCAAAATATCAGAGAAGTCTCGATTTGATAAACTGGTTTCACAACCGTGGTCTTAAAACCAAAAGTGGAATCATGGTTGGAATTGGGGAGACCAAAGAAGAAGTGGTTGAACTGATGAAAGACCTGGTTGCTCACCATTGTGATATTTTAACGATTGGTCAATATCTGCAACCCACCGGAAACCACCTGCCCGTTCACAGATTTGTAACACCTGATGAATTTGCATTTTATAAAACAGAGGGTCTCAAACTTGGTTTTAAAATCGTTGAATCAGCACCTTTGGTCAGAAGTTCATACCACGCAGATCAGCAGGCGAGAATGGTTACAATAGTACAGTAATGTTATTAAATAATTAACTGCTTTTTTGAGAGTTAATAATTTCCTTTATTTAAAGTCACTCTTTTCAAAAATTTATGTTTTATGAAAATTTACCAATTAGTATTCGCTTTCATTTATATTTCTTCCTCACTCTTAGCTCAGCAGGATATCCGGTCTATTTCCAGACTTTCAAAAGATGATAATACAAAATTCACATCTGTTGGAAATATCGGAATAACCATCACAAACTTTGGAACCTATGGGCACGGGTTTGCACTTTGGCCTCAAAATCCATCGGCAGAATATCCAAAGGGGAGCGGTATCGAACATATTTTTGATGGTGGTTTGTATATCGGTGGCTTTGTTAGTAACGATTCCCTCGGTTCCGGCAGACTGGGTCCATTTGTCACTACAGGAGCTGTTGATGCAGCTTCAGTTTCTGCTCGTGGTGGGGGATTTGAGTTCACAAATGACAAAGAATCCAGGATAGTTGAGAGGTCTTCTTTGCTCACATCAAGATATTACAAACCTGAGGCAGTGTCGCATCAGGATTTTGTCATAGAGTTTAACGATACCAACCTTGTGTGGGAAAATAATGAACCAATTCAGGAACATTCTCCATTGGGGCTTGGTGTTCATCTTGAAACTTATGCCTGGAACTTTCCCTTCGCCGATTTCTTCGTAATCTTTAACTATACAATAAAAAATCTCAGTAACAAATATGTTGACAGTGTTTATGTTGGGATGTGGACAGATGCAGTTGTAAGGAATACAAAAGTTACTTCACCCGGAGGATCCGCCTTTTTTAACAAAGGTGGAAACGGGTTTATGGATTCGATTGATGTCGCCTATGAGTTTGACTCAAATGGTGATATCGGTTTCACAGACAGTTATCTCGGTGTTCAGTTTCTTGGATCTGATACGCCTCATGACAGTGTAAATTATGTAAGCTGGCAGTTTAGAAACACAGCAGACCCACTTTTCTTTGCTCCTCAGACAGATCAGGAGCGATATGTAAAACTTCAGGGCTATTTTGGTGGTAACACCCGTTATAATGCCGGAGTTACACCTGCCACTCTAAAATCCCCTTCAAACCGTTCTTTTATGATTTCCGCAGGCAGCTTTAAACGGATTGCCCCAGGAGACTCTATCAATGTTGTTTTTGCAATTTTGGGTGCCAAAAAATTTGGCGATGATCCTGCCGCCCTCGATAGTGACGAACAGAAAAAAACACTTGCGGCAAACGCTGATTGGGCTAAAAGAGCATACAGTGGCGAAGACAAAAATAGAAATAATATTCTTGATCCCGGTGAAGACTTAAATGGAAACGGAAAGTTGGACAGATATATTCTTCCGGCACCTCCTGTTTCTCCAAAAGTTGTTGCCGTCCCACAAAATGGAAAAGTTTCACTTTATTGGGACAAATCAGCTGAACTTAGTATCGATCCTATTTCCGGATTAAAAGATTTTGAGGGTTACAGATTATACAGATCAAACGCAGGTTTTGATTTTCAAAATAATGCAAACGATGCACAGGCGTTGGTCCAGATGGCAGAGTTTGACAGTACCGGAAACTCACTCTTTTTTAACACAGGATTTAACTATGTTAAACTCCCACAGGCAGTGAAGTTTGAGGGTGATAACACAGAATACTGGTACAAATTTGATGTTGATAATCTCTTGAATGGCTGGCAATATCTTTTTAATGTCTCCGCATTTGACAAAGGTGACCCTGTAAACAGGATTGAAAGTCTTGAATCCAGCTTTTTATTTAATGTAAAAAGAATAATCCCCGGTACGACACCAACCTCTCAAGAAGATGTTGAAATAGGAGTATATCCAAATCCTTATTATGGAAATGCTTATTGGGATGGATCATTTGAAAGATTAAGAAAAATATATTTTTACAATTTACCGGCACGCGCTGAAATTGTTATTTACACACTGGCAGGGGATGTTATCAAAAAACTTGATCATGACGGCAACAGCAATGGCAGCGAATTGAGATGGTTTGAAAATTTTTCACCCGGTGGAACGCAGGTTATGTCAGGTGGAGAACATGCATGGGATCTGATTTCAGAGGGAGATCAGGCAATTGCAACAGGTTTATATCTTTTCTCGGTTAAAGATCTTAATACCGGAAAAATAAAAACCGGAAAGTTTTTAGTAATCAAATAAAAAAGGAAAAAGAATGAAAAAATCTTTTTTACTCATCGCATTTTTACTAACGGGCGTTGCTTTTTCACAGCAGTATCCTTTAGTAACAATTCAACAACTGACTCAGACTCCTGATTCACTTCTTGGATCCGGAATTGAATATTCCGACTACCTCGGTGATACAGTAAGATTTAGAGGAGTCATCACCGTAAAGCCCGTGGTTGACCCTTCAACTGACCGTAGAAGAGTTATCGCAGCGGGTGGCAGATGGTATGCTTATGTTCAGGATCTAAATGGTCAGCCATTTGGTGGAATTTCAGTAATCCAAAATGACACTACCGGAGTTAATCAGAGTTCAGGATTTGATCTTACAGATACCGCTCAGGTTTGGGAATTTACAGCTGTAATTTCTGTCTTTTCGGGTAACACTGTTCAGGCGAATCTCCTTGTAAATCCACCTGTTCCAGTTGATTTTGTATCGCAGGAACCAAAAAGACCCAACCCGATTGAACTTCCAATGACTACCTTTATGGAAGGTGGAGTTCTTAAAGGTGAAGGCGAAAAATATGAGGGTATGTATGTAGTGATCAGAAATGTTCTTACAAGTGATAGAAACAGCTCCTCAGGAACCTTCCGCTTTAATGACGGAAATGGTAACTACATGACTATGTATGATCAATCTGGTTTCTTTACAAAAAGAGCACACCGTTTAACCGGTTTAACAGATTATGATGCACCTGCTGACGGAACATTTCTTGAGTTTATCCGTGGAACAGTTCATACGAGAGCAGATGGTTATTATATTGTGCCATTATACCCCGGCGACATGGTTGTTGGTGCAACACCTCCCTCCATTGCAAATATTACAAGAAACAACGCTTATGTTGGACGTAATGTCCCTGTGGAAATTTCCTCCAGAATAGTTGATCTTGATGGCATGATCACTTCTGCAAAAGTTTATTACAGAGTAAATATGGGTGGATATACAGAATTGTCACTTACCCGTGGAGTTGCTGATACCAACATGTTTTCCGCCACAATCCCCGGTGTTGATTCAGATTCAGCATGGGTTGATTATTTCTTCTGGGCACAGGATAATGAAAACAGAATCACAATGAATCCTGCCGATACTGCAAGAAACAGATGGTTTTACCCTGTACTTACCAGACCTCTTTCGATCCAGGATGTTCAATACAGTCCTTATGGATCAGGTTTTAGTGCACTTAATAACTATAGAATCAACCTTACCGGTGTGGTTACAGCCGACACTTCCGACATCCCGGGATATGGTTCAACAGCATTAAGAGTGTACATTCAAAACGGATCATCTGCATGGTCAGGTATCTGGGTTAAAGGATTTGATGCGTTAAACCTTAATCGAGGTGATAACGTAACTGTTAGTGGTAAAGTGGTTGAAGATTTCAGTGTTACATGCCTTGATTCAGTTACTGCAATTGTAGTTAACTCAACAGGCAACACTGTTCCTGAACCAATTGAGTTGTCAACAGGTACAATCGGTGCCAAAGCAAGTGGTGTTGTTGATGCCGAAAAATATGAAAGTGTTCTTATTAAATACACAAACCCAATAATCACAAAACCTAATGCTGATGCAGGTGGTAACTTTGGTGAAATGCTGGTTGATGATAATTCAGGTGGTACCCGTGTTGAATTACAAGACGGTAATCATTCTTATCATAACAACTGGGAACCGGGACTTTCAGGAGTTCAAGTGGATTCATTGGCGAGATTTAGCTCGATCACAGGTGTTCTTTATTTCTCTTTCTCAAATTACAAGTTGACTCCGAGAAAAGATGCCGATCTTTTGGGTTATACCACCGATATCAAAGATAATTTGGTCCCAGCAGAATTTGCACTCAGACAGAATTATCCAAATCCATTCAACCCTTCAACTGCTATTGAATTTAGCATTCCAAAGGGACAGAATGTGAAACTTGAAATATTTGATGTTCTTGGAAGAAGTGTTCAGACAATTATCAATGAATACAAAGAAGCAGGTAACTATAAAGTTTACTTTAATGCCTCTGCTTTGCCTTCAGGAGTTTATCTTTACAAGATTGAATCCGGTTTGAATTCTTCTGTTAAAAAAATGATCTTAATGAAATAATTTTCTTAATCACAGGGAGATCCATGAGGGTCTCCCTCAGGTTTTTGTATGAAGCTCAATAAAAAATTTCTCTTAACTGTTTTTTTAGCGTTGATGGTTTTGGGTCTGTCCTCTTGTTCAGACACTATGACCGGAAACCCTGTGGGTAACCAACCACCCCAAACGCACTTGTTCCTGTATCCAGATTCTACTATCTCACAACAACCCAGTAAACTTACGGTTAACTGGTGGGGTGATGATCCGGATGGACTCGTGGTTGGCTATTACTTTACCTGGGATGAGAGCTCATGGGCTTTTACAACAAAAAATGACAGTGCTTTTGCACTTCAGATAGGTGCTGCAGATACTTCATATTTCTTTGAAGTATGTGCGGTTGACAACTCCGGAAACGGAATTTATGATAATTCAGTGGTACAGAACGGAATCAATTTTGGACCTGAACCATTTGTTGATCTAAATGGTAATGGGGTTTATGATGCAGGCGAAAAGTTTTATGATATAGGATTGATTGATCCAACACCTGCCAAACTAAAATTTCCGATTAAAAACACTCCACCTGAACTTGCATGGGACACCTTAACCGTTGTTCCCGCATCGTCTTTACCTGTAATGACATTCAGATGGAAAGCTTCTGATCTTGATGGTGATGAAACCATCCAAAAAATTAATATTGTATTAAATGATACAAACAACATTGCAAATTATGTTGAACTCAGAGGGAATACAAGACTTGTAACTCTAAGGGTTAGAGATTTTATCTCTGCAAACCCCGAGACTGAAATTTTGATCGACGGAGCCGAATTTAATATCTATCCCCAAAAACTTAAAGGGATGGTGTTAAATGGTTTTAACAAGGTTTATGTACAGGCGGTTGATATTTCAGGAGCAAAAACTCCTTTTTATCAAATGCCCGGGGAAAACAAAACATGGTTTGTTAGAAAACCTGTTGGGAAAATGCTCCTTATTGACGATTATGTAACAAGTGACGATGCAACCGCTTTTTTTAATAATCAGCTTTCGACCATTAATGGTGGTTCACTTGCCGGAAAATATGACACTTTAAACATTGCAGGCAAACAGATTCCATTTTTTAGTTACAACTTTTTCTTAACGATTAAGCTGTTCGACTATGTAGTCTGGTATGCTGATAACAATCCATCAATTCAGGCGGCACAAAATGTGGTTAATAAATATCTTGATAACGGCGGAAAAATCTTCTTTTCGATGCAATTTCCAAGAAATCCACCACCTGACATTCTTGCTCTAAAAGAGTTCCTCCCCGTGGACTCAATTTCCAATCTGGTGCCTGTTCTTGCAAGCAACACAGATTTTGTTGTTGATAACAGCAACCCGGCAAACAATGGTTACCCCGACCTTAAAACAACATCGACGATTCTTGGCAATTTTGGACTTTATCCAAATCTTACCCTTGCTCGTCCGATATATAAATCCTCAGGGACACAAATCCCCGGACATACAGGATTTATAAACGGGAATAAAAATTTATTTTTCATTGCACTTCCACTAAACAAGTTAAATGGCAACGGCAATGTTCATCAACTCTTTGAAAAGGTACTGTTTCAAGAGTTTGGCGTAAATCTATGAGTTATGGTGCAAATATGAATAAACTGATACCCATAATTTTTCTTCTTTTTACTACCGGTCTTTTTGCTCAGAACGGAAGTATTGCGGGTAGAATTCTTGACAAAAAAACTGATACTCCACTTCCCGGAGTTAATGTGATTCTGAAGGGAACCTACTATGGTGCAGCTTCTGATGCCGATGGAAATTACATTATTAAAAATGTGGCACCCGGTTCTTATACTCTTGAGATTTCCTTTATTGGATATAAAACGACGCAGTTTACAGGTACAAAAGTTACCGCCAACACTAAAACAATAATTGATGTAAAACTTGAAGAAACTTCTTTAACTCTTACTCAGGATGTTGTGATTATTGGTGACAAACCACTGTTGGATGTAGAAGAAACGCAGAGTAAAAAAACAGTTTCAAGTGAAGATATCGAACTTGCAGTAGTTGAAAATGTCACTGATGTAATTGCACAACAGGCCGGTGTGGTCTCGAGTGATAATTCACTTCATATCAGAGGTGGCAGAGCTTACGAAAATGCTTTTCTTTTGGATGGTGTCTCTGTGCAGGATCCATTGGCAGGAACCGGATTTGGACTTCAAATAAGTGCAAATTCACTTGAAGAAGTTGAAGTGATCACCGGCGGGTTTAACGCCGAATTTGGTCAGGCAACTTCAGGAATTGTGAATGTCAAAACAAAAGAGGGAAGTGTAAGATATTACAACGGATATCTCTCCTACAAAACCGATAACATCGCCGACAAATCAAATCCACATGTTTTTAATATCGACATTTTTGAAATTAGTTTGTCAGGACCCGAACCGATTACAAGTTTTCTTTTGCCTGCCTTGGGGTTGGAAATTCCGGGTGAAATATCATTTTTCTCAAATTTGTATGTTGGACTTTCGGATGGTATTACCCAGGGATATTACAAACCGACAAAATCTGCACAGTTAAATTCTTCAACTTTTTACGGAACAAGATTTGCTCCAAAATTTGAGAATAGCTGGTATGGTCTAGCAAAACTTACTTACAAGGTTACACCTACTTTTAAAATAGCTTACTCTTTTAATCAGTCAGTTTCAATAAATCAAAATTCGCAGTCACTCCAGTCGAATCTTGAGTATGTTGAACCGAGTCCCGGTTATCAGTATGAATTTCAGAATATTCTTGAAAATGCAAATGCATTCACACACAAGAATATCTACAATACCGTGAGTGTTACTCATACCCTGAACACAAAAACATTTTATGAAATAAAATTCAGCAAATTTTTAACCAACCTCAGAACAGATGCCAACGGACTTGACTGGAGACTCTACCGTCAGCCAAAGGATATTCCAAACTTTCCTGTAGAATATTACAACCTCGGGAGAGATACAGTTGGAGTGATTCCGGGTGATGGTTTCTGGGATGTTGGAAATCCATATACCTGGCACGATCATTATCTTGATGAATTTTCAGTGACAGGAGATGTAACCAGCTTTTTTGATGAAAAAAACAAGTTCAAAGCCGGCTTTAAACTTCAATTTCAAGAGATGCAGGTTGTGGATATCTATCAGCCCTGGGTTGGAACACTTGGGTTAAACAACGATATTTATAAAGTTAATCCCATGATCGCCGCACTTTATGCGCAGGATAATATCAATTTTGGTGGTATGATCCTGAATTTTGGGTTAAGATTGGATGTCTGGTTCCCGGGCAAGTATGTTGATGACGCAGTAAAAAATCCTGATGTTATCACAATCCCCGACGAAGTCAGAAAAAATTATTACGACGACAGTTTTAAGTTTTTTGGTGACAGATACTTCAAGGCAAGGTTAAGTCCTCGACTTGGGATATCACATCCTATTACAAATTCACAGACCCTGTTTTTCTCTTATGGGCATTTTAGCAAATGGCCCAAACCACAGTATGTTTATGCGAAGCTCGATCCTTACAATTCACAATCATCGTTTCAGCGCTTTGGAAATCCAAACCTGAAACCTGAAACGACCGTAGCTTATGAACTTGGTGTTAAGACTCAGTTTACAGATGATGATGTGTTAACTGTTACCGCATATTATAAAGACATCTTTGATTATATCAATACCAGAACTGCAAGAATTTCAAGTCCAAGATTTGCTTCGCAACGATTTACAACTTATGTAAACGCTGATTATGCCAGATCAAGAGGTGTTGAATTTGAGTATCAAAAAAGAGTAGGGAAGTGGTTCCGTGGAACTGCAGTCTTTTCTTATTCTGAAGTGACAGGCAAAAGTTCATCAGCGGATGAAGGTGTGCTTATCGCTCAGGGAACTCTCGAAGAGTCAATTAAAGAACAATATGCCCCTTGGGACAGACCAATCACTGCAACTCTGATTGCAAACTTTTATGTTGCTCAGGATGAAGCACTTTTTGGATTCGGGAACGGAATTCTTGATGATTATAATGTGAATCTTCGTTTTTTCTTCCAATCAGGCAAGAGATATACACCGGCCGTATTCACAGGCAGTTACGAGGTTGACGGCAGACCCCAGTACGATTATGTCAGAGGTGAAAGATATACGGCGATCGCTGACGACTGGTTTTATATCGATCTGAATTTTGAGAAATATCTAAAAATTGGACAATTTAGATTCAGCGTGTTTGTTGAAGTGAACAATTTATTGGACAGACAAAACTCGGCTATTATCAATCCTGTTACAGGAAGAGCATATGAATATGGTGATGCAACACCGGGCAGTTGGAATGATCCACTTTACCCTGATTTACAGGCACCATTAAACCCTTATCCATATAACCCTGCAAGATATCTAACCAGACGTAATGTTAAATTAGGTGTGAGCTTTAAGTTTTAAGATGAAAAAAACACTAATTATTTTCGTAATACTTTTAATTGGAGAGTCTTTTGGGCAGCTCTTTCCCGTTCTCGGCGGGCAAAGAGCAGGCATCTCAACGGCTCAGTTTCTGAAAATTGGTGTAGGTGGCAGAGCTTCAGCGATGGGCGACGCATTTGTTGCAGTGGGCAACGATGCCTCCGCAATCTACTGGAATCCTGCAGCACTTGTGCAGTTTGATGATAACCAGGTGATGTTTTCCCATAACAGTTGGCTGGTTGGTGTAAAACACAATTTTGCCGGCGCAGTTTATCACATTACTGGTGATGATGCTGTGGGAGTGTCCGTCACATCCCTCTCTGCAGGCGATATGAAGGTCACCACAGAGTTTGCACCACTTGGGACGGGTTCATACTTCACTTTTTCAGATCTTGCTCTCTCACTCAGTTATTCGAGAAAAATGACTGACAAGTTCAGCTTTGGTGCAACTGTCAGATATATGGAAGAAACACTCGATAAATTAAAGATGCGGGGTGTTTTGATTGATCTTGGAACATACTACTGGACAGGTCTCGGAACAACACGATTTGCTGTGGTTATGTCTAATTTTAGCAATCAGCTTGCTCCGGATGGGGAAGTGGTATTAACCGGCAACAGAACAAAATCGAACTGGCAGGAATTTTCACCTCCAACCATGTTTAGACTTGGATTTGCCTTTGAGCCTTACCAGACAGAACAACACAGAGTGACAACATCAATTCAGTTAAATCATCCCAATGATAACAGCGAAAATGTTTCGCTTGGTGCTGAATATGAATTTAAAGAACCTGTAACAGGTTTTTCACTTCTGTTAAGAGGTGGTTATAAAATTAACGTTGAAGAACAAAACTACAGTTTTGGTGCCGGATTAAATCTCCCTATTTCAATGGCAAAATTCACATTTGATTATGCATATGTCAATTTTGACCGCTTGGGAGCAGTTCACAGATTATCAATTATTTTGGGGATGTAAGATGAAAAAGTTATTTTCTTTATCAATTCTTGCATTGATTCTGTTTTCAGGATGTGGCGAAAAATTTGATTTAAGTGTATTTGATTCAGGTAAAACAGGTGGTAATGTGACAGGTGATACTGTCTATATTAAATTAACTCCAGACTGGATCGGATTTAATTCACCCACTGATATTATCATAGGGAAAGATTATTTTATCTATGTAACCGATACCGGAAACGACCGTCTTTTAATGTTGAATCAAAATGGTGACCAACTGAGTAGTAAAACACTTCCAAAGCCTTTAAAAGTTGAGCAGGATTATCAGTTAAATCTGATAGTGATTGGTAAATTTGACACGGTCTTAAATGGTGTTCCGCGAACAATGGATGCCGTCTATAAAATAGATATGGTTGCCGGTGGACATAATCTTGCCGGTGCCCCCGTCACCAGATTGCTACCAAAACCCGGTTCGGGCGTTTCAGATTTAGATTTACGATTAAGTTATACCGGTATATCTGTGTTCTACAATAATTCGTTTTACATCGCAAGAACAGGTCCTAATAATACCAGCGTAGTAAATCCTGATAACTCAATTCTTTCTTATCAGAAAACCACTTCGAGGCAGGATACTCTGATTGGAAGATTACCGGCCATTGATCCTAATGGCACTGGAATTCTTTCAGCAAATGGAATCTCTTCACTTGTCGGCTTCGATAAAAAGAACATCGACTTTATTTTGACTTTATCAGGTGATAACAGCTTCCGTGTACAGTGGCTAACTTATGTGGTAAGCAGCCTTGGAGAACAGTACGAATTAAAACTTTCACCCTCGGGTGGTTCTGATCTGATGCAGATCAATAAATTTACCCTCCCATCTGATGTCGCAATTGACAGATCAGGCAATATGTATGTTGCAGATATCGGTAAAGATTCTGTTTACAGATTTAATTCTTTTGGGGGACAACTGCAAAAATTTGGGGGACCTGAAAATTTTTCACAACCTTCAGGATTAACCCATTACGACAGAGTTCTGTTTGTAGTAGACAAATTGAACGGCAAAATCGTCAGGTACAGGTTATCAACAGATAATTAAAAATTTAAAGGAAATTTTCCTTTGTAAAAGCCAACTCTTGTTGATTCAGGAATTGATAAAGAGTTGGAAAAATAGTAAATTTGTAACTCTGAATTTAAATAATAAGGAATGAAATGGCGCTTCAAGGCAAAATAGTTCAGGTTATCGGCCCCGTAGTCGATTTACAATTTGAAAACAATCATCTACCGGGAATTTTAAACGCAGTAAAAATACCGCGTGAAAATGGAGAAGAATTAATAGTAGAAGTGCAACAGCACCTTGGAGAAGATAAAGTTAGAGCGGTTGCAATGGATACTACCGATGGTTTGGTTAGAGGGATGATCGGTTATGATACCGGTGCACCAATCATGGTACCTGTTGGCCCAACCACACTTGGCAGATTGATTAATGTTATTGGACAGCCAATTGATGGCAAAGGTCCGGTTGAAACGGATAAATATTATCCAATTCACAGACCAGCTCCCGAATTTAAAACACTTTCAACAAGTACCGAGATGCTTGAAACAGGTATCAAAGTAATTGATCTTCTCGAACCATATTCAAAAGGCGGAAAAACCGGTCTCTTTGGTGGTGCGGGCGTAGGAAAAACCGTTGTAATCCTTGAACTGATCAACAATATTGCCACTCATCATGGTGGTTATTCTGTATTTGCAGGTGTTGGTGAAAGAACCCGAGAAGGAAACGATCTTTACCTTGAGATGAGTGAATCAGGCGTAATTAACAAAACCGCATTGGTTTTTGGACAGATGAACGAACCCCCCGGAGCAAGACTCAGAGTTGGTTTAACAGGTCTCTCACTTGCTGAATACTTCCGTGATGAAGAAGGCAAGGATGTTCTGCTTTTTATTGATAATATATTCCGTTTTACCCAAGCAGGATCGGAAGTGTCGGCTCTCCTGGGTCGTATGCCGTCTGCGGTGGGTTACCAGCCTTCACTTGCAACTGAAATGGGTGCATTGCAGGAAAGAATTACATCGACCGATAAAGGCTCGATTACATCGGTACAAGCCATTTATGTGCCTGCAGATGATTTAACAGATCCTGCACCGGCTGCAGCTTTCTCTCACCTTGATGCTACAACAGTTCTTAGTCGTCAAATATCCGAACTTGGTATTTATCCTGCGGTTGATCCACTCGATTCAACTTCAAGAATTCTCACACCGGAGATAGTTGGCGATGAACATTACTCAGTAGCAAAACGTGTGAAAGAAGTTTTACAGCAGTATAAAGACCTTCAGGATATTATTAACATACTTGGTATGGATGAGTTATCTGACGAGGATAAGATCACCGTTAGACGCGCTCGCCGTATTCAAAGATTCCTCAGCCAGCCCTTCCATGTTGCCGAACAGTTTACCGGATATAAAGGTAAATATGTTGAGCTGAAGGATACTATCGCAGGATTTAAAGCCATTCTTGATGGTGAGTGTGATGATCTTCCTGAACAGGCATTTATGTATGTTGGTAAAATTGAAGAAGTGTTTGAAAAAGCCAAGGAAATGGACAACTAATGAAAGAGTTATATCTCGAAATTTTGACTCCATCGAAGAAAATGTTTGAGGGGAATATCCTTTCAGTAACAGTTCCCGGTACGGTTGGTGAGTTTCAGGTACTATTCAATCATGCACCAATTATCAGTACTCTTGAGATTGGCAGGATTAAAATTAAAACTGCCAATGAACCGGAACAAATTTTTGCTGTGTCAACCGGAGTGATAGAAGTATTGCATAACAAAGTGCTTATACTTGTTAAGTCGATCGAGAATGTAACAGAGATTGATGTCGCGAGGGCTGAAAAAGCTGCAGAACGGGCAAAACAACGATTACATGAAAAACATAATAATGAAATTGACGCTTCCCGGGCTGAGGCTGCTTTGAGCAGGGCTCTTAACCGAATTAAATTAAAGTCTTCATATTAAAAAAAAATCCCGGCTTATAACCGGGATTTTTTTTAGTTTACAAAACCATCGTGTTGCATTATTTGCCGCAGTTGTTCTCGACTATCAAGTTCAACTGACAATTTCCGCAAATGTTCAATCAAAAGGTAAATTCTTTCACCTTCGTTCTGAAGAGTTAACAAAGTTTGTTGTTGTTCAAGTGACAGACCGGCCTTCTCAGCTATCTTAAACGATTTCATCTTTGATTCTTCGAGGTTGAAATAGAAATTATCGCCGAGATCAATATTGGCTTTTCCGATTACCTCCGAAAAAATATCGATCATTTGATTTTCAAGATCACGATACACACCTAAAATAACATCTTCATAAGTATCCACCTCAGCTTCAAAAAATCCTATGATATTTTCGTTCAGGTTTTTAAGAATAAATCTTTCTTTTCCACGAACAATAATATCAAAACTCCCATCGGGATAATTTTTTGTTATTGAGTCAACTTTAACTTTTGTCCCAATTCTGCCCAGAGTATTGTTTTCGAAGATTACGATCCCAAATGGTTCATCAAGTTTCATTGAATATTTAACCATATTCTTATACCTCTCCTCAAAAATATGAAGAGGATATTTTGATCCGGGATAGACTACGAGTGAAAGGGGGAATATAGGTAGCATAAAAATTCTTGTTTTTAAGTGTCCCGATGGTTTTCACCACCGGGACGGGAAATTGTTTTATTTTACTTCGGCAAATCTTCTGGCAACTTCGTCCCAATTAACGATATTCCACCAGTTTCCGCAATAATCTGCTCTTCTGTTTTGATATTTCAGGTAATATGCATGTTCCCATACATCAAGTCCGAGAATTGGAGTTCCTTTAACATCAACAACATCCATGAGAGGATTATCCTGATTAGGAGTTGAGGAAATCACAAGTTTACCACCGGTTACAGTTAACCAGGCCCAGCCTGATCCAAATCTGGTCATGGCTGCATTGTTAAATTTCTCTTTCATTTCATCCACTGAATTAAAAGCGGAGTTGATGGCATCAAGAAGTGCACCTGATGGATTCCCACCACCTTGTTTCATTACGGTCCAGAAAAGAGAATGGTTGAAGTGACCACCACCGTTATTCCTTACTGCTGCAGGGTATTTGGAAATTTCACTCATTAATTTTTCGAGTGATTTTCCTTCCATTTCAGTACCTTCAACGGCTTTGTTCAGGTTTGTTACATAAGCCTGATGGTGTTTTGTATGATGAATTTCCATTGTCATCTTATCGATCACAGGTTCGAGTGAATCGTAGGAATATGGCAGAGCCGGTAATTCAAATTTTGACATAATATTGTATCTCCTCGTATTTGAGTTTATTTGATTGAGCTTATTGAGTGTATTTGTCACCGGTGAGGCGACGGCAGCGGCTGTAAAAAGTCCTACAGCAGAGAGAAAATTTCTTCTTTTCATTTAGACACCAAAAGATTGCCCACAACCGCAGGTTTTTGATGCATTTGGATTGTTAAAAGTGAATCCTTTGCCATTAAGACCATCCGAAAAATCAAGTTCAGTTCCCATAAGGTAAAAAAGGCTTTTGGGATCAACAAACAATCTGACTCCATTATACTCCACGATTGTGTCAGACTCCTTTGGAGCCGCATCAAAATTCATGGTATATGAAAGACCGGAGCATCCACCGCCCTTAACCCCGACTCTAAGACCGCTACCCTCAATTACAGCATTTTCTTCCATAATCTTCAAAATCTGTTTAGCAGCTTTTTGGGAAATTAATATTTCGTTTTCAACATTTAATTCACTCATTTAAGACCTCATCTTAATTTTGGACTCCGGCTTCGACACCGGGAACAGGTGTTACTGTGGAAAATTCAGGATAGTTTACAAGCCATGTTTTTGGACTCATATAATTTAATATTCCAGAAGTTTCCAGGTGTTTTATAAAATCTTGTGTGGTTTTTTCCAGTATTTTATCTTTAAGAGTTACATTTCTTGAACCCAAATAGTATTTAACACAATATACCAGATCTCTGTAGAAGACATTTGATTTGTGAAAAACAGGGAAGCGGAATTTGTAGAAGCCAAGAAATTTATCTTTTTCATTTACCAGAAGATTGTATGCTTCGTTCATCATTTTCTCTTTAATCTTAAATAATTAACAATTTCATTTGCCGCTCTGTTTATTTCATCTTCGGTATTGAAGCGGCTGAATCCAAATCTTGCAGTTGATTTAATCTGACTATCATTTAATCCAATTGCCTTAAGAACATGACTCGGTTTTCCTTCACCTGTGGCGCAAGCCGAACCTGCAGAAAAAGCAAGTGTTTTTATACCACTTATCAAGTCATTGGACATGATGTTATCAAATCTGAGGCTAAGATTGTTTAACAATCTTTCTTTTGGACCGTTAAGGTGAACCCCTTGAATTCCCTCAGTAAGAGTCCTCAGGAATTGAAGTCTTAAGCCGTTCAGGTATTCCGTTTCATTGGCTCTGTTTTCGTCACAAATTTCCAGTGCCTTACTTAATCCAACAATCAAAGGGACATTTAAAGTTCCAGGTGAAAGCCCGTTTTCCTGACCACCGCCATACATCAATGGGTTAATCCTGATTTTTTTGGCCGTTTTGTTTAATCCCAGGTAACCAATCCCTTTTGGCCCATGAATTTTATGAGCACCGCCTGAGATCATGTCAAGTTTCAATTCCTTGATATTAAAAGCATACCTTCCGGCTGCTTGGGTAAGGTCTGAATGGAAGAGAACTTCAGTCTCCTCACATATCTTACCAATGTTCGCCAGGTCCTGCATTGTACCTATTTCATTATTGGCAGCCATTATTGACACAAGAAGAGTATCCGGTTCAATTGCATTTTTAATTGCTTGAGGATCAACAAACCCTTCACCATCCACCGGAAGAACGGTTGTTCTAAACCCAAGTGATTCAAGATTCTTAAATGTTTCAAGGACTGCAGGATGTTCTGTGGCCTGTGTGATTAAATGCTTTTTATTCGAAAAATTGGCAAATGCAGTCCCCATAACCGCAATATTAATCGACTCTGTTGCCGAAGAAGTAAAATACAATTCCCGGTCTTCGATTCCAAAAAGTTTTTTGATGTTTGTACGACTTGCTTCAACAGCTATTGAGGCTTCCAGACCGTAGCGGTGAGGGGAAGATGGGTTACCATAAAATTCATGGAAGTAAGGCGCCATAGCGTCGAAAACACGGGAGTCAACACGGGTAGTTGAATTGTTATCGAGGTAGATTAAATTATTTTTATTCATCTACCTCGAAAAATATCTAAAATCCTGCTATTTTCAAAGTCTCTCTTGCCAATTCGATGACAGGGGAGAAATAAATACCCAGAATGAGGAGTGGTACACCAAGAAGTGCAAGCACGGTTTTGTTGCCTGTGCTGAGGATTGGAAGAACTTCATCCGAATCAGATTTTTCAAAATATAGTGTTTTGAGAATTCTGAAATAATAAAACACGGCTACTACAGTGTTAAATATCGCTGCAATGGCGAGCAAATAAAGTTTTGATTCCATTATTGCAGTGAACACATAAAACTTGGCCCAAAATCCTGCCGTAGGTGGTAACCCTGCAAGGGAGACCATAAAGATAACCATCATCACAGAAAGGAAAGGCATTTTGTAACCAAGACCTTTATAATCTCTGATATCTTCTGAATTTATCCTGCTTTTTATCAGCAAGATAACGAGGAAAGCACCAAAGTTCATTAACGTGTAGATGAGCAGATAAGTTGGAATTGCCAGCATACCATTTTCGCTACCACATGCAAGAGCTGCCACGATAAACCCGATATGGCCAATACTGGAGTAAGCCAAAAGTCTTTTCATGTTGGTTTGGAAGATGGCAGTAAAATTTCCAATGGTCATTGTTATTATCGAGAAAAACACCAGAATTGAGTTTATGTTCATTCCCAGATCGAGAATTCCGGCATTTTGTAATTCAGGAGAAATCGATGATAATACAAATCTTGCAAAAACTGCAACACCGGCAATTTTTGATGAAACAGATAGGAATGTTGTAACTGAAACCGGGGATCCCTCAAATACATCCGGGGCCCAGAAATGAAACGGTACCATCGATATTTTATAACCAAAACCACCAATTATAAAGAGAAGTCCCATTACCACGAGTACATCAGCAGGAATTACTGTTCCTATGCCTGTAAGTGCAGCAAAGGAAGTTGAACCTACCGAAAGCATTATTAATGAAATTCCAAACAGCATTACACCGGATGCTGCAGAGCCAAACAGAAGGTATTTAAGTGAAGCTTCACTGCTTCTGTTATCTCTTTTAAGGAAGCCTGCGGCAACATAAGAGGGGAGTGAAAGAACTTCGAGAGCTACATAAGCAGAGATCAGATCGTTTGCTGATGCGAGTAGTAACATCCCAAGAACCATCGAGTAGAAAAGGATGTAAAACTCACCCTTTCTTCCTTTATAACTGTTTACTTCTTCATCGTGACGGAAAAAATAGAGCATAATGAATGAAGAGGCAAGCACCATAAACTTAAATATGAACGCAAATCCATCATTCACAAAAATCGCGTTGTGGTCCAAAATCTTTTCTGTGGAGTACAAATCCTTTGAAAAGATAACTGCGCTTAGAAGGGCAAGAAGAATGCCTCCCATGGCAACAAGTGGAATTTTTGCTGCGATTTTTTCTTTACTGATATCCATAAATACAATCGCCATCAAAAAAATGATGATGATATACTCAGGTATCAGCGTTGACAAATAATTTAATTGATTGGTCATTTCCATTATTGTATCGTCCTATTTCATCACTGCATCGAGAAGGGTAGTCATGCTACTGTTCATAATCTCAAGCATTGGTGTTGGATAAATACCAAAAATGATCACAATGATTGCAAGAGGAACAAACATTATATACTCTCTCACGGTCAAATCTTTTAGGTCATTATATTCTTCTCTTGGTTTTCCAAGGAATATTTTTTGCAAAGCTCTCAGCATATAAACGGCTCCCATCACAATTCCGATAGCGGAAATGATGGTTAAAGTTCTGATCGATTCGGTACTGAATGCACCGATGAAGATCATCAACTCGGAAACAAATGAGCTTAAACCGGGCAAGCCAAAAGCTGCAAAGAAAGCAAGAGTAACAACTCCGGTGTACATTGGCATTTGGACTGACAAGCCTCCAAAATCATCAAGACCACGTTTGTGTGTTCTTTCATAGATCACACCCACAATAAGGAAGAGCATTGCTGTAACCGTACCATGATTAAACATCTGGAGAACCCCGCCTGTTAAACCAAGTGTGCTTCCACCTTTAGCAAGAGCTGCAATTCCCAAAACAACAAAACCCATGTGAGAAACTGAAGAATAAGCGATCAGTTTCTTAAAATCTTTTTGACCCAAAGCGCAATAAGCACCATAAACGATGTTTATCATTCCAAGGCAGGCAATCCACCACATCCATTCCTGAATTTGTTCAGGGAAGATTGGATAGATTACTCTTAGTATCGCATATCCACCCATTTTAAGGAGCACACCGGCAAGAACAACTGAGATTGGTGTTGGTGCTTCAACATGTGCGTCAGGTAGCCACGTGTGGAATGGGAAAAGGGGTATTTTAATCGCAAAACCGATAAATAATCCCAGGAAGGCAAGAAACCGGAAATTTTCGGGATTAAGTACCGACATTAAACTGTCAGGTTTAAAGTTGGCGGCATCCATCATGTGTAACATGTTAAATGTGTGAACCTTAAACTCAGGACTTTCGTAAGTACTCAGGTATAAGCCGATAATTGCCAATAGAATTAAGACAGAACCGGCAAGAGTGTAGATAAAAAACTTAATGGCTGCATATTCTCTTCTTGGTCCACCCCAAATTCCGATAAGGAAGTACATTGGAAGCAGAACAAGTTCCCAGAAAATGTAGAACATGAAAAAATCGAGAGCAAGAAATACACCAAGTGTACCGGTGTTAAGGATCATCAAAAGGATGAAATAACCTTTGCTACTGTTTGGTTTATGTGTTGAATCTTCGATATTCCATGAAGAGATAACCGCTATAAAAGCAATTATCGAACTTAAGATTACCATTGGCATGCTAAGACCATCAAGACCAAGAAAATATTCTATCTTGAAAGTGCCAATGAGTGGAATACCGGTCAAGACAATCCAATCGAATTTCTCTATGAACTGGTAACCGTTAATATCGTTGATACCGGCAAGATTGAAATTAAAATTCATCCACATCACAACCGTGATGAGTACCTGAATAATAACCACTCCAAGTGCGGTATATCTGATTGCATTTTTCTTTTCAGCCGGCACAAAGATCAGAGCCAGTGCCGCAATAAGGGGTAAAAAGGTCAATACTGAAAGATACGGGAATTGTGACATCTTATATTCTTCCGGTTTCTTTAATTAGAAAAAATATACATTACAAAAAAGACAATAAAAACCATAACCAGCGTCAGATATGTCTGAACCTTACCGGTTTGGAATTTCCTTAAAATCATACTGATTAATCCATTAATCCATGCTACCAGATTAACAAGTCCATCAACAACATACCTGTCGAATCCGGCGCTAAATTTGCCGAGGAGCATGGTAATTTTAGCCCCAAGATTAACGAGCCCATCCACAAGATATTTGTCGATAATAGTCATCAAATTGGCAAAAAGCATGGTTCCTTTAATAACTGTTACATCATATAATTCGTTGATGTACCAGGCTTTTTGGGAGAACATGTAAACTTTACCCAGGAATCCTTCAGGGACTTTGGGTACAAGTTTTTTCTTCATATACATGAACCATGCAGTTCCTATACCTCCCGATATAATGCAGAGAGAAATAATCGTAACAACTATTTCTGAAGTATGCATCGTATGAGTATAAGCCTCCGAATAGATCGATCCCGCTGCTTCATTTGTTAAAAATGAATATGTTACATTCTCAGGCAACAGAATTTTTGGCAGTCTGAAAATCAGATCTGTCAACCAGGTGCCGTGCAGGGTAATAGGGTTGAAGGTAAATATGAAGAAGAAACACAATGCTGCCAAAACAATCAGTGGCAGTTTGATAAAGATATTAAAGTCATGTGCGTGTTCGTAAGCATGATGATTTCTTGGTTCACCAAAGAATATCAGAAATACATAACGGAATATGTAAAATGCCGTAAGAGTGCTTGTAAGAACCGCAAAGATAAAATAGATATAGTTGCCTGAAAGGGAACCCAGTGTTATGGATGATGTTAAAATCATCTCTTTACTAAGGAATCCGATGGTGAGAGGAAAACCCACCAACGCGAGAGAATAGATGAGGGTAGTATAAAAAGTCACCGGCATCTTTTTCCTCAACCCGCCCATGTCATTGATGTCCTGTGAATGGGTAGCATGAATAATGGCACCCGAACCAAGAAACAGACCCGCTTTAAAGAAGGCATGAAAGAGAAGGTGAATAATAGCTGCGTGATACGCTCCAACACCAACTGCAAGAACCATCAAACCAAGTTGACTCACAGTGGAATAAGCAAGTATCTTTTTTATATCGATTTGAGTGAGTGCAATAGTAGCAGCCATCAATGCAGAGAACCCTCCGATAAAACCTATTATAAGGAATGAAGTCTCGGTGAATAATGGAAACAGTCTTACAATCATGTAAACACCGGCCGCAACCATCGTAGCGGCGTGTATAAGGGCACTGACGGGGGTTGGGCCGGCCATTGCATCTGGAAGCCACACATGTAACGGGAACTGAGCGGATTTACCAACTGCGCCTGCAAATAGAAGCAGACCGGTAACAGTCAACCACATTTCACTTCCCAGTGGATATTTTCCCGCGCCAATCTGATCAAATATAAAAAAGAGATCAAAACTGTTGTAGGTGATAAAAAGCATCAAAATACCGAGGAAAAACCCAAAATCACCAACACGGTTGGTTATAAAAGCTTTACTGCAAGCGGAAGCTGCTTCATCTTTGAATCCCCAGAAACCGATGAGCAGGTAGGATGAAAGTCCCACAAGTTCCCAGAAGATATATATGAAGATGATGCTTCCTGTGCTGAGAAGCCCCAGCATCGAAAAAGTGAAAAGTCCAAGATATCCGAAGTAACGATTTTTTAACGGCTCATGTGACATGTATTCAAGTGAAAAGAAATGCACAAGAAAACTGACCAATGATACCATAAAAAGAAGCGCAACAGTCATGTTATCCATGGTGAGATCAACAATAAAATTAAACCCGTCACTTCCACCAACGGTGAAAAGAGTGAAGGTTGTCCTTATTGTCTCATCAGGAAGACTGAATATCTTCATGAAAAATAATACCGCCGAAAGAACAAGTGCGATGAAAACAATGCCTACTTCGGCAATGTACATCTTTTTATAGCTTTTTGGCGGCAAAATGGCGACCAAAAAACCTAACAGAGGCAGTAAAACTATGAGTACTTGAAAGATTGTAAGCTGAGTGTTCATTAGTTATTCTTTTAAGGAATTAATTTCATCAACATTTACATTATTAAAGTTCTTATACAAGTTAAGAACTATAGCCAGTGCAATTGCTGCTTCAGAAGCTGCAAGAACAATTATGAACAGTGAAATTACTTGTCCACTGGCAGCAACATCGGTGAATCTGGTTATTGCAACAAAGTTCAAAGAAGCGGCGTTAAGGATAAGTTCCAGACCCATAAGAACAGTAATTGCATTCTTGCGGGTAACTACACCAAAAAGTCCAAGGCTGAACAAAATTGAAGTGAGAATCAGAAAATGATTTAGACCAACCATAGCTATTCTTTATTGTTTCGTGCCATACCGGCTGCTGCTATAAGAATAACCAATAGCAGAACACCAAGCATGCCAAAAATTAAATAATATTTACTAATTAAAAGATTGCCCAACATTTTTATCGGTGTTGAAGCGATATCTGCCGTTAGTGTCATGTCAGGTCTTGCGGTAATTCCGGTTACCAGAAGTCCACATAAAAGACCCGTAAAAACAGCAGCAATAAGGAGATAGACAAAATTTTCTCTCATGGGGACTGATTTCACCTGACCGGTGAGCATTATTCCAAAAACGATCAGGATAAGCACCCCGCCCACATAAATCAGAATTTGCACCATTGCAAGGAATTCCGCACCAAGAATAAAAAACATGGCTGCAACGCTGCTCAGAAGAATCAACAGCGCAAACGCTGCATAAATCAGGTTTTTATTCATGACTGTTACCGCACCGGAGATGACAATAACAGAAGCAAACAGGTAGAAAAATAGATCAAATAGTTCCATAATCAACTAACAGTAGGTGGTTGTTCAGGTTTGGCTTTGCTTTCCTGCAAAATTCTGAAGTTCTCTTTCTTTTCAGCAGATTCTTCAGGAGTGAGGGTGGCAAAGTTGTAAATAAGTGAATCACGGTCATATTCAGAAAACTCATAGACATCAGTCATATAGATACAGTCGGTAGGACAAGGGAAAACACAAAGCTGGCAATAGCAGCATTTTGCGAAATCAATATCAAACTTCGTGACCCACAACATTTTCTTTTTACCGTTGCTGGTTTTTCCAAGGTCTTCTGTTGGAATGGATTTAACTGTTTCGATATCGATACAGCTCACGGGGCAAGCCCTTGCGCACTGATCACAACCGATGCAATCGTCCATGTTTACAAACAACCTGTTTCTTGTCCTGTCGGTAAGAATAGGTTTAACCTCGGGGTATTGAATTGTTACAGACTCGTAAAACATATTCTTCCAGGTAATTTTCATACCAACAAGAGTTGTTAAAACTGCTGATTTTATTTCATTTAGATAATTATTTAGTGCTGTCATCATATTATAAGTACATTACGATCGTGATGTAAATAAAGCAAACAAAGCCTATGGGGATCAAATATTTCCAACAAACTCTCATAAGTTGATCCATTCTTAGGCGGGGGAGTGACCATCTCATCCAGATTTGAACACAGACAAGAAGAATACCTTTAGTGAGGAACCAAAGCACCTGTTCTATTGGAACAAGCCATGACAATCCAAGCAGATTGCCAAGGTAACCAAATGGTGATTGATATCCACCAAGGAAAAACGTAGTTACCAATCCTGAAACCGCAAACATATTTGCATATTCAGAGAGGAAAAAGAGAGCAAATTTCATTCCGCTATATTCAGTATGAAAACCGGCAACAAGTTCCGACTCTGCCTCAGGAAGATCAAAAGGCGTTCTGTTAACTTCCGCAAGTGTGCTGATAAAGAGAATGATCATTAAAACAAAAAGGACCGGAATCAAAAGTATTCTTTTATAACCAAGTCCGTCAAACCCAAAAATACCCCAATTGAGGATATTTGAAGTCTGCATTTCACTCAATTCGCGTAAGTTAAACTGTTGTGTAATTGCAAAAATTGAGATAATCACAAACAGGGTTGGTATTTCATAACTGACCAGCTGAGCGGCAGATCTTAGAGATCCCATTATCGAATATTTATTGTCCGATGCCCAACCTGCGAAGATTATACCTGCAACAACAAAACCCGAAATGGCAACCATATAAAGTACACCGAGGTTGATGTTAGTACCGATATAAACTGAAGAGAAGGGGAGGGCTGCATAAGCAGCATAACTTCCAATAAAAACTACGATTGGAGCGAGCAAAAATAGTTTTTTATCTGCGCCATTTGCCACAATATCCTCTTTTTGCATCAATTTAAGGATATCTGCAGTAGTTTGGAATAATCCTATTGGGCCTGTTCTGTTTGGTCCCACTCTGTTTTGAATCCATGCTGAAATTTTTCTTTCAGCATAAACTGCCATCAGAGCGAAGGGAATGATATAGGCCAGCGGGATGATGGCATACAACAGGATAAGAAGAAAATCCCAAACATTAAAAATTGTTGTCATCTGTCAATTTCTCCTAAAACAATATCAAGACTTCCAAGAATTGCAACAACATCGGAAACCATGTGTCCGGGGGCAATCTCGGGGAAAACGCTCAGGTTTACAAATGAAGGGGCACGAACTTTAACTCTCATCGGTTGCACACCACCCTTACTGACAATAAAAAATCCAAGTTCACCTTTTGGGTTTTCAACTCTTGCATAAGAGATGCCCTCATTTGGTTTAACTCTTTTTGGAATGGCAGATGTTACATCACCTTCGGGGATTTGTGCAATTGCCTGTTCTAAAATCCTGAGACTCTGTTCTATTTCAAGAACTCTTACAAAATATCTGTCCCAACAGTCGCCAAGTGTTCCTGCGAGGCCTTGTCCAACAGGGATGTCGAAGTCAAATTTGTTATAAATTGAATAAGGATCATTTTTACGGATATCCCATTTGATACCCGATCCTCTAAGACTTGGTCCCGAAACGCCATAATTGATTGCAACATCCACCGGGATAACACCAATATTGGCGGTTCTTTCGATGAAAATTTTGTTGTAACTCAATAAACCATTTAATTCTTCAACTTTTGGTCTAAAATATTCGATGAATTCTTTAGTCAACCTTAAAAAGTCGGGGTGTAAATCGTGTGACACTCCACCAACCCAGTGGTAATTATAAAGAAGTCTTGCTCCACAGGTAATTTCAAAGAGATTTAAAATTTTCTCTCTGTCACGGAATGTGAACAGGAAAGGAGTGAAGGCACCCACATCGAGTCCAAATGTTCCAAGAGCCACAAGGTGGGATGCAATTCGCTGCAATTCACCCGTAATCACTCTAATATATTCAACTCTTTCGGGTATCTCAATTTTAAGCAGTTTTTCAACTGCCAAAACAAATCCAAATTCATTATTCATTGAAGCGAGATAATCAAGTCGGTCAACATAAGGTATTATCTGTGGGTATGTAAGCGCTTCGCAGTGTTTTTCAAAACAACGATGAAGATAGCCAATATGTGGTTCGGCTTCAATAATTTTTTCACCATCAAGTTTTAATTCAACCCGAAGAACCCCATGAGTAGATGGATGTTGTGGTCCCATATTAAGGATCATCTCATCCGTTTTTAAGTTTTTTGTAATGGTATTTGACATGGCAGTATTAATAGGGTACTTTCATACCGTTATAAAATTCAGGGTTTCTATAATCTTTTCGAAGTGGATAACCACCTTCCCAATCGTAAGGCATTAAAATTCGCTTAAGATCGGGGTGTTCATTAAAAATTATTCCAATCATATCAAATGCTTCTCTTTCATGCCAGTTTGCACATCCCCAAACAGAGGAAACTGAAGTTGTCACGGGATTTTCACGTTCAACTGAAACCTTTAAGATCAACTTATGAAGTAGTTTAACGGATTCGATATGATAATAGATACTAAGTGTTCCACCGGTGATGTCGATCGATTCATCTTCCTGTTTAACTTTTTCACCATTCTCATCATCAACGGCAGAAAGCAGGATTAGCGAGTCAAATTTTAAATCCTCAGTTTGAGCCAGGAATTTTGATACTTCTTTAATTAGGGAAGGGGATACATTAATAATATCCTCTGTTCCTTCTTTTGAGGCTGAAATATCATTCTCTCCGCTAAAACTGGATTTTAATAATTCTAAAATTTCTTCAAAAGACTTCATTTGTTAAGCCGATTTAATCATGGATTCGTTTCTGATTTTTTCCTGAAGTTTTAACAATCCCTCGAGGAGAGCTTCAGGTCTTGGGGGACATCCCGGAACATAAACATCAACAGGAATTACTCTGTCAACACCTTTTAATACATGGTAACCATGTTCCCAGTAAGGACCGCCGCAATTTGAGCAACTACCCATCGAGATCACAAACTTGGGATCGGGCATTTGTTCATATATTCTTTTGATTCTGGTTGCCATCTTAAAAGTAACGGTGCCTGAGATGATAATAACATCAGCTTGTCTTGGACTTGGTCGAGGGATGACACCAAACCGGTCAAAATCGTAGTGAGAAGCCGAAGTTGCCATCATTTCGATTGCACAGCAGGCGATACCAAAGGTAGTCTGCCAAATCGAAGAGAGGCGGGCCCAGTTGAGCAGGGCTTCAAGGTTTGTAACAACAATATTATCTTGTGTGAATTCTTTATCCAAAAATCCCATCAGACCACTTCCTCCTTAATCACTTTCTTTTTTTGCTCAGGAGATTTAACAATTCTGGCGTTTACAAGTGCATCCTCATAAGTAAACCAGTCAAGATCTCCTTTTCTCCATTCATAAACGATACCAACACCGAGGATGAGAAGGAAAAAGAGACCGAGGAAAAGTCCAAAGAGGCCATATTCTGTATATGATGCAACCCAGGGGATTACAAGCACAAGTTCAACACCAAAGACGAGATAGAGGAGAGCAACAACATAGAACCTTACATTATATTTAATGTAGGGTACACCCTGTGTTTCTTCTCCACACTCATACACCTGAAGTTTTTCGAAGGTGGGGCGATTAGGTCTTAACAGCCAGGCTGTAAGAAGAGCAACAATACTGAATAGCACGGCTACCAGTATAAAAGCTACAATATATTGTAAATCGTGTGACATGGTATTTTAATTTTTCTACAAATTTGCATTGGTAGTTAACTACGACGTTTTATCAATAACTAAATATTAATAATCTGTTTTACTAAATTACAAAAAATATTCAGAATAAAATATCTTGTTATAAAAAAAATCGCATTTTTTTACATTTTTTAGATTTACACAGCAAATAACTATTATTGTATAGAGCAATTTTAAATTTATGCAGATACGACCAACAAAAGCAGTAATAAATCTTAGACATCTGGCTGATAATTATCGGATCATCTCTTCAATCAACAAAGGGAAAGATATTATAGCTGTAGTGAAAGCTGACGCCTACGGGCATGGTGCGAGGAGGGTTGTTGAAAAACTCATCACTCTTGAATCACCCCCTGTCTGTTTCGCAGTTGCAACTGTTGAAGAAGTCATCGATTTGATCAAATACTTCCCCGACCAGAATTTTATGGTTTTTGAACCATTCAGTCCCGAATTAATACCGGCTCTGAGGAAGTATAACTTCTCAATAAGCATAACTTCACCAATACAACTTCAGCAGATCAAGGAAGCCGGATTTGACAAAAATATCGACATCCATTTGAAGCTCGATACGGGGATGGGGCGAGTAGGGATTAAGTATTATAATATTAGTGTTCTTATTAATGAATTACGAGTTTCCACGGGAATTAATGTAAAAGGTGTTTATACACACTTTGCAACATCAGACGAGGATGATGGCAGTTTTACGAGTTTGCAAAATGAAAGATTTGTAAATTTACTGGATCAACTCCGCGATGCCAATATACCATTAGGGATTGTTCACGCCGCAAACAGTGGGGCTATTTTTGACCATCCTGCCACACACTATGACGCAGTGAGACCCGGAATTGCTTTATATGGATATTATAAAAACAGGGAGACTTCATTAAAACATGGATTAAAACCTGTGATGTCTCTTCAAAGTAAACTTTCAACTGTTGAGCGATTTATCGAGGGTGAAAGCATCAGTTACGGTCGACGATTTATTCTTGAGAAAGACTCTTTTGTGGCTTCAATTCCTGTCGGTTATGCTGATGGAGTCAACAGGTCACTTAGAGGAAAGTTTGAGTGTGGTATTGAGGGAAAACTCTACCCACAAGTTGGAACAATTACCATGGACCGGATATTGCTTAATCTTGGTGATGATTATTATCCACCCGGAAGCGATGTAACAATTTTGTCAACTGACAACAACTCTGGAATAGATGCCTGGAATTGGTGTTTAATTCTTGATACAATACCCTATGAAATAACATGTAACATCTCGAAACGGGTGCACAGGGTTTATGGAGAATAAATGGATTTTGTAAAAAATTATATGATCAGTGCGATTTCTGATGCCTCAAAAAAGTTGAGACTTAACTCTGAAAAGATCGAATTGTTGAATAAACTTGAAGAATGGATTGCCGGGAGAGAAAATCTTCAAGCGGATATCGCTGCAATGAAAAGGATCACCGAAACTTCAAAACTGGCGATTCGGCTTCAGGATATAAATAATTATCTGCAGTTTGAATCTATTGATTATAAAAAACTATCAGATAAGTTTAAGGAACATTCAACTTTTTTGGTTACTGATCTCGATTATCTTTTGTTTAGTGTCAATCTGTTCACATTTCAAAAAATACTCACAAGAATTGAAAAAATAAAAGCCACACCGGTGGATAAATCGGGGAATACATTAAAAATTGAACTTGACTTAAATGAGGATTTAACTTCAATTCCTCCAAAAATTATTAAGCCGAAAAGATCATTAAAGATTGATTCCAAAGGTGATGAACCTGAATTACCGTTGTTTGAACACCCGGTAAGTGAAAAGAAAAAGACCGACTTCCTTAAATCGGAAAGAGATTTTTTATATGCCCCGATAAAAGACCTCGAAGAATTGTTAAGAAGGATGAAAAAAGAGGATTTTAGGTCAAGTGAAGTATTTCGATTTTCAGATGTTTTTGATGAAAGAATGTTGTTTTGCAAAAAAAATGGAGTTGACGAACTTGTTCAACCTTATGCAAACATTGCTAACTGCCTCAGGCTGATCTACAATAAAGAGGTGACTGTTTCTCAGGACATACTTGACTATTTTCGCGCCTCAATGATCGTAATTGTCACCCGCATAAGGGGATTGGAACACGATATCACAGAATACATTCTCAGGAATCAGCTTTTTACTGAGAGTCTCAAAGTTTATAAAAAGGATTAAATAGATGAATATTTATGCAATTATTATGGCCGGCGGAGTCGGGTCAAGATTTTGGCCCCGAAGCAGAGAAAAAAAACCAAAACAGCTTTTAAATCTATTTGATGAAGAATCATTAATCAGGAAAACTGTAAGTCGGTTGAGTGGACTTGTTTCACCTGAAAATATCCTTGTGATCACAAATCAGGCGCAAGTGACTGCAATTCAAGAAGAACTCCCTGAAATTTCGGTTGCCAATATTATTGCTGAACCTTACGGCAGAAATACTGCAGCTTGTGTTGCACTCTCTGCTGCAATAGTATCAAAAAGAGACCCGGATGCGGTATGTTTTGTTTTACCTGCTGATCACCTTATTCCAAATGTGGAACTTTTTCAGGATGATCTGCTTAAAGGTGCAAATTATGCTTATGAACTTGAAGGGCTTGTCACTTTGGGTATTCCACCCACAAGGCCTGAAACAGGATATGGTTACATTCAAATTGAGTCGGGAAAACCTGAAGATGGTGTCTTTAAAGTAGCAACCTTTGCCGAGAAGCCAAATTATGCCACAGCAGTCAGATTCCTTCAATCGGGCGACTTTATGTGGAACAGTGGTATGTTCATCTGGAAAGCATCGGTAATTCTTGATGAAATATCGATTTTTTTACCTGAACTTGCTGAACAGATTGGAACCCTCAAACCTGTCATTGATACCGACAAATTTGATGTGATGCTTGAAAAAGCATACAGCCAGATTAAAGGAATATCGATCGATTACGGCATTATGGAAAAATCTCACAGAGTTTTTCTGATCAAAGCATCTTTTAACTGGAGTGATGTTGGAAGTTGGGAAGAGGTCTATCAACTGAGCAAAAAAGATGAAAGGGGAAACGCATCAACAGGGAATGTATTTACAAATATGACCCACAATACCTATATTTACTCTCCACATAAATTTACTTCTGCGATTGGTGTTGACAATTTAATAATCATTAACACCGAAGATTCACTATTGGTGTGTCGCCGTGATCAGGCTCAGGAAGTAAAACAGATCGTGGATTTCCTGAAACACAATAATATGAGTGACCTGCTCTAATGAAAAAGCTTATTACTGAAGATTATGTTATTTCTGCCTATAAAAGAGGGGAGAGAAGTTTACAAATCTGCAAAAACTGTGTTGTCACTCCACTTGCATGGGACAGAATGAAGAGGTTGGGGATTACAGTTGCCACTGAAGAACTGGCTGCCACTCAAACTCCTGCACAACAGAACTTAAATCTTAAAGTAATTATTGGTGGTGATCATACAAGTTTTGATTGCAGAAGAATGATCATCGACTTTCTTAAATTAAAGGAGATTGTTGTTGAGGATGCAGGATCATTTTCAAATGAGGCATGTGATTATCCCGATTTTGCAAAATCAGTCGCATTGTCAGTTCAGAAAATGGAATTTGGATTTGGTATTCTGGTGGACGCAACGGGAATCCCTTCAGCAATTACAGCCAACAAATTTAAGGGTATAAGAGCAGCAACCTGTTATAATGAGTTTTCTGCTCGCAGTGCCCGTGAACATAACAATGCAAATATCCTGGTTCTTGGAGCCAAAACCCTCGGTGATGAGACGATAAAATCGATTATTGACACCTGGCTTGCCACCGGTTTCGGCGGAGAAAGACACCAGCGTCGACTCGACAAAATCTCAAAAATTGAAGATCTCAATTTTCGGGGTTAAAATGGGGTATTAAATAAAAGTTATATTTATTCGAATAATTACTATAGATTTTAAATTATATTTTTATTAAATTAGAATTACAAAAATATACTGTTCCTTTTTTCGGCTCTAAACGCCCATTTAAGTCTTAACAACTTTACTTTTCCACTTTTCCACCCGATTTTAGTTTCGTTCGGGAAATTAATTTGATAATTACTGAAATAACAGTCTCGTCTGTCGAGCAGCTTAAAAATCATATCTACCATTTAAAATGTTATTCACCCGCACTTGCAAGTAGTTTTAAAGCCGGGCAATTTCTGAATTTAAAGGTAAATGACACAACATTCCCCTTACTCAGACGTCCATTTTCAATCTCCGATGTAATTGGTGATGAGATTTATCTCTTGTTTAATGTGCATGGTGAAGGGACAAGGATGTTGACGCATAAAGTTAAGGGTGATATCCTCGATGTGTTAGCCCCGCTGGGATGTGGTTTTAACACCTATGGAGATTTTGACACCGCAGTTCTCATTGGTGGAGGACTGGGAGTGGCTCCTTTCCCACTTTTAACAAAACAACTTCAGGGAAAAGAGATATTTACTTTCCTCGGTGGCAGAAGTGAAGCCGACATAGTTACCTACGGATTAAAAAATGTTTTTGTTTCCACGGATGACGGTTCTTCGGGAGAAAAGGGAACCGTAGTGAAACTCTTTTTGGAAAATCTTGATAAATTTAATGGGAAAAAGATCAAAGTGTTCGCTTGTGGTCCTACACCTATGCTTAGAGCACTTCAAACTGTTTTGCTTGACAATAATATTGATGGCGAAATCTCAACAGAATGTGCAATGGCTTGTGGATTTGGAATTTGCCAGGGTTGTCCCATCGAAGATAAAAACAACAGTTCCAAATATCTTCTTGTATGCAAAGATGGACCTGTTTTTAACATCAAGGATGTGATATTGTGAGTGGGATTGATCTAAGTGTTGAAATTGCAGGTTTAAAAATTAAGAACCCGATTCTTTTGGCATCGGGAACAGTTGGTTACGGATATGAAATTTCTCAATTCCTCGATCTTAACAAAATTGGTGGAATTGTTACAAAATCAATAAGTCTTAAACCACGAAAAGGGAATCCACCTCAAAGAATTGTGGAGACTGCCTCGGGAATGTTAAACGCCATTGGACTTGCAAATGTTGGAGTTGAGGAGTTTCTAAAGGATAAAATTCCTTTTCTTAAACAGTATAACACGAATATAATCTGTAACATTGCCGCATCTACAATTGAAGAGTATGTTGAATGTGTTAAAATATTAACAACAGAAGATGCTATTCACGCTTTTGAAATCAATGTTTCCTGTCCAAATGTTAAAGAAGGTGGATTAATCTTTGGAAATGATCCCGATCAGGTTTCAACTATTACAGCTGCTGTAAAAGCGGTGACTTCAAAACCTGTTTTTATAAAATTGTCACCAAACACAGCACGAATAGCAGAGTTTGCTATAAGAGCTAAGGAGAACGGGGCTGATGCAGTCTCGGCAGTAAATACACTTGTGGGAACAGCTTTTAATATTTGGACCAGAAAACCCAAAATCCATAATGTGACCGGAGGTTTATCTGGCCCGGCAATAAAACCCGTTGCCCTTGCTAAAGTACTTGAAATCAGCAGAAATTGTGACATCCCGATAATCGGTATCGGTGGTATCTCAAACAGTGATGATGTTCTGGAGTTTATGATAGCAGGAGCAACTGCAATTCAACTTGGTACAATCAACTTTGTTCAACCCGATGCGGCAACTAAAATCGTTGACGGTTTAATCAACTATTGTGAAACAATGAAAATTAATAAATTAAGATCGCTGACAGCTTCTTATGAGCTTAACTAACCCCTCAATCAACCATTACTTACAGATATTATTTAATCTCCATAACAGGGGGATTAAACTGGGTCTGGAGAACACTCAAGAATTTCTAAATCTTCTGGGGAATCCTCAAAAAAAGATCAAGTGTATTCATGTGGCCGGGTCGAATGGAAAGGGGAGTACATCTTCATTTATTGCAAGTATCTTAACTGAAGCGGGATATAAAACGGGACTTTACACTTCACCCCACTTCATAAGATACAATGAACGAATTAGAATCAACGGACAGATAATCCCCGATAAATATGTAATTGCATTCATGGAAGAGTATGAAAATCTGATCTATGAAACAAATTTGACATTTTTTGAAGTAACCACTGTTCTTGCATTTAAATATTTTGCCGATAAAGAAGTTGATTATGCAATAATTGAAACAGGCCTGGGAGGCAGACTCGATGCCACAAATGTTATCACTCCTCTTGCCTCAGTTATCACCTCAATCAGTCTTGAACACACAAATATTCTTGGAAACAGTATCGAGGAGATTGCAAAAGAGAAGGGCGGGATAATAAAACCGGGGGTTCCTTTGTTTCTCGGCAAAATGCCTGAACAAGCTGAAAAAACCCTGATTGAAATGGCAGTTGAGAAAAATTGCAAATACTATAAGTTAGGAGACTATACCAATAAACGGGAAAACTACTTTGAGTATTATTCAAGTGAGTTGTACATCGATCATTTATCTGCTCCGTTAAAAGGGGCATATCAACAGTTGAATGCTTCACTTGCAATTTTAACACTCAATAAAAGTTTGAGATTCACAGATTCAAAAAGAATTCTGGGTGGTATCAAAAATGTAGTATTTAACACCGGAATTCAGGGCAGATATGAGAAGGTTCACGACCATCCAAAAATCATTCTTGATTCAGCGCATAATCTCGAAGGTGTGCAAAATTTTTTGAAGGAGTTCACAAAGGATAAAACAAAACCAAATCCGTGTTTTCTTCTTTTTTCATGTCTTAATGATAAATCGCTCGACAAAATGTTAATTCAAAGTAAAGATCATTTTGATATGATTTATCTCTATGAGTTAAAGGACAACGACAGAGCAGCAAAAATTGAACAATTGGTTGAAATTGCCGAAAATAACGGCATCAAATATTCCGTTCAGAATGATATTCCCGCATTTATAAAAAAATTCATCAGCTCAGCCGAAAAGGAATGTCTGGTGGTTTACGGGAGTATGTATCTGGTAGCGGAAGTAAAAAAAGTATTCGAAAAAAAATATTACAGTAACAATTTGTAAAAGTTTAAAAAAACAAGGTATAAAATGGATATTTCAGAACTGAAATCTAAGAGGATCGTTGAACTCAACGAGATAGCAAAAGAATTAAAGATCAGCGGGTTCACTGATCTGAGGAAACAGGAGTTGATTTTCAAAATCCTGGAAGCTCAAACAGCCAAAGACGGTTTAACATTTTCCAAGGGGGTATTGGAAGTTTTACCTGATGGTTACGGATTTTTACGCTCAGCTGCATATAATTATCTCCCGTCACCCGATGACATCTACATCTCACCATCCCAGATCAAGAAATTTTATTTAAGAACCGGTGATTTTGTCAGTGGTCAGGTAAGACCTCCAAAAGAGGGTGAAAGATTTTTTGCATTACTCAGGGTTGAAGCTGTAAATGGCATGGATCCAATTGAGATCAGGGAAAGAACTCTTTTTGATAACTTAATACCTGTATATCCAACCAGGAAATTTACACTTGAGTCAGCTCCCGGTGAATATTCCATGCGTATCATGGACCTCTTAACTCCTATCGGAAAAGGTCAAAGAGGATTGATTGTATCACCTCCAAAGAGTGGTAAAACAATTCTACTTCAGAAAATCGCAAACTCACTTACCAGAAATCACCCTGAAATTAAACTTATTATCCTCCTTATCGATGAACGTCCTGAAGAGGTTACCGATATGGAAAGAAGTGTTAATGCTGAGGTGATCAGTTCAACTTTTGATGAACCTGCTGAACGACATGTACAGGTGGCCGACATGGTTATCGAAAAAGCCAAAAGACTTGTGGAAGCAAAACATGATGTGGTTATTTTGCTCGACTCAATTACAAGACTTGGAAGAGCCCACAACCTCGTGGTTCCTCATTCCGGAAAAATTCTCTCCGGTGGTCTTGATTCAAACGCACTGCATAAACCAAAAAGATTTTTTGGTGCTGCGAGAAACACCGAAGATGGAGGATCACTCACAATTATTGCAACTGCTTTGATCGACACGGGTTCCAGGATGGATGATGTTATCTTTGAGGAATTTAAGGGAACCGGTAATATGGAAATAGTTCTCAACAGAGACCTCAGTGATAGAAGAATTTTCCCTGCTATCGATATCAACAGATCAGGCACACGTCGTGAAGAAATGCTCCTTAAAGAGGACGATCTTCAAAGAATTTATATCCTCAGAAAATATTTAAGCGACTTTTCACCGGTTGAAGCAATGGATGTTATGCTCGATAAAATGAGAGGTACCAAAAACAATAAAGATTTCTTAAATATGATGAACAGCTAAAATGCGTTCTACCCTTACAGGTGTTTTTACCTGTGGTGATATAAATGGAATTGGGCCCGAAATAACATTAAAGGCGATCAGTAAACTTCTTCTGACCAAAAAGATGAAAATTAAACTGGTTATGCCGGTTAATGTTTTTGAAGAAGTTAAAAGGTTAACAGGAATTTTTCCTGAACCGGATGATCATTTTGAGCTAATCGATATCGGTAACTACGATCTTAATCCCGGAATTCCATCCAAAGCTTCCGGCAGAGCAGCCTTTGAAGCCTTAAAAGCTGGTTATGCTTTAAGTGAAGACGATCATCTCAGTTTTCTGGTTACAGCTCCGATTTCAAAATATGCTCTCAAACTGGCAGGAATTAACTTTCCGGGTCATACTGAGATGCTTGCAGAATGGTCGGGTACAAACGAGTTTGTGATGATGTTTCTGTCAGACAACTTTAAATGTGCTCTTGCCACAATCCATATTCCCATTTCAGCAGTTCCTTCAACACTTACCGGTGAGACTATCGAAAGGTGTTTAACGACCGTTAAGGCATCTCTAAACCGTGATTTTTCAATCAGTGACCCTAATATTGCCCTTCTTGGATTAAACCCCCACGCTGGCGAAAATGGGTTGATCGGAACCGAAGAGATAGATCAAATCTCGGGAGTGATCGAAAGATTTGGCAAAGGTGTTGAAGGTCCATTTCCCGCTGATGCTTTTTTTGGAAGGAAACAGTATCTGAATTATGATATCTACATCGCCATGTACCATGATCAGGGACTCATCCCTTTTAAACTCCTTACTTCAGGTTCGGGTGTCAACTACACAGCCGGACTAAAAATTGTAAGAACTTCACCCGATCACGGAACTGCATTTGACATTGCCTGGCAAAACAGAGCTGATGCAAGTTCCATAATTAAATCGGTTGACTGGGGAAAAAGAATCTGTTTTAACCGTCGGATATTTGATGCCGGGTAATACATATTCAAAGATTTCGTTGATCTATGATGACCTGGTAAGGCATGTTAATTATGCAGGCTGGGCAGAATATCTTCAAAATATAATTGATGATTATAAAATCAGTCATGATGTGGTTCTTGAACTTGCTTCGGGAACAGGAAAACTTTTCTCCAAATTAAACATTGAAACCCGCCTGAAGATTCTTAGTGATATTTCAGTTGAAATGTTGAATTATGTTAATAAATCAAATTCCAGGGTTTGTTTTGATATGACCTCAATTCCATTTAAACGGGAGTTTGATCTGGTTGTTTCAAGTTTTGACAGTGTTAATCACCTTGAGTCGGTGTCCAGATTAAACTCACTTTTTTTTGAGGTTAACCGAATTCTTAAACCCGGGGGATATTTCCTTTTTGATGTTGTAACTGAACATAATTCATTCAGTTATCTGGATTCATACAGCAAAAAAAGAAAAACAGGGGATATGAAATATCAGCAGTCATCCGAGTATGATGCGATTAAAAAACGACACAGGAACAGGTTTTTAATCACTTTTCCATCCGGGGAAGTTTTTGAAGAAGACCATTTTGAATATATCTTTCCGCAAGAGACAATAATCGAACTTTGTGAAACTAATAATTTTAAAGTGGTGGGTACATTTGAGGCATTCACGGGTAAAAGAGTTACAGAAAATACACTCCGCATCCAGTATATCATAAGGAGTAACGGATGATACTTGATTTTAAAGGTGTCAATTTTGCCTACGGGAATCATAAAATACTCGATCAGAGTGATTTTTCGATGTCAGAAGGGGAGTTTGCCTATCTGGTAGGGAAGAGTGGTTGTGGAAAATCCACATTCCTTCAATTATGTTATTTTAACCTGTTGCCACAATCGGGAGAGATCAAAATTTGTGGATTTTCGGCAAAGGATGCTTCACAAAAATCGATACCCAAATTAAGACAGAAGCTCGGAATTGTATTCCAGGATTTTAAACTGTTATCAGACAGAACAGTTTTTGAAAATCTTTCATACATTCTCGAAATTAATGGTTATCCACGCAAAAAGATCAGAGGCAGAGTTGAAGCTGTGTTGAGTGATCTTGGACTTCTTCACCTTAAAAATGCATTTCCCAAAACTCTTTCCGGAGGGGAACAGCAGAGAACTGCGATTGGCAGAGCCATCGTAAATGAACCACTGTTGGTGATAGCTGACGAACCCACGGGGAACCTTGATCCCGCAACTTCTGAAGAAATTATATCCATTTTTGAATCGATCAACAGAAAAGGGACCGCAATTCTATTGGCGACTCACAATTATGATATAATTGATACAAAAGGGAGGATTTATAAACTCGAGGATGGTAAGATTGGTCGCGTAAAAATTAAAAGTTAAAAAAAAGGGGATGAGTAAACTCATCCCCATAAAAATCCTTCGTCTCCCGTGTTAGCCTCTGGATTTTAACTCTTCCACAATTCCGAATATCTGCTCAGTCACTTCTTCAACCGGTCTCAATCCGTTAATCATGTGTAAATCTTTCCAATTTTTATAATAATTGACCACAGGTAAAGTGGTATCAATAAAGATTTTAAGTCGTCTTCTTATCACACTTTCATCATCATCAGGTCTTTGATAAAAAGAGTATTTTGCACCACATTTGGGGCACTCTGTCAGGTTATTTATAACATCATTGCTGAAGATATTGTTGCATTCTCTGCAAGCTCTTCTTCTGGCAAGTCTGTTAACCAGTTCTTCTTCATCAACCTGAAAAACAAGAATAGCGCCAACACCAAACTGGAGTTCACCAAACAGCCGGTCGAGCGCTTCCGCCTGTGACACGGTTCTTGGGAATCCATCCAATATAAATCCGTCACGAAGTTGAGGTTCAGACAATTTTTCCTTGATAATACCTATCATGATATCATCGGGGACAAGTCGTCCACTCGACATGATCTCGTGGGCTTTTTTCCCTAATGGAGTCCCTTTTTTAACTGACTCCCTAAGGATATCCCCGGTAGAGATATGCTCAAAACCATATTTTTGGCTAATAATTTTGGCTTGTGTTCCCTTACCCGCTCCCGGAGCTCCGAATAAAATTAAATACATGATCTTCCTTATAGTATCTCTGTCAAAAGACTTAAATAACAATGAGCAAAACTAACAAATAAATTTCAATTTCTTAACTTTTGAAAGAAATTCCTTAGGAAATACTGGCTCTCATTCTCCATAAGACCCGAAAACACTTTTATTGTATGATTAAACTTTCCATCTTCAAGATGATTGTGAATTGATCCACAGCAACCAAATTTTGGATCAAATGCAGCGAAGATAACTTTTTCAAGTCTCGCATGGAGCATAGCTCCCGCACACATCAGGCATGGTTCAAGAGTTGAATACATTGTACATCCATCAAGTCGGGAAGAATTGAGGTGATTTGCCGCTGCAGTAATTGCAATCATTTCTGCGTGGGCAGTGGGATCATTTAATCTTATATTTTGATTATATCCTCTGCCAATAATTTTATTATCCCGCACAATCACGGCACCCACAGGAACCTCCTCCTCATCAAAAGCATGTTGCGCCTCTTGAAGAGCCTGGTACATGAACCTGTAATCACTTTCAGAAAAAATCATAGTCTATTTTTAATTTTTGAAACATTAAAAATTTAAACCTGAATTTAACAATTTCTTAACAGAAATGCACTGAAAAACTTGGATTGGGGCGGAGGGACGCAGATACACGCAGATTAAACGGATTTACGCGGAGGACTGTCTGAATCTGGATTCTCATGATTTTAGGATTTACAGGATTGACCCAAAAATTTCCTCGGAGAGGAATTGATATTCGTAGCGTCCCGATTGCCCTATGCAACATGAAATGGGGGAATTGAACACGATGATCACGATGTTAAAAGATATTCACGATATTGGCCGAAAATAATCTTCACCCAAAATGCCATTTGCCCCGGCAGGGGTATCCTATGGGTAGATTCACGATTGTGGCCGCAAAAAATAAACCCCACCCAAAATGCCTTTTGCCCCGGCAGGGGTTACGTATGGATAGAATAAACCCCACCCAAAAAGCCATTTGCCCCGGCAGGTGTTTCGTATGGATAGAATAAACCCCACCCAAAATGCCTTTTGCCCCGGCAGGGGTATCCTATGGGTAGATTCACGATTGTGGTCGCAAAAAATAGTCCCCAACCAAAATGCCATTTGCCCCGGCAGGGGTTTCCTATGGGTAGAATAATCCCATCCCCAAAATGTCATTTGCCCCGTCAGGGGTTTCGTATTGGTAGAATAAACCCCACCCAAAAAGCCATTTGCCCTGTAAGGGGTAATGTATGGGTAGAATCACGATTGTGGCGCAAAAAATAATCCCCACCCAAAATGCCATTTGCCCCGGCAGGGGTTTCGTCAGGATTGGAAATTTGAATCTCCATTCTCCCCAAAATTATCCTCGTAGAGGATTAAATATTCGCAACTATTATTCATTCCCAACGTCAAACTCCTCTTGGATTTATTAAGAAGTCCTTTTCTAACCTCTATTTCTCTGTTGCCGAGTGCTCAGATTAAAAAATCTGAAAATATATTAGATGTTCTGGTATCTGCATGATTAAAGTAATTTCACAAATTAGTTATAAAGAATTGGAGGAAGCTGGTAGATATATAATCAATAGGGTTAATATCGCTGTGACCAATGCAAAGAATACAAATAACGATATATGAGTCCAAGGTAAACGTTGTTTTTGATGATCTGTTATGAGGTTACCTCGAGTTACGAACCAAACTAACATTACGAAAATTCCTAAACAGTAAGCTTCTGTGATTGTAAACAATAGTGCTTGCTTTAACGAATTAACCTTTGGAAATATTTGAATATTTGATGCAACAAATAGCACAATTGCCGCAAAGATACTTAATATTTCAATTTGAGATTTATTCTGATTCTTGATTTGAGAATTAGCCTCTTCCAATCGTATTTCATACGAGTGAGAAGCTGAGATTAACTCCTGTTTTAACTTCATCAACTCTAGCCTACTGATAATGTAGTCAACTTTTTTCTTCGTAGTCGAAAAATCCAGAGGTAGACAATAAGAAGATGCCAAGAAAAGGTTTATCACACCCCCTTCGAATTCAGTGCTTTCACAGCATTCATCAAAAGGAGCCTGAAACGGGATAATTTTTTTCTCTGAAGAAAGATAAAATATTATTTCCAATTTTTTAGAAATGTCTTCATATTGTTCAAAAAGGGCCGGGATATCTGTACTCCTGCTTTTTTGTTTTACAAGTATCTCAAATTTATTAATCAGATATTGACAAAACTTAAGATATGGGAAATAGTTGACCAAAGTACGATTCTCCGAATATGCTTCGATGTCCTCAAATTCAGAGATAATCTCATTATCAGGGAACTTTTTTCTTATCAAAAAGGATAAATAGTTATTTTGGATGTAAAGGTGAGTGGTTTCGTAAGCATTTATACAAAAGTAAGATTTTGATTCAAATTTCGTTTTCTCATATTTTTGAAATTTTTTTAAAATATCAGTATGCGTAACTTGAGGCTTTTTTTCAATCTGTATTGATCTTATTAAGAGCTTAAAATCAATAAATTTAAGCTCAGAGTCTGTTTTAAAGTTATTCAGAGCAATTTTTATTCTTGCTTTAGCGGCGGAACTCAGCTCCTCTTGGGGTGTGAAGAATTTACTTTCTTCAATAAATTTGGTATAATACTTTGTTTTGGGATTAATAAAATCATCTGTTCGAGTATAAAAACCATCAAAGAGCTTTACATTTGGCGTTGAGTCTTCAATAACCCGAAATGCTTTTTGCAAAAGTACATCGGCTTTGCTCTGAAGGAATTCTAAAAAGGAATAGTTCTCTTTTTTATATCTGTCCAATAATCCGCGTTGGTACGATAATTCATCAAAAACCTCTATTGAGGCGCTATAATTATGATCAATGAAAGCAATTTTTAAGTTGATATCAAACAGCCCATCTTGTTCTTTTAATCCGAAAAAAGGTAAACGATTTAGTCCAACCTCAACATCTTCTCTAAATTCAGAAAATTGAAATTCATTAGGGACTGAAATTGTATGATTAGCTTCAAATAGCTTGTGCCTTATTGAACGAACAAATCCATGATATTTTACGAGTGACCAAACAAAGTAATATAGAAGATTAATTACATCACTAAAATTTTGAGATTCTTCATTTTGGTCGTCAAATTCATTAATTATATTCAAAATCAGGTTCGCTATCGAAGGAACGGTTTTGTAACCTTCAATGTATTCTCCGGTTAGTACAGACAAATTTAACGCTTTGTGAAAATCCTTTATAAAGGGATCAAGCGCAATCGGAGAATAAGCCTCCGCATTTTGCTTTTCCCAACCAGCCGGAAAACTCTTGGCAAGTATATCAATCATTATTTCAAGAAACATTTTTCATCCAAAAAATTTAATATCTTTTTGTATGCAGGCTATTGGAATTTCGTAACTTTTTTTCCCTTGCTCCAACGCTTTTCTGTAACTCACCTTCCAGGAACTCCACCTATGACTTAAGTCGACCAACTCCATGGCTGAATAGTGCACCAATCCAGTATTAAATTCCTTCAGCCTATCTATTGCACCAATAACCTTCAACTCTGTAATATTTGATGCTGATTTTGAGATGGGTTCCGAAATTGTCATTCCATATCTATTAATACTCAAATTAGTACAGGCATTAAGATAATTATATATATCGCTTTCAACGGGCCCAAGTGGTAAAGCATAAAAGTTATTAAAAATTTCTAATAACCCGACATCAGATTCTGAAGAACTTGCTGCTGTTATGAAAAAGAGCAATTTCATTACTTTTAATTTGCTAAGGTCATTTGAATGTTGGTCAATATTATTAGTCTCTTTTATTCCTTCGTAATACCAATAATAAAGCTGATGACACAGAAACTCAAATGTTAAATATTTATTCTCCATATTCCGCTTTCTTTGAAAAATTGATGACAATAATTCAATGGTTCTTCTAATTTCTATTATAAATTGCTAATATGCCCTAAACAAAAACACAACCGCTAAAATAATGAAAAACTGATTGGGTCGCAATACAATTAATCGAATAATGCAATATATCGCCAAAAGTTTTTTCACCTTAAGGGTGTTTGATTTCTTTAATAAATAGAAACATTCTCAACCGTTTCAACTAGTGTGAGTTGTCTTTTTTTGACTATTCATTTACACGTGTGTTTTTTGTAGCCTCATCTTTTGTCGATTCAATCATCCAGCCCGCTCTTATTTATATCAGTACAAAAAAAATCTCCCTCTCTCCGATGGTTAAAAGCGAAATCTTTTATATTTTAGTACTTGTAAAAGAATCAGATACTAACCGCATATCGGGCACTAAATATGGCACTTAGTTGGAATGAGATAAAAGAGAGAGCAATTCAATTTTCGAAGGAATGGGCCGATGCTCATAACGAGGAAGCGGATGCAAAACCGTTTCTTATTGAGTTTTTTGATGTTTTTGGGATTAGTAGAAAACGGGTTTCGACATTTGAACATAAAGTTGCCAAACTTGGGGAGAGAACTGGCTATATCGATCTCTTTTGGAAAGGGATGATCCTGATTGAAATGAAGAGCAAGGGTAAAAACCTTGATGCCGCTTTTGAACAAGCAAAAAGTTACACCTATGGTATAACTGAACCCGAACTCCCCAAATTTATTCTTGTTTCCGATTTTGAACATTTCCGCCTCTACGATCTTGAGGAGGATTCATTTGTAATATTTACTCTGAATGAACTTGTAAATAATGTTCATCATTTTGCCTACCTTATCGGCTATCAAAAAACAGTTTACAAACCTGAAGACCCTGCCAATATTCAGGCTGCTGAACTCCTTGGAAGATTTCATGACAGCCTCTTTGAAATTGGATACACAGGTCACCATCTCGAAGTTTATCTTGTAAGAATACTTTATATTCTATTTGCAGAAGATACCACCATTTTTAACAGAAGGCAGTTTCAGGAATATATTGAATACAGAACCAATGAAGATGGCAGTGATCTTGCCCCACGAATTCAACAACTTTTCCAGGTACTAAACACCCCAACCGATAGTCGATTTAAGAACCTTGATGAAGATTTATCCGAATTTCCTTATGTCAATGGAGGTTTGTTTGAGGAGAACCTGCCGGTTGCAAGTTTCGATAAAAGGATGCGAAAAACTTTGTTGGAATGTTGTTACTTCGATTGGCAAAAGATTTCACCTTCAATTTTTGGGTCGATGTTCCAAAGTGTTTTGAATCCCGTTTTACGTAGAAATCTTGGTGCCCACTATACAAGTGAAAAGAATATCCTAAAAGTAATAAAACCTCTTTTCCTTGACGATCTTTGGGCTGAGTTTGAAAAGGTAAAACTGAACAAAAATCTGTTAAATGAGTTTCATAAAAAACTTGGAAGGTTAAAGTTTTTTGATCCGGCATGTGGTTGTGGAAACTTTTTGGTTGTCACTTACAGAGAATTGAGGCTGCTGGAACTGGCGATTCTTAAAACCATTCACAAAGAACAACAACAACATTTTGATTTTGGGACGATAAGCAGGATAAACTTTGATCAGTTTTATGGAATTGAGATAGAGGAATTCCCGGCACGGATTGCTGAAGTTGCGATGTGGCTAATTGATCATCAAATGAATATGCGATTAAGTCAGGAATTGGGGGGGTATTTTGTCAGATTGCCACTGCAAAAGTCGGGGACAATCGTTAACGCCGATGCACTTGAAATTGAATGGGAAGAGATAGTCAAAAAAGAAGAACTGAGTTTTATATTTGGTAACCCTCCGTTTATCGGCTCTAAATTGATGAAACAAGAGCAAAGGGACCAAATTACAAGATTGTTTTTAGGTCGAATTGGTTCGGGTGTTCTTGACTATGTTACAGGATGGTATCAAAAAGCAGCGGAGTATATAAAAGATACAGAGATAAAGGTTGCTTTTGTTTCCACAAATTCAATTGTTCAAGGAGAACAAACGGGTATTCTTTGGGGGTATTTGTTAAACAATCTAAATATCAAAATTCATTTTGCACATAGAACTTTTAAGTGGAGTAATGAGGCTAAAGGAAATGCCGCGGTTTATTGTGTTATTATTGGTTTTGCCGCTTATGATACTTCAGAAAAGAAAATTTATGACTACGAAGACATTCGAGGAGAGGCACATGAGATTAAAGCAAAAAATATTAATCCTTATCTGATTGATGCCAGTGACATTTTAATCGAAGCCAGAAGCAAACCACTTTGCCCAGTTCCGGAAATATTTAAGGGCAACCAACCAACTGAGGGCGGGTTTCTAATCTTGTCGGAAGTCGAGAAGATGGATTATGTCTCCAAAGAACCTGCCGGAGAAAAATTTATAAAATTTCTAATAAGTGGTAAGGAGTTTTTAAATGGTATTAACCGGTATTGCTTTTGGATTGTTGACTCGTTTAACGATTTACGACACCTTCCACTGCTCTCCGAAAGGATTGAGAATGTTAGAAAAATGAGGCTAAACAGTACATTCAAAGATACGCGAGAACTTGCTGAACGGGCTTTTCAATTTCGGGACCTTAAAAATCCTGAGACTTTTATCGTAATACCCGCAACCACCTCAGAGAATCGAAAATATATCCCCTTTGCTTTTTTAAATAATCAGTACATCCCCAGTAATAGTGTTTATATTATCCCCGAGGCAAAGCTTTTCCATTTTGGTGTTCTTACTTCAAAAATGCACATGGCATGGGTAAAAGTTGTTTGTGGGAGACTTGAAAGCAGATATAGATATTCAAAAAATATTGTTTATAACAATTATCCCTGGCCTGAAAATTTAAGTGAGACTCAGAAAATAGCTATTGGAGAAGCAGCACAAAGGGTGCTTGATTGCAGAGCAGAATTTCCCAATAGTTCACTTGCTGATCTCTATGATCCTTTAACGATGCCTCCCTCCCTGACTGCGGCTCATAATAATTTGGACAGAGTTGTTGACCTGGCGTACAGACCACAACCCTTCTTGAATGATGCCAAAAGGATGGAATTTCTCTTCGAGTTATATGAGAAATATTTGGGGAGTCTGTTTCATCAGAAGAAGAGGAAGAGAAAATAACCCGGATTTCTAATTATTTTAATGTTTTTGGGTAAACAATATTGTATCGAAATCGGCTACAACGATAAAAAATTTTAATTATTAATAAATTAAACCAAAATGAACGAAAAAATAGTCAACATAGCATTCACTTTAGCGTCAAATAGGGGAGCCTATGCAATATTACTTGGGTCAGGTGTTTCAAGGGCAGCAGATATTCCAACTGGTTGGGAGATTACACTTGATCTGATAAAGAAATATGCTGAAAGGATAGACGGAGTAGCCACCTCTGATCCGGAAGAATGGTACCGTACTAAATTTAATGAAGAACCTGACTATTCGGATGTCCTGAATAGAATTTTCAAGACCCCAACTGAGCGAAGTCGGGCTATCAAAGAATATATTGAACCAAAGCAAAGAGAAACAGAGGAATCCAAAATCGTTGAACCTACGAAAGCACACAGAGCAATTGCTCGATTGGTTAAAATTGGGGTAGTCAAGGTGATAATAACAACAAACTTTGATCGATTGATGGAAAACGCTCTTGCTGAATTACAAATTACACCACAGGTCATCACCAATTCTGATAGTCTAAACGGTAGCCTTCACATAAGTCATGCAGACTCAACACTAATAAAAATCAATGGTGATTATCTGGATACCAGATCAAAAAATACTAAAACAGAACTGAACAAATATAACAGGAATCTAAAAAAACTACTGACTGAAATTGTGAATAATTATGGTTTAATAGTTTGTGGCTGGTCTGGTGATTGGGATAGAGGGCTGGTGGATTCTCTACTTGCAAAGAGCAGCAGAAGATATTGGATGTATTGGGCTACCAAAGCCACACACTTGTCCTTAGGCGCGAAAAGCATTATTGCTCATCAGAAAGCGGATTTAATCCCAAACATTACTGCTGACGAATTTTTTACCGAACTCTCCGAATCCGTTATTGCTATTGTTGAAAAAAGTCAAAAAAATCCATTGTCGATAGAGATCGCTGTAGAACTTACAAAGAAATACCTGTCTGAGGCTAAATATTATATAAAGCTTCATGATCTGATAATGGATGAAACAAGGGAACTGATCCGGTTAAACAATTCGGAGGAATTTCGATTCGATGTACCTTGGTCGGTTGAGGAATTTAGGAAAAGAGTCGCCTCTTATGAAGCTAAGTGTGAGAGGTTGTTATGTATCCTAGTAACCTGTGCATACTTTGGTGAGCACTCCACAGAAGAGCTAATCCATAAAAGCTTGAACCAATTATTAAGTTCTGTTAAAATCGAGAGTGGGAACGAGGTCTATATAAACTTGGCTAAATATCCGATGTTTTTTATCATATATCCTGTTTTAATTTCATCATTATGCAATAATAAAACTAACTTATTTAAGCGAATTTTGGTGGACATTCCTTGGAGATATCCTGGAGGAAGGGAACCCTGCATTTTCGAAGTTAATTCTGCGTATGTATTTAGAAATGGTAGTGGTTCATTATTACCCGGGCAAACTAAGAATACGCCGTACCCGGAGAGTCAGTATTTAAGAAATAAATTGTTTCAATATGTAAAGTCATTTTTACCCGAATTTAACCTTTACCAAGAATTTTTCGACAGAATGGAATATTATCTTGCACTCGTTTATACGAGTCTTTGCGAAAACACCGAACATAATTTATGGGTGCCTCTCGGTTTTTTTGTAAGGAGAGGAAGAAGACTTTCCCAGAATGAGTCAATTCAGTATATAGTTACTTCTGAAATTAAGACATTGATAGCAGAACACCCACTGTTGAAATTAGGTTTATTTAATTCATCTTACAATAAATTGGTTACAGTCAATACAAGATTATTTGAACATATACAAAAAATACAGATGGGTAGTCCGTGTTAATAATTACAAATTGAATCTCCCGAGAGGATGCCTTAAGAACCGGAAGAATGGAGCCTGCCGGAACCGTCAACACTGGAGATGCCGGTGGGGAACAAACTGCTGTTGCAGTCTGGATATAATATTGAAAAACGGAACGAATAAAGAAATGAAAAAAGAGAATAATTATATAGAAATTAATCGTGAGTCGTGGAATAACAGAGTTGAGACACATTTAAAATCGAAGTTTTACGATCTTGATAATTTTATTAAAGGAAAAACTTCTTTAAATAGTATTGAACTGGATTTACTTGGAGATGTACATGGAAAATCAATTTTGCATTTACAATGTCATTTTGGACAAGATACAATTTCTTTATCCAGACTCGGAGCGGAGGTCACAGGTGTGGACTTGTCGGACAGAGCGATTGAAAGTGCCAAAAAGCTTACCGCTGAAACCAACTCAAAAACAAATTTCATTTGTTGTGATATTTACGATTTGCCAAATCATTTGGACAAACAATTTGATGTAATTTTCACAAGTTATGGAACAATTGGGTGGTTGCCTGATCTGGATAAATGGGCAAAAATCATTTCTCAATTTCTAAAAGCAAACGGAAAATTTGTGTTTGTGGAGTTCCATCCCGTGGTTTGGATGTTTGATGATAATTTTGAAAAGGTTGGATATAATTATTTTAAATCAGATGCAATTGTGGAAACTGAACAGGGGACATACGCCGACAAAAGTGCAGACATTGTCATCGAATCTGTTTCATGGAATCACAGTTTAAGTGAAGTATTTACAAGTTTGATAAAAAACGGACTCGAGATAAATTCTTTTGAGGAATATGATTATTCACCTTACAATTGCTTTAACAAAACTATCGAGTTTGAAAAAGGGAAGTATCGCATAGGACATTTGGGAAACAAAATTCCGATGGTGTATTCCATTTTGGCAAGGAAGAAAGAAAAAAAGCCTTGACACTTTGCAGAATCAAGGCTTTGAAATTGGTACACCCGGAAGGAATCGAACCCTCAACCTTTTGATCCGTAGTCAAACGCTCTATCCAATTGAGCTACGGGTGCATCAAATTTTAGCTTACAAATATACGGGTTTTTGCCGTTTTATCAAAACTTACTTTTTGTTTCTGTAGTAGATTGAATAGATTCCAATCAGGTTAAGGAATGGTTCATGCTGAAACGGAATTTGCAGATGTGGAATCAATGCCTCGGCATAACCACCGGTGATAAAAATTTTCATATCTCCCGAGAGAGCAGAAAAATGGTTGTAAACCCTCTCCACCAGACCAATTGTCGAATTGATGATTCCCGATCTGATTGAATTATCGGTACTGTTTCCGAGAAAACCGGAAGTGTTAAAATGCTCAATCAACGGAAGTTTTGAAGTATGGTGATTAAGTGCGGCATTCATTATCTTTAAGCCCGGGGCAATCATCCCACCTGTAAACAGAGGACTTTTACCAATTTGAAGGACATTTACCGTAGTGGCGGTACCAAAATCGAATGTAATAACATAATCATAGTCCATAAGAGTATTGTCGAGTTCAAGCAGATGTTTGGCACCCGAGATTGAGCAGAGCCTGTCGATTCCAAGTCCGGTGAGTGGAGTATAATTAATTGCAAAACCAAAATCCAGATTATGCTCTATCAGGAAAAGATCTGTATTTGGGTGATTTTTTAGGATTCCCTCCATCAAAGAGGTATGTTTGGGAACGACGGAAGAAAGCACCACATCGATTTTACTTCCATAAATAAGGGGTTTTATCTCGAGTGGGTCTTCAATAATCAATGTTCTGATGAGTTCTGAATTGTAGAACTCACCGGTTTTAATTCTTGTGTTTCCGATGTCGATTGCAATTACTTTCATGAAGCAGAGACATCCCCAAAAGTGATTATCCTTTTGTCTTCATTTGAATCGAGCAGAATAAGGTGTCCCTTTTCATTAATATCGGCAAAAATACCTCTGATTTCCTCGTCACCTGCTTTAATATTGATTTTGTCTCCCAACATTTTACAAAAAGGTTTCCATTCTTCAACTATTGCAGCAGGTGAGCGTTCAAGTTTTTCGAGAGTAACTTCAAAATTTAAGAGCAATTCAGCAAGAAGTTTTTCCCTTGAGGCATACTGTTTAAGTTCCATTCTGATTGAGGTGGGATCCACAAGATAACCCGAATGAAAATTTGCCTGGTTTACATTAATTCCAATACCCACAGCAACTCTGTTGATTTTATCGCCTTGTGATACAGATTCACACAAGATTCCCGCCACCTTTCTGGAACCGATCAGGACATCATTGGGCCACTTCAGGTTCGTTTTAATCATGTGGAGATTCTCGATCGACTTGGCAACCACTAAAGAAGCCGCCAGATTCAAGAGCTGTGGTTCGGGGATATTTCTATCCTTCAGATCGAGGAAAATTGTAAAAGTGAGGTTTTGTCCACGACTTGAAACCCACTTCCTGTCAAGTCGTCCTCGACCAGCTGACTGGAACTCGGAAAACACAACAGTTCCATCAGTTTTAATATCATTAGCCCGATCCAAAACAAAACTGTTAGTGGATTCAGTTTCCTCCAAATAAATAAAGTTACGGCCTATGTATTCGGTCTCAAGTTTAATATCAAATTCTTCTATTTCAAACATTCTATCCTCAATCAATGACAAACTATCATACAAAATGTCATACATTATGACATACTCAAAAAAAACCTTGAAAAAAAACCTCTAAAACAGAGGAATTTGCTCTTGGCATGTTAATTGCAGTACAGGTGCAATTAAAAAAAATCAGATTTGAAAACAAATTTACGAAAAGGAGAATTAAAATGGGAAAAATCATTGGAATTGATTTAGGTACCACAAATTCATGCGTATCCGTTATGGAAGGCAACGAGCCCGTTGTAATACCAAATGCGGAAGGAACAAGAACAACCCCGTCGGTGGTGGCATTTACAAAAACAGGTGAAAGACTTGTTGGACAGGCTGCAAAAAGACAGGCGATCACAAATCCTAAAAAGACAATTTTCTCCATAAAAAGATTTATGGGAAGAAGAGTTGATGAAGTAAGAGACGAATCAACCAAAGTTCCTTACAAAATTTTACCCGGTGACGATAATGCCGCCAGAGTTGATATAGACAACAAACTTTATTCACCACAAGAGATCAGTGCGATGGTTCTTCAAAAAATGAAGAAAACAGCCGAGGATTATTTAGGTGAAGAAGTAACAGAAGCTGTTATCACTGTTCCTGCATACTTTAACGATGCTCAGAGACAGGCGACCAAAGATGCCGGTGAAATCGCAGGTCTTAAAGTTCGTAGAATTATCAACGAACCAACCGCTGCTGCACTTGCATATGGACTCGACAAAAAAGGAAAAGAAGAGACAGTTGCAGTTTACGATCTTGGTGGTGGAACTTTTGATATCTCGATCCTCACAATAGGGGATGGAGTGTTTGAAGTGAAGTCAACCAATGGTGACACTCACCTTGGTGGTGACGATTTTGATCAAAGATTGATTGATTTTCTTGCAGATGAGTTCAAAAAAGAAGAACAGATCGATTTAAGAAACGATCCAATGGCACTTCAGAGACTTAAAGAAGCAGCAGAGAAAGCCAAAATTGAACTTTCATCCTCGGTTTCAACAGATGTGAATCTGCCATTTATCACTGCAACTCAGGATGGTCCAAAACATCTTGTCCAGACGATTACCAGAGCCAAATTTGAAAATCTTGTTGGCGACCTCATTGAAAGAACCCGCATTCCATGTGAGCAGGCGATCAAGGACGCAGGCGTTTCAAAAGGTGAGATCAACGAGGTAATTCTTGTTGGCGGTTCGACCCGTGTTCCTGCAGTTCAGGAACTTGTAAAAAGTCTTTTTGGAAAAGAACCTCATAAGGGTGTAAATCCTGATGAAGTGGTTGCAATTGGTGCATCCATACAGGGTGGAGTTCTTAGCGGTGATGTTAAACATGTGCTTTTGCTTGATGTTACACCATTGTCATTGGGAATCGAAACTCTTGGTGGAGTTATGACAACAATGATTCCGGCTAATACCACAATCCCAACCAAGAAAACAGAGACATTTTCAACCGCTGCTGACAGTCAGCCATCAGTTGAGATTCATGTTCTTCAAGGTGAAAGACCAATGGCAAACGACAACAGATCACTTGGAAGATTTAATCTCGACGGTATTCCACCGGCTCCGAGAGGTGTTCCACAGATTGAAGTCAGTTTCGACATCGATGCAAACGGTATTCTTCATGTTTCAGCCAAAGATAAAGGCACCGGAAAAGAACAGTCGATTAAAATCACCGGTTCCGGTGGATTAAATCAGGATGAGATCGATAGAATGAAAAAGAATGCACAGGAGAATGCTGTTGAAGACAAGAAGAAAAAAGATCTTGTTGAAGCAAAAAACACAGCAGAAAATTTGATCTTCCAGACCAAAAAACAGATGGAAGAATTAAAAGACAAAATAACTCCTGACCAACAGAGCAAACTTGAAGCTGAAATTTCCAGACTCGAAGATGCTGTTAAGACAGAAAATGCCGACACCATTAAATCTGCTCTCGATCAGTTCCAAAAAGCCTGGGCTGAAATTTCACAGTCACTCTACCAGCAGCAGGGACCACCAAACCCTGACATGGGTGGAAATTCTGATCCAAATGCTCAGCAGGCTTCAGGCGCTCAACAGGAAAAAGAAAAAAATGTTGAAGACGCAGAGTTCAAAGAAGTCTAATTAATGCAATAATGCAGTAATGCAATAATCCAATAATGCAGTAATATGGATTTATTGGAAATATAAATTAAACAAATGAACACTGAGGAATTTACCTTTCTCAGTGTTCTTTTTGTTTTCTAACATCAGAGATTTTTTTTAGTCCGCAGATACACGCAGATTAGACTCGCCGAAGGCATCCCTTTGGGAGATTTTTGCAGATGGGTTTCTTTTGAATAATCCCCTCTGTGTTCTCTGTGTGCTCGGTGGTTTAATCCCATTCTTAACCGGTTACAACTCTAAACACCATATGGTTTTACCCTGTCTAATACAGCATCAACCCTCCCAAAATCCAAAATTTTTTCGTATATTTGTAATTCAAAAAAATCAAAAGGTGGTATGTCTCTATTTGATACACTGAATGCTCAGCAGAAAGCAATCGTAGAATACAACAATGGACCGCAGATACTTATCGCAGGTCCCGGTACGGGAAAATCAAGAGTAATTACTCATAAATTGGCTTACCTTATTGAACAAGGTATTGACCCCGAAACTATCCTTTGTGTAACATTTACCAATAAAGCCTCAACAGACCTTAAAAACAAGGTTCGCGAGTTATTGGGAAAAGATGATATTTCTTTTCCCTGGGTTGGTACATTTCACTCTGTTCTTACCAAAATTTTAAGAGTGGAAGCCAAGGCAGTAGGTTATTCTACCAGTTTTTCGATCTACGACACAGAAGATTCAGAATCCCTCGTAACAAACATTATAAATGATTTTAACATCAACAGTGAAGCTCTCAATCCGAGGGATGTAACTCGTAAGATTAGTTATCTTAAAAACGTGCTTACATTTCCTGAAGACCTTTTAAAGAAGGAAGAGAGAACTTCGGTTGAAGATAAATTCATCAGAGTGTATCAGGAATACCAGAGAAAAATCCGTGAAAATGATTCAATGGATCTTGAAGATCTCATAATCAAATCGATGGAACTTCTAAGAGACAACAAAAAAGCCTTTAACAAGTACAAAAAGAAATTTGAACATTTTATAATTGACGAATTTCAAGAGACTAACATGGCTCTTTATGAGATCATAAAGATGCTTTGTTCAAAATCAGGGAAAATATTTGTTGCCGGAGATGATGCTCAGAGTATCTACAGCTGGAGAGGTGCAAAACCGGAAAACATCGAAAAATTTAAAGAAGATTTTTCACGTGTAAAGGTGTTCACTCTGGAATTAAGTTACCGTTCCACACCAATTTTGATAAAAGCCGGTACCGAAATCTCTGCAAAAAACAGCAATTATATAGCTAAAAAGACTTACTCGGAGAATGAAGACGGTGAACCGCTTTCATTAATAAAATGCTCGGATGAGAAGGATGAAGCTTATCAGCTCGCCAAGTTTATTAAAGATGAAATAGCTGAATATAAATATTCTTATTGTGACTTTGCGGTTTTATATCGGACAAACAATCAATGCCGTGCATTTGAAGATGTTTTTGTTGAAGAAGGTCTTCCATTTAAGATTTTTGGTGGGATTGAGTATTATAAAAGACGCGAGATTAAAGACCTGATTGCTTATCTTAAAGTAATCATCAATCCAAAAGATGAAGAGAGTCTTCTTAGAATCATGAATTTCCCTCAGAGGGGGATAGGCATGACAACAATCAAAAGAATGATTACTTTTTCGAAGAAACATGAAGTCACTCTCTTTGAGACAATGGGTCGCGTTTTTGAAGTTATTGACATTAAAGAGAGAATTCAGAAGAATGTTAAAAACTTCAAAATTCTTCTTGATAAATATATTATCCTCAAAGATAAACTTTCAGTTGGTGAACTGACTCATGCGCTTGTTGCTGAATTGGAGCTCCAGAGACTTTTTAACGAAGAGACAACACACGAATCTCTCGACAAAATAGACAGTCTAAACGACTTTTTGGTATCGATTTCTGAATTTTCGAAGAAACATCCTGAGTCACCGATTGAAGAGTATCTCAGAATTGTGAATCTGATGACTGATCTTGACGGGATTGATGAATCAGAAAATGTGATCAAATTGATGACAGTTCACAGCTCCAAGGGAATGGAATTCCCCGTTGTTTTTGTTTCAGGACTTGAAGAACAACTGTTTCCTCTTTCAACCAAATTTTCGCCTGAGGCGACTATTGAAGAAGAAAGAAGACTTTTTTATGTAGCTGTAACCAGAGCCAAAAAGAAGATCTTTTTGTCACATGCCCGTGCCCGTTACCGTTTTGGCGAAGTGGCTTATGAAAACCGTTCCATGTTTATCAATGAGATAGTCAGTGGTCTTCTTAAAGAAGAAGATGCCAGTCAGAACCGTAAAGGCAGAAAAACCAAAAAAGAGAAGATCATTCAAAAGTTCCAATCGATTGGTTATGTTGACTGGGAGCAACAAAAAGCTCTGATTAAACAGGGAAGCAGGGTTTTTCACGAACAATTTGGACTTGGAAAAGTTATCTCGGTTGTTGGAAACGGGGATAATCAAAAAGTTACCGTTGTTTTTGATGGAAATAATATGAAACAACTCATGTTAAAATTTGCGAAACTTAAAGTGCAGAACTAAATAAAATGTTCACTAAAAGTATTTACTCTTTCTTTATTGTTATTTTTATTGTTTTATCCCTTGAAGCGCAGGAATTCAGAGGGACATGGCTTGCAAGAAACAGTCTGTCGAGCAAAGAAGTACTCGCCAAGGCTCTCGACAGTCTTGCAGCAAACAATTTTAATACAGCTTTCATAAATGTATGGAGCAGAGGTTATCCTCTTTGGAAAAGTGATGTCTTTTTTAGAGAAACCGGGAAATATATCGACCCGACATTTCAGGGAAGAGATGTTCTCGCAGAAGCAATTGCAGAAGGCCACAAACGTGGTATTCACATCGAGGCATGGTTCGAATACGGTTTTGTTGGCGGGTGGACAGGGAATCAGCCCGTGGGTGTTAAAGGTCCAATTTTTGTAACACATCCTGACTGGGTTGCCAGGAAAGATGATGGCACAGAGATCGATAATTCCAATTTTTACTGGATGATTCACACCAAACCCGAAGTGCAAAACTTTTTGATTGAGATGTGCACCGAAATCGCAAGAAATTACGATGTTGATGGAATTGAGCTCGACAGGATTCGATATTCCAGTGTACAATATGGATATGATCCATATACCGACAGTTTATACCGTGCACAACATGGCGGCATCGCACCTCCGGCTAACGGGTCTGATACTTCATGGATCAGATGGAGAGCAAATAACCTTAATGATTTTATGCTTCGTGCCCGGGATTCAATTAAAGCGATAAATCCACATATTAACATCTCTAATGCACCTTCACTTTATTCTTCCAGTGGTTACACATCCTATTATAGTTTTTGTCAGGATTGGATCGGCTGGCTGCGTGATGGTTCAGTGGACAATGTTCAGGTTCAGTCGTATGTTGGAAATTCCAACTCATTTTCAGCGATTCTTAACTATATCACACAAATTGTTCCCGATATAAATGATATCTATCCGGCTTTTGCGTTAAATCCCAATGGGAATTTACTTTCAACCCAGGAAGTAACCAATTTTGTAAATGCAATTAGAACCAAAGGATTTAAGGGGAATACCATCTGGTATTTTTCTGATCTCGGAGCTTATTTCCCCTATATTAAACAAAATCTCTTTACCTCGCCTTCATATCCTCCACATTCTTCGCAGTATTGGAGAGAGTATTACCAAATTGTTGAGATTTCTGATAACCTGAATGCCGTAAGGACGGGTACATGGAATTCGAGTAACATATTTGGTTATAACGGCCCATCGATATATGCAGATAATTCTGCTCCGGCTTCAATAAACTACAATTTTGTAGTACCGGCTGACGGTTTTTATGAAGTGTATGCCTACAATGTAGCTGCTGTAAACCGTACAGATTCTGCTCGATACTCTACAACCGATTCGAGTGGTATTTCTGTTGTTACTACCATGAATCAGACAGATGTAAATCTCCGCAGATGGTTTAAACTTGGCGATTATTTCCTTAAGACCGGGCGTCGCAATGTTGTTACATTGACAAATGATGGTTTACAAGCGGGCAAACTTTTAAGTGCTGATGCCGTGATGATTGTTCTTAATAGAAGACTTTCACCATCCGCTGTCAGCTCGATAAACGAGATTGACTTAAAAAAAAAGTCCAATAAATCGATTAAACTAAAAAGTTATCCTAATCCCTTTAATAACGAATTTAAGTTGATCCTTGACCTCCCGGGTGACGGTGAAGTTAATATATCCCTCTTTAACAGTATCGGTCAAAAAGTCCAAACTCCATACAAAGACACGCAATTATCAGGTTACAACGAATTAAACATCAGTCTTACGGGTCTCCCAAGTGGTGTTTACTTCGTTAGAGTCGAACAATCCGGTTTTTCCGATACAATTAAAATCCTCTTAAATAAATAGAAGTTCTAATAATAACAAGGACTGAATAAATGATTGCTCCCAAAAAATTAGCTATACTTGTTGGTGGTGGACCTGCTCCCGGAATCAACAGTGTGATAAGTAGTGCCACTATCAGAGCGGCAGTTGAAGGTATTGAAGTAATTGGCATAAAAGATGGTTTCCAGTGGATTATGGAGGGTGAGATTGGTCACTGTCAACACCTTAGTATTGATGATGTATCAAGAATCCATTTCCGTGGTGGCTCTTTTATCGGAATTTCAAGAGCAAATCCAACAAAAAATAAAAAACACCTTGAAAACACAGTCACCTCACTTCTGAGACTTAATGTTGATAAACTTATAACCATTGGTGGTGACGACACAGCATTTTCTGCAATGAAAGTTGAAGAGATGGCTGCCGGCAGAATCAGAGTGGTGCATGTTCCAAAAACAATCGATAACGATCTTGACCTCCCACATGGTATTCCAACCTTTGGATTTCAGACTGCCAGGCATATTGGTGTTGAGATAGTTAAAAATCTTATGGTTGATGCGCAAACAACATCAAGATGGTATTTTGTTGTAACAATGGGAAGAAAAGCAGGTCACCTTGCTTTGGGAATTGGAAAAGCAGCTGGTGCCACACTTAGTCTCATTCCTGAAGAGTTCCCAAGCACCACCATTAAACTGAATCATGTAATTGATATTCTGGTTGGAGCTATTATAAAACGTGTAAGTTATGGTAAAATGGATGGTGTTGCAATTCTCGCTGAAGGACTTGTAGAACATCTCGATCCAAATGATCTCATCGCTTTAGGTGAAGTTGAAAGAGATGCTCACGATAATCTCCGAATTGCAGAAGTGAATGTTGGTGAAATTTTAAAAGCCAAAGTTCAGGAGAGACTAAAAGAATTTGGTCTTAAAGTTACGATTGTTGCAAAAAACATCGGTTATGAGCTAAGATGTGCCGACCCCATCCCGTTTGATATGGAATATACACGCGACCTTGGATATTCGGCTGCACAATTTATCTTAAATGGCGGTAACGCTGCAATGGTCTCAATCCAGGGCGGTAAATTTGTACCACTTTTCTTTAAAGATATTCTTGATCCCAAAACCAAAAAGACTAAAGTCAGAATGGTGGATCCGTCGAACGAATCCTTCCTTATTGCAAGACGATATATGCTTCGTTTAAGCAGTTCTGATTTTGAAGATCCACATGAACTCGCAAAATTTGCAGCTACCTGTGGAATCTCCCTTGATGAATTCACAAAAAGATTCCATTACATTATCGAAAATGATATGCTTTATAAACATATCGCAGAAGGAAATGTCTCACTCACCGGAACAGGTGATGGAGATGAATCATCTCAGATGCAAGAGTAGAAAATGAACAGAGAGATACTTGTCTTTGGCAGCCGTGGCGATTTAGGATCCGGTGTTGTTGAAAAAATAAGACTTGCAGGATTTGATAAAGTCTGGCTTTTTGGCTCCAGTTTTGAGGGTAAACCAAAACCGAATGAAGAATGGGTGGTTGTTTCTGACCTCTCAATCGAAAAAAATGTTAAAGCTGCTTTCAAAAATATAGTTCCGGCCAAGGACAAGTTTCTCTTTTTATTTAGTGCCATTGGTGGTTTTACGGGTGGCAAAAAAATTGATGATACATCAATTGATGATCTCGATAAAATGCTCACGATGAATCTGAAAACCAATTTTAATGTTCTCAAAGAATTTAAAAAACTTGCCGGCGGTTCGGCCGGAAGTTCTGCTATCTTTACATCTGCAATGACAGCCTTTGCGGGTGAATCCGGAAAATCAGCATACGGAGCTTCCAAAGCGGCTCTATCTTATCTGGTTGAAAGTGCCGCGGAAGAGGGTAAATCAATCAATATGAGTGTAAATGCTATCGCTCCTTTTATACTTGATACTCCTGAGAACCGGAGCTGGGTACCAAAAGATGAACATGAAACATTGATAAAACCGACTGAGGTTGGTGATCTCATCATTTCACTTTTCAAAAACTTTCATTTTGTATCCGGGAACATCATTAAACTGCGTTACCGCTTCCCGACAGGTAACATAAATCCATAGAAACTCAGGAGACTGAATGAATTCGTTGACATCAATGTATATCGACGGTGGTGATTTTATGCACCCGATACTTCTCGTTTTTATTCTGGGGCTGATTTTCAGTTTCGAAAGATTATATACCCTTCGAAAATCGAAAATAAACACCAAATCATTTGTTGAAAAGGTAACCCGCACAATAAATGAGCAAGGGATAGACGAGGCAAAGGCAGTTTGCGAAAAAACTCCCGGGTCTGTCTCTTCTATATTTCACGCAGGTCTTCAAAGATACGATGAAGGATTGGATTCCGTTGAAAAAGCGATCATGACCTATGGTGGAATTGAAACAGGTTTCCTCGAAAAAGGTTTAATTTGGATTTCACTTTTTATTGCCCTTGCTCCCATGCTTGGATTTACCGGGACAGTACAAGGAATGATAGAAGCGTTTGAAGCGATTAAAGAAGCAAATCAGATTTCTCCTGCAATTGTTGCCGGAGGTATCGCAAAGGCTTTAATAACAACACTTTTTGGCCTTGTAGTTGCCATGATACTTCAAGTGTTTTACAACTTTTTTGTTGCTAAAATTGATGGTATAATTTCTGATATGGAAGAGAGTTCCGTGCAACTGATCGACAGTTTGTATACTCACAAACAAAAAACAGACAAGAAATGAGTTTAATCAGGCGCCGCCGAAAGGAACTTCCCGAAGTTCCACTGGCTTCAATGTCTGACATCGCATTTCTGCTCCTGATCTTTTTTATAGTTGCAGCTACTATTGACAGTGAAACCGGACTTGGACTCACTTTACCCGAGTATAAGCCAGATGAAGCACCCTCCCAAGTTGAAAAATCACGCGTTACCGAAATAAAAATTTTCCCCGACTCACTTTTATTAAATGGAATACCTTCAGATTTGACATCGATCGAAGAGGTGGTTTCAACCCGGGCAAAAGAGAGTATAAACCTCTCCGGTGAAGAAAAATATATTGTCCTGATTCTCTCAAACATTTCAACAAAATATCATAAATATATTGAGGTGTTGGATCAGGTGAAAATGGCTTACCGTTCAGTGCAGGATGACTATTCTCGAACCAAATACGGAACAGTTTTTAAAGTATTGGATGAGACCCAAAAAGCAGATGTTATCGAAAAAGTGCCTGTTTTAATTTCCATTGGAGAAATAAAAAATAAATGATTAGTTTTGCAGGCAAACTTCGACGGAAAAAAGGAGGACAGGGGATACAACTGGCATCAATGCCGGATATCATTTTTATCCTTCTGCTTTTTTTTATGGTATCTACCGTTCTCAAAGAAGTGGATGTAAAAGTGGAGTTTGACCTTCCATCCACATCAACCGCCGAAAAGTTTGACAACAGAAGACTCACTGCACATCTTTTTATTGGAAGAGATGAAAGAATTCAGATCAACGACATGGTTGTGTCGCTTTCTGAAGTGAAAGAAAAGATGGAAATAATTCGATCCCGTGTCAGTGGAGTGGTGGTTATGTTAAGAGTGGACAAAAACATCCCAATGGACCTCGTAAATAAAGTTCAGATTGAACTTCGTAAGGCAAAATGTTTGCGAGTTAATTATATTTCAACCCAAAAATCAAATTGAGAATTCATCATGAATCTAAAAGAAAAAATTAACGAAGAACTTAAAGCTGCGATGAAAAGTGGTGACAAACTTCGTCTGGAAACAATCAGATCAATCAGAGCTACCATTTTGGAGTATGAAAAAAGTGGTAAAGGTGAGTTAAATAATGAAACCGAAGAGTTTAATATCTTAAATTCCGCTGCTAAAAAAAGGAAAGAAGCTTCAGATATCTACAAGGCTGCTAACAGAATTGATCTCTACGAGAAGGAAGAAAGTGAACTTAAGATTATAATGGAATTCCTTCCAAAACAATTAACAGCAGAGGATATTTTACAAAAAGTAACTGAGATTGCTGCTGCAAATTCCATCGATAAGGGAGGAGAGTTCAGCAAACTTATGCCCGCAGTTATGCGTGAATTAAAAGGGAAAGCTGATGGCTCCCTAATAAAAAAATCTGTTGAAGATTTTCTGCGCGGATAAAAATTGAACTGGATTGATATCGTTGTAATTCTTCTCACCGGTGCCTCTTTTTACCTTGGGTATAAAGAGGGATTCATAAAAAAAGTATTTGATATTGTTGGTTTTTTCCTGGGCATTTTTCTTGCTATTAAATTTGCCGGGGCAGTTGGTGGAGTATATAAAAGTGTATTAGGCGTCGCCGACGGTTCTTCCGGAATAATCGGTGGGGTGACAATATTTATTTTCTTCCAAATTTTAACTGCAGTCATAGTTAAAGCAACCAAAATTCACGATAAAGTTGATCATCTGCTAAATAAAATAGTAGGTGGATTTATTGGTGCAACACAAGTTATAATATTCCTGAGTGCGATCTTGTTTTTTGCATCAAAACTTTCTTTTCCCTCTGAAACGACAACAAAAGGGTCACTTCTTTACAAGTCAGTTGGAGGAGTATTACCGGGGATTATTGATGTGATTGTCCCTTCCAGACCACCCGGTTCAATGAAAAAGGGGACCCGCCCTAAAGAATTGAATAAAGAAAAATAGATGTTTGATTCAAATAAACTTGAATTTAATAAGATATTAAATCATATCGGCAAATTCTGTTATACTTCAAAGGGGAAAGAACATGTAAATTCTTTGTTACCTCTTGAGACCACAACTGAGATTCTCCTTGAAGGCAAATATGTAACACAAGCCCGCGATTTGATAAATGAAGCCGGTTACCCTCCTATTGCCTCGATAAATGATCCATTAAGAGATTTGCACCTGTCCAAAATTGAAGGTGCAGTTTTAACTGCACGATCAGTATTTAATATCTTTGAGTTGGCAATATGCTCAGCTCAACTAAAATCCTATCTTGTAAATAACCGTACACTGGCTCCTGAATTATCCAATTTTGCTACATTTCTGTTCGAAGATAAACTATTTGAGCGTTACATCTCCACGATTTTTGACAGCTCGGGAGAAATTAAGGATACTGCAAGCAAAACTCTGCAAAGCCTCCGGAAAGAGATCAGGGAGCGTTCGGAAGAATTACGACGGTTTGTCAGCAAAATTGCAAAAGACCTGACCGATAAAGACCTCTCAAGAGATAATTATTTAACCCTTCGTGACGGGCGACTTGTAGTTCCCGTAAAAGCTGAATACAAACGCCAATTAAAAGGGATTATCCATTCAGAATCATCAACAGGGCAGACAGTTTACATCGAGCCCGAAGAAACTCTTCATTTAAATAATGAAATCGTTTCTTTAAATTTTGCTGAAAAGCGAGAAATTGAAAGGATCCTGAAGGAGGTAACTCATCGGATCAGGAATAATTATGATGATCTTCTGCTAAGTCTCGAAACAGTTACCCGGCTTGATTCAATTTTTGCAAGAGGTAATTATTCAATAGAGATTGTCGGTAATTTCCCCCGTTTTGATGATTCTGAACCGATTAATATTTATGGCGGCAGGCATCCTCTGTTGGTCATAAAAAATGGATTAAAGAATACTGTGCCTTTTAACCTCTCAGTGAAGGAGGGGAATCTACTAATCATTACAGGACCAAATGCGGGGGGCAAGACTGTACTTATAAAAAGTGTTGGTTTATTGGCTTTGATGGCACAGTCGGGGATTCACATTCCTGCCGGAGTTGATACCAATCTGCATAAATTTGATAAAATACTTGTTGATATTGGCGATTCACAATCGATAGATGATGATCTTAGTACATTTAGTTCACATTTATCAAACATCAAAAGAATAATTGATGAAGCTGATGAATCTTCACTTGTACTACTCGATGAGATTGGAACAGGAACCGACCCCGATTCTGGAGCAGCAATTTCAAGAGCAGTCCTTATGACTCTGCACAACAAGGGAAGTATGGTGTTTTGCACAACCCACCTCTCAGCTTTAAAAGCACTTGCGACCGAGGTACCCGGTTTTTATAATGCATCGATGAGTTTTGATACTGATGAACTTAAACCGACCTATCTTTTCAGGCAGGGGATTCCCGGTTCAAGTTACGCATTTGAAATCATGATGCGTCTCGGTTTTGATAAATCGTTTATAGATGGTGCAGTTAATTATGTTGAAGATGTGAGTGCCGGTCTTGAAAAAATACTTTTAGAGGTTGAACAGAGGGAACAAGAGTTAAATAAAAAACTTAATCACTTTGAACGGGAAAACACACGACTTACAGGACTTTCCAAGCTTTATGCAAAAAAGATTAAAGAACTTGATAAAGAGAAAAACAAAATTCTCAAAGATGCAAAAGAAAACGCATCCAAATTTATTGATGAGTCGAATAAAGAGATTCAAAAAGTAATAAAAGATATCAAAGAGACTCAAGCATCCAAAGAGTCCTCAAAATCTGCTTCAACAAAAGTGGACAGTCTCAAAAAAGAACTCGGAAAACTTGCCATTCAACCAGTTAAAGAGGAAGACGAAGTTGATTCGATTATTGAAATAGGGGATACCGTTAGAATTAGAGAATCAGAGACTTATGGCGAAGTTATTGAGATAACTCCCGATAAGAAAAATTTGATTATTTCAACGGGACCATTAAAAATATCTGTGAAGAGGATAGATTGTGCAAAAGTTTCCCGAAGGGAACAGAGAAAAGAGCAAAGAAAGAGTGCAAAGTTCGAAATTTACTCCGATGTCAGTTATAAACTGGATATAAGGGGAGAAAGAGCGATCGAAATTGAAAATAAAGTTGAACGGTTCATTGATGATGCTTATATTGCAAGCTTAAATCGTGTCGAAATAATTCATGGAAAAGGAACAGGTGCTCTTAAAAAAGTGGTTCGTGAATTGCTCTCAAAACATCCTAAAGTAAAGAATTTTTACTTTGCTCCGGTTGAAGCCGGTGGCGAAGGTGTTACTATCATCGAATTTTTGGAGTAGATGTTGTATTTTAATAAAATTCTGATTGCCAATCGTGGTGAAATTGCCGTACGGATAATCCGTGCCGCAAAGGAATTGGGTATCGGATCTGTTGCAGTTTATTCTGATCCCGATAAAAGTGCTCTACATGTAAAATATGCTGATGAATCTTATCCCCTTAATGGTATATCTGCTGCAGATACATATCTGAATATCCCCAAACTGCTTGAAATTGCAAAAATATCCGGTGCCGAAGCTGTGCATCCCGGATACGGGTTTTTATCTGAAAGAGCACATTTTATTACAGCAGTTGAAGATGCCGGGCTGGTTTTTATTGGACCTTCCGTAAATTCGGTTGAAATGATGGGGAGTAAAACCGGTGCACGTCAGATAATGAAAAAAAATGGTGTTCCTTTTGTTCCGGGAACCACCGAACCTGTTGAAGCTGTTGAGGAAGCAACTGCATTCGCTTCAAAAATAGGTTATCCCGTCCTTATCAAGGCATCCGCTGGCGGGGGAGGCAAAGGGATGAAAAAAGTTTATAATGACGATGAGATGGAAGAGGCATTTTTTTCCGCAAAAAGGGAAGCCCTTTCAGCCTTTGGCGACAGTGCGGTTTACATAGAAAAATTTATTGAGAACCCTAAACACATCGAAGTTCAGATTCTTGGGGATAAATTTGGAAACTATGTGCATGTGTTTGAAAGGGAATGTTCTGTTCAAAGAAGACATCAAAAAATAATTGAAGAATCTCCATCTCCCGTGATGGATAGTCACACCCGGAAAAAAATTACTGAAACTGCATTAAATGCAGCAAAAGCCTGCAACTATTACAATGCAGGGACAATTGAATTTTTGATGGATGAAAAGAAAAATTTCTATTTTTTGGAGATGAACACCCGACTTCAGGTGGAACACCCTGTTACTGAATTGATATCGGGAATCGATTTAGTGAAAGAGCAGATCAAAATTGCTGCCGGTGAAAAACTATCCTTTTCTCAAAAGGATATTAAACTTACAGGTCATGCGGTAGAATGTCGAATCTATGCTGAAGACCCTGACAATAATTTTTTACCTTCCACCGGAAGGATAACATTCCACAGACTTCCCACCGGACCCGGAGTCAGAGTGGATGAGGGAATAGAAGCCGGATCTGATGTTACGATGTATTATGATCCCATGTTAAGTAAAGTTATAGTTCATGGAAGCGACAGACATTCTGCCATCGAAAGAATGAAAATTGCCCTTGCATCCTACTCAATTACCGGTGTTCAGACAAATTTATCCGTTTTATTGTGGTTATTGAACAACGATTCTTTTTTAAGTGGAAAATATTCCATAAATTTGTTGGATAACGAGTTTTTTCCTTTGGTTCCGGGGAAATGGAAAGAATGTATCTGCGATGAAATCGAGGATGCTGCAACAGCTTTTGTTGCTATTCTTAGGGACCATTCACGAAACAGTTCAAACAATGTCCGACTAAATGAGGTAATGACAGAAAATAATTGGTGCAACGAAGAGTGATGCCTGACTATTTTGTGGATCTAAACAGAAAAGAAAAATCTGTCCGCTTCACCGCACCCGGTGAAATTGAGATAGATGGTAGATCGTATCATTACCGAATTGAAGAGATAAATGAGAATTATTATTTACTCCGGCTTAACAACAGAGTTTATAAAATAAACAAAGTTTCAGGAGATAAAAGCAATTCTCTGATTTTAATCGAGGGAAAGTATTTTGAAACTGAAGTTAGAACCAATCTGGAACAAAAAGCCCGCCAGGTTCTCTCCAATGTAAAACAGAAAAGCCACCACTCATTGATCAAATCACCTATGCCCGGGATGGTTCTTAAAATTAAGAAGAATGCCGGGGATGAGGTTGCTCAAGGCGAATCCATTATGATTCTTGAAGCGATGAAAATGGAAAACGATATCAAATCCCCATTCAGTGGAGTAATCAAAGACATTTATGTTGATGAAGGCTCTGCTGTAGAAAAAGGAGCGAAGTTATTTTTAATTGGTTAATCAATAATTATTTTATCCGGGAGGCACTGTGAAAAAATATTTATTCTCTTTTCTGTTTTCTCTAATACTTGGAGGAAATTTGGTTGCTGGCGGCTTTCAGTTAAATGAACACGGAGCTAAAGCAATGGCAATGGGTGGTGCATTCGCCGGTCTGGCAAATGACTTATCAGCCTTTTATTTCAATCCGGCAGGATTAGCATTTATGAATGGTATTAATGTTTCGGCAGGTACCGCTCTTATTGCTCCAACCGGATCGTTTAGAGGTCCGTCACCCTCAATTCAGGAATCAAAGATGGTGAACAAGTTGTTCACTCCGAGTCACCTCTACTTTACCTATCAGGTGGATGACAAACTGGTGCTTGGCTTTGGTGCCAACAATCCTTTTGGTCTTGGCACCGAATGGGATCAAAACTGGGTTGGCAGATTTGCCGCCGTGGTTACAGAGGTGCAGGTTTTTAGTTTTAATGCGGTAGCTGCATATAAATTGCTCGACAACTTGAGCCTTTCGGCCGGTTTTCAATACAATTTTGCGAATGTAGAGATCACAAAACAACAAAATCTTTCTCCTTTTAATGGAGAGGCACATGTTGACCTTAAAGGTAAAGACATGGCTGCATTTGGATTTACTGTTGGTGCGTTATGGAAACCAACTTTAGATTTCTCCATCGGAGCAACTTACAGAAGTCAGGTTAAATATAACTTTGAAGGTGATGTTGTTTCAACAGGACCTGCTCAATTAAGCGCAGCATTACCAAATGCACCTATTGCAGCAGATCTTACCACTCCGGCACAAGTTATAGCCGGTATTGCATACAAATTTATGCCTAACTTCGTAGTTACAGCAGATTTTCAGTATGTAATGTGGTCAAGTTACGATTACCTGACTGTTACCTACCAATCAGATGGTAAGGTTCTTACTTCTTCAGAACGACTTTTTGAAGACACCTGGATTGTAAGACTTGGTCTCGAGTATAAATATTCTTCATCACTCGCTCTTCGTGCAGGTTTTCTGTATGACAGAAATCCTGTGAAAGATGAGCATCTCGATCCAACTCTTCCGGATGCCAACAGACTTGGCTTCTCAGGTGGTCTCGGCTATGCTCTTACCGATAATTTGAGCCTTGATCTTGCTTATCTATTCCTAAGGTTTCAGGAAAGAACCATTACTAATTCAAAAATTAGTACCTCCGGTTCTGTAGGATTCTCACCAATGAATGGTACCTACAACTCCTATGCGAACCTCTTTTCATTAACATTTAATTATAAATTTTAATTTAGAGGAGTTAGATAATGAAAAAGATATTTAGTTTATTCCTTGTCCTCGTATCCACTGTAGTTATTTTTACAGGATGTCAGGATAAATCAGACCTCGTTGCACCGGCAGCCCCAACAGCAACAGGCGCAAATTTCACCCGTTTTGTCGCGGTAGGAAACAGCTTAACAGCAGGCTATCAGTCAGGTTCTCTTTTTGAATCAGCACAGATGTATGCCTACCCTAAACTGATTGCAAACCAGATGCAGACAACTTTTGCTTTCCCAAATGTTGGTGCACCCGGAACAAAGGGAAGAATTGAAGTTGCTACTCTTACTCCTTCTTTCTCTTCTTATACCAATCCAAACAGTGGACCATTGCTTAACGCAACTTATCCTTTGCCTTACAATAATCTTGGAATTCCGGGAGCTTTGCTCAACGATTTCATGACGGCATATGATTCGTTAAGTTGTACATCAGCAATGGTGGGTGGATCACCAAATCCAATGTTCAACCTTGTTCTCAGGAATCAGGGTGGGGCAAAAACAACCCAATGGTTACAGCTAAAAGCTCAGCAACCAACTTTTGTTACATTCTGGCTCGGTTCGAATGACATTTTAGGTCATGCGGCTTCCGGCGGAACAGTTCCATTTACACCTGTTGCAGCTTTTACAGCTCTCTACAACATGGCAATGGACAGCCTCAAAAGTCTAAATTGTGGCGTTGCAGTTTCCAACATCCTTGATGTGGCGATTACCCCTCTCTTCACTACCGTTGGTGGTCAGTTGAAACTTCAGGGTGCTACTCACTTCTTCACAAGCAAGGGTGGAGTTACATCATTGGTTACTCTTACCAACAACATGATTATCCTGCCGGCTTCCGCATTGGTTGCTCAGGGTTTTGGGCTTTCAGCTGCAAAACCTCTTCCTGACAATGTGGTTCTTGATTCAGCAGAAATTCTGAACATCAGAACAGTAACTGCGCAGTATAATGGTGTGATCAAAGCTGCCGCAGAAGCGCGTGGTTTTGTTCATGTTGATATGGCAGCTAAATTGATGCAGATCGCTGTTGCTTATGCAACATCAGGCGGATTATTTATTGACGGCGTTAAATTCAGCCCTGTATTTATCACCGGTAATTTGTTTAGTCTCGATGGTGTGCATCCAAGTAACCAGGGACATGCAATTGTGGCTAATGAATTCATAACTGCAATCAATGCAAAATATTCAGCGAATATTCCATTGATTAATGTGGCATCAATACCCGGAGGACTTATTTTTAAGCAAACTCCAAGTGGTTCAATAATGCCTGACTATACACCGGAAATGTTTAACAACATTCTGTTTTAACTTATTCTGAAAGGATTTTGGCATTGAAACTTGATATAATTAACAAACAGTCAATTCTCTCATTTGTTACTCTTGTTGTGCTCTCAGTGTTACTTGGAGCATGTTCTTCCGTAACCGAAGAAAAGATTGAAGAAAAAATTGAAGTTAATCAAGGTTTGGATACAATTAAATCGGTTGAAAGCATACCGGTTGTTGATTCAAAAGTGGAAGTGCCAAAATCCTATCTTTATATTATCCAGATAGGTGCTTACAGTACCTTTGAGAAAGCAAAAAAATTCAGAGGGACAATTAAAAACAAAATAAATGAAGAAATTTTTGTAAGTTTCGACAAGAGAACTTCGCTTTATGTGGTCAGATTAAAACCACGCGATTCTCGGGCAGATGCCGAGGAGATCAGAACAAAACTGAGAGCTACCAAGGAATTTGCCGATGCCTTTATCTTAACTATAGAGATATAATTCAGTCAAATAAAACCGGGAGGTTCCTATGCGAAAATTACTACTTGTAATTTCGTTGTTTCTGTTTGTTTCCGGGCAGCTAAATGCCCAGCTCTCCACAAACTGGTCGTTCACCAGTGGCGGAGCAAATCTACCAACCTGGTTTGGTACAGCTAATACCGAAAGAGGTATGACCTTCTCCAAAACAAATAATCAAGTGTTAGTTGTTGTCAGAAATGTAGCAGTTACCTTAAAAGCACTTGATGCCACAACAGGCCTCGAAGCTGCCAATTATGATCAAACCGGCGTCTCTGGTGGAACCTTTGCATTAAATGATGCAGAAGCTTCTCACGATGATGCTAAAGTTTATGCCGGTAATTTAACAACGTCAAACACCGGTCCATTCAAAATTTACAAATGGGATAACGCTACAACAGCTCCAACTGTTGCATTCTCGTATTTGGCTCCCGTAGCAGGTACCAGAATGGGCGACAACCTCTGTTTAGTTGGAAACAATGCTGACAACTCAGCAAAATTCCTCGTTATCGATGCAACCAGAGCAATGGTTTTCGTTTTGAAGACAGTTGATAATGGAAATACATTCCAGTTGCAAGATTCAGTTCAATTACCTGTTGGTACCTTTGGCGGTCATCCATCAGTTTACCCGATCATGAACGATCAGGGAAACATTGAAGGTCTGATAACCAATAGTTCCGGAAAAAATGTTCAGGCATTCACAATGACTGGCCAGTTAATGGGCGCCATTCCCGGTGGAGTGATAGCTACGGGATCAACAGCCATTAAAGGTTTTAATGTAAATGATATGTTTTATCTGGCTACCTACCAGTTTGGAGCCGGTAATGAGAATGTAAGAATCGTTCATGTGGGCGATAATCCACTGCAAGCAAGAACTTATACTGTTACTGCTTCGATGGGTGCAAACGCTAATGCCAATGGTTCAGGTGATTTGTCCTACAATGTAAATCCAAACGGGACAGTTGATCTCTATATTCTTGGCACTAACAATGGAATTCAGTCAGTTAATGTCAGTTTCCCATTTTTCGTAAATGGTAGATTTAACGAACATTATAACTTCATTGCATCAAAACAGAATCAAAACAGTGGTTTTGGTCCAAACATGGAATTGAAAAAAGTTGGATATTCATTCGACACCAACCATGTCTATGTTGCGGTTCAAGGAAAACTTGACAGAACCAATTCAAATGGTATTGTAGTTCTTCTAAATTTTGACAACATCCCGGGTCTCGCTGCAGGACAATCCCTTGGAGGAGTTCCAGGTGGTGGTCATTTATTTGGTGATGCCTCAAATCCAAACTGGAAAATGGGATTTGAAGTTGATATGGCTTTTGTAATTAATCCGGGTGGAAATGACTCAGTGGCATATCTTGATGCTGCTAAATATTTCAACGGAGTAAAAACAGGTGGTTTTATCGGCTCAACATACAATTCCGGTAGTGCTGCACAGGGACCTTCGGCTCCTGGTATTTTTGCAACAAACGCAATCACATTTGCGCTTGATTCTGCTTATGATATTGGCAGAGGTTTAGAGTTGAAAATTCCATTCTCAGAACTTCCGGGAATTAACCCAAATACCAGTATTCAGGTAGCTGCATTCATCGTTTCCAACACTGCTTATTTCTCAGATTTAACTCTACCGGGAAATCTTACAAGTGGAAACGCTGCTTTTAACCCTGATTTTGGAACTCTTCCTGGCGGTCCGTATTATACAGGATTCCACCAACTTCCTGTTGAAATGGTTTCATTTTCAGCAAATACAAACGGAAACAGTGTAAACCTCGAATGGATTACAGCATCGGAAACAAATAATAGAGGATTCTCTGTTGAAAAAAGTTTTGATGGTTCAAACTTTGTTGAAGTTGGTTTTGTTGCAGGCAAAGGTTCGTCATCTATAATGAACAGATATAATTTCACCGAAAATAATGCCGGTGCTTCAATTGTTTATTACAGATTAAGACAAATTGATTTTGATGGTACAGCTTCTTTCAGCGAAATTATAAAAGTTGAATTCACTGCTGTTCCTGCTGTCTTTGCCTTAAATCAGAATTATCCAAACCCATTTAATCCATCAACTTCAATCTCCTTTAGCGTTGCTGAAGAGGGGATGGCAAGTCTGATGATTTATTCAATAAATGGTGAACTTGTTGCTTCATTGTTTAACGAAGCTGCGAAACCCGGTCAGTTATACAAAGTTCAGTTTAATTCTACCAATCTTCCTTCAGGCATCTATTTTTATAGATTAACTCAGGGAGCAAATGTTGTAACAAGGAAACTTACTTTATTGAAATAATTATGGTTTAATTCTTTGGGTTTAATGAACCTAAAAAGGAAACAAATCTTATTCTATTTAGAAAAGGCTGTCTGAAAAGGCAGCCTTTTCTTGTTTATAATTAACATACACTTAACACTCATTAACTAAAGAATGATTATCTTTCGTTATGTATTTTTTTTTATTACAAACTTGAGGAAACGATGAATAAGAAAACTTTCTTTTTTCTAATCGTGATGGCATTTGGGGTAAGTACTTCATTTGCACAGATTTTCGTGGAAAATTTTAACTATCCTGCTGGTGATTCTCTGACAGCTCATGGCTGGACAAGACACAGCGGCACATCCGGAACAATCCTTGTAGGAACTCCAGGACTTGAATTCCCGAATTATATTGTTACCGGTGGCAACAATGCACTTCTTTATCAGAACGGGGAAGATATTAATAAAACTTTTGACAGTTTAACAGCGGGTTCAGTTTATACATCGATGTTGGTTAAACTGACAGCGAATATTCCTGCTCCCGGTTATTTTTTCCATTATGGTAGAAACCCTTTCAACACTTTTGATTTCCGTGCAAGAACATGGGTAAAAGCTGATGGACTTGGTTACAGAATTGGTCTCAGCCCTTCAGGTAATGCTGACACAGTATTTACCACTGCAAAATTCGACATTGACTCAACATATCTTATTGTTGTTAAATACACAGTTGTTGATGCAGCTTCTGACTCTATCAGCATGTGGGTATTTAAACCAGGTGATAATATTGCAACTGAAGTAGCTCCGACCGTAGGTCCATTGAGCATGGCCGCAGCAGATATCTCACCAGGATCAATAGCATTCAGACAGTTTAACGCTGATCAGAGAATTATTGTTGATAACGTTCAAGTAAGCAATTCATGGTTACTTAATATTGTTCCTGTTGAATTTGTTTCATTTTCAGCTACAGCTCAGAATGGCAAAGTTGACCTGGCATGGCAGACAGCAAGTGAAACCAACAATAAAGGTTTTGAAGTTGAGAGAAGCCTTGACAATAAAAATTTTAGTGTTGTTGGATATGTTGACGGAAGAGGAACTACAACCCAGACTTCAGTTTATAACTTCTCAGATAAATTTGATGTTAATGGTACTGTTTATTACAGACTTAAACAAATCGATTTTGACGGAACAACTGCTTTCTCAAACACAATTGAAGTTGAATCAAATTTGATTACCGGTTTTGAAATGTTTCAAAACTATCCAAACCCATTCAACCCTTCAACTACAATTAAGTTTACAGTTGCTGAATCAGGTATGGTTTCTTTGAAGGTATTTAATGTTACCGGTGAAGAAGTTGTTAATCTTTTCAACCAGTCTGTAGAAAATGGCACAGTTTACACTGTTAATTTTGACGCTTCAAGACTTAACTCCGGTGTTTATTTTGCTCAACTTTCGCAGGGAAGCAATGTTAAGAATATCAAACTGATTCTTAATAAATAATAGCACCCCTACTCCTTTTTTAAGCGAATAACCTTTTGGTTATTCGCTTTTTTATTTTAATTTTAGCATTTGTAATTAAATTAATATTCTAACGGAGGATACATGGCACTTTCACTTAACAAAGTGATGTTACTGGGTAATCTTGGCAGAGATGCTGAAACAAGATTTTCAAATGATAATTCAATAGCAATTACTTCATTCTCTTTAGCCACCAGTCTTGCAAAAAAAGGCAGAGACGGCAACTGGATTAACGAAACAACCTGGCACAATATAACAGCATTTAATGTGCATGAAAGAACTCTTGAAGCACTTAAAAAAGGTACCAGAGCCTATGTAGAGGGCAGAATCCAGATTCGTGATTATACAAAACAGGATGGAACTGCCGGGAAAGCTTATGATATTGTTGCTGATAAAGTGACTCTTGTGGACAAAAGAGCAGATTCTGAAGGGGGTCCATTCGAAACTCAACACAGCGAAGGACAAGCTGCTGCACCTTTTGAAGCACCCCAATCAACAGACAAAAAAGATGATGATTTGCCATTTTAGTTTTACAGGTGAATAATAAGTGTCCTCAGAACTAACATTACTGATTGGGCTTGCCTTATGTTTTTTGCTATCAAGCCTGTTTAGCGGCTCTGAAGTTGCACTATTTGGTACAAATAAAGCACTTTTAAAGAGGGGATTCCATAAGAACCCCCTCTTCCTACGATATACACTTTTTCTAATCGAAAATCCAAAGCGATTACTTGTAACGATTTTGCTGGGGAACAACCTCGTTAATACGCTCGCCTCCATTTTGGCAGTTTCAATCACGATGATAGTAGTTCAAAAATTTCAATTTGATCCTGAAACCGCGATAACTATCCAAATCGCGACAATTACAATTTTAGTACTCCTTTTTGGTGAGATCACACCCAAAGTATATGCCACAAACAATCCGATCGGATTTCTCAAATTTGCTGTAATTCCACTCTATTGGGTGAGTCTGTTTCTTTATCCGGCCTCTGAATTGATTAATGAGATAATTAACAAATCATTTGGGAAATTTAAACTTAATAAGTCGAAACACGCAATTAATCAGGAAGAAATTTCCCAACTTGCAGATATCGGGCATAAAGCCGGAACTCTTGCTGAAAAAGAACAAGAAATCATCAAAGGACTTGTTTCATACACAAATGTCTCTGTTAAAGAGGTCATGAAACCAAGATTAAGCATTGTTGGTGTTCCGGAAAAATCGACACTTGAAGAGGTTGCTACACTAATCCTCGAAGCAGGACACAGCAGACTGCCTGTTTACAAAGATGATCTCGATGAAATTAAAGGTATTTTGTATGCCAAAGATCTTCTTCCAATGATGAAAAACAAATTTGCGAGAAGGGTTGCCTCTTTCACTCCCGCAAAACTTGCCAGACCAGCAATGTTTGTTCCTGAAACAAAATCAATTAGTGAACTAATGCAGGAATTTCAAGAAAAAAAATTGCATATGGCAATTGTAATCGATGAATATGGGGGCACGTCAGGCCTGATTACACTTGAAGATATTCTGGAAGAAATTCTCGGAGACATACGCGATGAATATGACAAAGAAGAACCAAATATTCGTAAAATAAATCCATTCACCTTTGAAGTGAGTGGTGAACTTACAATTGGTGAACTTGAAGAACTTTTAGAAGTGGAATTTGGTGATATTTCGCCCGATATTCAGACGATTAGCGGATTAATCTTTGAAAACGCAGGAAAAATTCCAAAAAACGGGTATTCAATTAAGATTGGCCCGGTCACTTTTAAGGTTGTCCAGGTCGAGAGGAACAGACTCAGGAAAATAATCGTGAGGACGCAATAGATGAAACCCGGATGTTTTCTTAAAACCTTAGTTGTTGGTACTATACTTCTTGCAGCTGCGATTTATATAATCACCAATAAGGGGAAAGAATGGTTTGTGGATCCGATAAAAGAAAATATTCTGTCGAGTGCATTTGATTCTTTGCCAAATGAGCTTAAAGGATTAAAAGATACAAAAGAAAAAATGATGCTTGTTGAAAGAATCGATAGCCTTGTTACGCTTTTTAAGAGTGATACATCAGGTGTATCGATTAATTTTACGAAAGTTGAGAAATTTTTTGAGACGTTAAAAGCCTATTCAAATGATAGTCTGTTAACATCCAGTGAATATGAATTTCTAAAAAAAATGACCGATGAGATGATCTCAATCAGGCCAAAAAATATTATTGAATTTGAGAACGATAGTAAGGCGCCGCAATGAATGCTCAGCGAAAAACAGAAATAAAAGTTGGCATCACCGCAATTACGGGGATAGTTCTCCTCGTTTGGATCATAGGCTGGGCAAAAAATATCAGTTTTATTGAAAAAAATGTAAACTATAAAATTGAGTTTGATAATGTTTCAGGTCTTGAGATAGGGGATAATGTAACCATAAATGGTGTTAGAAAGGGTTCTGTTGAAACGATTACGGTTACAGGACCAACGGTTCTGGTAGAAGTTGCAATTACCAAAGATGTTTTGATACCGGAGGATTCCAGGTTTTATGTTACAATGCTTGACTTAATGGGGGGTAAAAAAGTTGAAATACGGCCCGGCAGGTCATCTAAATTGATAGACCCTGATGTGATTCAAAAAGGGGAGTTTCAGTTTGATGTTGCTGAGGTTATGAGTTTTGTGGGCAGAGCCGGTGAAGGAATTCCCGCTATTATGTCAAAAATTGATACGGCACTTTCGGCTATAAACTCATATCTGCAAGATGAAGAAATTAAGGGGGATGTAAAATCGGGACTTAAGAATTTGGTCGCTCTGGCATCTGATTTTAGATCCTTAATCAGAGAGCAGCGAGGGCAGATTGACCACCTTATTAAAAACAGCATCAAATTGACCGAAAATGCTGATTCTCTTACTAACACTGCGTCCATTTTCATTAAAGAGAACCAGGACTCTATCGCAACAAGTATTAGAAATCTGAATATATTGCTTGTGCAATCAGATGCACTTATTAAAAAGTTTGATGGAATTATTGATGAAACCACTTCACAAAAAAATAATCTCGGGAAACTGTTGTACGACGAGGCCACATTTGATGACCTCAAAATTACACTCAAAGAGGCAAAAGAATTACTCATCCTGGTTAAAAAACAGTTGAAAAATGAAGGTATTAATGTTAAAGCAAAAATTGATCTCTTCTAAATCAATTTCCGGATTGTTTTTCCTCGTTCTATCACTTGTTTTTGGAGGATGTAATACATTTACAGGAGGTGAATACCCGTATTCGCAGGGAATGGTGGTGAGTGCAGACTCATTGGCAACTGAAGTTGGGATAAAAATCCTTCGAGCTGGTGGAAATGCAATTGATGCCGCAGTTGGTGTAGGTTTTGCACTTTCGGTAACTTATCCTGTTGCTGGTAATCTTGGTGGTGGTGGTTTTATGGTAATCAGGAAAGCAAATGGGGAAGAGTTTACACTTGACTATCGTGAAAAAGCTCCAAAACTTGCTAAAAGAGATATGTACCTCAACTCTGAGGGTGATTTTGTCGATTCTCTTGCTCAGGAAGGTATCCTTGCTTCCGGTGTTCCGGGGAGTGTATCAGGAATGTTGTTTGCCCTCGAAAATCATGGAACGATGAGTCGGGAAGATGTGATTTCGCCTTCTGTTGAGCTTGCTCAAAAAGGTTTTTATCTCTCAGAAGCTACTTCAAACTCTTTTAACCGGTACAGAAATTCTTTCCTGAAGTTCCCTTCTACATCAAAATACTTTACCAAAGACACCACACTTTTTGCAAAGGGAGATCTTTTTGTTCAGCAAGACCTCTCCAAAACTCTTCGACGAATAATCGAGAACGGGTCCGATGGATTTTATAAAGGAAAAACTGCTGATTTTATTGTTGCCCAAACTCGAAAAATGGATGGAATCATCACTTTAGATGACCTCGAAAAATACAATACTGTGGTCAGAGAAGTAGTCAGCGGCACATATCGCGGTTACAAAATATTATCGATGCCTCCACCCAGTTCAGGAGGTATTGCATTAATCGAACTATTGAATATTCTCGAGAATATCGATCTGAAGAGTGTGGGACACAACTCAACAAAATATGTTCACTATCTTACGGAAGCCATGCGGAGAGTTTACGCTGATCGTTCAAAATATCTCGGCGACCCTGATTTTTTTCCTGTTCCAGTTGATTCCCTTATATCAAAAAAGTATGCACAAAAGTTATATAAACAAATAACATCCTCTGCATCAAAATCTGCAGATATTTCTCCCGGACTTGAGCATTGTAATGAAAGTTTGGAAACTACCCATTATTCTATAATTGACAAGTGGGGAAATGCCGTAAGTGTAACAACCACAATTAATTCCGGCTATGGGTCTAAAGTAGTGGTTGATGGTGCGGGGTTCTTCCTCAATAACGAGATGGATGATTTTTCAGCGAAACCGGGAGTTCCAAATCAGTTTGGTTTATTGGGGAGTGAGGCAAATTCGATTGAACCCGGAAAAAGGATGCTCAGTTCGATGACACCTACAATAGTGTTAAAAGATGATAAACCGGTTTTGATTGTTGGGTCACCGGGTGGTTCAACCATCATAACGACTGTGCTTCAAGTGGTTCTAAATGTTCTCGATTTTGAGATGGAGATTGATAAGGCTGTGAACGCACCAAGGTTACATCATCAATGGTATCCTGAGCATGTTTCGCTCGAAGCCGGGGTACTGGATGCACTCGGAACACTTGAATTCATGAATCTGGGGCATAAAGTGAAAGATATTCCATACCTTGGTTTAATCGAAGCAATTAAAATTGACCCCAAAACAGGTAAAGTTTCGGGAGCCACTGACGGTAGGGGATTTGGACTTGCCAAAGGGGAACTCGACAAATGATTGTGGGAACCGGAGTTGACATTATTGAAATCGACCGAATCCAAAAATCTATTGAAAGATTTGAGGATAGATTTCTTAATAAAATATATACCCCGACGGAAATTGAGTATTGTTCGACTAAAGCTGATAAATACCGAAGATTTGCTGCAAGATGGGCGATTAAAGAAGCAGTTTACAAAGCCCTGATGAAATATGATGAGACTATTGCCTGGAAAGATATTTCTGTTAAAAATGATAGTGATGGAGCTCCGGTTCTTGAAGAACTCGAAAAAATCACACGAATTAAAGAGATGGGGATATCGATTCATATCACTCTAAGTCATTCCAATAATTATGCGGTTGCAATGGCAATCGCCGAAAAATAACAATAAGTTAAACTACCTTTCTCCGCTTTTTGTTATATTAGCAGTGACGGAAAGGAGAGTTTCAATTCAGCTTTCAAAAACACCATTCGGTACTTTATAACACTTTTGTATTAGTTCTCAATCAGAGTTACGAACCTTTGTCTGTTTGTAATGTGAAACGGGCATTTGACATGGTCTATCTTGGAAAGGCAGATGCCATCCTTGAAGATAGTGAGCGAAATATCCGTACGGTTCGTAAAAATTACCCGTTCCCGGTAGTGATTCGGTTAAGGAAGTATATCCACATTCCTTATAAGCAGGTAATCTTGACCCGAAAAAATATTATTCGGAGAGATAACCACAAGTGTGCTTACTGTGGCAAAACTGATCTCTTATTAACAATGGATCACATCATTCCAAGATCGAAGGGGGGAATAGATTCCTGGGAGAATCTTATTTCTGCCTGTCCCAATTGTAACAGTAAAAAAGGGGACAGAACTCCTGCAGATGCCGGAATGCCACTCCTTTTCCAGCCGTATGCGCCCAATAACTTACTTTTTATTAAATTTGCAGTAGGTAATTTAGATATTCGCTGGAAACCCTATCTTTTTCATTAATTAAAACTGTCTGATGCGAAAAAAAAGAATATTAAGTGGAATGCGCCCCACCGGAAAACTCCACCTGGGGCATTATGCCGGTGCACTCGAAAACTGGGTAAAACTTCAAGAAGAATATGAAAATTATCATTTAATTGCTGATTATCATGTATTAACCACCGATCTTGATACTTCACATATCTATCAGGATACTCTCGATATGGTCATCGACTGGCTCGCAATTGGTTTAGACCCCGACAAAGTTAAAATCTTCCGTCAATCACAAGTAAAAGAACACTCTGAGCTCTTTTTGATTTTCTCTATGTTGATCACAGCAAACCGTCTTGAAAGAAATCCTTCGTTGAAGGATCAAATCAGAGACCTTAATATTCAACAGACGGTTTATGGTCATCTCGGTTATCCCGTTTTGCAGGCTGCAGATATATTGCTTTACAAAGGTGAAGTTGTGCCTGTTGGAGAAGATCAGGTGCCACATGTGGAGATTACCAGGGAACTTGCCCGGAAGTTTAACAATCATTACGGTGAAGTTTTTCCCGAACCCGATCCACTCCTGACCGTTTTTGCCAGACTTGCCGGGTTGGATGGTGTTGCGAAGATGAGTAAGTCACTTGGAAATACAATTCTCCTTTCTGATGATGCAGAAACCGTCAAACAGAAGATGCGAAAAGCTGTTACCGACCCCCAGAAATTGCGTAAAAATGATCCGGGTCGTCCCGAAGTTTGTGTGGTCTTTTCTTATCATAAAAAATTTAATCCATCTGAGGTTGCGGAAATTGAAACCAACTGCAGAAGTGGAGCTTTAGGTTGTGTTGATTGCAAATTGAACTGCTCTGCAAAGATTTCAACATTTCTTGAGCCGGTTCTCGAAAGACGGAGTGTATTTGAGAACGATATCTCCATCGTTCTTGATATATTGTCAGATGGCGAGAAGGAAGCACGCAATACAGCCGGGATAACCATGCATGAAGTTAGAACCAATATGAAAATGGGATAAATGTTCAAAGTAAAACTTGATACATTTGAGGGTCCACTTGATCTTCTCCTTTTTTTCATCAAGAGAGATGAACTTGATATCTATGATATTCCAATTGCATATATCACCAATGAATTTTTAAAATATCTTGAACTGATCAAGATTCTTGATCTGGAGCAGGCTGGTGATTTTATTCTTCTGGCTTCTACTCTTATGCATATAAAGGTAAGGATGCTCCTGCCCAAGGAAGTGGATGAGAAGGGACAGGAGATCGACCCCCGAACCGAATTGGTTCAACAATTGCTTGAATATAAACGGTATAAAGAGATGGCCGAAGAGTTCTCTTTCTTTGAAACTGAACAAAGAAAAATCTTTTATCGCGGGAACTTTAATCTGGACGAAAAATCCACATTTGATGATACCGGACTATTACTCAAGAATATCACTGTGTTTGATCTCGCAAGAGCTTTTCAGAAAATTATGTCCAATCTTAAACCTGAACCCATTCATCATATTCAGAGAGTTCCTGTAAGTATTGAGGAACAAATGCAATTTATTATGAAGCGCTTAACTGATGAAAAAGAGATCATTTTTTCAAAAATGGTAACAAGTTTAAGGATCAAAATTCAAGTGGTATATACTTTTGTAGCTCTTCTTGAGATGGTAAAAATGCAGTTAATAGGGATAAAAGAGTCCCCGAATTTTAACGATTTTATGATTTATGCAATAGAAAATGATTGACGAACTTTATCTCCCCGTAATTGAGGGATTAATTTTTGCTTCCGAAGACCCAATCTCTGCTGATGAGATTGTAAGAGCTATTGTTGCGATCGATGGTGAAACTACTGTTATAAATTCAGAAGATGTAACAAATGCAGTTGATCAAATAAATCTGAAGTACGAGAACCCTGAGTACCCTTTTAAGATCGCGAGGATATCAGGTGGATACATTTTTGCAACAAAACCTGAGTTAAGCAAATATCTTGGTTATCTCAATTCTGAAAAAATAAAGAGGAGATTATCACAGGCTTCGCTCGAAACTCTTTCCATTATTGCATATAAACAACCGATGACAAAGCCCGATCTTGAAGCAATCAGGGGAGTTAATTCAGATTATATATTGAGTACACTACTTGAAAAAAGACTCATAACGATTGTTGGAAGGGCTGAGACAGTGGGAAGGCCACTGTTATACGCCACAACCGAAGAATTTCTGAAATATTTTGGGTTAAACAAAATTTCAGATCTCCCACGTCCGCGTGAGATCGATGAATTGATGCAGGATGAGGATTTCATCGAACAGAAAAGAAAATTAATGATGCAGGCCGTGGAAGAAACGATAGAATTGGAATTAAAAGATGAAAACGAATAAGATTAGAATAAATAAATTTCTTGCAATGGCAGGGATTGCCAGCAGACGAAAAGTTGAGGACTTTATCCTCTCCGGCAGGATAGATGTAAACGGAGAGACTATTTCTTCACTGGCAGTGATGATAGACCCAACGGTTGACAAAGTGGAACTTGATGGTGAAGTACTTCGCTTTGAAGATAAAGTTTATTTCATTTTGCACAAACCATCAGGTTATATCACTTCGGTTACCGACGACAAAAACAGACCGGTTGTAATGGACCTCATCAAAACACCTTTTAGAATTTTCCCGGTTGGAAGACTCGACTGGGACACGACGGGTGTGTTGATTATGAGCAATGATGGTGATTTTGCAAATGTGATGCTTCATCCTTCAAATAAAATAATGAGAACCTATGAAGTGAAGTTGGATAAACCATTTGATCCGGAGCACTTACCGTTACTTAAAAAAGGACTTTCTTTGGATGGAGTAAAAGGAAAGTTTGAAACTGTGGTTATCAATCGTAAAAACCCTCGCATCGTAACTGTAGAGTGTACTGAAGGAAGAAATCTTTTTGTAAAGCGAATGTTCAGAAAACTGGATTATTTTGTTGATAAACTTCATAGAAGCAAGTTTGCAGGATTTACTGTGAATGACCTGAAACCCGGAACTTTCCGTCAAGTTAGTCTGCAGGAAATTAAAGATGCACTCGCGAAGTATACTCACAAGTAGTCTTGTAATACTTGTTTGTTTATCAATTCAAATCGAAGCCCAAAAGGATTCAACCAAAAACTCTGCCAAATATTGGAGTGCAGGATCAAAAGAAATATGGCAGACAATTGATGGATTCCTTAATGATCCCAATCTTACAAGTGCATCATGGGGAGTTATGGTGCAATCTATGTCATCAGGTGAAGTACTTTACAAAAGGAATGAAAATAAATTACTCAATTCAGCTTCACTTGTAAAACTTTTTACCACTTCGGCTGCCCTTTCTTTACTGGGGAATGATTTCACTTATGAAACCCAGGTCAGAACCACAGGAGTGATTGAGGGAGCAACTTTAACCGGCGATTTAATTATTGTTGGTTCGGGTGATCCCACCATCTCAGGCAGGTTGTATAATAACGACATCTTTTTTGTTTTTAATCAATGGGCTGAAAAGTTAATTGATTTGGGGATTATGAGCATAACCGGTTCACTGGTTGGCGACGATTCGGCTTTTGAACATCTTGGGCTGGGCAGAGGTTGGCAGTGGGATCACTTAAGTGACTGGTATGCAGCACCAACAAGTGCATTATCTCTGAATGATAATGCGGTTGATATAACATTATTTCCAGGTGAGATTGGTTTTTCTCCTGAAATTGATCTTACACCAATGACCAAATACATCTCCGTCATTAATGAGGTTGTTACAGTTCCTGCAGATTCCACGACAAAAATTGAAATTAGCAGGGATAACGGCTCAAATATCATTCGTTTGTCGGGCAGAATTCGTCAAAACGATCAACCTTACTCAAAGAGTGTATCAATTGAAGCTCCCTCTGAATTTTTCATACAGGTATTGAGTGAAGTTTTGCAGAGAAGAGGGATCAGGGTGCAAGGTGGCTGGAAAGTTGGTTCAAAAACCGGGACTGAAGTTAATTTGAAAGGCACAACACTTCTGTTTAAACATTACTCCAAACAACTCTCTGAGATTGTTAGACTATGCAATAAAAACAGCTATAATTTTTATGCCGAACAAATTCTCAAAACTCTCGGTCTTGTTGATGCGGGATTTGGAAGCACCACAAATGGTTTAAATGTCGTTTATCAATATTTGGCAAAAGCACAAATTGACCCGACAGGATTAAAAATAGTTGATGGAAGTGGACTAAGTCTGTTAAATCTTACATCAGCAGAGCAGTATTCAAAACTATTAAGATCAGTTTTTAAAAGTGATTTTTTTCAATATTTTTTTAATTCTCTTCCTGTTGCCGGGAAGGATGGCTCACTTGCCGACAGATTACTCGATGCATCTTCAGCCAATAATCTGAGAGGTAAACCGGGTTTAAACGAGGCTGTCAGAAGTCTTGCAGGATATCTAAAAACCGCAGATAATGAGACACTCGCAGTGGTTTTTATCTCAAACAATCATCTGGTACCTTTTAGTTATATTGATAATATTATTGATAAAATTTGTAACAGACTTAGTATTTTAAAGCGAAAAAAATAGAGGAGCAAACTTGTAAAATATTCAGACACACGATGATCTGAACTCATTGATGAAAAGACGACTTGAAGAACTTGATGAATTACGCAGCAGGGGAGTGAATCCCTTCGATTATAGCTTCGATGTTGATTCTGATTCACAAACCATATTGGATCAATATTCAGAATCGGAAGACAGGATTACGGTTAAGATAGCCGGTAGAATTGTAACCATCAGAAGAATGGGGAAGGCATCCTTTACCCACATTCAGGATAAGACAGGTAAAATTCAGATATATCTACGTCGTGATGATATGCCCGAACAATACGAAAACTTTAAACTTTTTGATATCGGTGATATCATTGGAGTTGAAGGATATGTTTTTAAAACCAAAACCGGTGAAACATCGATCCATGCAACAGATTTAAAACTTCTGACAAAATCGATCCGTCCGGTTCCGGTACCAAAAGAAATCATCGATGAAGAAGGCAACAAAGTGATTTACGATCAGTTTGCCGACAAAGAACTTAGATATCGTCAAAGATATCTCGATTTGATTCTCAATCCTGATGTTAAAAAAGTATTTGTAACCCGTTCAAAAATAATCTCAGCCATGAGAAGATTTCTTGACGATAAAGGTATTCTTGAAGTTGAGACACCTGCTCTTCAATCAATTTATGGTGGAGCTTCTGCAAGACCGTTTGTTACACACCACAATGCTTTAAATATCCCACTTTACTTGCGAATTGCCGACGAATTGTATCTTAAAAGATTAATTGTTGGTGGTTTTGATGGTGTTTATGAGATTTCCAAAGATTTTAGAAATGAAGGTATGGATAAAACTCATAATCCCGAATTCACGATGATGGAAGTGTATGTTGCTTATAAAGATTATGAATGGATGATGTCGTTTGTTGAAGAGATGGTGGGTCATATCTGCCAATCTGTTTACGGAACAACCGAATTTGAAATTGATGGAACAGTTGTGAATTTCCAGGCTCCCTGGAAACGGGTTTCAATGGTGGATTCTCTAAAAGTGAGGACAGGAGTCGATTTTCTTACGGCAACTGACGACGAAGTTCTTGTTGTCGCTAAAAAATATGGTATAGATACCGACAAGTTACAGAGTCGTGGCAAGATAATTGACGAACTTTTTGAGATTACCACTCAAAGTGAACTTGTTCAGCCTACATTTGTGATCGATTATCCTGTTGTTACTTCACCTCTTGCAAAAAAACATCGCGAAAAAGAGGGTCTTGTTGAAAGATTTGAAGGATTTGTACTTGGCAGAGAGATTTGTAATGCCTTCAGCGAGTTAAACGATCCACTTGATCAGCGAGAACGATTTGAAGACCAGTTAAAACAAAAAGATCAGGGTGACGATGAAGCTCAGGTAATTGATGAGGATTTTGTTAGAGCACTCGAGTATGGAATGCCTCCAACCGCCGGACTTGGTGTTGGAATTGACAGACTTGTTATGCTTTTGACGAATCAACCTTCAATCAGGGATGTGATTCTTTTTCCAACCATGAAGCCTTTGAAGTAGTGAGATTTTCGAATCTATCATTATTTATTCTGTTAATTGTTTTTGAAGTTTTGCCGCAAACCGACAGCGGCAAAACTTTAATTATTCCCTCCCTTACTGAAATCAAACTTTCACTCAATTCTGATTCTCTGCCGGCATTAAATCAGGTAAATCCAAAACTTGAATTTCCAAAACCTGACTATCTCCTTCTTGGAGGTTTGGGAACTGCCTATGTTGGATCAATCGTTGGCATTCATCTGTATCAACAAAATGCCTGGTGGAGCGGTGACAGGGGGGAGTTCAGGATAATCGACGACTGGGACTATGCCCTCTCAATCGATAAAGTTGGTCATTTTTATGCTCCGGCGATTCTCGCCCATGCTTTTTCCGTTGGGCTTGAAGCAGCAAGGGTTGATTATGGAACAGGAATCTGGATTTCATCTGCTGCTGCTTTGTTGTTTCAACTATATGTTGAGTTTGAAGACGGATTTGCGAAGCAATGGGGGTTTAGTACAGGTGATGCAATTATGGATGTGGCCGGTGCCGCTTATCCCGTCTTTCAATATTATTATCCCTTTCTCTACAATTTTATGCCAAGATTTAGTTATTTACCAACAAATCTCGGTAAAGAAGGGCATAATGCAGGACAGAAATTAATTGTAGTTGATGATTATGAAGGACAAAAATTTTGGTTGTCTGTAAGGGTTAACAATTTGTTTGGAAAAGAGTTTGAAAAATTCTGGCCCGACTTTCTGATGTTAACTGTGGGATATGGAGTTAGAGAACTCGACGGCAGGGGTGGCGGCAAATCCGACATTTACATCGGTTTCGATTTTGATTATGAAACTCTTCCACTTTTTGGTGGTTTTTGGCAGATGTTGAAAAATTCATTTGGTTTTATTAAATTTCCTATGCCTGCAGTCAGAATAACCAATGGCGTTGCATTTTTTGGACTTGCTTTTTGAGCGAGCACCTTACATTCAGTTTTATTATTCCTGTATTGAATGAAGAAAAGTTACTTCCCGGATTACTTGATAATCTTTCGATCATCGCAAAAAATAAAAGTTCTGTTGAGATCATCATTGCCGATGGTGGAAGTTCCGATACATCAATTAAAATATGTGAAAATCGTGTTGATAAAATTATTGATGTTAGCAGGGAAGTTGTAAATAACATTGCTTCCGGAAGGAATGCAGGGGCCTGGGCGGCTTCCGGTGAGATATTGGTATTCTGTAATGCCGATGTTCTGTTTGCCTCTCCCGAGGCTCTTATGGCGGTTATAGACGACATGTTTAAATCGAATAAAAATCTGATTGCCATTGCAGCCTGGGTTGAAACTTTTCCTGAAGAAGAGAAACTGATTGACAGGTTGTTTCATGTTTTTTACAATCATTATTTCAGATTGTTAAACAGTCTGAAATTGGGAATGGGCAGGGGAGAATGTATTATTGTCCGAAGCAGTGATTTTGGAAAGATAGGCGGTTTTAATCAGGAACTCCCGGCTGGAGAGGATTTTGATCTTTTTAACCGTCTTATTAAACTTGGTAATGTTGAATATTCAAATAAAATAAAGGTTTATGAATCTCCCAGGAGATTTAGAAAACTTGGCTATTTAAAAGTAACTTCAATCTGGACTTTGAATGCTATTTCGATTATGTTTAGAAATCGAAGCATTTCCAAAGAATGGAAACAAGTCAGATGATGAAATTGGAATAAAATGGAAAACAAATTCGTTAAAACCCTGGTTATTATTGTAATTTTTGTATCAATTTATACTCTCTACGATCAAATATCAGGTGGTTCCTCCATTTTTGGAGGTGATAAAGATAAGGTAGCGGAAGCCTACAACCTGATACAAAGACTCTATGTTGATGAAATCTCAGATTCTGCTTTGAGCCGGAGTGCAATTGAAGGAATTTTATCTCAACTTGATCCACACAGCATTTATCTCACTTCAGATGAAGTTCAGGGTAATGAAGAAGAGATGAGAGGAGAATTTGAGGGGATTGGTATTGAATTCCAGGTGATTAAGGATACTATTAATGTTATTACCGCATTACAGGGCGGGCCGAGTGCCTCAGCTGGTGTTCTCCCGGGGGATAAAATCGTAAAAATTGATGATTCTACTGCTACATCACTTGACACCGATCAAATACGAAAAAAAATAAAAGGGAAATCCGGGACAAGTGTGAAAGTTCATATCTTGCGTTATGGTCGAAAAGATCTGTTTCCTGTTGTGATTAAAAGAGGAAAAATACCTGTAAAATCGGTCACTGCCAGTTTTATGCTCGATTCAATCACCGGTTATTTTAACATCGTTCGTTTTGGCGAAAAAACATCACAAGAGGTTCTTGATGTTCTTAAAGCTCTCAAAAAACAAGGAATGAAACAGGTAATGATCGACCTGCGCAACAACACAGGTGGATACTTAAATGAGGCGGTAAAAATTGCAGATTATTTTTTAAGTGGAAGAAAACTGATTGTTTCTACAAAAGGAAGAATTTCGCAAGCAAACGAAACTTTTGCTGCGGAGGATACCTACCCATACGAAAAGATGCCGGTTGTGGTGTTAATCAATAGAGCAAGTGCATCTGCATCTGAGATTCTTGCCGGAGCGATTCAGGATTGGGACAGAGGATTGGTTGTTGGTGAAAGAAGTTTTGGAAAAGGGCTTGTGCAACAACAGTTACAGCTTCAGGATGGTTCAGCTATAAGATTAACAATAGCAAAATATTTTACTCCCCTTGGAAGGTCAATCCAACGCGATTATGAAAACAAAGAAGATTATTACTCCGAAATAGAAAACAGGGAAGATGAAGCGGGTGATAATCTCAACCATGAACTCGACTCGACAAAAGATATGCCTGCATATCTTACACCAATGAAACGGAAGGTTTATGGCGGAGGGGGAATCACTCCTGACTATTTTGTAAGCGAATTTAAGGATAAAAAAACAGCTCTTGAACTTCTTAAAAACAACTTTTTTTCCCAGGTTTCTCTTAAGTGGTTTGAAGTGAATGGTACTGAGACTAAAAAGAATTTTAAGGAATTAGTGACATTTCAAAAAGAATTTGAGTTTAGTGCCAGAGATATTAATGGTTTCTACGAATTTGCAAATGTAGTAATTCCGGAATCTGGAATCCGAGACGAAATTGCAAGTGGTGATTACATGAAAAATAGAATTAAAGCTGAAATTGCAAAGTTTATCTGGAATCAGCAGGGATATTTTTATGTTTCGACACGATACGATGCAGTGGTGGTTAAAGGGTTATCACTTTTTCAGGAAGCATCCAAAATTGCAAGACTCAACTAATCCCGGAAGAATGATGAATAAAAATAAAATATCTATATATTCCTACAATACAATATTTCCAAAGATTCACGAGTCAGTGTTTATAGCTGATGGAGTAAGAATTATCGGTGATGTTACGGTTGGAAAGGGCTCTTCTCTTTGGTACAACTCAGTTTTGAGGGGGGATGTTCAGTCAATTAAGATTGGTGAATATACCAATATTCAGGACGGATCGGTACTTCATGTGACCGGTGAGGATTTCCCTTTAACAATCGGCAGTTTTGTTACTGTTGGTCACATGGCTAACTTACATGCCTGCACAGTTGAAGATTTTTCACTCGTTGGGATAGGAGCTATTGTTCTTGACGGTGCCTTAGTGGAAAAAAATTCAATAGTGGCAGCGGGGTCAGTGGTCACACCGGGAATGATAATAAAGTCAGGATATATGTACGCGGGCACACCTGCAAAATTAATTCGAAGTTTAAGTGATAAAGAACTTGCTTATTTCGAAAAAAGTGCTTATCATTATTTTGAGATTGCAAAAGAAAGTCAACAATCGATTTTACGCGACAATCAATCGGAATAAGCATGAAAAATATCGATATTGAGATACACTCCAAACCAGCTTTGACTAAAACTGTTGTTAAAACAATTGTTAATGAAGTCTCCAAAATAAAAAACTGTAAATTCGCATATCTTGAAATCTCCTTTGTTTCCAAAGAAATAATTCATGAGATCAACAAAGAACACCTCAAACACGATTTCCCAACCGATATAATAACTTTCGAATATGAAAATTCGGATGAAGGAATTGATGGTGAACTCATAATTTGCAGTGAAGTTGCTATGGAGAATGCTGAAAGATTTGAAGTATCTATTGAAAGTGAGTTGCTCAGATTGGTGATTCATGGGATTTTACATCTTATCGGTTATAACGACACCGACGATGAAACAAAAAGCATCATGAAAAGTGAAGAAGACAGGCTTGTAGAATTGCTTTATCCAAAATTATTTATTATATAAACAAGTAACTTTTAGATATTCTGTGACTATTGATCTGAAACAAGCATGTACCGGTTTTGAAGATTTTTTGGTACACTCCAAAAAGTCTTCGACAAATACCGTAATTGCATATAACAACGATTTGGAAGACTTTATTCTATTTTGTGAGGGGATTAAAATAAATTCGGTTGATCAGGTCAGCGTCAAGATTGTAAAAAGATTTTTAGGGAGTCTCGGAGCAAGCGGACTGGACAAATCGTCAATTGCCAGAAAAATGACAACGGTCAGGATGTTTTTTGAGTATCTGCTCGAAAAAGAATTTATTGAATATAATTTTGTAAAAGATATAAAAAATCCCAAGTTTCGTAGAAAACTACCTGAAATCATTTCAGATAAGGAATTTGTAAAAACTGCAGCGCTTGCACCAAAATTGGAACAGACTGAATTTAAAGTTTTATTGCACGGGGCAATTCTTGAACTTCTTTATGGTTGTTCTCTTCGTGTTTCTGAAGTCTGTTCAATCAAAACCCTGGATATTGATTTTAATAACAGTTCAATCAGGGTAACAGGAAAAGGCTCAAAGACGAGACTGGTTCCTGTGGGGAGAGTCTCTTTACAGGTGCTAAGAGAGTATAAAGAATTAAAAGAAAAATGTTTTGTTAACCCCCGTTTTCTTGTTAATCATCTTGGTAAGGAGGTGAATGTTAAATATATTTATCGAATTGTCAACGAATATCTGTCTAACATAACAGATATCGATAAAAAAAGTCCACATGTTTTGCGACACAGTTCAGCTACTCATATGCTTGATAATGGAGCAGATTTGCTGGCAATCAAAGAAATTTTAGGTCATGAAAATCTTTCAACCACTCAGATATACACTCATGTAAGCATCGAGAGGTTGCGAAGTATTTATAAAAAAGCTCACCCAAAGTCATAAATTATTCGGGAGGTACCATGAATATCCAGATAACAGCAAGAAAATTCACTGCAAGAGACACTCTAAAAGATATAATCAAAGAAGAGGTTCTTTCATTGCAGAGATTTTCCGATGAAATACTCGACGTGGAAGTTATCCTTAGCTATCAAAACTCAAAAGACAGCATTAAGGAAGTCGAGTTGATTGTAAAACTCCCTGGCACAGTTTTAACGGCAAAAGACGACTCTGATGAGTATGCAAAAAGCGTTAAAGCAGCGGTTGAAAAGATCCAAAAACAAATAGTGAAAAGGAAATCAAAACAACAAGCCGTTAAAAAGATTGAACCAAAAATTGATCCGGAGCTTTAGTATTTGGAACTGATAACCAAAAAAAACATTACAGTTGAATTCTTTTTTAACAGAATAAAAGACAAATTTAAGATCGTTAATTTTACGGGAAATCGTGGATTTGAACGATTAATTATTGAACCTAATCTTCACAGACCCGGCTTGGCTTTAGCCGGGTTTGTTGATTTATTCTCTTATAACAGGATACAGATATTCGGTAATACTGAGATTCGGTACCTCTCTTCTTTAAGTGAAGAGGCGAGGGAAATGGCTCTGGAAAGAATATTTACTTTTAACGTCCCTTGTATAATCATGACCAATGGAATAGAGCCTTTTCCGGAAATGATTGAATTGGCGGAAAGTTATAGTATAGCGATTTTTGGCTCTCCTGATTCAACAACACGATTAAGTTTTTTTATTAGCGATTTCCTGGATGACCAGTTTCTTCCACAGGTGTCATTACATGCCTCACTTGTTGATGTTTACGGGGTAGGAATTCTTTTTATGGGGCACTCCGGTGTAGGGAAAAGTGAAGTTGCTCTCGATCTTATTGAAAGGGGTCATCGCCTCGTAGCTGATGATGTTGTGATTGCTACAAGGAAAGGGGAGGGGATTCTTATGGGTTCGGGGACTGATATTTCAAAACACTTCATGGAAATCAGGGGACTTGGTCTCATAAATGTTGAAAAGATGTTTGGAATCAGGGCAATCAGATATCAAAAAAGAATTGAAGTTATTGTTGATCTCGAGATTTGGAACCCCGATCACGAATATACAAGAACCGGACTTGATGACAGTTTCCAATCTTTGATGGATGTGGAACTTCCTTTTGTTAAACTTCCAATTGTCCCCGGAAAGAACATCACTGTCATCACCGAAGTGATTGCTCTGAACTATCTTTTAAAACATTATGGCTATGATAGTGCGAAGGTTTTCAGATCCAGATTGGAACAAAGGCTTAAAAATCCCGGAAACGATAATTATGAAAGGGGAATTGACTACTTTGAGCACGATTTTGAATAATAAATGCTTGTTTATCACTCCCGGTTTTGTAGTTTTGTAGATTAAATTTTAAATAGTTTGACAAATTGATTTTCCACGACTCTATGAATAGATTTCTGAGCAGATATTATTTTATCTCCAGGCACGAACTTAAAATACGCACCTTTAAATTTCCCTCTTTTAAAACTGTTTACCCTGTCATTATAAGTTTCACGGTTCTTTCATTTGTGATATTAATCACATCTGGATTTTTCGCCGGAAATGGACTGGACGGTGAAACAGGTTCTGCAATAATTGATGAGAATGTCCGTCTGCGGGCACAAATCAGTGAACTGAAAGAAGAAATTGACCGGGTGAATGGACGACTTTCAACTGTCATCAGTATGAACAACGAAATCCGTGAGCTTAATGATTTGCCTCGATTTGACAGTGCATTTTTCAGAATAGAAGAAAGTGTTGTAGCTCGAAATGAGCGGAGTGCAATTTCCACCTCGGGATTATCAACGAGCATTGACGATGCATTTAATTTGCTGGCAGTCCTTGAAAAAAATCTTGAAATACAATCAAAATTCAATAAAGATATATCATCTGCTTTAGTGGATAAAACATCTTATTTGCGTGGGATACCATCGATAAAACCGCTTGATGCAAATTTTAACCGTACAAGTTTTGGTCCCCGTAAAAATCCTGTTACCGGTCAACCACAGTTTCATACAGGTCTCGATATGGGTTCAAAATTTGGACAAGAGATTTATGCAACTGCGGATGGAATAGTTGAGCGCGCTGATAATTTCAGCGGTTATGGGCTTTGTGTAATCATAGCTCACGAATCAGGTTATAAAACACTTTATGGACATTGTTCAAAATTAATTGTAAAAAAAGGAGACCGTGTTTCAAGAGGAACCCTTCTTGCTTTAGTTGGCAGTACAGGTTTATCCACAGGTCCCCATCTTCATTATGAAGTAATTTATAATGGTGAACACCTTAATCCGGCTGATTTTTTCTTTGATGAAGAAAAATCTTTTATTAATAAATCGAAGTAAAACCAACATAGGGATCAGTTTATGATTTGGACTATAGAATTAGCATCATACCTCGAGGACGCTCCATGGCCGGCTTCGAAGGAGGAATTAATAGATTATGCAGAGCGCATCGGTGCCCCTCTCGAAGTTATTGAAAATTTGAAAGAACTTGAGGACTCCGATGAACCCTACGAATCTGTAGAAGATATTTGGCCCGATTATCCTACTGATGAAGATTTCTTTTTCAATGCTGACGAGTATTAAAAAGTGATTTACAGTAACCGGTAATGGAAGACCTGTTTAGTGGAATTTATGGTCAGAAATCTGTAAAAGAAATACTTTCCGGATTTCTGACCAATAAAAAAATCCCTCAGGCACTCTTGTTTTCGGGACCTCCAGGTGTAGGAAAAGACTTCATTGCCATTCGATTTGCCAACCTGATCAACAGGATTGGAAGAGGGGATTTTAACCTCGAAGAAGAGGGAAATACCCTCAAAGAGCCCGCCGTTAAGTTTATTTGTCCACTCCCTGTTGGTAAAAATGAATCTTCAGATGATGGACCATACGACCGTATGACTCCCGCTGATATGGAGTTGATTCAAGAAGAATTTCGCCGAAAAGAAGAAAATCCCTACTATAAAATTTCAATCCCCAAAGCAAACGATATAAAAATATCATCCATCCGTTCTCTTACAAAATATATGTCACTCTCGTTTCAGGAGAAAGGTTACCGGACTGTCATAATATCCGACGCACACCTTATGAATGAACCGGCTCAGAATTCACTTTTGAAAAATCTCGAGGAACCCCCTGAAGGTTTTGTTTTTATTTTAACAACATCCGATCCGTCACTTTTAAGAGAGACTATAAAGTCGCGTTGTTGGCCTGTAGAATTTAAGCCACTGGTAAAGGCAGAAATAGCAGATGCCCTCCAAAAATATTTTGGGTTGGAAAAATCTGAAACAGATTTGTTGGCACACATCAGTTCCGGTTCAATCGCTAAAGCACTCTATTTGAGAGAGAAAAATCTTTTTGACAGACAGTCATCAGTAATTGCTTTCCTGAGATTTTCACTCGCCGGTAAATTGAGTTCAGCACAAAAAGAGATAAAAGATATTTTGTCAGAGAATGATGCAGAACTGTTCCAACTCTATGTGAGTCTGGTATTGCTTTGGTTCGAAGATTTTAAGAGATTTTTATCCGGTTTTCGGGATGACTTGTTCTATTCCCAACACATCGATACATTCGAAAAATTTGCTCAAAAATATAGTTCAATTGATCCAAACAGAGCAGTTGGTTCAATTGAAAAAATACTTTATTACATCGAAAATAACAATCTTAATATGCAGATTGCAAGTTATAACATAATGTTTCTGATCGCATCATTGATTCAGAACGATCTGATTGACGAAAAAATTTATCTAAATTGAAAGGCATTGACATGAAAAAAGTGGTAATAACACACGCAAAAAGAACTCCTATTGGCTCATTTGGAGGATCATTGGCCTCCTTCACGGCAGCACAACTTGGGGGAACGGTTATAAAAGCTGTTCTTGATGAATCAGGAATCGATAAAATCCTTGTGGATGAAGTGATTTTTGGGAATGTATTAATGGCCGGACAAGGTCAGGCTCCTGCACGTCAGGCAGCACTTAATGCTGGATTACCTGATTCGGTTGAGACTTTCACCCTTAATAAAATGTGTGGTAGTGGACTTAAAGCAATAATGCTTGCACAGCAGGCAATAGTCGCAGGAGATGCTGATATAATTATCGCCGGTGGAATGGAATCGATGTCAAATGCTCCTTATCTTTTACCAATGGCAAGAAATGGTTTCAAATATGGTCACGGTGAGATTTATGACTCTGTTTTGCTTGATGGGTTAACCGATGTTTATAATCGGATACACATGGGTAATTGTGCTGAGATTTGTGCCAAAAACATGGAGATTACGAGAGAAGAACTTGATCAGTTTGCTATTACATCTTACACAAGAGCTCAGGAAGCTCAAAAAGCAGGTAAATTTAAAGATGAAATGGTACCCGTTGTTGTAAAATCAAGAACAGGTGACTTAATTATCGACAAAGATGAAGACCCTGATAAAACCAATTTTGCAAAAATTCCTACCCTCCGTCCTGTTTTTGACAAAGATGGAGTTGTTACAGCTGCAAATGCAAGTAGCCTGAACGATGGTGCTGCTGCTGTCCTCATCATGTCAGAAGAGAAAGCTCTTGAACTTGGTTTCACACCATTGGTTGAAATTGTCGCACAAAGTTCTGCTGCTAAGGCACCTGTGGATTTTACCACGGCTCCTGCCGATGCTATTCATAAGGTTTTGGACAAAGCAGGATTAAAAGTTGCAGATATCGATCTTTTTGAGATAAATGAGGCATTTGCCGTCGTTTCTCTCGCAGTAAATAAATTGACAGGTATCACTACCGAAAATACAAATGTTAATGGGGGAGCTGTTGCTCTGGGTCATCCAATTGGTGCAAGTGGTGCGAGAATTGTTGCTACTTTGATCCATGAAATGTTGAGAAGAGGATCAACTTATGGACTCGCCAGTCTCTGCATTGGTGGCGGTGAAGCTTCTGCTTTGATAGTAAAAAAATATTAATATTTAACGGAGATCAAATATATGAATGTAACCAAAGTTGCAGTTGTTGGTGGCGGTACCATGGGAAATGGAATTGTCACCGTTTTTGCCTTAAATGGATTTCCAGTTACCCTCGTCGAAACAAAAGACGAACTGATTCAAAAAGCGATAACAAATATCAGCTCCAGTCTCGACCGAATGGTCAAAAAAGAGACCATTAAACCTGAAGATAAATCCGCTGCATTGGCGAATATCAAATCAGTGTGTGGAGTGGCAAATGTTGATCCCGAAACCGATCTTGTAATTGAGGCAGTGTATGAGAACAAAGAGGTTAAGTTGTCTATATTTAATGAGTTAGACAAAATACTTAAACCTGAAGCGATCATGGCAACCAACACTTCGTCAATCTCAATCACTGAACTTGCACCACCTTCAAGAGCCACAAATTTTATAGGTATGCACTTCATGAATCCGGTACCAATCATGAAACTGGTTGAAATTATTCGTGGATATTCCACTTCAGATGAAACATATTCGATAATTAAAGACTTAACGCTGAAGCTTGACAAAGTACCTGTGGAAGTGCAGGATTATCCCGGATTCATTTCAAACAGAATACTAATGCCGATGATAAATGAGGCTATCTTTTCATTGATGGAAGGTGTGGCTTCAAAAGAGGACATAGATGCAGTAATGAAATTAGGTATGAACCATCCAATGGGACCTCTAACTCTTGCTGATTTTATCGGACTCGATGTTTGTTTAGCAATTATGCAAGTATTATTTAATGGATTTCATGATCCAAAATACAGACCGTGTCCACTTCTCAAAAAGATGGTAGCCGCTGGTAAATTGGGTCGTAAATCCGGGGAAGGATTCTATAAGTACTAATCCACCAAAAGCCGGTTTTTTCAGGACTTTTCTTGCAGTAATAAAATATTATGCCCATAAGATCCCAATCAGTTCGTATGGTTGGGATCTTACTCAGGATGGGTACACACTAATATTAGGAGCTGTAACAGGTGTTTTGTGCGGATTTGGGGCTGTAATATTTCACAACTCAATAGAATATATTAAAGAACTCTTTTTCTACCTGCCACCTTCACTTTTCCCCGGTTTTAAAACATTTTACCCCGAGACAGTAATTGGGGTGATTTATGTCATTCTTGTTCCGGCACTCGGGGGTCTCGTCGTGGGAATCCTGGCAATGATTTTCGAAAAAGGTAAAAAAGGGGAGGGGATACCCAATGTTATTCTTGCCGTAGCTACTAAAGGTGGAATCATAAAGGGGAGTGTTGCAGTACTTAAAACGATTCAGACAGCAATTAGCATCGGAACCGGTGGAGCCGGTGGTAAAGAAGGCCCAATTGTTCAAATTGGAGCAGCAATTGGATCAGGTTTTGGACAATTTCTGAATTTGTCATCGGATCGACTCAGAATTCTTGTAGGTTGTGGAGCGGCTGCAGGACTTTCTGCCGCGTTTAATGCTCCATTGGGTGGGGCAATCTTCACAATGGAAATAATTCTTAGGACTTTTAATTCGCGTTCTTTAGGTCCGATTATTGTTTCATCAGTATTTGCCACCGTTATATCTCGTGGTTTTATTGGAGATGAACCTGCATTTCAGATTCCCGCATATGCTCTAACAAGCAATAACGAGTTCTTTTTTTATATTATTTTGGGAATTGTCGCGGGATTGGTTTCCGTTTACTTTGTAAAAACCATATTTTTTGTTGACGAGTTGTTTAACAAAATTACAATCCCAACTTTCTTAAAACCGGCATTGGGGGGTATATGTGTGGGATTGATTGGTTTATTTCTTCCCGGAGTTTATGGATTTAGCCAACAATCAGTTGACAGATCACTCTACAATCAAAATACTCTCGAACTGTTGTTATTACTTGTACTGCTTAAACCTCTCGCTACAGCCCTCACAGTGGGCTCAGGAGGTCATGGTGGCACATTTGCACCCAGTTTATTTACCGGCGCCATGCTTGGTGGTGCAATGGGACAATTGATTAACATAGTATTCCCGGAACTTACAGTTTCTCCGGGTGCATACGCTCTTGTTGGAATGGGTGCTGTAGTTGCAGGCACAACTCATGCATCATTAACAGCTCTCATTATGGTGTTTGAGATGACTAACAACTACAAAATTATTTTACCATTGATGTTGTCCATTATAATCTCCACGGTAATCTCAAAAGGAATACTCAAAGGCTCTCTGTACACAATCAGATTAGGTAGAGAAGGAACCGGACTTGACATATATGGTAGAAAAAGTTCTGTTCTGAAGTCGATGCGAATATCAACGATAATTGAAAATACAGACGTATTTATTCAGGAATCTGACAATTATCACAGAGTTGTAGATCTTCTGCGAAATTCAAATTTTGAGACCTTGTTGGTTCGTAACGCAGAAGGGAAAATTCTCGGAGTGATAACTTATACTGACCTTAGGAAAACAATGTTTGATGAAGAGATGTCTTCTGTAGTTGATTTTCTTATCGCAGGAGATTTAATGAAAAAGAGATTTCCGGTAATTGGTGAAGATGAAAATAGTGACAATGCGTTAAAGATGATGGAAACATTTGATCTTGAATATTTGCCGGTCTATGATTCTGAAAACGAATTTAAGGGGATTGTAACAAAACAGAAAATACTTAGAGTATATCAAAATGAGCTATTTAAGACGGAAAAGGATATGGATATGTCAACCTGACATTATATTTCGGTATCTCTAAAATGTCCTATAATGTATATTATGTTAACTAAATGAATGCCATGAATTTAGTCATTTTATCGTTCCACTTCCCCTGCTTATCATTTATTCTTCAGTAAAAAAATCAGCCGAGCTAGTTTATAAAATCCAATTAACAAATCAGGCATCAGACAAAGCAGATTGTCTGACGCCTTTAAAAACAGTTTACAGTTATTTTGAAATAAACGGTTTTAGATAATACTTCAGGATTACATCTCCGGAAAAATATTTCTTCGCTGCATTTCGAATATCTTCAACAGTTATTGCCTTCACGATTTCTTTTCCCGCAAAAAACTCCTTTAGATCAGCATCAAACAACAGATAAGAACTGATCAAATTCAGGATACTTGAATTATCTTGAAATGTATCATCAATCTCCTTATACTGATTCTCTTTTGCTTTTGTTAATGTAGTTTCGTCTGCAAATGAAGTTTTTAATGAATCAATCATCAACATAACCCGACTTACCAACTCATTTATTCTGGCAGGATCACAATTAAAATAGACACTATTATTGAATACGGGTTCAGGATATTTATTATAAGTAGTTGATGCCGAAACTGAATATGAGCCCCCCAATTCTTCTCTTATAACCTCATTTAATTGAATATCGAATATTTTTTGAAGAGTTGTCAATTCCATGGCGTTCTTTTTAGTCCACTCGAACTTACCCGGGAAACTGAGGAAAACAGTTGCTTTTTGTTCGGCACCCATTTTTACAGTTTTTTCATCACTTTTATCAGCATAACGCACTCCCCTGTCAATCCAGTTTTCCTTCAAAACTTTCGGTTGAGAAGCAATATATCGACAAATGAGTGACCTCATAATATCTTCATCAAAATTGCCAACAAACACAAACTCAAAATCCGAGGCAGAGTTGAATCGTTCCCTAAAAACTTGATAAGCTTTTGAGGGAATCAACTGGTCGAGTTGGTCAATTGACATTGGTTTCATCCGTGGATTGTTTCCAAACAATGAGACTACAATCGTATCATAAAATACATTATCAGGGCTCATCCCGGCATTTTGTAAATAGTTTTTCATCTTGTCGATAAAAATATCAGAAGCTTCGGGATCAAGTCTCGGTTTGGTAAATGTCAGATAGACCAGGCGGAAAAAGTCCTCTATATCTTTTAAGGATGTTTTCCCCTGGATACTTTCACTTAAATCGGAAATTCCGGTGGTTAACGAGACCATTTTTCCTGAGAGTTTTTTTGACAAATCAGTGAGATTAAAATCACCAAGTCCTGATTCCTCAATAATACTGTTTGAATATTTGGCTGAAACAAGGTCGGAATCTTCAACTTTTGAAAGTCCTCCCTTACTAAAGCCATACATCATTACCTCATCCTGCTGAAGCCCGGTTTTTTTTAAATAAACCACTGCTCCATTATCAAGAGTCCACTTTTTGATGTCCAAAATTCCATAATCTTCTTCTTTGACTATTTTCCCGGGTGCCGGTTCTTCTTTAATCAAAGGACGGTCAGTTGTTGCTACAGTAGGACTGGGTATCTTAACTTTTTTTACCTCGGAATAGATTTTTTCAAGTTCCATTTCTGAAGGAATCTTGATTCCTTCTTTCTCAGGGTAAGAAATCATGACGACCAGGTTGGAATCAGTGGTTAATGATTTTGCTGCCTGATTCACATCTTCCAATGAAATTGTAGGGATAATTTCTTTATAAATTGTATATCCGGATTCAATATCGGTATAAATTGCATCATTGATTACCTGATCCAAAATCGCATTCACGATTCCATTTGAATATTGATTATCTTTTTCTTTAAAATAATTATCCATTCCTGCATTCATATTCTCAATCGATCTGCCAAATTCATCTGCATTAAATCCAAACTGTTTCATCTTTTCAGCTTCAAGATTAAGAAGAAAAAATGCCGAATCCACCATATTTTCTTTTGGAGTCATATAAAGTACAAATGCTCCCTTATCATAGGAGAGTCCGGTTGTGTATCCACCTCCTTCAAGAAAAGGTGCATCCACTTTCTTGGAAAGATCAAACAATCTTTCATTTAACATCCCGCTGATAAGGTTCAAAACGAGAGCATTTTTGTATTCTGCTTTTGTATTGGCTTTTAGAACGGGCTTTTTGTGGACAATTGTTAAACTGGTGGTTGTTACTTCCTTATCGCCTGTGATTGTATATAATCTCTCTTTATGGTCAGGGACACCGTAAATAACTCTCTTTTTGGTTGAAGCGAAACCCGGAATCACATTAAAATGTTTGAGAACCAATCTCTCAATTTCAGAGGGATCAAAATCACCAACTGCAACAACCGACATCAGGTCGGGATTATACCATTCTCTGTAATAATCAGTAAGAGATTTGTGTAGAAAGTTTTTTAGAACTTCTTCTTTTCCAATTGGCAGTCTTTCTGCAAATCGGGAATTATGGAAGAGTACAGGAAACTGTTTATCTCTGATTCTCTCACCAGCTCCTTTTCCCATTCTCATCTCTTCCAGGACTACTCCCCTCTCCTTTTCAATTTCCAAGGAATCAAAAGTGGCATTTATTGCCCAATCTGAAAGTATCATAAATGCTGAATCGAGTACCGAATTTCTGTCTGTGGGAACAGTTAACATATAGACAGTTTCTTCCGTTGAGGTATATGCGTTTATTTCGGGACCAAACTTCATACCCAGAATTTCGAGGAAATCCACAACTTTATGTCCGGGGAAATTTTTTGTGCCGTTAAAAAGCATATGTTCAACAAAATGAGCAAGTCCTTGTTGATCTTCTCTTTCATTTAATGAACCGGAAAGAATCACCAGGCGTAATTCGGCTTTTTTTTCAGGTTGTTTATTTGGCAGAATATAATACTTAATACCGTTTTGAAGGACTCCCTGTTTTATACCACGATGTTGCGGGATGGAGTCGTTTAAAGATTGGGCAAATCCAACTGCAGTTAAAACTGCCATAAAAATGAATAAAATTTTAATTTGTCTCAACTAATCAAACCTTTCAGATATACTAACACTATAACAATAACTATTACCAGAAATGAATAAAAAAACAGTTTACGGCTCCCCTGCCCTTTTTGTCGATTGTGTCTAATTGATATTTTCGGATTATATTTGTCCAATCGCTCATTAATGAATCGTGGGATATAAGTAAACTCACGATGCTTTTTTCGGGAGGAGAACAATAGCATTTTTAGACGGAGATTCTAAGTTTGTGAGGAGAAAGTTCCACACTTACACCGGAGACCTTCTTTGAGTAGGTTTCACCATCTAAATGGATATATGCCGGTTCCTGAAGTAACATGGTGTAACTGTTTGTATTAAAAAGAGTTGTCTGTTTAATTGAAGCATGTGAACCGGTTATTGCTTTTGGGAGATTCACAAATATCTTTGGCAGACTCATGTCCTTCACAATACATATCTCAAGTAATCCATCATCCACCAATGCATTGGGGGTCAACTTAAAACCTCCACCCGAATACATTCCATTGCCGGTGGTAATGAACATGGCATCACCAGAAGATTTTAGTTTCTCATCTATGTTAATTTGATATTTAACCGATTCATAAGAGAAAAGTGCCTGAAATAAAGAAACGATGTAAACGGCAATACCGGACAGAAATTTTTTCTTCTCTTTAATTGTTCCTACATATGCATCGAAACCAACGCCAAGAGTGTTGATAAACTTTCTCTTTTCTATTGTTCCATCCTCAAAACGGATAGTTGTATTCCAAACATCCATTTTTGTTTCAGTATCTCGCAAATTGGCTTTTTTCAGTTCTGTAATTGCATTAGAACCCAACTTAAAATATCTTGCCAGGTCGTTTCCTGAGCCCGAAGGTATAAAAGAAATCTTAAATTTATAAGGAGGGTCGACGAGGTTAACAATTGAATTGTAAGTTCCATCTCCACCGGCTAACATCAGATGGACATTTTCTTTGTTAAGTTTTTTGTAAATTGCCGCTGCTTCAATTAAATCGACGGGGGTGTGAATTTCCAAAGCCTTAAAATCAGGAATATTCTTCAACCGTGCGGCCAGTTTTTTACCTCTTCCATTTCCTGCAAAAGGATTAATTACGACACATTTTAATTGTTCTGAATTCAATTTATATTAAAATTTATTTTGTAAAAATGGCTTCGACATACATCGCAGGATCAAAATTTTGAAGGTCTTCTATTCCCTCACCAACACCGATGTATCGAACGGGAACTTTTAATTCTCTGCATATCTGAAAAATAACTCCGCCTTTTGCAGTGCCATCAAGTTTTGTCACAATTAAACCTGTGAGTTCGGTAACTTTAGAGAATTCTTTTCCTTGTTGCACAGCATTTTGACCTGTAGTACCATCAACAACAAGAAATATTTCGTTTGGAGAATTGGGTAGTTTTTTTGCGATCACATTTTTAATTTTTCTTAATTCTTCCATCAAATTCACTTTTGTGTGGAGTCTTCCGGCAGTATCTATCATAACAACATCTGCTTTTATCCTTATGGCTTCCTCAATTGTTTCGTAAGCCACAGAAGAAGGATCTGCACCCATCTCACGCGATATAATTGGAACACCAGCCCTCTGCGCCCAAATTTCAAGTTGTTCATTGGCTGCTGCCCTGAATGTATCTGCTGCTCCCACAACAACTTTCCAACCTGACATCTTAAAATTGTGAGCCAATTTACCAATGGTTGTTGTTTTACCCGCACCATTTACACCAACGATAAGGATCACAAAAGGACTATACTTTTCGACATCGGGAATATATTCCACTGAAGAGAGTGAGTGAGAAAGTTCATCTTCCAATACTTTTTTTACAACTCCAAGAACATTTTCCCCTGATCTGTCTTTTTCCCCTTTTAGTTGTTTTCTTACTTCCTCAACAATTTTCATTGCGAGGTCATACCCGATATCAGAACTAATCAGTAACTCTTCCATCTCTTCGAGAGTTAACTCATCAATTACAGCTTTCCCCGTTACTGTTTCTGCGATTTTGTTAAATATTTTATCTCTTGTTTTGGAGAGACCCTCTTTTAATTTCCCAAAATTGAAATTTTTAATAAAACTCATTTAGTTTTCCTTAACACTTTTAAAGCGCGATTTACATAATTTAGATACGAAATGATAATTAACAATATCAGTGAATAGTAGTAGATTGTCATCGGGACTGAATTCCGGTCAACATCAATAAAAACCAGAATAAGATATGTACCTATGAATGTAAAGGTCCACTTCCCTATTTGGTCAGATGCAGGAACTTCCCCCATTCTCTTACTGAGAAATATTCCGGGAATAATAATCATTACATCCCTGAGAACGATAATAAGAAAGAGAGTCAAGTCGAGGATCCCGGTTGAGAAAAAGGCTATCGCAATAGAAATAACCAAAACCTTGTCTGCAAGTGGATCAAGTATTTTACCAAGTTCAGAGACCTGATTCAATTTTCTTGCAAAATATCCGTCAAAATAGTCTGTAAAACTGATTAAAAACACCAAAACGAGAACGACGGGTTTTCCCAGTATTTCCGGATTTAACAAAAAATAAACGAGGGGAAAAGCTCCAAACAGTCGGGAAAGACTTAACAAATTGGAGATTTGAAAAAATTGTTTTGTTTTGATTCCAAACATCATCTTATTATCGCAATTTTTCCAAGTTTGGTGGATAATTCTTCTCCCTTGCCATCAGTCATTGCAGCACGGAAAATGTAAACTCCGGTCGGTACCTCTCTACCATCAGAATCCATGAGGTTCCAGGTTACTCCACCGTTACCATCACTTTCCTTAAATTCTGCGATTCGTCGTCCCTCAAGATTAAAAACAATTATATCCACATTTCTTGGCAGGTTCGCAAAAGTGACAGAACCATTTTTGGACCTGTCAACCGGACTGGGATAAACATATATATCGTCAAGATTTGCAGCAGTTGCCGTAAGTACAATAGTTGCACCAGCATTTTGATTTATCGCAACACTACCCGACTGAGTTGATGACCTTAAATTTTTGATCGTTAGGGTATATTCTCGTCCAAGAGCACCAATTGGTTTAGCACCTTTTAAACTAAGAACCACTGTTCGACTGTTTGAACCTGCGCTAACTGAGGTAACATTATTATCAGGAGAAAAATGATAGTTATTTGATAATGATGCAGTTGCCATATCAACTTCAAGATTAAAAGTGACTGTAACTGTATAATTATCAAGAATTGTAAAATTCTCGATATAAAATTGTTGTTCTCCCGGTTGTGGCGAATAATTGAAATGGATTGTGTCCTCTGAAATGGCGGAACCGTAATAATCCACTAACCCACCGGCAATAACCACGTTCCCTGTTGTTGAAAAACCACGAGGGAAGGTAAGCAAAAACGAGTTTTCACCTGAAGGGGTATAAGAAGAAAGAGGAATTTTCTCACCTCCAATAATCAGGTAAATTTTAGAAAGATCGTCAATCTCTTTTTTCACTTTTGATGAATATTTTACTTCTATGGAACGGTCGGTTTTTATTGAAGATGAAACAAAACTTGCAGGAGAGTGATGATAAACCACAAATACTTTTGATTTAGCTCTGTTATTTCCTGAAACACTTTCAATCTGATAATAATAACTGCTTCCAAGTGTCACCCTCGTATCGTTATAATCCATTGAGAGAGTGGAATCAGAAAGAGTTATCCCGGTTTCTGTTGTTCCTCTGTAAATGTAATGTTTTGAACCCAATCCGAGGAATTTTATCTCTACCTTTGTTTCATCACTTGAATTGGCGGAAATTAGAGTGGGGGCGAACACAGAAGTCTGTTGGAATTCAAAAAACTTAACGATATTGCCGTATGGGTAAGCTATTTCCGGTATTCCATTGCCGTCATAATCTTCAATTAAAATGGCATTTGTATTAATGTTCTCATCATATGATATCACTCTGCCGGTAAAACCATCACTTTTTATAACATAGGCATAAGGATATGTAAACATCATAAGCTCTTCTTTTAAGTCACCATCGATATCAAAAAACTTAAGTGAGTTTGATGCTCTTTGAAAAGTTGATTTAAACTCTACAGCCGGATCAACAAAAGCATTGTCATAAATGACATTGAGGTCACTGCCATTAAAATTAAATATAATCACCCTGTTATAAGGGGCAATATCGACATCCGGGACAGCCTGTAGCAAAACCGCTATATCCTGATTATTATCATTGTTAAAATCGCCTACAGCTATAAAGGATGAGCTGGAGATGTAACCGGTCCGAATCAGTTTGTCAGGTTTAATGTCTGTAATTGAATTCACTTTAAGAATTACTATATCGCCATCAGAATCTGTAAAAACGATTTCATTTTTGTTGTCTTTGTCAATATCTCTTACAATCAAAAACGGACTGTTGAAAATATTACCGCCAAATCCCATTCCTGAAGTATTGTAGAATCGTGACTTGTAAGTAAGCGACAGATCACTATTTACTGAATAGATTACTATAGTTGTGTCATTTCTGACAGCAAGCAATTCATTTTTATTATCCCGATCAAGATCAAAAACACCGATTGGCCAGAAGAAGGAAGTGTCGGCGGAAGTTGTCAACTGAAAATAGGGCTTTGAGTTGTTTTGTTTGTGTATATGTGCTGAATAACCCCATAACGAAAGGAGATCATTTGATCCGTCTTTGTTAAAATCACCATAATCTTTAGCGATTTTTCTATACATAGTGTCAACCGCTGAGGAGGTAAATGTATCGTTTTCAAATTCAAATAGAACTGTTGTCTCTGGAGTCATCACTTCTCTGAGCAATGCACCTTTTTTATTTCCCGGTAAGGTTATCGATTTATCAAAAATGTAACCCCCGGGAAGAGTATAATTTTTCTGTGTTTTCTCAAAAGTCCGGAAAAGGTCGCTACTGTTTAGTGTGAAATTACGACTTACTGAATCCCTGATAACAGTTGTGAATCCCCCTTCGTTAATAACCTCAAAATAGATTTCATAAAAATCAGATGCGCTCACTTGTGATTTTGGTACAAATCCATAATGAAGTTGTTTTACAAATCCTGTGTTTGTGGAGAATCCATCAAGTGTGACATAAGAGAACGAAGGATCAGATAATTTTTTGTAATACATTTTAACTACTGCGGGGTCTTCTGTGTAAACAGCAGCCATAAATGTTGGTTTATCACCATAATAAGCAGGTAATAGAGAAATGAGTTCACCTTTTGTACCGGCTCTTTTTATTCTAAAGTTTACTCTTTCCTCCGCTGTGAAAGCATTGGTTTGTTCAACTTTTATTTTGAGAGTGTAAACGGTATCTTTTAATCCGACTATCGGGAAATTAAAAATGTCCCTGCCGGAAACCTGATTTTTTTCCTGATCAATAAGAACTGTCCAGGTGGTAGGATTTAATCCTGTTCCATACTCGAGAGAGAATGACTTAAAATAGGATGATAAGATTGTGGCATTAATTTTAAGTGTGTCTTCCGAAGAGGAATAATCCTGCCGGGGAAAATTAAATTTTATTGAAGAAGGTGCGAGAACAGTTAATGCCCTTAATAAATTGAGTCTTCCGGCACCGGCTCTTTGATCCCAACCCTGTTGACCTATATCGTCCGCAGTGGATTTAAGGATCTGTTTAACTTCTTCATTGGAAAATGATTTAAGTGATAAAATCATCGCTGCTGACGCTGATACAAATGGAGCAGCGGCTGATGTGCCGTTAAAGTCGGCATAATTCCAGTTTCTTGTTGTAGTTCTTACCTGCGTGCCCGGAGCCACCATATCCAGAGTTGAACCATAATTTGAGGTGCCTGCAACAAAATCGTCTGCAGTAGAGTTGCCTACTGAAATTACTTCACTGTAACCGGAAGGATAATGTGGATCAGGAGAGTTTGAATTGCCTGAACTTGCCACCAAAACGATATTTTTTGAGTAAGCATACTGAATAACATCTCTGAGCACATGCGAGTAGGAATAATCACCAAAACTCATGTTGATAACTTTAGCACCCATTAATACAGAGTATAAAATTGCCGCAGCAACATCATCTTCTTCTCCATAACCCTGGGGATCAAATGCTCTGTTATTCAGAATTTTGATCTTTGGTGCAACACCTGCAATTCCCATTCCATTATTGGTTTCAGCTCCAATTAATCCTGCAACTGAAGTTCCATGAGAAAAAAGATTCTCATCCATGGGATCGTTGTCCCAGTCCAGATAGTCCCCGCCCGTTGTATCAAACGGAAAACCTGTTCGATCGGTAAAGTCCCACCCCATATAATCATCAATGAATCCATTATTGTCATCATCAACTCCATTACTCTTTTTATCCCTGCCCTGGGTGTCGCTACCTGTTTCCCCGCTATTGATAAATACCTTGTTAACAAGGTCAGGGTGCTTATAATCAATTCCGGTGTCAATGATGCTCACAATCACTGTATCTGAGCCCTGAGTGATCTCCCAGGCTTCATATGCGCTTATTTTAGAGAGAGCCCATTGTGTATTGACCAGACTGTCGTTAGGAATAAAATCAATTTTGTATCCTGATCCTTTTTGTACATACATAATGTCAGAATCATTTTTTAACGATCCGACAAGCTGTTCAACGGAGGTTGATCCTGTAGATATTAAAACAACAATCCGACTGAGTGTCGGAATTCGAGCTGCCAAGCCTTTGGCAAAAGGTACAACTGAAAGTTGTTTACTGTTAAGAGGGGCATCAGTCTGAAGAATAGCAGAAATTCTTGATTCCAGACTCGATTTTACATCTGTAGCTTGAATATTATCCTTAAACTTTACAAAATATATCTCCTGAGCAAAGCTAAAATTTGACAAAAGGATTATCGCTGTCAACAACAGATGTTTAAACTTCATAATGCTCCTTGGTAAAATTGAAATCGACCTTCGTCGGGTATTCCCCGGAAAAACAAGCCGTACAGTAGTCATCCGGGTTATCTTCCTTCACCGCTTCTTGCAAGTCAGCTATAGTTAGATAACTTAGTGAATCCACTCCAATATAATCTTTGATGGCGTCAACATCACCATTCATTTTAAAAGCAATCAATTCTTCTTTTGAAGGAAAATCCATACCATAATAACATGAGTGCATAATCGGAGGGGATGAAATTCTGAAATGAATCTCTTTGGGACCCGCTTCTCTTATCAGATTGATCAACTGTTTTGAAGTTGTTCCTCTTACAATTGAATCATCCACCACCACTACTATTTTGTCTTTTAATACACCTTTTACGGGATTAAACTTTATTTTTACTCTCATTTCACGGTTTTCCTGCCCCGGTTCGATGAAAGTTCGTCCGATATAGTGGCTTCTTAGAAGTCCAATCTCAAATCTTGCATCCACACCCATCTTTTCAAGTTCTCTTGCATATCCAAGGGCAGCTGTGTTTGAACTGTCGGGCACACTCATTACAATAACTTTTTCGTCGGGATTAACGGGAAAAACAGGATACCTTCTTGCGAGTATTTTCCCAAGGCGTCTCCTGATTTTGTCAACATAATGTCCAAAGATCATACTGTCAGGCCGGGAAAAATAGATATATTCAAAAATACACTGTTTTCTTTCACCATTTTTCCCCTCAAGAGCTCTTGATTCAAGGTCGGTATCATTTTCAATCAACGGGATCACAACCACTTCACCGGGTTCAATATCTCTGATATATTGTGCGGAAATAATATCAAATGCACACGTTTCAGATGCGACAACATAAGAATCACCTAATTTTCCAAGACACAGTGGTCTGAAACCCAGTTTGTCTCTTGCCGCCACCAGATATTTATCGGTTAAAATTACAACAGAAAAAGCACCTTCGAGATAGTTTAACGCTTCAACTATCTGATCAATTTGACTCTGTTGTTTACTTTTTGCAATTAGATGAAGAATTACTTCGGTATCGGAAGTTGTTTGAAAAATCGATCCTTCACTCTCAAGCCATTTACGAAGTTTTGTATCGTTTGTCAAATTGCCATTGTGTGCAACAGCCAGATTGCCGGAGTGATAGTTTACAATAAAAGGTTGAATGTTTTTTCTGGAATTGGAAGAACCCGTGGTTGAATAGCGGTTATGCCCAATTGATGCATTTCCTTGAAGCTGGGGTTGCCATTCATCAAAATCATCAAAAACTTCTGAGACCAGTCCCTCGCCCTTGATGATTCTGAATACATCCTTACCATTCTCCTGATCATGCGTAACCATACCGGAAGCTTCTTGTCCACGGTGTTGAAGTGCATGAAGCCCATAGTAAGTCATCATAGCGGCATTTTTGTGATTTGAAATTCCAAAAATTCCGCAAAAACATTTGGTTCTGCTTATAGTTATTTCCATCGAAGTATAATTTATTAGGGGATAACAAATTTATTAAATAAGAAGAAGGAATAAAAGGTAAAATGATAAGGCTGGTTGATTATTTCGAGGTTAATACCCCTCTGTGTCATAAGAAAAGAATGGTCGGAACGGCGGGATTTGAACCCGCGACCCCTACTACCCCAAAGTAGTGCGCTACCGGGCTGCGCTACGTTCCGAACATTAAAGTTTTGATTTAAGGATTTCCAAAAAGGTTTTAATTTCAACAAGATCTTTATAAAGTTCCGATCTCTCCTCGGTTACTTCTTTTTCAGTTTCCAGATCCAGATTAAGGTTCTCTTCCGAGAGTTCATCATCACTGGTCTGAAGTTCATCTCTGTTAATATCTTCCAGCGCGGGTATTTTACCTTTATACTGGTCGATTAATACTTTTTTGGCACCTTCAATAGTATATTTCTGGTCACGCAACAAACTTTTAATAAAAAGTATAAGTTCAATCTCTTTATTGGTATATATTCTGTTGCCGGCCCTGTTTTTTTGTGGCCTGAGTTGCTCAAAAACATTTTCCCAGAAACGAAGAACATATTGCTCAACTTCTGTGATTTTACTTACTTCACTAATGGAGTAGTAAAGTTTCTTAATGTTAAAATCTTTCATCAGAACCGTAAAAATTTAGATTACAAATGTATGAAATAAGTTAAACTCTGCAAAGAAGAGCCACTCGTTCACTGTTTTCTTTATTGATTATCTCAATGATTTCGGAAAAATCGTTCAGTTCATAATCGGCATAGTGGAATGGGGTATTAAATGTGTCGCCATATTTGGCAAAAGCAGTTTTAATCCCGACATTCGATGCTCCAACGATATCCCTTTCCGCCCAATCCCCCACCATCACTGCTTCTTCAGGCTTAACACCCAGTTTTTTAAGAATCGCCATAAAAGGAACAGGACTTGGTTTTCTCTCTCCTGTATCATCAAAAGTTACCACTTCATCAAAAATATGATGAAAATTCAGGTATGCCAGGCGGAGCCATGCTTCTTTGCTCGGGGCATCAGAAAGAATGCCAAGTTTGATTCCCATTTTTACCAGCTGGTTTAGACTGGAATAAACATGTGGATATGGGATAAGATTAGCTTCCCGGGCTTTTCTGTATGCTACAATCCCGGAACTCAAAATTTTATGATTGATCATTCCAAGTTGTTGTGTAAGAAACAGGTCAAAAACCTGCTGATATTCAATCCCTTGTTCTTTATATATTTTATCAATTTCAGCCGAAGCCTCAGTTAAACTCAACTGCAAACCGGCATCAATCATCGCCGTAAGAGCTGCCTCAATCGACAGTCTTTTCATTTTCATGAAATCAACAAGTGTGTTGTCAAGATCAAAGATCACGGCTTTAATCATTTTCAATTCCTTTTTTTAATTTCTCTTTTATTATCTCAACTGCTGCAATATATCCAAGTTCTTTAAATCCTGACAAATATCCGTCACATGCTGAAGCTGTGATTAATAATTGTCTAAAATCTTCTCTTTTTGCGAGGTGTGACAGGTGTACTTCAATTTTAATGTTTTTAAACAACTCAAGGGCATCCCGGATGACGACTGAAGTATGTGCGTAACCACCCGGATTAATGATCAGGTGGCCTCCCCCATTCCGTAATAACTGGATCTTTTCTACAATCTCACCTTCAATATTGCTCTGAAAAAAATCAAATGAAATTTCAGGATATCTCTCACATAAAAGTTTTTTAATCTGTTCAAGTGTTAATGAGCCATAATTGGAATTGTCTCTCTCTCCAAGAAGGTTCAGATTTGCACCATGAATAACAGATATTTTCATTTTGGCTCCGCCATAGAATCGATAAACTCTCTAACTTTTGGAGAAACATAAATTGAATCAATACCTAAATCTTTTAGGGCAGATGCAAGTATGTTTGCACGGCGTTGATCGTTTGCGCTTTTATTAATAACAACAACCTTTGATTCGTTTAGAATACAATATCCGCCACGAAAATCACCCTTCTCAAATCGAACCGTTGCACCAAGCTGATAGGCGAGGTCTTTGAGCTCATTGATTAAAGATTCCAGTTCTTTTTCTTTTATTTTCATAGAGAAAGTATTTAAATCAAAAACTTCAGAAAAGGTTAATAAATTGTGTAAATATAATAATTTAGATATTCCAATTTCAAAAAATAAGAAAAATATATGAATATTGCCTCAATCGATACTGGAACAAATACGATTCTGCTCCTCATTGCGACGCCTACCGGACCAAATTCCATTCAAAAATTGACGGAAATCCATAATATGCCCCGCCTCGGTGAAGATGTTGCAAAAACGGGAGTCATTAAAGAGGAAAAGATTAAGGAATTGTGTAGGATTTACAATGAGTATAAAGCAGTTTGTAATGAACATAATGTCACAAAAATTATCGCTTGTGGAACCAATGTTTTCAGAATAGCAAAAAACACTCCTGAGGTTGTTAGCAGAGTCAAAAAAGAGAGCGGAGCTGATCTTAGGATAATATCGGGAGAAGAGGAAGCTGAATCATCATTTTTAGGTGCTACGGCAGATTTTGATAAAAACCAAAACATAGCAGTGGTTGATATTGGTGGAGGAAGTACAGAAATAACTTGCAAAAACAATGGTAAACTCCTTTTCAGAAAAAGTTTTACAACCGGTGTTGTTACCTTGAGAGAAAAATTTGTTGACAGAGATTCTCTATCACAAACTAACCTCGATAGACTTTCAGATTTTTGTAGTGACTACTTCTCTGAGCTCGAAAATGTTCGTGGACTTTCAGATTTTTCGATCTCAATTGCCGGTACACCTACTACCCTGTTTTCACTTTACAACGGATACACAGAATTTAAGGGTGAATTAATCCATAAACATCATCTATCAATCAAAAACATGGACGAGGTTGTTGCCGGATTCATCGATTTGCCATTCATAGAGTATAAAAAATATGGTAAAATTATAAGGGGTAGAGAAGATCTAATGGGGGCAGGTGCAGTAATCTTAAAAACTGTCCTTCAAAAACTTGGGCTTGAGCAAACCACGATATCAATAACGGGACTAAGATATGGACTTATTCTGAAATATCTGGCTCAGAATCCGGAATTTATTTAAATATACAGTTATCTATACTTCAGGACTTCTGGTATGTATTTTGAATAAGAGTATCCTCGGGTGTTTTTGAATTGTCCGGTGTCGGATAATCCAGAGTGTAGTGTAATCCCCTGCTTTCCTTCCGCAATAATGCTGATTTAACAATCAGATAACCAGATGTAACAAGGTTTCTCAACTCAATTAATGAATCAAAAACCTTGGTTATTTTGTAAAATTCTTCGATTTCGTTATATAGCAGGTTAATTCTTCTTGATGCAAATTCCAACCGCAGATTTGATCTTACGATGCCGACATAATCGGACATAAGTTGTTTTAACTCCCTGACACCATGTGTAATTAAAACCTTTTCATCGGCTGACAATGTACCGGAATCATCCCAATCAGGAATTTCCTCCTGACACACAGGGAAATCTTTAATATTTTTCTTGATATCATCTGCCGCTCTCTGAGCAAAAACGAGAGCCTCAAGCAGTGAATTACTCGCGAGCCGGTTTGCTCCATGTACACCTGTCATGGATACTTCACCAACCGCATAAAGACCTGTTAGTGATGAACGGGAAAATTCATCAACACAGACACCCCCACATATATAGTGTGCGGCAGGTACAACGGGAATAAACTCGTTTGTGATGTCAATTCCCTTGTTTAAACAATTGGCATGAATATGAGGGAAATGATCGATGATCTCAGCTTTTTGTTTGTGTGTTACATCAAGAAACACATATTCATCTCCCCTTTTTTTCATCTCAGTGTCTATTGCACGGGCAACTATGTCTCTGGGGGCAAGCTCTTTTCTGATATCATACTTTTCCATAAATGCTTCGCCGGAAGAATTCCTGAGAATACCTCCAAATCCTCTCACTGCTTCAGAGATAAGGAATGAATGACTCGATTTGTTGGCCGGATTTGGATCATAAAAAGAAGTGGGGTGAAATTGTATAAATTCCATGTTCCCCATTTTTGCACCCGCTCTGTAGGCCATTGCAAAACCATCACCGGTTGCGATTGGTGGATTTGTGGTATGGTAATAAACCTGACCAATCCCACCTGTAGCGAGTATTGTTGCACGGGATGTAACTTTTATTACATGCCCCGATTCATTCTCGAGAACATAAGCCCCCCAACAATGGCGACTTGAAATTGGGAGATGTTTTAATCCCGTAACGTTGTGTTCGGTTATAAGATCAATGGCAAGAGTGTTTTCAATAATTCTGATGTTTGGGCTTTTACTTGCTTTTTCAATAAGAGCCCTTTCCACTTCTTTCCCCGTCAAATCTTTTGCGTGAACTATTCGATTAAACGAATGGCCACCCTCCCTTACAAGGTCAAGTTTGCCATCTTTTAAGGTAAATCCCGTTCCTATATCGATTAGCTCATTAATTTTTCCGGGTCCCTCTTTAACGAGGATTTCAACTGTTTTTTCGTTACACAAACCTGCACCGGCAATCAAAGTATCCTTGATATGGTTTGCAAAAGTATCGTTTGGATCAAGAACAGAAGCGATTCCTCCTTGAGCATAATTGGTGTTTGACTCACTTTTCTCTTTTTTAGTCACCAAAACTACATCAGCGAACTCAGATATTTTTATCGCACTATATAAACCTGCGATCCCACTTCCTATTATCAGTACATCGGTTTTATAAAACATTAAATGCCTAAATTATCAAATGATAAAAAATTAACAAGTAAAAAAGCCACTGCAACCAGAAGCAAAAACACCTTAATCGAAATGAAAATTGAAAATATTTTCCCCGATCCCAATCTGTAAAAAAATATCGAAGAAAGTGTTAATGTCCAGACGATAAAAGCTGTCTCAAGAATTACAAAAATAACGCCAAACATCTGTTTAAAATCAAGAGGGGAGGGAGAATGGCTGAAGAGGAATTCACCATAAATTATAATTTCGAAAAAAATAAGAAGTGCGGCACTTAATGCTATCGGAGCCAGTGCGTAACTTAGTCCTGAAGTTACATCTCTCCACCTTACTCCGGCAGAACGTATGCCTGTTGTTTTTAAGAGTATCAAGGGAAGAATCAGTGCAAAAGCCAGCAAAAGCAGAAATTGGATATATCCGGTCAACATTTTTTCACCTGAATATCCAAAAAAATGGAAGGAGAAGAAAATGGCTATAAAATATATTTTGATCATTGCAAAAATGAGGAAAAAGGAACTGAAGTTTTTGTTTTCCGAATAAATGATCTTGTCGAAAGTCTCACCCGGTTCGTCAACCAGACCGGATAGAGTGCTTCCGAGATCGATATTGGCAACTTTATCACGGAGAAAAAATCCACATTTTTTACAATCGGAGTTGAATCGGGATTGCTCCAGACCACACATCGGGCATGGTGTTTTGTTGGGTATCATGGCTTGTCAGAATTTAATTTTGAGATTTAGCATTTTACTTCCGGTATTGAAGTCTTCTGATACATCAAAGTCGAAAAGACTGGCATCGACATATGCATCAAGAAGGTTTGCTAAATAAGTAATTCCCATATAAATTACAAACAAATCTCGTTGATCGCGATAAAAATCCCTTAAACGGCGATAACTCTCGATGGAAAACGAAGACTGTATATAAAGTGTCCTGTAGTCGGTGTAGTTATTATCGTTAACTACATAATTATAGACGCACCAACCGAGTACTCCCCAGATGACAGGTATCTTCCAATAGGCTTCATTATAATATTGCCCCCACCCCGGAAGGACAGCACTTTTCCACACAGCAGTCATCGGATCTTTTGTGGGTATGTAGACTCCTTCATTGTTAACCGTGTCCATGGTAATCCCTGCAGGCCCAGCCGCAGGAATGGAATCCTGCTGAGTAGAATCAGGCGATTGTGCGACGATTGTACCACAAAAAAGTGTTAAAACAACTGTGAGGTTAATTATGATTTTTTTCAATGATCTCAAACAATTCAACAAGACGATCCAACTCTTCGTTCGAAAAAAACTGGATAACAATTTCTCCGGTTCCTTCATGTTTCTGAGAGCAGATCACCTTTGTGGCGAAAATCTTTCGTAAATAATCTTCAATTGAATTTAAGGCAGATGAAGATTTTGGCTTTGGTTTCTCTACCAACCTGACAGGTTTTATTTTTTTAGGACGAATCAGGCCTTTCACAAATTCTTCAATCCTGCGTACCGACATCCCATCGTCAATCATTTTCTGAAAAGCAAAAATTTGAGTTGATTCATCCGGAAGGTTGATCAAAGCTCTGGCATGTCCAACAGTGATCTCATCTCTGATTAGTGCATCTTTTATTCTATCCGGTAATTTAAGCAGACGAATTGAATTGGCGATGGTTGATCTGTTTTTCCCTACACGATCAGCAATTTCTTCCTGTGTAAGGTCACATTCTTCCATTAATCTTTTATATGCCGTTGCTTCTTCAATGGGATCGAGTTTTTCTCTCTGAATATTTTCAATAAGAGCCATTGCCAGCATAACTTCGTCAGAGGAAACGACCATGATGTATGCCGGTATTTCAGGAAAACCAAGTTCTCTAAAGGCACGCAGTCTCCTCTCACCCGATATTAATTCATAAGAGTTATCTGCAACTTTCCGAACTGTTACCGGTTGAATAAGTCCATTTGTGAGAATCGATCGCTTAAGGTCTTCGAGAGCTTCTCTGTCGAAATTGGTTCTGGGTTGAAATGGATTCGGCTTAATCTGCATGACAGACAATTTTTTAATGGAATCTGAAGCCTGTTGGTTTGATGAACTTTCTTCATTGTTCTCAAAGTCACTTTCATTCATTGTTCCCATCAATGCCTCGAGACCACGTCCCAGACCCGATTTAACTTTTGCCATTATTTTTTGCTATTCCTTCTTAAAAATTCCTGGGCGAGCTCTATATAGTTTTTTGCTCCACTTGAAAGAGCATCGTACATTAGAACAGGTTTCCCAAAACTGGGTGATTCTGATACCCGGACATTTCTATGAATCTTGGTTTTGTAAACTTTATCTTCAAAATATTTTCTGACCTCTTCCGCAACCAGTTCAGAAAGTTTTAATCTGCTGTCATACATTGTGAGAAGAACACCCTCAATCGTAAGATGTTTATTAAATCTGTCTTTCACAAGTTTAATTGAATTAAGCAGTTGTCCCAATCCTTCCAGAGCAAAATATTCGCATTGTACCGGGATAAGAACAGAATCACTCGCAGTGAGCGCATTTAATGTCAATATACCTAAAGTTGGGGGGCAGTCAATAAATACATAATCATACTTTGAGCGAGCTTCTTTTAATCTCTCTTTGAGAACAAATTCTCTTCTTTCCATCTCTAGCAGTTCAACCTCCGCACCAACGAGATCAATTGTTGCTGGAATCAGATCGAGATAAGGAATTACATCCTTCACTATCGTATCAGCAAACTTAACTTGAGAAATCAACAGATCATAAATTGAAGGTTGAGTGTTTTGAAAACTCAACCCTGAAGATGAATTCCCTTGCGGATCTATATCAATTACAAGTATTTTTTTTTCTGCAACCGCAAGCGAAGCAGAAAGATTGATGGCAGTGGTTGTTTTTCCAACTCCACCCTTCTGGTTTGCTACGGATATTATTTTACCATGCATATATTCTACATCAATTCCTAAAAATCATAATGATTAAAGTGTTATTTCCTGTCCAAAATCCAATACGGTACATCCCTGGTTTACTGATTCAAGTTTTCGTTTGAAGTTTTCAGGATCAGCTTCGATGACAGGAAAAGTGTTAAAATGGAGTGGTATAGCAATCTTTGGATTTACAAATTCAACCGCGATAACCGCGTCATCAATCCCCATAGTGTAATTATCACCGATCGGAAGTAGCATATAATCTATTTTATTCAACTCGCCAATCAATTTCATATCGAGAAACAGTCCCGTATCACCGGTGTGATAAATTGTAATCCCATCGATTGTAAGAACAATCCCTACAGGATTTCCGCCATATCTGCCATCAGGATAAACTGAACCATGGTGAGCTATTGTAAATTTTACTCTTCCAAACTCAAAATTATAGCCGCCTCCAATATGCATTGTGTGAATTCTAAGCCCTTCAGCTTCAAGAATATTACCAAGTTCAAAATTGCAAATCACAAGTGAATTACATCTCTTGGCTATCTCAAGAGTATCACCAACATGATCACCATGTGCGTGAGTTAGAATAATATAGTCTGCCTCTACTTCTGAGGATTTTACAGGAGAGACAGGATTTCCGTTAAGAAAAGGATCGATAAGGATTTTTGTTCCGTTTTCAGTAGTGAGCTGACAGGCGGAGTGCCCGAAATATCTAAGTTTCATGCTAAAAGTCTCCCAAAGGTTTTACTATTTGCTTAACAAATTTAAGAGTTGTTTCGATATTTTTCATTTTACTTTTTTCTTCCCCATAAATTGTGGGTATATCGACCCATGCAAAAGAGTCGCAATATTTTGAGGCTTTAATTAACATTTCTGTCTCAGCAATATAACCATTTTCCTCGGGAAGAATCTCTTTGAGAAGTGAACATTGAAAACCCCTGTAACCCGACTGACTGTCGAGAACTTTTATTCCGGTTTTTAGACTTATTAAAAATGATGAGATCGAATTGCTTAAAATCCTGTGAAAAGGCATTATGGAAGTGTCAAATTTTCTTTTCCCAATTACAACCGGATTGTTTGCCAATGCTTCCATAAAATTTGGGATAAATTCCGGGTTATGTTGTTTATCCCCGTCAAGAGTGATTACAGTGTCAAATCCATGTTTGATGGCTTGAATGAACCCAAGTCTTAGTGCAGCACCTTTCCCCTGATTTTTTTCAAGTGTAAATATTTCCACCCCGGGAATTTTAGGTATGGTATTGGCTCCCCCATCGGTAGATCCATCATCAACCACAAAAATCGCTTCACAATAACCTGCAGAAATTTCAACTACTTCCCTGATAAAACTTTTTTCATTATAAAACGGGATTATAACACAACAGGTCATTTCTTCCTGAAAATTCTTCTAAAGGGGTTTACTTCCACATTTTTATCAATAATAAGGGATTTATTCAAATAATTTGTGAGTGATTCCCTTGTGAGGGCTCTGATTAAATTGCCGTGTTCAGCAATTGAAATCATGTGAGTCTCTTCAGATATAATTATAACAATTGAATCATACTCCATGGAGTGAGTCATACCGGCTTTGTGACGCATTCCTGTTTCAAATTCGTGGAAATGAACTTCTTTTGAGAAAGGGATGGAACAGCGAGCAGCAATAATGACATCATCACGAATCACCACGGCGCCGTCATGTAAAGGTGCGCCGGGTACAAAAATTGAACCCAACAACATTGTGGAGACTTTAGCGTTTATTTCGGTGCCACTTTCAATCAATTGTTTTAAGTCATTATCTTTTTCGACAATGATTAGAGCACCATAACCTTTGCTGGATAACGAAATCGCCGAATTTACAAGAATCTCTACAAGACCGGGATTATTTTTCTCTTTTCTGAACGCCTGAAAAACCGGATTTGTTGCAAGGAGTGCAAGAAACCTTCTGATCTCAGGCTGAAAAAGAATAATAAATGCAATAAGCCAGATATCTGAGATAAACTTCAGGATGATGCTTAATGCTTTAAGATTTAATGCTTGAGCTGTAAGAAAAAGTAAGAGGATGATAACAAGACCAAATAGAATCTGACTTGCAATTGTTCCTTTTAATAACTTGTAGATATTATAGATAATTGCGGCAACAATTAAAATATCTAAAAAATCAAAAAAACGAACGGTTACAAAGCCGATCTCAAACAGATCAAACATTCAGTGTGTTCCAGACTTTTTTAATTGCCATTCCATTTTCGATGTTGTGTGTCCTGATATATGAAACTCCTTTTATTGCGGCGTATAGCTCAAATAAAGATGAGTGGTAGTCTCTCTCTTCAACCTGAAGGTTATATAATTTGCCCAAAAAGGACTTTCGTGAGAGGCCTATCATCACTTCATTTCCATTTTCAGAGAATTCATCGATATGTTTTATCAAAGAAATATTCTGATCCACAGTCTTTCCAAAACCAATTCCGGGATCAAGAATAATGTTTTTAACACCGGCTTGTGATGCCAATTCGACTCTCCTGAAAAGGTAATTCTTTACTTCGAAAACAACATCAACATAATCAGTTTTTGATTGCATAATGTCAGGAGTGCCACTTGTATGCATCATTATGTATTTTGCACCATGATTAGCGGCAACTTTCCAAATTTCAGGATCAAACAATCCACCACTAACATCATTAATGATAGTTGCGCCTGAATTTAAGGCTTCATCTGCTACAATACTTTTAGTTGTATCGATCGAAACGACAGCGTAAGGGTATTGCTCCAAAATTCCCTTTATCACAGGAATTGTCCTGTTTATCTCTTCTTCGGCATCAACTCCTTTTGACCCCGGACGGGTAGACTCACCCCCAATATCGATAATGTCCACCTCGTTTTCAATCATTTCAAGTCCGCGTTTCACTGCACTCTCAACATCAAAATACCTTCCCCCATCAGAGAAAGAATCGGGGGTCACATTAAGTATGGCAACGATTTTCAGAGATTTCAGCAAATCTATTTTATCCGTTACTCCGTTTATACTTTATCACTCCCTGATGTATGGTCATTTCTACATCAAATTCATCATTCATCACCACAAGATCAGCATCTTTACCAACAGCAAGAATTCCTTTTCGATCTTCAATGTTCAAAACTTTTGCACCGTTTAATGAAGCCATTCTAACGGATTCAGTCATTTTGGCGTTTGCCTTTTTGATCATGTTTTTGATCGCTTTATTGAGTGTCAGGGTGCTGCCTGCCAATGTTCCATCAGGAAGAAATGCTCTACTTCCTTTCATAAAAATCTTTTGGTCGGCGAATTCATATTCACCCTCATGCATACCACCGGCTCTAATGGAATCAGTTATCAAAATTATTCCATTTGATCCTTTTAGTTTAAGTAGAAGTTCCATAACTGCAGGGTGTACATGCAGTGTGTCCGCAATAAGTTCAATTTTTAATTCATTTCTAAGCATTGCTCCCAAAACAACTCCCGGATCACGATGATGAAGAGTTTTCATTGCATTAAACATATGTGTTACATGTGCTGCTCCATGATCAATTGCCAATTCAATCTGTTCATAATTTGCGGTAGAATGTCCGATCGACAGCACCACTCCCTTAAGAGCAGCAGCCCGCATTACATTCAGTGAACCATCCAGTTCCGGAGCAATTGTCATAATTTTGATCAAACCTCTGGAAGCTTCCCACATTTCATCCCATGATTCAACAGTGGGTTTCCATAAATAATCTTCATTCATCGCACCCTTCAGTGCAGGATTGAGATAAGGTCCTTCCATATGAATCCCGATCACATTTGAAGTCGGGTTGGCATGGATATAATCTGCAACCCTTCTGAGGTCAGCCAAAAGTTGATCTTTTGGTTTTGCATACAGCGATGCTAATACGGTAGTGGATCCATGTCTCAAGAAATAGTCGGCTACAATGCCAATGCTTTCAGGGTCTGTATCTGCAAATCCTCTTCCACCACCACCATGAACCAATAAATCCACAAAACCAGGTGTGACTACATAACCGCTCACATCGATGACCTCACATTCGTCAGGAATTCTAACATCTGATGCCTTGCCGATATCAGATATCTGTCCATCCTGCATGACAATAGTACCATTTTTTACACTTCTGAAAGGGGTGATTATCTCACCGCCAATTAATGCTAATTTCACAAAAGCCTCTTGTTAGATTAATTCTAAAAATTGTTTTATTGTTGTATTAATATTTTTTGAACCATATACAGATGAACCGGCAACAAAAACTTCACAACCGGCTTCTGATATTTCTTTTACATTATTTAAACTGACCCCGCCATCCACCTCTATCATATACGATAGATCGTATCCTTTTTTCCAATCAGCTAATTTTTTTATTTTTTTTAATGAATTTGATATAAACTTTTGTCCACCAAATCCGGGGTTCACAGACATGACCAGAATCAAGTCGGTTATATCTAAAATTTCACTCAAGGATTCCACAGGGGTTGAAGGATTAATCGCAACACCTGCTTTTGCTCCAAGCTCTTTAATTCTGTTTAGTGATCTATCGAGATGAACCACCTCTTCGGCATGCACAGTTATGATATCAGCACCTGCTTTAATAAAATCAGGAATCAGAGCATCAGGATTTTTTATCATCAGATGTACATCCAATGGTAGAGTGGTGCATTTTTTGACAGCTTCAATGATAATAGAACCAAAAGTCAGGTTTGGAACAAATTGACCATCCATTATATCACAATGAATGAATCCCGCACCAGCCTCTTCCACTATCTTAATCTGACTTTCAAGATTCCTGAAATCGGCAGATAAAATTGATGGAGCCAGGATTTTTTTGATCACTGGATTATCTCCTCATCAGAGTTAGAGGCAGAGATTTCAAGATCGATTACCTCTCCTTTTTTCACTTTGATACCGGCACTAATACTTTGGCTGATTACAGACCCGGGTAGATGATCTGCAGAAACTATTTCGGTAATCGTACCAACTTTTAGTCCAAGATCAGTTAACAGTTGGATCGCTGCCTGTTTTGACAATTTTTTAAGTCCAGGCATGGTAACCATATCGGTTTCCATCGTCTGATCTTCGTCGGAGTTTGATTCATAACCGAGAGTGTCGATATTGCTTCTTCCGGGATCATCAGGCATATCAATTCTTATATAAATTGATGAACTTTCCGCAACCTTTTCACCCGGTCTTCTGCTTTGCTCAAGAACCAATGCTTCACCATCCGGCTCACTAACGTTGTTAATCAGTCTAAGATTCAAATTGGACGCCAATAAAATCTGCTCTGCTTCTGCATAAGTTTTCCCAATCAGATCAGGTACTTCAACCGTGGCGCGATTGTCCATCGAGTTTGCACCTCTAAAACGGGCAACCCAAAGAAGCAAAACTCTTCCCTCTTTCACAATTTTCCCGTTACCGGGTTTTTGCTGAAGAATTTTACCTTCCTGTTTAGAGTCGAGAACATCAATATAATTCATGATCTTCCAATCGAGATTGTTTTCATCAACAATCTCCTTGGCTTTTTCGAGACTTAAACCTACCACATTTGGCACTTTTACTTCATCGCCTGACACATAAAAAGGCATGATAATTTTATCAATCGCAAAAACGGTGATAAAAAGACCTAAAACAATATAGGCGGTTCTAAGAAGTATAGTTATTTTTTGTGCTTTTTTCATCAAAAACCATTGAGTGAAATTTTACTTTTAAAATTGAAATTTATCATAAAAAAATGAATTAGAGAAATTACATCATAGTTTCGTAATTTACTTGTATACAATTTTTACTTTTGGATTACTCACCTATTAGATAGTTTCTTCTAATAATCAACAAAAAAAGGATACTTATGTTCAAAAGCCACCCTAAAGGACTGCCTGTATTATTCTTTACTGAACTCTGGGAGAGATTTGGTTATTATTTAATGTTGGGAATTTTTGTCCTCTACATGACTGATGCCGCCCCAAAAGGCCTGGGTTACACTACTGAAATCGCTTCTGATGTCTATGGATCATATATTGCACTCGTTTACCTGACTCCCTTCCTCGGTGGTTTACTCGCTGATAGAGTTCTGGGTTATGTTAAAGCTATCGTAATTGGCGGGATCTTGATGGCACTCGGATATTTTGGGCTCTCAATTCCAGGCGATACCTTCCTTTGGCCCTCATTATTTCTGATCATTTTTGGAAATGGTTTCTTTAAACCCAATATATCCACTCTTGTTGGTAATCTGTATTCCAAACCTGAATACAAAGAATTAAAAGATACAGGTTACAATATCTTCTATATGGGTATCAATATTGGTGCTTTTGTATGTAATTTTGTGGCAGCCTATCTTCGAAATGAATTTGGATGGGGATTTGCGTTTGCCGGAGCCGGTGTTGGTATGCTGATTGGTGTTGTATGGTTTATGTTTGGTCTGAAACACATCAGAGAAGCTGACATCAAAAAACCTGCTCAACAAGGTGATGCTTCACTCAAACAAATTTTTATGTATGTTTTCCTTCCTGCTATTGTAACTGCAATACTCGGGTTTTTACTTCCTCTGAAACTTTTGGGTCATCCTTTGTTTGGATCACCTTCAACCGATGCATTTATATTTGCAAGTATCCCAATAGTAGTATTTTATTTTAGTTTGTGGTTTCGTGCGGCGAAACCGGATAAAGAACCTATCGCTGCCCTTCTTTCCATATTTGGTGTTGTTATCATTTTCTGGGCAATTTTCCATCAAAATGGTGCTGCCCTTACAATATGGGCAAGAGATTATACAACAAGACAATTACCTGCTTTTGTTGAGTCTGTGGTCTCCCCTCTTGGTTTAACAGAGGAGAGATACAAAGAGATTTATATAGTTGAAAAAGATGGTAAAAAGGTTGAAATCCCAAAACTTTTAGTAACCGATGGTGAAAACAAAAATGCGATCTACTATCGAACAGCAAGTTCAGATAAAACAGCACATTCGATAGACACCACCGGTGCAAAAGTTACCAGTGGTGAAGATGGCTATTTTAAGAATATGGAACCTGCAGAAAAGGCAGCGGTTCCCACAGATAGAGCATATGTGCTTCTGTCAACCGAGATATTCCAGTCGATCAACCCGTTTTGGGTGGTCGTGTTGACACCGGTGGTTGTAACCTTTTTTGGAATGTTACGGCGAAGGAAAAAAGAACCTTCCACCGCCGGAAAAATTGGATGGGGACTTTTTATTACTGCAGTGTCAACTACAATCATGATGCTTGCAGTAATCTTTTCCGACAATGGGAATGTTAAAAGCTCTGCCGGATGGTTAACCGCCACTTATTTTATTATCACAATTGGAGAGTTGTGTCTCAGTCCTATGGGATTATCACTCGTCTCGAAGGTTAGTCCTCCACGTTTTACAGCTTTGATGATGGGTGGCTGGTTCTTATCAACCGCTATCGGTAATAAACTTTCGGGTGTTATCTCCGGATTGTGGAACAGTTTTGATGATAAGGTTTATTTCTTCCTTATTAATTTTATTGCAGCATCATTTGCAGCTCTTGCAATATTCCTGATGATTAAATGGTTGAGGAGAGTAATCTCTCAACACAACAATTAATCATAATATTTATTTATTCAGAGGCTGTCTGATTCCGGCAGCCTCTTTTTTTATGAAGTATGTATAACAATTATTTTATTCTCATCAGACTCTTTAAAGAGTTAACTTCATCCCTAAAAGGGACTTCGCTGATCTCTGTCTTGTCTCAGGAAAAAGACCTGTTTCATCTGATTTTAGGCAAAGAGTTAAATTCTGAAGAGAATATTGTTCTGGAATTTTCAACAGTCCCCAATGCCCCCTACCTGTTAAAAAGAAAATACTTTAAACCTGCAGGGAAAAATCTTGCTTATTTTTTTAGGGATGAACTCCCACAAAGATTGATCGACATAAAAGTTGCCTATGGTGAACGGGTTTTTATGTTTCTGATGGAGCGTGGAAGTGTAATAATCTCTTTTAGAGGGGCAAAATCAAACATATATTATCTCGATCAGAAGGGCTTTGCCCTTTCCCAGGCTAAAAAAAGTGAAGGAAAAACATTTTTTGAAGAGAATCCTGATCTAAAATTTGTATCACTGATTGAGGCAACAAAGCTTGATGTAACTTTTGAATCTGAAATTATTGATTCAATCAGAAGTCGATTTCCTTTTATGGGGAAAGCAGCTCTCAGAGAATTAGGTTATAGAGGTGAAATATTTGATTCCGGAGAAATAAATAAATTGATTCTGGAGATTATCAATGGAACATTGAAGATTGTAAATCAATCGAGTTTATTAAAATTGGAGCTTCTCCCTGACTCTTTCCATTCAAACGGGACAATACTCAAATCTTTTGGAAGTGTAATCCCTGCTCTTCAAGTGATAATTTCCGGAGCGAGGAGACGGGACGCTGAGCTACAAATAAGGAAAAGAGTAGAGGTAAAGTTAAGAAAAGACCTCGATTTTTTCATCCAAAAAGCAGAAAAACTGGAACAAGTTCTTAACACACCCGGCAAATCGGAATTTTATGACCAGTGTGCTAATCTGTTACTGATCAATATCGATCTGATAAATAAAGGTGTTAAAGAAATCACGGTTGAAAATGTTTTTAATAATGGAAAACCGGTGGATATCAAATTAAAAGAAGACATCTCCCCTTCTGAAAATGTGAACTACTATTTTAGAAAAGCAAGAGGCGAAAAACTAAAATATGAGACTGCTGAAAAGTCACTTGTTATGGTTAATCAAAAAATTGTAGATTTGAAAACAAGGTTAAAAATATTTGAGAAAATGGATTTAAACGAACTAAGAGATTTCGAAAAAGAGAATAAAAACGATGATGGCGGTCAAAAAGGCGGCTATAAAATTGATGTGAAAGTCCGTCGTTTTTTTCTTGATAATAAATGGGAGATATTGGTCGGAAAAGACAGCGAAAACAACGATATTCTCACATTAAAGGTCGCAAGGCAAACAGACTATTGGTTCCATGCACGAGGTTCCTCGGGCTCTCATGTGGTTTTGCGGTTCAGTGGGAAGGATAAACCTCCCAAAGATATCTTAAAAAAAACGGCACAGATTGCTGCATTTTACAGCAAAGCAAAAAACTCAAAACTTGTGCCTGTTTGTTATACTCAAAAGAAATATGTTGTTAAAAGAAAAGGAATGGATCCGGGACAGGTTTCGCTATTGAGAGAAGAAGTTGTGATGGTTCCTCCTCAAATTCCTGAAGGATGCATTTCAGATACATTGGATTAATAAAATGGAGACAATTTATGCGATTAATAATTCAACCTAACTACGATAGCATTTCTGAATGGGTGGCTCATTATGTAGCCTCCAGAATAAAAGAATATGCTCCTAACAGTAAAAGAAAATTTGTCCTTGGTTTACCAACAGGCTCTTCACCACTTGGAATGTACAAAAAACTGATAGAATTAAACAAATCCGGCTATGTATCATTTCAGCATGTTGTAACTTTTAACATGGATGAATATGTTGGTCTGCCTGAGGCTCACCCTCAAAGTTATCATTACTTTATGCACTCAAATTTCTTCGATCATATTGATATTGATCCCGATAACATCAATATTCTAAATGGAAATGCCGACGACCTGGAAGAGGAATGTAAACTTTATGAGAGTAAAATTCAGTCAGCCGGTGGGATCAAACTTTTTATTGGTGGAATTGGACCTGATGGTCATATAGCCTTTAATGAGCCCGGCTCCTCATTGGGTTCTCTGACAAGAGTAAAAACTCTCACTCAAGATACAATTATCGCCAACTCACGATTTTTTGATAATGACGTTGACCGTGTACCCAAAACCGCCCTGACGGTTGGTGTTAAAACTGTGCTCGATTCCGAAGAGGTTGTGGTGATAATTTCTGGCCATGCAAAGTCAAGAGCCTTGGCAAAAGTGGTTGAGGAAGGAGTTAATCATATGTGGACTGTAAGTGCGCTACAACTTCATCCAAAAGGGACAATTGTGTGTGACGAGGCTTCCACTGTTGAATTAAAAGTAGGGACAGTTAACTACTTTAAAGATATTGAATCTGCTCATCTACACCCTGATACACAGCTGGTTTAATTTTTAATTGAATGGGGCTATCATGTTGTTTTACAATGTGATAGCCTTATTCTTTTTAGAGATGAATTAGCTGATTGTCGATCAAACGGGTTTTACCTATTTTACAGGCAGTTAACAAAAAATAACTTTTCTTTGATTCAAGAATTGAAACGATTTTAAATGAATCAAAATCCACAATTTCGAAATAATCGGGACTTGCGGATGGAATATCAGATAATAGAGACATCGCCTTCGCTTTAATTATGTCACAATCCCTCTCCCCCTTTTCAATCATTCCCGCTGCCATTTTTAATGATCGTGAAAGCACAAGTGCATCCAATCTTTCCTGCTTCGACAGATAAACATTCCTCGAGCTCATTGCCAAACCATCAGGTTCCCGAACAATTGGACAAATTTTCATTTCAAGATCAAAACAGAGATCAGTAACCATTCTCTTGAGAACAGCACACTGCTGGGCATCTTTCTGGCCAAAGTATGCTCGCTTAGGTTTGACAATATTAAACAGAATTGAGACAATTGTGGTTACACCGCGGAAGTGAACAGGTCTTACTGCCCCTTCCAGAAATGAAGAAATTTGTTTTTGTACAACATAGGTTTGAAATCCGTTTGGATAAATCTCTTCAACATTTGGATAAAAGATATAATCTGTTCCGTTCTCAGAAAGAAGATTCTCATCACGGTTAAAATCTCTGGGGTACTTGGAAAGGTCTTCATTTGGCCCAAATTGAGTGGGATTAACAAAAATGGAGACAACTGTTATATCATTTTCACTTTTTGAAGCTTTTACAAGAGATAGGTGGCCTTCGTGCAGAAAACCCATTGTTGGCACAAAGCCTATCGATTTCCCGGATCTTATCACTCCATTTGCAATCTCTTGCATCTCACGGATAGTTGTAACAGTTTTGATTGTTACCTCACCTGAAGAAATTCAAGGATATTTGTGATGTTCTGTTTCAGTTCTTTTCTATGGCTGATTATATCCACAAAACCATGTTCAAGCAGAAATTCTGACCTTTGAAAACCGGGTGGCAGATCTCTCCCAATTGTCTGTTTAATAACCCGGGGACCTGCAAAGCCTATAAGGGCGTTGGGTTCCGCCACAATTATATCTCCTAACATCGCATAACTTGCTGTGGTTCCCCCTGTTGTGGGGTCTGTAAGAACTGAAATGAATGGAATCTTCGCATCAGCCAACTGCGCCAGTCTTGCACTCGTCTTTGCCATTTGCATTAGCGATAATGCACCTTCCATCATTCTGGCACCACCACTTGCACTAATGATTATCAAAGGTACTTTATTTTTAAGTGCCTTGTGGGTTGCTCTTGCTATTTTTTCACCAACAACTGAGCCCATTGATCCCCCAATAAACTTAAAATCCATACAAGCGACAATTACGTCTCTACCGGAAATTTTTGCGGAGCCTGTGCGTACAGCATCGTATAAACCCGTCGATTTTATTGTGCTTTCGATTCGGGATGTATATTTTTTGGTGTCTTCAAACTTGAGAGGATCAGCAGAACGCATCTTTCTGTCAAATTCTTTAATTGCTCCATCATCGAGGAGAAATGAAAAATATTCCTTACTTCCAATTCTGAAGTGGTTACTGCACTTGATGCATGTCCAGAGATTATTCTCAAGTTGTTTCTTGTGCATGATTTCACCACATTCGGGGCATTTTTCCCACAAACCGTCCGGAATACTCTCCTTTGGATTTGTTTCGGGGTCGATATTTTCCTTTTTTCTTTTAAACCATGACATTATTTACGATCCTAATTGGTGATTTCTGCATAAATGGTTAATGTGTAATACTCTTCGACTTCATCGTTTGTTATGAGAGTAATGGTTCTGCTGGTTCTGCCGGATCTGTTCTTGGAATCAAACGAAACCTTTAATTCGCCGGATTCGCCCGGTTTAAATACTTTTTTGCTCGGTGATGCAGCAGTACAACCACAAGAGGTTCTTATATCTCTGATTTCAAGATCAGCCTTTCCGATATTCGTAAATTTAAAAACATGATCAATCACAATCCCCTCTTTAATAACACCAAAATCGTGTTGTGATTTTTCAAATTTAATTTTTGCTCCGGATAATTCTTTTTTGGGAACTTCCAATACTTTCCCGGAGATGGTCAGTTGAAACAACGGATTCACTTGGTCATTGGAAAGGATACTTATTGTCTTCACCTGGTCACCGAGGCGGCCTGTTGAGTTGAATTCAACACCAATAGTTGTTGTTTCTGAAGGTTTTAACTCTTTTTTTTCAGGCTCTGCTACAGTACATCCACAGGAAGATACCACCTTGTCGATGACTAACATCTGATCGCCGTTGTTCACAATTACAAACTTGTGTTTTACTATTGTGCCTTGTTCAACAGCCCCAAAATCAAATTTTGTCGCCGGACTGAATAATTTGGGACCCTGGAACTGTGCCAGAATTGAGATTGACATAACAAACATTACAAACAAACTTTTCAACATCTACTTAACCTTCACTTGGAAATTTTTAAAATAATAAGGTTCTACAAAATCGATTTCAAAGTCAAATGCAAAATTAAGCTTTTTTGACGCATATTTTGCAATTGATAATGCTTCAGGAGAAGATTTTTCAATCTTACTTATGTTATCAATTTTAACATTCGAGTAAATTTTTTCATATCCACCGGTTTCAATCAGCTCACTTAAATCATTGTTCATTACAAGTTGAAGAGGTAAAAGTTCGGAAAATCCATCTTCAGTGGATTCAAAACCAAATAAATAGGATTCTTCAAGCGCCGCTTTGGTGACAATCAGACCCCGGGTTCCGACAGACATATTCTCCGAAACTTCAAAAGCCAGACTCTTAAATGTAGGAACTTTTAAAATTCCGATGTTTTGTCCAAAAGCTATTCCTTTGGCAGCAGCGAAACCCAATCTGAGTCCCGTAAAAGACCCCGGGCCCTCTGAAATACAAATTCCTGATAGTTCCGGGTATTCAACACCAGCCTCAGACATCGCAAACTCGATTAGTGAGAGTATCTTTTTAGAATGAACTTTTTCCTTCATCAGGGAAAGGTTAAAATACTCGGAATCATTTCTATAAACACATACACTGCAAAGTGTACCTGTTGTCTCAATCGCTAGAACCGGCTGACTATTTTTGTTCAACTTTAACCTCTCTACTTGTTTCTCCGGTTACTTTAATTGAAATCTCAATTCTTTTTTGCGGAAGTACATCGGGGAAAAGTTCCGCCCATTCAATAAATGAAACGGAATGATCATCTGCAAGATATTCTTCGATACCAATATCCATCAACTCACCCGATTTTTTGATACGATAAAAGTCAAAATGATATATGGTATAATCACCCGGATAGGAGTTTACAATTGCAAATGTTGGGCTTGATGAACCGGCAAAACCGGCAGCACTGCAAAAAGCTTTCACAAAAAGTGTTTTTCCTGCCCCCAATTCTCCATTTAGTGCAACCACATCTCCGGGTTTTATGTATTTATACATTTCCCGGGCAAATTCTCTCATCTCATCTTCTGAATGTATGATCCGGCTTCCCGTCATTTGGGTTCCATTGTTATTACAGGAATAATCATCTCTTCCATCGAGATACCTCCGTGTTGGAAGGTGTCTTTGTAATGACTCAGGTATTTGTGATAATCAGTAGGATACACAAAATAATAGTCTTCTTTTGCAATGATATAATTAACAGTTATTCCTCTTCGTGGTAATCGATAATCTGCCGGGTCTTTAATAAAGACAGCATGTTTATCATCAACTTTTAAGTTTCTGCCATATTTGAATCTAAGATTGGATGATGCTTCCCTGTCACCTAACACTTTGGCACCTCTTAGAGCTCTTATACTGCCATGATCAGTCGTGATGATCACTTTAGCCTTCCCCATGGCTGCAATAGCCTTAAATGTGGAAATTAGATAGGAGTGGGAGAACCAACTGTTCGTTAATGATCTGTAAGCCGGTTCATCCGGAGCAATCTCTTTTAACAGATCAGAATCAGATCTTCCATGAGCGATCATATCAAGAAAATTGATCACCACCGCAGAAAAGTGACTGTTGTGATGTGACTTTATATTATGTTCAAAATTTCGACCGTATTCGGGATCGATGACCTTCACGAATTTTAATTCGTTTCTCAGTTTAATTCTTTTTCTTTCCAATTGATTCAGAAGAAGTTCTTTCTCGTATTTATTCATCGAGGTTTCATCCTCATCCTCACCATACCACAAGTCGGGATAATATTGTTCAATTTCGGAAGGATATAAACCTGCAAAAAGAGCATTACGAGAGTATGAAGTGGCAGTGGGTAAAATACCATAATAAAAGGTTTTATCGATTTTGAAGTCATCTGTTAACAACTTCTCCATTACCAGCCATTGATCATACCTGAGACAATCGAGAACAAAGAAAAAGACGGGGACATTCTCTTCCTTTAGAGCAGGGAAAACATAATCATTAACGATATCAACAGTTAAAATTGGCCTGTCAACTTTGTTTTTAGTGTTTACCCAGTTTTTGTAATGTTTTTCTACATATCTGCCAAATTCTCTGTTACATTCTTTGCGTTGTTCATTTAGTGTTTGACGCAGTCCGATTTGAGGATGGGCATCCAGCTCGATGTCCCAGTTTACTAATTTTAAGTAAATCTCAATCCAATCCTGATGGTCGGGTTGGTTCATTAACAGGAGAGAAATTTGATTAAAATCCTGCAGGTAATCTTTGGCAACATATTCTGTAGATATTTTTTTACCTTCAAGTAACTTTTTACAAACCAAAAGAACCTGACTTGGATTGACCGGTTTTGTAAGATAATCATCAATTTTGCTCCCGATTGCATCCACCATAACAGATTCTTCCTCGTTTTTGGTGATCATTACAACCGGAATCCATGGCTTTTTATCCTTGATTTTACCAAGAACTTCCAGTCCTCCCATTCCGGGCATCATCTCGTCGAGAAAAACCAAATCAACTTCACTTTCATCGATGGTCTCAAGCGCATCAAGACCGTTGGTCACGGTAAGTACATTAAAGCCTTTTTCGGTCAGGAAAATTACATGTGAGCGAAGGAGTTCAATCTCATCGTCCACCCAAAGAATGGTTTTTTGTTTCATAATGTCAAAATTATTGAATGATAATCTGTAAAATTAACCAAAAGGAATCAGATTATGGTACCAAAAGCAGGGATACTAATGACAACAATCAGGTTGGGTGATTTGTTCAGTTTTAGGTACATCTTCAAATTTAGGGCTTACAAACGGAATACCGAGATTTAGTCCCCTCAAAATGAAAATTATGCCCAATACGAGGGAAAGTGCAGGTATCAATTTGCGGGTATTTAATTTGGGAAGATATTTCCTCAGTGCAGGTGCAAATGAAAAAATAAAAAGGGCTGGCATGGTTCCAACACCGAAGAGAAACATATAGAAAAACCCTTGAAGAGGGTCACCTGTAGCAACTGCTCCGGCCAATCCGGCATAAACCAGACCACAAGGTAAAAAGCCGTTAACAAGTCCAATTACAAAATAAGGTCTTGTCCTTCCGGAACTGAGGACTTTAGAAAGTGTGGATTTAACTTGTGCATTATATCTGTTAACAAGGGAGAGATTTGAAAACTTACTTTTTATTGAGACCGGAAGCAAAATCCAAATGACTATTACGGCTCCAATTCCAATTGAAGCTGCTTGCTGCATTCCTGAAAGTTTTATGTGGGTTCCCAGTAGTCCAAAAACGGTTCCCATTAAAGCATAAGTCAGGGCTTTGCCAAAATGATATAAAACTCTTTGCAGGACTAAAACAGACGGTTTTTGATCCACACTGCTTATTGCAAGAACTATAGGTCCACACATTCCAATACAATGTAAACTACCAACAAGACCAATCAAAAAACCGGAAAGGAGAAACATGAATTACCTCAGATAAATATCTTTTTTGAAAAGATAGTCAAGACTGCCGTCATTAAGAGTGATGGATATTTTCCATTTTCCGGGAGCCTTCCCCGCCATATTTATTATTTGTCGTCCGGTTGAATCGTGTTCAATTTTAATATTGTAATCAAATTTCTTTTGATCAGGTCGATATAAATGGATGTTACCGTCAACAGATTTTTTTAATAAGGATGGTGGATAGTTTATAACCAGATTTAACTCCTCGAGATCGATTTTCAACGAATCCGGCAGGTCCATTCCCCTTCTTTCCCGAATGAGTTGATCTTCATATTTGAGTTCTTTTTCATAATAGTTATCGGTCACCAATTCTACATCCTGACTGAATGTATATAAAACCACAGCGACATTAAGTAAAAGAAAAATAACCAGAAAAATCGCGATTCCGTGACCCCAGTTAAACTTTTTCATCTATTCCTCATCAACCTTTCCTAAAAACGATGTTTTGATTGTTTGCAACTCTTTACCATCTTCTAAAACAATGATATCGACTTTAGAATTCACTTCAATCAAATCTTTCTCATCAACTATCAACATAAATCTTCCTTCGTAAACCTCAAGTTCTTTAACTTCAGGTTTTTTACCAAGAATTTTTATCTCTCCCTTGATTCCTTTAACTTTTAACTCAATATTCATGTCATGGAAGGTTTTATTTATGACATGGAAATTATAGAGATTACTGATCTTGTTGTTTGGTTGAACCTGATAGAGCATGCCGGGTGTTCGAAGAATATTTACTTCAACATCGGTTCTGTTTGCAAGCAGAATGGATATTATCGAAACAAGAATAACAAGAATAGTTGTGTACACTCCAACCCTAAGAGAAAAACTAAATCTCTTCCCGGTTTGAATTCCACTCAATGAATCGAGTCTGATTAAACCTTTTGGTTTCTTAATCTTCACCATAACATCGTCACAAGCATCAATACAAGCAGTGCAATTAACACATTCCATTTGTATGCCGTTTCTGATATCTATACCCGTGGGACATACATCAACACACAAATGACAATCAACACAATCACCTTTATCCCGGGCAACATCTCTTTTCAATTTCCCGCGTGGTTCTCCACGAATAAAGTCGTAAGTCACTGCAAGTGAATTTTGATCCAGGAGCACACCTTGAAGGCGTCCATAAGGGCAGACGATGAGACATGCCTGCTCCCTGAACCATGAGAATACAAAAAAGAATAACAAGGTGAATACATTCATGGCTATAAACCCGCCCGGGCGGTCCGCCGGTGAAGATGATACGATCTCCTTCACTTCATCCAGTCCGACGAGATAAGCCATGAATGTATGGGCAATTAAATAGGATATCACCAAAAATATCGAGTATTTTAACCCTCTTTTGAATATCTTTTTTCCATTCCAGGGAGAAGCCTTCAGCTTAATCTGATCTCGAAAATCACCATCAATCAGATACTCAATCTTTCTGAAAACCAGTTCCATAAAGATAGTTTGGGGACAAACCCAGCCGCAGAACACTCTCCCATAAATTGCAGTGAACAGGATTACAAAGATCACTAAAGCGATAAATGAAAGCAGAAAGATATGGAAATCGTAGGGACCAAAAAACAGTCCAAAGATTATGAACTTTCTCTCAAAAACATTAAACAATAAAAATGGTTGCCCGTTTAGCTCAATAAATGGCATACCAAATAAAAATGCAAGCAGGAATACACTAACCCAGGTTCTGGCATTGTAATACCACCCTGATGGTCGTTTTGGGAATACCCAATTTCTTTTTCCATCTTTTTTTATTGTCCCAATCGTATCACGGAATGATTGGTCTAATGTCTCTTCGTCGTTCATCAGTTTCTTCTATTCATTAACAGTCACGGATTATTTTTTAGGATCCGCTTTTTTTTCAACCTTTGTTGAATCACTTTTTACTGTGGAATCTTTAACAACTTCCTCCTTGTAAAGGTCGCCTTGGGCTTCTTTTGCATTAGGTGGATTTGTGCCATGTAAAGTCTTTACATAACTGCCGACGGCTTCCAAATCCTGAGAACTGAATTGTGCTCTCCATGATGGCATACCCTTCACAAGTACACCTTCAACAAGCACTACAAAGATTTGTTGGATCGAACCACCATGAATCCAATAGTCATCAGTAAGATTTGGACCTACCAGGCCTTCACCTTTGGTTCCATGACAAGTAGCGCAGTTTTTATCGTAAATATCTTTCCCTTTTGCCAGTGAGGCTGCATCAGAGAGCAATTTTACATTATCAACATTTACAGTCGCCTGTCCTGAAGATGCAGCAAGTGCCAATTGAGCCTGACGAACTTCCTGCTCATATTCCTGGGCTGAAGAAGGGCCGTTTGATACATGGTAATAACCCATATAAACAACTGAAAAGACAATTGTTGCATAAAACAGATACTTCCACCAGGGTGGCAGATTGTTATCAAGTTCCTGTATACCATCATAATTGTGGTGAAGAAGAAGTGCATGCTCCTCCTCAATTGGTTTGGCATCGTTGATCAGTTTATCAAGTTTTCTGACCATTTCTCTTTCTTCTTCGGGTTTTTTATTTTGCCCGATCAAGAATATTATAGTCATAACAAGAACATAGATGAAGAAGATAAGGAATCCGGTGTTGATATAAGTATCAGCATCAAATCCTGCTCCTTCGGCTGCAAACGAGTTATTTTGAAACAACAGAAAAGTTGCGATAATATTGGTAAAGAGAAACTTCTTTCCCAAAACCATGCTCTCCAATTTAGATTTCATTTTTTCAAACATTTTTTCCTCTGAATGTTTAGTCGTCAAGCGGAATTTTTTCAATCTCTTTAATTTCTTCGTTTGGAATTCTGAATACTCTGTAGATCACAACAGAGAAGAACAAAACAAAAATAACGAGACTGATTATTGGAAAAACTGTGATGCCTTCAATAGATGTTAAAATATTTTGGTACATCACTTGCCTACTTGGTTACTGTTGGTGCAGCTTTAATATCAACACCCAGTCGTTGTAAATATGCAATCATAGCGATCAATTCCTTGTCATGATCAATTGCTGCACCATTTTTCTGGAGGTCTTTAGCAATCTCTTTTGCCTGGGTCTCAAGATTTTGCAAAGCAGATTCTTCGAATCCTTCAGGATAAGGAACTCCAATCCGTCTCAACGCTGTGATTTTATCAGCCGTGTAAGAAAGATCAAGCACATTGGTCTCTAACCAGGGATATGGCGGCATGATTGATCCGGGTGACATTCTTGTCGGTTCAATCATATGATGATAATGCCAGACATTCGGATATTTCCCACCTTCTCTGTGTAGATCAGGTCCTGTTCGTTTTGATCCCCAAAGGAATGGATGATCATAAACATATTCACCGGCTTTTGAATATTCGCCGTATCTCTCTGTTTCCGACCGAAATGGTCTGATCATTTGACTATGACAGTTATTACAACCTTCTCTGATATAAAGGTCTCTTCCCTCAAGCTCTAATGGAGTGTAGGGTTTAACTGAGGCTATAGTTGGAACATTCGATTGAATAAGGAATGTTGGTACAAATTCGATGACCCCACCAATCAGGATTGCGACAGTAGCTAAAACAGTGAACTGAATTGGACGGCTTTCAAGCCAGGTGTGGGCATTTTTCCTGTCAAATTTTTCAGGAGTTTTCTCTAATGGAGCAGCTTCTACCTCTTCGTCTGCCAGGAAACTTCCCTGTTTTGCAGTCTTATACAGATTATATACCATCACAAAAAGACTTGAAAAGAAAAGTAAACCACCAAAAGAGCGGATGATATACATCGGGATAATTTGAATTGTTGTTTCAAGGAAAATCGGGTACTGAAGTATTCCCTGAGGTGTGAATTGTTTCCACATCAAGCCCTGGGTAAGCGCACTCCAATACATTGAGGATGCATAAAAGACTATTCCAAGAAAACCGAGCCAAAAATGATAGTTTGCCAGTTTTTTGGAATAAAGTTCTGTTCTCCAAAGTCTCGGAATAAGGTAGTAAAGAATTCCAAATGTGAGGAAACCGTTCCACCCAAGAGCACCAATATGCACATGAGCAATTATCCAGTCAGTGTAATGTGCAAGTGCATTCAAATTCTTTAATGAAAGCATTGGACCCTCAAAAGTGGACATACCATAAGCAGTAACTGCCACTACCATAAATTTAAGCACAGGGTCTTCCCTCACCTTATCCCAGGCACCTCTAAGGGTTAACAGACCATTTATCATCCCACCCCAGGAAGGTGCAATAAGCATTATCGAAAAAACTGTTCCGAGAGATTGAGCCCAATCAGGAAGTGCACTGTAGAGCAAGTGATGTGGTCCGGCCCAGATATAAAGAAATATTAGTGCCCAGAAGTGTATTATCGACAATCTGTATGAATATACCGGCCTGTTAGCAGCCTTAGGCATAAAATAATACATCAATCCAAGATATGGTGTGGTAAGAAAAAATGCCACTGCATTATGACCATACCACCACTGTACAAGTGCATCCTGCACACCGGCATAGAGTGAATAACTCTTCAAAAAATTGACAGGAATTTCAAACGAATTAACAATATGTAAAACAGCAACTGTCACAAATGTTGCAATATAGAACCAGATAGCCACATACATGTGTTTTTCACGCCTTTTGAGGATCGTGCCTATCATATTGATACCAAACACTACCCAAATTAAGGCAATGAGTATATCAATTGGCCATTCAAGTTCAGCATATTCTTTACTGGTGGTAATTCCAAGTACCAGCGTTAACGCAGCCAAAACAATTATTAATTGCCATCCCCAAAAATGAAGATAACTTAGGAAGTTGTTAAACATCCTCGCTTTTAATAATCTTTGCATGGAATAATACACACCCATAAAGATGCCGTTCCCAACGAAAGCAAAAATAACTGCATTCGTGTGCAAGGGTCTTAATCTGCCGAATGTAAGATATGGCAAATTGAAACTGAGGGAGGGTACATACAGCTGGATTGCAATAATTAAACCAACAAGCATTCCAACTATGCCCCACACTGAGGTTGCAATAGCAAAGTATTTTACGATCTTGTTATCGTAACTGAATTTTTCCACTTGCATTAATTGAGCTCCTTTTTCTCCTGTTCGTTTGAAAGTGAAGAATCATTTTGTTTTTTCGAAACTTTGAGTTCATCATCGAATAACATTCTAACCGAGGGGGTGTAGCGATCATCCATCTGTCCCGATTTTACTGCCCACAAAAATGCGATCAGAAATCCGGTTGCTACCACAAGACTTGCTCCGATTAAAATATAGATAGCACTCATATTTTTAATTTGTGTTTTTTTGCAGTATAAAAAGTGCCTAAAGTAGTGAAAATCACCACTGATATAGAGCTGACAGGCATTAAAATTGCAGCAAAGAGTGGAGATAAATTACCACTAAGTGCAACTGATATTCCTGCCACATTATAAATCGATGAAATTATAAAACTCCATTTAACCACATTCATGGTCGAAACAGCCTGCTTTATAAATCCCGGCAAAAGTTTTAGTGAGCTACCATGAATCAGTGCATCACTTGCCGGTGTAAAATTCATTAAATCATCGGAAAGAGAGATCCCAACTTCAGCTTTACTTAAAGCAGCGGCATCATTCAATCCATCCCCAATCATTAAAATCTTCCTGTTCAATTTGTGCATCTCATCAACAAATTCCATTTTATCCGAGGGAGATTGATTAAACCTTATCCGGTTTGGGTCGATAAGTTTTGAGAGATTCTCCATTTCACTGTTATTGTCCCCCGATAAGATATAAACATCTTTATTTGTTGAGGTTTCCCTGATCACCTCTTCAATACCATCTCGATATTTGTTTTTTACCCTGAAACATCCCTTAAAAATCGTATCGATTGAGACATAAACCTTACTTCCCCAGGGTGTTCCACTTTTGTCTTCCTCGTTGCCTTCAAAGCCGCAAACGACTGAACGGGCACCAAAAAGCACTTCACTTCCTTCAACCAATGCTCTCCCCCCGCTCCCGGGTTTCTCATCAAATGATTCCACTTTAAGTTCGGCATTATTAGAGAGATAACGATAAATAATTTTGCTTAAGGGATGAAGTGAGTTCTTTACAGCCGATTTAATGAGCGCACTCTCATGTTCGGTCAGTTCTGTACCCTCAAAAATTATGCCAATTTCCTGATTTTCTGTCAGAGTGCCTGTTTTGTCAAAAACTACAGAATCAACATGACTCAGGTCTTCCACCACATTGATATTTTTAATATAAAAATTGTTTCTTCCGAAGAGTCGAAGTGTGTTTCCAAGCGCAAAAGGGGCAGAAAGTGCCAGTGCGCAGGGACAAGCTACGATTAAAACGGCAGTAACAACAGAAATTACATTATACAACCCCGACTCCCACCAGATGATCACGGCGCTCAACGCAATAAGCAAAATTGCCAGTGTAAAGTATTTACTTACTAAATTTGAAAATTTGGTGAGTCTGTTTTCTCGATTCTTAGAAACTATGAAATCGTTCCAGAGTCTGGTGAGATAACTTTGTGAGACCTCTTTGATGATTTCAAGTTCTATCAAACCTCCGATTTGTTTGCCCCCCGCAAATACTTTCTCACCTTTGGTTTTGAATTGTGGTAAACTTTCACCGGTAACAAAACTGTAATCAACATTTGCTTGCCCGTCAATTAAAATAGAGTCAGCAGGGATAATCTCATTGTTCCTGATCAGAATTCGATCTTTAACAACAATTTTTGAAAGAGGTATAATTAACTCTTCACCATTTTTCAGTTTTTTTGTAATTGATATCGGAAAATAAGATTTATAATTCCTCTCGAAGTTGAAGTATTCATAGGTTTTATTCTGAAATACTTTACCCAATAAAAGGAAAAATATAAGTCCGGCAAATGAATCCATATAGCCCGGACCACTTCCTGTAACTATCTCAAATATGCTTCTTCCCCATAGAGCGAAAATACCGAGCGAGAGAGGGAAATCGATGTTAATGAATTTCTGTTTTAATCCCTTCCACGCAGAGATAAAATAATCGACGCTGCAATAAAAAAGTACCGGAAGAGAAAGCAGGATCATTATTAATTGAAAAAATATCCCAAATGACTCAACATCATCTTTAACAGAGAGATATTCCGGAAAACTCAACATCATAATATTGCCAAATGCGAATCCGGCAATGCCAACTTTTATGTAGAGAGATTTATTAAATGATTTTGTATCTTTTTTTTCAAGTTCATCGAGACTTAAGCGGGGTTCATATCCTATAAGATCAAGAATTGAGACAATTTCGCTTATTTTGATTGAGGAGTTGGCTTTAATAAAGACTTTTTTTGCAGGAAAATCGACTCGTGATTCGATTATTCGGGAATCGACTTTATAAAGATTTTCGAGGAGCCAGATACATGAACTGCAATGAATTTCGGGGATGAAAAAGGAAATCTTAAAAAGCTGGTCGTTTTTAAATTCGACCAGCTTTTCAGAAATATCGGGATCGTCGAGGTAATCGTATCTTTTACCGGAAGATTTTGTTCTTTTTGTTGCACCCGGCGCGGTGTTGAGATCGTAATATGTGCATAAATTATTCTCGTTCAGAACTTCATATACAAGTTTACATCCCTCACAACAAAATACTTTTTCTTCCTTCGCGATTGATCTGTCGCTACACAATTCGCCACAATGAAAACAGATCAGTTTTTCTTCAACATCGACAATTTGGGGCATCGGCTAAAATTACTTCAATAACAAAGATGTAAAAAAAATAAAATTGTATTATAATAATAATCAATTTTTATTTTATTTCAGCCTGTTTTGTCCGATTTACTTTCCCGACCTGTCGTGATAATGTGTATGAAGCAACTTGTGCGCGGTATGACTTCCCGGCTCTTTGAGAAACTCTTTATATAAAGTTTTTATCGCCTCGTTGTCATGTGAACGCCTTGTGACACTCTTTTTATCGATTTCATAAAGAGCTCTCACCCGTTTCATTACATTATCCAGGTTTTGATGAATTGGTTGACCACCACCGTTTATACAACCACCGGGACATGCCATCACTTCAATAAAGTGATATGGTGACGTACCGGCGATTATCTCATCAATCAATGGTCTCACATTCCCTATTCCGTTTACAACTGCAACCTTGACTTCAAGTTCACCCATCGTGAGAGTGGCAGATTTTACACCTTCCATACCACGAATCTGGTCAACTTCAACATTATCAAGGTTATCACCGGTAATATTATAATAAGCAGTTCTGATTGCCGCCTCCATAACACCACCACTGGTACCAAAGATAGCAGCGGCTCCTGTTGATTCACCAAGAGGATTATCAAATTCTTCGTCAGGAAGATCTGAAAAATCGATACCTGCCATATTAAAAAATCTGACAAGTTCCCTTGTTGTAAGAACTGAGTCAACATCATGTAGTGCATCATGTCCTAATTCAGGTCTTTCAGACTCAAATTTTTTAACGGTACACGGCATAATCGAGACTACAAATATGTCTTTTGGATCAAGTCCCATCTTCTTTGCAAAATAACTCTTGAGAATGGCACCTTCCATTTCATGAGGTGATTTGCAGGAAGAAAGATTTGGAATTATTTCAGGATAGTTCATCTCGGCAAATTTTACCCAACCCGGACAGCAGCTTGTAAACATCGGTAAAGGCTGTTTATTAACCACTCTCTGCACGAGTTCATTTGCTTCTTCCATGATGGTAAGATCGGCAGCAAAGTTTGTATCAAACACCTTTTTGAATCCAAGCCTTCTGAGTCCACTTACAAGTTTTCCGGTAACATCAGTACCCGCCGGCATTTTGAATTCTTCACCAAGTGTGGCTCTTACTGCAGGGGCAATTTGAGCAATCACATATTTGTTTTTGTTTCCAAGGGCGGTTGATACAATTTTTGTTGAACTTCTCTCTCTCAGGGCAGCTGTTGGACATGCCAAAATACACTGGCCACAAAGGATACAATCGCTTACATTAAGTCCTTTGTTGTATGGTGTTGTCACAATACTTGCGAATCCTCTACCCGAGAAATCGATGGCACCAATCTTTTGTATCTCGTTACATACCCTGACACATCTGCCGCACAGGATGCACTTTGCAGGATCGCGTTCAAGAGATGGACTTGAGATATCCACTACATGTTTCCTCTTCTCGCCCGGGAATCTGTGTTCTCTTACTGCATATCTTTCAGCGAGATCCTGAAGTTCGCAGTTTTTATTTCGAACACAAATCAAACAGTCTTGAGGATGATTCTCAACAAGAAGTTCAACGATTGTTTTTCTTGCTCTTCTTACCCGGGGTGAATTGGTTTCAACAACCATACCCTCTGCAACAGGAAATGCACATGAAGGAAGAAGATTTCTTTGTCCTGTCACTTCTACAACACACATTCTGCACGCGCCTGTTGGAAACAGATTTTTCATGTAACAGAGTGTTGGCACCGTAATCCCGACGGATTTTGCTGCTTCGAGAATAGACATTCCCTCTTCAGCTTTTACTTTAAGATTATTTATTGTTAGTTCTACCATTTTAATCTCCACTCAGTTTACATTAATTGCACAGAATCTGCAGGTTTCAAGACACATGCCACATTGGATACATTTGTCCTGCAGTATGTAGTGTGCTTCACCTTTTTGTCCAATAATTGCTTCGGTTCCACATTTTCTTTTACAGAGGCCACAACCGGAGCAGAGTGTTGTATCAATGGTGAATGTTAGTAGTTCTTTACATACTCCCGAACGACATCTTCTATCGAAGAGGTGTTCTTCATATTCATCTTTAAAATATTGTAGTCCTGAAAGCACCGGATTTGGAGCAGATTGACCCAGACCACAGAGAGAAGTGTCTCTGATAACATCAGCGAGTCTTTTTAGTGCAATAATTCCTTTAAACCTCTGAAGTTGGTCATATTTATCGTTGCCTTCCTTGTAAGCTACAGGGATTCTTTCGATAATCTCGAGCATTCTTTTGGTTCCTTCACGACATGGAACACATTTTCCACACGATTCGCTCTGGATAAAATTCAAGAAAAATCTTGCGATATCAACCATACAAGTGTCTTCATCCATAACTACAAATCCACCTGATCCCATCATGGCACCAACTTCTTTCAGTGATTCATAATCAACCTGGGTTTTTATAACACTCATTGGCAAACAACCACCGGAAGGACCGCCGATCTGTACTGCTTTGAATTTTTTATTGAATGGAATTCCGCCACCAATGTTAAAAACAACTTCTTCCAGTGTGATACCCATCGGTATTTCAACAAGTCCTGTGTTAACAATTTTTCCGGAGAGTGCAAAAACTTTAGTGCCTTTACTTTTTTCAGTTCCAACACTTGCAAACCATTCAGCTCCTTTGCTGATGATCGAAGTGATGTTTGAAAGAGTCTCAACATTGTTAATTACAGTCGGTTTACCCCAAAGCCCTGAAACCGCCGGAAATGGTGGTCTTGGTTTTGGCATACCTCTTTTACCTTCAATCGAAGCTATAAGTGCAGTTTCTTCACCACAAACAAACGCACCGGCACCTTTTTTGATTTTAAGTCTGAAGTTAAACTTGCTGTTTAAAATGTTATCGCCCAATAAACCATATTTTTCACATTCGTGAATGCAATGAGTCAGTCTGGAGATGGCGAGTGGATACTCTGCTCTGCAATAGATGTAACCGGAGTTGGCGCCTATTGCGTATGCGGCCACGATCATACCTTCTATTAATTTGTATGGATCACTTTCAAGAACTGATCTGTCCATGAACGCACCGGGATCACCTTCATCAGCGTTACAAATAAGATATTTGGTCTCAGATTTTTGTTTGAGTGCAAATTCCCATTTTTTACCCGTTGGGAATCCCGCTCCACCTCTTCCCCGAAGGCCTGAATCCAAAATCTCTTTTACAACATTTTCGGGTGGCATCAACTTTAATGCTTTGGTAATTGCCTTAAAACCGCCATTGGCGATATATGTATCAATCGAGTCGGGATTGATAACTCCGCAGTTTTCAAGAACAATTTTCTTTTGATGTCTGAAAAATGGATCATCATGAATTGAAGAACATACTTCCGATTTTCTGACATGACTTCCAAGCAGGTTCTCCTGAAGGATCCCACCTTCAACAATTGTTGTCTGAATTAGTTTTGGGACAAGTTTTGGAGTTACTTCGCTGTATGCAATGCGCTCTCCGTTGGGCATTTTGATGTCAACAATTACTTCTTTTGCGCAGTAACCGATACAACCAACCCTGACAATCCGTGCTTCAATGTTGTTTTTTAATAATTCGGATTGAATCATTTCTTCAACTTTAGCAGCTCCGGCAGCAAGTCCGCAGGTTCCTGCACCAATAAATATTACCGGGATATCGTGTTTTACGAAAAGCAGTTCGTTGTTATACTCTTTTATTTTGTGTGTACATTCTTCGCTGTGATGGCACAAAGGACCCTCGGTACAGCATTGAATAAAGTGTGGACACTGATTTTCAGGTGAGTGCCAACATTCTTTGCAACATTTATCTATGAAACTTTTCATTTTGTCACCTCCGGTGATTTGGCTGTTGTCGCCTTCGCAGGTGTCGGCTGATATTTTTTAAGTATTTTATCGATCTCTTTTACAGTAATTCTTCCATAATAGTCATCATTTATACATATAACAGGAGCGATTGAACAAGCACCGATGCAACTTACAACTTCAAGGGTGAAGTTTTTATCTCTGCTGGTTTGTCCCGGTTTAAGATTTAATGCAGATTCCAGCCCAAATAAAATATTGGCTGAGTTTTTAACATGGCATGCAGTTCCTCGACACACTCTGATAATGTTTTTACCAAGAGGGGTCAAGCGGAACTGATTGTAGAATGTAGCTACGCCGTAAATTGAGCTGAGGGGCATTCCAATATGTGCGGCTGCTTCCGTTAATACATCTTCAGGAAGATATCCAAATTCATCCTGAATATCTTGAAGAAGAGGTATTAAGACACTTCTGTCACCTTTAGGGTATTGTGCTATTGTTTGATTTGCCATTCCAAATTCCTTAATGAATACAGCACTAATTAAGCAAATATCATACCAATATTTTTTAGGTCAAAAATGAGTTCCTATTCACATTGGCACGCTTATTGCTTATATCTCCCCTTTCTCACTAATTAGATAAAACTTTCCAATTTGTAAGAATGACGGTTTTTGGGTTTTGACAGTTGGTTGTTGGATGGAATAATAAATGGATTATGAGAGGTTTTGAGATGGCGGGACAGAAGCCACAGACGTTTAGAATTCTGCTTGGTTACGGTTAAATTAAGGCGAAACTCTAATCTTCATTCTTTGAATCCGGGATATTCTCTTTATCTCTATTTCCATTGAACTTATTGAATTATCCTCCGATTGCATTATTTTTGTAATCTTTGACAGGAAAATTAAGAAAAGGAGAATATTGCATGAAAAATAAGGTAATTGTAGCGACGGTGATGTTTTTGGTGGTGATTTCATCCGGGATATTTCTTTTGAATGGTAATAATCCGGATGAAAAAACGGTTTATGAAAATTCTGAATCTCTGGCCTCTGACAGGGAAAATATTATCACAAAAACAGTTGCAAGTGTCTCCCCCGCTGTGGTTGGAATAAATGTTACCGAGGTGAGGCAGGTTAATAATCCCTTCTTCAATCCATTTTTTAACGATCCATTTTTCCAGCAGTTTTTTGGTGACCAAAGTTATTCACAGGAAGTTAAAGGACTTGGTTCGGGCTTTCTGATTTCAAAAGATGGTTATATCCTTACCAACGATCATGTGGCAGGAAACGCAAAAAAAATCACAGTTACCCTTACAGATGGTCGCCACTACGAAGCTAAAGTGGTGGGAACTGACAAGGTCTCTGATGTCTGTTTATTAAAAATTGATGAAAACAAACTTCCCTTCCTGAAACTTGGCAATTCCGGTGACATTATTATTGGTGAGTGGGCAATTGCTCTCGGCAATCCTTTTGGTCTTTTTGATGTTAATGATCAACCCACTGTTACAGTCGGCGTTATCTCAGCAAAAAATATGAACCTTGAACCTGTAGATGAAAGATTTTATTTGAATATGATTCAAACCGATGCTGCCATCAATGGCGGAAACAGTGGCGGGCCACTTGTTAATTCCGTTGGTGATGTTATTGGAATGAACACCATTATCTATTCTACAGGGAGTGGAAAAGGAAGCATTGGACTTGGATTTGCCATTCCCATCAACAAAGTTAAAAAGATCGTGGATGAACTGAAGTTAAAAGGTGAAATCGACCGGAATTTTTACACCGGTCTGGGAGTTCAGGATATCGATGAAAAGATTGCTGCCTACTTTAAACTTCAAAATGCAAGAGGTGTAATAGTAAACAGTGTAATGAAAAACTCCCCTGCCGAAAAAGCCGGGTTTAAAAGTGGTGATGTGATCCTCGCACTCGGTGAATTTAAGGTTAGTAACAGGAACAATTTACTCGGGATTTTACAAGAGTACCGAACGGGACAAACCGTTGAATTTACAGTTCTTCGTGACGAACAAAAGCTTACATTTGATATGGAATTGGAAAGAAGAAAATGATTGAAAGATATACCCTGCCGGAAATTGGCAGAATTTGGAGTGATCAGTTTAAGTATGAAACCTGGCTAAAGATCGAGATTCTTGCCACAGAATCAAGAGTGAATATGGGTGAAGTTGATTTGGACGATCTAAAAACAATAAAAGCCAAAGCCGCTTTTTCTGTTGACAGAATTAATGAGATTGAACTCACAACGCAACACGATGTTATCGCCTTCCTTACCAATGTTAATGAAAATGTTGGCCCGGCAAGCAGACATCTCCATTATGGAATGACTTCTTCAGATGTTCTTGACACTGCACTTTCAGTTCAGATTAAAGCAGCTTCAGAAATTATTCTTAAAAAAGTGGACATTCTGATCGACTCTTTAAAAGAAAGAGCCCTTGAACATAAAAATACTCTGTGTATTGGCAGGACCCATGGAATCCATGCTGAAGTGACAACAATGGGACTAAAATTTGCCCAGTGGTATGACGAAATGGTTCGCAACAGAAAACGATTTATTGAAGCTATCAATGAGATATCCATCGGTCAGATTTCAGGTGCCGTTGGCACTTTTGATCACCTCTCCCCTCAAGTTGAAGAATTTGTTTGCAAAAATCTCGGATTAAAACCAGAACCGGTTTCAACACAGGTTATTCAACGAGACCGCCATGCTTATTATCTTGCAGTTACAGGAATTATCGCCGGAACTCTTGAAAAAATCGCCACAGAGATTCGTCATCTTCAAAAAACAGAGGTGCTGGAAGCTGAAGAATTTTTTGGGAAAGGACAGAAGGGTTCATCTGCGATGCCTCACAAAAGAAATCCAATTGTGTGTGAGCGAATAACGGGAATGGCAAGATTAATGCGTTCTTACATATCCCCTGCTGTTGAAAATATTGCTCTTTGGCACGAAAGGGACATTTCGCACTCTTCTGTTGAACGAGTGGTATTCCCTGATGCAACAATTTTGATTGATTATATGCTCCAGAAGTCGATTGACCTTATTCAGAAGTTGATTATATATCCTGAAAATATGATGAAAAACATCCTGCTGACGAGAGGTCTCACCTATTCTCAAAAAGTGTTACTTGCTCTTACCGAGTCGGGTCTATCGAGAGAAGCCTCGTATGCAGCAGTGCAGGATGCAGCAATGAGGGTTTGGAGAGACGAATCGCTAAATCTTAAAGAGGAATTAATCAAAAATGATGTTGTTAAAAATAATATTACAACAGAACGGTTTGATTCCATTTTTGATTTAAATAATTCACTCAAAAATGTGGATTATATCTTTAACAGAGTCTTTAAATAAAAAAAAAAGAGGCTGCCTTTTTGAGACAGCCTCTAAATTTTTGCTAATCGTTAGCGTTTCTTCATTATTAGCAGGACAATCGCCTAAAGGTCAAATTTGATCCCTTGAGCGAGTGGAATTGTGTGAGAATAATTAATCGTATTCGTCTGTCTTCTCATGTAAGCTCTCCACGAATCTGATCCTGATTCTCTTCCACCACCGGTTTCTTTTTCACCACCAAACGCACCACCAATTTCGGCACCCGATGTTCCAATATTCACATTGGCGATACCACAATCCGAACCTCTTGTTGACAGGAATTCTTCAGTCTCACGCATATTCAACGAGAATATTGCCGAGGAGAGACCCTGAACAACATCATTCTGAATTGCGATGGCATCTTTTACATCGCCTTTGTATTTAATCAAATACAAAATTGGAGCAAAGGTTTCTTCTTGAACGATTGGAAAGTGATTTTCAACTTCACAGATGGCAGGTTTTACATAACATCCTGATTCATATCCTGCACCGGTAAGAACTTCACCACCGTAAAGAATTTTTCCACCCGATTTTTTAACTTCTTCAAGTGCGTTTGAAAAATCTTTAACCGCACCTTTGTCGATAAGTGGACCAACATGGTTGGCGGTATCAAGTGGATTTCCGATTTTTAATGAGCCATAAGCTTTTATGATAGAATCTTTAATTTTATCAAAGATACTTTCATGGATAATTAAACGACGGGTTGAGGTGCAACGCTGTCCGGCAGTTCCAACTGCACCAAATACGATTGCAGGGAGTGCAAGTTTAAGATCTGCATTTTCAGTAAGAATGATTGCATTGTTTCCGCCAAGTTCCATAATCGCTTTTCCAAATCTTCCGGCGATTACTGAATTTGCATGTTTTCCAACGCGGGTTGAGCCGGTTAATGATATAAGAGGAATTCTCTTATCATTAAGTATCTGCTCACCAATTGTTGAACCTTTACCAACGATCAACGAAAATACGCCTTCAGGGAGGTTATTCGCTTCTATAACACGGGCTACAATTTTTTGAACTGCTATAGCTGCCAGAGGTACTTTTGAACTTGGTTTCCAAAGGTTTACATCACCACAAACTGCAGCCAACATCGCATTCCATGACCAGACTGCAACCGGGAAGTTAAACGCTGATATGGTACAAACGATTCCAAGTGGATGCCATTGTTCATACATTCTGTGGCCAGGTCTTTCAGAATGCATCGTTAATCCGTATAATTGGCGGGACAATCCAACCGCAAAATCGCAGATATCGATCATTTCCTGAACTTCGCCCCAGCCTTCCTGGAGGGATTTTCCCATCTCATAAGAAACCAGTCTTCCGAGGGGATCTTTATATTTTCTAAGTTCATCACCAATTTGTCTGACGATCTCGCCTCTTTTAGGGGCTGGAACATCACGCCAAACCAGAAAAGCTTCTGATGCTTTTTGTACAATCTGTTCATAGTCCTCTTCTGATGCCTGATAAACAGTTGCTATTTTATCACCCGAACCAGGTGAGTATATTTCCAGTTTTCCGGCGGTGTCGGTCTTTTTCCATTCTCTTCCCGTACACGAACCGTAATTGTATTCTTCTATTCCAAGTGTTTTTAGGAATTCCATTTTTTCTCCCGAAATTATTAAAATGTATCGTTCAAATATATGGATATTGCCGTAATGGAATTATGCAATAATTTATTAAAAATGTAAGAACCGGAATTTTTCCCAACTAAAATAACCTTTGTGAGTTTCTCCGAAGATAATTTTTTTGTATATTTGTGACATGAGATTAATATTTAGTGCATCAGCATATCTGCATCCCGGTTCCCCATTTGGGAGGCGTCCGCTGAGAAGTTATTTCGTTTCAAAATTTGAGTCCGTTTTTTAACAGGTCCCCCCTCTTTACTATTCCTTTTTACTATTCCTTTTAAATTTAAACAAGTTTTTCTTTAAGTTCAATTCCTTACGGGAGGTCTCAATGAACAATACAACTACATTAAGTGGTGGAAAGATCACAGCCCACGATGTTTTTCCAATTCTTCATAAACATATTCTTGCAGATGGTTATGACTTTATTTTAGATATTAAAAACAGTCATGGTTGTTATATGGTTGAAGAACGGACGGGGCATGAATACCTTGATTTCTTCTCATTTTTTGCATCATCAGCTCTTGGGATGAACCATCCCAAATTAAATAATCCTGAATTCAGAGATAAACTTTCCTGGGCGGCGATGAATAAACCCTCCAATTCCGATATCTACACAGTTTATAAAGCCGAGCTGGTTGATGCTATTCACCGGATTGCAATGCCTGATCACTTTAAGTACCTCTTTTTTGTTGAGGGTGGTGCCGTGGCGGTTGAAAACGGATTAAAAGTTGCATTCGACTGGAAAGTCAGAAAAAACTTCCGTAAGGGTTACAAAGAGGAAAAGGGTCACAAAGTTATCCATTTTAAAGAAGCTTTTCATGGCAGAACAGGTTATACGATGTCGTTAACCAATACTGATCCAACAAAAGTTGATCTTTTCCCTAAATTCGACTGGCCCCGTATCTCTAATCCAAAAATAAAATTTCCACTGGCTGAAAATCTTGATGCTGTAATTAAAGCTGAAGAACAAGCCATTAATGAAATTTATGCTGCCATTGAAACTTACAAAGATGATATTGCTCTGATTATTATCGAACCAATTCAAGCTGAAGGTGGAGATAATCATTTCAGAAAAGAGTTTTTGGTTAAACTCAGAGAAATTGCAAATGAAAATGATATTTTATTGATGTTTGACGAAGTTCAAACCGGTGTTGGGTTAACAGGTAAGATGTGGGCTTCAGAACATTTTGTTATGCCTGATATTCTTTCTTTTGGGAAGAAGATGCAGGTTTGTGGAATCATGGTCTCTGACCGTGTAAATGAAGAGCCGGATAATGTGTTTAAAGTGTCTTCAAGAATCAACTCAACCTGGGGCGGAAATTTAACCGATATGGTCAGATCCGCCAGAATTCTTGAGGTGATTAAAGAAGATGGTTTGGTTCAGAACTCTGCTGTCATGGGAGATCTGCTGCTTTCAGAACTGAACGATATGCAACTTGAATTCCCTACCCTGGTTTCAGGTGTTAGAGGAAGAGGTTTGATGTGTGCATTTGATTTTGATAATAAAACAATCAGAAATGAATTCATAAGCCGCTGCTGGAAAGCCCGATTAATGATGCTTTCCTGTGGTGAAAGAAGTGTCAGGTTCAGAACACCTTTGACAATTCAGCAAGATGATTTATTAAAGGGTTGCAAAATTATCAGAGAAGTGTTAAATTCGCTTATCAAATAACTTTCAGGTTATATACCTTTAAACTACTTGCAGACAACGGCTCCTTCGCGGAGCCGTTTCTATTTTAATGCGTCAAGTTATTTCATTGTTTGGAACTAATTTTCGTCATCATAGCTGATAAGGGTATCAACATTATATCCGGCAAGTTTTTTTCTACCCGGGATGAATGTTAATTCTATCAAAAATTGAATGGAAACAACTTCCCCACCGGCTTTTTCAATAAGTTTTATTGCTGCAGCGGCTGTTCCTCCTGTTGCAAGTAGATCATCGTGTAACAACACTTTATCACCCGGTTTGATTGCGTCAACATGCATTTCTATTGAATCAGTCCCGTATTCAAGAGTATAACTTTCAGAATATGTTTTTGAGGGGAGTTTCCCGGGTTTTCTGATCAAAACGAATCCGGCATTTAGACGTGATGCGAGAATCCCACCAAAAATGAAACCTCTCGATTCGATCCCAACAACTTTGGTAATTCCCAGGTCTTTTACCTTCTCATAAATAAGATCCGATGCATGGTTTAATGCGTCGGGATCCTGCAAGAGAGTTGTTATATCGCGGAACATAATTCCGGTTTTTGGAAAATCTTTTATGCTTCTAATGCTTTTCTTCAAATCCATGATATACCTCATTATTTATTAAGAAATTGATCTATTCCGGATTTAAATTCATCCGTCGTTCTACTGATCACATTATATTTTTGTGCCATCTGAATCGATCTTTTATGATCAAGTGATGAAATTGTTCTCAACAGGTTTTTTGTCTGTTTAATGCTCTCCTGCGAATTCTGGTTAAGTTTTTCTGCGAGGGTTAACGAATCTTTGATAACATCATCGGAAATAAAATCGATTAATCCAAGCTCAAGTGCCCTTTCAGTTCCAAGAATTTCAGCAGAAATGAGTAGTTGCCGTGCTTTAAACTCGTTCATTCGGCGGAGCAGCAAATATGAAACAATCGCAGGAAGAAAACCGATTCTTACCTCGCTGTAACCAAACATCGCATTAGATTTGTCTGCAAAAATAAAATCACATGCAGTTGCCAAACCACACCCTCCTGCTATTGCAGGTCCATTTACAGCAGCAATAGTTGGTTTACCTGATTCATAAACTGTTAAAATCAATTTTGTAATCAGAGAAGAATCAAGATCATTTTCTCCAACGGTGTTGTTCCGTAACTGTTGTAGATATTCAAGATCAGCACCTGCGGAAAATGCCTTACCATTCCCTGTTATAATTATTGATTTTACCTCAGGATTGGATTCACACTCCTTAAAAATTGAAATAAAACCATTAATCATTTCCGGTGAAAGCGCATTTCGCTTCTCGGGTCTGTTAAGTGTCAGTACGGCTGTGTTATTCTCTAATCGAAAAGCAGTCATTATTTTCTCCCCAGAAATGTTCTGAAAGTCTCCAGATCGTAACAATTAATCACTTCGGAACTTTTCATTCCTGCTTTTCGGGCTACTTTGATGCCATATCTCACACTACCTAATTGAGTTGTTGAGTGTGCATCAGGATTTATGCTAAAAATACAATTTTTGTCCCGTGCTTTAAAAATTCTTCTCCAGTCAAGATCGAGCCTGTAGGTTGAGGCATTCATTTCAATAGCGACATCATTGGCACAACAAGCATCGATAATTTTATCAAAATCAGCTTCAAACTCGGGCCGTTCAAGCAATATTCTTCCACTTGGATGTCCCAACACATCTGTATGAGGATTTTCGACAGCTCTTATAATTCTGGCGGTCATATCTTCTTTGTTTAGCGAAAATCTTGAGTGGATTGAAGCTACTACAAAATCGAAATTATTCAAAAATTCATCGCCATAATCAAGTGTTCCATCCCTGAGTATATCGGCTTCGATTCCATGGAATATTGTTGTTTTATGCTCGGCGGCAACTGCTGAAATAACTTCTTTTTGTTTAAATACCTTGTCTTCCCACATACCACTCGCTTGAAAAGAGGCTTTGCTGTGGTCGCAGACCGCAAAATATTCATAACCCATTGCCAAACCGGCAAAAACCATCTCTGAGAGAGTATTTGCCCCATCCGAAAAATTAGTATGGAAATGAAAACACCCCTTAAAATCTGACAACTTAAGGTCCGAGGCTAAAAATCTTTCATCATTAACAAATGGAAGCAGTTCCTTTTCCCTCATTTCTGGGTTGAAATAAGGGAGATTAAACCTTTTGAAAACATCGTGTTCTGAGAATAGTCCATTAGTATTGATATCTTGAATATTATACCTTTGGATAAAATCCTCTGAACCGGTAGTCCTGTATAACGTCAGGCAATAATCATTGTTATTTGACTCACAATGGACTATAATATTTATCTTGTCGGCAAAGCTTGAAGGCATTGAATATTCCAAATCAGGGACCTCAAGTAACATCCGCAGTTCACTAAGCACAGACTGAGGTTCTTGTGTCATAATCACAAATTCGAGTGTGGAAATGACTTCCAGATTTCTTCGGTATTCACCGGTCACAGAAAATTCTTCAATCTCCGGAAATGCAGCAAATATCCCGAGTATCTCGTCAACCAGGATTCCGGCTACATCCAGCCTGATAAAATTCTGATTCTGTTTATAAAGTCTTATGCTTTCAATGAGTTTCTCAGCGGAAGCTTCGGTGAAACCTTTTACTTTTGTGATTTCCCCGGAAGTGCAAAAATTCTCAAGTTTGGAGATATTGGTTATACCAAATTCAAAATAGAGTTGGATGGCTTTTTTAGGTCCAAGCCCCCGTATTTTGTTAATTTCAATTAATCCCTCAGGAACTTCTGTTTTAATTTCCCTCAAAGCGGCAGAATAACCAAGATTAAAATAATCAGCTATCACAGAAAGTATTCCTTTGCCAATTCCTTTCACTTGAGCCAATTGCCCCGATTCATAAAGTTGAGACAAGTCTTCCTGTATCCCCGAAATAATTGAATAGGCCTTTTTGAATGCACTAATTTTAAAAACATTTTCACCCTTCAGTTCAAGAAGGTATGTGATTTCATCGATTATCGCGAGTATTTGTTGTTTATCGTCATTCATAATAATGGTAGAAATTTAAAAAATAAAAGGGTATTTAATATACCAAAAAATGCACCAAAAAATAACTGCCACGGTGTGTGACATTTTAATTCATACCGTGCCCATGCCAGAATAAAAATCACGAGTAGTAATATCAATCCCCACCATCCAAAAACAAAAATAAAAGTGCCGGTTAATCCACCTGTACCCATGGTATGGGCACTGATCTTCCAAAAAAGATTTACAAAGAAAAGGAAAAGAAGATTTAGCAGGTAAATCAGGAAAAGAATTCTGGTTTCACCGGCAAACTGATCCCATGGGATAAGTAAATAACCTGTTAAAATTATCGCTGCAAAGACGAGGTAAGGCATGTGCCGTTCGTTTCTGTTGCGGGCGTCGGCGTCTGCTATATTCCCCTTTTTAAGAAACAGAATAAAAACAAGGACAGGGAAAACAACTGTAAATAGTGAAGTATATAAAAGGGATGTTAAACGATGGTCGTGGTTGGATTCAAAAAAAAAGATGACGACTATAAAAGAGATAAGATTTACAACCGGCGGTAAAAACATATAAGAGACTATTTTAGCAAGACTCCCCCGATTGATTGAGAATCCATTCATTTTGGTTCCTGGTGCACATTTGCGTAGGCATGCTCCAAAGTCGATAAATATTTTTGATAACCCATAAGGAGTTCTTCCACCTGACTGTATTCGAGCAATTTCATCAGTTCCACCCTGATACTTCCTGCATTCGACAAACCTTTTAAGTATCCGGAATAATATTTTCTCTGTTCAAGAATAGCTCTTCTTTCCCCTTTTACGGTAGTTGCAAGTTCAAGATGACGAAGGCATACTCTAATTCGTTCTGTAAATGGGATTTCCATGTCAATTGGCAGACCCTCGAGTAATCGTTTGGCATCTTTGAATATCCATGGGTAACCAATTGCGCCTCGGGCTATCATCACGGCATCGGCCTCAGTTTGAGTAAAGGCATCAACAACATCTTGAGCAGTCATTACATTGCCGTTAAGGGCAACAGGAATTGAAACGACCTCTTTAACGCGGTTTATCCAGTCCCAGTCAGCATCTCCCTTGTGACCCATACTCCGCGTGCGGCAATGTACGGTTAAGGCTTTAACGCCCACATCTTCAAGTCTTTTTGCTATTTCAAGAATATTAATGTTTTCATGATCCCATCCAATTCTGGTTTTTACAGTTACCGGAAGTTCAACTGCATCAACAACAGCTTTAACCAACCTCTGCATATTCTCGGGGTCTTTTAACATTCCAGCACCTGCACCACATGCCACAACACCTTTGATCCAACATCCTGCATTAATGTCTATCAATTCAGGTTCAAGCTCTTCGGCAATCTTTGCGGCATTAACCATCGATTCAAGCCTGCCGCCATAGATCTGGATTCCAACTGGTCTTTCTTCATTGATGATTTTTAGTTTGCGATGCGTTTTTTCATTCTTACGAACTATCCCTTCGGCATTTACAAATTCAGTATAGACCACATCTGCGCCTAACTCACGGCATACCAAACGGTATGAGATGTCTGTAACATCCTCCATGGGTGCAAGTAAGAGTGCTTTCTCTTTTTCGATTGGTCCAACTCTAAACATGACTTATCTTTGGTTTTATGTAAATGTTAAAATTTTTGTAACAATAGACAAGAAGGGTTCCTGAAACAACTGCACCTGTGAAAAAAGGGATTTGATAACCCAAATACTGAAAAGCAAAACCACCCCATAGTGGTCCTAAAACCCTCGCAAGTGATGATAACGACTGATTTAATCCCAAAACCATACCTTGTTCCGCCTCTGATGCCACCTGAGAAATGAGGCTTAATAAAATTGGTTGTAGTGCCCCCGTCCCCACTGACATCAATCCAAGTATCAAACTCATCACAAAAAAAGTAGAACCATAAGGAATCATGGCAAGCCCCAAAGCAAGACTCGTAAAACCGATGATCAATAATTGCAGTTGGGTAAACTTTTTTGTCAGTTTCCCCATGAGGAATCCCTGCATAATGGCAGATACTATCCCCATTATTCCAAATAACATACCATTGTCAAAATCCGTGTAACCAAACTTCTGACTGCCAAGTATTGCAAATGTGCCATAGATATTGGCAACCGAGAATGTGAGAAAAAAAGTAAGTGTAATTACAAACAGAGAAGACTTTTGTTTAAATACTTCACTTAAGGCTTTAATATCAAGTAATTTTCTGGTTTTTCGTGAAACATTGTCAGCCAGATTTTTTAACGATTCCGGCAGGTAAAAATAACTTAAAATAAACGCCAGAAATGAAAATGAGGCCGAAGCAAAACCTGTAACTTCGTATCCAAACTTTGAAAAAACACCACCCAACATCGGACCAAACACAAACCCCAAACCAAATGCGACACCAATTAATCCCATTCCCTTCGCCCGTTCCTGAACAGTTGTAACATCTGCAATATATGCCTGTGCAACTCCGATACTGCTGCCACCAATACCTGCGATTACTCTGGAAAGTATGAGCATCCAAAAGGAATGTGTAAATGCAAAAACTACATAACCTGTTGCGTTAAGGAGTAGCGTTAACAGAATTATATTTCTCCTCCCGAACCTGTCTGAGAGCGATCCAAAAAATGGATTAAATAAAAACTGCGTTAAGGAATAGACTGCTACTACAATTCCAACCGAACTTTCATTCATACTCAAAACTTTGACGGCAAATGTCGGCAGGATGGGAATTAATATTCCAAATCCAAGCAGATCAATAAATACAACAAGAAAAATGAGAGTCAGGGGGAGATTTTTATTCATTAATTTTCCAAAATACAAAATGCAAAAATACAAAAAAAAAGCCACTCATTAGTTATATGAGCGGCTTTTCAAATAAGTAAGGTCTTAGAATACTATTCAGGTTTACGACTGTTTTTAACTTCCTGGACTTCCTCACGGAGGTCTTGTGCAAGTTTCTTTAAGTCGCTGAGGCTTTTTCTAATCCTTGTCCCTGCTGCTGACTGCCCTTTTTCATAGAATTTGTTGAAATCGGGTTCCATATCTTGAACATGTTTTAGTAACTGCTTGAATTTTTCCATATTGTTGCTCCTATTTAGTTATGGATAAGTGTATGTTTTCAAAAACTATTTCGGCGATATCCTTCACCTTTACTTCTTCAGATTTTTCGAGGGTTTTTACACCATCGGTCATCATTGTCATGCAAAAGGGGCATGCAGTAGCGATAGTTTCAGCGCCGGTTGCAATTGCCTCTTTACTTCTTTCAATATTAATTCTTCCGCCTTCGTTATCTTCCATAAACATCCTGCCACCACCAGCACCACAGCAAAATCCTCTGGATTTATTTCTATCCATCTCGACTGGTTGTTTCCCTGTAGATTTTTCGAGTATTTCTCTTGGTGCATCGTAGATGTCATTATATCTGCCAATATAGCATGAGTCATGATATGTAGTGTTCGCTACCAGTTCAACTTTTGGGTCAACTTTAATTTTGCCGGAACTAACAAGTTGATCTATCATCTCGGTGTGATGTAACACCTCATAATTGCCGCCAAATTGTGGAAACTCGTTTTTTATCGAATTAAAACAATGTGGACAAGCGGTAACAACCTTTTTTACACCATAACCATTCATGGTTTCTATATTAGATTGCATAAGTGTTTGTGCAAGATACTCATTTCCAAGTCTTCTGGCAGTATCACCATTACATTGTTCTTCACTTCCAAGGATTCGGAAATCAATTCCGGCTTCCTGCATTATACCTGCAAAGGCTTTTGAGACTTTTTTATATCTGTCATCAAAAGAACCTGCACATCCAACCCAAAACAGATATTCTGAATTGGAATCTTCAGCCATTGTTTTGATCCCAAGACCTTCAGCCCATGCTCCCCTTTCGGAAGACGGGAACGCCCAGGGTGAGCCGTTATTTTCGAGACTCTTGAAAGTATTATTCAATTCCGAGGGGAAATTTGATTCCATCAACACAAGATGGCGACGCATATCTACAATAGTACCAACATGCTCAATCATCACCGGGCACTCTTGCACACATGCCATACATGTGGTGCATGACCATAATTCAGCTTCTGAAGTGTAGTTTGGCACAAGTGACTTCTCGAAAAGTTCACCCTCAGTTACCTTGGAAAGGATAAGTGGCCCTTTGTCGTTGGTTCTGTCTCTGACATCTGTAATAATTTTTCGTGGTGACAGTGGTTTCCCAACAAAATTTGCCGGACAAACCGATTCACATCTTCCACATTCAGTACATGAAAACCCGTCAAGTAATTGTTTCCAGGTAAACTTTTCAATATCATTAACTCCAAAGTACTCAACTTTTTCATCAGCCAAATCCAATGGGGCTAATTGAGCCCTTTTATCCAGTGGATTTGAGAAATAAACATTTGGGACTGAGGTAATAACATGCAAGTGTTTCGAATAAGGAAGGTAGTTCAGAAAAGCCAAAACCAAAAAAATATGAGTCCACCAGAAAACTTCATACGGAATTGTTGCTGTATCACCTGCTGTGAATATTCCTCCTAAATGTTGTGTTATTGGTCTGATTTCCCAGTTTGCCAAAATTCCATTGTTCATTGCCACATGTGCAGAGTTTTGCCCCAACATAGAAACCACAACAAAAAGTATCATTATCAGTATGAATGCAGCATCTTTTTGTCCCTCAGAGTCAACTTCAAGCCGTTTCACTTTTTGTACAAATCTTCGGTACAGGGCAAAAAGGACAGAAAGGATTACCAGGACGCCAAAAACATCCTGGGTAATCGTCATAATACTAAATAAGGGACCAAGAAAAGCAAAAGTAAACCCTGGGAAAAATCCCTGGATGAACGACTCAACAACCGCCGAAATAAAAAGTACAAAACCCCAAAAAATGAGAGCGTGGACAATTCCGGCGACGGGATCCCTGAATAACTTACTTTGTGCAATTGCAATTACAATCACATTCTTAATTCGCAATCCGATATTATTAAATCTGTTATCGGGTTTACCGATTTTTAACAGATCGAGAATTCGCTTTCCACTATAGGCGAAAAGTGCAAATGCAGATAGAAGTACAATTGTAAAAGCAACAGTCTTTAACATAAGTCAGATAAGTTTTTATTTCTTAAAAGACTTAAAGATCAATGAAGCAGCAAAAACTTTTACTACCGTAGAGAGTGAAAATACCACCACGCCAAGTTCAAGGGTTTTTACAAAACCTGCATTAATAAAAAGATCGAGGTAAAGTGCACCTGAGAGAAGAATCACAGCGTGTGCAGCAAAAAATGTGAACACAGTGGTTAAATAATCGGATTTTCTCTCAATTATAAGTCCTGTGAGATAGGCAGCAACTGGGAAAGCCAACAAATAACCACCTGTTGGTCCAAAAAGTCTTGCAAATCCAGGAGCGAGATCAGGTGACACGGCAAACACAGGTAACCCAACAATTCCCATCGTTAAATAAGCGACCTGAGCATAAAATCCTTTTTTTGAGCCAAGCATTGCGCCGGATAACACTACAATCATCGACTGAAGAGTAGTAGGAACCGGCTTCATTGGAATGGTAAGTTGAGCTGCAAGTGCCATTAATAAGGCAAAGGAAGCCACACCAAACAATTGTTGTGCAACAACGCGCTCTTTGATGTATGTGTAAATATTCTCTGATCTTGTTATCATTGACATTTTAACCTCTTATGTATCTTCTAAAGAATTTTTCTGTTTTATTAATTACTGAACTGAATTGTCCTGTTGTCTCTATTGCGGGATGTACCATGTTAAATGTATGTCCTGATTTAGGAACAATAAACAACTCAGAATTTTTATTTCTACTGAAAGAGATGATTCTCTCCGAATCTTTAACCGGTACAGTCAAGTCAACTTCGCCATGAACTGCTAAAACCGGAATCTCAAGTTGTCCTGTCGATTTTTCAATCGAAAGCTTCTCTTCTTTGTTGGTCAATAAATCTTCAAGGAAAGAATAATTCATACTCATTTCCTGTCCCGTTCGGGTATTTAGAAAATTGAGTGAACCTTTTTCCTTCCATTCTTTTTTCTGCCTGTCAGTATATCTGTCAACAAATGATATTGAAGACCAAACAGCCACAGCATCAAGATTTTTTATTGCAGGTGAAGCAAGAAGGGTTGCCCCTCCACCCCTACTGTGTCCAATAATGAATAATTGACCACTAAAATTACAAAAATTACCTGAGATAATGAAAGAAGATAATTCTTTTAATTCATCAACTTCAAGTGACAAACTGTTTTCCGCAAAACCGGCCAAATCATCAAAATCAGTACTACCGGGCGAAACTCCGTTGTGAGAGAAATTAAATGTTATAGCATGATATCCGTTTCCTTCGAAATAACGGGCTGCAGGAGGGAAAAACCCCCAATCTTTAAATCCCTTAAAACCATGCACAAACAGCACAACAGGTTTACTTTCATTCCTGGCTGAGGAGTAAAGATCACAATCAATTTGATTGCCTGCTGAAGTGGTTATCAAGAAATTATATTTCATCTTTTCTAAAATGCTACAATTAGAGCATAAAATCAAAATATTTAGTAAAAAAAAGGTCGTAAATGTTAATTTTTTCACAGAAAAGTGATTTTAGGAATCAATTAATCAAATATTTGTTATTTTAGCGTAGTAAATCAATAAATAATATGGCTTTGTTAGTAATACCATCCATCGACGTTAAGAGCGGAAAAACGGTCCGAACTGTTCAGGGAATCCCTGAATTAGGCTGTTTTGGCTATTGTGATGACCCTCTCGAGATGGCTATGATCTGGAGAAGTGAGAACGCAAAAATGATCCATGTTGTGGATTTTGACGGCATTGAGGGAGATACAACCCGCAACCACTCTCTTATCGCTGCTATCTGTTCATCTGTTATTATTCCCGTGGAATTTACCGGTGGAGTCAGAACAATCGATGAAGCAAATCATGCATTTGAGACTGGTGTATCGAGGGTGGTTGTAGCCTCAGTTGTTATTCAGAACAGAAAAGAGTTCTACAAAATTTTCGAAAAATTTGGACCTTCAAAAGTTGTTGTGGGTATTGATGTAATCGAAAATGAAGTGGTAATTAAAGGCAGAAAAGAAAAAACAGGAATCCACCCGGCAGACCTTGCATCACAACTCGCCGGAATAGGTGTTAACAGATTCATTGTGACTGATGTTCTCAGAAACGGAATGTTAAGTGGGCCCAATACTCAACTTTCAAAGATGATAGCTGAGGTTACCGAAAAAAGAGTAACACATTCAGGCGGGATTAGTAATAAAGATGACCTTTTTAAAGTAAACGAGATATCAGGTTCAGGAGTTGATTCTGTAATTATTGGAAGAGCGCTCTACGAAAACAGATTCCCCTGTCAAAAGATCTGGCGTATTGCCGAAGCAGGAATATTCGATTAATTATAAGGATTTTGTCATGTTAACTTTTAAGAAAATTCTCGTCCCGATCGATTTTAGTGAGTATTCACTCCAGGCTTTAAAGTATGTAGCCGATTTTGCCAAAGTGTTCAAATCAGAAGTGTTACTGATTTATGTGGTTGAACCAATTATTTATCCACCCGACCTTAGTATCGGTCAAATTGCTTTGCCTACTTTGAGTTACCAGGTGGATGAAAAAGCAAAAGAAGAGTTAAACAGGGTCGCTAAAGAGGAACTGGATGTCGAAACAATAGTTCACACAATTGTAAAACTTGGGAAACCATATCTTGAGATTCTCGAAGTGGCAAAAAGTGAGGATGTTGATCTTATTATAATTTCAACACATGGACACACAGGTGTTGAACAGATACTATTTGGCAGCACTGCTGATAAAGTGGTAAGAAAAGCTCCCTGTCCCGTATTAACTTTGAGAGAACCTGTTAAAGGATTTGACTTTAAAAGTGGCAGTAAATAGAATAAACCGGAGTTGTTAACTCTTCCTGCTTACAACAAAATCAACGAGATATTCGAGAGATGCCTTGTAGTCACTCGAAGGAAATATTTGTAACAGTTCCTTAGCCTGCGAAGCAAGTTCCACTGCTTTTTCCTGAGCCATTTTAAGACCGTTGTTCGATTTAACAAACTGGATAATCGATTCTACATTGTCTTTCTGCGAAATACCTCTGATTTGTTTGATTATTTTTTTAGATTCTGGAACACCCGCATTTTGCATCGCATAAATGAGAGGAAGAGTGATTTTCTTCTCTCTGATATCTCCACCAATCGGTTTACCAAACAATTTTGTTGTTCCTTCATAATCCAGAATATCATCTTTTATCTGAAATGAGAGCCCCAAAAGACTACCAAACCGTTTTGCATTATTACGAAATTCTTCATTGTCCGTTGCACTGAGTGCACCGATATAACAACAGGTCTCAATTAAAGATGCTGTTTTATCTGAAATAACTTTAAAATAAGTTTCTTCGTCGATATCCAGTTTCCGGGTCTTTTCGAGTTGTAACAACTCCCCTTCCGACATCCGTTTAACCGTATCGGTAATGGTTTCAAGGAAATCGTAGTCTTTTGAACTCACAGACAACATCAATCCTTTTGATAACAAATAATCACCAATCAGAACAGAAGCCTTGTTCTTCCAAATTGCATTAATCGATGGAAAACCTCTGCGTTTGTCTGCCTGATCAACAACATCGTCATGTACCAGAGTTGCAGTGTGTAGAAGTTCAACCATCACAGCGCCCCTGTGAGTTCTTGCATTTATCCCTCCACAAAGACTTGCTGTTAGAAGCACAAGCGTTGGCCTGATCTTCTTCCCTTTTTGTTTTAAGATAAAAGAGGTTGCTATGTCAAGTAATCGGACATGGGACTTCATTGACACTTTAAAGTGCCTGTTGAATTCAGCGAGATCGTTTTTTACAGGTGCTAACACCTTGTCCATTATGGAGATATTTAAGGTTTCTTTGTTGCCCATTTAGAAATTATAATACTGGTTTCATAAAGTAAAAAAAGCGGCACGGATAGTATCAACATCGAAAACGGATCGGTACCCGGAGACAAAAATGCAGCGAGAATCATGAGTATGATTAAAGCATGCTTCCTGTATTTAATCATAAATTCAGGAGTTAAAAGACCAATCTTTGAAAGCAGATAGGAAACTACCGGCAACTCAAAGATCAATGAACTTCCCAATAAAATGCTAAAAATAAGTGACATATATTCATCAAGTGCAAACATATTCAGCACTTCGGGGCTTCCAAAACCGGCAGCAAAAGTAAGCGTCATTGGGACCATTACAAAATACCCAAATGCTGTACCACCCAAAAAACAGAATGATGAATAAAAAGCTGCCGCAATAAGTGCCCTTTTTTCATTGGTATGAAGTGCAGGAGCAATAAACTGCCACAGATGATAAAAAGTATAAGGAACAGTTACTATTAAGGCAACAATAAAACTCACCTCAAAGTTTAACATCAATTGCCCAAATGGACGAATATTTTGAAGTTTAACTGCAGAGGCTTCTGCGGGTCGCAATAATACCTGATTTATCACATCCTGGGCAAACGCAATTGAAACAAGCCAAATTGGGATAACCCCGGCAGCGATCTTTAAAAGACGGCTGCGGAACTCTTCAAGATGATCCCAAAATGACATCTCTTCGCCGGGGTCTTCATTCCCCCCCGGCAAATTGGTGTCAGTAAATTCGTCCGGAGTTCCCTCTGTGGTCATTATTTACCGGAAAAAAGTGGAAATTGTGAGCAAAGAGTTTTCACTTCGATACTGATTTCAGTAAGAATTGTATCATTTTCGTGATTATTAACTGCTCTGTCAATAAATTCAGCAATTTTAACCATGTCATCCTCTTTCATCCCTCTGGTAGTGGAAGCAGGGGTTCCGACTCTGATACCACTGGTGACAAATGGACTTCTCTGATCAAATGGTACCATGTTTTTATTGACTGTAATTCCGGCCTTACCGAGAGCAATCTCAGCAGCTTTACCGCTGATGTTTTTATTTGCCAAGTCAACGAGCATAAGGTGATTATCGGTTCCATTTGAAATCACATGATAATCTTTTTTAACCAATGCAGCTGCAAGTTTTTGTGCGTTTGATCTTACTTGTAATACATAATCTTTAAATGAATCTTGAAGAGCTTCACCAAATGCAACACCTTTTGCCATAATAATGTGCATAAGTGGACCGCCTTGGATGCCCGGCATTATTGTACTGTCAATCAGCTCTGACATCATTTTTGATCTTCCCGTCTTGGAAACGGTTATTCCAAACGGATTTTCAAAATCTTTACCCATCAAAATCACTCCACCTCTTGGTCCACGTAGTGTTTTGTGAGTAGTGGATGTAACAAAATGGCAATGTTCGAGAGGATTATTTAACAAACCTTTTGCAATCAATCCTGCAGGGTGGGCCATATCGCACAGAAGGAAAGCACCTACCGAATCAGCAATTTCTCTAAACTTTTTATAATCCCAGTCACGGGAGTATGCACTTCCGCCTGCGATTATCACTTTTGGTTTTTCCTGTTTTGCGAGGGATTCAATCTTATCATAATCCAACAAACCTGTTTCAGCACTTAATTCATAACCGACAGCTTTATAAATTTTGCCTGAAAAATTAACAGGTGAACCGTGAGTTAAATGACCGCCATGAGCCAGACTCAGACCCATTATTTTATCTCCCGGAGAAAGAATAGTCATATATACACCCATGTTCGCCTGAGAGCCACTGTGTGGTTGCACATTTACATATTCAGCACCAAAGAGCTTTTTTAGCCGTTCACGAGCGATATCTTCAGCCATATCTACATATTCACAGCCACCATAATATCTTTTGCCGGGGTAACCCTCTGCGTATTTATTGGTTAGAATTGATCCTGCTGCAGCAAGTACAGCCGGGCTGACACTATTCTCTGAGGCAATGAGTTCAAGTTTTTCAGTTTGTCTTTTAGTCTCGAGATTTAATACATTTAACATCTCGGGATCATTTTTAAGAAATTCGTACATTATTCTGATCTCCGCATTTATTGTACAGTTAATTCTATTTCAATCCAGTTGTAACAGTTTCCACCCGGCTTAACCTTGTCTCCCGCTTTATATCCTTTGGAAGTGAAGTCCGCCTGTTCGGGCAGATATTTTTCAATTTCTTCAATCTGTTTTTGTAACTCGGTCATTGTTGGATCATAACCAAGAGCATTCAAATATCTTTCATAGGCCAATTGATATACACATTTGTCGTCAAATTCAAGTTTACCACATCCCCTTGCTGAATTTTCATATACAAGTCCTTCATAAAAGAGGGCTCTTCCCCATCCATTCCCAACTTCAGAGGCTTTTTTGAAATATTTTACCGCCGCTTGATAGTTGTCTTTTTTTTCAAATAAAACGCCTGCGTTAAAATAATATTCTTTTACCGTAGAATCAAGTTTAATCAGTGAAAGATAACCGATAAGCGAGTTCTCATCATCCTTTAATTTCTCAGAGCTAAATGTATAAGCTTTCCAGTATTTTATCTCTCCAGGCACTTCCTGAGTGAGTCGTTTAAGTAATGGGTGTGCTTCTTTGTAATTTTCTTTTTCGATGTACAACGATGTCAGTGCCCAAATATTACTCAGACTCTCCGGTTTTAGAGTAAACAATTTCTGTCGAAGTTTTATTAAACCCTGTTCACTCCCGGCTAAATCGCTAATCATCTCTCCCCATTTACCGGCATTGGGATATTTTTCAAGCAGATATGTATATATATCGAGAATGTTCAAAATCGTGTTTGTGTCTTTAAGGTCTGCCCGTGATGCTTTTTCTGATATCCTCTGTAAAATGACATCATCAACTCCACCTTTAAGTTTTAATGCTGATTCATAGAGCGGGTAAATTTTTTCAAAAGGCATGTCGTAATATTTGTCCAAAATAAATGCTTCCTGAACAAGATATGACAAAGTGTTTTGTGGATCGTGGTTTCGAAAGGTAATAAATCTCTCATTTATTTGTGCAGGTGTAATCCCGTGGGAGGTATCCCCTACGACATTAATTATTACTTCTGCAAACTTGGGATAAAACCATTTAGAATAAGCCGTTACTCCCGGATATGTCATCAGTTTTTCACCCGTATGGTAAGCAGAATCATATTGGCCGTAGGCAACCTGGGAAGAAAAACGGTTGTATTCATAAAACAAAGAATCAGCAGTCCCGGATAGAACTGCTGAATTCAAAGCAAAAAAGAAAAAAAGGAGTGTAAAAAGGGATCGTTTCACATAGATCAGTATTCAGTTCTCAAAAACCATAGTTCACCAATGCTCAGACCAACCACAAATTTAATGGTATTATCTTTCACTACATTTGCTGCAGCACTCGTATTGAAGGAATATAATACTCCGAGATCAATATAATTTGCTGGTGATAGCGGGATTGAGATTCCCGCTCCGGCAGACATCCTGTAAGAAGATTCACCACTTATGAGATAGGGTAATTTTTCGTAACTTAATCCAAATCTGTATGAAAGATCTGGTTCAAAAACTGTAGCTTTTGCCTGCGGAACATATTCAAATCCCAGACTTGCCTTAAATGTATTGGTTAGTGTCTGTGGAGATATGTTAGTCAGATAAAACTCTGACCACGATTGTGAAACAAAATCACCAAATATTTTGGCCCGAGGATTAAATTTTAATGAAAATCCGGCAAAAAATCTTGATGGTACACTTGATTCAACATCACCTCTTGCAGAGGTATCGTGAATCACAAAATTATTAACTGAATAAGTAGCGTAATCGCCTTTTAATTTTGTTTTGAGACTGTATCCCGCAGAAAGTCTTAGTTCTTCCAATCCTGAAATTTTTAAATATTCGTTAAGATTGTTTGAGATCAGACCAAATGTTGCACCAAATCCTTTAAAATTTTGCTCTTTTGCAAAATTACCATCCAGAACAGAGGAATTAAAAAATTTGAGATCTGCCTGGTATTCATAATGTCCCATGTAAAAATCTCCGGATGCACCGATGTTCCACCCAAAAGGAAGTCTGTAAGAAGTCCCGAGGAATATTTTGGTTAAACCCCCATCGTAATAATACTCTTCTTTAAAGCTCGAAGGAACATAAGAGCCTGCACCTGAAATGGTTCCATCTCTTGAGCCCTCATAACTTACATCAGAATATTTGTTAACTCCAAACACAATTCCCACACCATGTTCCTGGCTTACGGGGAAACCGATGTTAAAACCGGGGAAATATGAACCGCCGTAATAACTGTTTTTCCCTGCTCCCGAAACAAACGAAGCTTCCAAAACCTGACCGAAATCAACTCGTGTAAGAACAAAACTTCCATAAGATGCCGGGTTAAAAATGTTAATCCTGTCATCATCATAGTTGGCAGTTCCAAGGTCACCCGATGTTAAGTTTCTGGCGGTGGTTCCATAAATTAAAGTTCCCGCCCCATTTCTTGATTCAACAGAATTAACCTGAGCAAAGGAGATCGACGATAATAATATAATTGTTGCGAATGTTAATAATCTCATTTTAGCCTAATCAATTTTGGAGTAGGTAACAATCAGCCTGGGTTTTAATCCGGCTGCAGCATTTGAATTTTTAAGGTAGATGGTCTCAAGTCCTTCAACAGGATTTGATGTGCTTAGCACAAAACCGAGGTTCTTTTTGTTTGCATGAACTTGTCGCATCACAGTAGTAAGATTCCCGGAATATTTTCCAGACGAATAAAAAAGAGTGGCTGTAATAAGTGAATTCGTTGTAAATACCGAATCAGAAGTCAATGTCTCAATTATTCCAAGAGAAAGCGATTTTAAGCCACTGTTACCTATCACCTGTTTAGTGGTATCCGCCACCAAAACTATTTCTGCATTATTAATAAACGCATTCGCAGGAATGGAGGAAAGGTCAAAGTAGAGTTTTGACTGAAGGGTCGTTCCACTTTTTACAACTATTTCATCAGCCGCAAGTGTTGGAGTTGCATCTTCAACCAAATGTGCATCAGAAAGTGTTCGAAAACTGATTGTAGTATCTTTATTGGTGGAAAGATATCTGAATTTTAGCTCTATTTTAGGAGCATTTTCACCGGTGGCAGAATATCCCTGAAATCCAATTATATAAGGAGTTGCCGTCTCAGCTCTGAGTAATAATCCGTCATTTCTAAAATTGATTGTATCATAACTGTTTTTCATCCATTGCAGAGCAAGAGCATTATTTACGTTAAAATAGTAGAATGAATCAGGCGCCGGTTTCGCAGATAAAATATCTGTAGAATAATCAACTGAAGGCATGCTGTCTATCTTGACTTTTAATGGATCCCATGAAGAAGTTACTCTGTAACCATTAACCTGTGCAACAGGGAATGATTGTAGTGTATCCCCAATCCCATAGGCTTTTTTTAGCACTATCCTGGCAGACAAAAGTGTGATACTGTCTTTCTTAATTGCATTTAGCGTGGTTTCGTCAAAATTCACATTAAATTGTAAAAGTAAAGTTGACTTCACACCAAGAGAATTTCCTAATAAACAATAGGATGAAGCTCCAAGAGGCAATATTTTTTTAAACGAGTTGGAATTTTGAGTGGTATTATCAACTTGAGAATCGTAAACTTTTACTTTAATCAAGTCGTTACCCAATTCGTCAACTCCAATCGGAGATGGTGCATCTGAGCAACCGGTCAAATAAACCGCTAATATAAGGAGAACAATAAATTTAATTTTCAGCAAGCGGAAGCTCCGGATTTAATTTTTAAAATTAGCTTTGCAGATTCGTAAAGATTTAAACATGTAAAATTTGGTAATTTATTTTTGTCCTGCAAGACAGAAATATGCTCACTACCGTTTCCGGTACCTACCAGTATTGTTTTTATGCCGGCATTATGACCTGCAAGAACATCTGCCACACTATCTCCGATAAGGAAAGACTGTAAAAGATCGATTTCAAATCGAGCCTTGGCTTGTTCAATCATACCTGTACCGGGCTTTCGGCAATCACATTCACCTTCATTACCAAATGATTCGTGGTGTGGACAATAGAAAAAATGATCGACGGAGACAGAAGAAAATTGTTCAAGAAGTTCGTTAATCCTGGAATTGACGAGACCAACTTGTTCATCGGTTATAAGTCCCCTTGCAATACCGGACTGATTTGAAATTACCAGAAGAAGGTAACCTGCATCTTTCAAAAGTTTTAACGCCGCACCTGCTCCCTGAATTAATTGCACTGCTTCAGGATTATTTAAATACCCCGGATCGAAATTTATCGTACCGTCGCGGTCAAGAAAAATTGTCGGTTGGGGCATTAAGAGGCAGAAACATTTTTGTAAAGTTCAACATACTTTTTGGCGGAGAGTACCCAGCTAAAGTCAGATTTCATTCCGTTTTTAATCACTGTTTGAAGTCCGTCCTTATCCTTATAAAGAGAAAGTGCCTTTTGTACCTGAACAATCAGTGCTTTTGTTGAATACTCCTCAAACACAAAACCATTTGGAGAGGAATTCCCGGAAGAAATATCTACTACGGTGTCTGTTAATCCACCTGTCTTTCTTACGATTGGAATTGTTCCATACAGAAGTGAATACATCTGATTCAATCCGCACGGTTCGGTTTTGGAAGGCATCAACAAAAAGTCGGAACCGGCTTCAATAAGATGTGCCAATTCGTCATTAAAACCAAGATAACAGGCAAATTTTGTTGGATATTTTTTTGTAAATTCATCAAATATGTTGAGATATTTCAATTCACCGGTACCAAGTAAAACTATCTGCAAATCCTGTTTCATCAATTCAGGAAGACTCTGAGCGATCAGGTCGATCCCTTTATAATCATATAAACGGGAGATTATACTAAACACCGGTGTACCGTTATTGTAGCTTAACCCAAACCGTTCGACAAGATTTTTTTTGTTGAAATATTTATTCTCCAAAGTCCTTAACTCATAATTTTTCACTATGAACTTGTCAGTTGCCGGATTCCAAATCACTCTATCAACACCGTTAATCACCCCAAAAAAATCTTTTTTCCTGCTATTTAGAACTTCATTAAGTCCACTACTCAAAGCCGGGTTGGTTAAAACTTCGTCTCTGTATCCCGGACTAACCGTATTGATGAAGTCGGAAAAAATAATTCCGGCTTTCATAAAGTTCAATTTTCCATTGTGAAGAAGGTGTTCATCAGTGTTAAATTCTTCGTCAAGTCCCGTTTTTTTGAAGGATTCAACCGGAAAATCACCACCATACTCAAAGTTATGAAAAGTTGTTAAAGATTTAGTCTTTTTGAAGATTTCATCATTTTTATAAATCGTTTTAAGAAAGGCGGGAACAAGTGATGTCTGCCAGTCATTTGAGTGGATTATATCAGGAACCCAACCCAATTTTTTAATGAGCTCAAAAACACCACGACAAAAAAGAACAAACCGCTCATCATTGTCAGAATAGTTCTGACCCGTCATGGGATCTACATAAAGACTTTTTCTGTTGCCAAAGTATTCCTCATTATCGAGAAAATAAACCTGAACACGGTTTCTTATATTTGGAAGAAAAGAGGATTTAACGGAGAATAAGACTTCCTTTTCGCCCAGTTTAACAGAAAAATCTTTTAAACGGACTACATCGTGAATCTTAAATTTACGGGTATCGATAGCACCATATCTCGGTACAACGATTCTTACCTCGTGACCAAGCGCTGCGAGTTCCTTCGGTAAGGACGCAGAAACATCAGCTAACCCTCCGGTTTTAACGAATGGAAAGAGTTCTGATGTGATGAAGAGTATTTTGTATTTTTTTCCTGAAGCCATCTTCAAAAAATTGTTGTTTACAAAAATACAAAAAAAAAAGAACCCTTCCTAAATATCCTTTACTTATTTCCATTTATCTCTTATATTTATTGTTTGTTTTATTTCTAAATCATAGCACGAATTTATATGAAATCGAGAACTCTCCCATTCCTTTTAATTCTATTCTCATTCACCCTTGCAGCACAAGAGCAAGATGTTAAATTTTATCAGGGATCACCCTCCCTTACTGCCGAATCAACCCCATGGTATTCTTATTCATCAAACAACATTTCAACAAATATTGTGAAGTTTTATACGGATGGATTCAGGGTCTCCCTTGGTGCTGCTAATGGACAGGATGAAGCCCTTCTTATTAAGCGCGAACTTGAATTTAAACTTGGTATAGACCTGCTCTATATTTATAAAGATAAAGACAAATATCTACTGAGACTGGGCGATTTCATTGATAATGGATCTGCTCGATTGATGATGTTCCAATTGCAACAATTGGGTTATACCAAAGCACGCGTAATCGAAGACAAAGTTTTTGTGTTTTAACGATGCTCAAAAGATTCGCTAATGCCTCCCAAATTGTAACCATTGACTCTTTTGGTGCCGGTCGAAAAATAGGAAGCCATGCGTCCGGTCTAAACACTTTGTCAGAACATGACCTGATCGTTGAAAATGGACTTATAAAAGATTTTATCCCTTCCCATTCTCCATTAATAACTCCTCACCGTACTGTGGATGTAAAAGGAAAAGTGATTACTCCTGGTTTTGTTGAATGTCATACTCATTCACTTTTTGCCGGTGACAGATCTGCTGAATTCAGGATGAAACTTGAAGGAAAAACCTACGAAGATATTGCAGCTATGGGAGGCGGGATAGTTTCCTCCGTTAAAGCAATTAGAGAAACATCTGAATCAGTTTTACTTTCTCTTCTTCTTAAAAGAATTGATAACTTCATTTCACAGGGAGTGACATCCCTTGAAATTAAGAGTGGCTACGGATTGAGTTATGAAACAGAGTTAAAAATGTTACAAGTGATTAAAAAGGCTGCATCACAACGGAATATTAATATAATCCCCTGTTTTCTGGGAGCACACACTGTCCCCACCGAATATAAACAGGATCGTACTAAATACCTCTCAATTTTAATCAACGAACTATTACCCCGGATTAAAGAAGAAAATTTATCAAACAGATGTGATGCATTTTGTGAGAACTCAGCTTTTTCTCCGGATGAAGTTGAACAAGTTTTTGAAGTTGCGAAATCACTCGGTTTTAATCTGACACTTCATACCGAACAATTTAATAATATCGGTGGACTTGAGCTTGCTCTAAAAATGAATGCTCTAAGTGTTGATCATCTTGAGGTACTAAGGGATGATCAGATAAATTTATTTATCGATTCAAAAACTGTTGCAGTGTTACTTCCCGGTGTTTCATATACCCTCGATTACTCTTATGCCCCTGCAAGAAAACTTATTGATGCAGGTGTTACAGTTGCATTAGCAACCGACTATAACCCCGGAACGTCCAATATAAATTCCATATTTCTTATAATGAGTCTTGCTGCCCGTAAGTTAAAAATGACTTCCGAAGAAATTCTTTCAGCTTACACCATCAATTCGGCTGCGGCTCTTGGAATTTCAAATGTTACAGGGAGCGTTGAACCGGGTAAATCAGCAGACCTCGCGATCCTTGATATTTCAAACTACGAACAAATAATTTATAATACTGCTCAAAATTTTAATCAGATGACTGTTAAGTCAGGAAAAATCATCTACAATAAAACCAATTGAAAGATTCTGATATGAAAACAACTAAATTTTTATCTTTGTTAATACTACTACTATTCACAGGTACATCTTTTGCCCAGGTTCTGACCGGTGTTGAAGTATTAAGGAAAAACAATTTTGATATTCTTAAAGGGAAAAGAGTTGGGCTGATTACCAACCCTACAGGGGTGGATAGGAATCTTGTCTCAACAATAGATATACTTTCAAATGCAGAAGGAGTAAAACTTACAGCACTTTTTGGACCTGAACATGGCGTAAGAGGAGATTTCTCTGCCGGTGATAAAGTTGATACCTATACCGACCCTGTGACAAAAATCCCTGTATATTCTCTTTATGGTAAAACTCGAAAACCAACCAAAGAAATGATGAAGGATATTGATATCCTTGTATTTGATATTCAGGATATTGGCTCAAGGTCTTACACCTATATCTCCACAATGGGACTGGCAATGGAAGCTGCTGCGGAATTCAAAAAGAAATTTGTGGTTCTCGACAGACCAAATCCTCTCGGTGGGCTTAAAATTGAAGGAAACATTGCAGAAGACGGATATATCTCGTTTGTCAGCCAGTTTAAGGTTCCTTATGCACATGCTCTTACCGTGGGAGAACTTGCCCGATTATTAAATGGAGAGGGTCACCTAAAAGGTGGAATCAAATGTGATCTTGAGGTGGTGGCAATGGAAGGCTGGAAAAGAGATATGACATTTGATCAAACGGGGCTTCCCTGGGTACTCACTTCACCACATATCCCTTATAAGGAATCGTCAATTTTTTATACCACTTCCGGAATCATGGGTGAACTTGGAGTGATTTCTGAAGGTGTTGGTTACACTCTCCCCTTTCAAATGTTTGGAGCTGAATGGATAGATGGTCTTAAATTTGCTGATGAATTAAATTCAATGGATATCCCTGGTGTTATTTTTAGACCTCTGACATTTAAGCCTTATTACGGCGCGCACAAAGGGAAATCATTGGGTGGAGTTCAGATGTTTATAACAGATTATAAAAAAGTTAATCTGATGTCACTTCAATTTCTGGTTATGGAAGTAAATCATAAATTTTATCCTGATAAAAATCCATTTAAGATGTGTGCTCCTGATCGACTTAATATGTTCGACAAAGTCTGTGGATCGGGTAAAGTTCGTGAGTTATTCACCAAGAGGATGAAATATTCTGATATCGAAGAATATCTCAATAAAGATGTTGAAAGTTTTAAGAAAGTGTCTTCAAAATATTATCTATATAAATAGATCGTTCTAATCCACATTCCACTTAAAGTCGAATGTCACCCACCGCGGGATTAATTCGATTATTGTTGGGAGAACAAAGAATCTTGCAGAGTGTTCGTATGGAGATAATGAACCGTAGTAATATTCTTTGTTCCCCTTCCTGTCATCAAATATCCAAAGTTTATACTTCCCGGGCACAACCTCACCAAATTCAAAATTACCATTTAAATTTAGTGGAGTGGTATAACGCTTTGAAGCATTGTCAGGGTCTTCTAGCACAACAAGAAAATTCGCCGTAACTCCTTTAATATTCCCCGAAAGCCCGGTAAAATTTGCAGAATTGTACACTGTGAATTTGGTTGTAATTAGTGTGTCCCTTATGTTTCCTGCAGCATCAACCAAATCCTGTAGATTTGTTTTAACCAGATAATTGTAGCCCGAAGACAAACGTTGATTAATTTTTACTTTAAATGAGGCATCATCAAGTTTTGTGGCTTCAAATTTTACACTCTTTTTTGATGTGTCCGTAACTTGAATTACTTGAGAAACAAAACTTAGATCCACTCCATCGTCAAGAAAAAAAGTAAGTTCAGGGGAATCTATTGACACATTATTAAGATCAAGGGGTGTTATTTGCGAAATTGAAACGGGGGTGGTATCTTTTTTGTCCGAAATGGGCACATCAGATTCGAGCATTCCTGATTCATTCCCCGCAATGTCCTTTACACCGGAAAGTCTTATCATTAACCCTCTTGTTGGGTCAACAATTCCCATAACTGAAAGTGCGATATCCTTCGTCTTCCCACTTGTCTGATAAACATACTTTGGAGTAATTTGTATCCTGCCTGAAGTGTCAGCTAATTGAATGTTTACAGGACTCAACGAAGTAGAAATGACATCTTCATTAAATGAAAGCAGCAAATGATTTTGATCGGTCATTACTGCTTTTTGGAGAACAGGAGGGATGGTATCAAATTTTGTTAACTGGAAATCGAGATTTCCTTTTGCGGTATCGTTTTGGGCAAGAGTTACATCTCTATTTAAGATTCCAATTTTGTCTGTATTCAAATTATAAAGAAGATCGCCAAAAGAGTTGCCTACGGCAAAAAGTCGATAATCTCCCTGAGCAAGTCCCGTTAGAACATATTCTCCGCTCGGTCCCACCTGTGTAACATAGTCGGGTTTCCTTTTCAGGAGTGAATCTTCGGGATTACCGAGCCTGTATGCAAACACAAAAACCTTGTTTGGGTCTTTGTCATATATTTTACCCTGAATGGTCCCCTTGTCCAAAACATCACCTGTGGAAATGGCGTATGAATAAGCTTTTGTCATGTTGTTAGAGTTATTAATGTCAATAACTGAAGTCCCAATAGTGATGTTATAAGTTACATCCGGTTTTAGCTCTTCATTAAAAATGATTGTGGCGGTTTTGCCGCTCCACTCAACTTCAAACCCTTTTTCTAAAGCCGGTGAGATAAAAACGGCATCTTTAAATGTTCTTTTATCAACATATTCGGAGAATTTGAGTTCAATTTCTTTACCTTTAAACAAAGTAGTACCATTTGCGGGAGTGACTTCAACCACTTCGGGTGGAATTCTATCAACTTCACCCCCATCGGGTGGCTGCATGTTTGCACAACCTGTGAGGAATAATAAAATTACTGCTATTGAGTAATTTTTAAAGAATCCAGCCATTTATGATACTCTCTTGCGTAAATTTGATGTTGGGTGTAGTTCTCAGAAAATAAATGTCGCCCTTCTTTTCCGGCTACAAAATAGAGAAATTTATGTGATTCGGGATAAACAGCTGCCAGAATCGCATCTTTTCCGGGATTTCCGATTGGTCCCGGTGGTAAACCTGCATATTTATAGGTGTTGTAAGGAGAATCTATTTTAAGATCGGCGTTTGTGATCCTGTTTTTTAGTGCAGGAAGGGCGTACTGAACTGTCGGATCAGCTTGCAGTTTCATTCCCTTTTTTAACCTGTTGTGATAAACCCCTGAAACACGCGGCATTTCGTCACTATACTTTGATTCTCTGCTTATAATTGATGCAAGGGTCAATATTTCGTGTAAGGTATATTCTCCCTTGTTGATATCCTCAATCACTTTCCCCGATAAAACTTTTTGTTGTTCCTTAAATAAACTTTCGATTATCTCAGTGGCATAAGAAGATTGAAATACCTGAATATTTACGGGAAGAAGATATCCTTCAAAATTACCTTTTTCTACACCAAATGTCTTGGCATAGGCGGTATCTCTCAACAAAATTGCCAGGGAATCGGCCGCTTTTAATTTAAATTGTTTAGCCCTGTTAGCAATTCCATTGATCGTGATCCCGTTGTAGAGTTCAAATACCATCGGCTTTTCATGATCATCTGAAGAAAGAATTTCCATCAATTCCGTATAACTTACCGATTTAGGGAGAAAAAACAACCCGGGTTTTAATCTTTTATCGAGTCCATAAATCATCCCTGCAATTTTTGCGAGGGTTTCATTCCCAACAACTCCCATAACTTTGAGATCAGCAACTACTTTTGAAAAAGAGGTTCCGGTGGGAATAACATACCGGATTTTTTCAGAGCCTGAACTGAAGGGTGTAAAAAAGAGGTAGATAAGTAGAAAAAAAGCAACCAAAAAGGTTGCACCAACCACTAGAAATTGCTTTTTTGTCAGAAGTTGACTGAACTGAAATTTTTTATTTTCCATCGTGCAAGTTAATAACGGATATTAATCCTGAAGGGGTATTAATAAAGATACTTTGAGGAAAAAGAAGGAAAGGGCTCAGATTCAATCGAAAATTTTTCGCCTTCATTGATTAGTGAAGCCCCTCTAAAGGCTATCATCGCCGCATTGTCACCACAATATTCAAATGAAGGAATCACCACAGGGATACTATAACGATTTCCGATATCGACGACAGCCTTTCTGATAACTGAATTTGCAGCCACTCCCCCATTAAGGCTGATACTCGTCGGTTTATAATTTTTTATCGCCTTCTCCACATTTTTAACCAGTGCTCTCACAACCGCATCCTGAAATCCAAATGCTATTTCATTTATCTCTTCTTCAGGAATTGCATTTCCGTTAAAATTCTTTTGAACATAACGAAGAACCGAGGTTTTTAGTCCGGAAAAAGAGAAATGGTAATCCTGCTTTAAATTCGCGATCGGAAACACAACATCTTTTCTAATTGCTTTTGAGGCCGCATTTTGAATTTTGGGTCCACCGGGATAACCCAATCCCGTCATTTTTGCAACTTTATCAAAGGCTTCTCCGGCTGCATCATCAATTGTAGAACCTAAAAACTTAATTTTGGTGAATGATTCGGCAAGTGTCAACAGGGTATGTCCACCCGAGACCGTAAGAACAAGAAGTGGAAATTCCGGTCTATTTTCCATTAAAAACCCGGAAAACATGTGGCCTTCGATATGATTAACGGGAATAAAAGGAATCTTTTTGGAATAAGCAAGGTGCTTCGCAAAGGTAAAACCAACGAGCAATGCTCCAATTAAACCGGGCCCGGCTGTGGCTGCAATCGCATCAATGTCATCGATTGTTTTATTCGTTTTATTAAGAGCTTCTCTCGTGAGTGGTACAATCTGTTCGAGGTGTGCACGACTTGAAAGTTCCGGAACCACACCACCATATAAGGTATGAAAATGTTGCGATGAGATCAGGTTTATTCTGACCTCATCGCCTTCTAATATTGCAACAGAAGTTTCGTCACAGGATGTTTCGATCCCTAATATTGTCATTTGCCAAACTTAAAAAGATTGGTAAACATCTGACCCGCAACATTTGGATTCTCCTGAAGTCTTCTGATAGAATATTTATACCAGTCTTTTCCAAATGGCACATAGATTCTAACTTTGTATCCTTTTTTAACTAGGGACTCGCGTAAGTCTTCCTTCACGCCCAGAAGCATCTGGAATTCCATTTTTTCATTAAGAACTTTAAGTTCATCTTTAAGTTTGATTGCTCCGTTGACGAGGTAATCATCATGAGTAGCAACACCAACATAATTACCACCTCTGAAAATAATTTCCAGTCCTTTCATGTAGTTATCGCGAACTGCCTGTTTGTCTTTATAGGCTATTTCGGCCGGTTCTACATAAATTCCTTTGCACAAACGGTAATTTGCACCGATAGCGTTAAGTTCTCTTAGATCATCACATGTTCTTTTAAGGTAGGATTGCAGTACAATTCCAACATTGTCGAACTCACTGCGGAGCCTTTTAAATACTTCGATTGTGGTTGTGGTACAAGAAGAGTCTTCCATATCCATACGAACAAAATTGTTGTACTCTTTAGCTTTAACCACCAATTCTTTTATCTGCTCATAAGCAAACTCAGGATCGATATTTAACCCTAACGAAGTTGGCTTGATGGAAAGATTTGCTCCCAGTTTATTTTCCTTTATGGCATCGAGAACAGTGAGACACTCTGCTTTTGCTCGAAGCACTTCTTCTTTTGTTGTGATCGATTCACCAAGCACATCAATGGTGGCTAAAATCCCTTTTTTGTTGAGATTCTTTACAAGATCCAGTGCATCCTGAAGATATTCACCTGCTATATATTTTTTAGCGAAGAAAAAAACCAGCCCACGAGGCATGAGTTTTACAACAGCAACGATTATTTTATTTATCAACAACACAATAAAATTCTCCTAATTTAACATACTAAATTATGAAGACTATTATAACTAAACAAAAATATTGTGATGGAAATATCAAATAAAGAATGGAAATTCAGAAATATTTAACTTTTCAGGAGATTTGAGAAGTGTAAGGAATTGAATCAACTTTGTATGAAGGTTTTCAAGTGTGGAATTATTCTCAATTACAAAGTGTGACTTTTTGATTTTATCCGGTTCGCTTAGCTGTGATTTTATTCTGCGTCTTATCTCATCGCCGGTAATACCGCCTCTTTTAATCCCCCTTTCAACTCTGATTTCTTCGTCTGCAGTGATTAAAAGAATAAAGTCAAATCGCTCCATCATTCCGGCTTCCATAAGTAAAGCTGCTTCGTAAAACACAATGTCTGATGAAACAAGTGCTTCTTGCATTATACGAGTGGAGTTCAGGACGACAACGGGATGGACAATTGAATTTAATTTTTGAACAAGTTCGGGAGTGGAAAAGACTTTTTGACCGAGATATGAGGTGTTGAGACTACCCTCTTTGTAAGATTCAATGCCAAATTCCTCCGTTATTCTCGCAACAAGCAAGGGATCATTTACCATCAGCGATTTGGCTATATCATCGGCAAAAAATACAGGATAACCCAGAGTTATTAAAAAACGGGAAGCAGAGGTTTTACCGGAGCCCAGCCCTCCGGTAATTCCAATTTTAAGTTTCCTATTTTGCGATTGCAAATTTTCTGACTTCACGAATCACAGTCACTTTAATCTGACCGGGATATTCCATGTCAGATTCGATTTTGTGAGCGATGTCGAAAGCAAGTTTATCTGCATAAATGTCATCAATTCGTTCATGCTCAACAACAACTCTAACTTCTCTGCCTGCCTGGATAGCGTATGTTTTGGCAACACCCTCAAACGATTTGGCAATCGTCTCAAGAGTTTCCAGTCTTTTTGCATATCCTTCTATCGGTTCTCTCCTTGCGCCCGGTCTGGCACCTGAAATAGAATCTGCGGCTTGAACCAAAGCAGCAATTGGATGTTCCATCTCGATATCATCGTGGTGGGCACCAACTGCGTTACAGACAATCGCATTTTCTTTATACTTTTTGGTGAGTTCGTAACCGATTAATGCGTGTGGTCCTTCAATCTCTTTGTCCATCACTTTACCAATGTCGTGAAGCAGTCCCGATCGTTTTGCAAGCATTGCATCAAGCCCCAATTCGGAAGCCATAATGCCGGTCAAATATGCCACTTCAACACTGTGCTCAAGTATATTTTGTCCGTAGGAAGAACGATATTTCATTCGACCGATAAGTTTAACCAATTCATTGTGCATCCCATGCAATCCCAATTGGAGAACTGTGTTTTCGCCGATCTTATAAATCTCTTCTTCGAGCTCAATTCTTACTTTTTCGACAACTTCTTCTATTCTTGCCGGTTGGATTCTTCCATCGGCGATCAGTCGTTCAAGCGAAACTCTTGCCACTTCACGGCGAAATGGATCAAAGGAGGATAAAATTACCGCTTCAGGAGTATCGTCAACGATAACATCAACACCTGTGGCTGCTTCAAAGGCTCTGATATTTCGACCTTCTTTGCCTATAATCCTGCCTTTTATTTCATCACTCTGGATATTCAGTACTGAAACCGTTGTTTCAACTGCATAATCAGCAGCCGTCCTCTGAATTGCCTGAACCACAACTTTTTGTGCTTCTTTTTTGGCTTCAGATTTGGCTTTTTCGTAGATATCTTTAATCAGCTTTGTAGCTTCCATCCGGGCATCCTGAACCATATTCTCCATGAGCATGGTTTTGGCCTCTTCTGCTGTAAGACTTGCAATCTTTTCAAGGCGATGGTTTTGCTCTTTTTCAAGCAAAACAAGCTCTTCTTCCTTTTCACGGATAGTTTTCTGTTTGTCGCTTATCGACTGTTCAAGTTTCCGGAATTCATTATCACGAACTCTTACAGATTCGATTTTTCTGTCAATTTCATCTTCACGCTTGCCGAGTTGTTTCTCCATATTTTGAAGATTTTGTCTCTTTGAATTGAAATCGTTATCAAATTCAACTTTTTTCTTGTACCACTCGTCTTTAACTTCGAGTAATTTTTCGCGTTTTAGATTATTGGCTTCTTTTTCGGCGTCTCTAAGGATGTGTACAACTCTCTCTTCAGCATTTGAGATGATGGTTTTTGCCTTTTCATCAGCTGTGGAGATGATCTCTTTGCCTTTTTCTTCTGCGGCGGATATACTCTTTTTCCCAAAACGGTTGTTTATATACCATCCAAGATAGAAAAAGAGGGAAACTGCTGCCAGCAGCATTGGTATTATTAATACCAGATCATCTGTCATTTGTATCTCCATTTATAATAAGGCCGCCCGGGCCGGCAATGTCAGTCAAGGAAAGAACCCTTTTAAGACACATTTGGGTTTCAACCCTGAGCTTTTTGCTTCCACCGCCACATTAAATGTGGTCCCGGTTGCCCGGGATGAGGCCTGCAATACGCCTTTGGAGTCTGAGTCCCATGATTTTACATATGGTTCTTTATATATGTGTCATCAACCGACCGGACGGTAAAAATCTAAGACGGACTGTCTTGAGTGCGGGATTCGAGGAGGAGTTTTATTCCTTTTATCTTATCTGAAGCTTTTGATGCAAATTCTTTGTTTCGGTCTCTCTCTAAAAAGTAGTCGTATGCTATATTCAAAGCTGCAATTACTGCTATCGTCTGCATGGGCTGATTGGGCAGTTCTTGCTGTGTTTCTTCCATTATCTGATCAACATATTTCGCCAATTCTTTTGCTAAATCTTCGTTATCAACTAATAGAGAGTATTCTTTATCAAATATTTTAATCTTTAGCTTCTTTTTCTCGCTCATCTTTTGGTCCGCCGGTAAATATCTATAGTTTGATGAGATGCTTATTAATTTTAAGTATCAGATCATTGATCTTGTGTACCAAAATATCCTTCTCATGGTCGCTCATCTGATCGAACAAGGAAAGATTAGCTGCATAAGTGCCTGTCTTAAGAGAATCATTATCCCTCTCGAGTTCACCTACCCGTTTACGCAGATTCTTGTTTTCTTCCAGAATTTTTGTCAGCCTCGACTCAAGGGCAGTTTTTTCTTCAACTGCTCTATTATGGTCGGCTATCAAATTTTTTGTAAGCGATTCAAGAATTTCAAGGTCGCTTAGTAATATCTCTATTTTTGTTAGATCACTCAATCAGTTTCCTCGTAAAACTGCGTCGAATTTTTTTGTTATTTTTTGGATTATTGCAGAAAATTCCTTCTCAACTTCATCTTCTGTGAGAGTCCGGTTCAGATCATAGAATTCAAGCGTATATGCCAGACTTCTTTTTCCTGTTCCAATAGCTTTCTCATTCTCATAGAGATCAAATAGAGCTATTTTTTTAAGAAGTGGTGAGGAATTTTTACGGATAAAATCCGATATTTCATCAAATCTGACCTCTGAATCAAAAATGAATGCAAAATCACGAACGATTTTGGGATATTTTAGAAGTGGATTATACTTCTTCAACTTATCTTTTTTTCGTTCAATGCAATTTACAAATAATTCTGCACAATACACAGCCTGTTCAATATCAAATAATGAAGAAAATGAATCATTTATCTTCCCGATCACACCAATTTTGTCTTCACCTGAAAAAACCTCTATTGAATACTCAAAAACAGGGTCGGATTCAGTCTTGTAAACATGTCCTAAATTGGCAGTTACAAGGTAAGATTCGAGTAATGATTTAAGGTAACCTTTCAGGTCATAAAAATCATAATCTCTCTCCTGTTCGTTCCATGTCTTCTGGGTGGCTTTCCCTGTGATTAACATTGTTACAACTGTTACTTCTTCAAAATCATCAAATGAATTGATCGACTCCCCTTTTTTAATGAATATGTCACCATATTCAAAAAGACGCATATCTTTCTCACCGGCATTCAGATTGTTTTTGACAGTTGTCAAACCACCCTGAATCAATGAACTTCTCATCACTGACATTTCTGCATTAAGTGGATTCATCACAGGCACAGGGACACCTGTAACTGCTGTTATTTCAGCAGGTTGTAACGAATTGTTCATAATTTCGTTGAATCCCATTCCAATTAGGACTCTCCTCATACTATTCACCATTTCAAGGTCATCCACTGCTGATTCAAGCGGCGAGCTGATTCTGTGAACAGTCGGGATATTGTCATATCCATGGATTCTTGCAACTTCTTCAACTATATCAATTTCTCTTTCGATATCAGGTCGAAATCCGGGGATTGTCATTGTCACCGTTTTATCGGTAACTTCTTTCACTCCAAGTTGAAGATTTTTCAAGATAGTAACTACTTTATCTTGAGGAACTGAGTAACCCAATATTCTTTCGATCTGGTTAAATCTGAGTGTAACTTCTTTTTTCTTGAGTGATTCTGTACGGATATCAAGTTCGCCTGATAATATTTTACCATGGGCGTATTTTTGCATTAAATCAGCAGCAAGTAATGCAGCATACATGGTACCTTCAAAATCTGTACCTCTTTCAAATCTGTAAGAAGCTTCAGTGGAAAGCCCCAAAGCCCTGGCAGACCGTCTGACACAACCGGGATCAAAATAGGCACTCTCAATTAAAATGTTGGTTGTTGTGGGGCTCACTTCAGAATTTTCCCCACCCATGATTCCGGCAATTGCAACTTCTTTTTCTCCGTCACAAATCATGAGCATCGAACCTGTCAGAGTTCTTTCAACAGAGTCGAGAGTTTTAAACTTCGTGCCGTCTTTGGCTTTTTTGACAATAATCGAGCTTTTTGAAAGATTATCCAGATCAAAAGCGTGTAATGGTTGTCCGGTCTCAAGCATTACATAGTTAGTGATATCCACTATGTTATTTATTGACCTCATTCCGGCCATTCTTAAACGATTTTTCATCCAATCAGGAGACTCACCAACTTTACAATCGGTCACCACAACAGCAGAATATCTCGGACAATTCACATTGTCTTCGATTTCAATTTTTGCTACATCGTCAATTTTTTTGACTATCCGCTCGGAGGCAAGATTTTTCTCTTTCATTGGACGATTAAAAATAGCAGCCAAATCTCTGGATACTCCCTGATGGCTTAGGGCATCCGGTCGGTTTGGAGTGATGCCAATCTCAAATACAACATCATTTTGTCCTAAAGCCTCGGCGAGTGGAATACCAATTTTTGTGTCGGGAGCCAATATCATAATTCCTGTGTGATCGTTTGAAAGACCAAGTTCTGATTCAGAACAGATCATTCCCTGTGATAACTCACCGCGTAATTTTGTCGTTTTAATCACAAAATCTGCATTAGGTATTTTTGCCCCTTCGGTGGCGAGAGGTATAATTTGTCCGGCAGCTACATTTGGAGCACCACATACAATCTGAAGTACCTCTGTGCCGGTATTTACTTTACAAACCGAGAGTTTATCCGCATTTGGATGTTTTATTTTTTCAATTACTTCTGCAGTTATAAATTTATCAAACATTTCACCATAATTGGTAATGCTCTCCACTTCAAGACCAGCCATAGTCAATTCATGGGCGATTTTTTCAACACTGATATCCTCGATATCAACAAACTCTTTAATCCAACTTAATACTATCTTCACTTTATCACCATCTTAAAATTGTTTGAGGAAACGTACATCGTTTTCATAGAGAAGACGAATGTCGTTGATGTCGTGTTTCAACATTGATATTCTCTCGATTCCCATACCAAAAGCATACCCTGTAACTTTTTCGGGATCATACCCGACATATTTCAAAACATTTGGGTCAACCATTCCACAGCCCAATATCTCAAGCCACCCGCTTTGTTTGCATACTCGGCATCCTTTTCCGCCACAGATAAAACATGTAATGTCCATCTCTGCGCTTGGTTCAGTAAAGGGAAAAAAGCTGGGTCTGAATTTATATTGTACACTGCTTCCGTAATACTCTTTGGCAAAATGTACCAGTGTCCCCTTTAATTCGGCAAATGTCACTTTTTCATCAACATAGATACCATCTACCTGATGGAACATGCAATAACTTCTTGCGTTAATTGCTTCATTTCTGTAAACTCTTCCTGGCATGATGGCTCTTACGGGCGGTTCCTGCGATTGCATAATCCTGATCTGAACAGGAGTTGTATGAGTTCTCAAAACAAAATCTTTATTAATAAAAAAGGTGTCCTGCATATCACGCGCCGGGTGATCGGCCGGAAAATTTAACGCTTCAAAATTATTTTTATCCGATTCAATTTCCGGACCGGTAACGACCGAAAAACCAATCTTCTTAAATATCGAGATAATTTCATTCATCGTCTCTGCGACAATATGTCCGGTTCCTTTATTGGGAACTCTCCCCGGAAGTGAAATATCAATTTTAGGAGCTGACAACTTTTCCGAGGATTCAATCACCTCTTTTAGTTCATCAAACTTCGTCTGAAGTTCCTGTCTTAAAAGGTTAAGTTCTTTTCCGAGAACTCGCTTTTCTTCCGGTGTAACTTTTTTAAACTCTTCAAAGAGAGTGGCAACAGTGCCATTTCTGCTAAGGTGAGCAATTCTTAAGTCCTCAAGCTCTTTTGAAGTTTTAATACCTTCTGCAGCGGCATAAAATTGTCTTTTGGTCTCGCTTATTTTGTTTAGCATAATTTTATCGTTAATATTTAAATAAAAAAACCCTCTTAATCGGAAGATTTCCGAGAAAGAGGGTGTAAAACACTTGGTTTAATTTAGTTTTTTACCAGGTTCGCCAGTTCAGCAAATACCTGAGGATTCTCGGCTGCTAAATTTGCCAATACTTTGCGATTGATTGAAACACCTTTTTTACTCAATCCGGAAATGAAAGTAGAATAATTTAATCCATGGATTCTGGCAGCAGCATTAATACGTGCAATCCAGAGTCTTCTGTATTCTCTTTTCTTAAGCTTTCTTCCTACATAAGCGTGTGTTAAACCTTTTTCAACATGGTTTTTCGCAATTGTATATACATTTTTTCTGGAACCCCAATATCCTTTTGCAAGTTTGAGTATCTTTTTTCTTCTGTGATGTGACGCTACATTATTTTGTGACCTTGGCATATTCTTTCATCCTTCCTATTGCAACATTCTTTTGATTTTTGGAGCATCTGCATCAGTTACCATCGTACCCTGTCTTAGATGTCTTTTTCTCTTTGTTGTTTTTGAAGTAAGAATATGGCTTCTATAAGCTTTCTTACGCTTAAAACCACCTGAGGCGGTTTCTCTGAAGGTCTTCCGCGCTCCGCGGTTGGATTTCATTTTTGGCATGTTGTGTCCCGAATTTATTTCTTTTTGAGTTTTGTTTTAATAGGTACAACGATAACATTCATATTTCGTCCTTCCAATTTAATTGGAGATTCTACTTTAGCGATTTCTGAAATCTTCTCAACAAATTTCTGTAAAAGGGTCTCGCCAAGCTGTGTGTAAGCCATTTCGCGACCTTTAAACATTACTGACGCCTTAACTTTGTTTCCTTCTTCAAGGAAGTTAATCGCATGTTTTGTTTTGAATTCGAAATCGTGAGAGTCGGTATTCGGATGGAACCTTATCTCTTTGAGTATCTGTACCACTTGATTTTTTCTTTGAACTTTTTCCCGCTTTTGCTTTTCGTACTTAAACTTTCCGAAATTGATTATTTTACAAACAGGTGGCTCCGCTTTTGGAGCAATCTCTACCAGGTCAAGCTCTCTCCCTCTTGCGAGTGCAATTGCCGCTTTGGTCTCAAGTACCCCTAATGCTGTACCGTCTGCATCTATTACCCGAACCTGAGCAACCCGTATCTCTTCATTGATCCTTACGGTTTCTTTTGGTTCTTTGGAATTTGAATTGGTGTCTTGTATCAAATTAAAGTTGATACCTTTCAATAATTGTAAAATATTCGTTAAAATAATCGGAAAACTCCGATAAAGTGTGGGCTCTACAGGAGTCGAACCTGTGACCTTCTGTACGTCAAACAGACGCTCTAGCCAACTGAGCTAAGAGCCCCCGTCATGTCCTGTTCTAAATAATTGGTACCGAGAGCCGGGATCGAACCGGCACGGGAGAATCTCCCACAGGATTTTAAGTCCTGTGCGTCTACCTATTCCGCCATCCCGGCACACAAAAATCTAGATTACAAATATAGTTTTTTCTAAAAAACTAACCAAACAGTTCTTTTTTTATTTTACTGTTTTGGCCGTAAAACCGTATAATTTATCTCTCGTGACTCAAGAATTAGCCATTTCCCCTCAGAATTTTCGAGAATATGCCTCGTGACGGACAGATGATCCTCAAATGGTGGTCCGTTAATTTTCTCAACTTTCATCTCCACCTCCACCTCAGCAGTTCTTGAATCATGTCTCAAAAGAGCAAATTTGACGATCGTATAGTCCAAATCATACATCTGGGTGATCGTTTCAAAGTGTTTTGCTGCTTGAACTGAATCAAAACTGTTGATCTTTAAGGTGCTTAAATAGTCACCGGCATTTTTAGCTTTTAGACCCTGAACTTGTTTGTAAAACAAATTCTTAAATTCATTTAGAAGCAATGTATCAGCGTTTGTTACTGCTTCCGATGAATCACCATTTTTAACTATCTTTTCACTCTTATTGTCGCATCCTGATAAAACCAGGATAAAAACAAGTGTGGGAATAACCAGATATAAAAATAATTTCAAAACAAAAACTCCATTTTCGAAAATTCTTTTTGCAACAATTACAAAAATAGCTATATTTCTGGTCTCAAAAATGATTTTTTCAGGACCCTTAGCTCAGTTGGTTAGAGCAACTGACTCATAATCAGTAGGTCCCAGGTTCAAGTCCTGGAGGGTCCACTCTTCCTGCCTTAATTACTTCCTTAATATTTTCCTATTTTAGATACACCAGTTTTTGATGTTTTCTGTGCATTTTCCCTGAAGAGGAAACAAAGTTTATGTCAGCGACATAGACTCCTGATGGCTGACTTCTAAACTCAATTGGTAGTGTTAAAGTACCGGCTTCCTTCTGAATTACAATAGGTTCCATTGCTTTTTCACCGGTCAGTGAATAGATGTTAACAGTTACTTCCCCACTTTCAAAATGATCAATTTGCAATGTTGTTGAGTTGTTAAATGGATTTGGGTATGCAGCTACCTGAAAAAAGTTGTCAAGAACCAATTCTTCCTCAATACCGACAGTTGGATCAATGTAGAGCGTGTAAAAACTTTGATCTGCGGGGCTAAAAGCATATTTTGGATTCATACTTAGGTCGCGTACTTTTAATCGATACTTAATATGATAGCCATTTTGAATGATAGTGCTATCAAAGTTAACCACCAACCAATTATAGGCGAGAACTTTAGCCGGGACAGTAATTAAATCGGTTGAATCTTGCCCGTTTGAATAATAATATTCCAAAAAAAGTGAGTCCAAATAGCTAAATTGGGGCGGGTATTGCTGCAATAAATCTTGGAGAGTATGTCCTGATGTTACACCGAAAACTGCACGGTAGGTTCTTGAGGGTGATATCAGCGGGGTGAAGGATATTGATGGTTTATAACCGTGAGCCACATAATGAGCCACACCATCTACACCAACCCAAAGTTGGCTAAGAGTTGTGGTGGTAAACTTACTCCAATTTGAACTCTGGGTTATTTCATCAACTGACTCTATCAAGCCCTGATCCCTCAGATAGGTTAGTTTAATATCATAGGATGGCCAAGTTCCGTAATGAGCTGTGAACTTCCGAGTAAGTCCGCCTCCACTAACAGTTACCGTTGCTCCTCCACCTATTGATCCTGAAAAAGTTGCTCCTGAAGGGAGACTAAAATCGAGATATAATTTTTTTACTCCATTTACAAGGTTGTAATACTTGTTTGAGTCTGCATCAAAACCATGAAAAGAACTTCCGCTGCCATAAAACATAATACCATCAAACATTACTGAATCGGTTGTCTTCCAACTCGAATAGGAGTAACTCAAATAACCACCATTTCCTGTAGTGACGGTAAGTCCTTCCCAACGGTCAATCCCTGAAAACCGCATAAAGGGAAAGGTTTCAGTTTGTCCTGATAATTCTGCTGAACTGAAAACCATCAACAAACCAACTACTAACCAGGTGTTTTTTATATGTGTTTTCATTTTAAATATACCAGTTTCTGATGTTTCCTGTGCATTTTCCCTGAAGAGGAGACAAAGTTAATATCTGCGATATAGATTCCGGAAGGTTGACTTTTAAACTCAATGGGCAGTGTTAAGGTACCTGATTCTTTGTGGAGTGATACAGGTTCCATGGCTTTTTCACCGGTCAGTGAATAGATATTGACAGAAACTTCCCCTCTTTCAAAATGATCAATTTGCAATGTTGTTGAGTTGTTAAATGGATTTGGGTATGCTGCAACCTGGAAAAAGTTATCAGGAACAAATTCTTCCTCAATACCGACAGTTGGATCGATGTGAAGTGTATGGTAACTCTCATCAGCAGGACTGTAAGCATATTTTGGACGGGCACTTTTGTCGCGAATGATGGTTCGGTACTTGACATGATAACCACGTTGGATAATGGTGCTGTCAAATGTGACAAGAAATTGGTTTATATTCGCTGATTTTGCACTTAATTTACTCAATTCGGTTGAATCTGATCCATTCGTATAAAAGTATTCAAAAAAGGTGGAATCACAAGAATTAACATAAACCTGATGTTGTGCGAGATAATCACTGAGTGTGTGTTTTGGAAAGATATTAAAGGTAACCAGCCAGGTTGATGAGGGAGAAACTGGTGGATTAAATGTCATATATGGAATGAAGTTATGCTCAATATAAACAGTATCACCGTTTGGGGTAATTGCGGCACGGCTTAAAGGTGTTGTTGTAAACGAGCTCCAATTTGAACTCTGCACCATGTAATCGTAATCTCTCACATTACCAAAATATCTGGCTGTTGTGATCTCGATGTCATAACTTGGCCAAAATCCGTAATGCGCGGTAAATGTTCTCCAATCTCCACTCCCATTCACAGTAGTGGGTGTGCTGCCACCAATAATTCCGTAAAATGTTGATCCGGCTGGTAGACTAAAATCGAAGTACAATTTCTTCACACCATTTTCGAGAATATAGTATCTGTTTGTGGAGGCTTCAAATCCATGATATGTACCTCCTCTTTTGTAGAACATTATACTGTCATGCATCATCGAATCACTGGTACTCCAGTCGTAGAAACTGTAGTACATAGTACCGCCGTTTCCAGTACCCACAGTAAGTTCTTGCCCTCTGTCGAAGCCGGAAAGCCGCATATATGGCTCCGGTCGGGTTTGTCCTTTTCCCGGGTTTGTGCATAGGAAGAAAGACAATAATACTATCATGTAAGAGATTTTCTGCTGTTTCATTTTCCCATCTCCAATTTAATGTTCACTAAAAGTAAGAATAATTTTTCAAAATTCCAAAATATTATCTCAAGATAACAACTTTCACACTTCTGACCCCGAATTCACTCTTCATTACGAGGAAATAGACTCCTGCAGAGAGTGATTTTGTATTGAGATTGAGATTCTGTTTTTCGGAATCAACTATTCCTGATAGAAGATATATAACTTTTTCACCGAGAGGATTAAATAATGAAATTTCAACATTTTGAGTTGTTGGCAGTTGAAATGAAACAGTCATATCCCCTTTTGACGGGTTGGGAAAAATGTTCAAATATTCATCTTTTGTTGTTTGGTCATTCTCACTTTTTGTTGAGGTTACCACAAAAGTTTCCGATTTTGAGGTTATTATTGAAGGAGAATGATCTTCATTTTGCCACATCTCAAGAAATTTGATCGACTCTGGTGATCCGACTGAAGCCAGATTCTGGATGGCGGCAGGTTTCATCGTCTGATAACAAAGTTCAGCAGTAATAGTTAACTCACCATTAGAAATGGGATCAATTCTGTAAGTTACAACATCTGCTCCCGTTCCTTCAACATTTGCAAGTTTGTTAAAATTTTCATCCCCGTTTATCCCGGTAATCTTTACACTGTCGTATGATATATGTGTCGTTGTAAACCCTGCAGGAGGGAGTCGATTGTCCTTTAAATATTCCGCTGCTCTTAACAGGGTTTGTGTAACCTGACCGTTCACATCAACAAAGACTCCTTCATATATCTGAATCTGATCCTGGGTTCTGATGATGTCATAATGCGGTTCAAAAGGAGTATCATGACCAATCACTTCGCCATCACTTCCCCAGTTTCCTGATTCAAAGATTATTTCGTTGTTGGCGTTTTTTACAGTAAGATGAATCCACATTCGTCTGAACGGAATTCCTGTGGGAAGTTTATGACCCGTAAGATTGATTGTTTTAATATTGATGTCAATTGAGTCAGTTCCCGGGATTACATCAATCTCCAATACAGCAGTTTTATCGAAAAAGTTTGCATTAATTCTGCCAATTGTGCTGTCAAACAAATCTACAGATGCAGTAACTGCAAGGGAATCGATATTGTTTTTTAGCATGGTGAGCATCATTTTATTTCCACCGGCAAACTCATGTTTATAATAAGGCGAGTGTTTTGCCGTATGAAACGCCGGAATCGTTGAAATATCAATTGAATCCTGAATTGAAGGCATGTGACAGGTTTGACATTCTGTACCTGAGGCTTCAAAATTGCTGTTTTTCCATTCGATGTAAGGAGTTTGTTCTGAAAAATATCCTGCAACCTGATTATTATCATCAAAATAGGGTGTATAAAGAGTGTGACAGGTAGCGCACAATTCGGAGTTATTTACATGCGGAGAATATTGGCTGTTAAAGTTTACAAAATTGATCATTGGTTGCGAAAATGGATTCTGATATGGACCGTATATCACACGAGTAGTATCAATTTTATATCCGCCATTATAAGAGGATTGAGTGCCAAGATTTGCCGGATCGATTTGGTGACAAGTTGTACAACTCACACCGTCTTTCCCCAGAGGATCGGCTCTCATCTGACTAAGTGTGTATGTGGTTAATCCATCTTTTTTTGCTTGAGTATTCCCCATCGGAGCATGACATTTTGTGCAAATTGATTCAATTTCATCCTTCATAGCGGGGAAACGGTGGGTTTCCTCAGAAACCACTGCCTGCCATAAAGGGTCTTTTGAAGAGTTTGCCATCATTGTGCTTCTCCAGTGAGTAACAGGTGAGATATCCACACCGTTTTGTGTAAGGACGGCACCGGAACCGGTATGACAGGTTGCACAATTACCCGAAGTTGTAAACATGGAAGAATTATAAACCGGAAGTGGATTTTGCGCAAAAAGCGCAACGGAAAAAAGGCAAAATAGTGCAAAATATCTCATGAAAGGCTCAATTTATTTCGAATACAGGAATTTGTTTTACGGTTTGACAACCACTAATTGAATTTGGTTTATTATACTTGAAAATATACAGTTATTTTTAGATATTTTAATAAATCATTTGTGAATCTTTTTTGTTTCACAAGTATCTAATCGAATGAATTTTAAAATGATTAATGGAGAAACAAAAATGAAGAAGAATGTTGGATCACCCGATCAGATTGTCAGATATATCGTAGGTGCCGCTATTATTGGTGCCGGAATATACTTCAAAACCTGGTGGGGACTTGTTGGCATAGTACCAATAGTTACTGCCCAGGTTGGAGTATGTCCTGCTTATAACTTAATTGGTGTCAATACTTGTAAAACTACAAAAAAATAGTCACTTTATTTTCAACGGGAGGCAGAGATTTGAAATTTGTTTTCTCCCCTCCCGTGAAGAAAATAATGTTTATCCGGTATAAATTGAGGATGTTATTATTAGATAATTTTGACATTCTGGAGTAATTTGTATTCATATTTAACAATAATTTATGAATTCAGATGAAAACTTTTCTCTTCTCTATCACACTTATTACTGTTGTAAATCTTTCCGTTTTTTCACAACCCACAATCAACACAAAAAAATTTGGCGAATTTAATGAAGGTCTGATGTCTGTTCGTATTGGTGAAAACTGGGGTTTTATTGATACAACAGGAAAGTTTGTTATTGAACCTCAATTTGAAAACACTTTTTATGAACCCTTTTTTAGAGATGGCGTAGCAGTCATCCAGATGGTAAAAGGAGGCGATTTTGGCGCAATCGATAAAACAGGTAAAACCGTGGTTCCATGCAAGTTTTACCGATTAACTTCTTTTTCTGATGGTGTAGCCGTGGTATATAAACCCGCGGATGCAGGGAATGCAAATACAAGAGCCCATTGTAAAATCGTTTCAAAATCCGGAGTGATTGTAAACGACTCAACGATTAATGATTACAGTTTACAAACCAGATTCAGCGAAGGTTTAAGTTATTATCGTGAAAAATCGACATATGGGTACCTTGACACCAAGGGAATCGTTGTTATTCCAAACATTTTTGATGATGTCAGAGATTTTAGTGACGGTATGGCAGCGGTTTACACTAAAAAGGGCTGGACATTTACCGACAAATCGGGTAAAACACTCGAGAATTTTTATTACCGCACAGAACCGGGATTATTTCACGACGGAATTGCTACTTTTACAAACAATGAAGGCAAAAAAGGAGCGATTGATAAAAGCGGAAAAATTGTGGTTCAACCCAAATATGAACAGTTGGCAACATTCGAAAAAGGTTTCTCAACCGGAAAATATACAGATGAAACAACATGGGAAACAGTTTTTGAGATTGTTGATTTAAACGGAAAAGTAATCAGACGACTCTCACCAAAAGATGACAAAGGGAAATATTATACTCTTAACAGTGGATTTTCAGAAGGTTTGGCGATAATTTGTGAGGGATACAGCAATTATGGATTTATTGACACTAAAGGGAAAATTGTTATCGATCTTAATTTTAATGGCGTTGAAAAATTTATGAACGGCAGAGCATATGCCGAATTCACAGACAAAAAAACCAACAAGGAGAGTAAAGGATTTATCGATAAAAAAGGTAAATTTGTATTTTATTTAAATACAGATTAAAACAAAACGGAATAAAATTGGAAAAATTAAAAGTTGGATTTATTGGAACCGGCATGATGGGCAACCCAATGGCAAAGAGGTTGCTGGATGCCGGTTTCCCTTTATACATCTATAACCGAAGTGTCGAAAAAACTGAAACTCTTTCTAAAAGCGGTGCAATTGTCTGTAATTCTCCGGCGGAGGTAGCGACACAATCTGATTGTGTATTTACGATGCTCACCGGTTCAGAGGCTGTTGAAGTTGTTGCACTTGGAAAAAAAGGAATTCTTGAGGGATTACAAGAAGATGGGATACACATCGATTGCAGCACTATCCTTGCTTCAACTTCGAATAAACTTTATGAAGAATACAAATCACAAAAAAAACACTTCATCCACTCCCCCGTCCTCGGAAGTGTAACACAGGCAACCGAAGGTATTTTATTAATGTTCCCCGGTGGAGATCATTTACCACTCGAAAAAGTGATGCCACTTATAAATAACCTTGCAAAATCTGTGTGGAAATTTGACCATCCTTCACAATCAACCAATCTTAAAATAGCGTTAAATTCTATTATTGCAGGAACGATTGCGATGCTTTCACAGTCGATGGTGTTTGTTGAAAAGGCCGGAATCGATAATTCCATATTTCTTGAAGTATTATCAAATTCAGCTCTTAACTCAACAACGATACAATTTAAAGGCAGCAATATACTCGACAGAAATTTTGTCCCAAGATTTACTGTGGAAAATCTTCTCAAAGACAGTAACTATATGGTAAAATCGTGTAAATCTGAAGGATGCAGGGCAGATATTGCCGAAACAATTTCCGGTTTATTAAAAGATGCAATCACTCTCGGTTATGGTCAAGAGGATTATTCAGCTATAATAAAGGCATTCGAGTCGGCTGCAAAAACCGAAGTTAAAAGGAAAGGTCAATAATTTGTCAAATCCAATTAAATTTTTATTACCCCTTATTCTAATCCCTACAGTATTTCTGACCGCACAATCCAAAGATCAGATTCTGTCAGGGGTACTTCAAGTCGGCGGAAAACCGATAGAGTTAATTTTTATCCTCAAAGAGAACAAAAAGACTCTCGATGTACCGGCACAGTATGCTTTCGACTTTGAACTCACTTCTGCTGAGTTTAAAGATGACAGTCTGTTCATTTCCCTTGATATGATGGCGTTGAAGTATGTCGGTAAGGTTTACGGCTCAATCGACTCGATATCCGGTATCTACACTCAAGGCGGGGGTTCCATGCCTCTCACTTTGTTCCCAAAACCCGACTATAAACAACTCGAACGAAATCAGAAAATAAGTCCACCTTTTTCCTATTACACTGCCGATGTGGTTTTCAAAAATGAGGAGGCAAACATCGATTTTGCAGGTACCATTACGGCACCTGACACACTTGGAAAATATCCGGCAGTAATACTTGTAACGGGTTCAGGTCCACAAGACAGAAATGAAAGTCTGATGGGGCACAAACCATTCCTTGTGATCGCCGATTGGTTAACCAAAAACGGAATTGTTGTTCTCAGGTATGACGACAGAGGCGTGGGGAAATCGAAGGGGAATTTTAAAACCGGTACAACTATGGATTTTGCCGGGGATGCTTCCGCAGCTTTAAATCACCTTGCAACATATAATTTTGTGGACAAAGAGAAAATTGGAGTAATTGGTCACAGTGAAGGGGGTGTGATTGCACCAATAGTGGCTGTGAAAAACCCAAACACAAAGTTTATAATCAATCTTGCAGGCACTGGCGTCAGCGGAAGAGATATAATAATCGAACAGTCAGAGCTTCTTGCAAAAGCCGATTCTACCGTGAACGAGGAACATCTTAAAATGTACCTCGAACTTGTTACTCAAATATTAGACGGAATTATTGCAAAACCCGATGTTGCAGCGAAGCAGATAGATTCGGTTTACACAAGTTATATGAACTCGTTAACTCCTGAACAAAAAGAGAGTATAGCCAATCAAGAACAATTCAGCAAAAAGGGACTTTTCTCTCTTGCAACCCCATGGTTTATACAGTTTTTATCACTTAACCCGTCAGAATGGCTTGAGAAGGTAAAAGTTCCTGTTTTGGCACTTTGGGGAAGCAAAGACTTACAAGTTCCACCACTTCAGAGCCGCCAACCTGTTGAAAACGCTCTAATTAAATCAGGTGCTTATTATGAGATTGAGGTTTTTGAATCGATGAACCACCTTTTCCAAAAGGTAGTGACGGGAGGAATTTCAGAATATGCAACTACCCCAACAACGATTGAGCCTGAAGTATTAAAACGAATGGTTGAGTTTATCAAAAAAAGATAAAATCTTTGTAAATCAAAAAAGCCTGCGTGATAAAACCCCGCAGGCTTTTTTATTTAATCGAGAAAATCAGATTTAAGAGGATAAAGTTGAGTGATCATATATGTTCCGGCTTCAATGTACTCTCTAAGATACCCGTCGATATCATCGGTGAGGATATAATCAAATGCCTTCTCTTCTTCATGTTCATCATTTCTGTATTCAAGAGTGTGTAAACAGTCATTCCATACATTTAGATAAGCCCTTAAACTGTTGAGAGTCTCTTCACTTGCATCGGTTTTAATCAGAAGTATTGGCCTCATCTGATCAGCTTCCATAGCATGAACCGGAGGGAGGAAAAATACCGATTCGATCCGATATTTTTGTTTGTCGAGCTTTATCGATAACCGTTCAATAAACTTGGCTATTCTGTTAAATTTGATATTCTCTCCAAGTGATTTAAAAGTTGGAGAGTTGTTATCTTCAACAATTTCCGACTCTTTATACCCTTCAGGCATGATAAGTGCCAGCGCAATTTCCTCTTCGGCACTCATGAGAACCTTTAAAGTGCCGCCGTCAAATTCATTTTCGATATCCAATATATAAACCACATCTTTCAGGTGGCTGTATTCAGGCAACATATCGAGCAACAGGTTATTCGATTCTTTGATGATAATTTCATTCAGGAAGGAGTTCCCACCATCTATAAACAGTGGCAGGTATCTAATAGAAGCCTCAACAAGATCCTGGAAAAAATGGGTTCCAAAACTGAGATCAGGTTTATAATTCCCTTTTTGTTTTGCTATTTCAATTAACATTGCTGTATTATTGATTTGGGAATAAGTAATGCTGACACCAAGTTTTATATCACCTCTGCTCCCCCATCTTCCGGGGCCCATAAGGATAAACTTTTTTCTTGGAAGCATTTTGTTGAGTTTACCAACAATGGTAGCAACTTCAAGCATCTCCTCTTTGGTTTTAAGGTTGTCATAACCTTCAGGGTCAACATAAACCACAAATCTGACGGGTGAAACTTTCCCGTTTGAGATATGTTTTGAGGCAGAAAATAAAATGCTTTCCGCAGGAACATTTTTTGGAATAACATCAGCAGTGTTTTGTCCTGAATAACTTTGTGGACGGCACTGCAGCAGATAAAAATCTTTACCGTCACTCGCAAATTCAACATCCACAGGAACCCCAAACTTCGCTTCGAGAATTTGAAGAATTGAGTGCATCTTCTGGATAAACTGGGTTTTGCTTAACAATCCGTTAAAAGTGACAACAAATTCATCTTCCTGATAGTCAACCTGAAGTGGATTTGGTGGTCGCAACATACCATTTGACACAACGGAAACGATATTATTTATTTGTGGATAATCAATTCCTACTTCTTTTATAAGATGATCAATCTCAATGGTTTGGAACTGATTGGTTTTGAGGTTTATTAAATCAATTTTTTTAGGTGAATACCTGACCGACTCTTCATAAGTAACATTTACTCTAAGATTTGGTTGACCCGGGGCAATAAGAACCGGATAGTCGTCGCTCACTCTGTCAACTGCACGGGTTCCAAGTCCGGGAACGATTCTAACAAGTCCATCTTCTCTGTTAATTCGTGGTGACCACCTGAATTCATTATTACTGAAAGCAACACCGGCAAATGAAGGAAAGAAATAGTCTCCCACCCTGGTTCCAACCACTTCCATAATCATAATTCCCATTTCTTCGTGGAAATCGATCAGACCTCTTTCGGTTCTGTATTCAATTGGATCGGGACCAAATGTAGAGGCGTAAACCTCAGCAATGGCATCCATTAATGCACTGAGACGCTCAGATTTGCTCCCCTGATTTGCGAGGAAAAGACTTTTATATTTTCCTGAGAATGCTGACCCAACCTGATCTTCAAGAAGAGATGAACTCCTTACAATGATTGGCCTGTCACCAAAATCATCAAGAGCTACTGAGAGCCCCCGAAAAATATCGGGTGGAAACTGACTGTCCTTAAAAAGTTGCAGCACCTGAGGATATTCAACCCTGATTTCCTCAATATCTCTGTATTTGTGTTCGTAAACTTCTTCAAGATTATTGTACTGGATAAACTGCATGATACAATCGGATGTAAGGTACCAGGTTTTTGGAACCTTCACTTCAAATGGTAACTCAGCGTTACTGACACTTGAGTTAAGAATATTATGAGCGAGGAAAACACCCGAACTTTTGCCACCCAGTTTACCGTGACTGCCCGGCATAAAAATCATTTTATCGATGAGTTTATGGAAATCGGTAAGTTTTACATAATCTTTTGCAATTTGTATAAAATCGAGATCATCGGTAAGAAACCTTCTTAAGAGTGAAACTCTTAGACCTTTAACGGTAGCCGGTGAGAGTTCAATTTTTTCAGGGGCAAGGTGATAAAACCTTCTAATTGCATCGGAGATATCAGCAAGAGAAGAACCCTGCGACTCCAATACCTTTATTAACGAACTTGTATTATCATTCTGAATCCACTTTTGAATTCTCCATAGAATCTCTTCTTCGGTAAAATTTTCGCTCGTAAGTTTAAGAATCGCATTGATGTAGTTGTCATAGTCATGAATAATTCTTTTTTGAAGAGGCCTGTTTTCATCTTCAGTTTCTCTCTCCTCATCACCTTTCAGATCGATACTCAGCTCCTTCAGAAGTACTTCAGCCTCCTGAATCCCCTTCCAGTTGAGTTGATGCAACATTTTCCTGAGCAGCCTCATGAAGAGCGCAGGATCTGTTTTCCTGATCATATCCACAACAATACGCCACTCTGTTTTTTCTTTTACAGCCTCTTCAACCTTCTTTTTTTCAAGTTTCTTTTTAAGCCTGTAGTTTAGAATAAAATCACCAAGCCTGTATGCGATAGTGTCGAGAAGTCGTTTTTCTTGTTTAAGGAATGGACCCACTTCTCCTTTTGAAACCGCTGCAGTATAAGTTACCTGAATATCGCCCACAATTTTTTCACCCGCAATCAGATCAACATTTAGATGGGGCATATCCTCTATATATCCCCCGGTTTCGTAAGTTTTATCCCTGTAGCGGAGCCTTACTTCACAAAGTTCGGGGAATTGCCATGCTTTTTGCATTCTTTTGATAACTATAAGAAAGATATCCTCTTTTAGAAGAGTTTGATCATGGAGCAAATCTTCAAAATCATGAAGGAAAGCAATTTCTTTTTGTCGTTCTTCGAGTGCGCTGGTAATTCGGTAGTTGTGGTCGCTTGGCTGCATCAAAATCCTTAATTTGATTTATTCATCCTTTAAAAATAAAAAGGCTGTCTTAATTATCACTAATATAAGACAGCCTAATTTTCTGATTACAGAAATACTATATTAACACCAGCCTCTATCGTGGCAAGCCTGAGCAACTCTGCTTATCGCAATAACATAAGCCGCGTCTCTCATATATATTTTCTTCTTTGCAGAAGTTTCATATACTGCATGGAAAGCAGATGTCATTTTGGAATCGAGTTTAGTCAGAACTTCTTCTTTATCCCAGTAATAGTTCATGTTTCCTTGAACCTGTTCGAAGTAACTGCAAGTAACACCACCTGCATTCGCCAGGAAATCAGGAATAACAAAGATACCATTCTGTTCAAAGTATTTGTCTGCCTGTGGAGTGGTTGGTCCGTTGGCACCTTCAGCAACAAATTTTACTCTTTTGCTGATCTTCACAACATTATCTTCACGAATCTGGTTTTCGAGAGCCGCAGGAATCAGGATGTCAACATCCTGAATAATCCAATCGTCACCCGGCAGTATTTCATAACCTAATGATTTGGCTTTATCTTTATTGATACCGCCAAATTTATTAGTAATGCCTAAAAGCTCTTGTAGATCTATTCCCGTAGTTCTTTTAAAGCTGTAAGAAGTTTGATCTTCTTCATCCCAACTGGAAACACAAATTACTTTGCCACCAAGTTGAGTATAAAGTTTAATTGCATATTGAGATACATTACCAAACCCTTGAACACTTGCGAGAGTGTCTTTAGGATCGATACCTTTAAGTTTTAATGCTTCGCGAAGCGTAAAGATTACACCATATCCTGTAGCTTCAGTTCTTCCAAGAGATCCACCCATCCCGACGGGTTTTCCGGTGATAAAACCGGGGTATTTTCCACCATGAATCGCTTCATATTCATCAAGCATCCATAACATGTGTTGTGGATTGGTCATAACATCGGGAGCAGGCACATCCTGGATAGGTCCGATATTTCTTGCTATTTGACGAACCCAACCGCGACAGATCGATTCTTGTTCTCTCATGCTGAGGTTGTGTGGGTTACAGATAACTCCACCTTTACCGCCGCCGAGTGGTATATCAACCACTGCGCACTTCCAGGTCATCCACATTGACAATGCACGAACTGTGTCAACTGTTTCTTGTGGGTGAAAACGGATACCACCTTTTGCAGGTCCTCTTGAGTCATTGTGTTGACACCTGAAACCTTTAAACACTTTGTTGGTTCCGTCATCCATTTTAACGGGAATACTAAAATGGTATTCGCGTAATGGGTTCCTTAAAAGATCGCGAGTTGCTTCATCCAGTTCGAGAAGTTCTGCAACCTTATCAAATTGCGCTTGAGCCATTGCAAACGCATTGAATCCAGCTTCAGACATATTTATGCCTCCAATATTCAGATTTTAGTTTTTATTCAAATAGATAATTATTCCATCGGAGAAAGTTATTTAATACCGAAAAAATAATTATTTGAGATATTAAACTACCAATCTAAACAACAAAAGGCAAATTTTATTTCAAAAACATCATCTTTTCGGTTTTTACAAATAACGGAATTAAATTTTTATCTCTGACCAACAAATTATAAAAATATACTCCGGAAGCGATGTCATTTAATGTTCCGATTGTTGCCGGAGAAAATTCTCTTTCATATTCTCCAGCCGGAAGCCACCCGTTTTGAAGCATTGTAACCAATTCACCATTCACATCATAAACTCGAAGTATCACCTCTGATTCTTCGGTTAGAGAGAACTTTATCTTTGTTGTAGGATTAAACGGGTTTGGGTAGTTTTGATAAAGATATATTCTTTCCGGGGTTGGGCTTTCTTCATAAGCAGAAATACCTGTCAAAACAACCGTTACACTGTCAAGTTTACTAATATTCCCCTGATTGTCTTTTACAGTCAGTTTATAACTGTAACTTCCTGTTGGGTCTATGAGTGAATCTGTGAATAGTGTATCAATTCCGGAATATATTTTGTTGTTGTCATTTGGAATAAACAGAGGGTCTCTGCTTCTGTAGAGTGAAAATGAGTTAAAGTCAGCTTCTGTTCCTCCTCGCCAGTGGAAATTCACTTTGTTTTTAAGTTTGGTAGCTGAAATTACTTTTGGTTTCTTGGGAGGTAGGTCTTTATACTGATAACTTTGTCCATAAGGTCCGCCATATAAACCTACATCACTTCTTGAACCATCAACATCAAGGATGTTTGGGTCACCGGCATCTATCAGAGGCGAAAACATCTGAAGCAGATAATTGTTACTGTCCGGGTTTTCAAACATCGGGTCTGAGGTGTAGTATATGGTCGTGTCGGGGTCATAGAGTGCTGTATTATTGGTTATTTCTGTGTTATTGTAGAAAGCATTGTAATTAATAATGGCAGTGCCAAGAGGTCGATCAACATAAATTGCATATTCACTGCAATTCATTATTATATTATTTTCAACTCTCGCCCCTGGTGGAGTCTTTATACCTCTGCGGAAATTTATAATAATATTATTATTTACCAGATTTGGAACATCAGTTATTGCAGGATCCCATTGAGTGAAACTGTGCATAAAATTGTTTTGTATTTCAACATAATATCCAAAAAGGGAGCCAATATATATCGCAACATTTTTAATATTTATAAATGAATTTCCTGTTATTTTTGCATAATTGCATGATATTCCCTCAGAGACAAAAGAAAAAAGACTGTTTCGAATAATTCCGATTTGAGTTACACTATTATCGTCGAATCCATTTATTGCTTTATAGTTTTCGTAAAAATAACAGGATGAAATTTCACCAGTGGCAAATAGAACCCTAATCGCTTGCAGAAACGATCCTAAAAATTTGCTGTTTTTAATTTTCACAACATTATAATTTGAGGGTCCTGTAAGATATAGGGCTATATGCTCTGACCAACCGAAATATGTTTTAAAGGTAATGTTTTCGATGTGCAAGTTATCTTGGAAAATAAAGGCTTTGAGCGATGTACCCTGCGGGAATGCAGTCATATCTATTATACAACCATCAACATCAACACCGAGAATAGTGAGGTCTCTTCCAAAATGATCGGAATTAACAATTTGTGAATATACGCCGGTACCTATAAGAATAGTATCACCAGTTAGACAAATATCAACAACCTTTTGGATTGAATCTGATGCAGTTGCCCAAGTTGTAAAAGGATATGAGGGGGTTGGATTTCCGGCTTTTACATATCGGATTGTGGAATAACCGGGGAGACTCATTAAGATAAAAAGGAGGAGTGAGAATAAAATGGGTTTTGTTGGGATTCTCATTTCAGAATGATCAATTTCATTTTCAAATATCTTTTTTTGGTTATCCAACATAAGGAAAAACCGTGAAATTTTTGATAGGAATTACTTTCGGACCTCACCCCCGGCCCCTCTCCTAAAAGTAGAGGGGAGGATGAATTTTATGGAACTACGATTATCTACGAATATATAACCCCGCACCTCTTTGAACATGATATTCAAGATAAAATTCGCCTCAGCGTAACTCTGTCTAATCTGCGTGTACCTGTCCGCAGTGGTGGATCCGCGTCCACTATCCTTCTTTTACTTAATGATTTTGCATAGGGCAATCGGGACCTACGAATATCAAACCCCGCAAACGGGGTATT